>CAWJCH010000021.1:0-15832 GCA_963841205.1 uncultured Chloroflexia bacterium | reverse complement strand
CGATGACCTTCTCTCGGTCGGCCACGGCTGGGCGCAGACGTCCTGCGTAGCCCAACTCCAAGGCAGGCCAACGGCGTTCGTACTCGCATTGCTCATGCCAGCTTTTCTCGCCTCAATTCTGAAGCAACTTCGTCGTCGCTTCGTGACTCGTGAGCCTTACTCTTGGCGGCTCGCATCTCGCTATAGCTGAACATTCCACGTGGTGCGCTCGCCTTATAGACTTTCGTCCACTTCTCGTCTAGCAATCTTCGAATACCACCTTTCTGGTCTGCGACAGCCTCAAGCTCCTCCAGGCTGTACACCGGAAGATCGCTCACGCTCGATACGTTCGCCTCGCGGTGGATGTTGAGGCGCACCACGCCCGCTGCGTCGAAGACGCCGAGCGCCATCTCCTTTCTTCATTTCAAATCATGGGAAAACAAGAAAAGGCCACTCTAAGGTAGCCTTCGGAGTGCGTAGTAATTCTCAGAGGCGCCGCCGTCGCTTGATGGCGAAGCGCAGCACCATCCTGCTTGCCACCCCTATAGACAGTTCCCCCCTCGGTCGTCATAATATGTTGCTCGACAAAACCACATGAATTCAGGGTTTGGCCGAAGCAGTTCATGGCTGCCCACGCGAAGGCGATATCATTCCTCAACGATGGTGAATGCATCGGCGGAGCATGCGGGGTGAACGGCCTCGGACCCAGGGCTTGAACTGTGCATTGCCATGCGGGCGGCGGTGAAGTTTGCCGTGTCAACACGCCTATTCTGCCGCATCGGCTGCTCCATCAGGTGTACTCGTATGAGCAAGGTCGCTTTCTCTCAGGCATCGCCGTCGAATTGGCACGCGATGTGGTAGACGTGGTAGCCATGTGAGCTATCGAGGGGTTTGCCCTCGTTGTGGAAGGCAGCCGTCCGTGGGCGAATGTGCGGCGGAGCGAGGCATCTGCTATGGATGAATCGAGCACGCGTGGCACACGAACACGTGTTTCTGAGGCGCCGCGCGACGCCGAAGACCTGCGAGCCACTGTGCAGCCGCCCACTGAGGCTTGGCACACCACGCTGGGCGGCTTCTGGGCCAAGCTCAACAACGATTGGGTGTTCAACCTCGCGGGGCTACTCGCCTACAACTTTTTGTTCGCCCTGTTTCCCATCCTGCTCTTGCTGCTGGCGGGCTTTGGTGTGCTGCTAAACACGCTTTCGCCGAACACCGAGTTGCAACTGGAGCACGGCCTCGCTCTCGCCCTGCCGGGCAATACCGGTCAGATCATCGTCGATTCCGTGCTGCGGCATCTCAGGGACAGCGCAGGACTGCTACTTCGTGGTCGGCATCGTCACATCCTTCATCGCGGGATCGCGGCTATTTATCGCCCTGGAGAACTGCTTCGGCATTATCTTCCGTCTTCGAGGACGCCATCCGCTGCAGCAAAATCGTATGGCGTTCGGTATGCTGCTGCTGTACCTGGTCTTGGTGCCGATGATCTTCCTTGCCGCCTTGCTCCCGGCCGATCTCGTCCGCGTCTTCGATCCCGGCGGTCGAAGCCTTGTAGGTGGGCTACTCCTTCTCCTCATACGGCTCGGCGTGTCGCTGCTCGCGGGCCTGCTGCTGTTCGGCGTGACCTACGCGTTCGTGCCCAATCGCCCCGTCCGCTGGCGGACCTGGCAGGCGAACTGGCGGGGCGCCATCGTCGGGGCATTGCTCCTGCTGGCATATGAAGCACTCTTTCCCCTCTATCAGCAGCACTTTGTGCGCGCGGAGAACTACGGCAGCATCGCGGTCTTCGCGGTCGCGATTCTGCTGTTCTTCTACTACCTTGCCTTGATTCTCTTGCTAGGCGCGGAAATCAACTCGTGGGCCGCGGGCCAGCGCGAGACGGCTGCCGATATCCCAGGTATGCTACATGCAATGCAGGCACATCACACGCTGCGCGGCGCTGCTGGGCGGACGGCGGGCCAGCCGCAGGAGGAGATGCAGCAGCACAAGCGGGCCCGCATGATCCGCTATCTGGATACCGTGGTGAAGCGCGTGCAGCGCGGCTATGCGGCGCCACTCAAACTGCCACTCTACCGCCGAGTCTCGCGGCGCCCGAACGCATCAGGATCGCCGGATGTGCCAGCCTAGGGTCGGGTAGTGCCAGGCGCGTTAGCGGCGATTGCGTCTCGCCGAACGGTACGAGGATTGTAGGCATGAGCTACCTCCCTGTCCTCGCTTGCCCGTATGTTCTGTCCTACGGTTGAGGAGCGGGGCAATCATTTGAGGAGCGGGGCAATCATTCGGTTTCCTTTCTCGGGGGCCGGGACGCTCGGGTGAAGCCTGCTTCCCGCCAGTATCGCCCGACATGAGAACTGTGACATGCATCCGTGTTCAATCGGCGTAACGTGTCCGCTCGCGGAGGCCGATTGAATTCACCTTCATTCTCGGCCAATTCTTGCCATTTCTGCGTATTGTGCGTTAAGTACACTCCGGTGGGTGTTCTATGAGGCACCGAATAAGCTGCTCAATTGGCTCATGAGGAGGAGCGCGTCGAGAGCAAAGCCAGAAATCATCAGGGTCCGTGCATCTCCACCTTGTATCGCTGGCTCTGGATCAGTCAACCGTGGTTCGAATCCACGTCCCGGAGCCGTAACCACCCCTCTTGCCCATCTCAGCAGCGATGTAAAGCCGCTTTGTGCCTCGGTTTCTGCCAGGCAAACGAAGTGAGCGATTGCACTCGCTGCTTTGTTGTGCCTGCGGAAACCTCAGGAAAGATGGCCACGGTTGGGCGACTGATTCGTCGGTGCTGCACTTCAAGCATGGCCGGTTGACTACGCATGTGTTGAGCACCGACGACGGTCGCGACTGCAGGGCCAAGGGGTTCCCCCCGATGCTCTCGAGTGGCACTGTGACGCGTGGCGGACGCTGCACGACCAGCAACGCAACCAGCGACCGTGACGTCCCCTTTACTCGCGGAGCGTCGCGGAACCAGCGCGCCGCCGAGCACCTGGTACGCCCCCTGCGAGGAGCGATACGAATGGGCGGTTCCGCCCGTTCATCGCGGCGGATTGCTAACCCCGTGCCGCACGTGCTGGAGCGCCGTTGAGGGGATTGCTGCATGCTCACCGCAGGGATGGCGCGTGAGGCGGGGAAGCGCGCCGCAGGGATGACACGGCTGGCACGCGCGGTGGCGCTGCGCCTGGCGCCGTTGGCGCCGCTCGTCGTCGTGGCAGTGGGGCTGCTGGCGACGGCGCGCGTCTACTACCTCACCCTGCACTTTGACGACGCTGGGGCGCTCTCTCGCCGCGTCGCGGCCTTCGCCGACATCGGCACGATCTCCGGCAGGCACCTCGGCCTGCAAGGTCTGGCGATGCACCAGAACCCGGTCGGCTTCGACGGCCAGTTCTACTACTTCATCGCGCTGGACCCCACACAACCCCTCATCTGCGCCACGCGTCCCCCCAACTGCGCGCTCGACGAGTCGTTCGGCATCGTGCGCGCCGAGCGCCTGCTCTACCCGTACACCGCCGGGCTGCTGACGCTCGGGCACGCGGACTGGGTGTCGTACACGCTGCTGCTGGTCAACTTCACCGCCATCGTGATCACGGCCTGGCTGGTGGGCCGGATGTGCGTCGAGGCCGGGGCGTCGCGCTGGCTGGGGGCCGTCGCGGCGCTCTACACCGGCGAGATCCAGGGCTTCCTGCGCGACCTGGCCGACCCCTTCGCGGTCCTGTGGGTGGTGCTGGC
Source organism: uncultured Chloroflexia bacterium (assembly GCA_963841205.1). Lineage (GTDB taxonomy): Bacteria > Chloroflexota > Ktedonobacteria > Ktedonobacterales > JADMIN01 > CAWAWP01. Next base: position 12,130 of record CAWJCH010000021.1, on the reverse strand, counting down.
GGTCTACCTCCTCCGCAAAGGGCGTTACCTCGCCTTCGCGGTGGCGGTGGCGGCGGCGCTGCTCTCGCGCGAGCAACTGATCCTGACGCTCCCGCTGCTCTACCTGCCGCTGCTGGTGGTGCGGCGCTGGCGCACGCTCGCCGCAGCGCTGGCGATCGGCTTCGGGCCATTCGTGGCGCTGCAAGTCGCGTTGCGCGTCCTCTGGGGCCGGTGGGCGCTGGCGAGCGGCGACACGCAGGGCGCGGGCGTCGAGCCACGGCATCGTGCCGCTCCCCTTCCACGGCCTCTTCGCGGACGGCATCCGGATCGAGAGCGGCATGATGCTCGCCTTCGTGGTGGTCCCGCTGCTCGTCGCCTGCGGCGCCGCGCTGCTCGCGCTCTGGCACGCCCATCACGTCGACGGTTGGCGAGGCCTGCTGACCGATCCGGTGCCGCTCGTCATCCTGGCCTACGCGCTGCTCCTGAGCCTGACCGCCACGGTCCTCTGGCGCGACATGTGGACGCCGAGCCGCCTCGCCGCACTGCCGATCGTGCTGGGCATCCTGGTGGTGGCGGGCCTGCCGCGTCCGCAGCTCCGCGCCTCCTATGCCACGCTGGTGGCCGTCACCGCCACGGCCCCACTGATGCTCGTGCTGCTGTGATCCCACTCTTGGTGATCCCTGCTGCGGTCACCGCGGGAAGGCAGTGCAGTGCTCAGTCGTCTGCAAGGCGGTAGTCATAGAGGTCGCCACACCCAGGCGCCTGCGCTCTAGCGAAGGGCGACGAAGGGCGAAGGCTGCATTGCTGCGCGCTGGCCCCTGCCCGCTCACACACATCCGCCCGCTGATACGGATATCGCGTCGGTTCTTTTAGTTTGTGTCTCGACAAAATCCCATGAATTCGAGACTCACCGGGCACATTATCCAACTACCGTCGCGAAGTTGATATGACATAGAGGTGGAGAGAACCGCCGCAGGACGTGCCGAGAGAGCGACAGTAGCGAGTGAGCGCGGCGCGCTTGCCGCGACGGCCCACTGAGTCCTCGGGCGACATCCGCGACGGGTTGGAGGTCCGCGTCGCTCCACCGCGGCGGGCCACCGACCGCAGGGCGCTCACTTGCCGGATCCTCACGACCCCCTTCATGCTTTCTTGGCGAGGATAGCTGACAAGCCAACCGCCAACGCGCACACTCAGCGATGACATGCGTTATTGGCGTGGCGGGGGCCAGCTTCCCTGGCGTGCTGCGATCGTCTATAATGGCCACCGCGGAGGGAATGCTCATGTCGGATGCCGGGACACAACTGCGTGATCGCATTGTGGCCACCCTTGAGGGCGGTGGCTCCCGCGAGCAACTGCTCCAGGAGATGGCAGCTCTCGCGCACGATCCAGGATTTGGCGACTGCGCCGATGTTTGGGCGCCGGCGCTGTACGACATGGACGCTCATTTCTTCAGTCCGTTTCTGCTCGATCACCTGGGGCGGGACCAAGAAGACGTGATTCGTGCGTTGCTGCCGCGAATCGCAACCAAGGAGGATGACGCGCTTTTCCAACGTCTCTACCGGCGCACTATCGACGAGGCGAGGTGGAATCAGGACCTTGGCGCGCTGGCCAACGCGCCGCTCTCTGACGCCGAGTTGCGGCGAGCATTGGAGCGCCACAAGATGCCCCGCGAGCGCGGCTTTGATCTCTCCGAAGAGGTTGCCCTCCGATTGTATGAGCGCAGTCCCTCGGACTTCGCGCCCTTCATCCTCGCGGAGCTTCGTGGTGGCTGGGGCGAGGACCGCCCGCACTATGCCGAACTGCGCGAGGCCGCGCACCGGCACGGCGACGCGGAATTCTTCTGGGCCCTCTTTCGCCGGGTCGCCACACCTGCGGAGTGGGCCGAGTCGGTGCGGGCGTTGCTGCGTCAGCACCCCGCCGGCAACGCGATCAACGATGACCTTGATCGCCGGCATCCCGAATTCATACGCGAGTTAGACGGCGGCGTGCTGGCGGAGGTGCTGGACCACTATGGGATGTCGGCGGTGCCCTACATCGAGCATCACGTACCTTTGGTGACGCGCAAAGGAGCTGCGCGGCTTTTGCAGGGCTCGGAGAAGCTGGGCGATGACGCACTCTACTGGCGCATCTTCTTCATGGCAGGCAAACGCGACGCCTGGGAGAAGTCGCTGCTGGCGATCACGAAAGAGGCGCTTCCCGACCAGGCATTCCGCCAGGCGCTCCAGCGCCGCACGCCGCCACCTTCTCAGGCCGGCGGTTGGAGCGTATCGCCGAGCACGGCTCTCGCGCTCTATCGGCGCGATCCCGGCGTCGCGCGTCCGTTCCTGGCACGCCTGCTGGGAGAGGTGGACACGACGCTCTTCAGTGCCGCCGAGCAAGCTGGTGATGACGAACTGCTGGACATCCTTTTCGCGCGGTTGATGGTGCAGTTGGCGCCGCGAGTCTACGCCGTATTCTTGACGGAGACCGAGGCCACCTATCGGAAGCCAAACGCCGATGCCCGCGCGGAGCTTGAGCGGTGGCAGGGGATCGTCTCGGCGCGCTTCGACCAGATCGCCGCGCAGTCATCTGCTGCGTACGCCACGCATGTCGCGCGCATCTTGAGCCTGGCGACGATTGACGACGACTGGCCGTTCAAGCGCAACGTCGAGCACAATCCCGTCTTCAGCTATCTCTATCACCAGCACCGCGACGCGTTACGCTCATCGTCGACGGTGATTCGCGATCTGTTGGAGTCGCCACATCGTCCCATTCAGCTTGTGGCGCTTACGGCCCTCGCCGAGGAAGGAACCGACGCCACCTCGCGCGTTCTGGAGAACCTTCGGCTGCTCACCGCGTTCCTCTTGAATGAGGCCGCGCGCAACACTAAAAAGCTAGCGCTCGTCGTACTCGAATGTGCCGCGCGGGCGGACGCCACGGCGGCAACGCTGATTCTGCCGGTCCTTGAGGAGGCTCAGAACTACCACGCGCTCGCCTCCATCGACGAGCGCATCCTGGTGAGCGCCGTGCGCCTGCGCCACGAGCTTATCGCTCAGGAAGAGACCGCAACGCTCGCTCGTGGTTCGTCGGGGTCGGCGGGCACGCGCTGAGGAGACATCATGGAAATCGTCTTGGCCTACGATCACCGGACCAGCTTCGCCGCGACGCCAAGCGCGCTCTCGCTCGACTTCGCCACCAACCTCTTCCGCAAGCGAGTTTCCTTCCAGGGGCGCGTGCTGGACCCATACCTCCTTGGCCAGATGCTCAAAGCACTCTCCGGCGTGGCCAAGAACAAGCAGTACTACTATTATGACGAAGACGCCGCCGTCTCGCGGACCATTGATCCCGTCGTCACGGTGCATCACGACGAAATCTTTTTCGAGGCATTCAGCAACGACCAGTCGAGCTATGTGCGCCTCTCCGCCCCACTGACCGCCTTCGAGGCCGGAGCCGAGACACGCTACGGCACTACGAATATTGACTTCACGCGCGCGCTCGACGGCACGTTTCAGAACCTGCGTAGCGCTCGCCGCACCGATCTACAGATCGGCTCTGGCGGATTCGATCTGGCGAGCGGCACCGATACGAAAGAGCACTTCGAGCGGCGCGTCGAGGTTTCCGATGCGTGGGTGCAGGGATTCCTCCAGGTGCAGGGCGCGCTGACGATGCCCGCCTACTCGTTTGACGTGCACCCAGCAGATCTGCTCTCAGTGATCGCCTATTTCCGCGAGAATAGGCCGCCATCGCCACCACACGGGCTGCGCTACGAACTGAAGCCAAACGCGCCGATCACCGCCGTGCTCGAACCCTGGGAGCGGAGCTTCCCACTGCGCGACACGCAGTACGCGGGGTATGAGCGCTCCGTGCGGCTCTGGGGCCGCAAGCGACTGGAGTTACTCTGCGGCATTCTGCCGTTCGCGCAGCGCGTGCGCGTGACGGTGCTTGGCCGCGCGATGCCGCATATCTATACGTGTTACTGCGGTCCCTTCCGCTTCTTGCTGGCGCTCTCCGGCTGGGGCGGCACCGGATGGTCAGGCAATATGTCCTTCGATCTGATGGCGGCTCAGGGCACGCAGGACGCCGAGCAGATCGAACGGGTGCATGCCTTCCTGAGCGAGCACCTGGCCGCCTCACTCGCCGAGATTGCACGTGATACCGGCATGTCACCGCGAGAGGTGCAGGCCACGCTCTTCCAACTCGCTCGCGCCGGTCGGGCGATGGTCGATCCGACGACGGGAACCTTCCGTCTGCGCGAGCTTTTCGCGGTCCCGCTGGACCTCGATCAACTCTTCGCGCCCGATCCGCGCATGGTGGCGGCGCGACGCCTGGTGCGGCAGGGCAAGGTGACGCTTAGCACAGTGACCCTCCCCAGTGAGAACACCGCGCACCCGAACGAAACCCGCGCGGAGGCGAAGGTGAGCGACGACAACGACGACGCCACCTACGATGTGGTCGTTGCGGTAGACAACACGGATCGCCTGCGCTTCGGGCGCTGCGGCTGCCCATTCTTCGTGGACAACATGATGTCGCTTGGCCCCTGCGTCCACATCCAGGCGGCGCGGATGGCGCTAGAAGCTGCCACTCCCGCGCGCGCGACCACGATCGGTCAGGGCTAGCGGCAACTAGCGCGACCAGGGCCAGCGGCGTCGCGGGCGCTCCGGTGCGGGCTGCGGCAAGACGACCGGCACGGCTGGCGTCGTTGGTGGCGTGGCAGCCGCCCCCAGATCTGGCGTGGGCTGCGCCGCGGAAGCCGCCGTGGCGCTTTGGGCGCTTGCCGCTTCTGCCTGGGGAGTGAGCCGGGCGAGGTTGGCGCGAGCCGTCTGCACGCCGTCGAGGTCGCTGGCGCGCGCCAGCAGGGCAACCGCCTCCTGGAAGGCGCTGATCGCCTCCTGCCTGCGGCCGCGCGCGTACGAGAGGACGCCCAGGCCATTGAGCGTCAGGCCCTGCCCGCGCAGGTCGCCATCCACGCGTTGCAGCGCCAGCGCGTCCTCGAAGCACTGCGCCGCCTCGCCACCGCGACCGCGTAGCTGTTGGACCTCACCAAGTTGCACTAGGGTTGCCGCCTGCCCGCGCGTATCGCCAGCCGCTTGCTGAAGCGCAACGGCGCGTTGCAGGTGCTCCGCCGCCACATCGAGGTTCCCCGATCGCTTGTTGAGCGCGCCGAGCGCGCCGAGCGTCGCGATCTCGCCTGCCTGATCGTTCGCGGCGGTCTCAGCGGCGAGCGCCTGGGACAAATATTGCGTCGCCTCGTCGTTCACACCCCGGCTTTCAGCGAGGACGCCGAGATTATGCAGGGTGGTGCCCTCGCCGCGCTGGTCGCCCACCGCGCGCCGCAGGGCAAGCGCCTGCTCGTAATACTGCGCGGCGTCCTCGTAGCGCTGCCGCGTTCGCGCGAGATTGCCGAGGTTATTCAGCGTCGCCGCCTCCGCCGCGCGATCCCCGATGCTCCGCTCGGCGGTCAGCGCCTGCTCGTAGTAACCAGCGGCTTGCTCCGCGTTGCCTTCGCGCTCCGCGAGACCACCAAGATTGTTCAGGGTGACTCCCTCGCCTGCCGTATCGCCCGTGGCGTGGCGCAGGGTGAGTGCCTGCGTGTAAAGCGCCCGTGCGTCAGCGTCGCGGCCCTGCTCGGCGGCGATTGCGCCGAGATTGTGCAGCGTGGTACCTTCGCCGCGCTGGTCGCCCAAAGCGCGGCGGAGCGCAAGCGCCTGCTCGTGGTACTGCTGTGCCTCGGCGCCACGATGCTGCTCGCTGAGAAGGCCACCGAGGTTGCTCAGCGTCTCGGCCTCGCCCGCGCGGTCGCCCACTTCTCTGCGCAAGGTGAGCGCACGCCCGTAATACTCCGCTGCGCCGCCCGCGCTGCCGACTCGCTGCGAGAGCACGCCGATGTTGTTGAGCGCCTGCGCCTCGCGCGCCCGGTCGCCGATGCGTTGATACGCGGCCAATTGGAGGCGCGAAAGCTCCAACCCCAGCCGCCAATGACCTCCACGGTCGAGATAGGCTTCGAGCGAGGCCACCGCGCGGCCAAGCGCCACGGGCGCGGCCTCCGCACTGCCCGCACGCCGGATCGCGCCCGCGATCAGATCCTCTTCGCGTACCAGTGAGGCGAAATCTTCGGCGCGCGCCTGCGCCAGATCGGCGACGGCCTCCACCAGCGCGGCGAGGCCAGCCGCCTGCACCGATGCCGGCTGCGCCGACCACTCTTCGTGCGCAAGCTCGCGCAGCAGGGGATGCAGCCGGACGCGCGGGGCAGCCTCGTCGTCCGCCACCGCGAGGAGCGAGAGCGCCACCAGCGTATCGAGATCGGCGGTCGCCGTGGCCTGACCTTGCTGTTCGGGCACCGCGGCATAGAGGCGTTCGACGAGCGAGCGTGGCCAATCCACGCCGTCGAGTAGGCCAAGGATGGCGAAGTGGGTCCGCTGCGAGGGCGAGAGGAGATCCAGGCTGCGAGTGAAAGCGTAGCGGACGTTCCGCGTCTGATCGACGGGATCGCGGAGCTCGCCCAGGCTGTCGGCCTCGCGTAGTTCGCTGGCAAGGGCTGCGACGCTCGTGTGGGAGCGCGCGGCGCGAGCGGCGGCAAGTTCAATGGCGATGGGCAATCGTCCTAGCGCTTCGACCACCTCATCCGCCGCCTCGCCATCGCGCTCCGGGCTCCAGTCGCCACCACGTCCCGTGTAACGAATGGAGAAGAGTCGGCGTGCAGCGTCGCGCGGCAGGATGTCGAGGTGCGTGAGGGCCACCTGCGGCGTCGTGACCTCATGGCGCGCGGTCAGCAGCGAAGTGATGCCGAGCGGCGTCAGCGCGTCGATCGCGCGGCCGATGGGGAGATCGCGCTCGACATTGTCGAGCAGCACCAGCGCTGGTTCCGGTTTCTCGCTCGCATTGGCGGGGCGCAGCCGTTGGTTGAGGACGCGCTCGCGTAGCGCGACGGCGTCTTCATCCGTCACCGCGCGCGCTGTCTCCTCCGGCTTCAGCGAAAGGCCCCAGGCGCCGAGCACCTGCTCCTCCACCCACGCCAGGCCGGAGAGGCCCGTCCTGCCCTCGCAGCGTATCCACGCGACGCCGCCAGGGAAAGTTGCCGGGTCCTCGGCGAGCACGTACAGCACCTCGCCCGCCAGCGCGGACTTGCCGACGCCGGGCATGCCAGAGAGCGCCGCCGATTGCCCAGTCTCGCGACCGCGCACAAGCGTCTGACAGAGAGCGGCCACTTCCTGGTCGCGGCCAGCGAACGCGGAGACGCGCGGCGGCAATGAGTGGGGCGGTCGCGCCCGACGGCTCATGTCTTCCTCTTTGAGGCTGAGCAGGTAGCCGTTGAACGCGGTCGCCACGCGGGTCGCGAGGTCGTCCGGCGTCGAGAAGAAGTCCACCACATGCGAGAGCCCGATGGCCGAGCGAAAGGCATCGAGCTGCGCGCGATGCTCCGGATCGCGGACCGCTGCCGGGAAGATAGCATCGGGACCGTCGGGGGCATCGGTCGAAGGTTCGGCGAGGAAGAGGTAGCGCGGCATCCCCAGCCGCTGCGCCGCCTCGTACTCTTGATGCGTGACGGACTCCGACATTCCCGCCGGGACGTAACCATAGCGCCACCCGACGATGCCGAGATAGATGTCGCTGCTCGCCACTTTGTCAGTCGAGACGCTGGTCGCGTCGCCGGTCCCCTGGGCACCAAAGTTCTCCATGCCGACGGGGAAAAGGCCGAGGCTCAGCAAGACATCGCGGACGCGAGCGCGGTGCGCGCGCAGATCGACGGCGGTCGAGCTGATGAAGACTCGCCGGGTCAAGTCACGCCGTTCGCCGCTGCTGGTCATTGCTCTATCCTTCTCTCCCCATCCAACATTCGCGGGTTCAGTCTTGCGCGTTCCTCACACCTTCACGCCACCCTTGGAGCCACATGGAGCGTAGCCTAGCTGGCGTATTGAGTCAACCTGACCGCGCCGCTACGCCTCGGTCCGCGGCTTCCCCCGGATTCGGTTGCGGGCCGCTGGCCTTCCGAGGTTGCGGAGTTGGGGATGGGTTGCTATAATGGCCGCGCTGGCAACGGCAGCCCGGATTAGCCATAATGCTGCGGCGTTCCGCCGTGGCGGATCACTAGCGTCATCACTCCTTCGCAGGTCCCCCCAGCTTTCTCACAAGCGGGGGGTCCGCTCCGAGACTCGAATGTAATCCGGGTTGCCCTGTCGGTGCGCCAGTGAAGGACAAGCTTCTCCCATGTGGAGCCGATTTCGCGCTACTCTCGCCCGATTGGCCGGTAGGGAAACCACTTCTCCTACGCCCGAGTCGGCGAGTACGCGGAACCCCTCCACTGGCGCTCAAGCGCAAGCAGCCCCCACTCCACTTGCCTCCGCCGCCACCATTTCCTTAGCCTCGGTGAGTACCCCAGCCAATGCGGAGCGTCTCGCGCCTGCGGGCCCTGCAGAAGCACCAATTGTGACCACTTCTGAGGGCATGGCCGACGGGGAGGATGAGGAAGCAGATAGTGAGTACGACGAGGGCGTGACCGCGCCACAGCGAGGCGTGGTCGCCAAAGAGCGTGGTTGGTTCGGCGAAGAGCTCTGGGGCGTTTCCGCTCGCCACCGGAGCGCCACCGTCAATCCCGAGCGACTCAGCCGCTTTGGCCTGCCGCACCTCGGCACCGAGCAAGATCTCGCGGCTTGGCTGGGCATTTCCCTCTCACGCCTGCGCTGGTACACGCACGATCGGGCCGCCGAGACGGTCTGGCACTATGTACGCTATACCGTCCCGAAACGTACAGGCGGCGAACGAGTCATCCTCGCGCCGAAACGCGAACTTAAAGCTTTACAGCGTCGAGTGCTGACGGGTCTACTGGCTTCGGTCCCCGTGGCCCCGTCCGCGCACGGATTCGTCCCCGGCCGATCGATTCTTACCAACGCGCGGGCGCACACCGGGCGTCAAGTAGTCCTCAAACTGGACCTGAAGGACTTCTTTCCAAGCGTCACGTACCCGCGCGTGCGCGGCCTGTTCATAAGACTTGGATATTCGTTCGCGGTCTCCTCCGCCTTGGCGCTCCTGTGTACCGAGTACGAGCGTATCCCGACTGAATTTAACGGTGCGATACGCTTCGTCAGCGTAGGGCCGCGCCACCTCGTCCAGGGCGCCCCGACGAGTCCGACAGTAGCAAACCTCGTCGCGTGGAGACTTGACCGACGCCTCGCCGGTCTGGCTACCAAGCGTGGCTATACCTATACCCGCTACGCCGATGACCTCGTGTTCTCGACTGATGTTCCCGACACGGTTCATGACCTGCGCCGAGTCATCCAGCACATCGTGGCGGAGGAGCAGTTCGTCGTCAACACGGCCAAGACGCGCGTCTCTCGACGTTCCGCGCGCCAGGTTGTGACGGGGCTTGTGGTCAATGATGGCGTCTCCACTCCGCGCATGTTGCGCCGCCGAATGCGGGCGATTCTCCACAACGCCCGAGCAACGGGACTCGATGTGCAGAATCGTGAGCAGCGTCCTGGCTACCGCGCGTACCTTCAGGGGTTGATCGCCTTCGTTCAGTCTGCGAATCCTCGCCACGCATCGAACCTCCGCATCGAACTTCGTGGCACCCGCGACAATGAAGGATGATCCTGGCCTTTGTCTAGCGTGTGATCGCGGGCGCACCTATTCCCTGCCTCATGTCTTCCCGGGAAGTCGCATGCCAAGTTTGTATCGCGTCCCAGCGTCCAGTTAATTCGTCGGGCACATAATTCGCTGGTTGACCACTCCCCACGGCTGAAGCCGGAGGATTCTTGGGCTGACCACCGCTCACCTAGCGAGCTAGGAGCGTCGTACACGGTCATGTCGTGGCCCGAAGCCACCTCCTCCACACGCGTCGATTCCCGCAGGCCCTGCGGTAGGGGGCGAGTATGGCACACCTGGTCGGTGGTTGTCCGGTTGTCGGGAGCGCCTGACGGCGCGCGGCGCTTCCTCCCCGTGGGTGCACCGCGGGGTCTTCGCGCCGCATTATTTGATAAGCAATCAGCGTCTTTAGACGACGCACGTAGCAGTGTACCCCCCCCAATAGTACCGTCGCTGTCCTTGAAATTTCGGGGAAATGTGAGATCACAACTGAGCACGCTCATGGGAAAAAGACTCTGGATCAGTCAACCGTGGTTCGAATCCACGTCCCGGAGCTACTACCACCTATGGGAGCAGGCACAGGCCTGGCTTCCATATTTTGTGTCTTGACGCCCGCCCCCGCTCCGTAAATCCTGCCGCATAGCGCATGCATCAGCTGTCCTTGTAGGGCAGCATATTGGCAGCACAGTCCCAGCACATGCGCAGCATCCGAGCAGCATACGCCCAGCCCATCCGCGCCACACCGGCGACACACTTTTTTGTGCCGTCGCTCGCCCGTCACGTAGCCTGGAAACATGGCAACGCGACCCGAGACCACACGTGGAAAGGCATCAGATGGGACCCCGAAGACGCGCACGACCGACCCAACAAACTGCCCCGGACAAGGCTCGGAAGGCGAACCGCCCGCCTGCGATGGCGCTCGCCTGGGCGATCGACGAGTACGAGCGCGACCTGCGCCGCAACGGCATCGAGGCCAAGACCATCCGCAACTATCGCAAAGTGCTCGGCCTCGCCCTCGACTGTTGGGAGCAGCGCCTCGGCCGTTCACCGACGCTCGACGACTTCACGGTGCGCTTGGGCGAAGCCTTCACCGACTGGCTGCGCTCGCGCGGCCGCCTCACGAGGTGGCACGGCGAGGACCCCGCGGGCAAGCCGCTCGCGGAGGAAACCATCCGCACCTACCTGCGGTCCCTCAAGGCGTTCTCCAGCTGGCTCGTCGCCCCCAAGCAGCGCTACACCGACGACAATCGCCTGGCGCTACTTGCACGTCGGGCACCGTTGGGGGGCATCGTCTTCCAGGCCCGATTGGGGTCGTAATGCCTCTGGCGCCTCACCCCACGTCGAGCATTGGATGAGGTTGACACCTTGATCCGGCGCATGTGGGCCAGTCCGATCCCCTTTCGCCGTACGGGAGGGAAGACGGACGCATCACGGTGGCAGGTCTCGCCGGTGCACCTCGCGGTGGATGTTGCCAACGCACCGTTGGAGGCCGAGCAGGCAAGCCGGTACGTCTCCCGCTCCCGCACGCAGGCGATCTATGAGGCGGCCAAGTCCGAGGTGGAGCAACTCATGCGAACGATCCACGGCGGGGACGCCGACGACCTCGAGCCGCTCGCGCTAGACTGGGGCGAGCTCTACGAGGACGATGCCTACGACGCCTTGGACCCTTTGGACGACCTGGTGCCGGAGCGTGACCGCGACGTGGAGCCGACACCGGTCGAGGAGCGGGCGGTGACGACCTTCCGCTCCGGGCAACGCATCTCCGGCATGACCTTCTCGCCGGGCGGCGATGTGTCGATGGTGCTTTATGACAAGGTCCTGCAAGGCTGGCTACGTGGCAAGCGACACATGGAACCGATATGGCAGGCGGCGGGCTGGACGCCCGGCGTGCCGGTGACGCGCAATGAAGCCCGCTTACGACGCAAGGCGGTGCGTGAGCTGGGCTTCGTCGGCGAGGTCCGCGCCGGATGACCCTTGGGAATGCCTGACCCATCTGTCGGCCATCTTCGGTGCCGTGGTAGGCCATGCTGAGGAATGCCCAGATGCCATCGCTGTCGCGTGGATCCGCCGCGTAGTGCGGCAGGAGGGCGATAGTAACCGCTCGCGGTGGCCGACTGACCCGACGTGGAAGGTGGTCCAGTCGGCCACCTTCGCCGACGCTCCCGCCGAGGCCCGCCGCATGATTCGCCGCAAGGTGCGGGGCGGCGACGTGAAAGTACTCGATGGGGTGAACTTCGGGTGCCTCATCAGCCGTGTGGCGGACCAGCACCCCGGCGGGAAGTGGACCCTTTCGCGGGCGGTCGGCGAGGCGTTCCCAGCCTGGGAGGCGCTGGAGCGGAAGAAGACGGCTGCGGGCAAGGACTTCGGCGAACTGGTGCGCGAGCGACGCCGCCGATGCGGGCTTCCATTGCCCATCGCCGACAGGGTCCTCCCTTTCCGCCTCTCGGCGGGATATGCGCCAGCAGCGGCTGGAGAAGGGCGGGTGGCAGAGGCGTGGGGTGCGTTGCAGGCCGCGGAACAGGCGGGACGGTCGCGGCGTGTGCTGCGCGAACTGGAGGAAGCCTACCTCGCCGAGGTAGCAGCGTTGTCCATG
>CAWJCH010000020.1:0-75824 GCA_963841205.1 uncultured Chloroflexia bacterium | reverse complement strand
TAGAGCCGGACACGCGAGCCTACGCGGAACGCGGCTTTGCCACTACGTTTGCGGCGAACCCATTTGAGGCCCGGAAAAGAATCGTGCAGTTGTACGCTGAGGGCCATAGTTTCGGGTCCATTGCCCAAGTCCTCTCGCGAGAAGGCGTCCCCACTTCGACACATCTTCTCAAACTTGGCAGAGGCACGCGCATCGAGTGGTGGCCGAGAACAGTGCGCTACATCGCGGTCAATCCGCTGAACGAGGGTATCCTTACCAACTTCCGGCAGACCTCAGAGTGGATGGACCCGGATGACCGCCACGAAGAAGAGTGGCTGAAGGAGCGTCCCGTCCCTCTGGACAAGCAAGTAATTGTCACCCCGGTTCATGGTCCGATAGAGCGAGTCGTAGATGAGCGAACGGCGCTGCGCGTAGCCCTCCGTCAGGAGAAGAGCGGGGCGTTCGCCATCCCATCGGTGCCTACCAAATATGCAGGGCATTCTCTAATGGCAGGTGGGGTGGCCAAATGCGTATGCGGCGGCACGCTGCGAGTGAACAGTCGTCTTCACCGAAATGGCAAGACGTATCTGTATTACCGGTGCCAGCGCGGGAAATTGCTGCCAACCGCGTGCCCAGGGCTGTGCGTGCCGGTGGGAGTGGCGGATGAAGTTGCGTGGGAAGCTCTCAGCGAAGCCCTTACGGCGATGGACCAGAACGATAGCCTTGACAATTACCTCGACATCCTCGCCGCTACACAAGCGCAGGTTGACGTACGCTCAGCTGCTGCCGATGACATAGCAGATTTGAAAGCTGCCCGCGCCATGCTCCAGCAGGAGCAGGAAAGGCTCACAGTTGACCTTGGAAGGGTGAAGTCTGAGTCCGCCCACGAGACATTGTTGCGCCGTATTGACCAGTTGGGAGACGGCATAGCCGAAGCAAATAGAAAAATCGCGGCCAACGAACGGCAGGCGGCGCGCGTCGCCGAACGCCGCGCTGTCCTTGCGGACACGCTGTACCAATACCATCGCTATATCGGCCTCATTGGCCGATTGGATGTGAAGAACAAAGCGCATGTGCCTATCCTGGTGGCTATCGCGCGGGCTGTTGGCGCGCGCTTCACTGTGAGCAAGGACGCGGTGGGCCGCCCTGAGGTTTCTGTTGAGTTGCTCATAACACCTGCTTCGGCAGCACCGTGGTTCAACTCGGAGTTGGAGCAACTTGGCGTTGACCTTGACAGCGAGTACGGGCGTGTGATAGAAAAAGAACATCCCCCGTTCGTTACTTCAGGTAGTTCGCCGAGCTCGGCTTCACCGATACCAGCAACCGCAGCACCGGCCAGACGCAAGAGGCCGTCATCTACCGCCGCGCCGTCGCGCCCGTCGCCGCCCTCGTCGCTGGCTTCCTCACGCGCAAAGTGCGCGCCTGGCTCGACCCGCGCTTTACCGTCACTTTCGCCGGCATCGAAGAGCCCGGCGACTTCGCTCTCCGCGCCGAGGCCTTCGCCAAGCTGATCCCCCTCGGCGTCCTCACTCCCGCCTCCGCCGCCCGCCTTCTCCACCTCCCCGCCGACGGCTGATCCACCGACGCTCCGGGCGCGCCTCCACCAGATCGATCACGCGCAATCAACCGCTGTGACACTCCCCACGGCTAAAGTCGGGGGATTCTCGGCTTTAGGCCGAGCTACGTGCCGGGTGTCCACCGGAACTACTGCGCCAAGGGCGCAGATACTTGATGTGGTGTGGGAGAGCACGTCCTGGAAGCATGGCACTATGCTGACCGAGGCTCAGGATATTGACCGCACCCACCACATCACGGGGGCCGGTAGCCCCGCAGTGTGGGCAGCGGTACATCCTGCGGTGCTTGCTCCGCTCCCCGCATACGGGACACGTCTGCGAGGAATAGGCTTCGCTGAGGGTGATGGCGCCAGCGGTCTTGTAATCAAGCTGCCGGATGATCCTGCGCGTGCAGGCGGTGCTGACCTGTTGCGCCTGCACGCGTCCAGTGCGCTGCGACGCGTCATTGAACGGCTCGCCCACAAAGCAGGTGGCATTGGGAAACGCTGCCGCAATCGCGTGTGTGGCCTTGTGGGTGGCGTCTCGCACCTGGCGCTTGGTCTTGTCGAGCATCTGATACTTGCGGCGTTGCAGCCGCTTCCAGCGAAGCGAGCCTTTGGTCTTCCCCGCCTGCGCCTGTTGGAGATCGGCCGAGGTCTTGTTACGCCACTGGATGACCGCTTTCACGCCGCGTCCGCTCACCAGAACTGCCTTCGCCCCGTCAGTCGCTGCAATGAGGGTATTCACGCCCAGGTCCACGTCAAGGATTGTCTGTTGTGGCCGGGGCGCATCCGCGACTTCACAGATGAGCCGCACGATGCCGAACGAGAGCCTCACTTGCATGAGGCGTCCCGGCAGTGTGATCGTCTCCGGCAAGCGAACGCGCAGTATGCCGCTTGTGCCGTACGGCAGGATGAGCCGACCATCACGGAGACGCGCATCCTGGTTGGTGTACACCACGTCGTGATAGCGGCGCAAGCGCCACGGATACCGCGCGCCCTCGTGGCCGTGTTTGCGCAAGGCGCGGCAGGAGTCCACCGCCTCGCAGAACTCGCCGATGATCTGCTGGGCAGATTGCGCCGACAAACCGGGATAGCGGCCTGTTGGCTTGATCGCCCAGCGCTGCCAGCGCGCCTTGCTGGGCCACTTCCAGTGCAGCCGCCGGATGCGGTGATGGCGCACGACCATATCATTCCATAGCCGCGCCGCCTCTTGGCGACTGACAGTGAAGGTGGCCCATTCAGTTGTCGTGCGTGGCGACCACACAATCTCTATCGCGCGATAGCTCATATCGTGAGCGTAGCGAACGTACGTTCAATTGTCAAGCGGAGTGCCTGGCCCATTCGGGCCATCGGGCTTTCATCCCCATGCCTGAAGGCAGGGGCACTCAGCCCGATTCTTTGGTAGGGGGCGAGGCCCGCCTCGGCCACCCCTCTCCCCCACAGGGAGAGGAGCCGGGCTGAGGACCTCTTTGGCGCTACCGAGAGGTTTCTACCCCGGCACGATTTGTGATGGTATCGTGTCCGACGCGCCACGTACAATCGCAGCGGACTCCAGTCCGCGTCGCCGTACGCCGGCGCTGCAGCGCCGCGATCCCCGCCTTTGCCACACAGCACACACGGCACGTCGCCCCCGAGAGATGCTGGAGGATCACGATGACCCGATCGCACGTACGCGGCAACCACCGTCCGTCGTCCGAGACCACTCACGACGGGCGCCCGGCCGCCACCCCCACGCTCGATCGCGAGATGGACGATCTGGCGCGCTACTGCCGCGCCACCGACTACCTCGCCGCCGCCCAGATCTACCTGCAAGGCAACTTCCGCATGGAGCGCCGCCTGCGGCCCGAAGACATCAAGCCGCGCCTGCTCGGCCACTGGGGCACCAGCCCCGGCATCAACCTGGTCTACGCGCACTTGAATCGGCTGATCCGCCAGCACGACCTGGATATGTTCCTCGTCACCGGCCCCGGCCACGGCGCCCCGGCCAATCTCGCCAACCTCTATCTCGAAGGCACCCTCACCGACTACTACCCGGAGTTGACCCGCGATAACGCCGGCCTCGGCGCCTTCATCAAGCGCTTCTCGTGGCCGGGCGGCTTCCCCAGCCATCTCTACCCCGGCGTCCCCGGCACGATCCACGAGGGCGGCGAGCTGGGCTACGCGCTGGCGACGGCCTTCGGCGCCGCGATGGACAACCCCGACCTGATCGTCGGCTGCATCATCGGCGACGGCGAGGCCGAGACGGGTCCCACCGCCACCGCCTGGCACAGCTACAAGTTCATCGACCCCGCCGAGGATGGCGCCGTGCTGCCGGTGCTTCACCTCAACGGCTACAAGATCTCGACGCCGACCATCTATGGCTCGATGAACGACGACGACCTGCGCTCGCTCTTCGCCGGTTACGGCTACGAGCCGCGCTTCGTCGAGGGCGACGAGCATACCGCGCTCGACGCCGACATGGCCGCGGCGATGGATTGGGCCTACGCCGAGATCCGCCGCATTCAGCAGGCGGCGCGGTCGGGCCGCCGTATCGCCGCGCCGCGCTGGCCGGTGATCATGATGCGCACGCCCAAAGGCATGACCGGCCCCAAGACCTACCACGGCGAGCCGGTCGAAGGCTCCTACCGCGCGCATCAGGTGCCGATCCCCGACGCCAAGACGGACCCCGAGAGCCTGCGCATCGTGGAAGAGTGGCTGCGCTCCTACCGCCCCGAGGAGCTCTTCGATGCCGCCGGCGCGCCGGTGCCCGCCATCCTGGCGCAGTGCCCAACGGGCGATCGTCGCATGGGGAGCAACCCGCATACCTTCGGCGGCCGCCTGCGCAAGCCCCTCGATCGCCCCGATATCAACCACTACGAGGTGCCGGTGATCTCGCCGGACGGCGCCAAGACCCGCGGCGCCAACAAGATCGGCCCCCTCGATCAGGCGGGCGTCTACCTGCGCGATGTCGTGGCGCGCAACCGCCACCAGTTCCGCATCATGTCCCCCGACGAGCTGGAGTCCAATAAGCTTGGCGCGGTCTTCGAGGCGACCCACCGCGACTTCCAGTTGCCGGTCGTGCCGCGCTACAGCAGCCACATCGGCCCCGACGACGGGCGCGTGCTGGAGATCCTCAGCGAGCACACCATCCAGGCGTGGCTCCAGGGCTATCTGCTCACCGGGCGCTACGGCCTCTTCCCCTCGTACGAGGCGTTCTTGACCATCGTGACGAGCATGATGGACCAGTTCGCCAAGTTCCTCAAGATGAGCGAGCGCTTCCCCTGGCGGCCGCCCGTCGCCTCGCTCACCTATCTGGAGACCTCGACGCTCTGGCGCCAGGAGCACAACGGCTTCTCGCACCAGAATCCGGGCCTCATCAACAGCGTCCTCAACCTCAAACCGCAGGTCGTGCGCGTCTACCTGCCGCCCGACGCCAACACGCTGATCAGCACGGTCGATCACTGCTTGCGCAGCACCAACTACGTCAATCTGATCATCGCCAACAAGCCCCCGCTGCCCCAGTGGCTGACGATGGACGAGGCCGTCGCGCACGCGCGGGCCGGCGCGTCGATCTGGCCCTGGGCCAGCACGGATGACGGCGTAGACCCCGACGTGGTGCTGGTGGGCATCGGCGACACCCTCACCCAGGAGGTCATGGCGGCGGCGGATCTCCTGCGCCGCGACGTGCCCGAGCTGCGCCTGCGCGTGGTGAACGTCACCGATCTGCTGGTGCTGGAGCGCAATACCTCGCACCCGCACGGCCTGGACGACGAGATGTTTGAGGCGCTCTTCACGGTCGAGAAGCCCGTCATCGTCAACTTCCACGGCTACCCCTCGGCGGCGAAGCAGCTCCTCTTCGGCAGGCGCCACCCCCAGCGCTTCTTCATCCACGGCTACCAGGAGGAGGGCACCACAACCACCCCCTTCGACATGCACGTGGTGAACGAGACGGATCGCTACCACCTTGCCATGCAGGCGATCCGCCTCGCCGCGCCGGCCAATGCGCGGGTGGCGGCGCGCGCCAGCGAGCTCGTCCACCGCTATGAATACGTGCTGGGCGATTTCCGCATCTATATCGAGGCGCACGGCCAGGACCCGGACGACATCACGAGCTGGCGCTGGTCACGCTAAGTCTATAGCCAGTGTAGCTTGGGACGACCGCCCGGCGCGGCAAGTCTGGCCCCCCTTCCCCCGTGGGGAAGGGGTCAAGGGGTTAGGTCAATCCGCAGGGAGAGCAAGAGCCGCGCATGAAGATCCTCGCACTCAACGCCGGATCGAGCAGCCAGAAGAGCCGCCTCTACGCGCTCGATGAGCCGCCCGGCCTCTCTGCGTTGCCGCCCGTTTGGGAAGCCCAGATCGACTGGGATCAGGGGGCCAAGAGCGCGTCACTCCGCGTGCGGACCTCCGCCGGCGCGACGGTCGAGCGCGAAGTGGCGCCAGATCGCCGGTCCGCGCTCGGCGCGATGATCGAGACGCTGTGGAGTGGGCCGACGCGCATGATCGACGGCCCCGGCGATGTCGAGGCCGTCGGGCATCGGATCGTGCACGGTGGCCCCGCGTACCAGGAGAGTGCCCGCATCACCCCGCAGGTCACCGCCGCCATCGAGCAATACAGCGAGATCGCGCCGGATCACAACCCCGCCGCGCTCGCCGGCATCGCGGTGGCGACGCACGTATTGGGTGCGGAGGTGCCGCAGATCGCGGCCTTCGACACCGCTTTCCACGCCCACATGCCGCTCGCCGCCGCCGTCTATCCCGGACCCTTCGCCTGGTATGAGCAAGGCATCCGCCGCTTCGGTTTCCACGGCATTAGCCACCAGTACTGTGCCGAGCGCGCCGCACAGCTGCTGGGCCGCGATCTGCATGCGCTGAGGCTCGTCACCTGCCACCTCGGCAACGGATGCTCGCTCGCCGCGATCCGGGATGGCCGCAGCATCGACACCACCATGGGCTTCACGCCGATGGAGGGCCTGATGATGGGCAGTCGCTCAGGCTCGGTGGACCCCGGCATCCTGACGTACCTGCTGCGACGCCCCGCCCCCGACCACGTCACCGCCGAAGATCTCGATCGAATCCTCAACCTGGAGTCCGGCCTGAAAGGCATCTCCGGCGTGAGCGGCGACATGCGCGCCGTGCTCGAAGCTCGCGCCAAGGGCAATCCTCGCGCCACGCTCGCCTACGACATGTTCATCCACCGACTCCACTCCTCCATCGGCGCGATGGCCGCCGTCCTCGGCGGCGTGGACGCCATCATCTTCGCCGGGGGCATCGGCGAGCATGCGCCCGAGGTTCGCGCCGGCGCCTGCGACCCCCTCGGCCACCTAGGTGTCAAACTCGACGCCGCGCGCAACTCCACGCGCCACCCAGACGCCCTCATCTCGTCCGACGACTCACCTGTCGCCGTCCTCGCCATCGAGACCCAAGAGGATTGGATGGTCGCCCGCGACTGCTGGCGCCTGCTGCACTCACCCGGCGCCTAGCCCGCGCCCCTTCGGCCTCACGTTCTTGATCCGCCCCGGGGAGCCAGGTGACTTCGCCCCCCGCGTCCTTCACGGTGGCTATGCTTCGCTCCCTCTCCTCGCGGGAGAGGCGGGGTCCCCTCAGCGGCTTGGCAGAGGTGAGGTCCGCTGGGTCGAGGGTACGGTCCCTCACTCCGCCTCATACTCCAGGGTACACGTATGCTCGCCATCCCCCTCAACCGTAATCACCGCCGAGCCGCGCAGCGTACGCAGCTCCCCCGTCCCCGAGTCCGGCACAACCGTCCATCTCGCCGACTGCGCATCCTTCGTCATCGTCGCACTATGGTGCAGCACGAAGCTCCCCGCGCGCCCGTTCACGCGCCCCACGATCCGCTCGAATCCCACGTACGCCGCCGAGCCGTCCTGCGCCTGCGCCATCAGCAGCTCCGCAGTGCTCGTCCCCTCGATCTCGCCGGAGAACACCTTCGTCACCCGCGTCCGCGACAGCGTCGCGCCCTCCGCCTCGTCATAGGGCGTCGCCTCCCAGCTTTCGATCGTGAACGTGCTCTGCGCCTGCATCATCGCCGCCTTCCCCTCGATCGCACTCCTTTTCCCTGGCCGAGACCGCTCCCCGACCGCGCCGCATTCTACAACAGCGGCTGCCGACGTGTAGGACGCTTGCCCTAAACGATGCCACCCACGGCCCCCTCTCCGTGTGGGAGAGGGGGCCGTGGGTGAAGTCTCGCTCCGCCTAGTAATTGGCGATGTACTGATCCGGGTTCGCCTCGAACAGCGCCTTGCACTCCGGCGATTCGAAGTACAGCGTGTCCACCGCCATGCCGATCGGCGCCGGCAGTGTATTCTGCGCCGTCGTGGTGTCCACCATCACACCGCAGACGGGGTCTTTCGCCATCTTGCCGTTGCCCATCGCATTGCCCCGGCCGCTCGGGTCCAGCGCCCGCTGCACCAGCGGATCATCGAGAGCGCTCGTGTCGTCGTTGTTCTGCATCAGTCCCGCTCCTAGTCGTTGGACTGCATATCGGTCTGTTCTTCAAGCTCGTCCATGTCCGTGCCGTCCAGCGGATCGACCGACTCGTCGTCCAGCAGCGTTCCCGCGCCGCCCAGGCGCTCGGATTGCTCCAATTCATCGAGTTGGTCTTCGCTCAGCGTGTCGGTCGAGTCGAACTCGTCGCCCTGGGTGTTCCTCTGATCCACGATTGCTCCTCCTTCGTTCGGGCGGACGCGTTTCACTGCACGCGCCGCTCGACCTGCTCAAACCCTTTGGCGTATACTCAATCAGCATGCGCCATCGCGCGAATACCTCGTATTCCGCAAGGATGATGCCGCACCAACCGCACCAATGGATCCATATACTCGCCACATCCATCGTGCCTGAATACCCCAAGAGATAGGCCCGATCATGCCGATCATGCGCATCCGCACGTCTCGCGTCGCCGCCGTCCTGACGTCGCTCCTCGCGACGGCGTTGGTCGCCCTCGCCGGCTGCGTCTCGTCCGCCGGCAGCCACACGCGCCTCGCCGCCGGTGGCACGCCCAGCGCCGTCGCCAATGTCGCCTTCCCGCCGGACGGCTATACCGCCGATGTGCGCTCCAACGTCGCCTATGGCCCCTATGCCGACGAGTCGCTGGACCTCTGCACCCCGCATGGCG
This sequence comes from uncultured Chloroflexia bacterium, assembly GCA_963841205.1. GTDB lineage: Bacteria > Chloroflexota > Ktedonobacteria > Ktedonobacterales > JADMIN01 > CAWAWP01. Next base: position 67,182 of record CAWJCH010000020.1, on the reverse strand, counting down.
CGACGGTCGCGCGCCCCGGCGTCTTGCTGATCCACGGCGGCGCCTGGTCCACCGGCGACAAGAGCCTCTACGAAGACTTCTGCCGCCAACTGGCCGAGCACGGCTTCGTCGCCGCCACCATGAACTACCGGCTGGCGCCCGCCTCGCCCTGGCCGGACCAGCTCGTCGACGCTCAGCTCGCCGTGCGCTGGCTCCGCGCCTCCGCCGGCAGAATCGCGCTCGACCCCGCGCGCCTGTGTGCCTATGGCGACTCCGCCGGCGGCCAGCTCGCCGTCTACCTCGGCTCCGACGCGGCGATCCACCCCGGCGACGAGGCTGCGCTGCACGCCAACCAGTCCCCAATGGTGAGCTGTGTCGTTGACGCGTTCGGCCCCGTCGATCTGACGCTCCAGGGCGCTTCCGGCGAGCAGCAGTCGATCCTGCAGACTCTCTTCGGCGGCGCGACCCTCGCCAGCGATCCCGCCGCCTATCGCGACGCCTCGCCGCTCTTCCTCGTCTCGCCGAAGAGCGCGCCGACGCTGATCATCCAAGGCACGCAAGATACGCTCGTGCCGCCGAGCCAATCCCAGGCGCTCCAGGCCGCCCTGCAATCCGACCGCGTCTTCGCACAGTACATAAGCTACGACGGCGACCACGCCTTCGGCGGCCTCAGCAACCAGCAGATCGACGACATCATCCTCCAGGTCGCCATCTTCCTCACCGAGCAAGAGCGGCCATGAGTCGGGCCTGCTCCTGAGAGGGTCCCATCCAAGTTGTCGCTTCTGCAGATAGACCTATAGCGGGGATGTGCCTCAGCCTGAAGGCTGGGAAGCCCCAAAATCCCCGCGCTGCGACCAAGCCGACCCGATGCCGCCGCGAATTCGAGGATGCTAGTCGCTTCTTGCTTCGTTCTACCAGTGCGTGCCCTATGGAACGGATCCCCTGTGGCGGTGGGTAAGGAGGATGAGTCGAATGGCGACGGCGCTGGAGGGAAGCCAAGCGGAGGCGGCGGAGGCAGCGGAGGCAGCCGTATCTGAGCACACCCCTCCCGGAGGGGTCGGCATTCTCGCGGAGGAATCGCGTGAGTCCGTCGTTGACCTCCCCCCGAGCGACGTCCCCAAGTCGCCGATCCCCGAACGAGCCGCCGCAACTCCCGCCGCCACGCCGCCCTCGACAGCGCCGCCACGCCGATCGCGCATCGCCGCGCCGGTCAGGCCGTCCTCCAGGTCGCGTTCGGGCTCGATCTGCTGCTCTATGGCCTCGTCGTCCCTTTCCTGCCCGTTCGCGCAGAGTTGCTGGGCGCCTCGCCCGTCGTCACCGGCGCGCTCTTCGGATCCTACGCCGGGGGGCTCTTCCTGGCGACGCCGATCGCCGGGTGGCTCGCGGATCGCCTCGGTGGGCGGCGCACGCTGCTCGCGGGCCTCTTCGCGCTGCTCGGCGCGACGATGCTGTTTGCTTTCGCCACCGACCTCACGTGGCTCTTCGTCGCGCGGGCGGCCCAGGGCGTCGCCGGCGCGTTCACCTGGACGGCGGGGCTCTCGCTGCTGGCGCAGATCGTCACCGAGCGCGAGCGTCCGGCGGCCTTCGGGCGCATCTTCGTCGCCACCGGCGTCGGCACACTGCTCGGCCCGCCCCTCGGCGGCGCGCTCTACACCTGGGGCGGCTTTCGCGCGCCATTCGTCGTCGGTATGATCCTCGTCGCGCTGGACGGCATCGGTCGGGTGATCTTCCTCCCTGGCCGCGATGCCACCGAGCGAAATGCGCAGCCGCACGGCGCCACCCGCGCGCTGCTCCGCGACGGGCGTTTCGTGCTGGCGCTGATCGCCACGTTGATCGGCGCGGGCGTGCTGGCGCTGCTCGAACCGACGCTGCCGCCACTGCTCGGCTCGCGCTTCGGTCTGCACGCGCTCTCCATCGGCCTCTTCTTCGGCGGCACCGTCCTGGTGAACACGCTGGCCCTGCCGCTGGTCGGCTACACCACGCGCCAGCTCGGCGCGCAGGTGACGATCATCTTCGGCATGCTCTTCGCCGCGCTGGCCCTCATCATGATCGCCGTCAGCACCTCGGTCGTCCACATCGCCGTCGCGCTCGCCGCGCTGGGCTTCGCCGCGCCGTTCACCCTCGTGCCCACGCTGGAGCTACTGACCACCCTCGGCAGGGGCGACGCGCCCGCCGAGAAGGCCCCTTACGGCGCGATCTACGCCGCCTACAACTTCGCCTACGCTGGCGGCATCTTCCTCGGTCCCCTCGCCGCCGGCTACACCATCACCCAGTTCCGCCCCGAAGCCGGCCTTGCGCTCCCCGCTATCTTCCCCCTGCTGCTCGGCCTGATCATGTTCGCCAGTCTCACCCTATCCCGTCGCAAGCGTCGCCGTGGGAGCGCATAGAAGGGTGAATCCGCTGTGTTTACGGCTATTGGGGGCATTGGGGGCACCATATTCTCTGCTGTGACGATTGTAGGCGGCATCATCGGGTTGATTCTGTGGTTCCGCGCGTACACGAATATGAACGCCTACCTGCTCCGATTCAGGCCAGAGATCGACTTCTTCGCTGACGGCCCGCACTACGCCGATCGCCGCCAGGTACTGTATCAACCGCAGCCCGACGCCGAACAGCCCGATGCCGAATTGGAAAGTCTCAGAGGTGAGATGTGGCGACGCTATCGTTTTGTCAGGATATGGGGCGACGCATAGTGCATCATTTCGGTTGGCGTGTTCGTGCTCATGTGCCTGACTCCCCCGACTCGCTGAGATTGAGGTGTTGGGAAGCGTAGTATCTCAATAGTAGTCTACTGTGCGACATCGAAATCATGGATTAGGCATGGAGGGCGCGCCATGCAGCGGTCAGGCTACGCGCAGCGGACGCTGGCGGAGAAGTTGGGCCTCAAGCCCGGCATGTCCGCCTATCTCCTTGACGCCCCTGACGGTTATCGCGAGGCGCTGGGTGACGCCGCCGCGCACGCCGATGTCGTCGCGTCGCTCGATGGAGCCGCCGCGCTCGACTTCATCCACGCCTTCTTCACCGACCACGCCGCGCTGCGCGTCCACCTGCCGCCGCTGAAGGCCGCCCTCGCCCCTACCGGCACCCTCTGGATCTCCTGGCCCAAGAAGGCCGCCAAAGTCCCGACCGACGTGGACGAAACCGTCGTCCGCGAGGCTGGCCTGGCCGTCGGGCTGGTAGACGTGAAGATCGCCGCCGTTGATCCCACCTGGTCCGGCCTCAAGTTCGTCTATCGCCTGAAGGATCGGTGATGCCAATAGATCCGTCGCCGCCGTTTACGTTCGCCGCCATCGCCGACATCCACGGCAACCGCTGGGCGCTCGAAGCCGTCCTGGCCGACATCGACCGGCGCGGCGTCAGCCAGATCGTCAACCTCGGCGACAGCCTCACCGGACCGCTCGATCCCGTGGGCACTGCGGATATCCTCATCGCCCGCAACATCCTCAGCATCTGCGGCAATGACGACCGAATCCTCTTCACGCCCGTGGGAGAGCCCGGTCCCTCTCGCACCTACACGCTCGACCAGATCATCCCAGCCCACCTGGACTGGCTCCGCGCCCAACCCGACACCGCCGTTCTTCCCGGCGACACCTACCTCTGCCACGGCGACCTCTTCGACGCACCCTATCTTCTAGAAGAGGTATCGATAACCGGCGTCCACCTGCGCAGCACAAGCGCCATCGAGGCCAGCGTCGCCGCCATCCCGCACTCGCTAATCCTCTCCGGGCATAGCCATCTCTCCCGCACGGTCTACCTCCCAAGTGGCAAGTTGCTCGTCAATCCCGGCAGCGTCGGCCTATCCGCCTACACGATGGACGAGCCCTTCCCCTACGCGATGGAGTCCGGCAGCCCCCACGCCCGCTACGCCCTGCTCACCAAAACGCCAACCTCCTGGCAGGTCGAGCACATCGCGCTATCCTACGACTGGCACCACGCCGCCGAGGTCGCCCGCGAACATGGTCGCCCCGATTGGGCGACGTGGATCGCCACTGGCCGGGCGGCATAGCGCGCAGAGATGCCCCCAGATAGTCTCGCCTCGTTGCCCCTGTCATCGGCGAATCCGATACGGGGCATTCCCCTCTCGGATGGCTTGCCCGCTATACTTCTTGCAGAACCATAGCGCGCACCTTGCCGCCTGCTCCCATGGGAAGGCTGATGGCAAGGTCTCTGCGCTATACTGCGGGGTACCACAGTTCCCCCACCTCCACTGCAAAGGGGCAGATCGCCATGACGTCCCAGTCACCCAACCGCTTCGGCGCGCGCGCCACCCTCTCCACCGCCTCCGGCAGCGCCGCCATCTACCGCCTGGACTCCCTCGCCGGTCAGCAGACCACCCCCATCGAGCAGCTTCCCTTCACCTTGCGCATCCTCGTCGAGAACGCCCTGCGCAACGCCGATCTCGCCCCCGACCTCGTCTCCGAGACGGACGTGTTGGCCCTCGCCCGGTGGCGTCCCGGCGCGCAGCCGCAGCCCGGTGAGCCGGAGGAACTGCCCTTCATGCCGGCCCGCGTGATCCTGCAAGACTTCACCGGCGTCCCCGCCGTCGTGGACCTCGCCGCCATGCGCGACGCCGTCAAAGCGATGGGCGGCAACCCCGCCGGGATCAATCCGCTGGTGCCCGCCGACCTCGTCATCGACCACTCCGTCCAGGTGGATATGTTCGGCTCGACGCTGGCCTTCGCCAACAACGTCGAGCGTGAGTACGAGCGCAACGGCGAGCGTTACGCCCTCCTCCGCTGGGCGCAGCAGGCCTTCAAGGACTTCAGCGTCGTGCCCCCCGGCACCGGCATCGTCCATCAGGTGAACCTCGAATACCTCGGCAAGGTCGTCCAGCTGCGCGACGGCATCGCCTTCCCCGATACGCTCGTCGGCACCGACTCCCACACCACGATGATCAACGGCCTCGGCGTGCTGGGCTGGGGCGTCGGCGGCATCGAGGCCGAGGCCGTCTTGCTGGGCCAGCCGCTCTACCTGCTGACCCCTGAGGTGATCGGCATCAAGCTGCAGGGCGCGCTGCCGGAGGGCGCTACCGCCACCGATCTCGTGCTCGCCGTCACGCAGATGCTGCGCAAGCATGGCGTCGTGGGCCGCTTCGTCGAGTTCACCGGCGCGGGCGTGAGCAACCTCAGCCTTGCCGGATCGCGCCACCATCTCCAACATGTCGCCAGAGTTCGGCGCCACCGCGACACTCTTCCCCGTGGACGCCGAGACCCTGCGCTACCTGCGCCTGACGGGCCGCCCCGCCGACCTGGTCGATCTCGTCGAGCGCTACAGCAAGGAGCAGAGCCTCTTCCGCACCGACGAGATGCCCGATCCCGCAGTACAGCGAACTGCTGGATCTCGACCTCGCCAGCATCGAGCCGAGCCTCGCCGGCCCGCGCCGCCCGCAGGATCGCGTCGCCCTCAGCGGCGTGAGGGCCAACTTCCGCGATGCCTACAAAGAGCGCTTCGAGGCCGTCGGGCCGGAGCCGAGCGAGAAGGCCGTCGAGCGCTTCGAGAGCGAGGGGGGCAACGTCAGCGCCGCGACCAACGGCAACGGCGCGACGCATCGCCACCACACCCTCGTCACCATCGACGATGAGGAGGTCGAGATGGCCGACGGCTCCGTCGCCATCGCCGCCATCACGAGCTGCACCAACACCTCGAACCCCTCCGTCATGCTCGCCGCCGGCCTTCTGGCGAAGAAAGCCGTCGAGCGTGGCCTGCGCGTCAAGCCGAGCGTCAAGACCAGCCTCGCCCCCGGATCCCGCGCCGTCACAGACTACCTCAACGCCGCCGGCGTGACGCCGTACCTGGAGGCGCTGCACTTCCACACCGTCGGCTATGGCTGTACAACCTGCATCGCCGAGGGTACGCCTGTGCTGCTCGCGAACGGCACGACCCGCCGCATCGAGGATTTCCCGACCGACGGTGGTGCCAAACTCTTCGCTCCCACTGCGGATGGTCGGTTAGGCACGGCGCGGCAGGCCGAGATGATGGTGCAGGGTGAGCGCGAATGCATCTCGCTCGTCTTGCAGGATGGTCGCACGCTGGTCTGCACACCGGACCACAAGATTCTCTGCGCGGATGGGCGTTGGGTTCGTGCGGACGAGCTGGCCTTGAACGACGATCGCGTTGTTGTGGGCCTCGAAGCCCCGCTGGACGAGCCTGGCGCCGATGAGACCGGCTACTCCTTGCCGTGGGCACCTTCACCTTCTCGATGGACACGCCGTACGAGCGGCAGCGGACACTTGCCTTCGCACGACTGCTCGGCCACCTTCTCAGCGACGGCTCTATCAGTCTCTTGGGGCAGGGCCGCATGAACGTGGGCCAAGCGATGGATCGCGAAGCCGTCCTCAATGATGTCGAGTTGCTGACTGGCAGTCGCCCCGCGGCCACGCGCTACGACGAACGCAAGTGGAGTATCGTCCTGCCGAAGCCGCTGACGGATGCGATCTGCACGCTCTCCGGCGTACGTGTTGGGCGACGCATCTCTCAGGCCCCGACGTTGCCAGCATTCGTCCTCGATGAAGCCTGTCCCGTTGCGGTCGTCCGCGAGTTCCTCGGCGGGCTTTTCGGTGCTGATGGGCATGCGCCAGTGCTGCACCGTTGGGGCGAAGGCGAGGGAGATGCGACGTTGGAGCCACCTGCCTACTCCCAGAGTTGTCTCCCCGAGCACGTGGAGCATCTCAAGCAGGTGATGGGCGATCTCGTACGTTTGCTGGCGCGCTGTGGCGTGAAGACCGACGGGGCGAACATCTACACGTATCCCACGCGCCGCGCTGCCTCGTCCTATCCAGCGGCACAGGACGGCGTCGCGCGGATTGAGGTTCGCCTGGAACTCCCAGACGGTCTCTCCTTCGTCGAGCGCGTCGGATTCCGCTACTGCGTGGACAAAGCCTTGCGAGCGAGCGCGGCAGCGGTCTACTGGCGCACGATAGACCGGATTCACCAGCAACGGCTTTGGATGTCCGCACGACTGGAGGCGTTGCACGAAGCTGCGCCAGCCTTGTCCTTCTCGAAGGCGCGCAAGCTGGCGGCGGTCGAGTTGATGGAGCGCGAGCCAGTTGTCGCCGGGCACGCGCACTATGCGCTACTAGAAGGCCACGACCGCTTCTCGCGGCTGCCGCAGCCGACGGGGCGCAAGTTCCAGCCGCTCCATCGCGAGAGCGCCGATTTCCCCTCGCCCGTCGAGATCTTCAAGGAAATCGGCGTGCGCGAGTGGTTTGCCCCGCTAGGCACGCGCGCCGAGTCGGACGGCGCGAAGCGATACTGCGTCGAGAAAGACGCGCTCACGCTGCCGACCATTGCGCTTCAGGTGGCCGAGCGTCGTGATGTTGGCATATGCGCCTGTCTACGACCTTGCGGTAGACGAGCATCACGCTTTCATCGCTGGGACGGTCGCTGTCCATAACTGCATCGGAAATAGCGGCCCGCTGCCCGATCCCGTCGCCGCCGCCGTGAAGGACGAAGACCTCGTGGTCGCCGCCGTGCTCTCCGGCAACCGCAACTTCGAGGGGCGCATCCACCCGCAGGTGCGCGCGAGCTACCTCGCCTCGCCGCCGCTGGTCGTCGCCTTCGCCCTCGCCGGCACCGTCGACGCCGACCTGACGAGCGATCCGCTGGGCCACGATCCCAACGGCGAGCCGGTCTACCTCCGCGACGTCTGGCCGACCCCCGCCGAGGTGCAGGAAGTGCTGGCGCGCGTTGTCCAGCCGGAGGTCTTCGCCAAGGAGTACGCCCACGTCTTCGAGGGCGACGAGCGCTGGCGCGGCCTGCCGCTGCCGGAGGCCAACAGCGAACTCTTCGCCTGGGACGACGCCTCCACCTACGTCCGCAAGCCGCCCTTCTTCGATGGCCTCTCCGGCGAGCCGGCGCCGGTCGCCGACATCCGCGGCGCGCGGGTGCTCGTCTCGGTCGGCGACTCCATCACCACGGACCACATCTCGCCCGCCGGCTCGATCCCGACGACCAGCCCCGCCGGGCGGTACCTGATCGAGCATGGCGTCACCGCGCGTGACTTCAACAGCTACGGCGCGCGGCGCGGCAACCACGAGGTGCTGGTGCGCGGCACCTTCGCCAACATCCGCCTGCGTAACCTGCTCGTGCCGGGCAAGGAGGGCTACTACACGGCCTACCTGCCCACCGGCGAGGAGACGACGATCTACGACGCCTCGATGCGCTACCAGTCCGACGGGACGCCGCTGATCGTGCTCGCCGGCAAGGAGTACGGCTCTGGCAGCTCGCGCGACTGGGCGGCGAAGGGACCGCTGCTGCTTGGCATCCGCGCGACCATCGCGGAGAGCTACGAGCGCATCCACCGCAGTAACCTCGTCGGCATGGGCATCCTGCCGCTCCAATTCCAGCCAGGCCAGAGCCGCGAGAGCCTGGGCCTGACGGGCCGCGAGACCTATGACATCGTCGGCCTCTCCGCCGAACTGAAGCCGCGCCAGCCGATCACCGTTCGCGTGACCGGCGAGGACGGCGCGACCCGCGAGCTCACCGCCATCGCCCGCCTCGACAGTCCCATCGACATCCGCTACTACCGCAACGGCGGCATCCTCCAGACCGTCCTCCGCCGCCTCGTGGAGGACCAGAAGGGCAGAGTTTAACCACAGAGGACACGGAGTTCGCAGAGTTTGCAGAGGGCCGGGCAGGCGACTGCTCGGCCTTCCGTCATTTCCCAACCGTCAATGCACGTTGTACCCACGTCTGATGCCATGACGCTCCCCCCTCGTGACGCCGCCGAAGTGTGCGGCACGTCACGGTGGGTGCGCATGACAAACCTCCGGCGTTTGCGCTCGTCCCTGTTGAACTGCGGCATCGCGATCGATCCAGAGACGTGTGATGCGGCGTCGCACGCTCTCGTTGTAGAACCGGTGGCATGGCCCGACGCATCCACCGCACCCCTCCACCTGACCGACGACGAGCTGCACGCACGATTTCGGCACGCCTGCGACCCAGTCGAACGCCGCCACCGGCACTTCCTCTGGCTCCTCGCGAGCGGCATGGCAGCCGCGACCATCGCGCGCGTGCCTGGCTCCTCGATGCATGCTTGGCCACTGATTTCATGAAAATCCAGGTCATGTAGGTCACCTCACGACGGGGCCTGCATGCACATGCATTACCCTGATCATCTTGCTCTGCCGCGTTGCCGCACCAAGCCCCGAGACGTACTCGAACCTCCTCACAGGAGAAGTCTCGGCCCGATTGCCTTCGCTCGCGCCATGTTCCATAATCTCGGCATACGTCCACGTTAGGCGAGGGAGATTTTGTATGCCGATCTATGAGTTCTACTGCACGGACTGCCGGGGCAAGTTCGAGGTGCTGACGAGCTACGAGGCGTCGCAGCAGCCGATGATCTGCGAGAAGTGCCACGGCACGCATACGCGCAAGCTGCTCTCGCTGGTGGCGAAGCGCTCGCGCGGCGGCGGAGATGACGACTTCGGCGAGTTCGGCGGCGATATGGGTGAGATGGGCGACGAGGGCGGCGACGACTTCGACGATGGCTGTAGTTGCGGCGGCGCTTGCTCGTGCAATAACTGAGCGCCGCCGCGAGGGAATGCGGGTGTTCATCGGACGCCCGCTATGCGACAAAACGGGTGCTCGTCGGCTAAGTGGCGCAGGAAGTTCCCCGGCGGGTAGGGGGAGGCCCGCCTCGCCCTGCATGGGCATTGTCGTGAACTGCCGCCGAGCAAGGGGGAGGCACACACCATGGACGAGCTGCTGCGCGACGCGAGCGAACGGGCCGCGCGCTATCTCTCCGGGCTGCCGGAGCGGCGCGTCTCCCCCTCGCCGGAGGCGTTGGCGGGGCTGGCCGCGCTGGGAGGTCCGCTGCCGGAGGGGCCGCAATCGCCCGAGGAGACGTTGGCGCTGCTGGATGACGTCGGCTCACCGGCGACGGTGGCCTCGGCGGGTCCGCGCTTCTTCGGCTTCGTCATCGGCGGATCGCTGCCCGTCACGGTGGCGGCGAACTGGCTCGCCACCGCGTGGGACCAGAACGCGGGGCTGCTCGTCGCGTCTCCCGCCGCCGCAGAGTTGGAAGAGATCGCGCTGGAGCTGGCTTGTCGATATACTCGGGCTCCCCAAAGGAACCGGAGCCGGATTCGTGACCGGCGCGACCATGGCGAACTTTTCGTGTCTGGCCGCAGCGCGTCATGCCGTGCTCGCCAAGGTTGGCTGGGACGTGGAGGCGCAGGGCCTCTTCGGCGCGCCACCGATCACGGTGGTGGTGGGCGAGGAGGCGCACTCGACGCTCTTCAAGGCGCTCAGCATGCTCGGCCTGGGCCGCGAGCGTGTCGTCCGCGTGCCCGTCGATGGGCAGGGACGCATGCGCGCCGACGCCCTCCCCGCGATCAGTGGGCCGACCATCGTCTGCGTGCAGGCGGGCAACGTGAATACTGGCGCGTTCGATCCGCTGCCAGAGATCATCGCCTGGGCGCATGCGGCGGACGCGTGGGTACACATCGACGGGGCGTTCGGCCTCTGGGCGGCTGCTGACCCGGCGCGGGCGCACCTCATCGCGGGTCATACGGCAGCAGATTCCTTGGCGACCGACGCGACACAAATGGCTCAACACGCCGTACGATAGCGGGCTCGCCTTCGTCCGCGAGCCGGAGCATCTGCGGGCGGCGCTCTCGGCGACGGCGGCGTATCTGGTGCAGGGGGAGCGGCGCGAGCCGATGCTCTACACGCCGGAAACGTCGCGACGGGCCCGCGGCGTGGAGGTCTGGGCGGCGCTGCGCACGCTGGGACGCAGCGGCGTGGCGGAACTGGTGGAGCGCTGCTGCCAGCACGCGACGCGCTTCGCGGAGGAGCTGAGCGCGGCGGGCTACGAGATCCTCAACGACGTGGTGCTGAATCAGGTGCTGGTGCGCTTCCGCGACGACGAGACGACGCGGCGCGTGATCGCGGCGGTGCAGCAGGAGGGGACGCTCTGGGTCGGGCCGACGGTCTGGCAGGGGCGCGCGGCGATGCGCATCAGCGTCTCGTCGTGGGCGACGACGACGGAGGACGTCGACCGCAGCGTCGCGGCGATCGTGCGCGTGGCGCGCGAGGCGATCGTGCGCGAGGCGATGTAGGCGCGATCAGGCGCGCTCGAAGACGCCGATGGCGAGAAGGGTACGGCCCTCCTGCGTGCTTTGTGCGGCGTTGCGCAACTTGGCGGCGGTGTCGCCGCCCATCAGCGTAGCGAAGCTCGGCGGGACGGGTCCCTCGGATGGCGGTCGCGGCGCGGCGGCGGCGAGCGTACCAACAAGCGCTGCGCCGTCTTCCCAGGCGCGCTCAGCGAAGCCGGCGGCGGTGATCTGCGCGCGCAGCTCGTCGGGCGAGGGCAGGAAGCTGTAGCTGGGATCATCGGCCCAGGGCAGCGGGAAGAGCGGGGGCGGGTTCGGCCCGGCGATGGTGTCGAAGAAGGCGAAGCGGCCACCGGGACGCAGCACGCGGGCGATTTCGGCGTAGAGGCGCGGCTTGTCGGCGATGCTCATCGAGGCGTGGATCGTCCAGGCGGCGTCGAAGCTGGCGTCGGGGAAGGGCATGGCGAGGGCACTGCCCTGCACGAAAGTGACGCGATCGGCCAAGCCCGTCCAGGCAGTGAGGGCCTCGCCCGCCGCGCAGAAGTCCGCCGAGAGATCGAGGACGGTGACGGGGCAGCCGACCGCACTGGCGAGCATGCGCGCGGGACCGCCGATGCCGCCGCCGACGTCGAGGACGCGGTCGTCGCGCTGAATGCCGGCGAGGCGCATCAGCTCGCGGGTGCCGGCGACGCCGAAGGAGTGGAAGTGGTCGAGCGGGGCAAGCTGCTCGACGGTGGCATGCGCCGGATCGACGCCGGAGTCGCGCAGCCCGCGCTCGATGATGTCGATCAGGCCGCTGCGGCTGTAGTGCGCGGCGACGGTGCGCTCGGTCTCGTCATTCGACATGGCGTGCGGCTCCTTCTCTCAACGGGATGTCTCGCTCCGCACGCCAGTATACCCGCTGGCGCGTCAGCCCGTCACGGAGAAGCGGACGTAGAGCGGCGGCGGGTTGGGGATGCCGTCGCCCGCGATGGAGAGGAAGAAATAGTCGTACGGCTTCGGGAAGTACACGCCCATGTTGCCGCCGCCAGCGTCGGTGGTCGGCGTGATGCTCTCGTACGGCGGGTAGCCGATGGTGTAGGTCGGGATCGCCTCGCAGACGCAGAGGCTCGTGTCCACGGTCCCAGCGGCGGAGACGGCGATCCACTGCTGCGCCTCATCGGCGATGCGCGGATACGGGATCGGCGTGCCACCGGTTTCGGCGAGGATTGGAGCGACGGTTAATCCTAGCCAGAGATGGCACCCCGGCTGCAAGCCCGTCGCGTGGACGCCCAGCGCCGTGCCGACGGGACCGCTGTCGCGGTCGAGCGTGAGCTTCGCGCCTGGCAGGATGGTGGGTGTGGTGGGGTCGGGGCAGCCGATCGGCAGGCTGGTCGCGGTCGGGGAGGGCGCGGACGGCGTCGGCTGCTGTGTTGTGCTCGCGGAGGAGCAGGCGGCCAGCATCAGCGCACAGAGTATACATACCAGGGGGCGCGCCACTCCGCCGCCGCCAAGCGCATCGCGGGTGGTGAGTGCAGCGCGTGAACGCATCCTAGACTCCTGCTTGGGGGCATTGTTCCACTGTTCCTCGCCGTGATCGACGATCCAGCGGCGCGCTGGTAGCACCTCCTATTAAGGCTGCTTACCTGATGTGACAACTCACATGCGCGTCTTACCGGATTCCTATGGCCGCTTCGTATGGTGAGATTGCGGCGGCGCGCCTCCGCGTCCGGCTCAACCCTCACCCTAGCAGAGAAGGAGGCATCCCTTGCGTGACACGGAGACGAGGCTCGCGGCCCAGTGCATCGAGCGAGAGAGAACGAAACGCCGGCGCGGTGGCTCAACCTCCGACTGATGTTCAGCATCCACGGCGCAGTCCACGGAGCGTGGGCGAAGCGCCAAGAGAAAGAGACACCGCATGCAAGAGTATCCGAGCGGGCCGACACTGCCCGCACTACCGATTCACGCGCCGCGGCGGCGTAATTGGCTGGCGATCGCCGGGATCGTCGCCGCGCTGGCGGTCACCTTGGGGGTAGGTGCTGTCCTCGGTGCGACCTACCTCTCGACGGCGCAGGCCGCCGCCGCCTCGCCACCGTCAACCACCAACACCTACAGCTCGTATGCGGGCAACCGCAGCTTCGCCGGACCCAGCGGGATCGGCCAAGGTCAGGGCCAGTGTGAGACGCTGACCGTCTCCAGCGTGAGCGGCTCGACAATCTCCGCGAAGGCGTCGGACGGCACGACGGTGACGGTGACGACGACCTCCAGCACGACGTACACCCAGAACGGCAAGGCGGCGACCGCGAGCGCCGTCAAGGCCGGCGTGACGATCTCCGTGATGGGCACGCATAACAGCGACGGCAGCATCACGGCGACTTCGATAGATATTCGCTAGGCCAAGTTAGGACTGCTCTGCGAGCGATGGTCCGTGTCACGCGGTGCCCCATCCACAACGTCGTGGGTGGGGTATTGACGCCAATTGTGACACCAATTGACACAATAGGTACGCTCACTGCGCTGATAGAGTGGGTAGGGATTCGCTGCGGACCCACGTCCGACATGCGCGATCGTTCCTCCGCGCAACGCGCCCCGTGGAGACAGAGCAATCAGGGAGCCTCGTGAGGAGCGTGGTGGACCTTGGCGGTGTCGGTACGGTTTGTGCGGCCTCGACGGATGGTGCGCCAGTGCACACTGAGGAGGAATTCAAGCACCCATGACAGATGCAGATCGTCGGGTCGCCATCGAGCGTCACTGGGCCGCATCGCAGGCGGGGGACGAGGCCGCGGAGCATGCCATCTATGCCGATGATGCGGTCCTGGAGTATCCGCAATCGGGCGAGCGGTTCCGCGGGCGACGCAACATCCAGGGCCAGCGCGGCCACCACCCCGCACGGCGGGAGTTTGTCGTCCGGCGCGTGCGTGGCGGCGGCGACCTGTGGATCACCGAGCTGGTCATCACCTACGACGGGAAACCGTACGACACCGTGAGCATCATGGAGTTTCGCGCGGCCCACGTCGAGCGCGAGACGCAGTATTTCGCCGAGCCTTTTGCCGCAGCCGCCTGGCGGGCGCAGTGGGCCGAGCAGCCAGCGTAAACCAGGGATGTCTACTCCGTCACGTCGCGCTTCCAGGTCAGGAGGACGGCGGTGGCGATGAAGGCGAGCGACCAGACGAGCGTGACGAGCAGCGTATGCACGGCATCGACGGGGACGTAGGGGATCGGCATCGCGCGTATCTGCTGGATGCCCGCGTCGGTCGGCAGCAGCGCGCCGGGCATCGCATTGAGGTTCGGGCCGAGCAGCAGCCCCGTGATGTTGATCCAGAAGTCGCTGCCGGTGATGCGGGTGGCGAGGAAGAGGAAGACGATGCCGATGTTGTCGGCGGCGAAGAAGCTGATCCCCGCGGCGAGGCCGAAGACCAGTGAACGCGCGACGATGGTGACGGCAGCGGCCATTAGGATCGAGACCGCCATGCTGATCATGATGGTGACGAGGTAGAGCCAGGTGTCGGCCCAGAACTGGCTATCGAGCGAGGAAAGCGCGTCCAAGTTGCCCTCGACGACCAGCAGGAAGAGGCAGGTGAGCAGGCAGTTGAGGAGGAAACCGACGACGAGGATGCCCAGCGCGATGAGGCCGACCGCCGCGAGCTTCGCACCGAGCAGTTGCAGCCGCCCGACGCCGCGACCGAGCAGCACTCGAATCGTGCCGCCGGAGTACTCCATGCCGATCAGCCGCGCGGTGAGCAGGATCAGCAGCGAGCCGGAGAAGACGCGCAGCACCAACAGGCTGGTCGTCATGAGTCGGTACATCACGTGCAGCTCGCCCAGGTAGATGTCCTGCTTGAGGTTGGGAATGGTCAGCGAGAGGACGTACGTGCCGGTGATGATGCCGGCGAGGAGCAGGCCCATCAGCCACGTCGTCCGCTGACGCGAGATCTTGAAGAGCTCGCCGTTCAGCACGTCGAGGAAGGTGGGCTGCTCGGTGCGCAGCAGCTCGGCGCTCGCCACGGAGGGTGAGCGCGCGAACGATGCCCGTGTCGAGGTCTCAGCGGTATCGAGTGTCATGGCGTGTGTCCGTCAACGTGTCAGTAGCGTGAGGGCCGCTGGTCGCGGCACTAGGGGTATTCGCGCAGTGCGAGCATCGCGGCGCTGCAGTGCCGGCGTACCGGGGGACGCGGACTGCAGCCCACTTGCCACTTCGCGTTGGTCGACTCGCGCTTCCCGTATCGTAGCCGCGACAGGTCGCGCGATGCGACGCGCCCGCCCGCGGTACCCCTCTCATCGCGGGAGAGGCGGGGTCCCCGTGGGCGGGGGGCTTGGCAGGGGGATGGGGTCTCCTATTCGGTGACGTCGCGGCTCCAGGTGAGGTAGCCGGCGACGGCGACGAAGGCCACGCACCAGACGAGCACCACGACGAGCGTGTGTGTGCCGTCCACTGTGACGAGCGGACCCTGCAACGCCTCGAAGCTTCTCTGCGAGCCAGGCGTCGTGATCAGCGCAGAGGGCATCTGATTGATGTTCGGGCCGAGCAGCAGGCCGGTGATGTTGAGCCAGAAGTCGCTGCCGGTGATGCGGTTCGCCAGCAGGAAGAAGATCAGGCCGATGTTGTCGGCGGCGAAGAAGCTCAGGCCCACGCTAAGGCCGACGGCGAGCGACCGACCGATCACCGTCACGCAGGCGGCCATCAGGATCGTCGCGATCATGCTGATGGCCACGGTGAGGACGGCGGTGCGCGCATCGGTCCAGAATTGCGCGTTGGCGTACGAGGGGATATTGTCGCTGCCGGCCTTGGCGGCGAAGAGGATCTCCATCATGACGAAGTGGAAGACCAACCCCGCGACCAGCGTGGCCGCCGCGACGGCGAAGATGGCGACCAGCTTCGCGCTGAGCAGTTGCAGCCTGCCAACGCCGCGCGAGAGCAGGACGCGGATCGTGCCGCCCGAATACTCCATGCCGATCAGTCGCGCCGTGACGATGATCAAGAACGGCCCGACGAAGATGCGGAAGACGGAGAGGCCGGTGCCGAGCATGTTGTAGAGGAAGCTCTGCGGTCCGCCGAAGCGGGTCACGAGCGGTTCCTGACCGTTGATGCTGAGCAACACGATGTAGGGCAGGAGGTTGGCAGCCAGCAGGACCAGCGCGGCGAACCACGTCGCGCGCTGCTTCGAGACCTTGAAGAGTTCGCCACGCACGAGCCCGATGAAGGTCGGCGTGCTGGTGTGTGTCGCCTGCGCCGGCGCGGCTGCGAGTGTCGCTTGCATTTAGTGCACTCCGCTCTGACCGTTGCCGGTCAGCTTCAGGAAGACGTTTTCGAGATCGATCGTGTGGACGGCGAGCGCGTCAGGGACGAAGCCCGCGCCGACCAGGAAGGCGTTGAGGTCGCGGCCGCGCGCGTTGGGCGCCGGCGTGACGAGCGCGCCGTCCTCCAGGCGGGCGGCGGCGCCCCACGGCTGCTGGCGAATGAGGGCGAGTGCCTCGTTGGGCTGCTCGACGGTCACCTCGAATTCGCCGTGGCCGCTGGTCAGCTCTTCGACGGTGGATTCGGTGACGAGCCGGCCCAAGTTGATGATGGCGACGCGCGTGCAGATCTGCTGCACCTCGGTGAGGACGTGGCTGGAGATGAAGACGGTCTTGCCCTCGGCGGAGAGGCGGCGCATGAGGTCCCGCATCTCGACGATGCCCGCGGGATCGAGGCCGTTGGCCGGCTCGTCGAGCACCAGCAGCTCGGGGTCTTGCAGCAGCGCCATCGCCACACCCAGGCGCTGCTTCATGCCGAGCGAGTAGGTCTTGACGCGGTCATTCGCGCGATCTTTCAGGCCGACGAGATCGAGCACGTAGTCCATCCGCGCGTCGGGGACGCCGCCGAGGACGGAGGCGACGGCGCGCAGGTTGTCGACGCCGCGCATATAGAGGTAGAGCGCCGGCTGCTCGACGAGCGCGCCGACCCGTGGCAGGGTGCGCGCGGCGTGGGCGCCGATATCCTGCCCCAGGATCTCGACGGTGCCCGCCGTCGGGGCGATCAGGTGCAGCGCCATGCGGATCGTCGTCGTCTTGCCGGCGCCGTTGGGGCCGAGGAAGCCGAAGATCTCGCCGCGATGGACTTCGAGATTGAGGTTGTTGACCGCGAGGCGCTGCCCGTATTGCTTGGTGAGATTGTTCGTCCGCAGCACCACGTCGCCCGCGCGCGTGGCGCTGGTGCGCGGCGTGGCCGTCATCAACGCATCTGCCATGAGCACACTATCCCCTTCTTGGCGGCGTGCATACCGCCCTACCACTCCATCCAACACTCTTTGCGCGTCATGCGCCCCACGCCGATGCCTCTGGCGAACGCGAGCGTAACCGAAGATGCCTCTCGGGCACAGCGCTCAGCGTGCGGCGCAGCCTACACCCGGGTGCCACGTCGCACGAGCCGGTTCGCAGAGTGAGTAGCGGAGGGTGACGAAAAGGTTCACGAGGGGCGAGGCAAGACGCTGAGACGGGGACCGATTGGTGAACCCGCGCTTAAGGCGCGTACCGCCGCGAAGCTCGCCCGCACGGGCTCGGTATCGGGTGCCATCTCCAAGGTATACCGGAGCATGCCGCTAGAGGGCGCTGCGCAGCGGCTGATTCTGGACGACGCGTTGCACCTGGGCGTCGAGCCGCTTGTACATCTCCACGCGCGCGTCGGCGAAACGCTGCGCCCAGAAGCGTCCGCCCATGGTATCAAGATAGGTACGCTCTTCGGGCGAGATGTACATGAATTTGTCGTAATTGTCGCCGAGCGCGCGGAGATCGCGGTAGGCGGAGTCGATCTCGGTGAGCTGCTTCGGGTCGATGCCGCCGAGCGCGGTGGCGGGGAAGCCGTCCCAGCGCACGAAGCTCCATTTGGGCAGCACATACCCGCCCACCCAGCCAGCGGTCGCCATCGCCGCGAGGTGCTCCTTGAGCTGGTCGTCGGTCATCGGGTTGCCGGGCACGAAGGTTTTATCGAGGCGGTGGATCTGATCCCAATAGCGGCGCAGGGCGTCGGCGTTGTTGTCCATCTCCAGCGCGAGCAGCGCGCGCGCGTTGTCGCCCGCTCGCCGTGCGTCGAGATTCGCGCGCCGCGTGGTCAGCCAATACGTGAGCAGCGCCACGATGACGCCGGGGAGCGAGGCGGCGAAGACGTCGAGCGGATTCGCGAAGA
Organism: uncultured Chloroflexia bacterium; assembly: GCA_963841205.1. Lineage (GTDB taxonomy): Bacteria > Chloroflexota > Ktedonobacteria > Ktedonobacterales > JADMIN01 > CAWAWP01. The sequence goes on along the minus strand of CAWJCH010000020.1, from coordinate 49,008 downwards.
CATCCATGGCATCCCCCCTCTTCCGCAGCCCCATCCCGTCCCCACGTAGTGTCCTAAGACGACCACACCACCATAGCGGGATCTCGGCAAGCGGTCAAGTGGCACGGCGAGCAGGGACCATCGCGCCACCGGGGCATGCAGCGGCGATACGCGTCACCCCATGCTGTATCGCGTCGAATTGCCGTCGTTATCGTATCGCGGCCGTCACGCCGTCGGGATGTCCCGCGGCAAACGCATCATGCGGCGGTGCCGGTCCGCCACGAGTCGGGCGCCCGACGTTCGTCCAGCGTTGGCGACGCAGCCTGGCGACAACCACGTGATAACCAGGTGACCACCACGCACCGATCGCGGCGGAGCGTGCAGACGGCCTCAGCCGACGAGCGAAGCCGGTGCCGTGCGGGTAGGAGGAGACGTGTGGCGGCGGGGTCGGACATCATTGAGGCCAAGCGCCCGAACCACGCCCCAGTCGATCACGATGTGGCCCTTCGCATCGAGGGTTCGCCCGAGGCCATAGCAGTCGTCGTAGCCCCACAGCGTCCAGCCGATGCCATTCCGGTTCAAGGCGGCGCGCACATCGGTGAACCAACGCAGGCGCGCAGCGGGAGGAGCATGCTTGCAGTACACGCCGAACTCGCCCGCAATGATTGGTACCTTATTCTTCTTCGACCACTGGGCCGCGCGGGCGATCAACGCGTCGAGCTTGGCGGTGTTCCAGCTGGCAGCACAATACGCGTGCGCCGCCGCGCGCACGTCGGCATTGGCGAGCGTTGCGACAGCCGCCGCGCATTGGGGGGTGCCAGAGGGGTAGGGCAAACCGACCATATAGCGGTCTAATCCGTCCACCCACCACTCTGCCCCCTCACGCGTGAACGTCGTGGGCTCGTAAAAGTGGAAGGTATAGACGACGTTGCGATCCGCCACCGGCTTGACCAGGAGCAAGCCATCGATACTGGACCACAGCGACCCCGTCGCAATCAGGGTCTGCCGCGGCGCGGCGGCCCGCATGACGCTGAGCAGATGCTGCTGAATGGGCAGCCATTGCCGCGGATTGAGCGAGAAGACCGGCTCGTTGAGCGCTTCGAGAAAGACCATCTCGGGATTCCACCCGCTGAAGTGGCGAGCGAGCACCCGCCAGAACGCGACAAAACCGCTCGCGTAATCGGGATCATGCTCGAACGGTTTCTCCGGATGATCGTCGTGCAGATCGATGATCACCGCGAGATCGTGGGCGAGGAGGCGTTTGACGGCCATGTCGACGTAACCGAGCGTGACCGCATCCAGCATCGTGGGAGTCGCTTTATGGTAGAGCAGGTCGGGCTCGATGGAGAGCCGGACGCAGCGGAACCCGAGTGCATGGATCAGCGCGAGATCGCTATCGCTCATATACGTGGCGAAGTGCACAGGCAGCGATTCGCTCGGCGTCGCATCGCCCACGTCCCAGAACCAGCGCGTGATGTCCACGCAGCGCGCCAGACGGGCGAGCCGCGCGGCGGGGACGCCGCCGTGCACTGACGCTCCCGCCGCGGTGCGCGATTGAGGAGACGCTGGCGAGGCGTCGCACGCGGCGGTGGCGGCCAGCAGCACCAAGACGGCGAAGTGCGGCAAGCGCAGGCCTTTCCGTCTCGCGAGCCCTCCCCTGTGCGACATACCTGTCTGTCCGTCCTGTCTCTGTCCGGCCTGACTTGAATTCCCCCACCGTCGTGCCGATGCCGTTGGGGGAGGCACGCAAGTGGTCCGCGTTGTCGATGTCGAGGTCCCACGCGCGCTTGGCCCGGTCGGCGTTCTGCGAGTCCGCGTCTAAGTTGATCAGCGGCGCTCGTCGGGGGCGTGACTCCGATTTCATTGGTGTGAGCATTGGCCCGAGGTCGTACGATGGCTGCCCAGTGTCGCGCCGGATGGATGATCGGTATGCCGCTGGGTCACATGGCTGCACCCCCGGCTGAGCCGCCTGCGAAGAAGTCGAGGTAGGCCTGGGCCAGGGCGGCCGGGTTCTCCAGCGCGATGTTGTGACCGGACGCGGGGATGACGGCGCCGCGAACGTCGCGGGCCACTTGCGCGAGCTGTTTGGCTACTGCGTCCCCGAGATAGGCCTGCGCGCCGACGGCCAGGACCGGGCAGCTGATCGGGTCGGCGTACTGCGGGCGGTTCTGTTCGGCGTCGGTCTGGCGGGCGCGGTACATCTCCAAGATGGCCCTGGTGCCGCCCGGCTGCTCGGCCGAGTGCACCATGTCGTCGATGTCCTCCTCGGCCAGCGCGCTGGGGTCCCACATCTGGCGTCTGGCGTAGTAGGTCCAGAACGGCCGTTCTCGCCCGGCCAGCAGCAGCTCGGGCAGGTTCGGCAGACTGAAGAAGCTGAAGTGCCAGCCGGTGCGGCCGTCGTCGGCGGCGAGCGAGGGGTCGTGTTCGCCGCCTGGCAATCCTGGGCCGGCTGGCAATCCTGGTAGGAGCGTTTCCTGGAACACCAGTTGCTGCACCCGCGGCCGGTGGAAGGCGGCGACGGCGTAGGCGATGGCCGCGCCCCAGTCCTCGCCGGCGACGCGGAACTGGTCGAAGCCCAGATGGGTGGCCAGTTCGGCGACGTCACCGGCCAGCGTGGCGGTGTCGTAGCCGGTCAGGGGGCGCTGGGAGCCGCCGAAGCCTCGGTTGTCGACCGCGATGACGGTGTAGTGCGAGGTCAGCAGCGGCACGACGTGCCGCCAGTACGACATCGTCTTCGGCACGCCGTGTAGCAAGAACACCGGCTCGCCGGCGCCGCCGATCGCGTAGTGGATCTCCACGCCGTTGACCTTGGGCTTGCCGTGTGTGAGCCGGACTCCGGCGTGGTCAGTGAGGTTCACCTCGGCGAACTCCTTCTCTTCGGCCGTGTAGGCCCCGACCGGGTGGTGGATCTTCCGGCGCGGCGTTTCCGCATCCTCATCTTGTCGGTATTGACTCGGTTGAGCTGACTCATATCAATCCGATGCCCGGCCGTCACGGGCGTGCTAGCCACCCCGGCGCCGCTGGCGCTGATGCTGATGGCGCTCGCGCTCCGGCCCCTGGGTTCCGTCTGCCGCGGTACGCGCCATGCGGTCACGATCCTAGCCCTCCCAGGTAGCACAGTCGTAACAGGGTATGACAGCAGTGTGACACTGGAAGGACTTTAGCCCGCCGCAAGCCGCTGGGTTCACCCCAAGCGGTGAGGCGTCTGGGGCGTTCGCCGGGGGCCTGGCCGGGTGCCGCTTTCGCGCTGCCCGGTCGGAATAGGGACGCATGAACGAGACGAACGTGCGCAAGACCTACAAGGAGAAACTACGTCCCACGTCCGTGCAGGAGCGGGCGCTGGATGAAGTGCTCTGGCACTGCCGCACGCTCTACAACGCCGCGCTCGAGCAGCGCATCACCGCATGGAACCGCTGCCAGGTCTCCGTCACGCGCTCTCAACAGGAAGCGGAGCTGAAGGCGATCCGCGCCGAGTTCCCGGAGTACGCCGCCCTCCACAGCCACGTGCTGCAGCACGTGCTGGCCCGACTGGACAGGGCGTATCAGGCCTTCTTTCGCCGCGTCGCGACCGGCGAGCGGCCGGGGTTCCCGCGCTTCCAGGGGCGCACCCGCTGGCACTCCTTCACCTTCAAGGCGTATGGCAACGGCGCTCGCCTCGAGAACGGCTCCCTCGTCCTGTCGAAGCTCGGGCGCATCGCCGTGCACTGGTCCCCCCGATTGAAGGGACCATCAAGACCGTCACCGTCTCGCGCGAGGCCGACGGTTGGTATGCCTGCTTCTCCTGCGCCGAGGTGCCTGCACGGCCGTTGCCGCTCACCGGGAACGAGATGGGCATTGATGTGGGGCTCAAGGCGTTCCGCACCACGGCGGACGGGCAGATCGTCGAGAACCCGCGCTACTATCGGACAGCCGAGCGCGCGCTCAAGAAGGCGCAGAAGCGGGTGGCCCGGCGCACGAAGGGGAGCAATCGTCGGAAGAAAGCGGTGAAGCTGTGCGCCAAGCAACACCAGCACGTCCGGCGGCAACGCGCCGACTTCCATCACAAGACGGCGTTAGTCTTGGTCCGCCAGTACGACACCATCTCTCACGAGGCCATCCAGCCCGCCAACCTCACTCGCCGCCCCGCGCCTGTACGCGACGGGAACGGCGGCTATCTCCCGAACGGGGCCACCCGCAAAGCGGGTATGAACAAAAGCATACACGACGCCGGCTGGGGCCGATTCCTGTCCATCCTCGCGTGCAAGGCAGCATGGGCCGGCAAGCGAGTGGAAGCGGTCACCCCGGCGTACACCACGCAGGACTGCAGCGGCTGTGGGACGCGTATCCAGAAAAGCCTCTCCGTGCGCACCCACGTCTGTCCGTCCTGCGGCCTGGTCCTGGACCGCGATGAGAACGCGGCCAGGAACATCTTATGGCGCGGGCAGCGCCTTCGGGGAGTCCCGGCGGTGGCCGGGGCGACGAACCGAGAACCCGCCGGGCCTTAGCCCAAGCGGAGTGTCAGAGACAAAGGAGCGTGAGAGGCGCCGACGTGCCCTCCACCATGGAGGGGATCTCGTTCGCGCCGGAGTCGGATCGGCGTCGGATCGGCTCAGAGGGACGTGGGGGGCGCATTTCGTTCGGGGGAATTGCGTGCCGTCGCTCCGACCGCAGCGCCGTCAGGATGCCCCATGGGAATGACTCGTCGGGATTGCCCGCGGTGGGCTGCCATTGCGCCCGCGCACGGCAACAACTCAGGATGAAACGCTATCACCCGTGGAGCGTCTTGATTCTCGCGAATATATGTTCTGTACTATCCGCACCCACATCGAGTCTCCTCTTGTGTCCCCTGCGATTGCTACCGAGCGCACGAGCGGAACGCAGAAGGCCACAGGCGGAAGTGATTTCCCACATATCGAGCGCCGAAGTCGCCAAAAGGCCTTGAATTCGCCCTGGAAGGCGCGAACAAACACAAAAAGCGGAAGGAAACGGGAAGAGCTCGCGCCGGCAAACCTCCCAGCCAACCCCCTCGCCTCGACGGCGGCGGGTACAATGAACCGGGATCGCGCCAGCGCTGGGTCTCCAGCCCGCGCAGGTAGGCTTCGTGGCGGCACGCCCATCGGCGCGGCTTCAGCTGCCAGCCGCGAGAAACCCTAGCAGGAGACGCAGTGATGGGGCTCGACTATGCCGTCCTCGGCGGCGGCGTCCTCGGATTGACCGCCGCGCTGCGCCTCGCCGAGCGCGGCCACGCCGTCACCGTCTTCGAGCGCGAGGCCGAGCCCGGTGGACTCGCCGCTGGCTTCCAGGTCGGCGAGCGCACGCTCCCTACCCGCGAGACCGAGGACGTCTGGCTCGAGAAGTTCTACCACCACCTCTTCAAGAGCGACACCGCCGCCATCGCCCTGATCAACGAGCTTGGCCTCGGCGACCGCCTCGAATGGCGGCGCCCCCTCACCGTCACACTCCGTGGTGGGCAGGTCTATCAGCTCGACTCCCCCAGCTCCGTGCTGCGCTTCTCGCCGCTCTCAGTCCCCGCGCGCCTGCGCATGGGCGCCGCGCTCGCCGTCCTCAAGCTGCTGCCGACTCCCGCGCCGCTGGAGGGCAGGACCACCGCCGCCTGGATTCGCAGCGCGATGGGCCAATCGCCGTACGAGACGGTCTGGGAGCCGCTGCTGCGCGGCAAATTCGGCGCCGTCAAGGAGGAGATCGCCCTGCCGTGGTTCTGGGCGCGCGTCCACGACCGCACCGCCGAGCTGGGCTACGTGCGCGGCGGCTTCCAGCACTTCTACAACCGTCTCGCCGAGCGCGTCCGCGAGCGCGGCGGTGACCTCCGCCTCGCCACCGCCGTCCAGCGCGTCGAACCCGACGCGGATCGCTTCGCCATCACCTCCGCCGAGGTCGCCTCGCCCGCCGAGGAGCAGACGCGCACCTTCGACCGCGTCGTCTCCACGCTGCCCACGCGCCTCACCTGCCGCCTTGTCCCCGCCCTGCCCGACGCCTACCGTGCCCAGTACGACTGGGGCCGGGCGTATGGCGCGCACTGCCTGATCCTCGCGCTGGACCGCACGCTCACCGGCACCTCATACTGGATGAACGTCAACGACCCCGGCTATCCCTTCATGGTGCTGGTCGAGCACACCAACTACATGCCGCGCGAGGACTACGAGGGCCGCACCCTGATCTACCTCGGCAACTACCGCGCGATGGACGATCCGCTCTTCCAGGTTAGCAAAGACGACGTCCTGCGCGACTTCCTGCCGCATCTCAAGCGCATCAACCCCGCCTTCGCGCCGGAGTGGGTGACCGCCTCCTGGCTCTTCAGCGCGCCCTACGCGCAGCCGATCGTCACCACCGAGTACAAGGCGCACATCCCGCCGTTCGAGACGCCGCTAGACGGCCTCTACGTCGCCAACATGTTCCAGGTCTACCCCCACGACCGCGGGCAGAATTACTCCATCGAGTTGGCCGAGAAGCTCGTCACCGCGCTCGAAGTCGGCAGCGCCGCCCCGACGCTAGCATCCGTCGTCGCCGCCCCCTCACCCTCATAGCGCCGTCCCCGTAGTGCAGTTCGCACAACGCCCGCCGCCCCGTACCGACTCTTCCGCCCCCGCCCATAGCTCTTGGCCGCTTGTCTCGCGACCAGGCCATGTGTATGATGCAGTAGCGAGATGGCCCATCTAGCCGTCGTAGAGCAGAGAAGCGGCACTGTTGGATAGCAAGCGCGAAAGGGAACTCGGCATGCAGCAGGCGATGCGCCGCAACGCGCCGCAACCCCCGCCCTACCCACCGCCCGCGCCGTACGCACCCGCGCTGGGGCAACTCCCGCCGGTGCCGCAGCAGCCGCCACCGCTGCCGCCGGGCACGCTCATCGGCGGGCGGCGCTATCAGATCGAAGGCTACATTGGCGGCGGCGGCTTCGCGCACATCTACGTCGCCTGGGATACCGTGCTCGGCCACCGCCGTGCTATCAAAGAGGCCTTCTACCGCGACGCGAGCACACAGCAGCAATTCCGCCTCGAAGCCGAGTTCATCCTCAACGCACGCCACCCCAATCTCGTCCGCGGCTACGCCATCTTCGAAGAGGCCGGGCGCTTCTTCCTGGTCATGGACTACGTGGACGGTCACACCGTCGAAGAGCTGACCATCTCGCAGATCCGCACGACGGGCCGCCCTATCGCCGAGCAGCAGGTCCTCGACTGGATCATCCCGATCTGCGACGCGATCGCCGTGCTGCACGCCCAGCCCAAGCCGATCATCCACCGCGACGTGAAGCCCGCCAACATCAAGGTCATGCGCCAGGGCACGCCCGTGCTGATCGACCTCGGCCTCGCCAAGCTCTACGTCCAGGGCACGCAGACGGTCGGCGCGGCGCTGGCCTTCACGCCGGGCTACGCGCCGCCGGAGCAGTATCAGGCCGCGGGCGCCACCGACCAGCGCACAGACGTCTACGGCCTCGGCGCGACCCTCTTCTACCTCTTAACCGGCTACCAGCCGACCGAGGCGCCCGCACGCCTCAGCGCCACCGCCCTGCCGCGACTGCTCCAGCTCAACCCCGTGCTGGGCGAGGCGACCGAGGCCGCCGTCCTCAAGGCGATGGCGCTGGACCCCCGCGAGCGGCAGCAATCCGTCCACGCGCTGCAAGCGGACCTGCGCGCTGCCCGCACCGCGCTCTCCACGCGCAGGTCTATCCCCCCCGCCTCCGCGAGCAGCGATGAAGCTGCCGAGACCGCCGCTCAGGGCGAAACAGCCGCGAGTGTCGAGAGCGCGCAAAGCGCTGAAACGCCGGCCCAGCCGCCAATCGCCGCCCCTGCCGCCTCGCCCCCGCCGATCAGCCGCGCCGCCTGCGCGCGCTGCGGCGCCGCGAACGCTAATGCCGCGCGATTCTGCACGCGCTGCGGAGCGCCGCTTGGCGAGCAGCTGGGCGAAGCCCCAAGTGACGGAGCACCTCTCGTCGCGGACGCCGCCGTACCTACTCCACACGCCGCGCCGCTCGCCCCGACGCCGCGCTTCCCCGCGCCCGCCCTCGCATTGCACGAGAATTGGTTCGCCCTGCCGATGTCGATCTCGAAGGCGCTGCAGTTTGGGCGCGTCGTCGATCCCGCCGAGGCGCGCGTGCTCATCGCCGGCATGCTCTCGCTGGTGGCCTTCTCGTTGGGCCTGCTGGCGATCTTCTCCGGATGGCTGATCGTCTTCGTGCTGCCGGGCCTGGCGCTGGCGGGTTGGGGCCTCTGGCACGCCACGCCAAAGATGCCGCGCGAACTGCACCGCCTCGCCTGGGTCTCCCTCGGCCTCAACGCCTGTTGGCCCGCTATCTGGCTCCTCGCGCTCCACCTCGCCACGCTGGCGGCGCATCGCTAATCTACTGCGAGTGCGTCTCAGCTAGCTCAGCCGCATTGACACGCCGCTCGTTCTCTGCCATGCTGCCGCGGGAGAAAAGCGGCTGCCAGCGGAGGGGCGCGAAGCGGTGAGCGATATAGCGAGCATCCTCGACGGGGTCGACCCGCAGCGCTTCGCGCGGCTGGAACGCTCGATGCGTCGCGCACGGCGGGTGGTGAGCTTGGTCACCGGCCTGACTTTCGTGGGGCTGCTGGCGGCGGGCGTGTGGGCGCTCTGGCAGGGATGGCAGGACGGGAATTGGCTCGCGTTCTGGTTTCCGCCCATCTTCGCCTTGCTCGTTCTCGTGTTTCTCACAGCGCCCCCGGCCAACATGCTGCCGAGGGCGCTCTACGACGCCAGTTTGGCGCCAGCCCTTCGCAACGCTGCGGCCACTGGCGACGATCGTCTCGCTCCCCCGGCGACGGGCCAGCCCGCCGATCCCACGGCATCTTCGACGTATACGCCGATGGCGCCGCCCGTTCGTCTCAGCACCGCTGCCAGCTCGCAGATGACTTGCTGGACGTGGCGAATCAGCAGTACGACGATCCGAAGCTGACGCAGGGCGCGGTCGGTGTCTTCGTCGCGGACAGCGAGGTCACGGGGGTATTCTCGGACTTCGTGGTCCACGCGACACCGCCGGAGACGTCGATATCCTGGGTCTAGCGCGCCACATTCGCCGCTCGCGGCCCGTGCGGCAGTGCGAAATAGATTGCCAGCACGATGTCGAGCACCAGGCTCGCGGGGATGCTGACGAGCGCCAGCGCCAGCGCCAGCGCATAGAAGATCGGGCCGACGCGGTACGAATCCGTCACACCCTTCACGCGCGCCGGGTGCGCCGAATCATCCAGCAGCCGGCGCTCCTTCGCCGCGTAGCGCCAGAGCAGGTTGAAGAATACGGAGACCAGGATGAAGACGCCGCTGTACACCGAGGCCACGATGCGTTGATTTGTCTCGCTCGACGTGACGTACTCGGCCAGCAGCGAGGTCGAGAACGGCACGGCCGTCACGAGCAAAAGCAGCAGGCCGTTGTAGAGCATCAGGAGCCGGTCCGCGCGACCGATCAGCTTGAAAAGGGTGTGGTGATTGATCCACATCACCAGGATGGCGAGAAAGCTGGCGACATACGCGAGATAGCTCGGCCACAGCGCCCCCAGGAAGCCCAGCAAGTCTGGTTTACCCTGTGTGTCGACGTCCACCCTGTCGATGGGCACGCGAAGGTTCAGCACCAGCAGTGTGATCGCCACGGCGAAGACGCCGTCGCTGAACGCCTCGACCCGGCCCGTGTCGCTCACGTCCGGCGGAGCCTCGGAGGCCGCATACACCGCTGGCGCGTTCGATGCCTGATTGAACTCTGCCTCCACGGCGGGCCTCCTCACCTCGGCCTATCCATTAGCTTGACCAGCGAAAGCCCCTGCCTTCAGGCATGGGGATGAAAGCCGGGTGGCCCTAGCGGGCCACGGATGCCCAATGGTTGCCGTTTTCGTGTCTAGCAGGCAGAATAGGTGAATATGGCAGAACAGACGACGCGCAAGAGTTACACGTACAAGCTCAAGCCCACGCCCGACCAGGCGCACAGGCTTGAGCGTACATTGGCGCTCTGCCGCCAAGTCTACAACGCCGCCCTCGGCGAGCGGCGGGAAGCGTGGCGGAAGTGCGGCGTCACGGTCAGCTACTATGAGCAGAAGGCCGAACTGCCCGGCATCAAAGCGGCGATGCCCGAATATGCCGAGGTCCACAGCCAAGTCTTGCAGGACGTGGTGCTGCGGGTCGACCGCGCCTTCCAGGCGTTCTTTCGCCGGGTGAGGACCGGTGAGACGGCGGGCTATCCACGCTTCCAGGGCCGCCACCGCTACCACAGCTTCACCTATCCGCAATACGACAACGGCGCGCGGCTCGAGAACGGCTTCCTCGTCCTCTCCAAGATTGGCCGCGTCGCGGTGCGTTGGAGCCGCCCGCCGGACGGCACGCCCAAGACCGTCACCATCTGTCAGGAGGCGGATGGGTGGTACGCCATCCTCTCCTGCGCCGACGTGCCCGCTCGGCCCTTGCCCCCGACGGGGCGTGAGACGGGCATCGACGTCGGGCTGCGGGTGTTCCTCATCACCGCCGATGGGCTGGTGGTGGAGAATCCGCGCCACTCCCGCAAAGCGGAGAAGCGCGTCGCCAAGGCCGGGCGCCGGGTGAGCCGCCGCAAGAAGGGCAGCCACCGCAGGCGCAAGGCCGTGGGCCACCTCCAGCGGGCGCACCAGACGGTGCAACGGCAACGCGCCGACTTCCAGCACAAGACCGCGCTCGCGCTGCTGTGCGCCTACGACACTCTCTATCTCGAAGACCTGCGGGTCGCTAATATGGTGCGGAATCGTCACCTTGCCAAGTCCATCTCGGACGCCGGCTGGGCGCAATTCCGCAGCATCCTCGAAGCCAAGGCAGCATGCGCCAGGCGTCGGGTGATCGCGGTTCCTGCTCAGTACACCAGCCAGGACTGCAGCGACTGTGGGACGCGCATCTCCAAGAGCCTGAGTGTGCGCACCCATGTCTGTACCTCCTGTGGCCTCGTGCTCGATCAGGGACGAGAACGCGGCCAGGAACATCCAATGGGCCGGGCAGGCCCTTCGGGGAGTCGTGGCGTAGGCCGCGGCGTCGAACCGAGCATCCCCCGCCTTGAGGCGTGGGGAGTGTCAAAGATAGACCTCGTCCACATAGCACCAGCGCCAGTCTTCGCCCGGCTGGAACGACTGCACGATCGGGTGTCCCGTCGCGTGGAAGTGCTTGGTGGCGTGTTTGTTCTTCGAACTATCGCAACAGCCGATGTGGCCGCAGATCAGGCACTCGCGCAGGTGGACCCACGTGTCGCCCATCCGTAGGCACTCCTCGCAGCCGTTGGCGCTCGGCGTCACGTCGCGAATCTGGTCGAGATGCGTGCATTCAACGTTGGAAGCCATGTGTCCGTGCTTTCCTTTGTAGAGCCTCGTTCATGTCGCACGTGCGGATTCAGACGACCCCCGCGAAGGCCAAGAGATCGGCCATCGTGAACTCGCTGGGCACGGCGCCCGGCAGCGTCGGTAGCCAGTCAAGTTGGACGGCTCGATAGGAGGTCGGATCGGCGTCCACCAGGCCCACCAGCGTCTCGGCGACTATCCGCCCGCCGACCTCGCCCAGTCGCTCGCCGCGCTTGCGTACCTCGGCCTCCCGCAGAATGTAGTACCAGAGCGGCGTACCGTCGCGCCAATCCTCGCCGGGCAGGTCCAGTTCGTCGCGGGTCAGCGGCGCGACGCCCAGCGCCTCGGCCACCGCCTCGCCCGACGGGATATCCAGCGCGCGGGCGCGGAGCAGATCGCGTACGGCCAGCGAGTGGTGCTCCGGCAGATCCGTCGCGCCGACGATCTGATCGGGTAGGTCGATTAGGCTGTGCGCCAGTCGCGTGTCGATGCGCTTGCTGGCCTGCGGCTGCACCACCTCATCGATGTCGAAGAAGTGGCGCCAGGCGATCACGCGCGCCGCCGGCACGGGGCACATGCCGATGCAGTCGGGGAAAAGCGGACCCGACGACGCATCGTTCAGGCGATAGCTGGAGCGCACCATGCTATGGCCGAAGCGATACGCCGCGTCGGAGAACTCGATCGGGATGTAGGCCGTCCCCTCGCGCGGATGATAGTAGCGCGGACCCTCGCGCAGCACGTCGTTGGCGACCGTCGCGCCGACCACCAGCGGCAGGTACTCGCGCAGCGCGATCCACTGGTGGTGCCAGCGCACTAGCCGCTGCGCCTCGCCGAAGGCCCGCGCCGGGGCGATATCGTCCTCCCTGCGGAGGTGGTCAACTACGGCGTTGTGGAACTTGAGATAGGCCAGGTGGAGCTGCGAGATCGGCAGGTGCACGTCGTTGCGCGGATCGCCGATGATGGCGATGCCCTGCGCGTTACGCTGCACGTCGTCCGGGCGACCCGCGTCGTTGACGCCGAGCAGAAACTTGTCGGGGTCGTTGAGGTCGTAGAGGTACGGCATGCCGCCGGGGCCAGCGCCGTAGAGGCATTCGAGGTCCAGCCGGGGCGTGCGATAGTTGACGATGTGGTGGACGCTCGTGTGGTGCTGCAAGAGGCTGCGGTCGGCGGTGATGTCGTGGGCGATGAGCTGCCCGTAGATCGGCCAGCCCGCTGGGATGCGCGGATTGTCCCCTGCCTCGTCGCCCGCGACGAGGTCCATCCGAGCGCCGGAGCGGCCCAGCGCCAGCAGCGCGTCGTCTTCTGCCGCCTGCGCAGGCAGGTGGGGAAAGAGGCGCCCATACTTGCCCTCGCCCGTGGAGAGCGCCGTCTTGATCGCCGGGTGCAGCACGCAACTGTGCGGCGCGATGGCCTGCCGCGTGGCGACCGGAATCGTCGGATCGTTCATCGGTGGCCCTCCTGGTGCCGGCGAGCGCGGACCCTTCTTACCCGACCTCGCCGCCCGCCATGTTGGGCGGCGAGCGAGGCGTCACCCTGGACGCCACACATCCTATGCCAACATCCTACCGCGCACACCCGCAGTTCGCGTAGGCCGCTCCTAGCCGGACGGGCAGGTGAGCGTCGCGCGGCTCCTCGCTCATGTCTGCCACGCGCTACAATGGAGGGGTGAGCGCCTGCGCGCCCGCCGATAGGGGGATCGTATGCCGCGAAGCGAAGAGGCCAACGCGCGCATCCGCGAGGAGCAGCGCAAGCGGCTGATGGACGCCGCGATCCGCGTCTTCGCGCGCAAGGGGCTTGCGGGCGCGAAAATGGCCGATGTAGCCGAGGAGGCCGGCGTCAGCTACGGCCTCGCCTATCACTACTTCAAGAGCAAAGATCAGCTCTTCGCCGAGCTGGTGGATTGGTCCACCGCTGGCGGTCGATCGGTCTATCTGGATGCCCGTACGCAGCCCGGAACGCCGTGGGAGCGGCTCGAATGGCTGACCGAGCGCATCCTGTACGGGCTGCGCAGGTATCCGGAGGCCGCGCTAGTGGTCATTCAAGCCTTGGCAAACGAGGCGACGCCGGAGTCGCTGCGGCGCATCATTATGGCCCGCTCGCTGGAGGGACGAGAGGCGCTGCTTGAGCTCATCCGCGAGGGGCAGGAGGCGAGGCAGGTCGTGCCGGGCGATCCCAACCAGCTGGCGAGCCTGTACGACGCTTGCATCTCGGGGCTCTCGGCGACCGCGTTTGCCGTGGACGCCGTGCCCAGCACGCCGCCGACCACCCAGCAGATCCTGCGCATGCTCCGCCCATAACCCATGTTCGAGCGCTTGAGCGATCCCAAACTGGTCTCGTGGCGCCGCCCCCAGGCGTGCCTCTCTTCAGACGGCGCTCAGCGTGACAGACGATGTCTCCGCCGGTTCGCCGGGTGCGGGTGAGCTCCCGCCTTCCGCCACGTGTTCATTGCGGAGCAGCAGCGCCAGCATGGCCCCGATCAGCGAGAGCGCCACCAGCGCCAAGATGGTGTCGTGGAAGCCCTGGATCGCGGCGTCGGCCAACTGCGCGCGGACGATGGGCGGCAGGGCGGCACTACTCGCCGCGCTCAGGTTGACGGAGATGTGCAGCGCGGCCAGCACGTCCGCGATGCGCGCCTGCTCGCGCTGCTGCAGCAGCGTCGCCAAGAGCGCAATGCCGACCGAGCCGCTTAGCCGCTCGAAGACGTTGAAGAGCGTGTTGCCGTCGGCAAGCTCGGCGGGCCTCAGCTCATTCGTCATCGCCAGCAGCAGCGGCTGCACCGTCAGCCCCAGCGCCAGCCCGCGCCCGCTGAGTAGCGTCGCGATCAGCCAGCCAGGCGTGTCGAGTTGGAGCGTGAGCAGCAGCGCCGTAGTAAGGCCGAGCACCAGCATGCCCGCCACCACCGTCAGCCGCACGCCCCAGCGGTTGGCCGCCCACATCCCCAGCAGCGTGCTCAGCCCCATCGCGATGCCCTGTGGCAGCAGCGTCAAGCCAGCCGAGAGCGATGAGTTGCCCTGCAAGTCCTGCATAAAGACGGGGATCAGCACCAGCATGGCGAACATGACGACTGAGGCGACCGACGAGATGGTGATGGCGAGCAGCGATTGCCGGCGTCGCAGCAGCTTGAGGTCCAGCGCGGGATGTCGCGCGATCAGCGCCCAGACGAGGTACGCCACGATCAGCATGCCGCCGCTCGCCCAATATGGCCAGACATCGCTCGCCGTCCAGCCCTTCTGCGCGCCGAGCGTCGCCCCATAGGTGGTCAGCGCCAGCCCCGTGGCCAGCAGTGCCAGCCCGAAGGGATCGAAGCGCGCCGAGCGGTCGCCCGCGCCAGTGGCGTCGTTCGCCGTCCGCGCGATGCCGAGGACGCTCAGCGCGCCAATGGGCACGTTGATGAGGAAGATCAGCGGCCAGCCGCCCCAGGCTACTAGCAGTCCGCCTGCTGTCGGGCCGAGCGCCGGCGCCAGGAAGAGCAACAGCCCCGCGGCGACCGGGATTCGCCGCGCCTCGCCGGAGGGACCCAGCAGCAGGTTCATTGCCACCGGCACCAGCGGCGCGCCGAACGCGCCCTGCACGATCCGCGCGGCGATGAGGAAGCCGATGCTGGGCGAGAGGGCGCAGAGCACCGAGGCGAGCGTGAACCCAACGAGGCTCGCCACGTAGATCCGCCGCGTGCCGAAGCGCCGCGCCAGGTAGGCGCTCGCCGGCAGCACTACCGCCAACGCGAGGAGGTAGCCGCTGACGATCCACTGCGCCGTGTCAAGCGTCGCGTCCAGTTGCCGCGTGATGTCCGGTAGCGCGACGTTGACCACGCCGGAATCGATCATCGAGACGAAGGGGCCGGCCATCAGGCTGATCTGGATCAGCGTCGCGAGTGGGCGGGCGACGGTGCGCCCGGTGGAGGCGGCCATACGCAGGTCTCCTTGCATTTGTGTTAATTGATTTATCAGTCAATAAACAGATAACATTCATTGACTCTCATGTCAACAGACCGGAAGTGGTGCCGGGGGTGCGTCGAGCCGTTGACTGTGGCATATACTGCTGCGCATGGACGGCATATTCGCGATCGACAAAGCGGCGGGGATGACCTCGCACGACGTGGTGGCGCGCGTGCGGCGGCTGGCGCGGCAGAAGCGTGTGGGCCACGCCGGCACGCTTGACCCAGCGGCGACGGGCGTGTTGCCTGTCTGCCTGGGGCAGGCGACGCGCGTGGCGGAGTATCTGAGCGAGAGTGGCAAAGCCTATCGCGCGACGATCCGCTTCGGCGTCGTGACGGATACCTACGACGCCGAGGGACGCGCGCTGCGCGAGGCGCCCGTCACCCTCGACGAGGCAGCGATCCGCGCGGCGCTGCCCGCATTCCTGGGCGAGCAGATGCAGGTGCCGCCCGCCTACTCGGCGATCAAGCGCGGCGGGCAGCCGCTCTATCAGTTGGCGCGCGCCGGCATGGAGGTCGTCACCGAGCCGCGCCCGGTGGTGATCTACACGCTCGACGTCGTCTCGTGGTCGTCGCCCGATCTCGTCCTCGACGTGGAGTGCGGCAAGGGCACGTATGTCCGCTCGTTGGCCTACGATCTCGGCGAGCGACTGGGGCCGGGCGCGCACCTCGCCGCGCTCGTCCGCACGCGGAGCGGCCCCTTTCGCCTGAAGCAATGCCGGTCGCTGGAACAGTTAGAGGCCGCGCTGGCCGATAATTCCTGGCGCGATTGGCTCTACGCGCCCGACGAGGCGTTGCTGGAGTGGCGCGCGGCGATCCTCGCACCCGCGAGCGAGGCGCGGCTGCGAAACGGCCAGTTGCTGCGTTTCGGCGATCTCGACGCAGCTACTCCCTCGCCCGCGCAGCACCCCGACCACTCCCTTCGCGCCTACTCTACCGACGGGCGCTTCCTCGGCATCTTGCGCTGGGAAGCCGCGGTGTCTGCCTGGCAGCCCGACAAGGTGCTGGCCGTCGAGCCTGTGGAAGACCAAGGCTAGAGTCGGAAGTTGCGCTGTCTTGACGAAGCCGAGGAATGGGAACGTCATCGCCGACTGCGTCCGTGGCACGATGGCTGGCTGTCCTGCCGCAGAAAACGTGACGGCACTGAGCGTGAACGGCCCTGCACCTATCTGGGCCGCAGCCGCGTAGCCGCTGCGCGTCACCAACGCTCCGTCGTCGGGCGCCCGGCTCTCTACGTGCTGCCCGTCGACCGGATGCGTCATCGTGTCGTGGCCAGGTCGACCACCCACGCCTTCAGGCCGCCATTCTCGGCGTAGCCGGTGGAGGCTGCCCCGATCTCCGCAAGGCGGTTACTCTGAGGCGACCAGAACAAGTCGACCGTACCCGCGCCATTGACGCGCTTCATCGTTCCCGCAGTGTCCCTGGCCGAAATGTCCGCCACGATGTTCGAGTAGGCGACGCGGCAGCCATCTGGAGCAACGCCCCTGGCGTACATCTGCAGCCCTGGTAAGGCCAAGCCCGGCATCAGTTGCCAGCGCGATCAGTCTTGCCGTCCAATGAAGCCGTGTGCAAACGACCGTCCTCTGGCAGGTGAGCCGCGCGCCAGCCGGCAGGTGACGTGGCGCACGTGGCGTTCGGGGAGGCGGCGACGCTCATCGTCCCAGTCGATCATCGCGTCGAGCGACGGATCGCCCGTGCCCATGCGGCGCTGAAACCACCAGATGCGCGCGGTGATGATATGGGCAGCACGCAGTCACACCGGCCACTTCTCCGGCGCGGGACGAAGCGCGAGCTGCTCATCAGAGAGATCGGCGCCCCCCCACGACCAGCGTTTGGTTGCGATCCTACCCCTCGTAGGACGGCGTCAGCGTCGAATAGTCCTCTGCCACGTGGCGCTTCCTTCACCCACTGCGCAGCCTGCCCATAGCGCCGCTCACGTCGGAGCACGTGCGCGCGGGACTGATCCCCGCGTCGCGCGATCCCGGTGGCTACCGTCGTCCGCTGTGAGCCTTGACCGTGCCACTCGTCGCGCGGCGCACCTGCGCTTGCGCCCGGCGGCTCGGCACCTGTGTGACACGCGCGGCTGCACGTGGTCGCGTCGCCTGGCGGCTGCCCGCCTGGGGCGAATTGGCGCGCGCAACCGGGGCGTAGTGCTCAAGCGAACCCTGCTGCCACAGCGACAGCGCCAGAAGGAGGGTCGCCAGCGTCAGGATGTGGACGCCGGTGCACCAGAGGCAGATGCTGCGGATCAGCACGATCTCGGCGAAGACGAGATACAGCACGAAGAGCAGCCCCAAGAGGGACCAGAGCACCAGCGTGGGGCGCATCCACGATGGCTCATCCTCCCCGCGATAGGCACGCACCAGCATCCACACCGCCAGGCCGCCGCTGACGAGAAAGAACACGGCCCCCGGCACGGTGATGGGTATGCCGCTGGTGGGCGAACCGGTCAGTGGGACGACGGAGTACTGACTACGCAACACGCTCGAGCAGTTGATCGGGCCGACCGTCGGGCAGATCGGCTCGGCCTTGGCGTAATGCTCCGTCGTCAGGTAGATGCCGATGCCGATGCCCACCACCGCCATCACGGCGATGGCCAGCGCCTGCCAATTGCGCCGCAACAGCGACCCTAGCGGCTCGCCGCGCACGCTGCCCCGTTCAATCCCGACGGCCATACTCCGCCTTCCTTCAGTGTCTCCACTATACCGCGCCGACCTGAATCCGCTCTCTTGCCGCGCTACTGCTGCGCCGGAAGTTTCGCGACCAGCGCCGGCATCGGGTTCTTCACCGTCGAGGACGGATCGGTGGTGCAGACGCTCGCCGGTTGATTATTCGTGATCTTGCAGATGGCCGACGTGATGTAGTTGGCGTTGGCCTCGATCGACTGCGTGACGTTGTTGGTAGGATCGTTGAGATGCGAAGCGATCTCGTCGCGCGTTGAGTCGGTCAGCACGGCCACAGAGTATCCGGCGCTATGCTCGAAATATTGGTTGGCGAACGAGACGAACGGGATGCCGCCCTGCGCGCTCGACGTGACGTACGGCGGGTAGTTGTACAGGTTGAAGATGTTGTTCTGCTGGGTGGTCGCGGTTTCGAGCGGATTCGAGTAGCGGTCGTCTATCTCGACCGACTGGAACGCGATGTACTTACTGGTATAGGTCGAGCCGCGGAAGGTGAAGGTCGGCAGGCTCGAGAGGTCCGCCTCGCTGTCGGAGGAGACCATGTTGTGCAAGTTGCTGAAGGTGCCGAAGCGGCTCAACGCGATGATCAGGCTCCAGCGGTCGCCGGCGCAGTACGGGCAGTATTCCGCGCCCATGTAGAGCACGATGGGTTTGCCGGAGCTGTCCTTGTTCGGCGGCGTATTCGCCGGCGCGGCGGTGAGCGGTTGCGGCAGGCTGCCGGCACCTACCTTCGCCAGCGTCGTCGGGTCGACCTGGGTGACCTGTTTCAGCACCGTCGCCGAGACGGGCGTGTAGAATTGATCGGCGTTGCCGCCGTTCCGAAAGAGCAGGAAGACGAGGATGATGGCGATCACGACGCCCACCACCGCGAAGATCCCGCCGCTGCCGAGGTACCAAGGCCGATCCTTGATGCGCCGCGACTGGATCGACTTGTGCGGCGTGGCAGGTTGCCCCGAGCGCTCGCGTATGCCCGCCAAGCGCGTGCCGCTGGCGGTCGCGCCCTTTGTGCTGGATGTCGCGCTGGAGCGCGGTTCCGTAGTCGCCGCGCGCGTGGAGCTCACCGCGGGCCGGGCCGCAGTCGAAGATGCCTTCGCCCCCCCTGTGGGGCGGCCGTTACGCTTGCCATTCGCCGAGTTCGCCATCGATATCCCCCGTCGCAACCGAGACGGATGAAGTAAACGGTCCGGGCCGCGCCCAGCGGCGGCGCCGGCATCCGATCCACGGGCCACTATGACTCTAGTATGTGACTAGCACATGTGAAGTCCATGAGAAAGTGCACATGTCGACATAGTCGTAGGTATTTTACAGAATAACCCGTAAAGCCGCTAGGCTTTAGTCCACGCGAATGAACGGGTGCGTGTCTGATGATGCGTTAAAATAGACACATGGCAGATACGTCAAACAAGGGCGAGCGTCACGTGTCTATCCGTTTCCCTTTGGATGTGCTGGACGCGATACACCAAATTGCCAAACGACATGAACGGTCGCTTAACGGGGATGTCATCTAGGTGTTGCGAGAGTACACCGAACGACACACCGGCCAAGAGCAGCGAGAAAAGCGGTAACGTGGCGAGTGTGCGCAAGAGCTATAAATACAAACTCAAGCCAACATCTGAACAGGAACGGGTGTTGGATGAGACGCTGCGGCTCTGTCACCAACTCTATAACGCTGGACTGGAACAGCGTATCTGGGCCTATCGCACGTGTGGCGTCCCCGTAACCCACGCCAAGCAGGAAGCAGAACCCCAGAGATTCGCGCCAGTACGCCAGAATATGGAGCTATCCACAGCCAGGTCTTGCAAGATGTGCTGACGCGGTTGGACAAAGCCTATCAAGACTTCTTTCGCCGCGTCAACGCCGGTCAGGCGCCAGGTTTTCCCCGCTTCCAGGGCCGCAACCGCTACCACTCGTTCACCTACAAGCAGTTTGGCAACGGCGCACACCTGGACAACGGGTTCCTGGTTCTCTCCAAGCTTGGGCGCATCGCGGTGCGCTGGTCGCGTCCGATGGAAGGAACCCCCAAGACCGTCACCATCTCCCGTGAGGCGGACGGTTGGTACGTGATCTTCTCCTGTGCTGAAGTCCCTGAGCAGCCCTTGCCACTCATGGGAAAAGAGACGGGCATTGACGTAGGCCTGAGAGTCTTTCTTGTCACCGCTGATGGGCTGGTCATAGAGAATCCGCGCCACCACCGCCGTGTCGAAAAGCGCCTGGCCAAAGCCCAGCGACACGTTTCCAGACGCCAGAAAGGCAGCCACCGCCGCAAGAAGGCGGCGCAGTGTTGCGCCAAGCGCCATCAGAAGGTCAATCGCCAGCGCGCCGACTTCCATCACAAAACAGCGCGAATGCTGGTTCAAATCTACGACACCATCTTTCTCGAAGATTTGCAGGTCAGCAACATGGTACAGAATCATCATCTGGCCAAGTCCATTGCGGACGCTGGGTGGGGGCGATTCCGTACTACACTTGAGTACAAGGCAGCATGCGCCGGTAAGCGAGTGGTTGCGGTTCCCGCCCAATACACCAGCCAGGACTGTAGCGGCTGTGGGGTGCGTATACCCAAAACATTGAGCATTCGTACCCACATCTGCACCAATTGCGGCTTGATCTTAGACCGCGACGAGAACGCGGCCAGAAACATTTTATGGGCCGGGCAGGCCCTTCGGGGACTCGTGGGGATGCCTGCGGGGACGAACCGAGCATCCATCGGGCTTTAGCCCGTGTGGAGTGTCAAACCCTATCGTGTCATCTTATGGAGCTGTGCGCCAAAGGGGTCATCGTCGCCGCGCGCCAGCTAGCGTGCGGCCTCGCCCGCCGCGGAGGCCGAGTGGAGCGCCGCGAAGTCTGGCCCCTCGGGCGGCTCCAACTCGTCGAACTCACCCGCGGCCTCGCGTTCGCGGCGATCCTGCTCGCCGACCCAGGAGAAGAAGATCGCGCTGAGCGCCGCGAGGTATGGAATCGTGCTGGGCAGCCACATGATCAGGCCGCCGAGCTGTTGGTCGCCGAGCGGCGTGCTGCCCCAGAGGTGGGGGGCGACGACGTACGGGTGATAGAGCGGCACGGACGAGAAGGTCAGCAGCGCGCCGAGCGCGACCATCGGCTGGCATGCCACGAAGAGGTAGAGCACGCTGGCGCCGAGGGAAAGCTGGCGCAGCGCGGGCGCCGGGCTCAGCACGGGCAGCCAGAAGAGCACGCCGAAGACGAGGTAGCTGAGGTGCTCGAGGATGTGGAGCTGCAGATTGACGAGCGTGGCGTCGTAGAGCGCCGGCGCGTGCCAGATCCAGATGTCCGCATTGAGCAGCGCGAAGGCGACAATAGGGTTCGTGAGGAAGAGCGCGACTGGCCGCACGCCGCGCACCCGCAGCGCCAGATCGATGGCCCAGCCGGGCAAGGAGAGCACCCAGATCGGCGGCACGACGACCGCCAGCAGCATGTGCTGGATCATATGGGCGCTGAAGAGATAGTCGTCGCCGATGGTGTCGAGCGGCGAGACGAGCGCGAAGATCACGATCACCATGCCGATGGTGAAGAGCGCGGGCTGCCGCGGGTCTACCGCGTCGCCCCAGCCGTAGCGCCGCCGCAGGGGGCCGATCAGCAGCCAGTAGCCCACACTTAGGGCCGCGAGGCCGAGCAGCAGAATGGGATCGAGGCTCCAGCGGAGCCAGAGGCCTTCGATGTCGGCGGCAAGCGCGAAATGAGGCATGGAGAAACGACTTTCTCTCGTGGTTCGTCAGAGGGAGTGCATCGCTGCGCTCGGTCCACGGCCAGCGAGCCATGTGTGCCGATACATGCGTTACTGCTATTGTACCGTACCGCACCGTACCGCGCCGCGCCGGGGCTGGGCGTCGAGCGTCGGATGGTGCAGCGGTGAACCGCCAGTCACCTTAGCCACACTCCTCCACCCGGCTCCGACACCATCACGTTGCGCGCGCCTCGGGCGAGATATATACTGGCAAGGCCATCCATATACTAGAAGGGGACTACGATCGATGCCGTCATCCGCCAATTCAAGGACGCGTCCGGAGGTGCGTAAGTCTTCGGTCACTTCGGAGAGCGCCGCCAAACGCGGCGCGAGCACGCAGACCGCGGTGAGCAGACGAGCCGTTCGCGCGGCGAGGCGCGCCGCTGAGCGACGACGTCGCAACAACATCCTCCTTGGCACATTCTCGGTGCTCGTCGTCGTGGGGCTGATCTGGCTCCTGGTGAGCCATGTGTCGTCGCAGGCCAGCCCAAGCGCCAGCACCACCGGACCGAAGTATAACTGCGCGACCCCTACCGCGACGGCTATCGGGCCTCTCCCCGCGGTGACGCCGCCCCCGAGCCCGCCGAAGCTCCCCTCGGATGTGACGGTGCAGACGAAGTCCGTCAACTACACCGACAGCAACAACCTGACGCAGTCCGCCGACCTCCAATATGCCGTCCTGCAGCAGGGCTGCGGCCCGGCAGTGGTCTCGGGCAACACGGTCATCGTGATCTACACCGGCTGGGTACAGTCGACCGGCAAGCTCTTCGACAGCTCCCTCAGTCACGCACCTAGCAGCTGCGGCGGCACGATCACCGGATCGTGCGGTTTCACGCTAGGTCAGACCCCGCCCGCCGTCATCGCCGGCTGGGAGGGCGGCCTCCCTGGCATGAAGCCCGGTGAGACGCGCCGCCTGATCATCCCGCCGACCCTCGGCTACGGCGCGACCGGCCAGACCGATCAAAACACGGGCGCGGTCGTCATCCCGCCCAATGCCACGCTGGTCTTCGACATCACGCTGGTCTCGATCACCTCTGGGAGCTAGCCGTTCACGTCTCGCGCCCGCTACCATCTGTGCGGATGAGTGGCGGGCGCTTCGCTTGCTCGTCGCGGCATTGGCTGGTGAACTGCGCAGTTCGTCGCTGCCCGTGGCATGTTCTGAGATTGTGGGGAGTGCATGTCGGACGATCGATCGTCCTCGCAGGCGGCGAGGCCCAGCGCGGCGGGCCGGGGTGTCAATCTCGGTGTGCTGCTCACCATCGCCGGTGTGGTGATCGCCGTGTTCACCGTCTTCCTGTTCTCACACATCGCCGGTCCGGGCGTCGCGCCGCTCTCGGGCTCCTGCGCCGCGACGGCAACCGCCGCCGCCAACGTGCGCGTGACGCCCGCGGCCTCGCTGCCTCCGGTCGGCGCCACGCCCACCACCGGCTCGCAGGACCTGAAATATGTGGACATTGTTGTGGGCTGCGGGCAGCAGGCCCAGACCGGTGACACCGTGACGGTGACCTATAGCGGGTGGTCGGCGAGTGATGGCAAGCTCTTCGATAGCTCGTTGCTCCACGACCCCAAGACTTTCCAGATACCGTCGCCGCTCGGCGCCGAGCAGGCGCAGGAGATCCCGGGCCTCAACATCGGCCTGATCGGCATGAAGGTTGGCGGCACGCGGCGGCTGATCCTCCCGCCTGGGCTGGCCTATGGCGCCAAGGGCGACGACGGACTCGGCATCCCGCCCAACGACACGGTGATCTATGACGTCACGCTGGTGGCCGTCAGCTCGTAGGCGTAGGCCGGTGCACGGTCCGGGGCGGTGATGCTCGTGCGATGACCGCGCCGAAGCTGCCGCAGGAGGCGCGCGCCGACCACCAGGGTCAACACGGCGATGGCGCACAACACGCCGGAGCGCAGCAGCACGATCAGCGGCCCCAGCGCGACGTCGCCCTGGCCCGGCAGCGCCAGCAGATGCCCGGGATAGACGATCTCCTGGACGCGCGGGATGCAGCAGATGAGGTAGAGCAGCGGTATCCCCAGCAAGACCGCGCCGTGGACGCGCGGCAGCCCGTCCTGCCCGCGAGATCGCCACCAGCGCGTCTCGGTTTCGAGCGCCAGCCAGCCCAGGCCGACGAGCGTGGGCACGATCAGGCAGAAATGGATGTCCTCGGCGAGTGGGCTGAGCAGCAAGATCAGCGGCAGGGCCAGCAGGCACGCCGCCATGCCAAGCCGCAGGGAGCCTGACCGCCCACGCGGCACGGCCCAGCCGTAGCATGCCAGCGCGCCGACCACGATCAGGATGCGGAGCGGCGTCACCAGCGCGGGAGCGTCCACGAGGGGCTGCGTGTACGGGTTCGGCGTCAGCGCGCGCAACAGAAAGCCCACCGGCGACTGGTTAATCTGCTCGGCGTTGGCGTTGAAGGCGTTCCAACGGGTGTAGAAGATGACGTAGTCGCGCAGCGTGTTGAGGCCGAGCGGCACGAACGGCGCCAGCAGCAGGACCAGCGCGACGCCTGCGCCCCGCAGTGCCGCGCGCCAGTCGCCCCGCCAGAGCCAGACCAGCAGCACGAGCGCCATCGTCGGCTTGACCGCGATCGCCAGCCCGATCGGCAGCGCCGCCCAGCGATTGCCGCGGAGCCACAGCCCGCATGCGCCGACCGCCAGCGCGGCCATCAGCACATCAGCCTGCCCGAGGAAGAGATCGTAGGTGACGAAGGCTGGCAGCATCAGCGCCGCGGCGAAACCCAATGTGCCCGGCCAACCTCGGCTGCCGCGCAGGGCCAGGTTCAGCTCGCGGCCCATCCAGAGGACGCTGGCGACTGAGAGCAGGTTCCACACCACCCAGAGCGCCGTCGCGCCCAGGCCCAGGCGCAACGGCAGCGAGAGCACCAGCGCCAACAGCGGCGGATAGACGTAGCCGCGCGCATGCACGCCGGTGTCGCCGGGACGCGTATCCGTCACCTGTTTGAGCAGATGGCTGTAGGGGTCGCGCCCGACGGCAATATCCTTCGCGCCGGAGAGATACGCGCTGAAGTCGTAGCCCGCGCCCGCGCCCGGCCCCGCCGCGTGGAGCCAGATCACCAGGCCGATGCCCAGCGCGCCCGCGCCGATCAGCCAGCCGCGCCACCTGCCGAGTGCGAGCCGCTCCCAGAATGGAGTCCCTCTGCGGAGCCGCGCGGCGACGTTGCCGACCCCCATGCGTTCCCCCTTTATGGTCGCTGGCTCGACCGCGCTTGCCCATCCGTAGTTATCCGCCATTCTAGCATGGCTTGTCGTTAGGTCTAGTGGTGCGCTAGCCGAAGAACAGCATCGTCCGCGACTCTGCCGGTGCCGCGAGCCGGTAGATCGGGCAGAGCTTGGCATCTGCGTAGATGCGCGGGAGCCGCGCTTCGCCGTCGTTGGCGCGAAAGAGGACGCGCCGGAACGCCCAGTCGTGCGCCAGCCAGCCGTGGAGCGCGGCGAAGAGGCGGGCGTCGAGGTCATCGGCGAGGCGGCTCGCTCGCGCCCAGAAATGGACGCCGGTCTCGTCGTCCCCGACGGTGGCGAGCTGCTCTTCGCTCGCGCCGTAGGACGCCAGCGACGGCCGTAGCGGGTTGAAGTAGGCACAGCCGAGGCATTCCGTCTCGCCGGGGTTCATCACGGTGAAGGTGAAGGCGCGGCGCGCGAGGTGATCGGCCTCGTGCTCTTGCAGGTCCTTCAGGTTCTCGTCCCGGGTGAAACCGGGCCGCGGCCAATGCCCCAGGCTCTTCACCAGCAGCATCTCGGCGCTCGACATGACGGCCTCGTAGTCGAGATCGCAGTCCATCGCGCGGAGTGGCCGCAGCAGGAACTCGTCCGTGCGCAGTTCACCTGGCACGGGCGCCTCCTGTGGATAGAAATGCATCACGTCCTCCGTCATTATGCGCCCTCGTCGCGCAGCTCGCGTTGCACTAGCGCGGCGAACTCCCCGGCGAACCAGCGCCAATCGCGCGCGTTGCGCTGCCAGGCCCGCAGCACCCCGGCGCTCTCGGCACTGGTCGGCTCGCCGGTGCGCGGCGCGTGCGTGAAGACCCAGCGCCGCAGATCGATGTTGTTGGCGGCGTACCACTCCGCCAGCAGCTTGACGCGCCGCTCGATGCTCCGGAGGCCGCTCGCCGAGAGGGTAACGCCATCCGCCGCGAGCGGGAGGTCGTAGAGCGCGCAGAAGATGTGAAACGCTCGCCGCTTGCCCACCCGCTCGCCGTCCGGGAGGTAGTAGCGGCGCAGGTTCGTGGAGAGCGGCGCCGAGGAGTCGAAGGCGAAGCCGAGCGTGGCGTCTTCGCAGGCCAGCGCCACGCCGTCGACGTCGCCCAGCAGGTCTGGCCGCGGGGACCAGTAGGCGAGATATGACTCGCGCGTCGATCCGGCGTCCGGGCTCGGTCGCGCCGTGGCCCACTCCGCCGCCGCGCTGCCGACGTCGCCCAGCCACGTCGCCACGTCGAACTGCTTCACCTCGTCGGGCAGATCGGTGACCAGGTAACGGCGGAAATCGGCGGCCCGCGCGCCGCCGACCGGCTGCGGCTCGAAGCGCGCCGCCACCCCGGCGATGGCGTGGGATGGGTCCACGCGCTCGTCCCCCGGCACGCTGACGCTGAAGTCGCCGGCCAGCGTGCGCTCGTCCTCCGTCGTCACGTCGCCGCGCGCCCGCACCGGCTCGACACCGGCGGAGGACGGCAGCAGCCAGTCCCACGTCGGCTGCGTGTATTTCGAGCGCAGCAGCATGCGCGCGATGGTCAGCGCGTCGCGATCAGGATAGGCCGTTTCGACGCGGCGCACGAGATCGAGCAGTTCGTCCAGCGTCGTCACCGAGGGGTTCTCGACTGTGGGCATCGATTGCGCCATCCAATCGCTGGTATAGGACGCCTGCCACGACAGCAGTGTAACACTGGGGAGGCGGCGCCATCACTCCTGCCTGAAGTACTCGAACGGTGCCGCGAAGGATTTCCGCTTCCTTCCGTTTTTGCGTTTTAGATCGGCCCTGGGGGATGAATTCAACGGGGTTGAGGCGCGGACGCGCGGAAGGCGGAAGAGTGGTTCACCGCAGCCGCAAGGAGCGCGAAGGAGCACCCGACCCCTACATGCCCCCACGCATGGGAGGCGCTGCCTTTCCCGCGTGGGAAGGAGTCGCGCCGCACGGGGATTATGGAGGTGGCGAGGTATGGGGCGGGGGAAGAAACGGTCTTCATGGGTGAGCCTGAAGTGGAGAGTGATTGAACATATGTTCTAGTACAGAATAGCACGGGGTGTGAGAGAACGCAAGGGTGAAGGCGATGTATGTCGTGAGCGCGGGGAGCGACTTTGCTGTGTCGCGCACCTCAGCTTGACGCTCCCTTCTTCGGCGTGCTACACCTATCCGTACAACCGAAGAAAGATTCCCACCGCAACGGGAGCTTGGAGTAGCCAGGCTGAGAGGGTGGCCGATCCGCCACCGACCGACGGAACCTGATCTGGGTAATGCCAGCGCAGGGAGCAAAGGTCCGCACGCATCCTCGGCGGGCTTCTACACATGGGGGACGCTGGCATTGAGCTGGCGTCCCTTTTTCCGTGCGCGCGTAGACGCGCGGCACGGGCGGGGCGCCACGGAGGCGCTGATCGTGCCGCCAACCGTGCCATCCGCTGACCCAAACTTGTCCACTGCGCCCGCGACGGGCTCGCCGCTGCTCGACGTTCGCGACCTCACCAAGCGCTTCGCGGGGCCGCGCGGCGAGGCGATTCCCGCGCTCGACGGCATCAGTCTGCGCGTTGAGGAGGGCGAGCTCGTGGCGTTGGTGGGGCCGAGCGGCAGCGGCAAGAGCACGCTGCTCTCGATCCTCGCGGGGCTGGAGCCGCCGACCTCTGGGACGATCGCGCTTCGGGGCGATCCGAACGCGCGCCGCATCGGGCGCATCGCCTATATGCCGCAGCGCGATCTGTTGCTGCCCTGGCGCACGGCTCTCGGCAACGCCGCCGCCGGACTCGAAGCGCGCGGCGTCCCCCGACGCGAGGCGCGCGAGCGGACGCGGGCGCTCTTCGCGGAGTTCGGCCTTTCTGGCTTCGAGCGGGCGTACCCCGCCGCGCTCTCCGGCGGCATGCGGCAACGCGTCGCCTTCGCGCGCTCCGCGCTGGCCACTGGCGATCTGCTGCTGCTGGACGAGCCGTTCGGCGCCCTCGACGCCCTGACGCGCGCCTCGCTGCAACGCTGGCTGCTGGAGGTGTGGGCTCGTCTGCGGCTGACCTGCCTGCTCGTCACGCATGACGTGGACGAGGCGTTGCTGCTGGCCGATCGGGTCTATGCGCTCTCGCCGCGTCCCGGTCGTGTCCGGCTGGAGCGGCGTGTGCCCTTGGGTCGCCCTCGTGCGGCGGATCAACTTGCGCGCCCTGACCTGCTCGCGCTGAAGGCTGAACTGCTCGCCAGCCTCACGCAAGTCACGACGCCGAGCGAGGAGGCCGCGCATGGCAACTGACGCGCCCGACTATCGTAGGGAGGCCCGTACGACTACGCCGGAAACCGCCACCTCCGTTTTCCCCTCCCTCACGGTGGCGGGACAGGGGTTAGGGTCAGCCGCGCCGTCTCTCGCTGGTCGTCGCTTTGGCGTGCGCTTCTCGCAGGCGGCGCTGCCGGTCGCCGTCGCGTTGGCCGTGCTGCTAGGCATTTGGCAGTGGTACGCCAGCCAGCCGACGGTCGATTCGCAACTGCTGCCGACGCCGGTGGCGGTCTGGGGCGCGCTCGTGGGCCAGCGCGAACTGCTGTGGAGCAATACGCTTACCACGCTCTCGGAGACGCTGGTGGGCTTCGGCGCGTCGCTGGCGGCGGGCGTGCTCTTCGCCGTGGTGATCGATTTCTCGCCGTGGCTACGCCGCGCGATCTATCCGCTGCTCGTCGCCACGCAGACGATCCCGATCCTCACGCTGGCGCCGCTGCTGGTGCTCTGGTTCGGCTTCGGGCTAGCCTCCAAGGTCATCGTCGTTACGTTGGTCTGCTTCTTCCCGATCGTCGTCGCGCTGGCGGACGGGCTGCGCGGCGCGGATCCAGATTTGATCAAGCTCTATCGCTCGTTCGGCGCGGGGCGTTGGCGCATCTTCTGGTCGGTAAGGCTGCCGGGCGCATTGCCGTCGCTCTTCTCCGGCGTGCGGATTGCCATCACCTATGCCGTGATCGGGGCGATCTTCGGCGAGTACGTCGGCGCGGAGTCGGGCTTGGCGGTCTACATGAAACTGCACCAGGCGGCGACGGCAGCCGTGATGGCGGCCATCGTCGTCACCGCCGCGTTGAGCATCGCACTCTTCGCGCTCACCGCGCTGATCGAGCGAGTGGCCCTCCCCTGGTATTACGCCCAGGGGCGCGGGGAATAGAGAGGATTCACCGCAAAGACGCAAAGGGCGCGGAGTTTCGCAAAGAAACCGAGAGGTCTTTGCTTTCGGGGGAGTCTTTTGCCACGAACGCTGCTCGCCTGCACTCATGCCCCTTCCAAGCTCTTGGCGTCTCTTAGCGCCCTTTGCGTCTTTGCGGTGATTGTCTGGAGGTATCGCATGAAGTCTTTATCCATCGCCAGGCGCGGCATCTATGCCCTCGCCCTCGTCGCGCTGCTGCTCGCCGGATGCAGCTTCGCCGCCAAGTCCACCTCATCCCAAAATTATTCCGGTCCGGTGGCGCAGGTCAAGCTTGCCCTCGACTGGACGCCGAATACCAACCACACTGGCATCTACGTCGCGATGCAGAAAGGCTATTATCGCGACGACGGCATTGACCTCACGCTGCTGCCGTATTCCAGCGCCGTCACGCCTGAGCAGCTTGTCTCCACGGGTCAGGCCGAGTTCGGGGTAAGCTTCACCGAGAGCGTCACCGCCGCGCGCGCCGTGGGCGAGCCGCTGGTCTCCATCGCCGCGATCTTCCAGCACAATACGTCCGCGCTGGTCACGCTGAAGTCGTCGGGACTCGACACGGTCGCCAAGCTCGCCGGCAAGCGCTACGCCGGCTTCGGCGCGCCGTACGAGCAGCCCGTGATTGAGCAGATCCTGAGCTGCGGCGGCGCGAGCAGCACCAACTTCCAGAACATCACCACCGATCTCGACCCCATCGAGGCGCTGAAGAGTGGGCAGTTCGACTTCGCCTGGGTCTACCAGGGTGTCGAGGTGATCCAGGCCGAGCACGACGGCGCGCAGCTCAACGTCTTCCCCGTGCCGGACTACTGCGTGCCGGACTACTACTCGCCGGTGCTCGTCAGCAATGCTAGCTTCATCCAGCAGCAGCCGGACGTGATCAAGCGCTTCTTGAAGGCGACCGCCGAGGGCTATACCTACGCCGCGCAGCATCCCGACGACGCCGCCAACCTGCTGATCGCCGGGACGCCGAAGGGCACGTTTGACGATGCCAACTTCGTCCGCGCCAGCCAGGAGTGGCAAAGCCCGCACTACATCGCCGACGCCGCCTGCTGGGGCGTGCAGACACTGGACAAATGGACCAACTATCCGCGCTTCATGTTCGACCACCATGCCATCGACGACGCCAACGGCAACCCCATCACCACGCCGCCCGACTACGCCGCCGCCTTCACCGACGCCTTGGTGCCCGCGTGCTCGTGAGGCTCGCGAGAACAAGCGCGCGAGGGGATACGAGAACCCCGGCGGTACGTCCAGCCAGTCGAGCGCGTCCCGCGTTGGTGAGCATCGCGGTGGGCTAGTCGGCGCAGGGCGTCAACTCGGCTCACGAGGCGAACCGCTCGAGCGCCACTCGGCATCCTTCTCGTTATGCATGGGCAGCGGAGTGGTCGATACCACGGACCTGGTGCGGTCATTGCCGCCCCTCAGCGCCCTGGATGTGTTGTCGCGCTGCTGAGTGCGTGTCGCGGCGCTAGCAGGCGTAGTCCTGGTCGAGTGAGCCGGAGAACTGGATCAGATAGGTTGGGCCGCCCGTGAATTGATGGCCCTTGCAGAACTGTGCGGCTTGGCGGGCGGTGCGCACGGTGGTCGCCCCCCAGCCCGGCCAGCCGTTCATCCAGGTCCCGGTGATGGTGTCCCACTGGTAGGTCGTGCTGTAGACCCCGACGGTCGTCACGCCGCTCGCCATCAGCGCGTCGTGCGCGCCTTGCAGGCTGTTGCGGTTCTGCGTCGTGTCGGCGTTCCAGGTGTTGCCCGTCTCCACGTCCAGCCACCACGTGGCGGCGTGGACGCCGAGGCCGTTGGCGTAGGCGAGGGCGTCGAGCCCGCCGTTGTAGCCGTAGTTGTAGGCGAGGCAGTTGTTATCATCGACGGCACAGGCCTTGGGCCTGTTTGGGTTGATGTGCGACGACTGACTGTACCAGCCGATGTTGATGTAGAGGCTGAGGTTGGAGAACCAGGCGGCCTCCTTCGCCAGGCAGGGGTTCTGGCTGTAGCCGGTGCCGCCGGTGGCGCCAACGATGCCGAACGGCGGGCGCGACGGGGCCTTCGCGGCGCAGTTCGGCCACGAGACGTCGTAGCCGTGCGCGCCGGAGTGATAGATCGCCGCGGGGCGGATCGACGCCGACGCCGCTTCCGCCGGGCGTGCGGCCACCAGGAACGTCACCAGGAGCGCCACCGCGAGAACGGCGGCCCGACGGAAACTGTGGAGCGCGTGGCTCGCACGTCTCATGAGGTGCTCTCCGTGTTGTCATGGCGCGAGGTCTCGCGCCATGAACGTACCGTATTAGAGTAGCATAATCGTTATGTCTACTCTGGTAAAGTGCGTCCGGTGGGGTTTTTGGCGAGTGTATTCGCCGTTTCCCAGCTAGGAGAGGGGCGGGGGTGAGGCAGCTTGTCGGTGCGTTCACACCAGCGTACCGGATACAGTGCCTATAGCCCATTGGTCTGGATGACGATGTCGGTCTTGCCACCACCGGACTCGGGCCGGATCGCCACCGAGATGCTGGCGCTGCCCTTCGTCGCCGAGATCAGCTCCACGCCGGCGATCGCGGTCGCGTTGAGCTGCCCCCAGCCCTTCGGCGGCAGTTGCGCGGTATAGAATGCGGTGGCCGTCGAGACCGAGTCTGCGGTGCAGATGCCGAAGAAGCCACTGCCGTCGCTGCCGGGCCGCACGCGCAGGTCGCCGTTGGGATACGCGGGGATGCTGGCCGGCAGGTTCTGCGTGCCGGAGGGCTGCGTGTCGCAGATGTTGCCGTTGTTGCCTTGCGTGGCGCCGCCGCCGTCGATGGGCGTCACACCGGGCGTCGGCGAGCCCGCGTTAGGGGTGGTGTGGGCCGCGGTCGTCGGCGTATTCGTGGCGGTGGGGTGCGCGACGCTTGACGAGCTTGCGCAGGCCGCCAGCAGCGCCAGCGCGCAGGCCAAGATGAGCGCGACCACCGCGCCGCGCCGCCGTCCGCCGAATCTCTCCACGCCCGTCTTCTCCTCTTGCACCCGCCGTCCGCTCCTTCTGCAGAGTATACCCATCGCGTCGAGGAGGTCGACGACGTCAGCCCAAACGGCGCGCTCGCCCCTGTGGGTCACCCGCGCGTCCCGACGGCGCCTCTGGCGTATCGCCCGAGCCTCGTCGTCAGGTTGTCCATTTCCATGTTGCGGATCCTGCTATGCCATCTTGGCCCCTGTGACGCCATTTCTCCGCGCGTCTGGTATCACGAGCATTCGCGTGGATTATGGCGCATCCTCGCGCGTCCTCGCGCATCCTCGCCGCTGCTTGCGCCGTCGAGGGGACGAGCAATTGGGCGTATCTCGCCGCCGCGTTGGCCTGGGGCGCGTGGGGGCGAGGCGGGTGCGCGCTGCTTGACTCCTTTGTCTCCCGGTGGTATCTTTTCGAGCGCGAGGGGCCCGCGGCATCCCCGACTGGAGGAGGTGGCAGGAGGGAGGAGTAAGGATGCGCCTGACGCGGGCCGTCACCCACATCCGCCTCTGCGAAGCCAACGACGCCAAGGTCGCGACGCTGGATGCGCTGGCCGCCGAATACCTGCAGCTCTGCCAGAGGTACGCGACCTTCTTCTGCACGGAGGCCGAGCCGGACAAGTACGCCGCCCCCTGCTTCGAGAGCCCCCTCTCGCAGCGCTGGCAGCGCGTCGCCATCCGGCAGGCGGCGGGCATCGCCCAGTCCTGGCGCTCCAACCGCGCGACCGCCTATCAGGACTACCTGGATCATGTGGCGGAGGACCACGGGCGCCAAGCGGAAGCCGTGACGCCACCAGCGCTACTGGAGCCTAGCCTTCCCGCGTCACTCGCCATGCCGTGTGACGATCAACCCGTCTGGTGGGAATGGAATACCCCGATTCTCACGGAGCTGGTCATCCAGGCGAACGCCAACGTAGCGCTTCTCCAGCCCTCCCAGGACAGCAGCTTCGCCTACTGGCTGCGCTTCAGCACGCTGGATAAGGGGCTGCCCGTCTGGCTGCCCGTCCGACTTGCCCTCTATCATCAACGGGCGCTCGCCGGGAAGTCTGTCAACGACAGCACGACACTCACCCGCAGGCCCGACGGCTGGTGGCTGACTCTCACCTACGACGAGGCCGTCCCCGTCGTCACGCCGTCGGATGCGCTGGTGGTAGGCGTGGACGTCGGGATCGTCCACTTCCTGGCCACCTCGACGGGGAAGCACTACGGCACCTTCCAGGGCAAACTCGCCCAGCGGCACCAGCGGGACCGCGAGAAGCGGCGACGCAAGGCGAAGCTCCGCGCCAGCCTCAAGAAAAAGGGCGTCACGAAACTGCCCTCCATCCGCAACCGCAAGCTGGCACGGCATGTCCGCCAGGAGATCAATCGCGCCGTCAACGCGTTCTACGCCGACCATCCCGACCGCCAAATCGCCTTTGAGCAGCTCAACGTGGCGGGGATGCGCTTCAAAACCCGCCGCATGAACGCCTATCTGTATGCCTCCAACCTCGCACATCTGCCAAAACAACTGGCCTGGGGAGCCGCCAAGCGAGGGATCCGCGCCCAGAAGGTCCTGTGCGCGTATAGCTCGCAGGAATGCCATCGCTGTCACTTCGTCTCCCGCCAAAATCGTCCGACGCAGCAGACGTTCTGCTGCGCGGCCTGCGGTTACGTGGCCCAGGCGGACGTGCACGCGGCAGAGAACCTAGCGAGCCGTCTGCACGATCCAGAGCTAGCGGCGTGTCCCAGTCGCCAGGCCATCAAGGCGCTCCTCGACCAGCGCCATCAGGTGTGGCACCAAGTGCGGCAGGCACAGCAGCAGAGCAGAACCGGTTGGCCGTAGTCCAACCGCCCGCCTAGTTGGATCGTCAACGGGCGCAGGTCAAGGGGTGAAGTAGCTGATGCTGTTTCGCTCAACTATCACTAGCTCAGGAGTAGGGGCGGCGAACGGATCGGAGGCGTTCCCTATGGCGCGACGGCGAACTCAGCAGACACCGGGCAGCCTTGTGGGATGGCTCGTGCTCGCGGGCGGGGTGCTGCTGTACCTCGGGCTGCAATCCGCTGCAGGCAGCCCCTCGACGGCGGGCGTCATCGTCGTCGCGCTGGTGATCGTCGCCGGCGGCGCGGGCCTCTGGCTGCGGGCGCGGGCGCGGCACGATTGGCTGCGTCACGTCGCCACCCTGCAGGACCTGCTCGCGCTCTCGCCGACCCATTTCGAGCTGGCGGTAGGCGAGCTGCTGACGACCTGGGGCTATCGCGATGTACGCCATACCGGCGGCGCGGGCGACCTCGCCGCGGACCTCACGTGCCGCACCGCGGATGGGCAGAGCGCCGTCGTGCAGTGCAAACGCTATGCGCCGGGTCACGCCGTCGGCTCACCGGAGATCCAGCAATTCATCGGCATGCAGATCGTGCATCACCGGGCGGAGCAGGGTATCTACGTCACCACGTCGTCGTTCACGCAGCCTGCTCAGGCGCTCGCCCGCCAGCACGGCCTGCGCACCATCGACGGCGCCGAGCTTGCCGCGCACATCGAGCAGGCACGCCGGCAGCTCCAGCCCGCAGCATCGCGCTGAGGCTCTGATGCTGCTCTGTGCGTCGTCGGAGTATCAAGGGGATGGCGGAGGGTCGAGAGATGCCGCAACCGCGATTCGGCTTTAGCATCGCGCCGGGCGAGCCGCTTGGCGTCGGGCGCGAGGTCGCAGAGGCCGAGGTGCTGGGCTACGACCGCGTGGGCATCTGGGACTCGCCAGCGCTCTTCCGCGATCCGTGGGTGACGCTGGCATCCGTTGCCCGCGATACGTCGCGTATTCGCCTCGGCACGTGGGTCACCAATCCGCTCACGCGGCATCCGGTCGTCACGGCCAGCGCCGCCGCCGCATTAGCAAAATCAGGGCTTTCATCCCCCTGCCTTTAGGCAGGGGGATGAAAGCCCTGTCGCCCGCAGGCGACGCCAGCGATACTAGTAGTTGTTGTCATGCTATCTATTTTTGTCTACTGCCCGTATGAAAGACGTGCGCAGCAACAACAACGTCGTCTCTATCTGCCGATATCATGTGGTATTCTGCCCGAAATACCGACGTAAGGCGTTGACGCCACCAATAGGTGAACGGCTCAAGGTTATTCTTGCTGAGCAGATTGAACGCTGGGGGCAGGAACGCATTGAGTCGGAGGTCATGCCTGACCACGTTCACCTGCTTGTCGGGTGTGATCCACAATTCGGGATTCACCGGCTGGTGAAGCTCCTGAACGGTCACACGTCACCTGCACTACGCGCCGAATTCCCCGCGCTGAAGCGGCGGCTCCCGTCGCTGTGGACCAACTCCTACTGTGTCAGCACCACAGGCGGTGTGACCCTGGAAACGCTGCAACGCTACGTGGAAAGCCAGAAGGGACGCTAAGCGGGTGGACGAACGGACGACGCGCAAGAGCTATAAGTACAAGCTCACGCCCACGCCCGAACAGGCGGGGATGCTTGACCGTACCCTCATGCTTTGTCGCCACGTCTACAACGCGGCCATTGGCGAGCGGCGGGAAGCGTGGCGCCTATGCGGGGCCTCGGCGCACTACTACCAGCAGCAGGCCGAGTTGCCCGGCATCAAAGCGGCTATGCCCGACTATGCCGAGGTCCACAGCCAGGTCTTGCAGGACGTGGTGTTGCGCGTCGACCGCGCCTTTCAGTCGTTCTTTCGCCGGGCAAAAGCGGGCGAAACGGCGGGCTACCCGCGTTTCCAGGGCCGCAACCGCTCCCACTCCTTCACCTATCCGCACTACGACAACGGCGCGCGGCTGGAGAACGGTTTCCTCGTCCTCTCCAAGATTGGCCGCGTAGCCGTGCGCTGGTCGCGTCCGTTGGAGGGAACCCCCAAGACCGTCACCCTCTCCCAAGAGGCGGACGGCTGGTACGCCATCATCTCCTGCACCGACGTGCCTGCGCAACCCCTTCCCGCGACGGGGCGCGAGACCGGCATTGACGTGGGGCTGAAGGTGTTCCTCATCACGGCGGATGGTGAAGTGGTAGAGAACCCACGCCACTACCGCCGGGGTGAGAAGAAGCTCGCCAAAGCGCCGCGCCGCGTCTCCCAACGCAAGAAGGGCAGCAAGCGGCGCGGAAAGGCGGTCGCCTGGCTTGGCAAGGCGCATCAGACGGTGAAACGCCAGCGCGCCGACTTCCACCACAAGACCGCGCTCCATCTGCTGCGCGACTACGACACCATCTACCTCGAAGATTTGCGGGTCGCCAACCTGGTGCGGAATCACCACCTCGCCAAGAGCATCAGCGATGCGGGCTGGGCGCGGTTCCGTTCCATCCTCGACGCCAAGGCAGCCTGCGCCGGGCGTCGGGTCGTCGCCGTGCCACCCGCCTCTACCTCGCAGGATTGTAGCCTCTGTGGGGAGCGTGTGCCCAAATCGTTGAGCGTGCGCACCCATGTCTGTACTTCCTGCGGCCTCGTGCTTGAGAGAGACGAGAACGCGGCCAGGAATATCCAATGGGCCGGTCAGGCCCTTCGGGGAGTCGTGGCGTAGGCTGCGGCGTCGAACCGAGCATCCCCCGGCTTCAGCCGTGGGGAGTGTCAAATGATCTCGCCCCAGGGGGGCGTGTACATCGGCATTGGCTCCGGCGATACGGGCGTCTCGCACCTCGGTGGCGTGCCCGCTTCGCTCGCGCGGCTGCAAGAGTATTCCCTGGCGCTGCGCCGCCTCCTCGAAGACGGCATGGTCGAATACGAGGGGCAGACGGTTCGGCTGGAGTGGTCCCGACGGCGCATCCCCCTCCTGATCGCGGCGCACGGTCCCCGGTCGCTGCGCCTCGCCGGGGCGATCGCGGATGGAGCCATCGTCGGGCTGGGCATCACGCCGGAGGTGATCCGCGGCAGCCTGGAGTTGATCGAGCAGGGGGCGCAGGAGGCGGGCAGGAGCTTGGACGATCTGGAGGTCTGGTTCACCTGCCATTGGTCTGTGGATGGGGCCGCCGGGGCGTCGCAACGAGTCGCGGCGGTGGTCGCCTCCTTCGCCTCGCACGTCGCCCGCACCGGCGTCGAGGGCAAGTTCGTCCCCGAAGCGTATCGCGCGGGGCTCCTGGCACTGGGCGCCGCCTATGATAAGGTCACGCACGGCGCGGTTCAAGAACGGCAGTTGGAGTCCTATGCGGAGCTCGCCGAGCGCCTGGGCGTCGCGGCGTATCTGCGGCGGCGCTTCGCGTTGTCTGGCACGCCGAGGGAGGTCGCTGAGCAGATCCGCGTGGCGACGCAGGCGGGCGCCACGAACTTCGACGGCGCCATCGACGCTCCCCTTGCCGAGCATCGAGCGCGCATCGCCGCCTGGGCCAGCGCCGTCCTCAGCCAGTTTGGCCCGCGCGACACTCAGGGCGCAGCCCCTTTGCCGAGCGGTTGACACGCCGCGCATCCGCGCGATACAATGCCCCGTGCGGTCGCAAGACCTCACTTCCGCATCGCGTATACGTGCCCGTAGCTCAGTGGATAGAGCGCTGGCCTGCGGAGCCAGAGATCGGAGGTTCAAGTCCTCTCGGGCACACCATCACAACCTATCCGCTCCCCCCTCAAAAGCCGCTCCGCAACGGCTTTTTTCTTTGCCCTGAATCTCCCGGTAGCTGAGTCATTTGGTGCATCACGGCCCTTTTGACGACAGTTTTGACGACAGTTGGCTCCAAACTGCCCCAGACTACAGCATGAGGTTCGATCTATGAGCGAGCCGCCGCAACACCAGATCCGTCTCGTGGTGCCTCGTGCCAAAGCTGCCAGATGGCTGCAGGTTCAGATAGAGGCTGGTCGTAAGCTGAATGCAGGCAATTTCCTTACAAGCACGAGAGGGAAGGTCAACACAGCCATCGACCAGGGCGATCAATGGCTCGTGGTCGTCCGGCAGGTGCTCGCTCGTATCTTCGACCGACCAGACATGGCGAATGAGTGGCGTAACAAGTCCTTCATAATGGTGAACGCCGTGCCCGACACGAACACACGAGCACAGCTATTCAACTCCTACCGCGACGACTTCCTTGCGTATCTCGAGGGTATTAGGAAGATGCTGCCATATGTCGAGGAGTCTCTTCCGATTCCACCAAACTCCCCGCTAGCCACGGCACAGCCGCCAATGGATGCCGAGGTATTCATCGTCCACGGGCATGACGTGGCTGCCAAGGAAGGCGTAGCTAGGTTCCTGATGAAGCTCGACATTGAACCCACAATCTTGTCGGAAGAGCCGAGTGCCGGGAGGACGATAATCGAGAAACTCGAAGAGTCCTTCGCCGAGGGGATCGAAGGCTTTGCAGTCGTGCTCATGACTCCAGATGACATTGGCGCGGTG
This sequence comes from uncultured Chloroflexia bacterium, assembly GCA_963841205.1. GTDB lineage: Bacteria > Chloroflexota > Ktedonobacteria > Ktedonobacterales > JADMIN01 > CAWAWP01. The sequence goes on along the minus strand of CAWJCH010000020.1, from coordinate 10,743 downwards.
AAAAGCCAACCAAAAGCGATGAAGCCGCGCGCTCGTCAAAACGTCATTCTGGAGTTAGGGTACTTCATGGGACTCCTCGGGCGTGACCGCGTGTGCGCCCTTTACCGTGCAGGAGTAGAACTGCCGTCCGATTATCATGGGGTTGCCTATATTCCCTTGGACGACGAAGGCGCATGGCAGTTGGGATTGGCGCGAGAGCTGAAGAAGGCTGGCTTCGACGTAGACCTCAACAAGGCGGTTTAGGCTCCCCCTCCGGCACGAAAGAGGCGGTCCATCGTCTCCGCGGCTTCGTGCTGCATGTCGAGCGTGACGTGGCTGTAGACGTCCATCGTAAGCGCGATGGTGCTGTGGCCCAGCATGTCGGAGACGATCTTCGGATGGACGCCCTGGCTGAGGAGCAGCGTTGCGGCGCTGTGGCGCAGCGCGTGGAACTTCACGTGCGGGATGCCGGCGCGCTTCAGGAGCGGCCCATAGCTGGTGCGGATGACGTTACGCGCCTCGCAGGGACGCCCGATGGAGTTGCAGAACACGAGGTCGAGGTCCTGCCACGTCTCGCCGAGCGCCAGTCGTTCCTCGGCCTGGCGGACGTGATGCTTCCTCAGCGCCTCGATGGCAAGCGCCGAGAGACGCACCGGCCGGCGCGAGTGGTCCGTTTTGGGGTCGGAGATCACCAGGCCGCTCTTCGCGCCCATCGCGCTCACGGAGACGCCCGGCACCCGGTGCAGCGTCCCTCGCACCTGAAGCACACCCGTCTCCATGTCCACATCACGCCAATGGAGCGCGAGCAACTCCCCCTGGCGCATGCCAGTGGTGAGGGCCAGCACGTAGAGCGCCTCCAGGTGGTCGCCAGCCGCTGCGGCCAGGAGTGCGTGGGATTGCGTGATGGTGAGCGCCTGCACCTGGGAACGTCGCGGGGTGGGCGCGTCAACCACGTCGCAGATATTCCGCGCCACGATGCCCTTGCGTACCGCATCGCTGAGCGAGTGGTGCAGCACATTGTGTACCGCATGCACCGTGGTCGATGAGAGCCCCGAGGCGAGCAGATCCGCATAGAGTCGCTCGACCTGCGCCGACGTCACCTTGGCGAGCGCGGTACGCCCCAGCGACGCGGCGGGCACATGGCGGATGATCTCGGCGTAGCGGGCGTGGGTGAGCGGCTTGATGGACGGCCGAACGCGCGCAAGCCAGTCCTCAAGCCAGTCGGTGAGACGCACCCGCCCGTCGCGTTGCACGGGCAGCCCAAGGTCGAGCTCGCGCCGCATGGCCGTCATCTCCCGCTGCACGTCCGCGCGGGTCTTGCCGTAGAGGGACTTGCGCGAACCGTCGCCGAGCGTGAGCTTGCCTTCCCAGCGGCCGTCGGTTCGCTTGTAGATGACGCCCTCGTTGTTGCCGCGCCGCTTGCCCGCCATAATCGCTCACCCCTCTCAGAGTCGCGCCACTCGTTTCGTAGCATGATACTCTCTGGACGCTTGCACATTGGCACACATCGCCCATCCAGAGGGCTATCGAGCAACAGACTTAGGCTTCTGGGTAAATACCATGGGGAAGCGAAACTATTGGGTGGTACGTTGCGTTCCAAATTATGGACTTCTGGCACGAAATATGAGATAAAGCGTCTGGACAAACGTCACTACTAGCGTGGGACTTAGGCCATTTTGGGTACCAATATTCGGCAGGAAAGGGGGCCAGCTTTGCGACAAGTGACCCCCAAACGCCCATCCGCATCTGCCGCGAGGCGTGCTGAGCAATTGGCGAAGCAACGTCGCTCGTCATTGTCGCTCGAGGAACAACTAAGACTCTGGTCTGCCCATAGGCGGCGCAGTATCGAGCAAAGTCCTACGTTTTGGACCATAGAACTGCCCTCACTCCGGCAAGTCCTCTTGATGGTGTTCGATCTTGGGCGCCTGTTCCATTCCGAGCCCCATAAGCCCCCCGTCACATCCGCAGCGCTAGACCACATGGCGTTTCTCTCCGACTGTCAGGCCTTGCGCGAGGACAGCCAGGTCGTACAGCGGCGCTTGTTGCGCGAGGCTTACGTTGTGGAGTCAGAGCGCGAAGCGAAGCGCACTGAATTGACTGGTGCGCATAGGTAGGTTGCTTGGGACCGTCCAAACACAGCCGGAGTCCTCGGCAGATACGGCAGGCACAACGTGCTAGGTCGCGGGTGCCTGCTGTCCCTGTTCCTCCCACCGCCACGGTACAGCTTCCGCAGCTCCACCTTACGCAGAATAATCTCAACCTGCAGGCTTTCCCCCGTGTCTTCCCATCGGCTGACGACCTAGAGCGACTTGAACCCCTCATCCCGAACGTCGGCCAACGCTTCATGGACGGGTGGGACGAACAACGCCATCACCGTATGCAAATGGAAGCATTCGCAGCACGTGCCAAACTCAAAATTGCGCTCGCTACGCTCTTCGTAGCGTTCGCTGTGGTAGTCCTCGTGCTCGGTGCAAGCGTGATCGTTATACTTGCCGGGCACACGGTTGCGGGCACGGTATTAGGGTCGCTTGATATAGTCGGGCTTGTCAGCGCGTTCTTGTACACGACTCGACAGGGTAAGACTACTAGAAGGACCCGCTCAGACAAGTCATGACCTTCTACAAAGCCCCCATCTGTCGCTTCTGCGCGCGCTATTGTACCGATGGGGAAGACCCCGACGCCGAGCAAAACACTGGCTCGTGCGACGCCTTCCCGCGGCAGAACGGCATCCCCCTCGCCATCTGGCAGAGCGGCGCCGACCATCGCCAACCCTACGCCGGCGACAACGGTATCCACTTCGCGCCGGTGGACGCCCACGCAGCGGAGTACGCCGAGCGGCTCTTTACGCCGCGTGATGACGACTTCGTCGGGGAAGTCGACTAGCGCCACGGTACTCGCACCCTTCCTGGTGTGGTATGCTCTCCCTCAGATAGAACACATGTTCACGTGCAAATCAACTGAAGGGAGTAGCAGTGATGAATGCCGTCAACTTGACCCAAGCACACGCCCTGTACCTCGCCACACAAGAGGTTGGATGGAGCGCGTCCGAAAGGGCCACAGCCGAGGCAATACTACCGCCGGTTCGCCGTGGCGATCGCGAAGGGCCTCCCGTTCCCCGTATCACCTGGCCCGCGTGGCGTCGAGCGACCATACTACGATGCCGCCCGATGTGCACATCGTCTGCGACAAGAAGGTCGCCCTCGGCCACCTGTTGCGCCTTTCCGGCGACACGCTCTGCAGGCCATGGATCCGCTTCCCCGGCGTACTCAGTGACGAACGCCCCGACGAAGAAGGCGCGACGTGCTACACGTGCCTCTGGGTCGCCGAGGCGCACAGCATTGTCGAGCTTCAGGACCAGGCATGTTAGAGGCGTTGGCCGCTCTCTTTACTGTCATACGTGCACCTCTAGCTTTTGTAAGTACGCCAGCCTGCGCGCCCGCATGGCGGCGTGGATCTTCCGGCTGTAGGCCCGCGGATCGGCGCGATGCTCACGGACTGCTGCGGCCATATGCGGCGTCACGCGACCAGTTCCGCTGCAGGCCAGGCAGTAGGAGCGTACGCGATGTCTGCCGGAACCACCGCACGCGGGGCACTCCACGTGTTCGCATTGCCCGCTGGGCGCTCCCCACCCGTCAGGGAAGGTCATCTGAGGCTCACTCATGTGCTCGCTCACTCCCTCTCGCGGCGGACTCGCGCCGCTCGCTTCGAAGCATACACCGTCGGGAAGAAGGATTAGGCCGATCGACTTCTTCTCGCAGTGAGCCCGTGCGCCACTGTACAGCGGGGGCGCGACATGGTACGCTTGCTCCAAAGAGCCCGCAGCGTCGCCTGCTCACCGTTCCTCACGGCTGGGAGCACTCCCATGAGCAGCGCATCCGATCCTCGCCGATCCACGGCCCCATCTCGCGCAACTGCTTCCTCCTCGGATCCTCTCCTCGGGTCGCCCCGCAAAGGCGCGTTGCTTCGTGCCCTGCGGGTGATCGGGGTCGGGCTCGTCATTGCGGCCCTCCTCCTGGGCGCCTATCTTCTCGCCGACGCTTCTTCCCGCACTAGGCGGCGGGTAGCCCCAGGCTGTCACCACCCCATCAGCGCGTTGTCGTCGGCGACCGTCCGGACGACGCCGTATCACTCCCCGACGTCGAGCGTGTCTTCCCGATCTGGGATGATGGTGCCGCTGGGGTACCAGCTCATCAGCGTCCCCCCATCGGGGTAGAGGAAGCGGTCGCGCACGGTGGTGCCCTGCGCACCATACCAGCAGGGCCGCTGGCTGCGACGCTAGCGTCCGTGACGCCCACGCGGTGATGTATACTCGGTTGGCTTATGGGCACCAAATACGTACCGATGCCGCCAAATGGAGGCGTGACGCACCGTGGGAGAGGATTGCAGCATGTCCACCTCGCACGCCCAGCCTTCGGACGCCTACGTGCCCCCGCCTTACCTCACCGACCTTGAGCAGAACCTCATCACTGAAGCTATCCGGTTGGAGGCGCGGCACGACCTCATTTCGCTGGAGGGCTACGACCTCTCGCCGGAGGAACGTGCACGGGAGCGCGAGTTTCTGGAAGAGCAGCTTCGGGAAGGTAGCGGCGCCGCTCGCGGCTCCAGCGGTTATCGGCGCCGACGCGGCGCAAAGCCGCCGCACCACTCACCCGAAGCGTTGGCCGCGATGGGGCGGCTCCAGGCACGTATAGAGCGCTTGGAGCAGCTGCAGGGGTGGCTGCATGACGACCCCGACCTCTTCCACGTGATTGACAGCACCATCGGCGATCAGGTGCGGGCTGCGGAGCAACGGCAATGCAAAATGGCAGAGGCCCAGCAGAAGCGGCAGCGATTCCTGGCGTTCTGCGCCGCGGCAGTCACGTTAGTCGCCGGGTGGCTCCTCTCAGCCGTCCGCCCCGCCACCGTCCTCTTGCGCATCCTGCCTCACTGAGACACCTGGCTACCCACAACGTTGAGCGACCTGTGGCTCAATCGTGTCCCCTGTTTCGTCACGCGCGGTGAGCAGATCAGCTGCCACACGACCTTGTAGGACGACGGCCCACACGCGGGTGTGATGAGCATCGACTCCCGGGAGGCGGCGTCGACTTGATCCCTGCGGTATTGCGCATCGATGTCCGCGAGTGGTGCGTGACGCACCTCACCATGCGACCCATCGAGGAGTTCTTCGAGGCCGCGGGGGTGCCCCTCGGCGATCCAAACCCGCGTGTCAGCGGGGCACGCCCGGCCTGGTGGAACAGTATTACTCCTCGCTCGACTGGACAGCACCCAAGGATGCGCGGGCGTTCCTGGCCGTCGTCGAGATGATGCTGCAATCGGCTGGCACGCCCGGCGACGCGAAGGAGCGGCTGCGTGCCTTATGCGCGCGCCACGGGCTGAAGGTCGAAGGGGACGTCGTGCAGTTCGGTCGCCCCACCGCCGGCGGCGAGGTGAAGAACCTCATATTCGCTGCCGACGGCCCCAAGCCGGAGCTGGTACTGGTCGACTCGGTGAACAACACCATCAGAATCGTCAAGAACGCGGAATACTGCCTCGTCTACGACAGGCCAATCCTGCGACACGGCCTGTCGCGGAAGGAACTGGTGGACTGGTGGCTGGAGAGGCGCCAATACCCGCGACGCCGAGGGCGCCGCCCCTGAAGCGAGCTGGTGCAGCGGCTTCGTCGCTCATTGGCCAGTGAGCCGGAGCGGCTGCTGTTCGACGCTTACTATGAGACGTTCCCTGCTCGGCTCGGGGATGCAACTCCGGCGTTGATCCCGCAGGTGTACCTGCATTACGACCCCTATACCGTGGCAGCCTACAAGGGCCGCGAGCGACCCTTGGCCCGGCAACGGATGGACTTCCTACTCCTATTGCCCGAGGCGCAACGTGCGTCCTGGAGGTGGACGGTCGTCAGCATTACGCGGACGACAACGGCCAGGCGCGGCCCGACCTCTACGCGAACATGGTCCGGGAGGATCGGCGTCTCAGCTTACGGGCTATGACCTCTACCGATTCGGCGGCTACGAGCTACAGGGCGCGGGTGGGCGGGAAGAGGCCGTGGGCTTCTTCGAACATCTCTTCCGGCGGCACGCGGTTGGCGTGTAGTTGGCGTAAGTCTCGGCTGACTTTGAGAATTATATTCAGGTCGTGTGCCCCTTCACGCGCGCAACCCCCGCTGTGTCACTCTTCGTGTAGCGCCGCCGAAGCGTCGAGGTCGCCTGAATGCCCATGCTGTGCGGCTTTGGCGACCGCGTGCAATGCTTCGCGCTGGCGTCGTTTCGCGCGGTCAATCGCTGGCTTTTGCCACATTCTGTAGCCGAAAAGCGCCAATGGTTCGCGTGTGAGGCTGCGATTGATGCGTTTTTCGGCGCGATAGGCACGCGTTTTGCGCGTATTCGGCGGCGGCATTGGCCTGCGCTGATAGGGTGGCTCCGGCCATCGGCAAGGCGCGGCGCCTGGTCGGTGAGGGAACGGCCACGCTTCGCAGGTACAGGGCGGTGCGTGCGTCTTGCCGAGGATGTGCCAACCGAGGATGCGCCCGCCGTGTGTCGCGCAGCGCCGCTCTGATCGCCCCACACGGCGTAGCGGGGGCACGGCTCACCCGCCTTCAGTGACCGCCTGGCAGCGGCGCTCTTCGCGGGCTCTCGCGCTGTAGGCCATGGGGCATCACTCCGCGCTACCGCTGGTCGGGGACGTCGCGCTCGACGCGCTCCGCCAGTCGCTGTGCGCCTTTGCTGTCCACGTTGCTGCTCGCCTTTCGTTTGCCCCATCCACTTGTCTAGTCGATTGCTATTCACAGTATACCGCGCTAGCCCGCTTCGCCGACGAGTATTTGGGGCTTCGCAGACCATTGAGCGGGTGAATCGAGTGTGACGCTCCCGGCGTCGGCAGAGGTTGAAGCGGCCCGCCCTGCTCGCTCGACTTGGCCAATTGGACGCGCGATGATCCCCACGCTGGGCTACGGCGCCCGACCCGCGCCCCGCGCGAGGGTGGATGTCCCATCGAGGCGCCACCGGCGGCAAGAGTGGGAGACGGCAGGAGCGGCGCCCCAACTCTCACGCAGCGTCCGTCAGCGTCGTGGCGTAAGGGTGAGTCTCCATGCCGACGACGCTACGCACCCCAGGCCTATTCGGCAGTCGTGCCGTTGTCAGATGCGCTCTTGACGATGCCCTTGGACATGGACGCCCTACGTCGTCGCTGATGAGTTGGGCAGCACGCCAAACTGCAGGACTCCTTGCCACGTAGGGCGACCTGGCGTTTGCACTGTAACGTGTGCCCACCACGGTCCCACCATCGACGGGAGGAGGGTGCCAGCGACCGCAGGCCCATCCTTGCCTGCCAGCTTCGCGCCCGATATGGTTGCCGGTTGGATGTCCATCGGCATGCCGCTCATGTCCCATCTTACTTCCAGTTTCGCCCAACTGCCGGCAAGTGCAGCTTGATCCTGCGGATCGTCGACCTCGACGACGAGATAGGGTCACCATACCAATTCGTGCGACAGCGGGAACCAGATACGTGCGAACCTGAAGCGGTTGGTTTGCATCGTGCCAGAGACGAATGGTGGGCACGGCAAGCGCAAAGATAACCGCGAACACGCACGAGGACCACACACTCACACGCACCCGCGCGACCATTGGCTCTTCAGTGACGGACTCCTGCTGTGCGCTGTGTCCTGGTCTCCTCGCGCCCTTTGACTCTGTATGCATGGCGTGGCCCCGAATTGTCTCGTGACGAACGTACGTCGCACCCCAGCCTGACGTGGCCCTCATGCTGCTGACTCGAGGACCCACGTTCGTCGTCAAACCGACTGCGCGTAAAGTGATCGTACACCATGCACTTTCCGTCAGCCATCGGGACAAGTCCCGACCTGGGCTCGGACAAGATATTGACCGACACCGCGGAGGACGTCCGTTTCATCAATAGGACACCAACAAACTGGTCGTGTCTACCGAACTGCCTGGGTATCAGGGCGCTAATAGCTTGCACTAATGGTGAAGGTGGTCCGGTGCAGGTGGTCGGGGTCTTGCAGGGTGCGAATGACCGCCTCGAGCTTCCAGTGGCCCGCCATCGCCAGCACGCCCTGCCCGGTGTAGGTGCCGGGGGCGCTCGTCGCGGCAAGGTCGATCTCGTTGGTGCCCATGTCCATCTCGACCATCGTCGATTCTAAGAAAACCGTTCCCTTGCTGGCGAAGGAGCCGTCGGGATTCTTGACGACGAGGGTGAAGGTGTTGGTGCCGAACTTGCCGGGATTAACGCTGAGGGTCACCGTCAGGTCGTCGGCCTTCTGGGTGGCGGTTTGGTTGCCGCCAGCCGCGCCGAACGACGAGGACGATAGCGTGCTGGGCGTGAGGGTGCCCGCCAGCGGGGCCAAGAGCGCTGCGCAGAGCAGGACGCCGACGCCGATCGCGGCCTCGACGCTCATCCACCACATGATCATGTCCGCCGAGCCGCCGTCGCCACGCTGACTGCGCGCGCGTGGAATGGCGACGGAGGCGCCCGACGTGCTCGTGCTGATGGCAGCGAGGCTCCCGGGTCCATCGTTGGGCATCTGCGTGAAGGGGACCGCGCGCGTCACGAGAGAGCCGACGATAGGGACGCCGCGCATCCACGCGACGGGCGAGGGATCGTCCACCCCCGCTTCGGCGGCGAGGCCCGGGCGCAGGCGGAAGGCATGATGGTAGCTGATGGCGACCATGCCGAGGAAGAGGACCGACTTGACCACCAGCAAGATGCCGTAGGGCGTGGTCCAGAGCTGCTGCACGCTGGTCATGCGGACGGTGGCGTTGAGCGGCCCGGTGACGGTGACGAAGGCGACGGCGATCAGCGCGGGTACGCTGAAGGCGGGGATGCTACGCGCGAGGTAGGCTTCGCGGTCGGCGCGGTCGCGGCGGCGCAACAGGGGAATGATGACGAGCGCGAGGACGAAGAGGCCGCCGAGCCAGACGCTGTTGGCGAGGAGATGCAGCAGATCGACGATCGGCCCCCACCATTGCTGCGCCGCGCCGCCATGCCCCGAATACTCGAAGGCGACGGCCAGCCCCAGGCTAAACGCGAGGACGACTGTCACGTGTTGCAGCTTGTCGGCGAGGGGCTGCCGCCGCACGGCGAGCACGATCAGGCCGAGGACCGCCAGGGCTAGGCATATGATGAGTGCCCGACCGAACCGGCTCTGAACCAGGATGTCACTGAGGATAGGACCGGAGATGACCCCGCGGAGCGATCCATCGAGGAGCCACGCTTGGCCAACCACCTCGCCAATCGAACCGAGCACGATCACGCCAAGGGCGATCTGGATGCCGCGCCGCATGCTAGCGGCGAACCCCGAGGTAAACCACCCTTCGAGCTGCGGTTGACGCGGCTGGACGACGTAGACCCAGAAGAGCATGCCAAAAAGGAATGTCAGCGCGATCAATGCCACCCAGCGCGCCAGCGCCTGCAAGAGGTTGGGGCCGTCGAGGCTGCCGAAGGTGGCAGTCCCTGCACCGCCGGGAAACGAGCCACTCGGTAGGGTGCCCGTCAATGGCGGGACGGTGCCGTCGGCGCGCTCGATGTGGAAGATGTACGATCCCGCCGCGACGTGTCCGTCGTCCGCCGAGTGGGTGCGCCAGAAGACGACATACGTCCCGGCGGGGAGCAGCGGCAGCGAGACGGTCATGGTGAGATCGTCGGCGCCGATGCGGCTGTCACGGTCGTCCACCTCTTGATTTGAGGGATTGACGACGACGATCTTGGAGATGTCAGGGTTGAGGTGCTCGCTCAAGGTGATCTGCACCTCGGTGGGCGAGGCTTTCAGCACGGCGTTCTCAGCGGGGACGTACTTGACGGGGAGCGCGTGCGTCGCCGCGGTGAGGGTGAGCCCTTGCGCCTGCGCGCTCCCCATCGGCCACGCCGCCAAGAGCAGCGCCACGCCCAACAGGGCGAACGCTAGCTGGCGGAGCGACCGATGAGTCACGCGCATCGTCAAGCCCCTCCCTACTTGCATTCCGTGCGAGCGATTAGTTCCTGCGCGACCGCACCCCAAAAATGTAGGTGCCCGCGCCGCCGACGACCAGTCCCGCGATGCCGATCAGGATCGCCGCCAAAGTGGATACACCCGTCGTGGTGGTGACGGTCGTGGTGGAGGTCGGCGTGACCTTGTCGCTCTCGCCGCTGGGATCGACGGCGAAGACGAACGCGCCGAGCGTCGGGTCGCCATCCTCGGCGGAGACGTTATTCCAGTCCACGCGATAGATGTCGGAGTCGTCGCCCTTCATGGTGACCGTCGCGGTGTAGGGGTCGGTGGCCGAGATCTGGGCGGTGCCGGTGGAAACGACCTCGCCCTTGTTGCCGTAGACGGTGATGTGCAGGCCCTGCGGGTCGAGCTTCTGCACGAAGGTGATGGAGACCACCGTCGGAGCGGTCTTGACGACGGAGTTGGCCGCCGGGATTGAGGACCCATACGCCGCGTGGAAGGGGCGCGCCTGATGGATAGGGCGCGCCTGCGCGTCATGGTGCCGAGTGCGGCAATGAAGAGCGCCGCGAAGAGTGCCAGGCCCGCCGAGGCTGCTCCCCGCGAGCGGCGTGTCCGATGCATGTGCCGACCTCCTCTGACGATGTGCAATGAGCGATCGTGGGCGATCCGCTGACGCGGCTTCGTGGCACGCCTGGGCGAAGCCTAGGCTCGTCCGTGGCTGGCTGTCTATCGGGATCGATCCCGGTCACGATTCAGTACTGTTCTCGGTATCCGAAATCAGGCGGTGACGAGGATGTCGTTCGGATCTTCTTCGCCGTTGATGGTGGTGAGCA
>CAWJCH010000019.1:0-338773 GCA_963841205.1 uncultured Chloroflexia bacterium | reverse complement strand
GAGACGCAACCGTGTGCCGATGTCGCCTGCTTCCCAGGGCGTGGGCTGTGGTGTTACAATAGGTGCCGGTTTGTACGCGTGCGGACTCCAAGGTCGTCGCCTGGTGGCGGAACCGTCGGTATTTTTGTGGTTGGTTGTGGTGGGGCGGAGCATAAAAGGCGGCTACGGCATGTTCGATAAGGTGCTTGATCGCCAACCGGGGCGAGATTGCCCTGCGTATCATTCGCGCTTGCCGCGAACTGGGCATTCGGACGGTGATTGCCTATTCCGAAGCCGACCGCGATACGCTGCCCGTCAAGCTGGCCGATGAGCGCATCTGCATTGGCCCTGGGGCCAGCACCAAAAGCTACCTCAATATCACCAATATCATCAGCGCCGCGCTGCTGACCAATGCCGAAGCCATCCATCCCGGCTATGGCTTCCTGGCCGAAAACACCAGCTTTGCTGAAATCTGCGCCGACTGCCATATCACCTTCATTGGCCCATCGCCACAGGTCGCCTCCATCATGGGCGATAAAGTGACAGGCGCGCGCGGCCATGGAGAAAGGCGGGTCTGCCGGTGCTGCCGGGCACCGGCATCTCTGCGCTCCGTGGGCGAGGCCGAGCAGGAAGCCGCCCAAATCGGCTATCCGCTGATGATCAAATCGACGGCTGGCGGCGGCGGACGCGGCATCCGCATGGTCAACCGCAAAGAAGAGTTTGTGCATCTCTTCACCACCGCCCAGAGCGAGGTGCGCGAAGCCTTCCACGACGATGGCATGTATCTTGAGAAATGCGTGACAAACGCCCGGCATGTCGAAGTGCAGGTCCTCTGCGATCACTACGGCAACGGCGTCCACCTGGGCGAGCGCAACTGCTCGGTGCAGCGACGGCAGCAAAAGATGCTGGAGGAAGCGCCCAGTCATTTGCTGGCTCCTAAATTGCGCGAAGAAATCTGTACCAAAGCCATCAAGGCGCGCTGAGCATCGGCTATCGCAATGCCGGAACGATGGAGTTTCTGGTTGACGAGAAGAATCGCTATTACTTCATGGAAATGAATACCCGCCTGCAAGTCGAGCATCCCATCACCGAGGCGATTACCAACGTCGACTCGTGCAGGAACAGTTGCACATCGCGGCGGGTGATCGCATGAAGCTCAAGCAGAGCGACATTCATTTTACCGGCCACGCCATCGAGTTCCGCATCACGGCAGAAGACATGAACCTGGATTTCCGCCCGCAGACCGGCACCATCGAAGAATATCTGCCGCCCAGCGGGCCAGGCGTGCGCGTGGATTCGCATCTCTTTCGTGGCTACGAGCGTTCCGCCGCACTACGATTCGCTGCTGGCAAAGCTGATCGTCTGGGGGCCAACCCGCGCAGGGCCATTGCCCGTGGCCGCCGCGCGCTGGATGAATTCGTCCTCGAAGGCTTGCCGACCACGATCCCGTTCCATAAACGTTGCTCAATAACGAGAGTTTCTTCGAGGCGAGACCTACACGACTTCCTTGCGGACCATATCGGCGGAATACTCCTTGCGGCGCGGCTGAGCCACACATAACTGCGTCTCTGCAACGCATCAAGGGTCCGCGAATCGTCACTGTCTGATCTCAGGCGGAGGGAGGATACCGATGAGCACGCGCGTCGTCGTCACCGGCATGGGTATGGTGACGCCCCTGGGCAACGATACGCCAACCACCTGGAAGGCGCTTGCCGAGGGGCGTTCCGGCGTCGGCCCGATCACCACTTCGATACCTCCGCATCAGGATGTCCGCATTGGCGGCGAGGTCAAAGACTTCGACGCGACCCAGTACATGGACCGCAAAGAGGTGCGCCGCAACGACCGCTTTGTCCACTATGCGGTGGCCGCAACAGCCAGGCGCTCGACGACGCAGACTTCGACCATCACCGACGAAACGCCGACGACGTGGGCGTCATCATCGGCTCCGGCATCGGTGGCCTGCACCACCTGCCACGAGCAGTTCAAACTGCTCTTCGACGCGGGCCAGACCGCATCAGCCCGTTCTTCATCACCATGTTCATCACCGACATCGCCGCTGGCTTCATCTCGATCAGATCGGCGCGAATGGGCCGAACTTCGCCACCGTCTCCGCCTGCGCCACCAGCGCCAACGCCATCGGCGAGGCCTCGGAGATGATCCGGCGCGGCGACGCCATCGCGATGATCGCGGGCGGCAGCGAGTGCGGCATCACCCCGATGGGCATCGGCGTCGTTCGCCAACATGCACGCGCTCTCGCGCCGCAACGACGACCCCGAGCACGCCAGCCGCCCCTTCGACGCCACCGCGATGGCTTCGTGATGGGCGAGGGCGCGGGCGTCCTGATGCTGGAAGACGAGGAGCACGCCCGCAAGCGCGGCGCGCGCATCTACGCCGAGGTCATCGGCTATGCCGGCACCGCCGACGCGCTACCACATCACCGAGCCAGCCCCCGGCGGCGAGGGGCTGGTGCGCGCCATGCAGCGCGCGCTGGAGAAAGCCGGCATCGCGCCCGAAGAGGTCGACTACGTCAACGCGCACGGCACCGCGACGCTCTTCAATGACCGCAACGAGACGGCGGCGATCAAGACCGTCTTCGGCGACCACGCCGCGAAGCTGGCGGTCAGCTCCACCAAGTCGATGATCGGCCACACGCTCGGCGCGGCGGGCGGCATCGAGGCGGCGTCACCGCGCTGAGCTCTACCATGGCGTTGCACGCCGACGATCAACCTGACGCATCCCGACCCCGAGTGCGACCTGGACTACGTGCCCAACAAGCGCGCGCGAAGCGAAGATCGCGTGGCGATCTCGAACTCGATGGGCTTTGGCGGCCACAACGCCGTGCTGGCAGCTGCGCCGCTATCGTCGGCTGATGTCGGTCCATGTTCGCGTTGGCAGTGTGAGATAGGGGAGGCGGCATACGGAACGGCACACGTTGGTCAACCGCATCAAGGCGCTCGCTGAGGCACTCGAAGGCAGCGATGTCGGCGAGCTCGACCTCACGGAAAGCGGCCTGCGCATTCACATCCGGCGCCGCCTCGAAGCCGAGGTCATCGCGCTGCCCCAGGCCCTCGCCGCCCCGGCCGCTCGCCCCCGCGCCGTCCGCGCGAATCCTCGCGCAATCGACCATGCGGCCGCCTCCGGTGCGCCCGACCCGACGGTCGCCGTCATCGCGCCCCTCACCGGCGTCTTCTACGCCTCCGCCTCGCCCACCGCCGACCCCTACGTCACCGTCGGAGATACGATCCAGGCGGGTCAGACGGTCTGCATCCTCGAGGCCATGAAAGTCTTCAACGAGATCAAATCCGAAGTCGCCGGCAAAGTCACCGCGGTCGTCGCCACCAGCGGCAACCTCGTCCAGAAAGGCGACGCCCTCATTCGTGTCCAGCCCGTCTAGGCCCGCGGCAGCCAGCGGCTCCACTCCGCCGCCGCTCGCCGACACTCGCGGCAATCGCCTGCGTGCGCGGATCACCGGGTGGCGTGAGCGCGCCACAACCTTCGGTTCGCTGGTTCAGCAGTACGATCAGCGCACCAATCTGTGGCTGAAAGTCGCTTGGATTGGGCTCGCCGTCGCCTTCGTGATTGATGTCGCCCTCGTCGGCCAGCATGCCCTCGTCCGCTACCAGTCCTATCACGCCGATGCCTTCGATCTGGGCAACATGGACCAGGCCGCCTGGAACACGCTCCACGGCAATCCTTTCCGCTTCACCAACCGCGGCCTCGACTGGCAAGGCCCGCCGACGCGACTGGGTCAGCACGTCGAGCCAATCTTCCTGCTTATTGCCCTGCTCTACCTGATCCACTCCGGCCCAGAGACGCTGCTCGTGTTCCAGACGGTCGCCCTTGCCCTCGGCGCCCTGCCGCTCTTCCTCCTCGCGCGCCGTCTCATCCCTGCTCTGCCGCTGCTCGCCCTTGGCTTCGTCCTCGCCTACTACTGGACCCCGTCTGTGCTCGGCGAAGCGCTGTGGGATTTCCATGCCGTCTCGCTGACGACCCCGCTGCTGTTGACGGCGCTTTGGGCGCTCGCCGCCCGTCGCTACCCTTGGTTCGCGGTCGCCGCCACCCTTGCCGCGCTCACCAAAGAGGACGTCGCGCTCTCGCTCGTGCCGCTGGGGCTGTTGATCTGGTTCGTGCATGGCCGTCCGCGCTTCGGGCAGATCGTCATTGTGCTCTCCGTGGTCTGGACGGCGTTCTGCTTCTTCGTCGTCCTGCCGCACTTCAGCGGAGGCGCCACCGGCGGCAACAACTTCTGGTATCGTTACGCCTGGCTCGGCTCCTCCGCCGGCGACGCCGCCAAGAACCTGCTCACCCACCCCTGGCTGCCGATCCAGTTAATCGTCACCTCGCCCGCTCGCCTGGGCTATCTCGCCAAGATGCTCGCCGTCGGCGGCGGGCTCAGCATCTTCGCCCCCTATCTCTGGCTCGCCGCGCTTCCCGAGCTCGCCGTCAACGTCTTCAGCTCCCACGCCGAGCAGTATTCCGGCTTCTATCAATACAACGCCATGACCGTCGCTTACTTCAGCGCGGGAGCCGTCTACGGCGCCGCCCGCCTCTACAACACCCGCTCGCACGCCGCATCCCCCACCGAAGACGCCACCACCAAGTCCGCCTCCCCTGCTCCGCCCACCACCAACGGCCTGACCTCCAGGATCGCATCGCTGTACAGTCGTGGCTCCCGCTGGGCCGATCGCCACGTCACACGCCTCCCGCTCTCCACCGCGATCGCGCCCTGGTTCGTCGCCCTCCTGCTCCTGCTCACCACCGTTGCCAGCGTGCAGAGCGCCAACCCGCGCCTGACCTCCTTCTGGAACGTCGGCGGCGGACCCATCCGTGGCCAATCCGCCATAGTCGCGCTCCTCGCCCGCGTGCCCGCGAACGCTCTCGTCGCCGCCACCGACACGCTAGACCCCCATCTCAGCGACCGCTACACCATCTACCTGATGCCCGATCCGCGCTCCTACAGCGCCGAATACGTCGCAGTTGACGTGGTGGACGCGGCGGTTGAGAATCGTACGGCGGACGGCTCGATGTTCACCCGCATGCTTACCTCCGGTCGCTACACCATAGTCGGCTCGGTGGAGAATGTCACGCTGCTCAAGCGTACTGGGCCGCCGCTCTCACCGGATGGGCTACAATCCATTCAGACGCCGTAATCCGCATTGCGCGCCGGTTTATCGCGCTTCCTCTTGCTGCTAACCCTAACGTCGCCTAGAAGAGGTCTCGATGTCGCTTACCCGCCGCCTCTTCGATCCGCTCCTCGATCAGATCTTCCCACCACGCTGCGTCTCCTGCGGCGCCACCGCTGCGCTGCTCTGCGTCGCGTGTCAGGCGACGATCCGCACACCCGAACCGCCGCTCTGTGCCCACTGTGGCACCCCGCTCGCCTCAGCAGCTGCACCCGGCGAGACGCTCATCCTCGGCGCCCGGGGCACGCTCTGCACGTCTTGCTCAACGGGGCACGGCCCTGCCTCGCTCACCGCGCTGCGCGTTGCCGCCGTCTACGAAGGAGCCGTTCGCAACGCCATCCTCGCGTTGAAGTTCCGCCACCAGCGCCGGGCCGCGCAGCCGTTGGGAATACTGCTCGCGGCGCAGGTGTGCAGTACGGGCTGGCAACCAGAGGTCATCCTCCCTGTTCCGCTGCATCCCGACCGCGCGAAACGGCGCGGCTACAACCAGTCGGGCCTCCTAGCGCGTGAGTGCGCCCGTGCGCTTGGCATCCCCCATCGCGCTGATCTGCTCGTTCGCCACCGCGACACGCGTCCCCAGGTCGGCCTGCGCGTTGCCGAACGCCATGTGAATGTCGCCGACGCCTTCGCGCTTGCCTCCCCGCATGCCGCAACTGTCCTCGCCGGGCGGCGCACCCTGCGGGTGGACGATGTCGCCACCACCGGCAGCACCATCGACGCCGTCGCCTCAGCGCTCCTGGCAGTGCGTCCCGCCGCCATCTGGGATCTCGCTGTCAGCCGCCCCGATCTCGCCTCCGACAACGCCGGTGCGTCGGACTGCTCCATTTCCGCGCTCCATGTGGTCCCGCCGCTAGCGAGGCGAGCGCGATGACCTTCAATCAGGCCACAGCCGACACGGTCGGCGTCATCGTGTTGCTCCTGATCCTTACCATGGCGGTGGCGCTCGTCGCCCGATCGCTCCGCCTACCCTACACCCTCGCGCTCGTCCTTGCCGGCCTCGTCATCGGCTTGAGTCCGCTCTTCCCCAACCTCCACCTCGACCCCAACCTCGTGCTCTTCCTCTTCCTGCCCGCCCTGCTCTTCGAGGGCGCCTGGACCGTGGACACGAAGCTGCTGCGTCGTGACGGCCTGCTGGTCTTCGCCTTCGCCGTGCCGGGGGTCTTCATCTCGCTGCTCGTCATCGCCGCAGTGGCACACTTCGGCGCCGCCCTCGCCTGGCTCCCCGCGCTGCTCGTCGGCGCCGTCATCTCTCCTACGGACCCGCTCGCCGTCATCTCGTTGCTGCGTCAGCTCGGCCTGCCGGATCGCCTGCTCACCATCCTCGAAGGCGAGAGCCTCTTCAACGACGGCGTTGGCGCGGCTGCCTTCGAGGTCATCCTCGCCGCCCTGCTCACCTCCCTGCACATGCACAGCGAGTTCACGGGCCTATCCACATTCCTCATCACTTTAAAGGTGCTCTGGCTCCTCGGCGGCGGCGTGCTTCTAGGCGCCGTCGTCGGCTACGTCGTCAGTCGCCTCGTGCGCGTTGTGAACGATCCACTCCTCGAAACCACCGTCACCTTCAGCGTTGCCTATGGCGTGTATATCCTCGGCGTCCTCGCCGGCACCTCCGGCCTCCTCGCCGTCGTCGCCGCGGGCCTCCTCCTCGGCGGCTACGGCAAGCGTACCGGCATGTCCGAGCGCACCATCGAGCTGGTGGATAGCGTCTGGGAGTTCACCGGCTATCTCGCCAACTCGTTCCTCTTCCTGCTCCTCGGTGTCACCCTCGGGTCAACCTCTATCGGCTCGGCACTCCCAGCGATCCTGTGGGCAGTCGTCGGCCTCCTGGCGGGCCGCGCTCTCATGATCTACGCCCTCGTCCCGCTCTACAATTGGCTCGCCAATCATCGCTCGCGTCTCGTTACCGTCAAACCCGTGCCGCGCGCTTGGCGCCCGCTCATGCTGCTCTCCGGTCTGCGTGGTGCGCTCTCCTTAGCGCTGGTTCTCAGCATCCCCAAGCTCATCCCTGGGCAGGATCAGCTTAAGCTGGTCGTCTACGGCGTCGTCCTCATCACGCTGCTTGGTCAGGGCCTCGGACTGCGTCTGTTCCTGCCTCGGCAGCCCTTCCCTCGCGCTCGCCCCGCCGGCTCCTAGTGGGAAACATGCTATAATCTGGCATCTCGGCCTGCGCTGGCTGTTCAAGGCTGGCGCGACCGCGAGGCCGTCGCCTATGATGACGGCGCGCCTCCCCCAGCGGCCTCGTCCAGCGAGCTATCACGCTACAGTGAACCATCGCCAGCGTCGCTCACTCGCGCGTCAGAAGGATGGATGCCCATGACCACCTCCGCCATCACGCAGCCGTTTGACGGATCGCTGGCGCCCAACTACTTCGTCCACACCTTCGAGAACGGGCTCCAGCTTGTTGGGCAGCGCATGCCGAGCCTCGCCTCCGTCACCTTCGGCATTCAGTTCGCCGGTGGCCTGAAAGACGAGCCAGAGGCGAAGATCGGCCTGACGCATCTCCTTTCCGATATGCTCTTCCAGGGCACCGAGCACCGCACCGTTCGCCAGCTCACCGACGACTTCGAGGCCATCGGCGCGCGCAGGGGCGGCGAATCCGCAAACGACTTTGGCCGCTACTCCGCGCAAATCGTCGGCAACCGCCTCGATCGAGCGCTTGAGCTCATGGCCGATGTCGTGCGATATCCGGCCTTCCCGCGGGACGAATTCACCCAGATGCGCAGCGTACAGCTGCAAGAGATTCGCCGCCGCGACGACGAGCCGATGCGCCGCATCTTCGATCTCGTCCGCGAGCGCTTCTACAGCGGGACCACGCTCGGCCGGCGCGGCCTCGGCTTCCGCGACACCGTCGAGTCGCTCGAGCCGGACGATCTCCGGACCTTCTATCGCACGTGGTACCAGCCGAAAGGAGCGCTGATCGCCATCGCCGGCAACTTCGACTGGGACGCGGTCGTCGCCCGCGTCGGTGAGCTCTTCGGCGATTGGCAGGGTGTGCCGCCGGTCGCCGAGCAGCAGCAGCCGAACCCCGTCGCCGCCGTTAACATCGAGTTGCACGACGGCACCCAAGAACACATCGGCATGGCGTTTCCGTTTCCGAAATACGGCGATCCCGACTACTACGCTGCCTCTGTCGTCAGTGAGATCTTCGGCGGCGGCATGACCTCACGTCTCTTCCGCGAGGTGCGCGAGAAGCGCGGGCTGGTTTACTCCGTCGCCTCAATCTTCGCGCCCAACGGCGTCTACGGCGCCGAATTCCTCTACGCCGGCACCACACCCGAGAAGTCGCCCGCAACCGTCCGCGTCATGCTCGACGAGCTGCGCCGTCTCCAATCGGACGGCGTCTCGCGGGACGAATTGGACCGTGCCAAGGTGCAGCTCAAGAGCGAGTTGGTGATGCGCGGGGAGAGTTCCGGCGCGCGTGCGTCCGCTTTGGCGCGCTCGTGGTGGTTCGAGCAGCGCATCATCACCATTCAAGAGCTCAAAGAGACGATAGACGCGGTCACGCGCGAACAGATCCTCGGTCTGCTCCGCCGCTTCCCCACCACGGAACCGCTCGTCATCGCCGCCATCGGCCCGCGCACCGAGGAAGAATTGATCGGCACGTCGCTTTCCTAGCGGCCACTTTCCCGGCGCGGTGCACGTCGCCTGCTCCTCCCGCCCGCGCCGCCATGTGGTATACTGAGTGGTACGAACGACGCTAATCCCGCCGATTTCGCTCGACACCAATTCAATCAATCCAAGCATTTCAGGGGTGAAACAACATGGCCAAGAAGGGCGAGCTTTCCAAGACGGCGCGCGCCTCGCTCGGTAAGCTGGACGACACCAATTTCGTCACCGGCCGCGTCTGCGCCAAGTGCGGCGAGCCGATCATGCTCAAAGAGCTCCAGCCGGTTAAGGTGTTGGGGCAGGGCATGACCTACTATCACAAGAACCATTTCGCCGCTAGCTAGCGTGCGTCGACTCTTCGGCCCCCGTGCAATTGCTTGCGCGCGGGGCCATTCTTGCATCTTGATGTATGATGTACATCTAACAGCCAACAGCGGTCAAACTCCGAGCGCTGTGCAGGTAATTTGATGCCAAGTTCGACGCGATCGTCGCCGCAGAAGGGGCGGACTTCAGTCCGCATTCCCTATACGCCGGCGCTGCAGTGTCGGCTCGCGACGGCAGCGACCGAGCGCGACGTAGCATGATGAACAGAAGTGACATGAACAGGAGATCCGACCCGATGGCATCCGTCGCGCCCCAAGGCGAGACTTCACCCTCACCGCTCGGCTCCCACCGTCGCCCGGAAGCGAACGCGACCCGCCAACGAACCTTCTCCGCGCTTAAATTCCGCAATTATCGCCTCTTCTGGATGGGCCAAGTCGTCTCCGTGACGGGCACCTTCATGCAGAGCACCGCACAGCAGTGGCTCGTGCTCCAACTCTCCGGCGGCAATCCTTTGGCACTCGGTATCGTCGGCGCGCTCCAGTTTGGCCCGCTCATCCTGCCCCTCGGCGGCGCGATAGCGGATCGCTGGCCGCGTCGCAACGTACTCGTCGTCACTCAGGGCGTCAGCGCCGTGCTCGCTTTCATCCTCTTCATCCTCACCGCGGCTGGCATCACACAGATTTGGCACGTCTGCGTTCTCGCGTTGCTGCTAGGCGTCGTCAACATGGTGGACATGCCCACCCGGCAGGCGTTCATCAGCGAGATGGTCCCGCCCGATCATTTGCTCAACGGCGTCTCGCTCAATTCGGCACAGTTCAACGTCGCGCGCATCGCGGGTCCTGGGGTGGGCGGCGCGCTGATCGCTTGGCTCGGCATTCCACTCCTGTTCCTCCTCAACGCCCTCAGCTTCCTCGCGGTCATCGGTGGATTGCTCGTGATGCGCCCCTCGGAGTTGATGCCCGTGCCACAGCGAGACCCGCTGCACGGAGTAGCCCGCATCCGGGCGCTCGGCGACGGATTCCGCTTCATACGCGGCAATAAGTCGGTGCTCATTGCCTTCATCATGGTCGCCGTCATCGGCACCATGGGCTTCAACTTCAATGTGTTGCTGCCCCTCGAAGCGACACATGTGCTGCATGCGGATGCTGTCGTCTTCGGCCTACTCACCTCGTCGCTGGGGGCCGGCGCGCTGATCGGCGCGCTCGTCCTCGCCAGACGCGGCGGCGCACCCACCAATCGCCTGCTCATCGGCATGGCTGCCGTCTTCGGCCTCCTCGAAACCGCCGTCGCCTTGCCACGGTCGATCCCGGTCACCTTGGCGGTCATCGCCTGCGCCGGCTTCTTCATGAGCTCATTCAGTGCCGCCGCCAATACGCGCGTGCAGCTCTCAAGTCCGCCGGAGCTGCGCGGACGCGTCATGAGCGTCTACTCGATGGTATTCATCGGCACGACGCCGATCGGCAACCTCATCGTCGGCGCCGTCGCCAGCACAGCCGGCGTGCCGTGGAGCTTCGTCGTCTCCGGGGTGCCCTGCTTCGCCTCCGCTCTCTTCGCCCTCTATCTCTGGCGGCGTTGGGGCACCCGCGCCAACGCCACGATCTATCGCCCTCCCGTCTCGCCGCCGCTCGCCGAAGCCCTTGCCGAATCTCCGCCAACCGATACGCCGCCGCTGGCCCTGCCCACCGTGCCCGACGAAGCCTTTGACGTGCGTGAGCCACTCCCACGGCGGTGATTCGCCGTCAACCCCTGTTCGTCACCTGCCAGCGGACTCGTACATCGTTGCATGACTCTATGCACAAGCCAGCGCACCGCGATACACGCGCTCGCATACCCCACAAACGTGTCCACGCTCTCGCGTCGGCGCCGCCTTGTCATGAACGTCGCCCGAATGACAACATGGACCAAGATGACAAGTAATATATTGACAAATATATTTATATCAATTACACTAATGCATAGTGAATAGTGTGATAGCGGCGCTGTAGGTTCGCGAGCATGGCAGCCGAGCGGCTTCACGGTCTTATCCCGCATGGCGGTGTGTGCATTGACGCTCGGCGCGCTCGTTGCCGTGCCGGCGTTTCAGCTTCCGCCGCCCGCCTTGTGGCCGCGGAGATTGCGGCGTCTGAAGGGCGGATGTCCCGCCGCGTGACATTAACACCGGCCGCTGTTAGCGGTCGGCACTTGCGGGCAGACTCCTCGGGTAGTCTCATCGAAGTATGAGCGCGTGGCCTGCGTCTCGGCCGCCTCAGTCGACCCGTCCGTCGCTTCCCTCCGAGCGACGGCAAACCAACAGGGAGAACCGATCGATGGAAAACGAACAAGAACTGGCGCTTCCGGTCAACGTGTGTATAGACATCGAGACCGACTACGCGCTCAATGATCTCATCCTGCTCGCCGCGACCCTACGACGTGACGGCTCACACTCCGCCGTCGATCCTTGCCTCCACGCGAGCAACGGCGCGCTGGCCTACGTCGCCTCGGCATTCGAAAAACAAGAAGTACAGAGGTTCCTGCAACTCGCCGGCATTTGCCTCGACCACCTGCATCACCTTTGGAATGAGCAGTGATGCCACCCAAACCGCATATTGCGGTCGGCAGTTGGCACGGTCCGGAGGAACCATCCTACGATATTCGCTATCATCGCCTCCAAGTAACCAACGGAAGGGCAGATCAGTTCTCAGTTAGCCCGAATACCTATCCGATCGGGCAGCCTGCCGAATGCAATCCACAGGCTCGCGCCACCGGCCTACAGAGCCACGAGACCTACACGCCCGTCAGCACGGCGGTCTCAAACATCGCTTCGTGAACCCGCGTAAACCACGCCGACAGCGCACCGAACGAGCACTCAATGCTATCGACGATATCTTCAGAGCGCTCGCATTTTCTCTGGGCGTCATCGACCTGCGCCCTCGTTAGGCAGTTACGGCGACGCGAAGGTCGTCTTCACGACCTCGTTGCCTATGTCATGGATATCCGCGACCAAGCCGAACGCATCACAGATTAAGCGGTACTCAGCGCTGAGCGGTCACCAGGTGCTCTGTCGAGCGACAGCGTTTCGTTCGGCACAGATGACGCTTGGTAGCGATTACTTCGCATCGAGCGCCGCCAACACCGGCGCCATCCGCGCGATACCGTCTACCCCGGGAGTGCCTGGGACGACGACGAGGTGGCGCACTCCAGCGTCGGCAAACTCCATCAAATGCGCAGCGACCTCGTTCGAGGTACCCGCGAAGCCGTTCCAATCGCTGGTCGCTGTCTCGCTGGGTAGCAGCACGCGCGCCAGCGTCCCCGCCGTCAGCTCCACCTCCATCGGATTACGTCCCACGCGCTCGCACGCCTCGGTGAACGCCGCGTATGCCTTCGTCACGCCCGCCGCATCCTTATGCCACACCGTACTCCAGGCATCAGCGTACCGCGCCGTCAACTCGAGCATCCGTGGCTGCCGACCACCGATCCAGATTTTCGGCCCTCCAGCGGTCGGCCCGCGCGGTCGCAGCACGCAATCCCGCGCCGAGTAATACTCGCCCGCGAAGTCCACACGCCCCTCGCGCAGCAGCGGCGCCACGATCCGCACCGCCTCCTCGAACCGCGATGCCCGGTGGTCATAGGGAAACCCGAATGCATCGTATTCCGGCTTGTGCCAGCCCGCGCCGATGCCCAGGATGAAGCGGCCGCCGCTGATCTCATCCAAACTGTCGGCCATCTTGGCCAGCAGCGCCGGATTGCGGAACGAGGTCGCCGCCACCAACGGACCTAGCGTGATGCGCGTAGTCGAAGCCGCCAGCGCCGCCAGGAACGTGAACGCCTCCCAGCAGCCGCCCTCGTCGATGTCCACGTTCTCCGTGCGACGGAAGAGCAGATGATCCGCCACCCAGAACGAATCGAGCCCGATCTCCTCGGCCTTCCGCGCCTGCGCCTGCACCTCGCCGAAGCTCGCCGCGCGCCCGTCGGGTTGATCGTCGCCCAGTTCCGCGATAACGCCGATCCGCATGCGTCGCCCGCCTACAGCATCCATCTTCACTTGCCGATCCTCGCTCATCCTCTCGCCAGAAACGTCGCCCGCCCGCGCTCTCGCCTGGCATCCAACGCCCGCTTGCAAGCCCAGACGCCGCGCCAGCCGCGCATTTACGCAGAGCGCCAGATATGCACCGTCCCGTCGAATGACGCCGACGCGATGTGCGTGCCGTCGGGCGACCACCCTACCGTGTGGACCGTGCCGAGCGGTAGGTTGTCACTCGTCAGACCGTTGGTCTGGTGGCCCATATACGTCAGCCGCGGCGCACCGGACGCGGCGAGCCAGACTTGCGCGGTCTGATCCTGGCTGCCCGTCACGACGCGCGAGCCATCGGGCGACCATGCCACCGCATACACCGCGGAGGTGTGTCCCGGGTAGGTCAGCAGCGTCGCCCCGTTCGCCGGATCCCAGATCTGCGCCGTCCCATCGCCGCTCGCCGTGACGATCTGCTTGCCGTCGGGCGACCAACTCACCCCGAACACTTCCCGGCTGTGATTGCGATAGATCAGCTCGTTCGCGCCGCTCGCGGCATCCCAAACGTGCGCCGTGTAGTCGCCGCTGCCGTCCGCGATGCGCGATCCGTCCGGTGACCACTTGATCGCGGCGATGTAGCGCAGATAATCCTGGCCGGCATAGAGTGTCTTGCCACCGGCGGTCCAGACGCGCGACGTGTGGTCATCCGCGCCCGAAGCTAGGGTTGTGCCGTCTGGCGACCAGCAGACGTCATCCACGCCGGCCGAGTGGCCGCTATACGTCAGCACGCGCTTGCCCGTCGCCGCGTCCCAGATTTGCGCCGTCATGTCCCCCCCCGCCGAGGCAACCTGCGCCCCGCTCGGCGACCAATTGACGCCCCACACCTTACCCTCATGCTGCCTATAGGTCAGCAATGTCGCGCCGGTCGCCGCATCCCAGATCTGCGCCGTGCCATCGTCGCTTGCGCTCACCAGCTTCGTGCCATCTGGCGACCATGCCAACGCGTTAACCGCCTTGCTATGCCCCCGGTAAACGAGCAGCGGACCCGCCACCGAGGCCGCGGTAGGCGTCGCCGTCGGCCCAGACGCCGCGCCGCGAGTGCCGCAGCCAGCCAGAAAGGCCGCCGCACCCAGCCCCAGCGCACCCCCCACCGCCGCACGGCGCGTTATCCGCTGCATACTCGACCATCTCCCGCCGTCTCGCGCACCCTCGACCGGAGCCAGTGTCTCACACCCGGTCGAAAATGCAAGCGACAGCGGATCGGGAAGCCTCACACCTGCCGCGCGACCCGCGAGAGTGGATGCCCCTTTGCGCGCAGCTCCAACCGGTTGAACCAGCCCAACCCTTCGCTTCCGAGTTCTGATGCTCCAAGCTCTTGGGCTAATTCCTTCGTCCCGGCAGAGTAGAGCCAGAGGGCATATCCGGGCTGCCTCGCGGCATCAGAAGCAATTTTGAGCGCCACTTCACGGTCAGGAAATACCGCAAGGTCACCAACCGTGATGTTGTCGGGTACCGGGTCTTGAATATATGCCGAGCGATGCAAGCCGAGCGTCAGTGCTCGTTGATAGACCATGTTCCAACTGCGGTTCGGGAGTGCCCCGAGGATCGTCCATTTGTCGGTCTTCGGGTAGTGCTCGATCACTATGGCATCCTCTTCGGGTGTCCAGGTATTGTTGCGCTGGCCGTGCTGCCGCCAGGTGAAACAGACGTCAGGTCGGTCAGCCAGCGATCCTCGCCAGACAATGGTTAATCGTACCCAGTGGGTGCTCAGTTCTTCAAGTGTGGCGCTTTCGACCAAGAGCCGCGCCAGCCGCTGCTGACGTTCCATCGTACAGTTAGTTGTCGAGGTGAGCGGGAATGTCGGCCAGCACGTCGGCTAGTTCTTGCATGTCGTCCTGCAACGACTCGTACAGCGAACCGTCCTGGGCCGCTACTAGTTCTGCCTCCCGCGCCCTGAGACCTTCCAGGATGCCGTTGTACCTCATCTTATCCTGCGGTGTCAGGGTCAAGATGTCATCGTACAAGAGCGCCATGGTCTTCTCAATTTCGTTGCGCACATGGATGAGGTGCTCTTCCACCGAAACTACGGCCTCGGTATGACGTTCCTCAAGCTCAGCGACGCTCGCCTTGATATGCTCGCCCAAGTTTCGGTCGGCGGTAGCGAGCTCCTTGACACGAGCCAGGAATACGTCGTCGATCTGGTAGGTACGCATAGAGAACGTCATACGTGTTAGCAATTCCCCAGTATCCTTCAATCGGGGCGCGCGAATGTACTCAGGGTGAGCGGCGTGCATGACGTAGAGCGGGCCTTCAGGGTCGCGGAGGATATACTTCAGCACCGCCTGCACGCTATCGGGGCGTAAGCGACGGCGCTCGACACCGGGTAACGGTTCGCCCTGTAGATTACGTCCTGTGATCTTGTGGTACGCGAAGAGAAACAGTTCTCGGTCAACGATGGCCGGGTGGTTATCTTCCCGAACTATGGCGTCGTCATACACCCAAGCCCCGATATATACCGGATTGGTCAGCATGTACCGAATAGCGTCCATCGAAGCGGGCTTGAAGCCGCCTGGCACTTTGGTCATGCGGATTTTGAAAGTATACCTGAGCAGGTCGTCAGCTGTGGGATCGGGGAATAAGTAGGGCATAGCCTCAATTTCATGCCCCAACGCGTATAGGTTGCCGACTTCTTGAAAGCGCTCGTAGAGCCAACGGATGACTTTTGCCCACGGCTCGTAGACTAGCAAGGTCTGTTGCTTCTTCTTGCCCTGGGTGACGTACCCCATAGGTAACATGCGTCCATCGAACAAGCCTTGCAGAGCCTTGGCCTGCTGGTTGCCGTTCATACGGCCCAGTACATGGTCGTCCAGGTAGTTACGGGAAGCGATCATCTTTTCGAGTAGCGCGTTACGGTCACTTGGTTTGGTGCAATCGTAGCGGCGGTTGTCGGTCCGCACGAGGAGCAATACATCTTGCTCCGCTAAGAGCTGCATGAACGTGGTGTCGTTCGTGTGGTACTCATCACGAAACAGCCTGTCCTCATGCATGACCATTACCGAGTCGACGATCCCATGCTTCATGTCGTTGTATAACCGGCTCAGCTCGACCCGCTCGTCAATGCGCTTTTGCCCCGAGACGCCCGCACCCTTTATTGAGTCCGGTGTCTTCTGTACTTTGAGGAGGGCCTGCTGAGAGAGGGGCAAGGGCCTCTCTGGGAGACTGGTTGTGAATCAAACATCCAGCACCAGAGAGGAGATCCCATGACCCGCTACCAGGTTACCCTCGATGCGCAGACCTTGCAACGGCTGTTCACGAGCGGTGAGCATCAGCTTGGCCAACTCCTGGAGGCGATCGTGAACCAGGTGCTCGAAGCGCAGGTGAGCGAGCAACTCCGAGCCGACCCGTACGAGCGGAGCGATGAGCGGCAGGGCTACCGTAATGGCTACAAGCCACGCAAGCTCACCACGCGGGTCGGACGGCTGGTGCTGCGCGTGCCCCAGGTGCGCGACGGCGCCTTCTCGACCGAACTCTTCGCGCGCTACCAGCGCAGCGAACAGGCCCTCATCTTGGCGCTCAGGGAGCTGGTGGTCAACGGCGTCTCGACGCGCAAAGTCGCCCGCATCACCGAGGACTTGTGCGGGACGAGCTTCGCCAAATCGACGGTCTCTGACCTGTGCAAGCGCCTCGATCCGCTGGTACAGGCCTGGAACGAGCGCGACCTGAGCGGCCAGCGCTACCCGTTCGTGCGCGTCGACGCCCTCGTGCTCAAGGGGCGCGAGGGCGGCCAGGTGCGCGCGGTCAGCGCGCTGCTCGCCGTCGGCGTCAACGCGCAGGGCTACCGCGAGATCCTCGGGCTGCAACTGGGCGACAGCGAATCGGAGCGCAGTTGGATCGGCATCTTCACCTGGTTGAAGGGCCGCGGCCTGGCCGGCGTCGACCTCGTCGTCTCCGACCACCATGGCGGGCGGGTGAACGCCATCCGCCTCCACTTCCAAGGCGCGAGCTGGCAACGCTGCCAGACCCATCTGTCGGCCAACGTCGCCGATGCGACCCCGAAGGCGCTGCAGGAAGCGGTGCAGGGGCGACTGCCCGCGATTTTCGACGCCCCCGATCCCGAGACGGCCCGCACCCTGCTGGCCAAGTTCGTCGCCGACTTCGCGCCGCGGGCCCCCGGCGCCGTCGCCACGCTCGAGCGCGGCTTCGACGACGCCACCGCCGTCCTGGCCCTGCCGCCACACTATCGACAGCGGCTGCGCACCACCAACGGCGTCGAACGCTTGAACGAGGAGATCCGCCGCCGCGAGCGCGTCATCCGCATCTTCCCCAACCGCGACTCCGCCTTGCGTCTCCTGGGAGCCCTCCTGTTAGAGCAGGACGAGGCCTGGACCACGGGCCACCGCTACTTCGAGATGAGCGCCTACGGGCTGTACGGTTAACCTTCTTCCCGTGCATTATGCTAGACTACTCGTGAGGTGAGCAGGCTAGCGGGAGGAAGGGAGCAGACGAGCAGGGCGACGGCGACGACGGCGACCACCACGACGTCGAAGGGCTCGAAGGCGCCGGCTGAGAAGCTGGCGCGGCAGCGCCTGAGCGTGCTGGAGCTGGCGCTGAGCCTGGGCAGCGTCAGCGAGGCCTGCCGCCAACGCGGCATGAACCGCAGCCAGTTCTACGAGTTCAAGCGGCGCTACCAGGAGCAGGGGCTGGCAGGCCTCAAGGACCTGCCGCCGATTCATAAGACGCACCCGCAGACCACGCCGCCCGAGGTGGTCGAGCGGGTGCTGGCGTTGAGCCTGGAGCGGCCCGGCTGGGGCTGCTACAAGCTCAGCGACTTCCTCAAACTGCAGGGTAGCAGCGTCAGCGGCCCGACCATCCAAGGCCTCCTGGCCAAGCAGGGCCTGGGTAGCAAATACGAGCGCCTGCTGCGGCTGGAGGAACGGACGCTGGAAGAAGGGATCGAGTTGACCCCGGAGCAGGTCGCGCTGCTCGAGAAGGCCAACCCCTGCTTCCGCGAGCGCCACGTGGAATCCGCGCGGCCCGGCGAGCTGCTCTGCCAGGACACGTATTTCGTCGGCGTCTTCAAGGGTGTTGGGAAGGTGTATTTGCACTCGGTCGTCGACACCTTCGGTTCGTACGCCTTCGGCTTCGTGTATGCCGGGCGCGTCCCCGAGGCGGCGGTCGCGGTGCTGCACAACGACGTCCTGCCCTTCTATCAGGATCGCGGCATCCCGCTGGGCGCTGTGCTCACCGACAACGGGCGCGAGTTCTGCGGCACCGAGGCGCACCCCTTCGAGCTCTATCTCGCACTCAATGACGTCGAACACCGCCGCACCAAGGTGCGCAGTCCCCGCACCAACGGGTTCGTCGAGCGCTTCCACTTCACCTTCCAGGAAGAATTCCTCAAGCCGGCGCTGTACTCACGGTTCTACCCGACGCCGGAAGACCTGCAGGTGGACCTGGACACCTGGCTGGTCCATTACAATACCGAGCGACCGCACCGCGGCTACCGCAACCGCGGCAAACGCCCGATGGATACCGTCAACGACTACTTGACACGTGTGCGCCAAGAAGGTTAACCGTACACATGTACGAGTTCTTGATCAAGCACGACGTGCGCGAGCGGATGCTCAAACAGGTCAGCGACGACTCGGTGCGCGACTTCTGACGCTCCCAGTACGACGAGGTGGGCGACGCCGAGAAGGTGCGCCGTGCGGGGCCGCTGATCAACCGTCTCGAAGGGCTGTTCATAGGCATGACGCGGTAAAGAACATCGTCGGCCAGCGCCAGAATAGCGTGGACTTCCGACGCGCCATCGAAGGGCGCGAGATTATTATGATTATCAGCTCGCGCGGCGTGAAGACCCCTGGCTTGAGCCATGGGGAGGAAACGCCGCGCGCCGCCAGGCGCTCCCGACAACCGGACACCAAACGACCACGTATGCCATCCTTACCACATACCGCAGGGCCTGCGGGAATCGACGCGTGTGGAGGTGGCTTCGGGCCACGACAGGACCGTGTACGACGCTCCTAGCTCGCTAGGTGAGCGGTGGTCAGCCCAAGAATCCCCCGGCTTCAGCCGTGGGGAGTGGTCAAGAAATCACTCACCTCTGAATATCCAAGCGTAGCATGGCAGTTGCTTACCAAAGAGCAACAAGCTGTGCTGTTACACTACGTCAAGGTCGTTGGTTAAGCCCCTACACTTGCCGCGCTACTCGTGAGAGTGGGTGGCCCTTCGCCTGCATATCTAAGCGATTGAACCAACCGAAAGCAGTCTGGCCGACATTGTAGCCTTTGGCTTCCAACTGGGTTTGCGTCGAGGTGAGCACCTGCTGTGCGGTCGCGGGCGTAGATAGCTCGACGAAGAGATGGGCAAAGGAATGCAGTACGACGGTACGTACACCTAGCTGCATTGCGACATCCGCGATTGTTTGGGCTGCGCGTTTTGCGACTGCGTCTGGCTGCGCCTCGTCGCCCTTCTCGACGGCGGCGAAGACCACCACGCCCTCAGTCACGCTGACGGGCTGCGGGTCCTTGTCGGCGATCTTCGAGCGGCCCCGTTCGGATGGCTCCGCCTTGAAGCCGTCCACATGCCAGATCAGCAAACGCATGAGTCTTGGGCCTCCATTACGCCGCTGCCCACGACCGCAAATTGTAGATCAGGCAACGCAACTCGCTACGCATTGAACTCGAATACCTGATATTGAACCAGCCGAAGGCGCTCTGGCTCGCCGCATAGCCGCGCTCCCGCAGTAGCGCCTCCGTGCGGTCGAAGATCTGCCGCGGAATGGCGGGCGTCGAGAGCTCCACGAACATGTGCGAGAACGAGTGCAGCACCACCGTGTGCGTGCCCAGCCGTCCCGCCACGTCCTCGATCGCCTCCACCGCGCGCAACGCCACGGCCTCTGGGTCCGGCTCATCGGCCTTCTCTGTCGCCGCGAAGACCACCATGCCCTCGCCGATGGTAACTCCGCGCGGCTCCGCATCCGCGATCTTCGAGCGTCTGCGTTCCATCGGCTCCGCGCTGAATGCGTCCACGTGCCAGATCAGCAAGCACATCGTGTTAAACCCATCGTCAGCAGTCCTCCCTCGCTCCATCGCTGCAGGACTCCACCAGTTCCCGCTGCGCCTCCCAGCAGGATTCGCCCCCAAGACGACACTGCTCTTCGTTCACGCGTGGGTACAACAATAGTGCCGTAGATTACTCGTCGTTGATCTCGTTCGCTTTCGCCCCCACGCCTACTCCCCCGCGATGGTAAGCCACGCGAAGCGCAGCCCGGCGGGGCCGTAATAACTCCCGTCCGCGTACGTCTCGTGCGAGAAGCGCACATCCCCTAGCGCACCGAACAGATTGCCGCTCAGCGACCCACCCTTGATCGGGCGGGTGCCGGACGCGTCGTGCCGATAGCCCAGCTTGATCTCCGAGACGAAATCGCCCGAGACCGGATCGGGCGTGAACGCCGAGAATGCCACGATCTCGTAGACAGTCCCTCCAGCTGCTGAGCGCAGCGCATCGAGCGGCGTTTTGCCGGACAGCACCGTCATATTGCCGAATGCGCCCGTCGGCGCCATGCCGAAGTAGGCTCCATAGCGGCTGTCGGCCCACATATTCCGGAAAACGCCATCCTCGATCACCGTCAGCCGCGCCGCTGGTAACCCGTCGGCATCACACGGCGCCGTTTTCGTCCCGAACGGACGCATCGCGTCTGAGATCAGCGTCAGCCGGTCGCCGCGCGGTTCGCCATCGGTGATCGACGCGCCGAGACTGAGCCGGCTCAGCCGCTGGAAAGCCGCCTGCGCCGAGGTGTGCAGCGAGAAAGCGCTCGGCAACCCCAGATTCTCCAGCATCGGCACGAAGAAGTTCGACGCCGCCTCGCCGCTGAGCACGACCGCCCCTTGATGCGTCGCGGGGGCGGTAGCGCGCAGCGAGTCGTGTGCGAATGTGGCGTATGCCGCGATCATGCGTTCGAGCGCCAAATCGCCGAGGCGCCGCCGTGTGCCCTCCGCGTGAAACTCCGCTTCGTTGCCGTCCGCCGACGCGATTAACACGATGTCGAACGCCACGGAGGTGCCGGGATACGCGCAGCTCGCGCCCCGGCTCGTGCGTACCATCCGCTCCCCGCGCGTAACGTAGAGCTCCGCGCTGCTCAGGCGCACGCCGGCACGCCGCTGAATTTCCGCAGCCATGCGCGCAAACGCATCCTCCAGCAGCCCATCCGGAGCCGCATCTCCCGCCAGCGCCGGATCGACCGTCTCTACGGTTGGATACGCTACGGGCGGATCGGGCAGCCGGAACACCGGGTTGTCCGTGAGGCCGGCGATGGCGAGTGTCTCCGCAAGGCGCACGCCCAGCCGGCCGGCATCGGCGAATTCGTCGGGCAGCAGCGTCAGCGTCGCGCTACCCCGCGCAAGCGATGCGCCGGGCTCGCCGCTGGGCGAGTCGTCACCCGCGCGGGGCGCGTGGTCATTGTGGAGCGTCACCCGCGCCTGCTCGTCCACGACGACTCGACGCGACTCGATGCGGTCACCGATCGCATAGAGCTGCGTCTCCTCATTTCGCCGCGCCTCGATCTGCCACTCGCTGGCGCCAGACAGCGCGCCAAGCCCCGCCGCCAACGTCTCGGTGGCCTCGGCCAAAGAGATCCCTCGGTTCGTGTCGGTCGCGCCCATCAGCCAAGCCTCGCTTTCATCCGCAGGTGCGGCCCGCCCGACGAGACCGGCACGAACTCTTTGTGACCCTTGCCGCAGGTGGCGCCGCCTTGCAGATCAAAGTCGTCTCCCACCGCGCTGACGCTCCCCAGCACCTCCGGAACGCTCCCCGTCACCCCGACCGGGGTGAAAAGCTGTCCAGTCAATTTGCCGTCGCGGATCTCCTCGCCAATGCGCGCCGTTATCTGGATCCCCCAGCCCATCGGGTCCTCCATGCCGCTCTCCGCCTGCCGCAGATAAACCCCTCGCTCCACACCGGCAATCATCTCCGCCACCGGCGTCGCGCCGCGCGCGAAGAACGTGTTGGTCATGCGCGCGTACGTCTTGCGCGTGAAGTCCTGGCGACGTCCGTTCGGCGTGCGCGGGCCGGGGGTGAAGGTCGCCGAGGCCAGATCGCTGATCGGCGAGACAAACACGCCCTCGCGGAGGATCTGCACCGGTCGCGCCGCTTGGCCTTCGTCGTCGAAGAAATACGAGCCGTAGCCACCGCCGAAGCTCGGATCGTCGTACATCTGCAGCAGCGGCGACCCCACCCGCCGATTGAGGAAATGCGCCGACCGCGCGCGACCCTTCGGATACAGATCCATCTCCACGCCGTGGCCGAAGCTCTCGTGCGCGATCACTCCCGAGATGCTTGGATCGCTGATCACCTCATACTCGCCGGGATCGATCTTGCCCGCCTCCAGCAACCGCACACCCACCTCCACCAGCTCGCGCAGTTCGTCATCGCTGACGCGCGCGATCTCGAATCCGCCGGTGTTGCCCTTCGCGATCGAGTTCTGCCGCAGCACCGTCCCGTCAGACGCCGCAACCAGCGCCGCCAGCGCGATGCGCGTGACCTCTTGCTCGAGCCAGCGCCCGCGCCCGACGAAGGCGCTGCGTTCCGTCCTCTCGATGTACTGCACTCGCGCCTGTACGATCCGCGAGTCCGCCCCTTGGATGCGCCGCTGGATCCCCGCGACGTGGGCCAACTTCTCCGCCAGCGGGACGGCCTGCGGGTCAACCTCCATCGCCGTTCGGAACGAGCGTGTCTCCATATCCGACGCCTCCGCAGGCAGCTGCGGCCCGCCAGTCGTCACCCGAATCCCGCTCGCCCAGGCGCGCACCTCCCGCGCCAACCCGTCGGGAGCCAACTCGCCACTCGCATACTCCGCGAACGATGCCCCATCGTAGATGGTGAAGACGACGCCCCGTGCCGGAGGCAACTGCACGGCGTTCTGCTCTCGCCCCAAATCGAGAAGGCGAACTCCAGCCACGTCGCTTAGCAGCGCGACCGCGTAGGGGAAACGCCCCTCAAGCTCGGCCACCAACTCGCGCAACGTCGCGGCGAGCGCGTCAGAGGCAAGTGGTATGTCTGGCATGTGCGTTCTATACCTTTCCGGAGGGGTCCTCCCAAACTCGCCAACGCCGTTGCGCTAAATTGTAGCTGGTTCGCGTATAGATGGGTCGCGCGCCCAGCGAGGCGGGTTCCTATACTCGCCAGTCGGTTTTCGCAGTCTAATCATCGCCCGATCGTCAGTCAAGCCCCCGGCGCACATCCTCTGCCCATCCAACGGTACCACGTCCCTACCACCATCGATTTTCAAGTTCACTGGCTATGCCCGAAATCGTACCTCGAAAATATCGAATGCAGAGTCCGCTTGGGCCGTTGTCGTTGGCCGATCTATGGCGGAGGAGATTCGCCCCGGCCTACAGGCCGGAGAGCGGAAATCGCGCAGCCACCGATCCCGCACCGCACGGCGCCGGAGTCCCTGTGCGCCGCCTCAACTGGTTCGCTATACTCTGCGGCAGAGGCTGGAAGGCCGCACTCCACAACACGTGACCCGATGCCGCGAAAGAGAGTCAAGCCATGGACGAACGCATCTGCCTGATCACCGGCGCCACCTCGGGCATCGGTCGCGTCACCGCGCGCGAGCTCGCGCGGCGCGGCATGCGCGTCGTCCTGATAGGCCGCGATGCTGCGCGCGCCGAGTCTACCGCGGCCGCCATCACCGCCGAGACCGGAAACCCGGCGGTAGAATACCTCGCCGGCGATCTCTCCTCGCAGGCCCAAGTGCGTACCCTCGCCGACGCCTATCGCCAGCGCCACGACCGCCTGCACGTCCTCGTCAACAATGCAGGCGCGGTCTTCGCCCGCCGCAGCGCCACGGCGGACGGCCTTGAGCGCACGTTCGCGCTCAATCACCTTGCTCCATTCCTGCTTACCAATCTCCTGCTTCCGACGCTCCAGGCCAGCGGACCCGCGCGCATCGTCACCGTCGCCTCAGACGCGCACCGGGGCGCCTCCCTCAACTTCAATGACTTACAACACGACAACGGTCGCTATCGTTCCTTCCAGGTCTACGGCCAATCCAAACTGGCGAATATCCTCTTCACCTACGAGTTGGCCCGCCGCATCAAGGATGCGAACGTCACGGCCAACACCCTTCACCCCGGTTTCGTCGCGAGCAACTTCGGCAAAAGCGAGGGCGGCATCTGGAAGCCTGTCTTCACCATGCTTCGGCCCTTCATGATCAATGCCGATCGCGGCGCCGAAACCTCCGTCTATCTCGCCTCGTCGCCCGAAGTCGAAGCCATCAGCGGCCAGTACTTCGTCAAGTGCAAACCAGCGCGCTCGTCTCGTCAGTCCTACGACGAAGCCGCCCAGCGCCGTCTCTGGGAGATCAGCGAGCGGCTCACCGGCATCAGCGCGACCACCGCCGCCTAACGACCCCGGCAGCGACGAATAGCACGTCTCTGCGATCTCCACGCGACCCTACGCCGCGAACTTGGCCGACCACTCGCAACACGTCATCGGTTGCTCGCCGAGATGGACACGCCAGATCGCCTCACAATCGATGCAGACGCTGACGTCGAGACAGGCATACGCCATCTCCAGCAGCAGGAATGGCGCGGGACCGTCGGCGCCAGTCCCGCCAAACAGATCCTCTCGCATTGGATCGCGCGGGGTGGCGTACCAACGTGCGGCACAAGGTGCCCGACCACGTGCATCTGCTGTTCCTGCCGCGCTACTCGCCGGAATTGCAGCCCGCCGAACACCTGTGGCCGCTGACCAACGACGCGCTGGTCAACCTACATTTTGCCAGCATCGAGGAACTCGAGGACGCCCAACTCACCCACTGCGCCACACGGCAACACCAACCGGACCGCATCCGCTCTACGACGCGCTTCCATGGGTGGTCGAAGCAAATGCACAAACGTCGAGGACCCAGGTGGAACTTAACATAAATGACTCTCGATCAGTCCGCGGCTAAGATTCCGATGCTGGCGAGTTTCACGGAGTGATGAAGCACTCCACGACCAGTTCGAATCGATTACACCGCTCCTTTACTAATATGTCATAATAGTATCAACCTCGCGTGGGTACTAGCTATTCGCTCGGCGCGGTGATGTAATTTAACGGGCTTTGTCGAAATTCGAAAGACTACGACCGACACGGCAACCGTATAATACGAGAATGCATGCGTATTGGATCGGCAGCAAACATTCAAGCATGTGTGTTCTGGATGACTCATTAGTGGGGCCAAAGCAGCAAGAGAAAGGAACATTGGCATGGCCACGTTCCTCATCTGTCATCTAGTCTGGCTATGTATCAAAAAGCATGGTATCGTACACAAGTAATATCGACTAGGCGGCGATGCGCATTAGCTCTTGCTTATCAGCCAAGTAGCACCGCTCATCTCTCCCCACACCTCTACTAAGGAGGCGAACCATATGATCGGCCCCCGTACTCGCCCGAAGGCCGCAAAGGATTTCCTCATTATACGCATCCTCAAGCGGGCAATGGTGCAGTCTATGGATGAGGACACCATGCCGATCCCCGTGGCAAAGTGGCCCACCAACCCGAGCATCCCCCTGCCGCCAACCGCAGCGGGACAACAGGGGCAGACGCTACCGCATTTTCTTAATGCCGAGTTCGACGAGACAACTCGCATCGCCAGCTTACGTCAATGGCTCCTCTCGCAGCCAGATGTCGTGCAGCGCATCGACGTTGGTGTGAACCAGGAGTTCGGCGAATCAGCGCAGCAACTCAAACGCAGGGCGTTGTTCTTCCACTTCCTCCTCACATCGGGCGGCATCGTCTTCGGGATCATCGTCGGCCTTGGCGCGGCGGGCCTACTCGGCATCGGGCGATAGGCTACCAAGCCTTGCCTTCGTGTGGTCTGGCCCTCAGCAAATTAGGAGTGGCATCCATGACGTCGTCTAAGTCTACATCGGAGCATCCGTTTTCGATGCTGTCCATCCTGCTTCGAGCCGTAGACGACGCGTGGTTCGTGAACACAGCGAATCACCAGTTGCCCGTGACGTTCGTGCCGCGAACGGACGCCGCCCAGCCTGCCAATGTACAAGTGCCTGTAGCCTACTATCCAAACGACGTGCCCGGACAGGTCACATATCTCCGCGACATCGTTATCGCAAATGACGAGCTGCAGCGGCGCGTTGATGCCGCCGTTCGCGCGGAATTCGAGGCATGGGCAGGGACTCAAGGCCGTAAGGCGCATGCTCGACGTGGCTTAGCTTGGGCAGGAATCGCGCTCGGCATTTTGCTCGCCCTCGCCCTGGGCTTTTCGCTCGCCGTCATGCTTCACGTCGCTCACTAGCCACTGTTACTTTGCCCGCTGCCGACCAGATCAGCGATCCGTCACGCTAGACGGCGCGCACGAGCGGACACCAAGGCCGAGCGTGAGCTCATGCAGCAGGTCGCTTCGTGCCCGCTCTTCCAGTATAAAAGCGACTACCGCTTGGGTCCCGACATCGTCGGGATGTGCCAATCGAGCCTCGGCCTCTTCCCCGAAGACAACTGGCTCGCCGGCTATGTCGCTCGGCATGGATTGCTCTCACCTAGGGACCGTCCAGCTAAAATAGCAGCTTCCATTCGCCACGTTCAGCTACGTTCACCTCCGTCCATCAGTGCCCAATTCCAGGGCATTTGACGGATGGGGTCGTTCCACTGCGTTCGTCCTCGTCCGCCCGTGTTTCCGTTCGATGAAGGGGCCGATCACCGCCTCAGCCGCTGCGACGATCGCCAATGGGTCGCCAAGGCCGATCTGCGAGGGGAAAAAGCCGCGCCCGTGGAATGACTTGAGGCTGAGCACCAGCGCCTCATTCCACTCGAGCGGCTGCGAACTGGTGGCGAAGAAATTCGAAGCGGCCCAGTAGATATTGGTGAACGCGCAGACGACGAGATACGCAGCGAGGAGGCGCTCGGGTGCCTCGCCCTGGCCGGAGCGGAGATTGGGCAGCCCATAGACGGCATAGGCGGGCCAGATCTGTGGACTGGCCCTTCGGTCGCGCTGCCCCATCGCCCGCTCCCGCTTGCGGAAGCGCCGCGCCGGACCGACCAAGCCTTGCGTCTCGAGCGCTACCACCTAGCCGTGATACGCGCGAGCCGCGTCGCGATAGGGATGCCCTCCGACGGCTCTGCTTGTCTACGATTTGCCGATTGATGTTTCGTCACCGAGACGCTTCACCTGCTCCCAGTTCACGTCGTCCAACGGCGCGCCATTCCAGCGAACCCCCAAGAGTTCCGGAGGTGGGGTGCAAGCGGTGAGCGCGCTGACGCCGTGGGTGATCCCGGTCTGGCTGCAGGGCGTGCAGCTCAAGCGCGCCGCAGGGGAGAAGCGCGCGGTCATCCTCGCCTTCAAGCAAGGGGCCGCGCACGTGCTCGATCGACTCTTCGCGACCACGGACGAAGACGTCGCCGAGGGACGACGCGCGCCCAATTTGGGAGGGCAGTTTGAGCTGGTAGGGGTAAGCGATGGGGTAAGCGATGGGGTAAACACGGTAGAGCGGCCGTACGCCGACCAGCGCAAGCCCCTTCGTTTCGGGGTTTCTGGGGCTTTACTTGCGGCAGGCCGCCCCTGCTCGAATCAGGGGTGCGCTTAGTGGGTGTCAAGTGTTCAAAGCACCTGGCGCTCACTCCCCATTTGTGAAGGCTTTTGCCGCCACGAGTATAGCGCACGCGGGTACCGCCAAAAGCACTCAACCTCCCAAGCTCCACGATGCCCTGGCTGTTGTATCGTCCACTGCCCGCTTCGCTGGCGGCTTCGCGCCGGAAAACGTCCCAACTCGGATCTCACTATTTAGCTCTGGTGCATCGCCCGTCAGTCGGGGTATTTGGCCTTCAAAGCTGCCCATGCCGCCCGGCTGAAGACCTGCTGCACGGTGCCCGTACGCTTATGCAGGGCATACACGCCTTGCGCGGTGGCAGTTTTACTTAAAGCATCGAGGGTGTAGAATCCTGCGGTGTGCCAGCCAGGTGTTCGCTGTATCTCCTGAGCCATCCGATCGGCTTCTGCCTTGGTCACTGATGATGTCACTTTCCCCTACGGTCATGCGGCAACATGCGACTGCCGCCCATAGTATCGCACGTCGTGCCTATTCTAGCGCTGGATGTCATGCACAGCATCTTTCATCTCTCCGCCAAGGTGAAACAACCGGGTGACCCACGCATGTAGCACACATCCGATGGCCTGATCCCGCAGGGTGTACGGCGACTGCGACTGTGCGAGAATCGCTACCTATTGAATTGAAGCGCCCCTGATGTGCATGAGATGCCAGGTCCTCGGAGGGAGAAGTTGCATTTGAGACATCAGCCGGTGCTGACCTATTACCGCGGACGTTCTCTTCACCTCCACAGAAGCGCATGACTTCCGATGAGCGGGATCGATACGTGTCTACTCCAAACATAGCCCACACGCGACGGGCGAAGAGCCTGTCACCATACCCATCGAAATGGGTCCGGTGAAAGCAATGCACATCTGACACTCCACGGGGGCAAAAGCCCCATGGGTGCTCAGGCTACGGGTCTGATGGGATGATTGTATCCACCCCTGCCCGTTCGCGCCCGAAGGCGGTGCCCCCGCCCAAGCGGACGTTGCAGGCATCGCCAGGCGAGCTAGGCTCTCGAAGAAACGCTGGCTCAACCGCATGGCACCGCGTCCAAGGCCCGTTGCTGCTTTTCCCCGTGGGAACGAGGTACCACGGAACCGGCAAACAGCATGCACTTGGCGAGGTGCAAAGAGTCCACCGAGGTCGTCTGCCTGATGGGCAGGAAAACGGCAATGCCACCAGGCTGTGGGCGAAAGCCCTGGACGCCGCACCGCCCGGGTTGACACCCAGCGGCTTGCGGCGGGCTAAAGCCCTTTTCTGTCAGCAGAATCCCCAATTCATTGATGGGTAGGAGTTCTGACGATACATTGTCCTCATGCCAGTGATCGCAACCGCGTGGAGACAGTACACGGAGGTGGTTCAGATCGTTGGGCATGGTATGTCTTCGCTAGTGAATAGTTCTACTTCCACGCAGCCTTGTTGCTGGCTATTCTCGCCCGTATGAGACATACTGCGCCGGGCCGGAAACAACGTTGTCCGCGTCTCAAGCGCCGA
The DNA here is from genome assembly GCA_963841205.1 of uncultured Chloroflexia bacterium. Lineage (GTDB taxonomy): Bacteria > Chloroflexota > Ktedonobacteria > Ktedonobacterales > JADMIN01 > CAWAWP01. The sequence continues at coordinate 309,605 of CAWJCH010000019.1, read as the reverse complement.
GCCAATTAGGACTGTGGCCCAATTCGGACCGCACACTCGGCGCCAATGACACAGAACGTGTCGAGAAGGTCGAGTCTACAACGCCTCTCCCCTGATCGCGTCACACCGACCTCGCACGCGCCCGAGCACCTCACGGGCCGTGCAGACACCAATCGCGGAATCGTGCCGCGCACACACGCGCCCCGCGACATCCCCGCAGGTCGTTGGTCCGCCATACTAGGGAGAGAAATCCCATGACACAACTTGACATGCCCACGAATACGCCTCGCACCCGCTTCCGCCAAATCGCCGTTATCGGGAACTATCTACCGCGTCAGTGCGGCATCGCCACCTTCACAACTGACCTCTGCGAAGCCCTCGCCGCCGCCGCCCCCGAATCCAGTATCTTCGCTATCCCTATCAACGACACCGAAGTGGGCTACGCCTACCCGCCGCGCGTCCGCTTCGAGATCGCCGAGCGCGACATAGAGTCCTACCTGCGCGCCGCCGACTTCCTCAACATCAACGCCGTTGACCTCGTCGTCCTCCAGCATGAATACGGAATCTTCGGTGGTCCCGCCGGCAGCCACATCCTCAGCCTGCTCCGCGATCTCCGCGCGCCGATCGTCACCGTGCTGCACACCGTCCTCCGCGAGCCGGATCGCAACCAGCGCAAAGTGCTCGACGAGATCGCGCGCCTCTCCTCGCGGCTCGTCGTCATGAGCACGCACGCTGCCGAATTCCTGCGCGACATCTACCATGTGCCTGCCGAGAAGATCACCTTCATCCCCCACGGCATCCCCGACGTGCCCTTCGTCGATCCCAACTACTACAAGGATCAGTTCGACGCCGAGGGCAAGAACGTCCTGCTCACCTTTGGCCTACTCTCGCCGAACAAGGGCATCGAAGACGTCATCACCGCCATGCCGGCGATCCTGGAGCGGTATCCCAACCTCGTCTACTTCGTCCTCGGCGCCACACACCCCAGCGTCCTGCGTCACGAAGGTGAGGCGTACCGGCTGATGCTCCAGCGCCTCACGCGCGAGTTGGGCGTCGAGCGGAATGTCGTCTTCTACAATCAGTTCGTTCGCATCGATCAGCTCGTCGAGTTTATCGGCACGGCGGACATCTACGTTACGCCGTACCTCAACGCCGAACAGATCGTCTCCGGCACGCTGGCCTACAGCGTCGGCGCAGGCAAGGCCGTCGTCTCCACGCCCTACTGGCACGCCGAAGAGTTGCTCGCCGACGGTCGTGGAGCGCTCGTCCCTTTCCACGATCCCGCCGCCATCGCCGCCAAAGTGATCGACCTGCTCGACAATGACGGCGAGCGTCACGCCATGCGAAAGCGCGCCTACCTACTTGGGCGTGGGATGATCTGGCCAGTGGTCGCGGGTCTCTACCTCGACCTCTTCCAAGAGGTACGCGAAGAGCGCGCCCGCACGCCGCGCATCGCCATCAGTGCCCGCGTCCGCGAGAAGCGCCCAACCGAGCTACCCACCGTCAATCTCCGGCACCTGCGCCGCATGACCGATCACACCGGACTGCTCCAGCACGCCGCCTTCTCCGTGCCCAATCTCCTGGAAGGCTACTCGATCGACGACAATGCCCGCGCGCTGATCGCCATGACCCTCCTGGAAGAACTGGGGCTTGGCACCTCCGACGGTGTCAAAGACCTCTCGGTGCGCTATCTCGCCTTCCTGTGGTTCGCCTTCAACCGCGACCTCGGACGTTTCCGCAACATGCTCGGCTACGATCGTCACTGGCTCGAAGATGCTGGCTCGGAGGATAGCCACGCACGCACGATCTGGGCCCTGGGCACCGTGCTTGGCCGCTCCTCAGAAGCCGGGCTCGCCGGAGTCGCCAGCTCCCTCTTCGAGCGTGCGCTCCCGACGACGCTGGCCTTCACCTCGCCCCGCGCCTGGGCCTTCACCCTCCTCGGCATCCATGAGTACCTGAAACGCTTCGGCGGCGACCGCGCCGCGCAGCAGACGCGCGACGAGCTGGCTAGTAGGCTCATGCGCCAGTATGCCGCCCACAGCACAGCGGACTGGCCCTGGTTCGAGGACATCCTTGCCTACGATAATGCCACCCTACCGCGCGCCTTGTTGCTGGCGGGCTACGACATGGGCAAGTCACGCTACGTCAAGACCGCGCTCACCGCGCTGAGCTGGCTGCTCGACCTCCAATGCTCCGAGAGCGGCTACTTCGTGCCGATCGGCTCACAGGGCTTCTACACGCGCGGCGAGCAGCGCGCCCGCTTCGACCAGCAGCCCGTCGAGGCATACGCCACTGTCGCTGCCTGCCTCGACGCCTTCCGCTGCACCGCAGACGCCCAATGGACCAAGCATTCCCAACTCGTATTTGACTGGTTCCTGGGGCGCAACGACCTCCGCGTGCCGATGATTGACCCAGCCACCGGCGCCTGCTACGACGGCCTCCAGCCTGACGGAGTCAACCAGAACCAGGGCGCGGAATCGACGCTGGCCTTCCTGCTCTCCCTGCTCGAACTGCGCCTCGCCGAAGAAGAGCTTGCCACTGCCGAACTGCTCGAAGAACGCGCCGATCTCTCGGTGGCGAACCCCCTCACGGGCGCAGAATCAGATGACCTCGACAACGCGGCCATCGCCGAGGAACCAGCGGTGCACCCCCTGTGAACACTCGCCTCTTACCGCAACGCATTGGCGCGTTGGCAGTCAGCGAAACAGCATTGGAGCACATGTGATCATCAGTAGAAATACGCTCTATGAGTCACTCTTCCAACGCAACGCGCGCAACCCGATCCTGCGCCCCTCCGACTGGCCGTACTCGATCAACACCGTCTTCAACCCCGCCGCCACGCGTCTCGCCGACGGCACAACCCTGCTGCTCTGCCGCGTCGAAGATCGCCGAGGGCAGTCACACCTTAGCGCCGCCCGTTCGCAGAATGGTGTCGACGGCTGGCAGATCGACGCCACGCCCACCCTGCTCCCTGACCCCGACCATTACCCGGAAGACATTTGGGGTCTCGAAGATCCGCGCATCACCTATGTTCCTGAACAGAGTGCCTACTATGTCGCCTACACGTCCTACTCGCGTGGCGGCCCCCTCGTCTCGCTCGCCAGCACAGGCGACTTTCACACCTTCGAGCGGCTCGGCGCCGTCTTCCCGCCCGAAGACAAAGACGCCGCGCTGCTGCCGCGTCGCATCGACGGCTCGTGGGCCATGATTCATCGTCCAGTGGAACCGAGCGCAGCCCACATCTGGCTCTCGTATTCGTCCGACATGCTGCACTGGGATCGTCACCACGTGATGCTGCAGGCGCGCCAGGGTGGCTGGTGGGATGCCAACAAAGTCGGCCTCTCATCACCAGTGATCGAGACCTCGGAGGGCTGGCTGATGATCTATCACGGCGTCCGCGTCACCGCCGGCGGATCGATCTACCGACTCGGACTCGCCCTCTTCGAGCTAAACCACCCCGAGCGCTGTCTGCTGCGCGGCGACGAGTGGGTCTTCGCGCCCGAAGAAGAGTACGAGCGCCAGGGTGACGTAGATAACGTCGTGTTCCCCTGCGGCCAGACTATCGGCGACGATGGCGACACGATCTCTATGTACTACGGCGCCGCCGACAGCAGCATCGCCCTCGCCACTGCCAGCATACAATCGCTGCTCAGCTGGCTGCATCGCCATGGAAAACTACCCAACTCGGAGCTCATCAGTTAGCTCCGATGCATCGCGCGTCGGGCGGGGTATTTGGCGTTCAAAGCCATCCATGCCGACCGACCGACTGAAGAACTGCTGTACTGAACCCGTCCTTAGGTGCATGGCATACACAGGGTGAGCGGTTGCAGTCGTACTGAGGGCATCGAGGGTAGAGAATCCTGCGGTCTGCCAGCCGGGTGTCGGTTGCACCTCCAACGCCATCCGATTGGCTTTTATCTTCGTCACTGGTGGTGTTACCCTCCACTGTTGTCAACCAACAGCACACTGCTGCCGCCCAAAGTACCGCATGTTGTGATGGTGTCAGCGCTGGATTTCGTCTACCCATCCTTTATCAGCTCGCGCGGCGTGAAGACCCCTGGCTTGAGCCATGGGGAGGAAACGCCGCGCGCCGTCAGGCGCTCCCGACCACTGGACACCAAACGACCAGGTGTGCGATACGTACGCTCTACCGCAGGGCCTGCGGGAAGGTACGCGTGTGGAGGTGGCTTCGGGCCACGACAGGACCGTGTACGACGCTCCTAGCTCGCTAGGTGAGCGGTGGTCAGCCCAAGAATCCCCCGGCTTCAGCCGTGGGGAGTGGTCAACGTCACACTCACATGAAGTGGCTAGGTGGCCAAGACATGCCCCATCTCCGTCCCCAACGACCAGATGCTGTGGGTACGCAGCCATAAGGGGAGAATCACTACTAGTCGAGGTGCCCCAGGAATTGGATTGCGTGCAACGTCCACGGGAATCCAGGGTCATTTCATGCTAGGGGAAGACCAAGGAGGGCGAGGGCTTCGCGGGGATACCTGGCGTGACGACGCAACGCGGCGGCGACGTTGCGGTACCCCGCGCGGCGCAGCAGTCCGAGGCAGGTGTTGCGGCAGGCGGCGAAGACGGCGGGCGCTTGGCCTGAGCGGACCTGGCAGGCCTCTTCGCCCAAGGTGACATCGCGGACCCCGTGCAAGCCGTTCTCGATCGGCCAGTGGCCGCGCGAGAGCGCCAGCAGGCGCGCGGGATTGGCCTGCGCGGGCAGCAGACTCGTCACGGCGAAGACCACCTCGTAGGTGGTCTGCCCGCTCCGGCGACCGCTGACGAACTCGACCTCGCGCACGAGGCGACAGACCTGGCCGAGCCCCGGCCACTCGCCGATCCGCAGGTCAGGGTCCACCGAGGACGCCACCGAGGACGTGCACCTCGGCGTCCCGACAGGAGCGCCAGCGTGGGTGCCAGCGTGGGCGCCAGCGTGGGCGCCAGCGTGGGCGCCGAGGTAGGCCACCATCTCGGTCGAGGCCTCCAGCGTGCGCCGCTCCTCGCGGTCGCCATGCCGGTCGCCGACCACCACCCGCTGGCGTGGGGTGCGCGGATTGGCGAAACTGCGCGCCACCGCCTCGCGCATCAGCGGCTGGTCCTCAAGGAGGACCAGCAAATAGGGCCCCCTTTGGCCACGAGCTGCTGGCAGCGCGCGCGCGGCGCCCAGAGCGCGTCGCCGGTGACGACCCGCCCGCGCAGCAGCCGCTCCGGCAAGGCCGCCAGCGCCGCGTCCCCCCCCGCCCCGCGAGCTCCTTGCCTTTGCCCACCGTCTCCGCCTCGGCGAGCACCACCCGCGTCCGCTGCGCGAAGACCGCCACCCGATGCCCCCCTGGAATCTCCTCGCCGTGCATCCCGCGCCGCGTCGTGCCGTCCACCGCCAGCCCCTCGTCCGCCGTCAGTCCCGGCGCGGCGAACCACCCCCCAGGACCCGCTCAAAGGCGGCATGATCGAGCGACCGGAAGGCGCGGGGCAGCGTCGGCACACTCGGCCCGCGCTCCGCGCGCAGCCCCAGCGCTTCGCGCAGCCCCAGCGCTTCGCGCAGCTCCGGCCCGCAATCTTGGCCCCATTGGGCGATGGCGTACAGGCGGCGACTGCCACAGAGCAAGGCGCAGACCACCAGCGCCAGCATCCCCCCCCAGCGGATGCACCCGCCCTTGCCCCCACCGCACGTCCGGCAAGGCCGCCAACGCCGCCCGTAACGACCCTGCGGGTGCCTCATACCGTGTTCTTGCTGCTGTTCTTGGTGGTGTCAGGCCTCCCAGTCTACACCCTCTTCGCTAGCATGAAATGACTCTGCACGGGAATCGGACTTGCGTTGACACATCAGGTGATGAGGTGTTTACTGCGGCGGTTCTCTCCACCTCCGCGTCAGCGGGCAGAAGTGCGTGAGCGGACGGGGCCAGTGCGCATCAATGCAGTCTTCGCCCTCCTCGACCACCCTCGCTGGGAGTTCGTCTCCCAGCCGAAATACGCCGCCTATTTGAACCTGATCGAACCGTGGTGGGAGATCCTGCGCTCCCTGGCGCTGAAGGGGCGACGCGTCGAGACTTGGCAGGAGATCCGCGCCGCCGTCGAGGGAGCCACGCGCGACTGGAACGCGCATCGCTACCCCTTTGTCCGGGGGCGCCGACGACGGCACCGACCTGGTCGTCAACCGGGTATCGCCCTGCTTCCATCAGTTGTCTGAATTTCCCGGATGCTCCACTCAGTACATCTTGAAGCCGTAGAACCAGCCGACCGAGGCCTTGCCACGGCGGGCCGGCGCTCGACCGGATGCGCGCGAGCGCGGAGCCGCTCCTCGTGCTGCTGGGCCTCATGATGCCCGTCGTCACCGGCGAGCAGGTGCTGGAGGAGGTCGCCGCGGACCCGTCGCTGGCCGCGCGGCACCGTATCGTCATGCTGACTGGGTCCATAGCATGGGCGACCCAAGGACGCGTCGCCGAGTTGCGGCGGCAACTGGATGTGCCCCTGTTGGCGAAACCCTTCACAGTACCCCAACTGTTGAATGCCCTGGAAGAAGCAATGGCCAGCATGGCGTAGCGCCACCGCGGGCGCTCGATGGGTGAGGCGTGACGCGTGCCGTCGCCGGGGGACGTGAGCGCGACGGTGGGGCGGGGGCGAAAAACGCCCCGGTGAGCGGGTCCGGCGAGGTGCGACGGCGGCCAAAAGGCCGCAAGTCGTCCGCGCGACGCCGCAGATGATGAGGATGCGTCACCCTCGGTTGCTATTTGGTGTGTGAGTTATATACCCTCGCGGTTTAGGAACTCGTTGCTTCCTGTTCGTCTGTGTCCACTGACGTCCGTCAGCATCCATTATTTCGTGACAATTTGCCCTCGTTCGTTCGTCTCAGTCCGTCTCCGTTCGCGCCCGTTGATGTCAAAACTGATGTCAGGCACCACTACCTACAGGCGGTGTCAAAACGCTGACACGGTGAGCACGGAGGAAGCCTGTGCGCCAAAGGCTCAACCCTCGTGGGGAATACTATCGCTACTGCAGCGACACTTACGCTGAGAAGGCCCATGAAATCACGATTAGCAGCGAGCGAGATGTGTAGGTGATCGAAGCCGTCCACGCCGCGCAGATCTTGGGCCTATGGCAACTGGCCTACGACTAAGTGTCGCTGCAGTAAGTCCGTCTAACTTGACCTCCCAGCTTATTGCTGGTAGAAGCTCTGTCCAGGCGTTCTCATCGCAGGCGGAAACTCTTGAAGGAGCCAGAGGTTGCCATCAGGGTCTCGGAAGTTCGCGTACTTAATTCCGCCCACATCGGTGATCTCCTCCACTGCCAAGCCCCGGCGCAGCAGCGCGTTGCGCGTATCCTCCATGTTGGCGACGACGAGATGCAGTCCCCTGACGGAGCCTGGCGTCATATCCGTCAACTCGCCCATGCCGGTCCCAAAGACAATGCTACAGGCCGAGCCTGGGGGCGTAAACTGGATGACGCGCATGCCCTCGGCAGGGTGCACGTCAACATTCAGGTGAAACCCCGCCTGCACGTAGAACGCCTTGGCGCGCTCGACATCAGACACCGGCACTGGCACCAACTCCAGTCGCATCTCGGGCACTTCAGCATCGCTTGCTTGTGACAGGGGTTCGGGGGTCATAGCGTCACTTCTCCTTTGGCGTGGCTTATTCGAGTTGCCATCACCCAGGCATCATAAGCCGCTCAAAGGAAAAGCTCTTGTACAAAATGGCAAACGGTTCAGACGCCCTCTGCAACAGTCCGGGAGCAACCGCGCGCCTCACGCGCAAGTTGCGCGGGCGTGTAACCGACCCACTGCTTCAGTGCCCTGGTCAAATGCGGCTGATCGAAATAGCCAGCCTGATACACCGTGTCGAGGATGGGCACACCCTGCCGCAATAGCGCTGCCGCTTGTTGGGCGCGCTCGATCTGGCGGATGTGGGTGTGGCTGAGTCCGGTGGCCTGCACGAAGCGATGCCGCACTGTGCGCGGGGCCATGTCTTGAGGGTGGTCTTGCAGCACCGCGCTCACCAGTGGATCGCAAGCCAGCGCCTCCGCGCGCACCAGCCTGTCGATGAACGTCTCTACATTATCAAAGTTAGGAAATTGCCAAGACCTGCTGCCCAGCCAGAAGGAGTGACACACCACATCAGGCAAGACTGTCTCTTTGTCCAGGCAGATTCTGGCAGGCAGATGGGGCAGAAACGTGCCCAGCTTCAGCTTAATCCACAGAATCTCCGCGCCCTCGGTATACGAGACGACGCCAGAGGTTGGCAATGCCCCCGTGACAATGAACTGCGTCTTACCCTGGTATTTCACCAGAACCATATGCCAGCGACTCTCGGCGGGGCGAATAATCGAGCCGCTGCCTTCAGTCCACCCACGCGTCACCGTTTCTATATAAGGCGAATCCGATTCGCGTGCCTCGGAGTGAAAGCCCATCCCGGTGCCCTCCTGCTTAAGAACTTCAGTTCAATCGTAGCAACAGGCATGGGTGCGAGGCAAGCGACGCGTGTCCTACTCCCACCCAATACTAGCCGGCATCCAGCCAGTCATAATCTAGTGGGTCAGTTGTCATGAACAGGGCCGTGTGGCATGCAGTATACAGGAGCCTTCCTGGCAGGAGGAGTCAGCCAGGAGGTGGGCGATGCGGCAGCAAGATCCCTTGCGAGCGCTGCGCGAAGACGAACGAAGCGTGCTGCAACACCTGAGCCGCGCGAGCCGCGAGCCGGCGGCGGTGGTGGCACGCGCCAAAGCCGTGGTGGCGGTGGCCGGTGGGGCGACGTACACCGCCGCGGCCCAGGCGGCCGGGCGCCGCTCTGGGGATGCGGTCGGCCGGCTGGTCGCACGGTTCAATCGGGAGGGGCTGGAGGCCGTGGTGCCGTGCCATGGCGGCGGGCAGCCGGCGCGCGACACGAGCGCCGAACGGGAGCGCCTCCTGGCCGAAGCGCGACGCCCGCCGGAGCACGAGCGGGACGGGACCGCCACCTGGTCCTTGACGACCTTACAGCGGGCGCTGCGCCGGGCGCCGGAGGGGTTGCCCCAGGTGAGCACCTTCACGATCTGGTGCGTGCTGCACGACGCGGGCTGGAGTTGGCAGCGGACGCGCACCTGGTGCCCGACCGGCACGTCCGTGCGCCTGCGCAAGCGGGGCCGCGTGCTGGTGCACGACCCCGACGCCGACGCAAAAAAGGGCTGATTGAGCAGGCGTACCGTGAGGCGGAGGCCGGAGGGGTGGCGCTGGCTTGCCAGGACGAAGCGGGGCCCGACCAGACGGTGCCGACGGTGGGACCCCCCTGGGCGCCCGCCGGGCACCCCGCCCACCAGCCGCACGAGTACCTGCGCAACGGCACCGCCAAACTGCTGACCCTGTTTCGCCCCGCCACCGGGCACGTCTGGGTCAAAGGGGTGATCCGTTGTCCCAATGCGGTGCTCCATCCCTGGCTCAAAGCCGACGTAACGGCGCTGCTGGCGACTTTGCCCACGGCGCCACTGGTCAGCGATCCCCGCGCGCACCGCGCGCAGTGGACGCGGTGGCAGGCGGGCTTGCGGGTCCGCATCACCTTGCCGGCGGAGCTCCCGCCGCTGCGGCGGCTGCTCGTGTGGGATAACCTGGCCGGTCACCACACCCCCGAACTCCTGCTCTGGTTGTTCGCGCACGGCGTCATGGTGCTCTTCACCCCGCTCGCGGGCAGCTGGCTCAACATGGCCGAATCGCTGCAGCGCATCCTCGTCCGCCGTGCCTTGGCCGGCCAACACCCACAGTCCTGCGAGCAACTGATCGCCTGGCTGGAAGCGACCGCCCGCGCCTGGAACGCCGATCCAACCCCGTTCACCTGGGGCGGCCAACGCGCCGCCCGCTGGGTCCGCGCGCGCCAGCGCCGTCATGCCCTCGGCGGATCCGGTGCCTGCAGCGCCCGCTCGTTCCGCTGCCGTTCACATGGCCCTGTTCATGACAAGTGACCCACTAGCGCTGGTTGGTCAAGTAGGGGCCTCAAGCGGGCGAGACTGGGCGACGTGGGCGAGGAGCGCGGCCAATTCGGGCGGTGGGGCGCTGCGCGACCAGCGTTGCCAGTACCCCTGCAGGCGTGCCCACGGGCAGAGCCACGCCCGTACCTGGCGCAGCGTGACGTTCCAGACGACCCGCCCCGCGGAGGCGGGGGCGTATTTTTCCCCCGGCCACCTGCTCTGAAGTGCCAACGGGTGGGATCGCGGTCGGGGAAGCGCTGGTCGAGCTCGGGCTCGGCCCCGGCAAGGCGCCGACCAGCAGACTGAAGGTGAAGGCCAGCATCACCAACTGCCAATGGCGCACAATGGCGCGCTCGGGGCGCAGCTGGTAGTCGGCCCAGCCCAATTCGTGCTTGGCCGGCTTGTAGGAGTGCTCGATCCAATCGCGCAAGCGATACAGCTCATAGACCTGCTCGGGGCTGGCCTCACGCAGCGGCAGGGAGGTCGCCAGATACCACGTGGACTCCGGCTTCCGCTTGGCCGGGTCGAGCGTGGCGGCGATCAGGCGCACGCCGCGGGTCGGCCCGTAGGTCGTCCCCAGCGCCAGCTCGGCCACGTAGCGCACCAGCTCCTTGCCATGACGGTCGAACCGCACCGTGCGTTGCCAGGCGCTCGCTGGCAGGCGCTGTGCCGCTTCGGCGGGGGTGAAGGCCGGCGGGTGGCGCTCGTCCTCGACCACCTGCCAGGTGCCGTGCGACGGGCGCAGCCCCATGATGTACGGGATGCGGGCGGCGAAGAGGCGCGCTTCGAGCTGGGCGTTCTCCCCATACACGCTGTCGGCCACCACCAGCCGGAAGGGGATGTCCGCCGCCCGCGCCTGCTCGATCAACTCCCAAGCCAGATCGGGCTTGGTGTGGAAGGCCGGGTCACGCTGCCCCTTAGGCAGGCGGCTAGCCGGTCGATAGGGCCTGACCCCCACGGGGACATGCCGGCTGCCGTCGGTCCAGTGGCTGGTCACCGCCACCACGCCATTGGCCACGTGGCCCAACTTGCCCAGATACTGCTGGGCCGCCAACACAATGCGACTTCCCCGTTTGGGGTCGCCGGTCTCGTCGACGATGAGCACGCCTTGCGCGTGCGGCCCGAGGTACGAATGGGCTTTCCACAGCGCGAGTCGGCGCTGGTTGAGGGCCTCGGCGTCCCAGGGCGCGTCGTGCAGGAAATGATGCAGCGCCTGACGATTGGCCCCCGGCACGATCGCGGCCAGTTCCACCACCGTCTTATTGTGCTCACGCGGCAGCAGCAGGCCGATCAGGTAGTGCCGGAAGGCGATACGCTCCTGCGAGCGGCAAAACAGATCATCAAAGTGCGCGCAGAACGCCTCGATCGCCTCCGTCGTGGGCGGCGTCGGTTTGCGTGGGGTGGGCATGGCAGCACCTCCTGCCCGTCACTGGCCGAGCCCCCATCAAGCTCGATACCCCGCGTGCCGCACCTTTCATGCCACTGTTGACCAACCACCGACTAGGCGGCCTTAACCTACTCACCTTGACCTAGCAAAATGTCTGTCACGACCTCCCAACTGTAGAACGGGATGGTTTGCCGCTCTTTGACGAGCGAAAGGGCAGTAATGCGAAACGGGACGGGCTCAATCCGTTGCGCAGATAGCTGCTCGTGTACTTCAAGCTCCTCGTGATAAGTGCGAGCATAGGCTAGCGTCACGTGAGGGATGAATGGAGCCAGTTTTGGTGCTCGTTCTCTAAGCACTGCCTCCAAGACACCCGTAACCTCGTCGAACAGTCGAGCAATCGGCTCTTCGGGCGTAACGTGTAGAACAACACTCCCTGTCCAAAGCCACCACGGCCCCAGTCGGAATTCAGGCAGTTTAGTCTTAGACAATGCAGGGCGCAGGAGATCTATGACCTTGCCCATTTCCTCATTGGAAACATTATTGACATTGCCGACCCGAGCAATCGTCATATGCAACCACTCGGACGGAACCGGCGGGTATAAGCCGGAATGGTTATAGACCTGGGCGTAGCGTTCCGCCGTAGTACGCAGGTTGCGCTGGGTACTCAACTGGACAAGGAGGTGCCAATCCGTTTCGTCTGGCTTCCAAGGCATGGTTCGGAAGTGATCAATGGCCATACCACAAATTCTAGACATTGCTTCGGCATCAAGCAATGACTTTAAATTATGCGACAGATAAGAATTGGTAAAGATCGCGTTTAGCGCGAAGGTGCTACAAGCAGTTTCGAAACGCTGAGCTGATGCCGTAGCATGGCCGCATGGCCAGTGTGCATCTGACTGACAGGCAATGGGCATTCATCCAGCCCTTACTCCCGCCTCCGGCACCTACCGGACGACCACGCGCCGATGACCGACGCACCGTCGAAGGCATTCTGCACATGCTCATCACGGGCTGCCGTTGGCAGGACCTACCGCGCGAGTACGGCGCGCCAACGACCGTGTGGCGGCGGCTCAGACGCTGGGGCGAGGGCGGCGTCTGGGCGTGCATCTGCCGGGCGGCCTTGCCCGTCCTGGACGGGCAAGGCAAGCTCGACTGGTCCGTGGCTTTCCTGGATGGCTCGTTCGTGCCCGCGAAGCGCGGCGGCGAGCACGTCGGCTTGACTAGGAAGGGCAAAGGGACGAAGTGGATGCTCGTCGTCGACGGCAATGGTCTGCCGCTCGGGTTCCACCTCGACAGTGCTAACCGTGCGGAGGTGCGGTTGGCCCAGCGGACCCTGGACACCATCAAGGTTGGTCGTCCTCATGGCCGCCCCAAGCAGCGTCCCCAGAAACTGGTGGCGGACCGCGGATATGATAGGAGCGCGTTCCGCCGTCAGCTACGGCGGCGGGGCATTCGGATGTGCATCCCCGCCAAGCGCCGTCCCGCCACCTGGCGCGCCAAACGCGGACACCCGTGGTGGCGCGTAAGGAGGACTATCGGTTGCGGTACCGCGTGGAACGGAGTTTCGCGTGGCTGGGGAACTACCGGCGATTGCTTATCCGTTGGGAGCACCTGGTCACCGTCTACCGCAGCTTCTTCACGTTTGCGGTGATGGTGCTGTGTGTGCGTCGGCTCACCGTGGCGGCTGACCCAGGCTGACCGCTGACGTGCGGATTGGAGTGGCGATGCAGTTCCTCACGATTGTGGTCGTGCCCGACGAGACGAGCGACGTGGTGGCCGCGGTCACCGGCTTGATGGAGCCGTACAACGTCGAGCGACCCGTTGCAGCTCGCAAGGAATACGTGCCGCGGGAGGAAGTCGATTATCTGCTCGAGGTGTACGGGCCGTACGGACTCAAACGCGACGACGTGGACGCTGTCGTAACGCAACTCGAAGAGGATATGGGCTTTATCGTCGCGCGGCGTGAAGACCCCTGGCTTGAGCCATGGGGAGGAAACGCCGCGCGCCGTCAGGCGCTCCCGACCACCGGACACCAAACGACCAGGTGTGCGATACGTACGCTCTACCGCAGGGCCTGCGGGAAGGTACGCGTGTGGAGGTGGCTTCGGGCCACGACAGGACCGTGTACGACGCTCCTAGCTCGCTAGGTGAGCGGTGGTCAGCCCAAGAATCCCCCGGCTTCAGCCGTGGGGAGTGGTCAACTGTGGGCATGACGGCAGTAGGTATTAGTGGATGACCACCGACAATCCCCAGGGCAAGTGGGACGGTTGGCGGCTGCAGAGTCCGCACGACGACTCCTGGCCGGCCACGGCAACGCTGCCCGAGCAGCTCTTCCCTGCTGCCATCCTCACGCCGGATGGCATGTGGCATGACCTTGGAGCCCGGTGGGACATGAACGACGAGCAAGCGCAGGCGGTGCGAGATCGCGCCACCGACCTACTCGCTCAGTATCCATCTCATCTAGCAGTGGCGCTGCATTGCCACTGGTAGGCTTCTGCTGATGTGACCTCGGGATTGGCTCGTCCGACGGTGGCAACGGTCTTTCGAAACCACTTGTAGCATCCACCAGTAGCCAATATTCAACGCTTTTTGTCATCGTCCGTTCATCTCAGTTCGTCTGCGTCCGCCCCGGTTGATGTCAAAATTGATGTCAGGTGCCGAATCAGCTAGCCGGAGAGATCTGTCCGTTCCTCACCTGGGGGATATCTTGGAGCGTCTCAAGACGTGTGCATACAGTTCGGCCAATTGCGCTCCTTGGGCTGGCCACGCGTAACGACCATGCACTGCTGTATATGCGGCAGCACCGCGAGCGTGTCGCACGTTCGCGTCATTGACCGCGGCCGTGAGGGCGGAAGCCAAAGCGGCCTCATCGTCGGGCGGGACGAGCCAACCGGTCTGCCCGTCCTCGACGATCTCGCCCGGGCCCTGCGCGGCGATGGCGATGGCGGGCAGCCCGCAGGCCATGCCTTCCACCAGGACTTGCCCGAACGGCTCCTGGCTCGAGGCCAGCACGACCGCGTCGGCGGCGGCATAGAACGCCGAGAGATCGGCCTGGTCATGCCAACCCGCCAGGAAGACGTTGCGTGCGCCGAGGCGGTGTATCAGCTCGCAGGGATGCTCACCTTCCCATTCGTCGGGGAAGCCCCCGAGCAGCACGAGGGAGGCCGGCACGGCAAAATCAGGGGTGGCGCGCACATAGGCGCCCAACAGGAGGTCGAGCCGCTTGAGGGCCGTGTAGCGCCCGACGTAGAGGAGGACAGGTATTCGTCGCGAGGGATCGCACTTGGCGAGCGGTGTAGGCCACTGAGCCGGGCGCGTGGCCGGGAGACCACCCTTGGGGATGGTCGACGAGGGCCTGTCGCCAGAGGGCCCTGCCGGTCGACCTGGCGCCGATCGAACCGCCGAGGATCGAACCCATTGGAGAGGTGAACGCAGCGCTCAGGGGTGATGCCCAACAATGCGCAGGCACGAGCGACCAGGCTGGCAGAGGGCACGATGAGGAGCTCGCAGGCTGCCGCCCACGTGCGCATCCGGTCGGCCCAGGCGGCGGCATACACCCAGCCAGCGGGAGGGCCCTGGTTTATCGCCTCCAGCATCAGCAATTCGGTGCCGTGCAGGTGGCCAATGATTGGCACATGGGGAGCAACGCGCGCAGCTGCCGCATTAAGCGGGGTCAGGTGGTGGAGATGGAGGATATCCGCCTCCGCCGCACCAGCCTCGTGCAGCACTCGTGCCCAGGCATCGGTGAGATGCTCGTAGGTCGCGTCGTCCACGGCGGCGAAGACGCGGTCGGGAGCTCCGGGACGATCCTCGTAGGACGGATGGAACGGGGGATCGGCGCACAGCGGATCGGCGCTTTCCAGGGCGGCGGTACAGTCAAGCGGACGGATATCAAGGTCCGCAAAGAACTCGTGGGCGTCGCCGGGTTGGCCAGGGAGGTGGACCGAGCTGGAGACGACCGTGACGTCCCACCCTTGCTGTGGCAGCACTTGGGCCAGCGCGCGCGTGACCTGGGCCGAGCCGCCGCGCGGGAAAAGAGGAGGCCCATCAGCGCGCGGGGGTGCCGTGGCGGCGAATGGTAATGGCCCATAAGGTCCTCCTCGAATGATCGCGTGATCGCGTGTACAGCGTGGCATCGGTTAGAGGAGTGTCACCTCAGCAGGTGAGAACGAGATGAGATGGGGCTAAGAGTCGCCACGAAGTCAAGAAAGGCCATGAGTCGAGCAGTGACTGGTGCCTGGAGCGAACACCACGAGAACGTCGACCCGCCAGCGCCACAATCTGGCGCTCAGTAAAACCCCGAAAAATTCAGCACTCGTGTGATTATTGCATACTTGTTTCCCTGCAGCCCACATTCCGCAGCCGCTTCATTCTGGTTTATAGAGTTTTTCACTGGCCGGTCCTAAGAGCGCCAACACCTGCTCATGCAGGGCTCCAGCCCCGCGATGTCCTGCAGTGGTGGCCCCACTGGTGGCTGGAACCCGACCAGACTGATCCCCTCGAAACACTGGAAGATCCAGCGCATCGTCGGTCGATCCGTCGGTTTGCTCACCTGGTTAGGCACCGTCTGCCCTGCCGCCGCCAAGCGCTCGCGCAGCCGGTGTTCGGCGAGCCGGTAAACCAGCAGGCAGAGCACCATCACGAGGCTCAGCGCCACGAGGCGCTCGCGCTTCTTGACAAAGACCGACGAGGCCAGGAACAGCGGGTCTTTCAAAAACGCAAAGCCGCGTTCCACGCTGTGCTGGTCCTTGTAGGTCTGAATCAACTCGAGGTCGGCGAGCTGTTCCTGGTCGAGCACGTTGGTGGCGACCAGGAAGCAGGCTTGGCGCGCGCCGCGCCGCGCGCTCCAGCGTCGCTGCGTCGAGGGCGACGCTCGCCTCGACCTGCCAGCGACTGCCGTCGGGGGCGGCGTCCTTGCGCGGACGTCCGGGACGGGTATGGGTGGGATGGGCCACCACCTGCGCCGCGACCGTGAGCCACTCGGGGCGCTTCGTGAGGTGCTTGGTGAGCGCCGCCTGCGCGTCGGGCTCACCGGCAAAGCGCTGCGCGCTCAGGTGCCAGAGGGCCTTCTCCCACTCGACCCGGGTCTGCTCGGCCTTGCGGGTGAGCGTCGCTCGGGCGCGTTGCTCCCCCTGGGGGTGCGCACCACCACCCAGCGCTCGCCCTCCGGGCGTCGTGTCCACCGGGGCCCACGCGAGGGCTCCCGCCTGCTGCCAGGCGGCCTCCTCTGCCCTCAGCACCGCGGCCTTCGCGTCTGTCGAGGTCTCCGGGACTCGACTAATCCAGCGCACGTGGGCCTTGCTGAGCCGCGCCATGTTCTGCGGCGCTGTACAGCCCACTATCCGCCACGAAGAGTGGCGTTTCTCCCTCGCCACGCAGTTGCTCGCCCAGCGCCTCCACCGCCGCCACCAGGCTCACCTTGTCACTCGCGTTGCCATCCAACGTCTGCAGATACAGCGGGATATCCCCTTGCCGCGTCGTCGCCAAGGCCAGCATCCATTGCTTGAGATCGTCCCGATGATCCCGGGAATACCCGTAGGTCACTGCCACCACCTGGGTATCGTCGTCCGCATCTGGCGCGTACTCCCCCGACACCGAGAACGAGGTCGTGTCCACATGCACCTGACGCGCCGCCACGCCAAAGCGCTGCCGCGCCTGGCGTGCGATCCCCGCAAACAAGGTGGTCGGATCGTGGGCGTAGAGCCAATCCAGGGTGCGTCCCAGGCAGTCGTCATGCAACCGCTCGGCCGTGATCCCCGGACCCAACAGGTGCTCCACGGGCTTGCTCGCAAAGAACTGCGAAACCAGATAGAGCCGGCGATTGCTGAAGCCGAGCCCATTGAGGATCATCGCCACCGTCGCCGTCCCGACGCTCACCTCGCTGCTCACTTGGTCCGGCCACTCCATCCAGATACGCCGCCAGCCCAATCTCCTGGCACACCCCCGCCACGATCCCCAAATGATCCAGCCGCTCGCTCCGCAGGCTCCGCATGAAGTCCTCCTCTCGTCGTGGAGGCTCCATCCTAGCAAAACCCTCGAAAGTCGTTCAAGAACGCTGCGGAATGCGGGCTCCATCTCGATATTGGGACAGGCAAACACAATCACATCGCGGGCAAGGCGCGGCTGTCATCTGCCTTCCTATGGGAACATGGCCCCGATGTCGCCCTCGCCAAGCTGTTCGCCTTCGTCGTGGAGTTCTATGGCACGCAGGACCTGCGGCTCCAGGTCAGCGAAGTCCACCTATGCGCCGACGTCGCTGGATGGGAGCTCTCGCTCGGTGACGCACCGGCGTTCATCACTCGCGGACACAAGCGGCGGACGCACGTAGAAGAACCGGAACAAGACGAAGGCGCTCCCGAGACGCCTGGTTTCGAGATGAGCATGGAGGGTCGGCGCTGTACCGGCTACGAGTTCTCCAAAGGTGCGGCCCACTCGTGCTGCATCTACGACAAGACCAAGGAGATCACGAAGTCACGCAAAGACTGGATGCGGGCGGTGTGGGAGCGTCACGGGTGGGACGGCGAATCGCGCATC
The DNA here is from genome assembly GCA_963841205.1 of uncultured Chloroflexia bacterium. GTDB lineage: Bacteria > Chloroflexota > Ktedonobacteria > Ktedonobacterales > JADMIN01 > CAWAWP01. Next base: position 291,778 of record CAWJCH010000019.1, on the reverse strand, counting down.
ACTCGCGTGGAGTTCCGCTACAAGCGCGAATGCTTGCACGAGAGGGAGATTGAGGACCCGTACGACCTGCTGGACAAACTGCCCGCACTCTGGGCCTATTCCTCGGCGCAATGGCTGCGTCACACCATGCCTACGCCCGACACCAATCGTGGACGCTGGGAATCCTCGCCGATCTGGCTCGCCATCCAACAGGCCGATTTCTACGGCGAGGCAGAACCCGCCGTCCGTGAGCGTAAGCGTCAGGGCGATGTACGGCTACTCTGCCAGATGATCGCGGGCTGCTCCTCCTCGGCAGCGGCTTACCTCGCCAACGAACTACCCGAGACGGACAGCGGTGCTGAGTTCCTGACCTGGTTTCACGACTGGATGGGCGCCTACCTCGATGAAAAAGGGCTGACCTTCCAAGACATCCGCGACGGCAAGCGATTGCGCCTTGGCGTGGTCGTCGAAGCAGCCGCTTAGAAAGGTTTGGACATGCAACCGATAAACCAGCCTTCTCCATTAGATAGGTCTGTACCATCGACGATGAAGCTCCTGCTCACGGTTGAGGATGCGGCGTCTGTCCTGAGCCTAAGTCGCACCCGAATGTATGGGCTTGTCATGCGCAAGGAAATCTACAGCATCAAGGTCGGCGGCGCTCGTCGCGTTCCTATGCAGGCACTCCACGAGTTTGTTCAGCAGCTATCGCAGCGCTAGGAGAGGACCATGGCGGGCAAACTCGGGAATGGCGAGGGCAGCATCCGCAAGCGCCCCGGTGAGGAGCGTTGGGAAGCGCGATATGTTGATGCAGAGGGGAATCGTCGCAGTCTCTATGGCAAGACGCGCCAGGAAGTTGTGCGTCGTCTCGCCAACGCGCGACGGGATAGGGAGCAGGGGCTACCAGGGCTGAATGAGCGGCAGACGATCGGAACGTACCTCGCTACGTGGCTTGAGAAGGTGCGACACGAGGTTGAGCCGAGTTCCTTTGCGCGCTATCAAAGCGAGATACGCCTCCGGCTGTTGCCTGGCCTCGGGAAGCTTCCACTCGCTCGGCTTACCAGCCAGCAAGTGCAAACCTTCTACGCGAAGATTTTGTCTGAGGGTACCAGCGCGTCAGTCGTGAAGTACATGCATGGTGTGTTGCGTCATGCCCTGAGCGACGCGCTACGCCTCGGATTGGTCCATCGGAACGCCTGTGACCTGGTTGACGTCCCGCGCGTGCGGAGGCGCGAAATCAAGCCGCTCACGGCAGAGCAAGCGAGGACGTTCCTGTCGTCACTACATGGCCATCGGAGCGAAACACTCTACGTTCTTGCCCTGGCGACTGGCATGCGTCGCGGAGAATTGCTCGCCCTGCGCTGGCAGCACATCGACCTGGCTAATGCGCTCATCAAGGTGCAAGCGTCATTGCAGGTACGCAAGGGGCGTTGGGTAGTCGCATCCCCAAAGACGAAGAACAGCAGGCGTACGATTGCACTTTCCCGCACCACTGTCGAGGCCTTGCGGCGGCATCGGGTACTCATGGCTGAGGAACGTTTGCGCCTCGGTCCAGCATGGGAGGATGACGAGCTCGTATTCCCTAACACCGCAGGTCGGATGCAGGACCCAACCTATATCGCCATTCACCAGTTCAAGCCGCTTCTGCGCAAAGCTGGCCTCCCTCTGATTCGCTTCCATGACCTGCGCCACACCGCAGCTACCTTGCTGCTGGCTCAAGGCGTAAATCCCAAGGTCGTCAGCGAGATGCTGGGGCATGCATCCATCGCGCTAACGCTCGGCATCTACGGACATGTCATGCCACACATGCAGCAGCAGGCGGCAGAAATCATGGATCGGGTTCTATGGGGGTCGCAAACCGCGTAGGGGTCAAATGTGGGGTCAAACTGCCAAACTGCCAGGATAAGAACACGGCCCCTATCGCAGCAATCCTCATAAATTCAGAGGTTGAACGTCACACAATGTCCGGTTTTGAGCCCACCGCACTAAAATAGCGACATCTGCTGCGGCGCCTGCCCGTCGTCTGTCGCATGGGATCCGCCCAGCTTCCCCTCGGCCGCCAACCGCCGCGCCTCGGCCATCGCCGCCGGCAGCGCCCGCGCAAAATCATCCACCACCGTCTTTCGCAGTTCCTCGCGGTGCAGCGCCGCCGCCGGGTTGAACATCGCCACCAAGATGCGGCCCTCGTGCAGCCGCGCTTGCCCATGGATCGCCGTAATCTTCGCTCGCGGCAGGAACCGCGCCAGCGAATAGCGACCCAGCGTCACGATCACCTTCGGATTCAGCGCCGCGATCTGCCGCGTCAGATAGCCCGCGCACGCCGCGATCTCGTCGGATTGCAGCGTCTGCCCCTCCGGCACGCGATGCTTCACCACGTTCGTCAAGAACACCAGCGAGCGACCGAGTCCCGCCAACCTCAACAGTTCGTCGAGGAAGGTGCCCGACGGCCCCGAAAACGGCACACCACTCCGGTCGTCATAGGAGCTCGGCGCCTCGCCGATCAGCATCACCTCCGCCCGCGCATCGCCCGAACCCGGCGCCGCCCGATGCGCGCCCACGTAGAGAGCGCACTTCGTGCACACCTGCGTCTCCTCCGCGATGCGCGACAGCGATTCCGCCGCGTTGCGCGTCGTCTCGTCGCTCATGCCGTCAACTCCTTCAGCGTCCGCTGGCCATCATCCCGCTTCACCGTTCCGTACCGGTAGCCCGCAAAGTACCTCTCACGACCGCGATGTGCATGTCACATGCCGCTCCCACGGGCTGTTCCCGTGATGGTGCCGCGCCGCGCCCGATCCGTCCCACCCAGAGGTCGGCACGCATGTTGCATATCCTTCCCCATGGTGCCGACGGTTGCCCACGGGCCCAGCCCCGCGCGCTGATGATGACTGGCTTCCACAGCGACTTCGTCGAGGAGGACGCATCCCAATGAACGACAACGACATGACCCGCGACGACGACATGACCCGCGACCGTGACCTTGGCGAGCAGGGTTCCGAGCATCAGGGAAAAGGCAAACTTGACAAACTCACGGGCAAGGTGCAAGAGGAAATAGGCAAGCTCACCGGCAATAAGGACACCGAGCTCAAGGGCAAGATGAAGCAGGGCAAGGGCAACCTTGAAGAGGGTGCTGGCCGAGCCGAGTCGAACATCGCCCACTAGCGCCAACGCACCCCAACCATCAGTTTCGCACAAACGGGTTGGGGTGCGTTGCATCTGCGCTGTCCGCCCTCACGCGCGCAGATACTCCGTCGCCCGCGCATACATCTCGTCGTCGACGCCGCCCGTCGCGCGCCAGTGGTCGAGCAACTGGCCGAGTCGCACCGCGGCGTGCAGCGTATACCCCGCCGCGGCAAGCTGCTGCGGACCTCCCTGCTCGCGATCGATCAGCACCGCCACGTCGCGCACCACCAGACCGTTCGCCTCCAGCACGCGGATCGCTTCCAGCTTGCTCTCCGCGTGGCTCACCACATCGTCGATCGCCAGCACGGTCTCCCCCGGCGTGAACGCCCCATTGATCGTGTCCGCCGTGCCGTGCGACTTCGCCTCGCGCGGCGTGATCATCGGCACCCGCGTACTATGCGACAGCACCGCCACCAGCGCCGTCGCCGCCAGCGGAATACCCGCATAGCGCGTGAAGTGTAGCCCCGCCATCTCGATCACCTCTTCGAGCGCCGCTACCGCCGCATCCATCGCGTCGGGGAACGATTGCAGCATGCGCAGATCGAGGTAGATCGGCGAGAGCGGCGCGTCTGGCTGCGTCTCGTGAAGCTTGAGGCGAAACGCGCCGAACTTCACCACGCCGCAGCCCAGCAGCGCGTCCGCGAAGTCACGCTGGCGCTCACTCAACGTCTCTCGCGCTGGCTGGCTCACACGCGCCTCCTTGTCTCCTCGCGGACGATGCTATTGTCCATGCCGTTGTACGCCTGACCTCGCTGCCTACCCGCTCCGGAATGTCGGCGCAGCAATACCGAGCAATGCAAACACCAGAGTGAGTCGCCCGCGCGCTGCCCTTTGTAACCTTCGTGTCCTCGGTGGTTAATCTCTGCCTCTCCCGCTCCCGCTCCGCACGCCCTCAATCGCGTCTCGCAGCCGTGCCGCTTCGCCCCGCGCCGCCTCCGCGTAATCCTCGCCGCTCGACGCATACAGGATGCTCCGCGACGCGCTGATCAGCAACCCCTCGCCACGGCTGTCCATCCCCGCGCGGACCGAGGCTTCGAGGTCGCCGCCCTGCGCGCCGATCCCCGGCACCAGGATCGGCAGATCGCCCACCGCCTCTCGCACAAGGTGCAGTTCGTCGGGATACGTCGCGCCGACCACCAGCCCGCAGTTGTCCCGCGTATTCCACTCCTCCGCCACCCGTCGCGCCACCGCCAGGTACAGCGGCTCCTCCCCGCCGTCCGCGCGCCGGACGGTGAGCATTTGCAGATCGCCCGAGCCCGTATTCGACGTGTGGCAGAGCAAGAACGAGCCACGATCCGCGTGGGCGAGGAACGGCTCGATCCCTTCCCGCCCCAGATACGGATGCAGCGTCACCGCGTCAGCACCGATCACATCGAAAGCCGCGCGGGCATATGCCTTGCTCGTGTTGCCCATGTCGCCGCGCTTGGCGTCCAGCAGCACCGGCACCTCGGGATGCCGCGCGTGGATGTGCGCCACCAGCCGAATCAGCGCGCGCAGGCCGGCGACGCCGTGTGCCTCGTAGAAGGCCGCGTTCGGCTTGTACGCGCAGGCCAGGTCAGCCATTGCGTCCGCGATCTCGCGTGTGAACGTGAAGATCGCCTCTTCGACGACAGCCTCATCCCTCTCGTCCCCCCGCAGCGACGCCGGCAGCCGCTCCCACTCCGGATCGAGCCCCACGCAGAGCAGCGTCCGTCCACGTTCCCATCGCGCCTGCAGCCGTTCCATGAACGTCCCTGCCACGGTGGACTCGCTCGTAGCCGATGTCTCGAAGACGGTGCTCGCGTCGCTCACATCACGCCTCCGCTGAAGGGTCCGTGTGGCCGCTCTCCTCGGCGTGACCGCGCGCCGAGCGCGACGGCACCACCGGCAGCGACAAGACGAGGTCGAAGTCGTCGTCCGCCCCGATTCGGTTAAAGCGCTCGAAGCCGCAGCCCAGGCAATGATGCACGATGCAATGCTCGCCGTTGGGCCGCTGAAACGCCCCGATCGGCGCCATCAGCGCGTTACACGTACTCGCCCGGTCACCCGGACGCTTATCATCCACATGCCGCGAATAGAGGCAATAGGGACAGTGGTTGCGCTGTCGGCCACCGCTCGGCAGCGCGCCGATGAATCTCTTGCAGTGCCCACACTTGAAGCTCTGCTCCGGCGTATGCCCGCGCCCGCGTCCTGGATAACGCGCCGGCGGCTCTTCCAGTGGCAGTCGGAGCGACGTCCCTCCACGCCTGTCCCGTCCTGCCCCCTGGACGCGCCGGGCGGTTCGCTCGCGCTCGTCCCGCCGTGCGCCTCGCGGCCGGCGTAGCCCGTCATCTCGCTGCCGCGTCATCGCTGCACCCTCTCGCCGAGATCCCACGTGCCGTCGGGCCGCAGCAACACATTGTCGATCAGCCGCGCCGGACCGACCCGCGCCGCAAGCGCCAGCAGCGCGGGTGCCCGCAGCTCCGTCAGCGGCTCGAAGTTCTCCGGATCGCAGATGTCCGCATAGTCCAGCGCGGCGCGCGGCTCGTCTTCGACCGCTCGTACGATCGCCACGCGCACCGCCTCCACACCCCCGCCCGGTCGCGCCTCGAACGCTGCCACGCCCGCCTGGAGCGCACGGAAGAGCACCGCCGCCGCCGCCCGATCCTCGGCCCACAGGTAGCTGTTGCGGCTGCTCATCGCCAGCCCGTCCGCCTCGCGGATCGTCGGCAGCACGCGCAGCGTCAGCGGAAAGTTCAGGTCCGCCACCATCCGTCCGAGCACCGCCACCTGCTGGGCGTCCTTCTGTCCGAAGTACGCGCGGTCGGGCCGGGTCAGATTGAAGAGCTTCGCCACCACCGTAGCCACCCCGCGAAAGTGCCCGTGGCGGCTCGCCGCCTCCAGCCGCTGTGTCAGCGGTCCCGTCGGATCGACGTACGTGACGAACCCCGCCGGATAGATTTCCTCGGCGCTCGGCGTAAACACCACGTCGGCGCCCGCCGCTTCGAGCAGCGCTAGATCGCTCGGCAGATCGCGCGGATACCGCGAGAGATCCTCATGCGGACCAAACTGCGTCGGGTTGACGAAGATACTCACTGCAACGAGATCGTTCTCCGCACGTGCGCCCGTGACGAGCGAGATATGCCCAGCATGCAAAAAGCCCATCGTCGGCACGAGTCCCACGCTGCCCGACCATGCCGAACGGTCACGCACCAGTTCGCCAATTCCCTCGATCACGCGCATGGAAACGTCCACTCCGTAGTCGCTCGCGGCCCAGCCCATCGGCGATTGTATCACGTAGAGACACCATTGGTCGGTGGTATGACCTGCCACATAGCGTGCTTGCGTACAGCGCTCTAGCTTGCTATGCTCTGCCGTGGCGACTCGACGCCCGCACCCCTCGCTCGCCACACCAGACCACACAAAAGGCGGCAGACCATCAACACACCCGTCTACTACTACACGCAGCTCCTGCTTGCTCCCCTCCTGATCATCGGCGTCACGGGCTTCGCACGCGCGAGCCAGAAGCGCGCCATCGTCGCCCTGGCGGTGGCGGCAATCGTCGTGCTGATCGCGGGTGTCGTGTTCTACGACGTAGTGTCGGGCCTTCGCTCCCTTAACGGCTATCTCGCTACCCATCGACCATACGCGATAGCCAACATCCAAACCATCGAGTACTCGTACGTCGTGATGGGTGCGGGCAACGCGCTCACCTCCGCCGCAGCCGTCATCGCATTGAGCCAGGCGGCCCGGCTTGGTCGATGGAGATGGTTCGCAGGACTCGCCCTCATGACTATCTTCGCGCAGGCCGTCACATTCATCTTTCAGGGCTTCCCATTGGCCGACCTCAGGCCCGATCTCTACGTGCTCTACGAGCAGGGCGATTCGAGCTTCAGCGTCGCCTTCTTCACCACCGTCAGCATACTCATCGTGCTCACCCCACTGGTGAGCCTCTTCTACGGCCTTCGTGGCCCCGTCGAGCCGAACGAAACTCTCAAGTCGCCAGCGGCGTAGCGCGCTCATTCAGCACCGTCCGCATCTGGAGGCATCTCACCTTGAACGCCACGCGCGCAGCAGGTATACTCGCTTCAGCGGCACCCCGAAAAGCCACATGCCCCGGCACTCGGCGCTGACATAAGAAAGGACATTCGCCTATTCGACAATCTTCACGCAACGGCTCAATCGACACGCGCGAGTAGCGTGTGTCCTGCTGTGTGAAGGTTGTCCGGCGGATGTCCCATCGGAGCGCGAGGAGCCCCTTTCTTCATCACTGTCTCCTCTCGCGAGAACTTTCACCAGCATCGGCGGACCGATCGCGTCCTCCGCCCCAACGGTGAAGTTCTCGTGCATGAGGAGTTAACCAATGTCAGCACCAACCCAAACATCCACCCTCGTCCTCGCCTATGTAGACGACGCCACAAACGTCGGCGCTCGCGTCCGCCTCCAGGGCGAAGCCTCCGCGCGGCCCGCGCAGTACTCCACTGCAATCCAGCAGCACGGCGTCGTCATCCGCGCCGGTCACATGGTTGTCGTTGACACCAGCCTTGACTCGCTGGAGATCGTCTGGCGCATCGGCACCCGCGGCACCATCGAGGCCATCGCAGCCCCCAACGTCACCCTCAACTTCGGCTACCGTACGATCACCATGCCCATCGACGACCGCCGCCCAGACAACGAGCGGCAAGCACACCCACTCGCCAGCGGCGAAACCGTCCTCCTGCAAGGCTCCCCGCTTGAGCAATCGGCCATCATCGACCTCGTGGTCAATGGCGAGCTTGCTCACCCCGACCGGCTCCACGCGCAGCTAGAAAGGATCGCCGCCCGCCTCACCACGTCAAATCCGTAGCGGCCTTTGCGAGCGAACCGCGCTTGGAGCTCCGGCTCCGAGTCCGCGCGGGCGGCGGTGTCCCCCGCTGGGGGCTTCTTCGCGGCCCCCGGCCACCCAGGCGCGGTTGCAACCGCCGGCACCCTATCCCGCGCTCCACCCTTGCTGTCATAGCCTTGACGCTCACTCCCACCGCGCGATAGACTGGCGGCAACAGACGGAATGCGCACGACACGGGGAACCAGTAGTCGCGTAGCCCGACATCCAGAGAGCCGGCGCATGGTGCGATGCCGGCGGTCGAGGCAGCGGCGAACCCAGCCCCACCCGCACCGTCTGGGCGGCGACGAGCCGTCCCGGTTGCCTCCCGTTATCACGAGGACTCGCATCCCGCCCGGTCAGCACCCGGCGGCGTGCGGCAGAGCGGATCGCGGCCCACGCGGCGCGCGATCCAGGTCAGGTGGTACCGCGGGGAGCACCCTCGCCCTGAATTGGGCGGGGGTGTTTTTGTTTGGCCGACGCCCCCTATCGGCTCGCGTGATCCCTCAACGGGGACACCAGCGCGTCCGGGTCCCCCGTTGAGGGAAGGGGGACAGGGGGTCAGGTTCTCTCCGCCCGCGTGCCGCCGCTATCGGAAAGGCGCGCATACCATGCGAATGTCCAAGATGCTGCTGAAGACCCAGAAGAGCGTATCGAGCGATGCGGAGCTGCCGAGCCACCGGCTGATCCTCCAGGCGGGGTTGGCGCGCCGCGTCGCCGCCGGCATCTACAGCCTCACCCCGCTCGCCGTCCGCGTGATTCACCGCATCGAGCGGGTGATCCGCGAAGAGATGGAGCGCATTGACGGCCAGGAGGTGTTGCTGCCGGTGGCGCAGCCGGCGGAGCTTTGGATCGAGAGTGGCCGCTACGCCAAAATCGGCGACGACCTCGCACGCTTCCGCGATCGCGGCGGTCGCGCGATGGTGCTGGCGATGACCCACGAAGAGGCCGTCACCGACCTCGCCCACGCCTTCATCGAGTCCTACCGCCAGGCGCCACAGATGCTCTTCCAGATTCAGACCAAGTTCCGCGACGAGCCGAGGCCGCGCGGCGGATTGATCCGCCTCCGCGAGTTCCTGATGAAAGACGCCTACAGCTTCCACACCGCTCAGGCCGACTTCGATGCCTACTATGAGCGCGTCGTCGAGGCCTACCGCGCCATCTTCCGCCGCCTCGATCTCCCGGTGCTCGTGGTCTACTCCGACACCGGCATGATGGGCGGCAGCGGCGCGCACGAGTTCATGCTGCTGGCCGACGGCGGCGAAGATACGCTGCTCGTCTGTCCGTCCTGTGGCTACGCCGCCAACCAGGAGGTCGCCACCTTCGACAAAGGCGCCGCCGCAGACTCCCGTTCGGATGTCTCCGATACGCCGCGCGAGGTCCACACGCCGGGCGCCACCACCATCGCCGCGCTCTGCGAAGCCTTCGGCTGCGCCGCGGATGCCACGCTCAAGTCCGTCTTCTACGCCACAGGCGACCACGGCGAAGAGCTCGTGCTCGCCGTGATCCGTGGCGACCTCGACGTCAACGACATCAAGCTCCGCAACCTGCTGGGCCGCGAGGTCCGCGCCCTCTCGCACGCCGAGGCGGTGGAGCGTGGCCTCATCGTCGGCTATACCGGCCCGGTCGGCCTCACGGTGAGTGGCCCGCTCACCCTCGTTGCCGACGACTCCGTCCTCAGCGCGGGCGATCTCGTCGCCGGCGCCAACCGCGCCGACTACCATCTCACCGGCGTCCGCTACGGTCGCGACTTCTCCGCCAACTTTACCGGCGACATCGCCACCGCGCGGGCGGGCCATCGTTGCGCCACCTGCGGCACGCCCCTGGAGGAGCGGCGCGGCATCGAAGCGGCCAATACCTTCAAGCTCGGCACACTCTACAGCGCCAGCATGGGTGCCACCTGGGTGGACGAGGCCGGCGCGTCGCACCCCTTCATCATGGGCTGCTACGGCCTCGGCATCACGCGCGCCCTCGCCTGCCTCATCGAGCAGCACCACGACGCCAATGGCATCGTCTGGCCGCCGAGCGTCGCCCCGTATCGCTACCACCTGCTCACCGCCGGCAACGATCCCGCCGCCCGCGCCGCCGCCGACCAGCTCTACGCCTCCCTCGACGCCGACGACACCCTCTACGACGACCGGGATCTCAGCACCGGCATCAAATTCAAGGACGCCGACCTCCTCGGCATGCCGCTCCGCGTGACCGTCAGCCCGCGCTCCCTGGCGGCGGGCGGCGCCGAGCTACGCCTGCGACGCACCGGCGAGACGCGCATCGTCCCCTTCGCCGGAGTTCCCCAAGCCTCCGATTCGCTGTTGCTGAGTATCAGCCCGCAAACACCCACCGAGTAGGGCACCGAGCGTCGTCCCCCGCTGAGCGAGTACCGCGCCGATTGCCCTCACGCGCCCCGGCTGGTACAATGGCCGCACCCGCGTACCAGCGAGTTCCACCGCGCGGGATGGTGAGGAGGCGGCGGTGATGCAGCGTGGAGACTCCGGCAGGAAGCAGGGCCAGCAAAGCGGCAGCGGTTCGCGCCCGCCGGATGCCATCGAAGCGCGCGATGTCCAAGGCGATCGGCGCCAGCCGTCTACTTCGCAGATCGCCTCACATCCGCCCGCGTCCGCGCGCCCGCCCGAGCTGCCAGCGCGCTTCGATCCGACGCTTCCAACCCTCTCGAACATGCAACCGTCCACCTTCTCCCAGCCCGCCGCGCCCCTCCTGCAGGTCGGCAACCCCGGCCAGATCGACCTCGCCACCCTCGCCGCGCGCCCACCCGCCTCTACCCCCTCCTCCACGGGCCAGATACCCGCCATAGCGCCCGCTGCCCCAGCAGCGCAAACCGGAGCGCCGCCGCAGGGCGCCACACTCGGCGTGCGCTCGGCCATGGCCGCCCAGACCGCCGCCCGCATCGCCGCCATCGCGGGCAAATCGCAGCCAACCGACGATCTCCCCGTGGGCCGGGAACCGACCCTCACCGCGCAGATGCGCGCCGTGCAGCCGCCCGATGTCGCCCGCCAGGCGATCAGCGAACTGACCGTGCTCGCCAGCGAGCTCGCGTCGCTCCCCCGCGCACTTGAAGAGAGCGGCCTCGCCCCCACCCACGCCGAGGGCTACTTCGAAGCCGCCGAAGAATACCTCCGTCTCGCCACCGTCGCCTGGGAATCCGTCGCGCAAGAGCGGCTGGAGCAGAGCGGCGCCGACGCCGAGTACCGCCAACGTGCCATCTTCGCGGCCCGACGCATCAGCCAGCTCCGGCAAGAGTGTCGCACCGCCAGCGGCAACGACCAGTTTCAGCTTCCGCGCCGCACCCCCGCACTCTGGCGCCGCCGCGTCGGCCTGATCAGCAACGGACTGCGTGCCTGGCAAGCAAGTCTCTCGCCGACCCCCGATACCATGCGCATGGGTCGCGGCCTCTACCTCCTACGCGGCGCTCTCGGCCTCGCCGCCGCCAACGCCGTGCCGCTCATCCTTCTGGACGTGCTGATCGGCGCCGCCGTCGCGCTCCTCACCATCGGCGCCGTCGGGCTCGCCCTGCTTTCCGCCGCCTCACTACTCGCTGGCACCACCCCCGCCGGCATCGGACTCGCCTCCGCCGCGCTCGCCGTCATCCTCGCCGCCGTCCTCGTGCCAGTGCTCGGCGCTCGCGGACCCGCCCCCCTCGCGCAGCTACTCGGCGCCTCCGTCTATGCCACCACCCACACCACGCGCAACGCGCAGCAAGGCGCCTCCGGCATAGCGACCCTCCTGCGCGGATGGTGGTTGCTCATTGGCCTCCTCGCCGTGGGCGCGCTCGCCGCTGCGCTCGTCGCCAGCGGGCTGCTGCTAGCCTCCGGCAACATCGTGCCGCGCCCCGACTCCGCGACCCTCACGCTCTCCTATGCCGGCGGCGCGATCGCCTTGGGCAGCGGCCTCGCCGCCGCCGTCAGCTTCGTCGCGCTGGCGCTGCTCTTCACGCCCGTCCTGCTCGTCGCGATCGGTCGTCTCGTCGCCGAGATGGGCGCCAATCCCGCCTGGGTACCCGCCGCCCGCCGCTACGCCATCGGACCCGCCCTGGCGCTGCTTGCCCCACTCACCGCCGCGCTCCTCATCGCCGCGTGGGCCGTTGCCAACGCCCTTAGCTGGCAAGGCTCCGTCTACGCCCAGACGACGCTCACCACCGCAATGGCCTCCATACCGTTGCATCTCACCCTGCGCAGTCTCGTCTTCCTCGCCGTGCTGGTCGTGCCCTACCTACTCCTGCTCTCGTTGCCCTTCCGCGTGGGGATGAGTCGTTGGCGTCACGCCTGGCTGAAGGGACTCGCCGCGCGTCGCGCCGAGGTCGAGTCGCACGTCCGTCGCCTCTCTGCCACTGATCCGCGCAGCGGCACGCAAGACACCAGCGAAGAGAACCTGCGCTCTATGCAGTACGACCTCGTACTGCTCCAGTTCTACCGCGACAAGATCGCCGAGGCCGGCAAGACCCGCTCCGCCCCAATCGCCTTCGCCTCCGTCCTCGCCACCCTCATCCTCGCCGCCGCCACCGCCCTCATCCTCGACAACGCCGTTGCACTGTTGCACCTGTTCGTCAGGTAGGCGAGAGGTCCGACTGGCTCCCTCCTTCCAAGGGAGCGCGTCAGTCGTATGCATCGCCCAATGGCGAAAACCCCGGCTGCAACCAGTACCAGTGCTGCCCTTTGGTCTCGTACAACTGCTCGATCAGTGCGGTAAACGAGGTGGCAACGACGGGCATTTGGCCGGGAGACGCATAGGTTTCCCAGAATGCGTCATAAGACCTGCCGTTATGGGGTCCTCCTCCGGGGTCAATCGCCAGATAGTTCCCATTCTCTACCTCAGCGACGACATACCAGTCCCATGACAGATTCCCGCTCAGCTGCTCGCGTACGACTGCGGCAAGGTCTTCAAGGATGCTGCCTCTCCAAGGATGAGGTCATTCGCCAGGACGCACTCATCAGGCCCGATAGTACGGGATTCGTACGGTGATCCTCGTGCACTGGTCAACCCGCCGCACTTATCGTAGAACGCTTGCATGTCCTCTGGCACGACCTGCCCAGGGCCGATCTTCGGCTGCCCTCTTGGGAGAACTACTATAGGAGAACTACTATACAGGTAGGATTATACAGGTAGGATCATGCGCAATGTGGTCGAGCAAGTCTGTCAAAATCATCGTCTTGTGGTCCTCAGGGCTATCGCTCAAAGAGGCAACCGCATCTGGCGCCTGCCGACCCCACCCTTGGCTCCCCACCCGTGGGTGGCACATCCAGGTCGAGTCGTCCGACAAGCCCTAGTCCCCCACAATATCCCCCACCGGCCGCAGCCACTTCTCCCCGAACCCTCGCAGCGCCGCCACCACCGCCAGCGCGTCGCGCCCTCGCTCCGTCAGCGCATACTCCACCCGCGGCGGGATCTCCGCGTACATACGCCGCGTCACCAGTTGGTTCGCCGCCATCGTCCGCAACCGATCCGAGAGCACGCGGTCGCTGATCCCCGTCGAGGCCAGCAGCTCCGTGAAGCGCCTCGGCCCTCCCTCCAGATCGCGCACCAGTAGCAGCGTCCATGAATCCCCCAGCACCGCCACCGCCGCCGCCGCCCCGCAGAACGCCTCGCCGCCTGGAATCGTTTCGGCCCCATCCGCTCGCGGTCGTTCCTCCCCCATACCATGCCTCCGTGTATGCACCTGCCAAGCGGCGGCATCCCGCGCTAGCCGATCCCCGCATCCCGTAAGCGGACTTCAGTCCGCGTCCGACCGTTCGCCGGCACTTCAATGCCAAGATCTCCATCCCCAGGGGCCGGTGGTGAGGAACCACATCCCTCCCTTGACGCCCACATACCTCAATGCTATACATTGTATAGTAACATGCAATGGCATAGCATAGCGACCAAATCGCCACTGCCAAAGGGAGACCCCCATATGTCCACCGAGCTACCCAACGCCGCCTCAACGCAGCAGACGTCCCACACATCCATCGACCCTGCCACCAGCGTCGGCCTACTTTCCCTCACCGTCGCCGACCTCGAACGCTCCCTCATCTTCTACACCAACATCTTCGGCTTCACGGTGCTCGACCGCGCCGAAGGCGTCGCCACCCTCGGCGCCGGGACCGTGCCGCTTCTTCTGATCACCGAGCGCGCCGGTGCCAAGCGCTTCCCGCACGACCGCCCCGGCTACACCGGCCTCTACCATTTCGCCATCCTCGTTCCCACCCGCGCCGATCTCGGGCGCTGGCTGCGCCACTGGCGCGAATTGGGCCTCCCCGACCCCGGCCACGGCGACCACCTCGTCAGCGAAGCCCTCTACCTTACTGACCCCGACGGCAACGGCATCGAGATCTACCGCGACCGTCCCCGCAGCGAGTGGATCTGGGACAACGGGCAGGTACGCATGGCCGTCGATCCCGTCGATCTCCGCAGCGTCCTCGCCGAAGGCGACGCGCTCGCCAAACCCTGGGACGGCCTGCCCGCAGGCACGCGCCTCGGCCACATGCACCTCCAAATCGCCGACATAGAAAAGGCGCGCGCCTTCTACGTGGATACGCTCGGCTTCGACCTCATCGCCGAGATGCCCAGCGCACTCTTCGTCTCCGCCGGCGGCTACCACCACCACATCGGCATGAACACCTGGCATAGCCGTGGCGCCGGCCCGACGCCCGACGACACCGCCGGTCTCCGTTTCTTCACCGTCGACTTCGCCACCGCAGAGGCCCGCGCCGCCGTCCTCGCCCGTCTCACCGCCGCCAACATCCTGTTCACCCAGCACGGCGACATCGTCCTCGTGAACGATCCCTTCCAGACCACCATCGCCCTCCGCATCGGCGCCCCCGCGAACGCCCAAGTCGCCACCGCCCTCCGCGCCGCCGCGGACGCAAAATAGGCGCACTGCCCGACCGCCAATCACCCAGCCATAGTGTAGGGACCACGCCCGCCTCACCCTCCGGCCCCCCGTCGCCCGGCGGGGAGAGGCTGGTCCCCCACTGAGGGCTTGCCGGGAGTGAGGAACCCCTCCGCCAACACATTCGCGAGCGGACCTGGCCGGAGTTGACGGGAAGTGTCCGTATTCGCGACCACCTTTTCCCCTAGCAACCCACCCGCCCCCGTGCGATATTGTCCGTGACACACGTCACCCTACCGGTGTTTCCGACCCCACGCAGACCTTCGCAAAGCGGAAGTGTCGCGCCGCCGCCAAGGCCACAATCTCTCCTTCCCCCTCCAAGATTGGGCGATCAAAACGCAAAAGTGGAAGAAAGCGGAAATTCAAAACCCCGAAAAATCCGCCGCTCGCACCACCGTCGCCAACTGTCGCAAACTAACAAACCCCGAATTCAAGGCGATTTCCTCCCCGTCAAGCTCACTTCCGCCCATGCATCAGGAAAGAGCCCACGACGCACACATCGCACGCCATCGCGAGCGCGTCGGACTGCAGCCTGCACGGGCACTACGCCGGCACGCCAATGCCGCGATTCCGCGCCCGCCGATGTGATACACTAAGGCTGACCGCCATCACGCGGGAACAACCACATCACCACCACAGATTCAGTAGGTAATTGCAGCCCCCATGAGCGAGACCACCAATCGCATCGAATCCCTCCGCCGCCGCGTAGATGAAATCGCGGTGCATCTTTGACCTCGCCGAGAAACAGCGGCAGCTAGCCGACATCGAGCGCGAGGCCGCCGCGCCAGACTTCTACAGCGACCGCGCCACCGCCCAGCGCCAGATGCAGATGCTCAGCCGTCTGCGCGGCGAGATCACCACCTGGGAGTCATTGCAGAAGCGCGTCGCTGACCTCACCGAACTCGCCGAGCTGCTCGACGACACCCCCGATGCCGCGCTCCAGGCCGACCTCGAGGCCGAGGCCGCCTCCATCGAGGCCGAGCTAGAGAAGCAGCGCTTCAAGCTCCTCCTCAACGGCGAGCACGACGCCACCTCCGCCATCGTCTCGATCCATGCCGGCAATGGCGGCACCGACGCGCAGGACTGGGTCGAAGTGCTCCAGCGTGCCTATATGCGCTGGGCCGATGCCCACGACTACAAAGTCGAGCTATTGGACGAGATGCCCGGTGAAGAAGCTGGCGTCAAGAGCACTACGTTCAGCGTCAGCGGCCCTTACGCCTACGGCTACCTCCGTGGCGAGGCCGGTGCACACCGCCTGATCCGCCTCTCGCCCTTCGACTCTGCGCACCGGCGTCAGACCTCCTTCGCCAAGATCGAAGTCATGCCCGACCTCGGCGAAGCGCCGATCGAGATCGTGATCCGCCCCGAAGACCTCGAAGTCGACACCTTCCGCGCCACCGGCAAGGGCGGCCAGCACATCAACAAGACCGACTCCGCCGTGCGCATGCGCCACAAGCCGACTGGCATCGTCGTCACCTGCCAGAACGAGCGCTCGCAGATCCAGAACCGCGAGGTTGCCCTTCGCGTCCTCAAATCACGCCTCTTCGAGCTCCAGATCGAGGAACGCGAGCGCGAGGCCGCGCGGCTCAAAGGCGTCCACGTCGAGGCCGACTTCGGCAACCAGATCCGCACCGTCACCATCCACCCCTACAGCCTCGTCAAAGACCATCGCACAGGCGCCGAGCAGGGCGATACCAGCAGCTACCTCAATGGCGAGATTGACCGCTTCATCGAAGCCAACCTCCTCGCCCGCGCTGGCGAAACCGCCAACGTCTAACGCGCACGCCCGCCGCCCCTCTCATTCCCCGCTCGCATTCGTGAGAACCACGAACCTGAGCAGGCGTGGGGACGATCGTCCCTCTGCCTCCCCTTCTCCCGCGAGGAGCGGCGGAGTCCCGCCACGAGCGGGGGCTTGGCAGCGGGTGAGGTCCGCGCCACCTTGCCCCCGTCGCACCCCTCGGCTACACTGACACTCGGACGGCGCGAGGACGGAGGATGGCATGGGCCAGGGAGAAGGCGACGGCGCGGACGCGCAAGAGCAACGGCGCGATCTCGCGCTCGTGACTCGCACCCAGCGCGGCGACCGCCAAGCCTTCAACACACTCGTCGAGCGCCACCAATCCTCCGCCTACTCCCTCGCCATGCGCATGGTCGGCGACCCCGACATCGCCGCCGACGTGACGCAAGACGCCTTCTTCTCGGCCTACCGCGCCATTGCCAGCTTTCGTGGAGCTTCGTTCCGTGCCTGGCTCCTGCGCATCGTCAGCAACGGCTGCTTCGATCACTTCCGCGCGCAGTCCCGCCGCCCCACCATCTCGCTCGAAGCCACCCTCGAGGCCGACCGCGACGACGATGCCGGTAGCGCCGACGCCCGCCTTCCCAAGTCGCTGATCGAGCACGCCTGGGACCCTGAGCAGGTCGCCCTCCGCGCCGAGGCCATCGAGCATATCCAGCGGTCGCTGCTTAAGCTCGTCCCCGAGCAGCGTCTCGCCCTGATCCTCAGCGACATCCAGGGCCTCCCCTACGATGAGATCGCCCGCGTGATGGACACTTCGCTCGGCACCGTCAAATCGCGCATCTTCCGCGCGCGCGCGCACCTGCGGGCCATACTCTCCCGCGAAGGGGAACTTTACGGCATGTCGCCTCGTCCATCCAATGAGACCAGCACCACAGAATAGGGCAGACCATGCAGCGCGGTATCACCGGCAACGAACAACATCCAACGGACTGGGAGCGCGAGCGCGAGCAACTCTCGGCCTACCTCGACGACCAACTAGATCCGGCCGAGCGCGCCGCACTGGAAATCCACCTGTCGGATTGTCCCGCATGCCAGGCCGAGCTGGCCGATCTCCGTGCCCTCCGCTCGATGCTGCGCGCCATGGCCGCGCCCGCACTGCCGCGCTCCTTCCTGCTGCCCGAAGACGGCCCCGTGCCCGTCCCTCTCGCGGCGCGCCGTCGCCAGTCGCCCGCATCCATGCGATCCCAAGGTCGCGGCTCCCGCGCCGCCGAGTGGGTCGGCGCATTGGTGGCAACGCTCGGCCTCGCCCTCCTGTTGGCCTCCGCAATCGCCGGTCACGGCACCACTCCGGCCTCAACCACTTCCGCGCCGCTAGCGAGTGGAGTCGAGCAGACCAACGCAGGCAGCGCAGGCACAACCACGCCCGCCTTCGACCAGAGCCACACCCCCGCCCTCGGCGCCTCGAGCGATGCCACCAGCACCGCCGCGGGCACAAACGGCGCGACACCCACCCCCGCCGCGACGTACAACACGCAGCGTGGCGCGGGATCGCCCACCTCGGTCGAGTCCGTCCCGCCGATCCTACCGATCGGCGGCGCGGGCCTGTTCATCGGCGGCACTGTCGTCTTCGTCGTCGGTCGCACCGCCAAGCGCCGTCCCGCCGCCTGACGCTGCCGTAGAACGATAGATGGCCAAGCAGGGCCTAGGGGGGATGCCATGCTATTCCTAAACCTGCTCTTTTGGGCATTCTTCGCGTCGTACGTCGTGCATATCCTTGACGAATCGCTGCTCAACGGCGGGGTTGTGCGGTGGATCGCAGACAACTTCTGGCCCACCTATACCTGGCGGATGTTCTTTTGGTTTAACGCGGGGGCCGTTGCTGCGATTGCGGCCAGCGACCTGCTCTTTGACAGTCTTGGTGGTCATTGGGTCATCCTGCCGCTGATCTGGCTGGCTGGGTTTGTGACCCACGCTCTGACTGTCCATATGTACTGGACCGTGCGAGGTAACACCTACTCGCCGGGCTTGCTCATGAGTCTGCTCTACGTGGCCCTCTTCTACCTCTTGATCAGGTATGGCGTCAGCGGCCATCTCATGAGCGGCGCCGACTTCGCCATCGGGACGGCGGTGGGCGTTGCGACTGTGGGTGCGTTTTTGACTGTGGGACCAACAGTTCTCTTTCCCAGACTCACTCGGCGTCGTTGCTGACGAAACCTAGTAGTGCGGCCTACGCCCCGCTCATCGCCACATCCGCGTCGCCCGTAATCACCCGCTCGCCCCGCTGGTTGTCGATCCACAGATCAACGCGATGTCGGTCGTTCTCGCGCGCGCCCAACACGCCCTTGCAGGTGAGCGTGTCGCCCGGCTTCACCATTGCCTGAAAGCGCACCCGCAGCCGCGCCACCCACGCCCCGCGCGCGTTCGACGTCGTGATCCAGTCGGTCAACGCCTGCCCCAGGAACGCCATGCTCAACATACCGTGCGCGATGGTGCCGTCCAGCCCCACCGCCCGCGCCGCCTCGGGATTGATGTGGATCGGATTGTGGTCGCCGCTGACCTCGGCGTAGGCGTCGATCTGCGGTTGCGTCACAGTCTTCGTCAGCGTCGGTGTCGCCTCGCCTTGTGGCTCTGGTGGCCGAGATTTCGGCGATGCGGCAGCGCCTGAGAGCGCAGAAGCGTCGGGCGCGCCGTCGCGCACTAACACCACCGCGCGCCCCGTCGTCACGCGGTCGCGCTCGTCGTCGCCGATCTGCTCCATCGTCAGGATCGCCATGCCGCCGCGCGCCGATTGGCGGATCGCCGCGACCTTGTGGCGCACCGTTAGCATTTCGCCGGCGTAGAGTTGTCGCGCGTATACATATTCCTGCTCGCCGTGGAGCACCTGCGAGTGCTCGGGGTCGAGCCCCGCCTCGGCGAAGGGAACGCGGAAACGCGTCACGAAGGTCGGCATCACCGGGATGTCGCGGAAGCCCGCGCGGCGCGCCGCCTCAGCATCGCGGAAAATGGCATTCTCATCGCCCACGGCGTCGGCAAACTGGGCGATGGCCTCCCCGGATAACGTGCCCGTCGCGGGCTGCGTCTCATGCCCGACGAGCGAAGGGTCGAGCGGCATGGGCGAATCCTCCTCAGAAAGCGCACCCTTGCAGAATGTCGCGGAACGTCACGCCGCCAGTGTACCGCAGTTCGCCAGCGCCCGCCAGCCCGCGCCGCGTACACCCTTTAGCCTCACCTCGCGTGGCACGTCTCCGCGCACTTGTTTGAGATCTGAGCAGCCTCTGGTATCCTGCATGCCGGCGTCGCACAAGCGGACGCCGCCTGGGAGTGATTCGCAGCTTATCGAGTGGAGGAACTGAGAAGCACATGGCATGACAGCGCAAGACAACTATCTGGGTTGGCGGGATGCTGGTTGGATTGGGAGCGCTCGCTATCTCCGCGTGTGGCGGCTAGAGCGCGGCGACCAAGCCTACCGCAACGCCGAACGCGCAGACCATCTTGCAAAATGTGTCGAAAGGTAGCTACAAGGACGGCGCATTTACTATCACGCTCTCCGGCACGTCAAGCTGCACCGCGTTCGACGGCAGTGGCTCGGGCAAGTTCACCACCTCTCCCGGTCGCGCGTCTATCACCATCAACGCCACCGTTTCTGGCCAGCAGGTCGAGATCGACGTCATCACCGACGACTCGACGAACACAACCTACACCCGCATCCCGCTGCTCTCTTGCCAGTGGACGAAATCACCGGCCGGCAGTTCCGGCTTCAACACAGGCTCGCTTGGCAACTTCCGGATGACAAATGCGACCCTAGTGGGCACGGAGCAGGTCAATGGCGTAGCTGTCTATCACGTCCAAGGCCAGGACAGCACCGATTCCACCGCGACCGACGATCTCTACGCGCGCACCGACAATTATCAGCCCGTGCGCTACGCGGTGAAGTCCAACGGCACGACCGCCACGATTGACTTCACCTCATTCAACTCCGGCATCACGATCGATCTTCCGCCCGCTGATCAGGTCCAGGGCTAGTCTCTGAGCGGTTCGCACGATTCCCATGCTCCGGCGCCTTCGGGCGTCGGCCTCTATTTGCCCACGAGCACAACACTGACCGAGCGTCTCGCCCGACGAGGACGCAGTCTAAAGTGGTACAATATGAACCGTGGCGCGCGCGAAAAAGCGC
This sequence comes from uncultured Chloroflexia bacterium, assembly GCA_963841205.1. GTDB lineage: Bacteria > Chloroflexota > Ktedonobacteria > Ktedonobacterales > JADMIN01 > CAWAWP01. Next base: position 271,008 of record CAWJCH010000019.1, on the reverse strand, counting down.
CGGTCAGAGGGGGCCGCGAGCGAGCGGTCGCCTCTCTTCGTGCTGTGCGCGAGGCACCGCGCGGTCGAATGCACGGAGTCGAGGCAGTGAAGCTGATCGTCGGGTTGGGCAATCCTGGGCTGCGTTATGCTCATACGCGCCACAATGCCGGCTTCGACACCGTCGATCTGATCGCCTCCGCGAAAGGCTGGCTCTGGGATGGCCGTCGCGGCAAGTCGCTCCTGGCCACGGGCATGTTCGGCACCGAAAAGGTGCTGCTCGCCAAGCCGCAGACCTACATGAACGACAGCGGCGTCGCCGTCGCCGACCTCATGCGCTTTTACAAGCTCGATCCCGCCGACCTGCTCGTCATCTGCGACGACCTCGACCTGCCGCGCGCCCGCGTGCGCCTGCGTCCCAACGGCTCCGCCGGCGGCCAACACGGCCTCGAATCCACCATTCAGCAGCTTGGCCGCAACGACTTCGCGCGCATCAAAATCGGCATCGGGCGCCCGCCGCACGGCCGCGATGAGAACGTCGATTTCCTGCTCAGCGCCGCGCGCGGCGACGAGCGCATCGAGCTAGAGGCCGCCTACCAGCGCGCCGCCGACGCCGCCGAAAGTTGGATGACCGAGGGCGTCGCCGCCGCCATGAATAAATACAACGGATAATTCGACTACCTACCATTGCTTGGAGGCCAAGCGTTGTCGCTGCGTGGATTGCTACCTTTACTCGCCGATCGGCACGAGTTCCGCCGCCTGCGCGAACGCCTCGCCGCGGATGGAGCCACACCCGTGCTCAACGGCGTCACCGAGGCCGCCAAACCATATGTCGTCGCCGCCTTGGCCGTCGCGCTCGACCATCCCGTACTCTACGTCGTCCGCGACAACGCCGAGGTCGAGCGCGTCTGTGACGCCCTCTCCGGCCTCGTCGGCCGCGACTTCCCCGTCCTGCCCTATGCCGACCGCGACGCCCTGCCCTACGAGCGTCTGCTGCCAGACGCCGAGTCCGTCAAGTCGCGCATGAACGTCCTCACCGCCCTGGCTCGCCCTGCCGGCGCGACGATCGTCGTCTGCTCCGACCGCGCCCTTTCGCAGCCTGTCATGCCGCCAGATGAGTTCGCCAAAGCCATCGTCGAGCTTCGTGACGGCCTCCAGCTCGACCCACGCATCCTGCTCCAGCACCTCCTGAGCCTGGGCTACGAGAATGTGCCGGAGGTCGAGGAGGCCGGCCACGTCAGCCATCGCGGCGGCATCATCGACATCTTCCCGCCCGCGCTACCCCGCCCTGTTCGCATCGAGTTCTTCGGCGACGAGGTCGAGTCGATCCGCACCTTCGATCCCGAGACGCAGCGCTCGCTCAACCCGCTCACCGCCGTCCTCGTCGGCCCGGCGCGCGAGGCGCTGGCCCTGCGCGGTCCCGCCGCGGGCCGCCGCCTGGCCGCGCTGGACACTATTGGTCTCCACCCAGACGCGCGCCAGCGTTGGGAGCGCGACCTCGAGGCACTGCGCAATAGCGGCTCCTTCGACGACATCGCCTTCTACATGGCGTATCTCCACGATCCCGCCTCGCTGCTCTCCTATCTCCCGGCCTCCGGCGTCCTCATCCTGCACGACGCGGACGCCCTTCGCCGCACCAGCGACGAGCTTGCCGAGCAGGGCGAAGAGGTCCGCGACCGACTGGAGCGCGACGGCGAGAATCCCCCGGGCCTGCATCCCGCCTTCTTGCCCTGGCCTTCCGTCGAGCAGGCCATCTCAACGCACACGCAGCTCCGCTTTGCCTCCCTCCTGGCTGATGAAGCGGCAGCGGCGGACCACCTCGAAGGCACCGCGTTGGCCCCTGACCTCGTCGCGCCGCAATCCTATGGCGGACGCATGCGTGCCTTCGCCCAGGACGTGCGCAAACTGCTCGCCGACCGCCAGCGCGTCGTCATCATCAGCGGTCAGGCGCGGCGCCTCGCTGAGGTCTTCGGCGACGAGACGATCCTCGGCCACAACGGCACGGTGATGGTCTCGCCCGCCACCGATCTGCCCCAGGCGCCGGAACCTGGCACGCTTGCACTCGTCCACGGGCGCTTCCCCGAAGGCTGGCACAGCCGCTCGCTGGCCCTCTCCATTTTCACCGACGCCGAGATCTTCGGCTGGTCCAAGCGCTCCGGCGAGCAGCGCCGCGCGACCGCCACGCCAGCCAGCTTCCTGGCCGAGCTGCGACCCGGCGACTTCATCGTCCACCAGGATCACGGCATCGGGCGCTTCGAGGGGCTGGTCAAGCTCACCACCGGCGGCGTCGAGCGCGAGTACCTGCTGATCCAATACGCCGGCACCGACAAGCTCTACATCCCCACCGACCAGCTCGACCGCATCACGCGCTACATCGGCATGGGCGACGCCGCGCCCGCCCTCAGCAAGCTCGGCGGCAGCGAGTGGATCAAGGCCAAGCAGCGTGCCAAAGAGAGCGTCACCGACATCGCCCGCGACCTGCTGCGGCTCTACACCGTTCGCGAGGTCGCCGTCGGCCACCCCTTCCCGAGCGACGAAGAGCAGCCCTGGCTGCAAGAGCTCGAAGAATCCTTCCCCTACGAAGAGACGCCCGACCAGCTTCGCGCCATCGAAGAGGTCAAGGCCGACATGGAGCGCGGCCGCCCGATGGACCGTCTCGTCTGCGGCGACGTCGGCTACGGCAAGACCGAAGTGGCCCTGCGCGCCGCCTTCAAGGCCGTGCTTGACCAGCGCCAGGTGGCCATCCTCGTGCCGACCACCGTCCTTGCCCTCCAACACTTCAACACCTTCACCGAAAGGTTAAAGCCCTACCCCGTCCGCGTCGAACTCCTCAGCCGCTTCCGCTCCGAGAAAGAGCAGAAGGAGGTCTTGGCCGACGTCGCCGCCGGCAAGGTAGACATCGTCGTAGGCACGCACCGCCTGCTCTCCAAAGACGTCACCTTCCCCAATATGGGCCTGCTGATCATCGACGAGGAGCAGCGCTTCGGCGTTGCCCATAAGGAGCGCCTGAAGCAGCTTCGCACCGAGGTAGACGTCCTCACGCTCACCGCCACGCCGATCCCGCGCACCCTGCATATGGCGCTCGTAAACGTGCGCGACATGAGCGTGATCGAGACACCGCCGCAGGAGCGGCTGCCGATCCGCACCTTCATCCGTCACTGGGACGACGCGCTGATTCGCGAGGCCATACTGCGCGAGATCGATCGCGGCGGCCAGGTCTTCTTCGTGCACAACCGCGTCCACGGCATCCAGGCCCTCGCCCAACGCCTCGAGCGCCTCGTGCCCGAGGCGACCTTCGCCGTCGGCCACGGCCAGATGCCCGAGGATCAGCTCGAAAAGGTAATGCTCGACTTCGCCTCCGGCGCCTTCCAGGTGCTCGTCAGCACGACGATCATCGAGAACGGCCTGGACATTTCCAACGCCAACACCATCATCGTCAACAACGCGGCCTTCTTCGGTCTTGCCCAGCTCTATCAGCTTCGCGGGCGCGTCGGGCGTGGTACGCATCAGGCCTACGCCTACTTCCTCGACGCCAAGGACACGCAGCTCACCCCCGTCGCCGAGAAGCGCCTCCGCGCCATCTTCGAGGCCACCGAGCTCGGCGCCGGATTCCGCATCGCCATGAAGGATTTGGAGATTCGCGGCGCCGGTAACCTCCTCGGCGCCGAGCAGTCCGGCTTCGCCAATGCCGTCGGCTTCGATCTCTACACCCGCCTCCTCTCCGACGCCATCCTTGAGATGAAGGGCGAGCAGGCAGTAGGGGCGTCCGGCGAACGCCCGCAAATATCTCCCGTCACCGTCGAGATGCCGGTGGACGCCTTCATCCCCGACGACTACATCGGCGACCGCACGCTCAAGATGAGCTTCTACCAGCGGCTGGCGAACTTCACCCAGCCCGAGCAGGTGGAGGCCATCGCCGCCGAGATGAGCGACCGCTTCGGCACGCCGCCGGAACCCGTCGCCAACCTCCTCGCTCTCGTCCGCCTCAAGACCGAGGCGGCGGAGCTTGGCTTCGAGTACGTCGGCATGCGCGAAGGCGAGATCGTCCTCAAGCTCAAGCGCACCGTCGCCCCCGACCGCATCGCGCTCTATAAGCGCTTCCGCAACGACATCAGCGTCTCCCTCGGCGAGATCCGCCTGCCTCGCCGCCACTTCACCGGCGACGGTGCGCAGTGGCTGACCCAGCTCCGCGACCTGCTCCCCGTCGTCGTCGGCAAAAAACCCGTAGCGCCAGATGGGGCGGCAAAAAACGCGTCGGGACCGGCGACTGTGCCAGGCGCGAGGCGCTGAAGGATGCAGGAGCGCAGGCGAAGGAGAAAATAGGTGGGCAGCCGGGCGAGCTACATTATCATCGAGCATTCTGCGATCACCGCATATTCCGAGCATTGGGGAGCGCAGACGGTGCCGCAACTGATCGCCCGTGGTCCCGCCGAGACGGTCTCCCATATCCGCGATTTGCCGCCCGTGAACTGGCTGTTCGATACCGACTGGGCCGAGGGCGGCATTCTTGTAGACGTCGATGCTCGCACCCTCATCTTCTGGGGTGGCGAAAACATCGACTACTCTGCCTACCTACGACGCCTGTTCCTGCCAGTCCTGGGGCGAATCTGGCACGGTTGGTCAGTCTCCTGGGCCACGCGCGGCATCGTAGACTTCGCCGAATATCCCGGCGTGGCGAGGTCGCTCGGCATAGACCCGGCGAGCGTCGTCGGTTCCGGCGCGGGCACCGACTGGCATCGCTATCCTGAGTCCGTGGTGCGCGCGCCGACAGCGAGACGGTGGAACGACACGCTCGTCACCGTAAAGTGGGAGGATGGGCGAGTGACCGACTACATCCTCGACCAAATTCCCCCGGTCTATCTGATGTTTGGCGCGCCCCTGCTGGATGTTCTGCGCGATCGCGAGCCCGATGCGCCGCCTCGCGAGGACGGCGGCGACACGTATCACGCGACGCCAAAGAGCGGCGCCTTTGCCGACCTGGCGGAATACACGCTCTGGGTGTGGGATTCGAGCACGATCAACCCAGTCCACCAGGAGTGCGTCGCGCAGGCGTGGCCCGGCTGGCGGATAGCGTGGCATATCGACGGCGTGGCCCATCAGGTCGCGCTCTCAGGCCGCGACCCTATGCTCGTCACGCCGCCCATCGCCCACGTTGGCGCAGAGCTTCTCAATGAGCTGGCGGGTGGCGATGCCCGCTTCGACGCCGCCCAATTCGCAAAGCTGATGGAAGAGTGCCCTGATCCGGCGACCACGACCTCCGCGCCGAAGCTCGTCTGTCGGGAGCCCAGCACCATGTCAGAGGAGCAGCGGCGCGCGCTGCTCCTCCGGCTCGTTACGCAGGTTGCGCGCGAGTAATCACAAGCTGGAGATAGAGCGACGCACCTCTCGTAACATCCCCATCGGGGATTAGCGCCCGGGCATTCATGCCGGGGATTTCGTCGAAAGGCACCCCTGCGTGACCAACACCCACCTCTACCTCATCCGCCACGGCGAGGCGTACTGCAACGTCCCGCCCTACAAAATCGTCGCCGGCATGAAGGGCGACGAGGGCCTCACCCCGCATGGGCGCCGGCAGGCCGAGCGGCTGCGTGACCGCCTCGCCGCGACCCGCGAGATCGCGGCCGACGTTATCATCGCCAGTACCTTGCCGCGCGCCAGGCAAACGGCCGAAATCGTCCAGCCTGCACTCGGCCTGCCGATCGTCTTCGACGACGACGTACAGGAGATGCGCCCTGGCGAGTGGGACGGCTTGCCATGGGCCGACATCAAAGACAAGCTGCCCAACTTCCGCAATGACCCGTTCGCCGCCGTCGCGCCCGGCGCCGAGACGTGGGGGCAATTCGTCCTGCGCGTTGGCGCCGCGCTCGACCGCTTCGCCAAAGAGCACGCCGGCAAGACCATTGCCGTCTTCTGCCACGGCGGAGTCATCGACGCTTCGCTCGTCCTATTCTTCGGCTTGCCGACGTTGACGCCGCCATTGGCCCGCGTGGATACCCGCAACACCTCGATCACCCATTGGCGGCGCGAGCAGCGCGACGAGAGTTGGGGCAACGTGACGAAGTCCCGCGAAGCATTTTGGCGGCTGATGAGCTACGGCGACGACCTGCACATCCGCGATCTCGATCAGCCGGAGCGTATCGGCTGGGTCCCGCTCGCGCCCCAGGGCAAAGACGAAGCCGAACGCGGCGACGAGCCCGCCACCCCCCTGCCCACCGAGGAACCCACTTCTGCCGAATCGTAAACCACCAAAATGCCGTAGGGGCGAGGGTCACGGGCAATGAGGCGCCCTGTCACGCCAATTCCTCACCGCGAGAACCCGACCGCGCACGAAGAACGCATGTAAATATGGGCTATCGCCCTGGCGGAGCGTCTATGCTACGCTCTTCCATAACTCGTAACGCGGCAAGCGTGTGAAGCGTATGCCCCGACGTACGTGACATCCCCGGTCGGCATGCATTATGATGTGAAACAGTTCAGTCTGCGCGTTTCAAAGGGCGGAATCATCATGGACTTCACGGATGTCTTGCCGGTGATAATTGTCGTCGCCATCTGGGTGATCTTCGGACTCGTCATCGTTGCCTTTTTTCGCCGCTCGCTGCGGATCCCGACCGAATCTGAGATGGAGTTGGAGCACGAGCAAGCCGAGACGGCTGACGAGAAGACACCCGCGGCTACGCACTGATCCTCGCCGCCGCCCCTGACATAAAACGGCTTGGACCCGCCGCAAGTCACGCCGTTTCAACGGCAGTGGGAAGGCGCTCTCGGCCTCGGCCCTTGCCGGTTCCGTGCCAATCAGACAGAATAGCACCACATGCAGCAGCCAACGGTGCGCAAGACCTACAAGGAGAAACTTAGGCCGACGCCCGCGCAAGAGCGGCCGTTAGACGAGGTGCTCTGGCGCTGTCGCGTGCTCTACAACACGGCACTGGAGCAGCGCATCACGGCCTGGCAACGGTGCCACGTCTCGGTCACGCGCTACCAGCAGGAAGCCGAGCTGAAGGCGATCCGCGCCGCGTTCCCGGAGTACGCCGCCATCCACAGCCATGTCCTGCAAGACGTGCTGGCCCGCCTCGACAAGACCTATCAGGCGTTCTTCCGCCGCCTGGCGAACGGCGAGACGCCGGGGTTTCCCCGCTTCCAGGGGCGCACCCGCTGGCACTCCTTCACCTACAAGGAGTATGGCAACGGCGCTCGGCTCGATAACGGCTGTCTGGTGCTCTCCAAGATCGGCCGCATCGCCGTCCGGTGGAGTCGCCCGATCGAGGGCAGCATCAAGACCGTCACCATCTCCAAAGAGGCCGATGGGTGGTACGTCTGCTGCTCGTGTGCCGTGGTGCCTACCGAGCCGCTGCCGCGCACCGGCAACGAGACCGGCATCGACGTCGGGCTCACGGTGTTCCTCATCACGGCGAACGGCGACGCCGTCGAGAACCCGCGCCACCACCGCAAAGCCGAGAAGGCGCTGAAGAAAGCCCAGCGGCGGGCATCCCGCCGCAAGAAGGGGAGCAATCGCCGCAAGAAGGCGGCGGTCCAGTGCGCCAAGCAGCACCAGCACGTGCGCCGGCAGCGCGGCGACTTCCACCACAAGACGGCGCTGGGCCTCGTGCGCCGGTACGACACGGTCTACGTGGAGGCGATCCAGATCGCCAACCTGAGCAGACGCCCAGCACCGCAGCCGGACGGCGCCGGGAGCTACGGACACAACGGGGCCGGCCGCAAGGCCGGCCGCAACAAAAGCATGCAGGATGCCGGATGGGGCCGATTCCTCTCTCTCCTCGCGTACAAGGCAGCATGCGCCGGTAAGCGAGTGGAAGCGGTCCCCCCGGCGTCTACCTCGCAGGACTGTAGCGGCTGTGGGCGGCGCGTCCAGAAATCGCTGAGTGTGCGCACGCATGTCTGCACATCCTGTGGCCTGGTCTTAGACCGCGACGAGAACGCGGCCAGGAACATCCAAGGGCGCGGGCAGCGCCTTCGGGGAGTCCCGGCGATGGCCGGGGCGACGAACCGAGAACCCGTCGGGCCTTAGCCCGTGCGGAGTGTCAGATCATCGCTCGCCTCTGCCGCGTGCGGTACACTATAGATACCCATCGAGATACCCATCGCGTACCCCGAGTAATCAATCGCTGAAAAGAGCAACTTCGTCATGGCTGTAACCCTGAAGACGCGCCAGCAAGTGGCGTTATTGCGCGACGCCGGCCGCATCGTCGCCGAAACCTATGAGGCGCTGCGACCGCACGTCGTCCCTGGCGTCAGCACCGCCGATCTGGACCGCATCGCCGAGGAGTTCATCCGCAAGAGTGGCGCGCTGCCGATGTACAAGGGCTACGGCAGCGTGACGGACAGGCGAGGCAAGGTGGTGCGGCCCCCGTTCCCGGCGACGATCTGCGTCGCCGTCAACGATGTCATCTGCCACGGCATCCCTAGCGCCAAAGAGGTGCTCCAAGAGGGCGACATCATCGGCATCGACATAGGTACCCTCTACAAGGGCTGGGTCGGCGACGCCTGCCGTACCTTCGCGGTTGGCAAAATTGACAAACAGTCCCATAAGCTCGTAGACACCGCGATGACCTGCCTGGAGCTCGGTATCGCGCAGGCTGGCGCGGGACACACGTTGGGTGACATCGGCGCCGCCGTGCAGCAGTACGCCGAGGCGCAGGGCTTCTCCTCCGTGCGTGAGCTCGCCGGTCACGGTGTCGGCCGTGCGCTGTGGGAAGAGCCCACCGTGCTGCACTACGGCAAATCGGGCACCGGCATGCGCATTCAGCCGGGCATGGTCTTCACCATCGAGCCGATGATCAATGCCGGCAAACCCGACATCCGCACCATGTCCGATGAGTGGACCGTCAAGACGGCGGATGGCTCGCGCTCGGCACAATTCGAGCACTCCCTCGCCATCACGGAAGACGGCGTTGAGTTGCTAACCGTCCTATAGGCGCGCGACCACGTGATTGCCCGCCTATCCGGTCGATGCTATAATCCAAGGACGCGAGAAGTGTTTGCTGGCAACGCCTGTCCTCCTGCCGCAACACAGCGAGCCTGCGGAGGGACGAGGGCGCGGATGTCTTGGAAGATCCTCATTGAGCGCGGTAACTTGGGCTTCAGCGCGGCTCACTTCATCACTTTTGAGGGCGAGTGCGAGCCGCTACACGGACATAACTATGGCGTGCGCGTCGAGGCCGAGGGCGCCCTCACGGCGGACAGCTACGTTTTCGACTTCGTCGCGATGAAGCGCATCGTACGCGCGCTCTGCAAAGAATGGGATCACCGCTTCCTGCTGCCGCTGCGCAACCCCTATCTAACGGTGACGGAGCGAGAGGACACGTGGGACCTCGTCTACAACGCCGACACGCGCTATTCGCTGGCGCACTCCTCCGTCGTCCCGCTAGACGTCGACAATGTCACCGCCGAGCGCCTGGCCGAGCTGCTCACACAGCGCATCGTCTCGGCGCTGGACGACCTTGGTGTGGGCCAGACGCTCGACCGCCTCACCGTCGGCGTGGAAGAGACCGAGATGCAGACGGCTTTCTTCACACTGGACCTGCACGCCTACCGCGCCGAAGGCCCTCCGGGGTAGCTCCACTCCTCCTGCATCGCCACATTCCGCCCATCCGCGTTGGCAGGCGATGTGCAGTGGAGGTAAGTCGCCGGATGTGGGGTGATTCTTAACTCAAGTCACCAAGCAACTCCGTGCCGTCGCACGTTATACCGAAGAGAGCGTTCCTAGTGTCCCTTTAGCATTCGTCCCAGCATGCCGAGAGTTATCGCGCATGCCCAAGTGGAGCGGCCTCCCATGTGACGGAGGTTGCCCCGAACAGCCAACGCCGGCTGTGGAGCGATGGTGCTCCAACCGGGCCATTGTCGGCCAAATGAGGAGGATGTTGTCCTGTGGCGATCAAAGAACCTGAGGTAGTGAGCGGAGCGTCGGCGGTGAGCCACGCCGAAGAGCTCAACGCGTTCGCCGTGGCCGTGGCGCAGTTCGACGCCGCCGCCGATCTGCTGCAACTGAACGATGATACTCGTGCAATCCTTCGTGCGCCGAAGCGCGAGCTAACCATCAACTTCCCCGTGCGCATGGACAATGGCAAGGTGAAGATGTTCACCGGCTATCGTGTCCAGCACAACATCAATAGGGGCCCGGCCAAAGGCGGCATTCGCTACGACCGCAACGTCAGCATTGACGAGGTGCGCGCGCTGGCGATGTGGATGACGTGGAAGTGCGCCGTCGTCAACATCCCCTTCGGCGGCGCGAAGGGCGGCGTGATCTGCGACCCGCAGTCCATGTCGCCGAAAGAGCTTGAGCGCATGACCCGCCGCTACACCACCGAGATCGCTGGTATCATCGGGCCGCAGAGCGACATCCCCGCGCCGGACGTCAACACCAACCCGCAGATCATGGCCTGGATCATGGACACCTACTCGATGCACATGGGCTACTCCGTCCCCGCCGTGGTGACGGGCAAACCGCTGAACATCGGCGGCAGTGAGGGCCGCATGGAGGCGACGGGGCGCGGCGTGGCGATCACCACGCGCGAAGCCTGCGCCGTACTTGGCTTACCGTTCGAGGGCGCTAGGGTAGTGATCCAGGGTTTCGGCAACGTCGGCTCGATTACGGCTAAGCTCCTTCACAAGATGGGCTGCACGATCGTCGGCCTCAGCGATGTCCATGGCGGCATCTACAACCCCGACGGCATCGATGTACCTTGGGCGCTCCACTATGTCGCGGAGCATCACGAGCTGGCTGGCATGCCCAACACCCAGCCGGTAGACGGCAAGGCGCTGCTCGAGCTGCCGTGCGACATCGTGATCCCCGCCGCGCTCGAAGGTCAACTTACCCACGAGAACGCCGAGCGGATTCAGGCGAAGCTGATCGTGGAGGCGGCGAACGGCCCCACCACGCGCGAGGCGGACGCCATCTTCAAGCGGCGCGGCATCACGGTCGTGCCGGACATCCTCGCCAACGCCGGCGGCGTGACCGTTAGCTACTTCGAGTGGGTACAGGACCTCCAGCACTTCTTTTGGTCGGAAGACGAGATCAACAGCAAGCTCGAAACGGTGATGACCAACAGCTTCCATGCCATCAACGAGAAGCGCGAGAGCACCGGAGTCGACTTCCGCATGGCGGCCTACCTGGTCGCCGTTAGCCGCGTCGCCGACGCCACCCAGGTCCGCGGCATCTACCCGTAGCCCACCGCTCCGGCGGAGCTTCACGAATGCCCCTCCTTCAACGCGAAGGAGGGGCATTTTCGTGCCGGTGAGTTGTGCTAGCCAAGGCGCGTCACCACGAGGTCCGTAATGACGGTGTCGACGTTTGAGTTGCTAACGAACCCGATCCCACCGTGCGAGTAGGTGCTGTCGTCAATTGACCACTCCCCACGGCTGAAGCCGGGGGATTCTTGGGCTGACCACCGCTCACCTAGCGAGCTAGGAGCGTCGTACACGGTCCTGTCGTGGCCCGAAGCCACCTCCACACGCGTACCTTCCCGCAGGCCCTGCGGTAGAGCGTACGTATCGCACACCTGGTCGTTTGGTGTCCGGTGGTCGGGAGCGCCTGACGGCGCGCGGCGTTTCCTCCCCATGGCTCAAGCCAGGGGTCTTCACGCCGCGCGAGCTGATAAGGATGTCGTAGCGGACATCGGTTTCCACGTGGCGCAATATGATGCCATACCCAGCGAGCGTGGACCCAGCGACTTGCTCGACTGTGACCTTGACATCGACGTCTTGCAGGTCACCGACCGGGCCGATGCACCCGGCGCCGCTGACGAGATAGCCGCCTGAACCCAAGGAACAGTGCGCATCGGAGGTCCATCCGTCCGCCGAACTCGCGAAGGTGTTTTGATAGGCGACGACGGCGACTGGTGTGTGCGGTGCGTCCGCGGTTGCGGTGGAATTGGCGGCGCCGGTCACGAGGGTGTTCTCCTGGCCGTTGAGCACCACGAGCAGCCCGACGATGACGGCAACGACCACGACGCTCGCGATAATCGGCACAGCTACCCGAAACTTGCGCTTGCGGACTGGCGGCAGCGGCGAGAGCATCTCCGAGAGCCGCGGGGTCTGCTGCCAGGAAGCCGATGGCAACGGCATTGCCATCGGCGTCGGAGGCACGAGCGGCTGCGAATAGTATCCGGGCACGGCAGGCGGCATCATCGGCTGCGAGTACGGACCCGTCCCAGCGGGCGGCACCATCGGATTCGGCGGCGCAACGTACTGGACGGCTGGTGGCTCCGTCGGACTCGGAGCTGCGGGATACTGGGCAGTGGGTGGAGTCGAGACGGGCAGCGGCTGGCCGCAGTTCGGGCAGCTGACCGCGTTCGGGATGGTGATGTCGTGGCCGCAGGCAGCGCAGCGCATTCGTGACGTCCTCCTTGAGTCGGTGACTTGGAGCTCAGGTGTGATCGCTCCGGATATCACAACGGCTGCCGGGTTGGAGGGTCACGGTGAGCTTGCTTCGGCAATAGAGGGCGATGGCGACCGCCGGGGTGTTGGGTAGCACGCGGGCGTACGGCTACCCGATGGTTATGAGGCCCGGGGTGATGCGGCGCAACAGCCAGCCCGCGAAGGCGAGCGCGAGCGTCAGCACTGAGACGGCGGCGGCGCGCTCACCCAACGCGCCGATGCCGAAGACGTCGATATCCCAGACGGGCCGCGCGACGAAGAGGTAGACCACCGCCAGCGCCCAGAACGGCAGGCCGGCCAGCAACATGGCGACCTCCCAGCGCTTCGAGAGAAAGCCGATCAACGTCGGCAGCAGGAAGAGGACGCCCGAGATGAGGTTGGCGTAGATTGTGCCGATCGGCAGCAGCTGGATGTGCTCGGCGACGCTCAACACCACCAAACTCTCCGCGAGCACGGCGAGACCCAGGCCGATGACGCGCGGCGTGATGGGGGAATGCTGGCTCATAGACTCCTCCTCAAAGGCAAAGATGTGTCAGCGGGTGCTCAATTGGTGGCGGGTGGCGGCGCGGGCGTGCTCGCGGGATTGGGAATCGAGCCGTTGGGATAGGCCAACAACTGCTCGATTGTGGAGGCGATCAGGCGGTAGCCCTGGATCGTCGGATGAATGTCGGTGTACGAGCTGCAGATCCATGTGTAGGTGCAGACGTTCGCGGTGGGGCCGGTATCGCCGCCGAAGGCGGAGTAGACGTCAACCACGGACACGCGAAACTGCGCCGCATCAGCGACGAGATGGGCATTGAGATCGTGGATGAAGGTGGACGAGTTGGGGCACTCTTGCGCGAAGGGGTTGTAATAGTTGAGCAGCACGAGGTCGCCGGTGCGGTGTCCAGCCGGCGTGGTGAGCGCGCCGATCAGGCGCGGCAGTATCGTCTGCGTGAGGTTGGTGTCGACGAGGGCGAGATCAGCGTCCGAACTGGCATTGACCGTGCAGTCCGTCTGGTTGAAGTCGGGCAGCACGTCGTTCGCGCCGATCTCCATGGTCACGGGGTCCACCTGGCCGCGATGCGCCGTGATGAACTTGACTGCGGCGTCGAGCTGCGGTCCCGTATAGCGCACGTGGGTCGCGAAGCGGTATGTGCAACCGCCTTGGATCATGGAAGTGGTGGTCTCACCGCCGCACGCGAAGTTCTCCAGGTCGGTGACGCTAGCCGGGCGGAGATCGGTGAAGAGATCGTCCGTGAAGCCGTCCGTCAGGTCGAGATCGGGCTGGAACCCGAAGGTGAGCGAGTCACCAACGGCCACGTAGTAGTGCGGGGCGAGGCGAGCGGCGGGGTCTTTGATGATGACGAACACCGATTCGATGGCAACCACCGCGATCACCAGCAGGATCGGGAGCAGGAAGGAAAGCAGCGTCGTCCCCCCCGAGGAGGCGGCCGCACCGTCCGCGCTGGCGCGAGTTCGCATGCGCGATGCTCCTTTCGTGTGCGAGTAGGCGGAATGTCTCGCCGCGCCATTGCGATTGCAGGATGTGCGGGCGGGTGTCGATTGGCGCTCGTTGGCTTTCAGTATAGGGGATGAGGTCAATGCGGTGGCGTTCGCTCACTCCCGGCGACAAGCAGGAGGTGGCCGCGCGTGTCAGGCGGGAACGTCGATTCGTGGCGAGCCGGCCGCGGGGTGCTGAGGGAGCACGTCAGAAGGGGGAGCCGCCGGGCGCGACGGTGGTGGTCACGATGCCCCAGAGGACGAGGGCGAGCGTGGCGACGAGATCGAGCGAGGCGAGGATCAGTGCGGCGAGTGCGAGGCGGTATAGGGTGCGCCGCTCTGCGACAGGCATCAGGCGGCGCTCACGAGCGAAGGCGATGCCTCCGGTGAGCAGCGCACCGACGGTCGGCACGATGGTAATGAGGCCAATCGCGCCTTGGAAAAAGGAGAAACGGTCGCCGCGCGAGAAAGCGAAGATGACGAGGAACAGCAAGAGCACGGCGGGGAAGACGGCGCCGCAGACCAGGCTCGGCACGAGCCAGCGATTCGGCGCGCGCTGCGTGGGCACGACTCGCAGGTGCGGCGCGCGGGATCGGGCGGATCGCCTCGCGGGATCGGGCGCGAAGTTCGATGACACGCTAGAACCTCTTCTCTGTTACATCCATTGTACCTCGCGGGCGCGCGTTGCCGAGTCGTTATGCGATGCGGAATAAAAAAACGTGCGTTCCTGCCGCATTGTGCGTTGGCAGGGGGGCTTCGCCCGACCGGCGCGGCCCGGATGATGGCCGGTCGTGGGCCTGGAAGCCAGTGCGAGTCGCGCTCCGCCGACCCGCGAGGTGTTCGCGGCCCGAAGGAATATAGTGTCACACCGAGCAGGATAAAATGTGGGTCGTCGGGGAGCGCGGCGTTGCGGCGTCGGCGTGCGGAGGGCGCAGGCTGAGGTCCGCTTGCCGCGTGGCGACGATCGTGCCGCATTTCGTGCCGACGCCCGTGGAACTAGCGGGCGGATGAACTGTGACACCGCGGACGATTCGTTGCCGATTCTGCCGCTTTTCACTTCTCCGCGACTGCTTTCCTGCCGATTCTGCCGATTTTTGCGCTGGTGTCGCGCACACGTGGCGGACGCAGGGCGAAGTTCATCCAACTTGAGCCGCCTTGCGTGGGTCGCGGTGAACTCTGTGGCGGGAACGCGTTTCTGCCGATCCTGCCGCTATTCATGTTTTGCCACCAGCGGTTCTGCCGATCTTGCCGCTTTTCACGAGTTTCGTCGCGCGAATTTCTGCCGACTCCTGAATCGAGGTGACGAGGGGGTACCCGGCTTGGGGCCGGTGGGCGCGACACGTCGCGCCCCTTGCATACGCGAGTGCTGCCGTGTCGGGTATGGATGTGATCGCCCGATTTCGATGAAGCTGTGCAGTTGCCATTCTTGCCGCTTTTCGCGAAGGTCGCCATGCACGCCGCCTGCGGCGCCTCTGTCGGCATTTGAGCTAGATCATTCCTGCCGTTTCTGCCGCTTTTCCCCCTTTGAAGACTCACCTCGCTCGGAAAACGAAGTGCGCCGCTCCCCCGCATGATGGCGAGGAAACGGCGCTGGTGTTAGAGCTGACCGCGTACACGTCGATGGGAGTAGTATAGAACACATTATCTTCTGACGCAAGCCGAGGCCAGGTGCAACAGGCGATTGACGGGATCACGGGCGCGACGGTAGAATGCAGAGCGCGGGGCAAGCCGGGTTCACAGCGTTGTGGGCTGGCGAAGGGAGCGCACGCATGGCAACTCCTCAGGGCATCAAAGACGAGCCACTGTCCGGCATGCAGGGAGAGCGAGACGGGACGGGGACGACGCCCGCGGCGCTGGATGAGGCTGAGGCGGCGTTTCGCGCGGCGTACCCTGGGTTCGCCCAGACGCACGTGCTGGACGAGCTGCGCGCGACCGAGTACGCCCGATTGGATCGCGACGGGCACGTTTACCTGGACTACACCGGCGGTGGCCTCTACGCCGAGGGGCAGGTGCGAGCGCACGCCGAGCTGCTGCTCGGCGGCATCTTCGGCAATCCGCACTCCTCGAACCCGACTTCGCTGGCGGCGACGCGGCTGATCGAGCAGGCGCGAGCCAGCGTGCTAGAGTTTTTCGGCGCCTCGCCCGACGAGTACGCTGTGATCTTCACGCAGAATGCCAGCGGCGCGCTGAAGCTGGTCGGCGAATCGTACCCCTTCGGCGCGAGCGATGTCTACCTATTGACCTTCGACAACCACAACTCGGTCAACGGCATCCGCGAATTCGCGCGCGCGCGCGGCGCGACCGTCACCTATGCACCGGTGATCCCACCGGATCTGCGCATCGACGACGAGCGGCTGGCGGCGTATTTGGCGCGGCCGGGGTCCGGTGGGCATAACCTCTTCGCTTTTCCCGCGCAGTCCAATTTCTCCGGTGTGCAGCACGACTTGGAGTGGATCGAGCGGGCGCAGGCGCAGGGGTGGGATGTGCTGCTGGACGCGGCGGCGTTCGTGCCGAGCAATGCACTTGACCTGGGCCGCTGGCATCCCGACTTCGTGACGCTCTCTTTCTATAAAATCTTCGGGTATCCGACCGGCATCGGCTGCCTGCTGGCACGGCGGTCGGCGCTGGCGAAGCTGCACCGCCCCTGGTTCGCCGGCGGTACGATCACCGTCGCCTCGGTGCAGGGCGACCGCTATTACCTGCACGAGGGTGGCGAGGCGTTCGAGGACGGCACGCTGAACTACCTCGCGCTGCCCGCCATCGAGATCGGCCTGCGCCACATCACCTCCGTCGGCCTTGGGACGATCCACACGCGGGTAGAGTGCCTGACGGGGTGGCTGCTGGAGTCGCTGAGCGTGTTGCGGCACGGCAACGGCGCGCCCATGATCCACGTGTACGGCCCGGTGGAGGCGCGGGCGCGCGGCGGGACCGTGACGATGAACTTCTATGATCCGGAAGGCTACTTCGTCGATCACCGGCTGGTGGAGGCACGGGCGAACCGCGAGCGGATCTCGCTACGCACGGGCTGTTTCTGTAATCCGGGCGGCGGCGAGATGGCGCTTGGCATCTCCAGCGACGAGCTCACCACGTGCTTCGTGCAATTCCAGGCCTTCGAGCACCGCGTCACGCTGGACGACTTCCGCCGCTGCATCGACGCCAAGAGCACCGGCGCCGTGCGCGTTTCGGTCGGCTTGGCCTCCACCTTCGCGGATGTGTATCACTTTGTGAGGTTCGCCCGCGGCTTCCTCGATCGCACGGCGGACGAGCTGGTGGAGGATGCGAATTAGCTACGGCAGCGGAAGATAAAACGCGGAGTTCGCCGAGCACACAGAGGGCAGCGAGAGGGAGGGGCGAGTCGAGCGAAGCCGATCCTGGCCTGAAGGCCGTGGCGAATCCTGGGCGCTACTGACCGGACCTCCTGGAACGAGGCCGCTCGATGCGGTGCCCAATCGATCTTTCGCCACTGTTACCTTCGTTCGACTTCGCGCAACCCTCTGGTTTTTTCTTCTCGGTCGCCCTCCGCGTCCTAAGCGTCTTCTGCGTTAGCAAAAACAGCGATACTAGTAGTTGTTGTCATGCTATCTATTTTTGTCTACTGCCCGTATGAAAGACGTGCGCAGCAACAACAACGTCGTCTCTATCTGCCGATATCATGTGGTATTCTGCCCGAAATACCGACGTAAGGCGTTGACGCCACCAATAGGTGAACGGCTCAAGGTTATTCTTGCTGAGCAGATTGAACGCTGGGGGCAGGAACGCATTGAGTCGGAGGTCATGCCTGACCACGTTCACCTGCTTGTCGGGTGTGATCCACAATTCGGGATTCACCGGCTGGTGAAGCTCCTGAACGGTCACACGTCACCTGCACTACGCGCCGAATTCCCCGCGCTGAAGCGGCGGCTCCCGTCGCTGTGGACCAACTCCTACTGTGTCAGCACCACAGGCGGTGTGACCCTGGAAACGCTGCAACGCTACGTGGAAAGCCAGAAGGGACGCTAAGCGGGTGGACGAACGGACGACGCGCAAGAGCTAGACGACGCGCAAGAGCTATAAGTACAAGCTCACGCCCACGCCCGAACAGGCGGGGATGCTTGACCGTACCCGCAGGCTTTGTCGCCACGTCGACAACGCGGCCATTGGCGAGCGGCGGGAAGCGTGGCGCCTATGCGGGGCCTCGGCGCACTACTACCAGCAGCAGGCCGAGTTGCCCGGCATCAAAGCGGCTATGCCCGACTATGCCGAGGTCCACAGCCAGGTCTTGCAGGACGTGGTGTTGCGCGTCGACCGCGCCTTTCAGTCGTTCTTTCGCCGGGCAAAAGCGGGCGAAACGGCGGGCTACCCGCGTTTCCAGGGCCGCAACCGCTCCCACTCCTTCACCTATCCGCACTACGACAACGGCGCGCGGCTGGAGAACGGTTTCCTCGTCCTCTCCAAGATTGGCCGCGTAGCCGTGCGCTGGTCGCGTCCGTTGGAGGGAACCCCCAAGACCGTCACCCTCTCCCAAGAGGCGGACGGCTGGTACGCCATCATCTCCTGCACCGACGTGCCTGCGCAACCCCTTCCCGCGACGGGGCGCGAGACCGGCATTGACGTGGGGCTGAAGGTGTTCCTCATCACGGCGGATGGTGAAGTGGTAGAGAACCCACGCCACTACCGCCGGGGTGAGAAGAAGCTCGCCAAAGCGCCGCGCCGCGTCTCCCAACGCAAGAAGGGCAGCAAGCGGCGCGGAAAGGCGGTCGCCTGGCTTGGCAAGGCGCATCAGACGGTGAAACGCCAGCGCGCCGACTTCCACCACAAGACCGCGCTCCATCTGCTGCGCGACTACGACACCATCTACCTCGAAGATTTGCGGGTCGCCAACCTGGTGCGGAATCACCACCTCGCCAAGAGCATCAGCGATGCGGGCTGGGCGCGGTTCCGTTCCATCCTCGACGCCAAGGCAGCCTGCGCCGGGCGTCGGGTCGTCGCCGTGCCACCCGCCTCTACCTCGCAGGATTGTAGCCTCTGTGGGGAGCGTGTGCCCAAATCGTTGAGCGTGCGCACCCATGTCTGTACTTCCTGCGGCCTCGTGCTTGAGAGAGACGAGAACGCGGCCAGGAATATCCAATGGGCCGGTCAGGCCCTTCGGGGAGTCGTGGCGTAGGCTGCGGCGTCGAACCGAGCATCCCCCGGCTTCAGCCGTGGGGAGTGTCAAAGATCTGCTTTGCGTCTCCACCCTCACCCCACCACGGGGGACCCAAAGATCGAGCCCGGCTCGTCGTGCCGCCAGCTCAGCGCGCCGTCGCTGGCCCGCAATGCGAAGACCGCCGCCTTGTCGGTTGCCGCGAACACGGCGCCATCGGCGGCAGCCACGGGCGAATCTATCGCCGCGCCGAGCGTCCGCTGCCAGCGCATCGTGCCGTCCGCCGCGTTGAGCGCGTAGAGGATGCCGCCCTGCGAGCCGGCGTAGAGGGTGTCGCCATCGAGCGTCACGGCTGCGCCCGTGGCGAGCAAGGGGCCGGGCGCGACGCCGCCGGTTTTGAAATGCCAACGTTCCGTGCCCGTCGTCGCGTCCACCGCGTAGACCGTCTCGTCGCCGGAGCCGAGGTAGACGACGCCGTTGCCGAACGCGGGTCGCGTGAGGATGTCGCCGGTGGTGACGAAGCTCCAACGCACGGCGCCGGTGGTCGCGTTCACAGCGTAGAGGCTCAAGCCTCCGCCGACGTAGACCGTGCCGTTCGCCACCAGCGGCGTACCATCGAACTCGCCCAGACCGGTGACGGCCCAGCGCGTCTTGCCGGTCGCGGCGTCGAGCGCGAGCAGCTCGTCGTCCACGCCGCCCACGGGAACATAGACCAGCCCGTTCGCCACCGCCGGGGCGGCATAGCTGTGGTCGAAGGCGTTGGGGAGCGTCGCGCTCCACTTCAACGAGCCGTCGGCGATATTCAGGGCGTATACCGTCCCGAAATCGCTGGTGACGTAGACCACGGACCCCTCGACCGCCGCGTAGCCGTCGAACCCCTTCTTCGCGGTGCCGCCCGTGCGCTGAAATGTCCAGCGCGGCGTGCCCTTGGCGGCACCCACCGCATATACGTTGCCGTCTTGGGGAGCGATGTAGACGGAGCCGTTGGCGAGCACGGGCGTTCCGGCGAGGCCGCGCGGGGCGAAACTCCAGCGTACGGCGCCGGTCTGCGCGTTCAACGAGACCAACGCACCGGGGCTGGAGGTGCCGGTCCCGTTGAGGTCACCAACGTAGACAGCTTGCGTCGCCAGGCCGACGTCGAGCGGCACGCTCGTGGGGCTTGGCTTCGCCGTGGCCGGGCCGCTCACCGTGGCTGAGGCCGAACCGCCGCACGCGCTCGCCAGCAAGCCCAGTAGCGCGACGCCCAGCGCCAGCGCCCGCCGTCCGCCTCGCGCGGGCCTCCTATCGAATCCTCGCTCGCGCATACATTCCCCCTACCTGATGTTGCACTCCCGACTCGCAAAAAAGCATGCTCTTCAGGCGTCTTGGTGCGCAATGGGAGATGTGCACTTCCACGCGCATCTTCGCTGGCATCCTTCTCCCAAATTGGAGGAAGTTGGCCGCGCCTTCGGCGGAAACCGGGATGTGGGGTAATCGACAACTCAAGCGCGGGGAGTGTCATGGTCAATGATGCGGCATGGGGCGACACCGTCGGTGAGCGAGCGACCCTCGGCGCGTGGATCAGGGGGCGGCGCCGCGCCGTTGGCCTCACGCAGGCGGAGTTGGCGGAGCGCGCTCGCATCAGCCTCCACGCCGTGAGCAATACGGAGCGTGGAGCCGCACGCTTGCCGCACAGGACGACGATCGATCTTATCGCCCGCGCGCTCGAGCTCGCCCCTGGAGAACACGACGCGTTGCATGCCTTGCTACGCGATGCCCGCAGCTCACGGGGCGCGGATGTCGCGCTTCCGCACGCTCGCACGGCGCCTGTGCGATTTACCGCACTGCCGACACCGCTGACGCCGCTGATCGGTCGCGACGAGCTGCTGCGCGAGGTGGTCGGGGCTCTGCGCGACGGCGCGACGCGCCTGCTCACGCTCGTCGGATCGCCGGGGGTCGGCAAGTCACGCCTGGCGCTCGCCGTCGCCGCTGAGATGGCGGGCGCCTTCGCGGGGCGGGTCGCCTACGTTCCGCTCGCCGCGATCGACGATGCCGCGCTGGTCCTGCCGGCAATCGCGCAGCGTCTAGGGGCCGCGGAGGGGAACGACTCGCTGCTGGCCTCGCTCACCTCTGCGCTGGTCGGCGACCCGCTGCTGCTCGTGCTCGACAACCTCGAGCAGATTGCGGAGGCCGCGCCGCAGATCGGGGAGCTCCTGGCATGTACCCCAGGGTTGATGGTGCTCGCCACGAGCCGCGTGCCGCTGGTCCTGCGCGGCGAATGTCTGATCGTCGTGCCGCCGCTGACGCTCCCCACCGTCGCCGATTGCGAGGCGATCGACGCGCTGCTGGCGGCGCCCGCCGTCGCGGTGTTCCTCGCCAGCGCCCGTCGCGCGGCGCCGTCCTACGTCTTCGGCCCGAGCGACGCCGGCGCTATCGCGGCGATCTGCCGGCGCCTGGATGGCCTGCCGTTGGCGCTGGAGCTGGCCGCGCCGCGCCTGCGGCTCCTCTCGCCCGCCGCGCTGCTCGAGCGCTTGGAGCGCCGCCTCCCGATCGCCGAGGGCGGCCCGCGCGATCTGCCGCGCCACCAGCGGACGCTACGCGATACGGTGGCGTGGAGCTACGATAGGCTGAGCGTGCCGGAGCAGCGCACCTTTCGCGCGTGCGCGGTCTTCGCCAGCGGCGCCTCGCTGCACGCCGTGGAATCCGTCACCGCGGAGCTGCATCCGGACGGCGCGGACGTGAGGAGCCTGCTCGATTCGCTGCTCGAAAAGAACCTCCTCGTGCGCGATGACGACGGCGTGGACGGGGAGCCGCGCGTCCGGCTGCTCGAAACACTCCGCGACTTCGCCATCGACGTGTTGCGCGCGGCGGGCGAGAGCGACGCGGCCCAGCGCGCGCATGCGGGCTACTTCGCGGCGCGGATCGAGGATGACGAGCGCCGCGTCGCCGCGAAACGCACGTGGTGGGTCGCACGCTGCGACGAAGACTTGCCGAACCTGCGCTCGGCGCTACAGTGGGCAATGGGCGGCGATGTGGAGACGGGGCTGCGCATCTCAGGCGGCCTCGGCACCTATTGGTACCTCAGCGGCCGCCTGAACGAGGGGATGCGCTGGCTGCGCGATCTGCTGGCGCTGGCGGGGGGCGAGCAGTCGCCCGTGGGCGTCGCCGTGCGGGCCAAGGCGCTCTACATGGCCGGTTGGATCGCCTGCGACCAGGGGAGGTCGCGAGACGCGGTCGCGCTGCTCGACGCCTGCGTGGCGCTTCGCCGCCGTCGCGGCAGCCGTGCGTCGCTGATCGAGGCGTTGCAGCGCCTGGCCGGCGCGTCGCAGCAATACGGCGATCTTGCGCGCGCCGAACGCATCCTGCGGGCCTGTCTGGCGTATCACCGCCGCGCCGGGGATGTGGCCGCGACACTGCTCACCCTGAATGCCCTCAGCAACGTCGCGTACGAGCGCGGCGCCGATGCGGCCAGCGAGGATCAACTGCGCGAGGCGCTGCCGATCGCCCGCGCCCACGGCGATGCTAGCTGGGCGGTGCTCTTCCTCGTCAAACTCGGCCGGTTTGCCCACGCTCGCGGCGACTGCTCCGGCGCGAACGCGATCTTCGAGGAGGGCGCCCGCCTGGCGTGTGCGGCCACGGCGGAACAGCCGCCGCCGCTGATGCTGCTCAACCTCGCCTACGTCGCGCGCGAGCTGGGAAGGCTCGGCGAGGCGCGAGCGTATTGCGAGATGAGCCTCGCGCGCTATCGCTCCGAGCGCCATGAAGACGGCGTAGCCTTCGCTTCGCTCGTCCTCGGCGCGATCACCGTCGATCAGGGCGACCTGCGCGCGGCTGGCGCGTGCTACGCCGAGGCGCTGTCACTCTACGAGCGACTCTCCATGCAACGTGCCCTTGCGGACTGCTTCGAGGGCGTCGCTTCGCTGAAGGTGACCTCCCATGCGCAACTCGGGGCCGCCGCGATGCTCTGCGGCGCCGCCGCAACGCTGCGTGACGTCAACGGCTCGCCGCTCAGCCGCCGCGAAGGTGCGGAGCACGAGCGCACGCTCGCCGCTCTGCGTGACCTGCTCGGTGCGGACACCTTCCTCTCCGCCCGCGCGACCGGTGCGTCTCTCGCACTCGTCGATGCGCTTGCGCTCGCGCGGTCGGCCGCACATGCCGATGAAGCCGTAGAGGTCTATGCTGGGAATGCACCTGTTGACAAACAGGCTGCTCGTCGATGATCTGTGCTCGATTGCAACCTCCTGACGTGCTTGGTGCGAGCGTGGACAGCGGCAACAAAGATGAGCGCACGCATCTTCATCTCGCACGCATCGATGTTCAGTCCACGAGTTGGACCTTTACGCAGTGTGTGTTATATGACGGCGTTGAAGTAGCTAGCGGTAAGAAGCTGAAGAAGATTGGCCTTAAGACCTACACGTTTGCCGTGGTTGAGGACGGTTGGCGAGTGGTCTAAGAGGTTGACGCGGGAGTCACGGTGATGGGGAGGGCAAATGCCCGCGTACGCCGAAACGGGCATGAGATCTATCGCAATTGATCGGCGTGCGCGTCTGCATTCTCCTTCTCGCTTCAAGCGCCCTTCGCCAGCGTGCCGGCTTCGGCGTTGCGCAGGCGCTCGTAGTCGGCCAGCAGGCGCGAGAGCAGGCGCTGCGCATCGAGGAAGAAGTCGGCGTCTTCGCTGCGCCCGAAGGTCGCCACCTCATCGAGTGGATGCTTGGCGCCGTTGCGGTCGACGGAGGGCTGGCGATGGATCTGCCAGAGCGCGAACGGCTGCGAGAGCTCGAACGGCCCCGGCGAGACGCGCTCGATCCGTGCCCGCAGCAGGCGCAGCTCGCCCTCAGTCAAACCGATCGTCGAGTGCGCCGCCGCGTTGTTGGACTGCATGCTCGTGCCTCCTCTGGAACAGATGTATCGAACGTTTGTCCCACGTAACACAAGCATGCCCGACCACGGCATTCCGCGTCAAGGGTACATTTTGGGGAGGGAGGGCGCGCGACGGGTCCTAGCGCGGCGGGCACGCGGCATCTGGCCGGCCTAGCGCGGGAAAAAGGAACTGGCAAGGAAGTAGAGGCCGATCAGCAGGCCGATCTCGAGGAGGGCGACGAGCAGCGTCACCACCACCCTGCGCCCCGAACGCCTACGGCGGCCGACCAAGAGCCAACTTGAAACCTGCGCCTGTTGTCCCATGTCACCCGGGTACATACCGCCACCTCCTCCGCATCAGGTTTACGTAACCGTTAGGACGAGTGGGCCTGTTCCCGGTAACGGCGCAAGCTGCGCGAGGGGCGCCCCTCGGTGCTCAGGCGAGTGCTGATCCTCCTTCGCCACAACCTTGACATCGCTTCCTCGCGCCGCGTATACTGCCCGAGCCATTTTGCAGAGCAGCGTCACAGCGGGTCCACCACGGACCGCGCTGTTCTTTTTTTACCAGCCTGATCCCGACGCGACGTCAAACTATGTGGAGTTCGTGGGCGCCCGGGGGATCGATGCAGCACAGTCGGGCGAGGCGGAGCGACCGCCGAGTCTGGCGCCGCCGGTGACGATCACCGGCACACGACGATACGGACCTCTGCAGACGAGGCCGGTCGGGCTCGCAAGAGCGAGGAGACATTCCACCATGGCAACACATGCGGTCAGCGGAACCGGCAGCACCGGCGGCACGCGAGGCGTCGAGAAAGAGAAGATCCCCCTCACGCGTGAGGGCTTCGAGGAGAAGAAGGCGCGGCTGCACTGGCTCGTCAGCGAGCGGCGCCAGCAGGTGGCGGACTACATCCACGAAGCCAAGGAAGCTGGCGACGTCAGCGAGAGCAGCGCCTATGAGGATGCCAAGAACATCCAGGCGATGGTCGAGGGCGAGATCCAAGAGCTGCAGCGCATCGTGGACAACGCCGTGATCATCGAGGTGCCCAAGCACACCGGCGGCAAGCGCAGCGTGCAGCTCGGCACCACGGTGGACGTCGAGACGCCGCGCGGCCCGAAGACCTTCACCTTGGTCAGTACCGTCGAGGCGAATTCGACCGCCAACAAGCTCTCCGACGCGTCGCCGGTCGGCAAGGCGTTGCTCGGCAGGAACGAGGGCGACAAGGTCGAGGTCGTCACCCCCGGCGGCATTGTGTATTACACCGTCAAGGCTATCCGCTAGGACGCAGGTCTATAGCGCAAGCCCTCAGATGCCACTTGGCCGCTGGGGGCTTCGCCGTTTCCTTTGTAATCTTCATCGCTGAACCATTCGCCCGGCGCCTGTAGAAGTATGTTGCTTCTCATATTCAAGGCGTCTGTTCAGGCGAAGTCTGGGTAGAGTGGCTGACCAGCGACGACGGTTTCGAGGGCGGCCAGCAGGGCCACGCCTTGCTTCCTGCGGGTGGAAAGGTAGCCACGCAGCCAGGCGAGCGCATCCGCGCCCCATTCGGAGCGGAAGCAGCCGGACACCTTCTGCTGCATCTTGAGCATGCGAACGTCGCGCTCCGCCTGGTTGTTGTCGAAGGGGATCGTGAAGTCGTCGGGTCACCAGCACCTCGTCCTGGCCCAGCCACAGCCGTTCGAGCAGGTTGCGCGCGGGCTCTGCTTGGCCCGTCCGCGTCGGCGAGGGCGCTGCGCGGGCGGCGGATTGGCCGCATGCCACACGGCGAGCAGCGCGCGATAGCGGGTGACGAACTCCCGGCGGACGGCCATGGGCAGGGAGCCCAGCCCGTTGGCGCGCGTCTCGTCGACGGTTGCCTTCATCTCCCGCAGCACGTCTTGCAGCTCCTTGGCCCAGGCCTGGTGGTACTGCTTGTGAGCTCGCGCAGGTGGTGGATGTTGCAGAGCGCGTGGCGGCACTGCGTGTACCGCCAGTAGGGCTTCCAGCCGTCGTGGACGCTCACCCCCGTGCAGTGCGGCAGGATGCCGACGGCATCGGTCGCTTCGCCGCCGCGCTTGGCGTGGACGGCATAGTGCGTCAAGCGTCCGGTGCTGGCCACGTGCGCCCAGGCCAGCCGCCCACCCCGACGCACGCTCGTCTCGTCGACGTGCAGGACGGGCGCCTGGCGCAGCGCCTCCTTGATCCGCTCCTCCACCGGCGCCAGCGTCGCCGCGCCCTCCCGCACCCAGCGCAGCAGCGTCCCCAACGAGAGCGACGCGCCCGCCAGGTCGGCGAACAGTTGGCGTACCCGGCCGTAGGGCACGAATTGCTGCTGCAACAGATACACCGCCAGGGCTCGCAGGCGTGGTCCATACTGCGCCCGGCTCGGCGCTTCCGCCGGGAAGGCGCCCACACTCACCGCCTGGCAGTACGGGCACCGGACATGCAGTGCCCGATGCTCGGTCACCGCCGGGCGGATGCGCGGCAGGTCCTGCACCTGCCGCCGCTCCCGCCGCACGACTGGCGCCTCGTCCAGCGACGCCCGACACTGTGCGCAGGCGCTCGGCCGATGCTCGACCACCCTATCTGGCGTCGCCACCAGGTGCAGCGTCTCCCCGCGGTGGCGCAACTGCGCGCCCGCCTTCTTGCCACTGCGCCGTCGTAGGCTCTTCGTCTTGCATCCCAGTCCGTCGCTGGAGGGCGGCTTGCCGCTGTTGTGGCGGTCCTTGGCCAGGCGCGCGTCCAACTCGTGCACCTGCGCCACCAGCGCCTGCACCTGTTCGTGAAGCGCGGCATTCTCTGCCTTCAGCACCGCGATTGCTTCTGCTGGCGTCATGCCTCTACGCTACACCTGCTTGGCAAGTCTGGCTCGTATCATGGAGGAGAGCCGGTGAGGACGGAGTCCGGCTGGAGCGATTGAGCTCGCTGTTCAGATGATTCCCCGGCTTTCCACCCAGGCGTGCTAGAGTGCGTTCTCGAGACCGTAAATTTGTCCGCAGAAGGCCCCCTAATCTGGGGAGACTGGGCAACAGAAGGGTCGGGGCAGCCTCTCGATGCCACCAAGACGATCAAGCTGGCAACTTGATCTTGCTTTTCATGAGAGAATCTGAACAGACGCGACGGGCCTCGTATATTAGGTCCATGTCGAGACGGATACGGTTGGCGACGCACCTGAGCGTCGAGGATCTCGAGCAGCGTCATCGGGCGGCGCACGAGCCGCATGAACGGACGTGGTGGCAGATCGTCTGGCTGCTGGCCAAGGGGCAGACGGCCACCGCCATCGCGCAGAGCACGGGCTACACGGCCGCGTGGATCGGGCAGATCGCCAAGCGGTACAACGCCGAAGGGCCGGACGGCATGGTGCATCGGCAGCACACGACCTCGTGGCGCGCGCCGCGCATGCTCTCCGCCGAGCAGCAGGAGGAGTTGCGTCAGGCGCTCGCGGGGGACGCGCCGGGTGGCGCCAAGCACTGGACGTGCCGGGCGGTGGCGGACTGGAGTGGGTGACTGGATGGCGGCGAAGCTGGGCCGCTCCGTGCAGGTCCAACGCGGGTGGGAGTACCTCCAGCGCCTCAAGCAGAGCCGACGAGCGCCGCGGCCGCGCCACGCGCTGGCCGACGCCGACGAGCAGGCCGCGTGCAAAAAAACTAGGATGGCAAAGCTAGCTTGACAAGGAGGAATAGGCTGAAGCAGGTCAGTGGTGAGATGCGGCGAGGAGGAGGGGGCGAGGATGGGACGTAGCGGGAGCCGTGCGGAGGCCGTGACGCAGGAGCTGGTGCTGACGCCGCAACGTGAGGAGTGCCCCGCCTGTGGGCAGCGGCTGTGGGTGGCCTATCATGAGCATCGTCGTGTGGTCCGCCTGGATGGGGTGTGGCGTCTGACGCTGCGGGTGCGCCGCTGCCCCAACCGGGAGCTGCGTGCAGTACCACCGCCCGTATGTACCCGAAGAGGCGGGGGCGTGGGCGCTGCCGCAGGGCGAATTTGGCCTCGAGGTCATCGCCTTTATTGGGCAGGCCCGGGCCCGCGAGCAACGCAGTGTGCCGCAGATTCACGCGCTCTTACAGGCGCGTGGGGTCGCCATCGCCGAGCGGAGTGTGACGATCGTACTGCACCGGTACGAAGAGTTGGTGGCGCTGCGCCTCGGGGAGACGCGAGGGCTGCGGGAGCGGCTGGCCGGACAGGAAGGCGCTATCCTGGCAATCGACGGGCTCCAACCGGATGTGGGCCACGAGGTCTTGTGGGTGCTGCGCGACGTGGTCTCGGGCGAGCCGCTGCTGGCGCGCAGCCTCCTGGGCGCGACGTCGGACGATCTGGCGCCCCTGCTCGAGCACGTGCGCGTAACCCTGCAGGGGGAGCACGGCGAGGAGCCGATCGCCATTCGCGGCGTGATCTCCGATGGTCAGCACTCCATCCGCCATGCGGTGGCGCGGGTGTTGCCCGGCGTGCCGCACCAACTCTGCCAGTTCCATTACCTGCGCGAAGCGGCACGGCCGATCTTCGAAGCGGACCGTCACGCCAAGAAGGAGCTCAAGAAACGCGTGCGCGGGGTGCGCCCGATTGAGCGCAGCCTCGAGGGCCAGGACGACCCGCAGGCCGAGGCCGTCCGCAGCTACTGCCTGGCCGTGCGCAGCGCCCTGACCGACGACGGGCGCCCCCCACTGGCCGCCTCGGGCCTCCGGCTCAACGGGCGGCTCGAAGCCATCGCCGAGTCGCTCGACCGCGTGGCGGAGCGCGCGCGACTGCGCAGGGCAAGGGGGCTAACAACACCGCTCGCTCGGCTACGGCGCCTCCGGCGTCAGGGCCTGCAGGCGACGGCGCCCCTGTGGCCGCCCATCCAGGACCGCGTATTCCTTCGTCCACCAGGCGGCGCACCTCCTGGCCAATCCTGGCACGCTCGACGGGGTGGCCCTGCGCCAGGCGTACCACGACCAGGTGCTGGCGCCCCTGTACGCCCTGGCCGCGCTGGACGGTCCCCTGGCTCCTGCGCTGGCCCACTTCGCCAAGGTGACAGCCAGCTACTGGCCGGGGCTCTTCCCGTGCTATGACGTACCCGACCTCCCACGCACCAACAATGATCTCGAGCAGTACTTCGGCGCTGCCCGCCACCTGGAACGGCGCGCCACCGGACGCAAGAGCGCGTCACCGGCCCTCGTCGTACGCGGAGCGGTGCGTGTGGTCGCGCTGCTGGCCACGCGGCGGCAGATCATGAGCGCTGACGACCTGCGGCCCCATGACCTCGCCGCTTGGAAGGTGCTGCGCCAGCGCATCGACGCCTGCCACTGCGCTCGACGTGCCCAAACACAGTTCCGCCGCGATCCCACCCGCTACCTCGCCGCCCTTGAAGCACAGATCCTCAAGTCGGCTTTGCCGTCGTAGAAACCTAAGTTTCGCCCAAAGTAACGGCCACGTGCGCGGAGGAGACGAGTGTTTGCAGCGCCGTCAGCAGCCAGCAGGAGAGGCGATTGGCTTGGTTGAGAACGATGCGCGTGACCTGCCCGTCGGCAGCCAGTTCGACCCAACCGCCGATGCCGAAGATATCGCGGACCAGCCGCTTGGCCCCGTAGCGGGCGAGGCCGGGCAGCTGCGCGGGCAACCAGCGCTTGGCCCAGATCAGCACGTTATGGGCAAGGGCGCCGAGTGCGACCACGACCTGTTGGGCAGGGAAACGCTTCTTGCTGCGCTTGGTCACCCCCAACCCCTGCTTGTCTTCCTTGAAGGTGGTTTCCACGCCGCCCCCGCGCTGGTCATAGAGCGTGATGTACGCCAAAGCGCAGGCATGGGGGTCGGTGACCAGCGCCGGATCGTGCCCACACAAACGGAGCGCCTCGGCCGGGGGCAGCGTACAGAGGACGACGCCCACGCCCCACTGCCCAGTGGCCAGCCGACAGCGCACCGCGACCCGGGTCACGGCGCGCCGGTGCTGCCCAGCATGATACTCACTGGCCGGCACCGGCACGAGCCCGATTTGACGCGCGGGGTCGTGGGGATCGGTGACCCAGTCGGAGACCTGGGTCGCTAGTAGTGTCGCGCGCTTGGTCGAATAATCCTTGGCCAGCACGTGGTAGCCACGAAAGAGCAGCCAGTTGCTGTCTGAGACGCTGCCCGCACCCGCATCGATGCGGATGAGCGTGCGCTGCCGGTGTGGCGCATCGAGCTGCAGTGTCTGCTCGGCGGCCACGACCAACGGGAGCAACGCGACGTTGAGCTGCGTCTTGCCGTCGAAGAGGCGGTCGACGACGACCTCGTGATAGCGCGTGGCCAGCACGCGCCCGAGTTGCCGGCCGCGCCGGTTGCGTTGTTTGGCAAAGTACCCCGGCGTGGCCAAGGCGGCTTTCTTGCCGCAAGGCAGGCCGCTCATGTCGACGTCGAGCACCTGCCAGTCCGCGTGGTAGTCGTGGCGATAGCCTTGGCTGTGCCGACGGTAGATCGCATCGACCGCCGCCGCCAGTTGGCTGACGGTCTCCTGCGTGCAGGCATCCAGCGTGTCCTGTACCACCGATTGCTCGGCGCAGCCCGTGCGGCCAAAGGCGGCGTGCAGGGCCGCGTCCGGTCGCACCCGCCCATTGATCTCGACCAGACCATGGGCGCCGGCGAGCAGCGCGATGAAGGCGTCGTAGAGCTTGTCGGCGGGCGTGTAGCGCACCGTCTTCTGCGCGATGTGGACCTGCTGGCGGATCGGGCCGAACAGATCGAGGTGCTTGAGCGTGACGCCGAGGGCGGCCAGGCTCGCGTGGGCGGTGCTGCGCTGAGCGCGTGCAGTAGACGCATCGAGGGACGTTCGGGGCGTGATAGCCTGCGACATGGCGGTTGACCTCCTGCTGAGCGCGAGCGACATCTCACGTCAGCAGCGGCGACCGCCACTGCTTTGTCAAGCAGAACTACGCTTCCTTGCTCGCCGCTGTACCGCTACTTTGGGCGAAACTTAGGTAGAAAAAAGAGCCATCCACTCGTGAGTGCGGTGGCCACCGCGCACCCCGAGGCCACGGTCGAGCTCTGGGCCACCGACGAACACCGCATCGGCTTGAAGCCCCTCCTGCGCCGGGTCTGGGCGCCGAGAGGGCAGCGTCCCCTGGCCGTCGTGCGCCACCGCTTCCCCTGGCGCTCCCTCGTGGGCTTCGTCCAG
The DNA here is from genome assembly GCA_963841205.1 of uncultured Chloroflexia bacterium. GTDB lineage: Bacteria > Chloroflexota > Ktedonobacteria > Ktedonobacterales > JADMIN01 > CAWAWP01. Next base: position 240,094 of record CAWJCH010000019.1, on the reverse strand, counting down.
CCCTCCTCGGGTCGCACGCTCTTCCACTTGGCGACGTCGGTCAGCATCCCCCTCTTCGAGGTCGAGCTCGCCGCCTTCGCCCGCGCCGTCGGCGCCAGCCCCACGAAACAGATCGTGCTCGTGCTGGATCGAGCCGGTTGGCACACGAGCCTGCGGTTGCGCGTGCCAGAGCACGTCCACTTGCTGTTCCTGCCACCCTACTCCCCCGAGCTGCAGCCCGCCGAGCATCTCTGGCCCCTGACGAACGACGTGCTGGTCAACCGCCATTTCGTCAGCATCGAGGAACTCGAGGACGCCCAATTGGCGCACTGCGCCCAGCTCCAGACGCCGCCCGACCGCATCCATTTGACCACTCGCTTCCACTGGTGGCCCCAGCAGATCCACAAACGGAGAGGACCCAGGCGGAACTGATATTACCCGACCGTCAATGCGTCTTGCGCATTTCGATGTATACCCGGCGGGCGATGTTCTCCTGCCCGAGTTGGAGTGGCGCGTTCTGGTGCAGGCTCACGCGCGCGCCGATCGGCACCCGCGCCTAGCGAATGTCGGGCTCCGTGCCGACGGCCACCCGCAGGTTTGGCAGCCGCCGCGTCTGCGTCTCCCCCGATCGATCTCGAAGCTCAACGTTCCCAGTGTCTTCCGCGCCTGAGGGGAAGTCGTTGCAATGCAGACCAGCCTTCAACTCAAAGTGAGATACCCCGTCACCAGCAGTATGCTCACGATCCACAGCGCCGTGGCGATGACCGCGAAGGCGCAACCCCAGCGCGCCGCGCTGATCGTGCCGTGCGGGGTGATGCCGCGCTGCGCCTGCGTGAAGACCATCATGGCGCAGAATATGGCGGTGATGGCCGTCACCGGGATCCACTGGCTCGGCGCGTCTTGCCAGACGAGCGGCGCTAAACTCGCCAGCCCCATCACCAGCGCGAGGAACGACCACACGCCGAGCGACTTCTTCTCCGCCGCGGGCACCTGCCCGCGAATGGGTCCGCGCCGCTGCACGGCAACCTGGTTCTGCGTGGGCGTGGCCGAGCGCAGCACGCGCGGCGGATAGGCCGGAGGGCCGCCGATCGCCCGCGCCACCGGGATTGGCCTCGCGTGGACTGGCACACGCTGGGGTGTCGTCGGCGCGGCGGTGGACGGCACGGGCAGCGGCACCACACCAGTGGGCAGCGACCGTGGTGGACGCTGCGCGGCGGCGTCTTTCCCGCTGGGCAGCCGTTCGAGCGCGGTCCACTGCGCCTGGCCGCGGGCGATGCTCGCCCGCGCCTCGGGCGACATACTCAAGACGGGCCATGGCTCGCGCGCATCCACGGTGGGCGCTGGGAGACTCGCCACCCAGAGCTCCGCCGCCGGCTGCGTTGGCGTTGCCTGCCCCATCCGATGCCCTTTCTCGGCTTATAGACTAACCAGCATGACGCAGCTCGACGTAAGCCGCACGCCCGGTCTCCGGATTGCCCAGCAGCAGCCGCGCATTGTGCCGCAGCGGCGCATAGCTGCCCACCGCCACCGGCTGCGCCTGCTCGCCCGGGCTCTCGGGTGCCGTCACGGCGAGGTCGGGCAGGCCAGCGTTATAGAGATACCACTCGCCGCTGGGCGCATCGAAGCGAAAGATCGCCCGTGGCCGCATGTCTGGCGCATCGCCGGGCGCGTCGGGGAAGGCCTTGGCGTGTGGATCGCTGTGCCAGGCGTAGAGCGCGCGTTCCGGCCAACCGACGACATAGTAGGCGTAGCGCCCCTCGTCGAGGAATTGCACCGAAGCGGAGTCACGCGCCGGTCGTCGCAGCTTGAGGAAAGGGATGCGCCCCGGGAAGTGCAGCGGCGTCCTGCAGAGCGGGCACTGCGGCGGGCGCGTTTCCTGCATAGCGTAGAATTTCTGCTCGCAGGCCGGGTTCGAGCACGGCACGATGCGATCGAAGAGCTCCATCAGCGCCTGCTCCCAATAGGCGGGGAGCGGTCTTTTGCTCGGCGCGTGCAGCCCCTCGACGAACGCCGTCTGGAAGAGGTCGCGCAGTCGCGGCGTCAGCGAATCCGCCGAGACGTAGCGCCCGCGCGGTCGGTTGCTGGCATCGGACGGCTGCTCGACGTAGAGCGCGTGGTCGCCAAGCGCCAGCCGCTCATCGATGTCGGGATCGGGGTGGTGCTGCTTCGGCCCCAGCAGCGGGTGGCGATAGAGCAGCCAGCGGTAGAGCAGCACGGCCAGCGCGTGTCGGTCGGTCTCCACGGAGGGCCATTTCGCGCGCCCGCTCACCAACTCCGGCGCCATGTACTCCTTGGTCCCCAGCACGTCTGGGGGTAGCACGCCCGGCACGACGAGGCTGTCGCAGTCGAGGATCGTCAGCCGCCCTTCAAGGGCGTCCACCAGCAGGTTGCGCTCCGAGAGATCGGAATGACACAGGCCGCGGCTAGAAAGCCGCTGCACCGCCCGTGCCAGCTTGATCGCTGCCGCCACGCGCCCGATCCACCAGCCCTTCTGATCCGGGCGCAGCCGCGCATAGGCCTCCGGGAAGAAGAAGTGGTCCACAGTCGTCATGCCGTGGGCGAAGCGCATCCGCACGCCGAGGCTGGGCTTCGCCACCCGCTTATCCGGCCAGGTGAAGAGCTGATCCCAGTAGGGGTCGCCGCGCACGACATTGTACTCGCCGACGATCATGTCGACCTGCTGCTGGCGCTGCGCGATGCCGGATGCGGTGCGGATGTTGATGAAGAGCTTGACGAGATGCTTCCCATCTAGCGAGCGATAGATCGCCCCCTGGGTGCCTTGCTTCCACGGGCGGTCCTCATAGCGCTCGCGCGTGCCGTCGGCGAAGGTCACGTCCATGGGCGGTCGCCGATCTGGAAAATGCACGCGAGGGTGCGATCATCGAACGAGTCGGGGCGCTCGTAGTCAAGCAGTTTTGAGAGCGCCTCGACCGACTCCGCGAGGCTCTCGCGGTTCAACACGTCGTTGAGCAAGGTGCGCTCCAGCCGCCAAAGGTTCTGCTCGTTCGGTAAGAAGTCGTCGGCCACCCCGTCGGTCATCGCCAGACAATAGACGTGTTCGCCGCGCACGCGACGGACGTAGATGCGCTCCCTCCCCTCGGCGGGCGACTCCCATGCGCTCGGCTGGACGTCTTGCAAGAACAGCACCTCGTTGCCGCTCGGCCCCGTGTCGGGCCGTCCCAGCCACAGCAGCGGACTCTCGTTGTCGAGCGCTGCGTTGCCGCACCGCGCCACCACAATGCCGTCGCCCACCTGCGCGCCACCAACCAGGTGCTCGCCATTGCCGAGTTCGCGGTGCGCCGCCAGCAGCAGCGTCGTCCGCAGATCCTTGATTGTCGCGGGCGGCTGCGTCCCCACGCGCCGGTCGGCCTCAGTGAAGAGCGCGTTGTAGCCGGCCTGGAGCCCCGCGCGCAGGATCTCCGCCAGCGCCTGCTCACCCGGCGAGACGCTGAGCGACGCGCGCTCGCCCATGCCCGCCAGCGCGGCCTCGGCGGCGATTCGCGCCCCCACCCGCGCCAGCGCGTACGAGCCGCCGCCGTCCGTCACCGCCGCGAGATGCCAGCCGTGGATGACTACGCCTGCGAGACCGTCCTCGCGGAACTTGCCCTCGTGTTGGTGGCTCAACCCGCGCCGGCTCGCGCCGAGGATCGCCCAGCGCGCGGGCCGCTTGCCGAACCAGCCGTTGCGCGCGGGCTCGACGACCGCCAGGGTCAGCGCATCCTCCACGCGATCTTCCGGCGCGCTATAGATATCGTCGTGGGCAGGCAGGTGCCGCCAGCCTCCCGCCTGCACCTGATAGCCATAGCCGTGCACCATGCCGGAAAGATCCTGGTACGGCTCGACCGGCGCTGGACCAGCATCGCCGTACTTAGCCTCGGCCGAAGTGGGCGCGTCGCCCGCTTCCTCGCCGCTGAGCTTTCCGCTGTCGGGCGGCCTGCCCATGCTGCCCTCCATTCGCGCCAACGCGCTCTCGGCGCCTTAAAGATCGAAGGTGATCCCGTTCGGCACGGGCGGCATCTGGACGCCGTCGCCACCGCCCTGCTGCGCCGCCTGGCTCGCCGTCTTGATCGAGGCCGACATCCACTGGAAGAAGCCGCGCAGCGCGTCGGGCGTCACTGCGTCCATCCGCAGCACGTAGGGCGTAATCTGCTTAAGCACCTTCTCGTCAGCGTCGTGGCCGATCGCCAGCGCGACGATATTCTGCGCGCGATTCGTCGCTCGTGATTGCAGCTTCTGCGCCTCGGCCTGCCACGAGTCGGTCGGCTGGCCGTCGGTCAGCAGGAAGATCAAGGGCTTATAATCGCCCTTCTGGCCCATGACGTTCGGCTTGATGTCGGCGTCGAGGGACTGGTTCAGCAGGTTTAGCGCCGCGCCGAGCGACGTCCCGCCGCCGATGGTGAGCTGTGGCGGCGTGAACTGCGCGATAGGCACGAGCTCTAACTGATACGCCGTGGCAGCGAACGGGATCAGGCTGATGTGCACGGTGTTCGCGCTGCGCGGATCGGCCATCAGCTCCTGATACAACAGTTGCACACCGTTGTTTACCTGGACGATCTTCGTCCCTTGCATAGAGCCGGAGCAATCGAGCAATAAATAGACCGGCAACCGTCGCGTCTGCATCTCGTCGAATGGAATGGTCATCGCGGGCTCCTCTCATCACACCTCGCCTGAGACGCCCCCACGGCGAAGCGGACGACCTCCCCAGTATACGTATCATACCCGACGCGCGACGCATCTCCTGTGGAAACTCTCATACTTAGACGGAGACACCTTGCGGAAGCACCTCTTGCTCGCGGGGATTCGTCTCAGCCGGTGAGGCAGCGAGGTCGCCAACCGTCGTCGCTCCGCCCCGATCAGGATGATTCCGACGGTCGCGGCAGCGGCAGTGAACAGGAATGCCCTGCGGAAGCTGTCGTTGCCTGGCGACGCGCCCAGCACAAGCGTAAGGAGAGCGAGGGCGACGGCTCCCGAGAGGTACTGCGAAGTGGTCAACAGCGCCCCGGCGGCTCCCTGATGCTCGATAGGGCACGTCGTGCGTCGCCAGGATGAACATGGATGTGTAGATAACCCCATGCCCGATGCCGCTGATGATGAGGCCGGGAAGGAGCGCGACGGCGTAAGAGTCTCCGCGCAGACTGAACGCCAGCAGCGCGAGGCCGATCGCCGCAATCGTAAATCCGCCGATCAGGACGGACGAGGCATTGAGTCTTCGGGCGGCGTGGCCTGCCGCGAAGCTGCCGCACATGACCATGAGGGCAAGCGGCAGGAAGGCAAATCCCGCTTCCAGCGGCGTGTAGCCCCGTACAGATTGCAGAAGAAGCGTCACGAGGTAGAATTCTGAGCCGACGCTCGCCATATAGAGCGCCGTCGCCGCCGATCCGACCCCGATCGAGCGGATGCTCCGCAGGCTCCGCTCGATCAACACGTTCCGCGACCGGCGCTCGTTCAGGAGGAATCCGAGGATCAGAAGCAGCGCCATACCCAGGAGGATGCGCGCCGAAGCCCCATTCCAGCCTTGTTCGGCGCCGAGGCTCAGCCCTGCCACCAACGTCAGCACCGCACCCGTGCCTAGGATCGAAGCGAGCGCGGGAATCCTGCGCGCGTGCGCCAGGGTGCCCGTCTGGACGAACCACCTCGCGGCCCCCAGCGCGCAGACGAGCGTGAGCGGAACATTGACGAAGAAGGTGAGCCGCCACGAGGCAGTGGTGAGCAGGCCGCCGAGGATGGCGCCGGCGGCAAGCCCCGACGCGCCGACCGAGCCCCAGACCGCTAGCGCACGGCTGCGGGATGGCCCCGCCGGGAAGGTCGTCCCCAGCAGACCAAGCACAGCGGGCTGCAGCAGCGCCGCCGCGAAACCTTGCGTGCCGCGCGCTGCCAGCAGAATCGCCCCGTCTTGCGCCGCGCCCCCCACGCCGCTCGTGACGCCAAAGAGCACTATCGCGATGATGAATACCCGTTTCGCGCCAACTCTATCGGCGAGACGCCCCCCAACCATCAAGAGGCCCGCGAAGAGGACGGCGTATGCGCTGATCACCCACTGCGTAACGGCCGAATCGAAGCGCAGATCGTGGGCAATACTCGGCAACGCGACATAGATGATGGAGTAGTCGAGCGCGACGAGGAACTGTGCCACCGAGAGGACGGCAAGCGCCCAAGGGCTACGCACGATCTCCATGCGCGCTGAGATCGAAGTGACGCTCACACTGGCTCCTGTCATGACGCAGAATCCCGCCACCCGAGGCGTGGCAATGTCCGGGCTTGGATGGTCATGACACAATGGTGAAACATTCACATCGATGTGAAGGCAAGTCGAATCGAGAAGGCGGGTCGCGATGAAGATCGGCGAGCTGGCCACGCGCACGGGCGTCTCCACGCGCTTGCTGCGCTACTACGAGGAGCAGGGCCTGATGATGCCGGGCCGCACCGCCAATGGCTATCGAGAGTACGCCGAGTCGCTCATCGACCGCGTCCTCCAGATCCGCGACCTGCTCGACGCAGGGCTCCCCACGCGCATCATCAAGCAGATCATCCCTTGCCTCAACGAGCCCCACGTGATTCTCTTCAACGACGTGACCCCCGAGATGGTGAGCACTTTAGAGCAAGAGCGCGAGCACTTGGACTCGCGTATCCGTTGCCTGACCAGGAATCGAGACGCGATCGCGGCGTATCTGGACGCCCTGAGAGCGCGCGATTCAAGCGCCGGAGACGCCCAGTCGGCGTCGGACGAAGGGCGCGATGTAGACGTGGATGCGCACTCACGGCCTCCTCGCCAGCAGGTCCCTTCGGTTTGACTCGCTCATGCCGCTGGCATACAATAGGACTGATCGTGCTAGGTGGGGAGCTTGGGCTGCCCTATACCCGAAATGCTCATCATGCGGGACTGAATTCCCGCCCGAGGTTTTAGCGCCAGCTGGCCCCAAGGGGCGCGAGAGTTATGAGGATTTGGTCCCCGCGCGGCAGATGTCTGCGAACCCCGTCAGGTCCGGAAGGAAGCAGCGGTAAGTGGACCGCTCTGGGTGCCGCGGGATCGCCGGGTCTGAGCTTGAGCGCCATGAGGGGCTGACGGTGCGAATCGACGGCGGGTGCACGATCGCTTCTTCTCCTTGCCGCGTCCTCCTCCACGCAGCTCCTCAGCGCCATCCCGAAAACGCGCGCGGCAGATCGCGCCGCTGCCTCGTCTTTAATCATGCCGTTGTATGTTGGATGCGCCGCGCTCGGGGGCTGGCCAGCGACCTCGACGCTGAGCGGCACACCTTTTCTCGCGGGCTTCGGGGCATCTCATGGCGTCTCAATCGCTCTATCGCAAATGGCGCTCGCAGACCTTCGCCGATCTGATCGGTCAGGAGGCCGTCGTCCGCACGCTGCTGAACGCCGTCCGCGACGGGCGCCTCGCCCATGCGTACCTCTTCTGCGGCCCGCGCGGCACCGGCAAAACGAGCACCGCGCGCCTGCTCGCCAAGGCCGTCAACTGCGCCAACCCGCGCGATGGCGAGCCGTGCAACGAGTGCCTCTCTTGCCGTGAGATCACCGCGGGCCACTCGCCCGATGTCGTCGAGATCGACGCCGCCTCCAACACCGGCGTGGACAACATCCGCGACCTGCGCGAGACGGTCGGCCTGCTCGGCGTCGGCGGGCACTACCGCGTCATCGTTGTGGACGAGGTCCACATGCTCTCCACGGCGGCCTTCAACGCGCTGCTCAAGACCTTGGAGGAACCGCCGCCGCACGTCATCTTCGTCCTCGCCACCACCGAGGCGCACAAGGTCCTGCCCACCGTCGTCTCGCGCTGCCAGCGTTTCGACTTCCGTCGCATCGGCACGCGCGACATCGTCGGCCACCTGCGCGCCGTCGCTGCCGCCGAGGGACTCGACCTGGAACTTGGTGCCGCCGAACTCTTGGCCCGCGCCGCGCAGGGCGGCATGCGTGACGCCCTCAGCCTGCTCGATCAGGCGATGGCCTACGCCGGCGCCCGCATCACCGCCGAGCGCACGCGCGATATGCTTGGCATCGCCGACCCCGGACTTTTGCGCCGACTGTTGGGCTACGTCGCCGAGCAGCGCGCCGCCGAAGGGCTCGCGCTGATCAACGAGTTGGTCACGTCTGGCGCCGACCTGCGCCAACTCAACAGCCAACTCGCTGACGAGTGGCGCGCGCTGGTCCTCGCCCGCGCCGGTGCCGATGTCGCCGCGCTCACCGACCGCGCCGAGGACGACGCCCGCGAGATCAACACGCTCGCCTTCCAGTTCTCGCTGGATGAGCTTGCCGCTTGCGCCCGCGTCTTCGCCCGCAATGAGACGCCCGCGCGCGGCCTGCCCATCCCGCAGCTCGCGCTGGAGCTCTCCTTCCTCGAATGCGTCGGCATCAAGACGCGTGGCGGCCAGATCGCGATGGTGCAGCCTTTCGCGCAGCCTACAAACGCGGCAAGAATGGCAATGCCGCCCGCTCACTCGCCCGCGCAGAGGTCCGGAATCCCGGCAGAAATGGCAATGCCGGTCGCCTCTCCGCCCACCCCAAAAACTGAAAATCCGGCAGAAACGGCAAATCCGCTCACCTCCTCATCGCCGATGCCCGAAGTCACTCGCCGCGCGCCCACCTCGCCTCCCGTCGAGGAGCTCGACTTCGATGCCATCGAGCGCGACGCTCCTCCGTTGGCCGATACTCATCGTACAGCGCCCGTCGCAGAACTGACCCTAGGGGCGGGAGATGTCCCGACCACTCCTCCCGCCGATCGCTCGTCATTCGCCGTCTCTCCGGCTCCCCGCGCGGACGTGCCGCTCGATGGAGTGGCGACGCCTGCCTCGCCCACCGATCCTGTGGAAGCACCCGTCGCCGAGGGCGCCTGGTTCGAGGACGAGGAGCCCGTCGTCGGTGCGCAGAGCGACGATCCGCTGCTGCGCGCGCAGAGCCAGTGGGAGTTGATTAAACAGGTCTGCAAGCAGAAGAGCCGCAGCGTCGCCGCGCTGCTCCACTCCGCGCGCCCGGTGCTCTACCAGCCCGGCGAGTCGCCCGCGCTCGTCATTCAGGCCGACTTCAAGTTCCACCACGACAAGCTGCGCGAGCCGGCCAGCCGCTCCGCCATCGAGTGGGCGCTGCAGCAGGTGCTCGAAGAGCCCATTCGCATCAAGGTCGTCATGACCAGTTCCGGCGGTGGCGCGGACGCCACGGGCGGCACACCCGGCTCTGGACCAGCGGGCAGCCCTACCAGCAACGGCCCCATATCGCCGCCTTCGAGCGGCGCGCCGAACGGACGCTCGCCCGCGCTCAGCGGACCCAACGGCAACGGCTCGGTGCGCGACGCCTCCGCTGCGTACTCCTCCTCGAACTCCGTTCCGAAGGCGCAGATCTCCCCGATACGGCGTCCCGATTTGCATCCCGTGCAGACGCTCGAAGAAGAGGTCCGCGGCGATCCCGTGATCCGGGCGCTGCTCCGCTCAGGCGGACTCGAATTGGCCGATGTGCGCCCACTCGGCGACGACGAGGAAGGCAGCCATTGAGCATCTCCACCATCCAGCCTACACGGGATCTGCGCCTCGACGCGACCCCGCAGCGGCTGCTCTCCGCACTCCGCTCGAAGGACGCCACCATCCAGCGAGGCCGTACACCAGGCGCTCGCCTTTGACCGAGATCCCGCCATCGAAGCCCCGCGCGCCGAACTGCGCGCCGCCACGGTCCGTCTGCTGGCGGGTGTACTGCGTCCCTCCGATCAGGCGCTGATCCGTTGGCTAATCGAGCAGGAGACCGTCGCGCACGAATCCAGCGGCCACGGTATCTCCGAGACGCTCTCTATCCTCGTCGCCGCCCTCGCCCGCTCCACCGATCCCGCCGATGCGCTGACCATTTGGCGTGCCCGCAACGCAACCCCCGAGGCGCGCGAAGGCGTGGACGTTGAACAGCTGCTCCGCGCAGGCGTTGACCGCGTTCGCCGCCACCTCACCTGCCTCATCCAGAAGGACGCCCCCCGCGCCGGAGACGCGACCGCTGCCCTCGCCTGGCTTGAGGCCGGCGTCGCGAGCGGCGCCACCGACGATCTCCCCGCCTACTTCGCTTGGTCCGACGAGCGCTTCGGCCTCCACATCGACTGCCCGACTTGCCGCTTCAGCGCCTCCACCGCCGGCCTCCCCGCCGAGTGATCGCCGGCCGGGCGCTTGGGCTACAATAGCGTCATGCCACCGCCGCGACAGTGAAAGCCAGAGGACCATGCCCATCGATCCCATCGAGCCGGAGACTCCCACGAAGCCGGACGAGCCGCTGCCGGAGGAGCCGGATATATCGACGAATCCTGAGCCTGTGACCCCAGAGATTCCTGAGCTGCCACGCCCGTCAGAACCGGAGATTGAGCAGCCAACGGACCTATCTTAGCCGCACGATCACCCACGCATCCTGCCAAGGAGGCACGCACTATGACCACCGCGAACACCGAGACCGACGCAGCCCCGTCGATCACCGCGGATGACGTACGCGCCGCAGCCGAGCGCCTGCGTGGCGTCGCGCATCGTACTCCCGTCCACACCTCGCGCAGCTTCGACGAAGCCTCCGGCATGAGCGCCTTCTTCAAGTGCGAGCAGTTCCAGCGCGGCGGCGCCTTCAAGTTTCGCGGCGCGTACAACGCCATCGCCACGCTGCCCGACGAACAGCGCGCACACGGCGTGATCGCTTTCTCCTCCGGCAACCATGCGCAGGCCGTCGCCCTCGTCGCGCGCATCTTCGGCATCCCCGCCGTGATCTGCATGCCGACCGACGCTCCCGCCGTCAAGGTCGCGGGCACGCGCGGCTACGGCGCCGAGGTCGTTCCCTATGACCGCTTCACCGAGGATCGTGAGGCACTGGCGCGACGGCTCGCCGACGCGCGCGGCCTGACGCTGATCCCACCCTACAACCTCCCTGCCATCATGGCTGGACAGGGTACCGCCGCCCTCGAACTGCTCGAAGAGATCCCCGACCTCGACGTGATCGCCACGCCCGTCGGCGGTGGTGGTCTGCTCTCCGGCACCGCCGTCATCGCCCATGCGCTGCGGCCCGAGATCCGCGTCGTCGGCGTCGAGACCGAGGCGGCCAACCATGCCGCCCTCTCACTTCAGCGTCACGAGCGCGTGCAGATCGCCCCGCCCGACACGCTGGCCGACGGCATCCGCACGGCGCAGCTCGGCACCCTCACCTGGCCCGTCATCGAGCGTAGCGTGGACGACGTGGTGCTGGTCAGCGAAGGCGAAGTGAAGGAGGCCATGCGCTACCTGCTGCTGCGCGTGAAGCTCGTCGTCGAGCCGACCGGCGCCGTCCCTGCCGCTGCCGCGCTCTTCGGCAAGCTGCGCCCCTATGGCGCCCGCGCTGGCTTGATCCTCTCCGGCGGCAACGTCGCCCCCGACGTGCTCGCCGCCATCCTCGCCGAGGGCTAGCCGAAAGCGGGACGCCTGATGCCGAAGCAGCGAAACCGCCGTCACCACCACTCCGACAGCGAGCGCACCGCCCGCGAGGCCGGCTTGCAACTGCCGGAGATGCGATACGATGTACCTCGCACGCCACGCTGGCGCTACCCCACCGGCTGGGTCACGCGCCCATTCTGGCGCAGCGAAAGCCGCGACATCCGCGTCGCTGGCTTCGTCTGGGCCACGATCCTGGTGGTGAGCTTCGTCCTCGTCGTCGCCAGTCGCTAGCGGTCATAGGCGTTGCCAAGGAGAAGGCGCCCGTGGACAGTTCATACACTCGCACCGTACTGCCGCCCAAGCTGTTGGCCGTCTCGGCAGGAGTCGTCTACTCGGGTTCCTCAGGCGTCTATGCATTTGACGTCAGCACGGGATCGGTGCGCAGACGCTACTCCGTACCTCTCGCCGCCGGTTTCTCCGTCTACGACAACACGCTGTTTGCCAGTTGGCATGTCGATGGCGGACGCATCGCAACTATTAGGCTAGCCAACGGCGCTGAGATTTGGCAGGCGGAGACGAACGGGCGCCCAACCGCCGCGCCTACTGGAGCGGATGGCCTCGCGTTCGCCTGCACCATCGAAGGAGACGTACTGGCGTTCGACGCCCGCGACGGCGCAGCCGTCTGGAGCGAAGTTGTCGGGCCGATCATGTTCTCCGGCCCAGTCGTCGCGGACGGCACGCTTTTCGTCGCGCCTGCGGTGAACGCTCCCGACGTTCCACGCCTCTACGCGCTGGATGCCCGCACTGGTCAGCAGAAATGGAGCGCCGACCTCACCGAATCCACGACGCAACCGCTCGCCGTCCACGCCGGAGTTATCTACATCTGCACCCATCGGTCATGCGCTGCTTTCCGCGCGAACGATGGTGCGCCGCTCTGGCGCCAGCCCCTTGATGGCGCGCCCACGTCTGGCGCCGTGCTGTCAGGTGTCGCGCTCTACCTCACGGAGGAGCAGACGCGCTCGGAATGGTCCGTGGAAGCCAAGCGACCCAAGCATCTCAGCATTCCCGCCGTGACAGCGCTGGACGCGGCGAGTGGGGATCGGTTGTGGCGTCGCGTCCTGAGCGATGGCGATTCTCCGCCGCATCGCTTGACCGCCCCAGCCTGTGCCGCGAATCGCATCTTTTTCGGCGCGGATGACGGCATTCTTCGCGCATTGACGAACGAAGGAAATGAGGCATGGCGCTTCGTGTCAGGTGGCGATCAACTCTCGGCACCCCTCATCTCCACGGACGAGGCGACCGTTTACGTCGGCTCCAACGATGGCCTTGTCCACGCGCTTGACACGGCGACTGGAACGCCTAAGTGGCGTGCAATGACTGATATGTCAAGTTACTCGGTGGTTGGGAGCAAGATCATACCTTCCTGGATCTCTCAGATTACTCTAGAGGGGGGCGAATGAAGCTTTGGAGTATTGAGATGGTTTCTACTCGGCTTCTGCATCCTCTGCTGTGACTCCAGACAACTCCGTCTATTCCCAGACCGGCGCGCCGCTGAAGCCGATGCGCGCGGTGCGCAGCTTCCAGTCGAGCAGTTGGGAGCCTTGCAGCGACAGGCTCAGGACGCTGCCCTGGCTCTCCTCGGGACCCGGCATCTCATCGAAGACGAAGTTCCCCAGACTGTAGACGATCGGCTTGCTGCGATACGTCTCGGAGGGCTGCCGCACATGCGGGTGCGCACCCACCACGAAGTCCGCTCCCGCGTCGATGGCCGCGTGGGCGAGGCCGATCTGGTCGTCGTTCTCCTGCGTCACGTACTCGATGCCCCAGTGCGTGAAGACGATCAGGAAATCCACCTGAGGCCGCAGCCGCGTGATATCCGCCTGCATCGGCGCGAGATCGAGCCAGGCGCTGCCCGGCGAGTTCGTCTCCGCCTCGAAGTTCTGCGGCCCGATCTCGCAGTAGGCCAGCAACCCCACCGTCGTCGTCCGCACCCGCCGAACCACGCCTGCATGCGCCTCGGCGAGGTTGCGCCCGCCGCCCAGCGGGGTGACGCCATGTGCAGGCAGGTTGCCCAACATATCCACGAAGGCATCTTTGCCCATGTCGCCGCTGTGGTTGTTCGCCACGGACATGATGTCGAAGCCCGCCGCCGTCAACCGCGGGAACGCCGCCGGGTCCACCGGGAAGGTGAACTCTTTCGGCTCCGGACTCCCCAGCGTCGAGATCACGCACTCCAGGTTGCCGATCGTCAGATCGAAGGTGCTGAGATAGTCCGCCGTATCGTTGAAAGGAAAGCGGTCGCCCGACTGTAGAATCTGCAAGTTCAGCGACCGCCCCAACATCACATCGCCCGTGATCGCGAGCGTAATCGGCCGCGTGTCCGGCGTTGCGGTCGGCACAACCGTCGCGGTCGCGGTGGCCGTAGGCGTCGCCGTCGACTGTACGCTGGGCTTCCCCGTCGCGCACGCGGCCAGCAGCCCTGCCAACGGAGCGCTCGCGGCGAGTCCCAACCCCGCGCGCAGCACGTCGCGCCGCGTCGTCGTGGGTACAGGTCGCCGCTCATCGCCCGCAGGATCGTTCGCTACCGTTCCACCCATCCTTCAACTCCCACCTCGCCTCACGACCCCTCCCCTTTAACGGGAGTGGTAGGGGTTAGGTCCGTCACACGCCGCAGCGGCTAGGCCCGTCACCCGTTCGAGAAGATTTCGAGGTTCGTGCCGCTCAGCGGTCGCGCGTCGGGGCCAACCAGGAAGAGCAGGATGCGCGCAAGCTCCTCCGGCGACATGTCTGCTTTTAAGTGCGGGGCCGCCGCGCGCAGCATCTCCGTATCCACCGCGCCGGGGCTGACCGCCACCACGCGGATATGGTGAGGGCGACCCTCCACCGCCAGGATCTCACTCAGCCCCGCCACGCCGAACTTCGAGGTGTTGTAGGCGCTTAGCCCAGGGAATTTCTCCACGCCGCGCACGCCGGAGAGCGACGAGAGGTTGACGATCACGCCGCCCCCTTGAGGGATCATCGCGCGAAACGCCTCGCGGCAGCAGAGGAATGTGCCGCGCAGGTTGGTGCCCAGCACCGTATCCCAGGTGGCCACCTTCATCTCCGCGAAGGGCACGTTCGCCACCGCGCCCGCGCAGTTCACCAGGATGCGCACCGGCCCGTACGTCTCGGTAGTCCGCGTAAAGAGCGCCGCCACGCTCGCCTCATCGCTCACGTCCATCGGGATCGCCTGCGCCACGCCGCCCGCCGCCTCGATCGCCTGCACGTTGGCGACGAGCGCCTCCACATCGCGCGCCGCCAGTACCACGGCGGCGCCCTCCGCCGCGAAGAGCGCGGCCACCGCCCGCCCGATCCCGCGACTGGCGCCCGTCACGATCACCACCGAGCCGGCGAGCGACTGCGCGCCACGCCCGCTATTGCCGTCAGCTTCAGCACTGTTCATGCGCGCAGTATAGCTTGCTCGTCCGCGCCTGTCACGGCGAGGGTACCGTCAACGCGCCCGGCAGGCTCAACGCGCGTTCGTCACCTCTAAGTCGAAGCTCGGCGCTACCTCGCGCGTGGCGAAGCCGCGGTCGCGCATCAGCGCCAGCAGCGTGTCGCAGTGGGCGCGGTCGCGCGTCTCCAGCGTCAGCACCACCTCCACCTGCTGGATTGGCACGTGGGGACCCGCGCGGTGGTGCTCCACGTCGAGCACGTTGACGTTCTGCTCGGCGATCAGCGTCAGCAGCCGCAGCAGTTCACCGGGTCGGTCGGGCAGCAGCGTGTGCAGCACGAGATAGCGCCCCTGCGCCGAGAGCCCGTGCTGGATGAACTTGCCGACGAGGTTCATGTCGATGTTGCCCCCGCTCAGGACGGCAACCGTACGCTTGCCCGCGAGATCGAGGCGTCCGCTGAGCAGCGCCGCCACGCCAACCGCTCCGGCGCCCTCCACCAAGAGCTTGCAACGCTCCATCAGCAGCAGCACCGCGCGGATGATCTCCTCATCGTCCACAGTGACGACCTCGTCTACCAGCGCGCGCACGACGGCGAAGTCGCGCTCCCCGATCGCCTTGACGGCGATGCCGTCCGCGATGGTGTTGCTGGAAGGCAGCGTGACGACCTCGCCGGCGTCGAGCGCGGCGCGCATCGAGGCGGCGCCGGCGGCCTCCACGCCGATGATCTTGACGTCGGGGCGTAGCGTCTTCACGGCGGTGGCGATCCCGGCGATCAATCCGCCGCCGCCAATGCCCGTCACGATCACCTCCACGTCCGGAAGATCGGCGAGGATCTCCAATCCCACCGTACCCTGCCCCGCGATGATGTCGGCATCGTCGAAGGCGTGGATGTACGTCGCGCCCGTCTCCGCCTGCAACTCCCGAGCCCTGGCAAACGCCGCGTCGTAGCCGTCGCCGTGGAGCACCACCATCGCGCCGTAACTCTGTGTCGCGGTGACTTTGGTGAGCGGCGCGGAGGCTGGCATCACGATCGTGCAGGGGATACCGAGCGCGGCGGCGGCCATGGCGACGCCCTGCGCATGGTTCCCCGCGGAGGCCGCGATGACACCCTGCGCGCGCTCGGCGAGAGTGAGCCGCGAGAGCTTATATGTCGCGCCGCGGATCTTGAACGAGCCGGCGCGCTGAAGATTCTCCGCCTTTAGATGCACCTCGGCGCCGCTCATCTTGCTCAGCGTGCGTGAATGTATCAGCGGCGTATGGTAGACGTGCGCGCGGATCACCTCTTGCGCCCGCCAGACGTCCGTCACGTTCGGCAGCGTCAATTGCGTATCCGCCGGCGCCGTATTGACCTGTTCGACATTGCTACCTTCGCCGGCCAGGTCGGTGATGTGCAGCGCAGCATCCGCCGGTTGCTCTGCGCGCTGGCCCGCGGACTGCGCCCGCGATGGCTTGGTGGCCGAGGCTCTCACGGTCGCCATGCTTTCTGCCCTTCTTCGCTCGCCGCTATGCGAGGTGAGGCGCCTCGCCGCCATGGCGAGTCTCCCCCAAAATCATCGTAGCACATCTCTGAACTACCGCGAAAATGGCCGAGTTCGTGCTCACCTAGTTGATCAAGCTAGGCGCGTGCCGCTCGGCGCTGGCATTCTCCCGACGGCGCGCCAGCTTAGCGTAGGCTGAGTGTTTCTTCATAATCGGGCGATTCCTATAACCTCTGCGCGATACTGCTCGTAGAGCGTGAGGGACACGCGCGATGTACTTCGAGGAGAGCGCCTATGGATACGCCAGAAGTCGTGTCCACCGACCGATTGGCCGAGCTGCCGCTCACCTGGTTCCGACGGCGGCATCGCAGCAGACTGCGCCGAGCGCTCTCCGCGCTGGGCGGTGGAGTCGCCGTCTACGGCCTCGCTGTCGTGCTGCTGCTGCCGCCGCTTTTCTTCCTCGCCGCCGGCCTCTGGTCGGTGGTCGCCTATGTGCGCTCGGTTATCTCGCTGTGGGGCCTGTTCACGGATGGGCATTTGCAGGCCTTCCTCGACGGACTCGGCGACCTCGAACTGCCACTGCGCCTGGCGCTGGCGAGCGGCGCGTATTTTGCCTTGCTCTTCGCGCTGATCGTGATCTGCTCCGGCCTGCTCGCCAGGGGATGGCGGCTGCTCCTGCTCGTGCCGGGGCTGCTGGTCGCCCTACCGGCGGCGCTGATTCTGGCGCTCGACCTGCAAGCCGCGTCGGGCATCGTACCGACAGCGTTGGGCGGCTCTTCGCCGCCCGTGTTGATCGCCGTCGCGTATGTCGTCGCCGACCTCGCCGTGCTGGCGGGGTTCCTCACCGATCTGCGCCCCCACTTGCGGCGTCGCCGCGCGCTCGATGTCGAACACGTGCGCGTCGTGTCGCTCCCGCTCGTGCGCTTCGGTCCAGTTGTCGCGTCGAGGCCGTTCGTAGTGCACTCACCCGACGCCGCCGAAGACGCCACTGACCTCTACGCCACGGACGGGTCACCTTCCGATCCCACGATGACGGCGGCCGTGGCGAAGGTGCTCGACGATTCGATCCCCGTCGCCATCGTGTCCGTCACGCCGAGCCAGCAAGACGCCTCGTCGGTGCGCGAACATGGTGAGGCGCTGACTTGAGCTCGATCTCGTGGCCTCAACCTAGGTTCGTCGCGGGCGTGATGAATGGATGGTCCCAGGCGAAGACTGTGTACCTCCCCACCGTGTAGATGTGGTCGGGCGCGCCAAATGTGGCGATCACGGCAGATTGAAATGGCGCAATCGGCGTCCTTCCATCGTCCACGATGAACGTTGCGGCGTCGAGCTGCGCGGGGGCGAACCAATCGTCTGTATCGTGCCAGCGGTAGGGCGAGATGTGCCCGCCCTCAGACTTGATCGGACTCAGGTGGATCGCGCCGCCGCTCCGCAGCGTGGTGATATCCGCGGACCAATACGAGCCGAGCCCAGTAGTCATGCCGTGGCGCGCAAGGAATGCGATCAGTGGCTGCTCCGGGACCGGCGACGGAGAGCGCTGGGCCAGCGCCACCCCTGAAGTCAAGACGCTCGCCGCGAGGAAGACCGTGACGAAGCCTGCGAGGTAGCGCGAGGAGATCACCTCCGCGATAGCCGAGGCGCAGAGCACGCCTGCGGCGACAAACGCCGGCAGCAGGTAGCGAACGCCGAGGAGATCCTGGGCGAAGTCGCTGAGCACGAACGCGAAGAGGTCGCCAATGATCGACCAACTGAGCGCGCCCGCAAAACTATCTCGCATGTTCGACGGCAGCAAGGTGCGGCGGAATAGCCTGGCGAAGCCGACGATGCCGACGACTAAAAACACCGCGTTAATCAGGCCGAAGATCAGGCGTTGATAGGCGACCAGCCCATTGCTCACATCGATGTGGAAGAGGGTGCTGAGGGCGATCCAGAGCCATTCCAGATGTGTAAGGATACGGTCGGGGGAGGCGACCTCTAGCGACGTGGAGCCGATGTGCGTGCCAGCGGCGATAAGCGCTTGGCGTATGCCGATGCCGAGCAGCAGCGCGGCAACGGCGCCGCCTAACAGCAATCGCGCGGTGCGGTCCTGCCCGCGCGTCCGCCAGAGCACCCAGGCGCAGACGACGCCCGCGGGCGCCACGAGCATCAGCTCGGCCATCGGGTCGCCGGCGATGGCGAGTCCCGTCACGACGACGAACGCGCCAAGCCACACGTAGGACGCAGACCCCCGCACGAAAGATGCGAAGGCCCACCAAGCGATGAGGATTGCCACGATTGTGCCGTAATGCACGAAGGCGATCATCGCCAGCGAGAAAAGGACGCCGACCGGGAACGCCAGCAAGGCCACGCACGCGCCGGCCGCCAACCATCGCGTCGCCGGGGACGTTGCCAGCATGGAGGCGAGGTAAGCCGCGCCTGTAACGGTTGCCGCGGAGAGCAAGGCCGGCGTGATCCTGAAGAGCTGCGCGCCGCGAAAGAACGCGCTGAGGACCGCGTCGAGCGGCATCTCGGTGGTGATGAAGCTATCGGGCGGCAGGTGCCACCCATGCAGGATGAGGTTGCCGTGCGCCATCGCTTGGGCTTCGAGGATGATGCCCGCGTTGTCAGAGCTGTTGGTGACAAACCTGGAGGTGTAGAGGTACAGCACAAAGAGCGCTACGAATCCGACAGGAAACACGAGCGAAAACGGCAGTCCGAGCCGCGTCGTCTTCGAATTGCGGAAAGCCAGGATCGCGCGCACCACTCTTGTTCTTCCACTGTTTCAAGTGCTCGCCGGGAGGACGCACCGGCCAAAATGCAGCCGTTGAGAGACGTTGCGACGCCGATGCGGTAGCGCCACGGACGAGTCCAAAGCGTCAGCATCGGCGAAGGGCAAGTGCATTCTACATCATGCGATGCGCTAGTCCGGAGAGGGCAGGAACGGCTGCTCATCGAACGTGCCACCCAGCACGTCGGCGGCGGGCGCGCCGAGCCAGCGGTCGAGGATGGTGGCGTAGATTCCGCGGAAGTCGGTGGTGAACTTGAGGTTGCCGTAGGGGTCGAGATCATTGAGGTCGGGCGGCTCGCCGTAGACGCCGCCCTGCACGCCGTTGCCCAGCACGAAGAGCGGCGCGGAAGTGCCGTGGTCCGTCCCCTGGCTGGCGTTCTCCTCCACGCGCCGTCCGAACTCCGACCACGTCATCACCACCACGTTGTCGGCGGCTCCGTGCGCGTCGAGATCGGCGTAAAATGCGGTGAGTCCCTGGGCGAGGGTGGTCAGCAGCTGCGAGTGGGTTCCCTCCTGCCCTGGGTCGGCCACGTCCTGATGCGCGTGCGTATCGAAGCCGCCGAGCGTGACATAGCCCACGCGGAGGCCGAGCCCTTGCACGATCACCTCGGCTAATACTTGCAGGCCCTTCGCGAAATTGGTGTTCGGATACGTCGCCTTCGCCGCATAGGCCGCAGCCGCGCCATCGAGTGACTTCGAGCCGGCGACCGCGCTCTGTGCCGTGGCGTCCAGCAGCGCCGCGTAGGGCGCCGAGCGCGGATAGGTGCTGTAGAGCTTCAGCAGCGTCTGCACGCGTGCCTCGGCGGCGCTCTGCTGCGACTGCGCGCTGGCGTCCGGCTGCAAGCGGTACGTCGCCGGATCCGAGACGACCGGCACGTCGGCGTTGAGCGCACGCAGCGCCGTGGGGAGCTGCGTGCCGACGGCGAGCGAGTCGAAGGGATGCCCGTCCTTGTCGACATAGCCTGCGACGTACTTGCCGAGCCAGCCGGTGCCGCCGCTGCCCGAAAGATCGAGCGTCTGCCAGATATCCATCGCGGCGAAGTGCGAGAGGTTCGGGTTTGGATACCCGACGCCCTCCACCACGGCGAGCCTCTTCGCACTCCACAGCGGCTTCAGCGCGGCCAGCGCCGGGTTCATCCCCAGGCGCCCGTTGAGGTCCAGCACCTCAGCGGGCTGGATGCCGAGCGTCGGGCGCGCCTGATAGTACGCGCCGTCGGTGTAGGGCACGATGGTGTTCAGTCCGTCGTTGCCGCCGGCCATTTGCACCACGATCAGCGTGCGACCCTGCGCCGCCTGTGCCCAGGTCGATCCTTCCTGCGCCGCGTTGTGCGCCGCGCGCACCGCCCGCCCGAAGACCGACGGCAAGATCATCCCCGCGCTGACGGTCAACAGCCCGTCTTTGATCGCAGCCCGGCGCGATATCTGGATCATCGGCGCACCCTCGATTCCGTGACGCGATGGCCGCCCGACGAGCCTCCGCCGGGCATACGCACCATCATGCGCCAAAAGCCTTAGCGTCGGCTGAGAGTTGGCTGAAAGGTCACGGAGAGGCCGCCAAGCACGAAAACGCGTCACTGCCGGCTGGCCGCCTCATGCAACGGTGCGATATCCCGTGACCCAGTCGTCGTCCGCGATGATCCCCATGCCGTTCTGGCGCATCCCGTAGATGTCGGTCCGCAGCAGATAGGCGCTCTGGTACTGGAAGAGCGGGCAGGTTGCGACCTGCTGCACCAGCTCCTGCTCGGCCTGGTTGTAGAGCTTCATGCGCACGGCCTGCTGGGACGGATCGCTCGTGGCGTCGGCCTGCGCCAGTAGTGTATCGGCGCTCGGCACGCTGGCGCCCGCGATGTTGTAGGCACCGTTCGTGGCGTAGAGATTTGAGAGGAAGTCCTGCGGGTCGGGGAAATCGGCGAGCCATAACAACCGGACCACCTGGGGGATAGACGGTACTGCATTGATGGGGCCGCTAATGCTTACCTGGGCAGCGGACGCTTTGAGGCCGGGGAAGGCGTTGGACCATTGGGACGCGACCGTCTGCGCCGTGATGGTTTGCGCGCTCGTCACGCCGTTGTAGCTGAAGACGATGGGCGGCGGGGCTTTTCCGTGGAGCGTGGCGAGGTAGGCCTGCCAGTGCGCCTCGGCCTTGGCGAGGTCGCCGCTGGTCGCGGTGACGCCGTCTATGCCGGTGAGCGACGCGTCGTAGCCCGGCATGCCCCGCGGCACCAGGTGCCACGTCGGCAGATACGGTATGAAGCTGCTGCCGGCGGGGACGCTCTGGGCCACACCTTGCATGACCGTATCGCGGTTGATGGCGAGGCAGAGCGCCTGCCGCGCATCGGCGTTGTCGAACGGCGGCACCTTCCAATTGAACACGACCGAGGTGATGAGCAGCTCGGGCACGACGTGGTAGGCGGGGTACGACTGCGCCATATCAAATGGGCCGGGTGGGGAGACATCGACGTAGTCATAGGGCGACGCGAGGAACGCGGCATAGTCTGGGATCGCGGTGCGGGCATGGACGTCGATCTCGGTGAAGTTCGACTTTTTGCCCGCGGAGGCGCCCCACCAGTGGGGATTCGGCTTGAGCACGATATTGCCCGTCGCATCGCGCGAGGCGAGATAGAAGATGCCGCTGCCACCCTCGCCGGTCGGCCCCGAGGAGAGATTGGCGAGCCACGCCCCGTCGGTGCCCAGGCCGTTCACGACCTGACGCTCGATGACCGAGGCATACGGCTGCGCGAGGATCGCGAGGAAATACGCCGCGGGATGTGCCAGCGTGATCGTCAGTGTATCCGCGGAGTCGTCGGGGACGAGCGAGTCGCCGACCAACGTCTTGATGGCTCCATTGACGGTAGTGTCGTCGGCGGCGCAAGTCTCGTTGGCGAAGGCGAGGCCGTCCTTGATGATCGTGAGCCCGTGTTGCTCGCAGGCGCGAGATACAACGCCGCCGCGAGGCAGGGGTTGAGCACCCTATCCAGCGACCATGCGTAGTCGGAGGGCTTGACGGGCATGCCGTCGGAGAAGGACTGATGCTCGTGCAGGTGGAACGTGTACGTCAACCCGTCGGGGCCGACGCTGACACGATCCGCGCCCCACAGCTCGACGTTGTTCGCGTCATCTGTGGTGACAAGCCCGTCGAAGAGCAGGCGTACAATTTGTTCATCGGATAGGTAACCGTCCGCTGACGCGGACGCCGGATCGAAGAACTTGTTCGTCCCCGAGCTGTTGCCTTGCAAGAGCGAGAGCACCTGCGACGCGGCCTTCTGCGGAGCGCCTCCCGGTCTGGTAGACGTGTTGGATCCCGAGGCGGTGATGCGTGGCACGATCGCCGCCACAACGACGATCACGACGAGGGCGACGATCCCCACCGCGATCAGCGGGCGCGCGGGGCCGCGTCGGCGAGGGGCAGCCGCATCCGGCTCAGGCAACGAGTTTTCAGACGTACTCACGCGACTCCTCCGCGACCTGTTGGCGACAACAGTACCGAGCGTCCTCTGCCTCGATGGCTCTCGATCGAGCGATGCTAGCATGCGAGGACGCCGGGAATCCGCTGTCGAAAGCGCAGCCCCACGCTCCCCCATTCACGAGTACGTATGAGGAGCCTGGAATTAACGTGCAGGCGGCTATACCGCGCTGCGATGACCCATCCCGGCGTGAATGTGTCAGAGAGGCCCAGCGTGTGCGTCGTAAGAGCGTACGTCACCTGGTGGCGGAAAACTCCGGCGAAGGTCCAGTGTGGCGGGGCGATCTTGAGCAAGTGCGAGGAAGTAGCGACCGTACATGGCGGCGAGCGATGGGAATTGCGGCTAATTCATCTGGTATTCCGGCATCGCCATCAGCAGGTAGAGTGTATTGCGCAGCGAGGCCGCCGGCAGCGTGCCTCCGCCCGCCAGCGCGAACGTCGGGCCGCTAGCCTGCGCCGAGATCGCGTCATGGAGGATCGCGCGGCGGTCGTCGGGTAGTTGATCGTCCACCAGTGCGGAGACGAAGTGATCGGCCACCGCCGTCGGCGCGGCGAGCTTCTGCGTGGTGATGATGCCCTGCAGTGGCGAGGTTGCGACGCTCCCACGTGCGGGCGCAAGCGCGGCGAGAAGCGTGTTGACGAGATTGCAGCGGCTCATCCAGGTCTGAGTCGAGACCCACGATCCGCTGACCTTGTCGCCGTCCCACCCCGAGACGTCTGGCGGAGCGAAAGGCACCTGGCCGAGCGTCGCCATCGCACCTGAGATGTTCTTCGCGGCATAGTTCTCGAGGCCTAGCCCGCGTACGATTCCCGCCACGAACTCGATCGGGCTCTTCACCCGCGAGCGATATATCGCGTCGCCGAAGAACGCTGGCGAGGTGAGCATCGCCTTCACCATCGCCGCGATGCTGTGGCCGGATGCGTTGTAGGCGTTCACCAGTGGCGTCAGCGCGGGATCGTTCAGCCCTGGCGTCGTCGGGATCGTGCTGCCCTCCAGCTCGCTCGCGAAGAACTTCCACATGCGCCACGCGATGTGGCGGCCCGTCGCCGGATGTGCGCAGGCGATACGCACCACGTCGTCCACCGTCATGGGGCCGCTGTGGCCGAGGTAGGTGACCGAGCCCGAATAGTGGCGCGACGGCACGAAGACAGCCTCGGTCGCGTTGGCCCGCAACGCCCAGCCCGAGAGCGCGAATGCCCCCTGATGCACGTCGGCCTGCGAATACGGCGAATTCCCGGACGCGTCCACGATGCCCAGCGTGAAGAGCTCCATCAGCTCACGCGAGAAGTTTTCGTTCGGCGCGGTCCCCGTGTTGAGGCGCCCGTCGAGCCAGAACAACATCGCCGGATCGGTCGCGACGGCGCGGATGAGATCATCGAGCTTGCCCATCGCGTGCGCGCGGATGAGCGCGCTTTGTTGCGCCATCAGGGGGTAGTTCTCACTGCCGCCAACTTTGGCGATGCTGCTGGTGAGCACGCCGTGCCAGAACAGGGTCATCTTCTCTTCGAGCGGGTGCTCGCTGTAGATCGCCCGCAGCATGAAGGATCGCACCAAGTCGTCGCGCTTGGTCAGGTCGAGATGCTGCGCCGCGACCACTGCGTCCGCGTTATTCGGCGTGCCGGCAAAGTTCAGCAGCTTCTCGATCGACCCGCTGACGCCGGCATTCAGGTACTCGGACGCGTCCCAAGCCGCCAGCCCGAAGCCCGCGCGCCGCAATAGATGCGCCACCTGAGCCGCGTCGCCCGCGCCAAAGTTCGCGGGGCCGGAGGTCGCCGCGTTTCTCGAAAGCAGCACACCGACCCCTGTGCCGAGTGCACCCACGCCCACCGCGCCAACGCCCGCGCCGATCAACAACGCTCGCCGCGAGACGCCTCGCCTTCGCGACTCGGCTGGCATCGCCACTGGCGGTAACTGAGGCGGTGGCAGCGGCGCGTATCCGCTGTGCGGCGCGGATGGAGAGAAGCTGGGGCTCACGATCGTGGGTTCGTCGGAGGCGGACGGCGTAAGCCCATACCCACCTCGCGAGCGCACCGGCTCTGTCATTGCGCCCCGTTGCGGATCGTCTTCCCACCCTGGCGTATGCGGTCCGCTCATGTGCCCCCTACCGTCTCGCTCATGCTGCCGCCGCGATCATGCGCTCGCCGGCTGATATCCGCCTTACAGCCACCTTAGGATATGCTGAGGAATGGCCGCGCACTGTGCGTCGCCCACAGGGATCTCTGCCTCACTCTCCGCTGTTGAAAGTGAGGCGGACATCCATGGGACGTGCGGCGCCACTTGTTCCCGCACTGCGCTTGATCAATCCTCCGGCTCCGGCGCGCTCACCCGCTCGATCCGCCGCCGCGCCTGCAACACCGCCTCCGCGCGCCCCTGCCACTCGGCGGATTCGCGCGGCGAGACAGGTCGCTTCGCTCCGCTCGACCCCTCTTCATCCTCAACGGGCACCAACAACAGCCGCGCGGCGAACTCAGCCGGCGCCGCAGGCGCGCTCGCCAGCTCCGCCAGCCGCTCCGTCAGGTACAGGTAATACTCCACCAGCGCCCGCGCGGGACCGCTGTGGTCCATGGTCTGGTCAAGCTCCTCGATCAGCCGCTCATACTCCTCTATCGCCGCTTGATGCTCTGCCAGCGCCACGTCCAGCGGCGAGTCCTCCTGCGGACCCCTTCGCGACTGCCGCTCGTCCGCTACATCCTCATCCGTGGGACCGTAGATGCGCCGCCGCTCCAGCAGGAGCTCGCCCTGCGCCTCGCTTTCGATTGCCCGCCGCCGCACCAGCCACGCGTGCGCCGAGCGGACCCGCAGCGTATCTGGCGCGCCCGGCGGCAGATCTACGTCGTCGTCCGCCCAGCGCGAATTCGCCTCCGCCCGCGGATTGGGCGCGGACTCTTCCGCGTCGTCGGGAGCCTCCCAATGCAGCACGCCGCCCTGCGAGACCCAGCGCCCCTCGTCGCCGACAGGCTCCTCGCTGGAATCGATCGAGTTCTGGTGCAGCTTCCCGGTGTGGCCGTTGGTCCCGCCCGCCTCGCCGTTCGCCGCCGTCTCCGCGCCCCACGCGTCGAAATCGAAGCTGTCCCAGTCGTCGCTGCCCCGTCCATTCGTCATCGGGTACGCTCCTTCCAGACCCCTTCATATCACGACTTCGACTCGCTCGGCCCTCTGCGTCCTCGGCACTCTCCGCGGTGAAATCCGTATCAGCCGCCACCGCCGCCGGAGCCGATTACCGGCGCGCGCACCTTGCCCTGGCCTGCGATCCCCGGCTCCGTCATCGCGCGGGGCTTCAGGATCTCGTCCAGATCGGCCTCGGAGAGCGCGATCTTCCCCTGGGCGATATATTCGCGCACGATCACGCGGATGTCGCGCTTCTCCGCCACCTGCTTGTGGGCGATCTCCGCGGCAATCTTGTAGCCGATGTACGGCGCCAGCGCCGTCACCAGGCTTGCGCTCTTGAAGGCGTAGCCCTCGGCGACGTCCGCGTTCGCCCGGATGCCCGCCACGCAGCGTGTCGTGAAGGCGTCCATCGCGTTGCCAAGGATGTGCAGCGACCAGAGCATGTTGGCGATGATGACCGGCATCATCACGTTCAGCTCAAGCTGCCCCGCCTGGGCCGCGTAGCTGATCGTCGTATCGAAGCCGAGCACCTGGAAGCACACCTGGTTCAGCATCTCCGCCATCGACGGATTCACCTTCCCCGGCATGATCGACGACCCCGGTTGCACCGGCGGCAGCACGATCTCGTAGAAGCCCGTCGCCGGCCCTGACGCCAGCAGCCGGATGTCGTTGGCGATCTTCGTGAGATCGGTCGCCAGTACCCGCAGTGCCCCCGACACCTCCACGAATGGCCCCATGTCCGGCGCGATCGCCACCAGCGACTCCGCCGTGCGCAGCGGCAGACCCGTCAGCTCGCCCAGGTGCCGCACGACGCCCTCGATGTAGGCCGGCTCGGCGTTCAACCCGGTGCCCACCGCTGTTCCGCCGACGTTCAGCTCATATAGCGTTTCGCTGGCGTGCCGCAGCCGCTTCACGTCGTGCCGCAGCGTCAAGCCGTACGCTGCGAACTCTTGTCCCAGCCGGATCGGCGTCGCGTCTTGCAGGTGCGTCCGCCCCGACTTCACGATGCCGTCGAACTCGCGCCCCTTCTCCTCGAAGGCCTGCGCCAGCCGCTCCATCGCCGGCAGCGTCTCATGAATCTGTAAGAGCGTCGCCACGCGCATTGCCGTCGGGAAGGTGTCGTTCGTCGATTGTGCCATGTTCACGTGGTCGTTCGGGTGGACCGTCTTCGCGTCGCCGCGTGTCCCACCGAGGATCTCCACCGCGCGGTTCGCCAGCACCTCGTTTGCGTTCATATTGTGTGAGGTGCCCGCCCCAGCCTGATACACGTCCACCACGAAGTGATCGCGCCACTGCCCCGCCAGCACCTCGTCCGCCGCCTGCACGATGGCGTTGCCGATGCGAGGATCGAGGCGTCCCGTCTCCATGTTCGCCAGCGCCGCGGCCTTCTTCACCAGCACCGTCGCGCGGATTAGCGTCGGGTGTGCGTGCATCCCGCTGATCGGGAAGTTCTGCCGCGCGCGCTCCGTTTGTGCGCCCCACAGGGCTTCCGCGGGCACCAGCACCGGCGTCGGTGGATTCGTATCGTAGCTGAGCGAGTCGAACTCCTCGCGTACAGCGCCGTTCCACGCCGCATTCGTCATGCCAAAGTCTCCTTGCCTGCGTCGTCGCCAGCCGGAGTGGCCGCCCGCTCTGCCCGCGCGGCCCAACACTGCCCATCCTACCACGCGACGACCGCTCGCACCCATCCCATTCGCCCTACGCTCCGATCCGCGTTGCCCTCCACCGCCTCCACATGCCACAATTGCAACGAAGCCTTGCGCAAGCTGCAATGCCGCAGCATCCGCCGGCTCCTCACAGCAGCGTCAGCGTAGCGAAACCAGGTTCTGCCCTCTGTGACCTCTGTGGATAATCCTCTGGAAAGGTCAAGAACGACGATGTTCTTCCGCCTCACCGACGAGCAGCGCGAAATCCGCGACCTCGTCCGCACCTTCGCCCAGAACGAGATCGCCCCCCACGCCGCGCGCTGGGACGACGAAAGCGCCTTCCCGCGCGAGCTCTTCCGCCCCCTCGCTGATCTCGGCCTCACCGGCCTGCTCGTCCCCGAAGATCTCGGCGGCACGCAGACGTCACGCCTGACCGGCGCCGTGATCTACGAAGAGTTGGGTCGTGCCGACATGTCCACCGCCGTCTGGCTCTCCGTCCACAATATGGTCACTGGCCTCGTCAACCGCTTCGGCAACAACGACCAGCGCCGCCGCTGGGTCCCGCGCATGGCCGCTGGCAAGCTGCTGGGCGCGTTCTCGCTAAGCGAGGTCCACGCCGGCTCCGACGCCGCCAACGTCCAGTGCGCCGCCCGCCGCGACGGCGACGACTACGTCCTCAGCGGCGCCAAGTACTGGGTGACGAGCGCCGGGGTCGCCGATCTCTACACCGTCTTCGCACGCACGGGCGAGCAGAAAGGCGCGCGCGGCGTCTCAGCGTTCGTTGTCGAGCGCGACACGCCGGGCTTCACCATCGGCAAAATCGAACGCAAGCTGGGCCTCCATGCCAGCCCCACCGGCGAGCTGCTCTTCGAGAACTGCCGCGTCCCCGCCGCCGACCGTCTGGGCAATGAGGGCGAGGGCCTCAAGGTCGCGCTCTCTGCGCTCGACGGTGGTCGCGTCAACATCGGCGCCGTCTCCACCGGCGTCGCGCAGGCTGCCTTCGAGGTCGCCACGCGCTACGCGGGCGAGCGCAACGCCTTCGGCAAGCCCATTGCCGCCTTCGAGGGCATCCAATTCCTGCTGGCCGACATGGCGATGAAGATCGAAGCCTCGCGCCTGCTGGTCTACGAGGCGGCGTTCAAGATGGACGAGGGCGAGCCATCCTCGCAGCATGCCGCCATGGCGAAATGTTTTGCCAGCGACGCCGCCATGCAGATCACCACGGATGCCGTGCAGATCCTCGGCGGCGCGGGCTACGTCCGCGACTGGCCGCTGGAGCGCTACATGCGCGACGTCAAATCAGCCCAGATCTTCGAGGGCACCAACCAGATCCAGCGCATGGTGATCGCCCGCGCCCTCCTCGGCGAAGCCACCAGCGCCTGACGTCCCTAGTGTCGGTTCAAAGTGGGTAAGCGAGAATGTGGTATCCTCGCCGGTATGAGACCTCCTATTTTTGTGCGTCCCCTCACGGACGCCGAGCGTACGGGCGTGACCGCGGGGCTGCGCTCGAAGGACACCGTTGTCTTGCGGCGCTGCCAGATCCTGCTGGCCAGCGCCCGCGGCGAGCGCGCGCCCCGCATCGCCGAGCAGGTGGGCTGCGACGACCAAACGGTGCTTGCAGCGCTGCACGCCTTCAACGCGCGTGGGCTCGACGCGTTGCGCCAGGGCTCCTCGCGGGCCCACCATCCCCGTCCGCAAGCCTTCCCCGGCGAACGCGCCGAGCAGTTGCGCGCGCTCTTGCACCGCAGCCCGCGCGAGTTCGGCCACCCCACCAGCGTGTGGACCTTGGAGCTCGCCGCCGCGGTGAGCTGCGCCCAGGGGCTGACGGCGACCCAGGTCAGCGGCGAGACGATTCGCCTCACGCTGAAGCGCCTGGGCCTGAGCTGGATGCGCGCCAAGCAAGGGATCACCAGCCCCGACCCGGAGTACGCCCGAAAAAAAGGCGCCGCGACCGTCTGATCGCGCTGGCCACAGCGCACCCCGACTGGGCGCTGGGCTTTGCCGATGAGGTGTGGTGGAGCCGGTTGGCCCAGCCATTCCTGCACGCCTGGGCCGAAGCGGACCACCCGCTGCGCCTGGTGGAACAGACGGTCGCCAAACACGATCCCGACCCCAAAGCCATGGCCTGCTACGGCGTCTTGCTGCGGCGCGCCCAGCAGGACGAAGCGGTCTGGCTGCGCTTCGTGGACGGCCGCCCCGTCAGCGCGCTGACGACCCCGTTCCTGGACTGGTGTTGCGGCAAACTCGCGGCGCAAGGCGTGCCGGTCTGGGTGCTGATCTGGGACAACGCCTCCTGGCATGTCAGCAAGGCGGTGCGCGCCTGGATCCGTGCCCACAACCGTCAGGTCACGCGCCAAGGCCAGGGTGTCCGCATCCTCGCCTGCTACCTGCCGGTCAAGAGTCCCTGGCTCAACCCGATTGAGCCCAAGTGGGTCCACAGCAAACGCGCGATCGTCGAGCCCACCCGTTTGCTCAGTGCTCACGAGGTGGCCGAGCGCGTCTGCGCCTAGCACGGCTGTGCCCACGAGCCTCACCTCACGCTACCTGATCCTATTCTCGACAAGGCCAGTTGATCACGCACTAGCGCGGCTCTGCGCTGACGCCGTACCAGCCGACCCCCAGGCCCACCAACCCGATCGCCAGCACCGCCAGGTCCATGCCAGACGATACGAGCTTGAAGACGATGGCGAACGGCATGATGACGACGGCAAACAGAATACGATGCGTGGATGCCGTCATTGTCTGCGCCCTTGAGCGGCCCCAGGCAGATATTGCGGCGAATCCGAGGACAACTACCAGGGCCAAGATGAGCCGCGTAACACAACATGGCACCGTTTACCTCCTGGCAAGCCCGCCCATCACAGCAACCATACGGCCACCATGGGCCTAAGCGGCTGATGCCGTCAACGCCGTCTGGTTTGGTCCCAATATCCCCGAGATGACGAGGAGACCCCAAACTCGCGCCCTCTGCATCCCGCATGAGGTAGGGCACGCCTCGCTCTCCTCCCGCCCAACTCACAATGCCCCCCTGCTTCGCACCAGCGCGGGGCATTGTGTACACTCCAGCCGCGCGCTATAATGAGTTGCCGTTGGCCAGCGGTCCGCGAAACGGATTCTGGCGCTGCGCACCCAGGGAGGAGGCCCAACGCATGGCGGCAGACCGAGCAGAGGCACATCTTCCCCTCGAAGTCGCCGCCACCCTGGCGCAGCTCCGCCGCGATAACGAACGCCTGCATGCGCGCGTCCAACAGCTTGAAGAAGAAGCGAGCGCCGTCCTCGTCCTGCAAGAGATTGCCCACACGCTGAGCGCCGAGCTGCATCTACCCGCCCTCCTGCGGCGCATCGCCGCCGCCGCCCTGCGCCTCACCGCCGGACAGGCCAGCATCGTCCTGCTGCTCGATCGCCAGCGCGGCTTCCTCTCCGTCGAGGCCTCCGAATCGCTCGCCACCGCGACCAGCAGCACATTCAGCCACATCGATCTCGCTGCCGAGTCGGTACCTGGCTTCATCACCGACCCCGACCTGGGTGCACAGCGCGGGGTGAAGCTCAACGAGGGCGTTGCCGGTGTTGTCGCCGCGACGGAGACACTGGTGTTGCTCGCCGACGCTCAGCACGACACGCGCTTTACCCCGGCCGCGATCGCGATCGACGGCGACCTGCTCGGCGTGCGACCCACCAGCCTCGTCGCCGTGCCGATGCTCTTCAACGGCATCGTCACGGGCGTGCTAGAGGTCGCTCAGACCGGCGGCTCCGGCTTCGACGCGCGCAGTCTCGACCTGATGGGCACCCTCGCCGCGCAGGCCGCCACCGCTGTCGCCAACGCCCAGCTCTATCGCCGCCTTCGTCGCGAGCGCGACCGCATCATCCAGACGCAGGAAGACGAGCGCAAGCGCCTAGGGCGCAACCTCCACGATGGCCCGGCGCAACGACTGGCGCAGATCGTCATGTCGCTCGACTTCGCCGAGCAGCTTGCCACGCGCGAGCCGCAACGGCTGCCGCAGGAGCTGCGCACCATCCGCGAGCAGGCGCAGAGCACCACTCGCGAGATTCGCGACTTCCTCTTCGATCTCCGCCCCCTCGTGCTCGACTCCGAGACCGGCGGCCTCGTTGCGGCGCTCACCCACTTCCTTGAACGCTTCCGCGACGGCCCAGGACCCCAGATGCACCTCATCGCGGAGTATCCCGAACGGCTGGGACACAACGCCGAATTGACGGTATTTGCCATCATCCAGGAGGCCGTCAACAATGTGCTCAAGCACAGCACTGCCCAGAACTGTTGGATCGAACTGAGTGAGCCGCCAGAGAAGTTCGTTGCCACGATTCGCGACGATGGTGCCGGCTTCGACGTGCAGAAAATCCGCAGCGAATACGAAAGCCGCGGCAGTTGGGGGCTGCTCAGCATGCTGGAGCGCGCGGCGCTGATCGACGGGCGCCTTCAGGTGATCTCGCAGCCCGGCAAAGGCGCCGTCGTCTCCCTCGAAATGCCGCGCCCGCGCTAATCCTCAATGATTTTGCGTTGACCGCCTCGGCGGGCCTATGCTACACTTTCGAGTGATCCGTTAGGCTCCCGCTCCCTGCCCTTCAGTCGGAGGCGCCCCGGCGGTCGCGGCCCGTGCGGCGCATCACCAGTCGCCTTGTTTCCTCTCCGACACATTTTCGCGTACAATCGTCCGCGTCGCCAGAGACGCGCAAAGACAGGAAGTACGTCCGTGCCCAAAGTTACGTTCAAAGACAAGAACGGGGCGGTTCAGGGAACCGTCGAGGTTGAGTCCGGCGCATCACTGCGCTATGCCGCGCTCGAGAACGACGTCCCGCTGTACTGCATGTGGTCCGGCCTCTCCAAATTCGCCAACTGCCACGGTAACGGTCTCTGCTGGACCGATCGCGTCCGAGTCTCTCCTTCCAGCGCCGTCAATCCGCGTACCGTCCTTGAACAGGCGATGAACAATATCGGCACCTTCAAGCGCAACCGCAGCCCGCAGACGCGCCTCGCCTGTCAGGTGCAGGTCTTCGAGGACTGCGAGGTCGTCACGCGCTGCAAGGGCAAGTCGAACCGAAAGTAGCGCTCAGGAGCAGCACACGTGCGTATTGACCGCATTCTCGCCGAGGGCGAGGCGAAGGTCGCCCTCCGCCAACTCGGCTTCGACGTGCGTGAGTCCGAGGGGCGCCCGAACCTCTACGATGTCTCGAACCCCAAGCTCGGCGGCACGCGCACGATGACGGTCGAGCAGTTGACGGTCTTCGCCGAAGGCGCGACGCTGGCCGAGCAGTTGATCACCGGCATCGTCCCCGGCGACGCCTGAGCGCCCGCGCCGGTTAGCTGCCCGCGTCCGCCTCCCCGATCCCAAGTTACGCGAAGGAAGGCGTGTGCATGCGGATCTCTCGCTTTCTCCCCGGCTCGCCCCACCTTGCTATCTCCGGCGAGCCGTCGGTTTCTGCTGGCGCATCGCCTACTCTGGAGCCAGTCGAGATCGACGCGGCGCGGCAAGCGCAAGCCAAGCGTTACGCCCGGCAACGCCAGACGCTCTCGCTCGTTAACTTGCTGCTCAGCGCGGTGGTGATCGCCGTCCTGCTTTTCAGCGGCCTCAGTTTCGGCTTGCGCGACGCCCTCGTCGGCCTTTCCGGCTGGCAGCCCATCGCCGGGTGGCATCCCTACGTCGTCGCCGCCTACCTCCTCATCCTGCTGGCCGCCACCACCATCCTCGGCCTGCCGCTCTCGTACTACAGTAGCTTCGTCCTGCCGCACCGCTACGGCCTCTCCACGCAGAGCCTGCGTGGCTGGATCGTGGACAATCTTAAAGGGCTCGCTATCTCTTTGCCGTTCGAGATCGCTGCCGTCGAGTTGGTCTACGCCCTGCTCACCCTCGCGCCGGAGTCCTGGTGGCTCTGGACCGGCCTCGCGGTGCTCATCTTCACCGTGCTGCTCGCCAACCTCGCGCCGATCCTCTTCGTGCCGATCTTCTACAAGCTCACCCCGCTCGAAGACGGCGACGTGCGCACGCGCGCCCTGGCCCTCGCCGAGCGGGCGCACACCCGCGTCCGCGGCATCTACACGTTGAACCTCAGCAGCAAAACCACCGCTGCCAACGCGATGGTGATGGGCCTCGGCAACACGCGCCGCATCATCATCGGCGACACCCTGCTCGACCGCTACACCCCCGACGAGATCGAGGTCGTCGTCGCCCATGAGCTCGGTCATCAGGTCCACCACGACATCCCCAAGCTCGTCGCCGTCGAGGCGCTGACCACCCTTGCTGGCCTCTACCTCATCAACCTCGCCCTGCACCTCATCGTCGCCCACTTCACCCGATACACCGGACTCGCCGACGCCGCCACCATGCCCCTGCTCGGCGCGCTGCTCGGCATCTTCGGCCTGCTCGTGCTCCCCCTGCAAAACGGCTTCAGCCGCCGCGTCGAGCGCCAGGCCGATGTCTACGCGCTAGAGACCACGCGCAACCCCGCCGCCTTCATCGGCGCCATGACGCGTCTCGCCAACCAGAATCTCGCCGAGCTCGATCCATCACCCCTCGTCGAATTCCTCCTCCACAACCACCCCTCCACCGGCAAGCGCATCGCCCTCGGCCACCGCTTCGCCGCCGAGAGCGGTTTGCCCGCCTAACACGCTAAACCGGAGGGAAGAGTAGCATAGGCACCGACATCTATGGCTGGGTCGAGGTTGTGGAGAAGCGATGGTTTACATGGAAGGCGATCATGAAAATCGATCACCTGGTCCATCGTTCGTACGGCATGTTTTCAGGTCTGTTCGGCATCCGCAATCACGGCGAGTTTCGTCCGATTGCTCCGAATAGAGGCGAGCCGCCGGGACCAAGCAACGAATTCAGCATGGATCACGACGGCAGTGGGGCTGTCGGGACTACCTGGATAACCTGGAGCGAGATGAGCGCCATGGATTGGGAGGAGGAGGAAGAGGCCGCGCTGGCGGAACAGGCCCTCGGACGTCCTCCTCGTCGCCGGAAAGACTACTCTCGTCGGCGGATGGCTCACCCTCTACAAGCTCATGGAAGTACTTGCGGAGCAGTCTGGCCGGGAGAACGTGAGGCTATCAGCGTGGTTTGACCAACCGTAGTTGGGTAAGTGGCGAGAAGGCGTGATGCCCCTCACTCCAGCCCGCCGTACACCATCTCGCCCCCGACTATCGTCGCGGCAATCTCTGCGCCGACGATCCGCTCCACTGGCACCGTGAAGGGGTCTTCCTCCAGCACGACGAGATCGGCGAGTTTCCCCGGCTCGATGCTGCCCTGCTGCGTCTCCTGCCCGCCTGCGTACGCCGCGCCGACCGTGTAGCCCCACAGCGCCTGCGAGAGCGTCAGCGCCTGCTGTGGCGTCCACGATGGCCGATCCGGCGTCGCATCATCCTTGCGCATCACCGCCGCATGCAGAATCCGCAGCGGATCGCACGTATCCACCGGGATATCCGAGCCGAGTGCCAGTCGCACCCCCGACTCACGTAGCGTCTGGTATGCGTACGCGCGCTGATACCGCGCACCCCAGTGCTGCTCCGCCATATCGCGATCCGCCACCGCGTGGAACGGCTGCACCGAGGCCACCACGCCCAGCCGCGCCATCCGCGCCACATCTTCCGCGCGGGCGAGCTGCACGTGCTCCAGCCGCAGCGTCCGCGCCGCCATTGGATGCGACTCGCCACGCGCCGCCGACCGCATACTCGCCTCGATGCCGTCTAGCGCCGTCTTCACCGCGCGGTCGCCGATGGCGTGGATGGCGACGCCCAGCCCGCCCTGCGCCGCCTCCGTCACGATGCGCTGTGTCTCCGCGTCGTCCAGCGTCAACAAGCCGCGATTCCCCGGCTGCCCCTCGTATGGATCGAGCATCGCCGCCGTCTGCGGTCCCAGCGCCCCATCCATGAACAGCTTCACCCCGCCGAAGCGCAGCAGATCGTCGCCGAAGTCCGCCTGCAGCCCAAGCGCCAGCGCGTTCGGCAGCCATTGGCGCGGGATATAGAGCAGCACCCGCGTCGCGAGCGCCCCCTCCATCCGCAGCCGCTGGAAGAGCCGCAGGCTCTGGTCGCCCTCGATGTTGTGGACCCCCGTGACGCCGCGCGCTCGCAGCTCGCCCAGCACCGTCCGCAGCTCGCCGAGCAGCACCTCATCGTCCGTCGGCTCGATCACGCGCTCGACGAGATCTGTTGCGCCATACTCGAAGAGCGTCCCATCTGGCTCGCCGCCGCCATCCTTCCCGATGGTCCCTGCCTCCGGCTGCGGCGTCCGCGCGTCGATGCACGCTCGGCGCAGCGCCTCTGAGTTCACCCACATCGCATGGTATGCATGATCCCACAGCGCCACGGGATGCTCCGGCGCGGCGGCGTCGAGCGATCCCTTCGCCGGAAACGCGGCCCGCTGCCACGTATTCTTATCCCAGCCATGCCCGACGATCCAGCGTCCCGTCGGCGTCGCGTCTGCGCGCAGCCGCACCCGTTCCGCCGCCGCCTCCTCAGACGCCGCTCCGCGCAGATCGACGTCCAACCGCGACTGCGCGTATCCCACCAGATGCGTATGCGCGTCGATGAACCCCGGCAGCACCGTCCGCCCGCGCAACGACACCGTCTCCGTCAGCGGACCCGCCAACGCCAGCACATCCGCATCATCCCCGACCACCAGGACGCGTCCCGACGATCGATCTACCGCCATCGCCGTCGCCAACGGCTGATCGGGATTCATCGTGTGTATGGTGCCGTGAAGCAACAGCAAAAGCGGTCGTCGGCCCAGCATAATCGAATCGTCTCTCTTCCGAACTTACGGACTCACGCTCACATCACCACATCATAATCCTTCCTGCTCCGAGGCGGCACGGGCGGCCTTCTCGGCGAGACGCCCCGAGGCGCAGCTTCAGCCGCCAGCCTCCTCCTCCCCCGCTGTCCATCTCCGTTCTCCGCGACGCGTACCCATCATGCCAGCGGCAGCCGCCATACCTTGCCACTGCCCGCCACCGCCGCGACCCCGCGCTCCGCCGTCATCTCAAACGAGCCAAAGTCGAGGATCTGTAGCGCTGCACCACGCGGCTCAAACCGCACGTCGATGGGACGTGCCAGCGGCGTCCCAACCACATCATGCAGGCTCCAATCCGCAGGATCGACACGCCCCACCGCGCGTCCCACCCGCGGCCCTTCCGGCGCGGTCATCGGCGCCTCATCGCCGAAGAGCGCCACGAAGATCTGCCCGCCGAACGTCCCGCCTGCCGGCGCCACGTCAAACTTCACCGCAGCCGCGTGCGCTGGGAAGCGGAGAAGTGGACGGTCCGGCGCGGGCAGTTCGTCGTGATTCGCCAGCATGAAGCTCGGCGCCGGACCGCGCGTCGGGCGATACTGCTCGTCAGTAATCGGGTCGCCGCCGGCGAAGTCGGGATAGCCATACCATGCGCCCTGCTTCACCTCGAACAACACGTCCGGCACGTTGCCCATCGGCCGGCTGCCCCGGTCGTCGGCGCCCTGATCCGTCGCCAGCAGCCGACCATCCGGCAGGAATCCCAACCCAAACGCGTTGCGCAGCCCCCACGCGACCAACTCAAGCTCGCTGCCGTCGGCATTGCAGCGCAGCACCGCCGAGGTGCACGGCACCTGACCGCGGATGCGCTCCCCCGCCGGTAGCACCGATCCGAACTGGGCGAACGCGCCCGTCCGCGTTCGCGCGCCCGCCTCGCCGATCAGCGGATTATCCGTCTCCACGCTCACGTTCGCCAGCACGATGTCGTATCCCGGGATGTCGTGCGCGTGTGGTAGCCGTCGCAGCCAGCCCAACTCGTAGGCATCCAGCCCGACGATGCCGGTATTCGTCATCGCGCCCTGGCTGAAGTACAGCTTCCCATCCGGCCCGAACGCCACCATGTTCGTGTGGTAGTTCCCCGGTCCCGGCAGATTATCCAACAGCACCGTCTGTTTCCCGTCGCGGTCGAAGCGACTGATCCGCGCTGGGTGCCCGCCTTCCGAGACGTAGAGATACCCTTCGTGATAGGTCAGCCCGTTAACGGGAGGCCGCAGGTTCTCCGCCAGCGCTTCATGCCGCCCATCCTTCGCCAGCCGCAGGATGCGCCCGCCCGGCTTCGCCCCACCGAACGGCAGGCCAGACTCCGCGACATACGCCGTCCCGTCCTCGTCAAACGTCAGGCTGGTCGGGAACGAGAACCCCTCTGCCACCAACTCAAGCCGCGTCCCGTCCACATTCATCCGTGACCCCCAACTACCCGCAACAGCCGTGCAGCAATGACACCCAATACCGTAGGGGCGCATGGCCCGCCTCGCCCGCTCCCCGCGCCGATAGTCTTGCCGCCCCCGCCCAGGGTTACTTCCCTTGCAGGGAAAGGGTAGGGGTAAGTGAGTCTCTTCTCGCAGGGAAAAGCGAGGTTCCAGAGGTTTTGGTCGGGAAGTGAGAGCCCAAAAGTCGTCCGATACTCACCGACCTGCTGTCGTGACATTCGACGCATCCGCTGATGGGTGTGCCGCCAAGCGGCCCGCCGCTTCCTCTTGCCGCACCTTCGCGCCGATGTTCTCATCGCGATATCGGCGATAGAGCCTGGCAAACAGATCGTTGAGCTGCTTGCGCGAAAGTTGCTTGCCGCCCTCGAAATATTCGACCGCGACCTGCCCCAGCGACCACGTGCCCGCTGCCGCGATCGCACCCGAGACCAGATCGCCGCCGAACGGCACCATCTTGGCGAGTTCCTCAGCGAGGTAGCGGAACGCCAACCCCGCCGCAACCGTCGCCATCAACTCGCGCGTCGGACCGCCCACGAGCGGCTCATTGTAGAGCGCAGCGAGCCGCATCACCAACCGAATCTGGTTGCTCAGCAAGATCGGGATATCCACCAAAGGAATTGGCTCTAACCCCGCGGCGAGGCTCACCAGCGTCGCGTTGCGCACCAGCTTCTGTGCCGCTTCGCGCCGATAGCGCGGCAGCTCACGCCCCAGCGCCAGCGCCGCCTCTGGGCTGGTCTCGATGATCGCCGGGATCAACTCCTCGCCTACGTTGTCGCCACTGCGCGCCGAGATCGGGATCACGTCCGGGATGTGCAGGCGCGCCGCCGCCTCCGCCGCCGCCTCGTCCGCGTTGTTCTTCAGCGTGTCGCTCTTATTCAGCGCCACCACCAGCGGCTTCTGCGACATCCGCAGCTTCGCGATCAGCGCCGAATCCTGCGCGCGCAGCCCCGTCGTCGCGTCCAGCAGGTATACCACCGCCGCCGCCTCAGAGACCGCCTCATCCTGCACATCCGGCAGGTGCCCCGGCGTGTCGATCAGCGCGAAGGGACCGAACGAGCCGCGCACCAGCGCCTTCGTCGTCCCCGCCTCCGCCGAGACTGGCGACGTATAGGCCCCGCGTAGGGTGTTGAACAGCGTCGATTTGCCGGAGTTCGCCAGCCCGAGTATCGCGACCTTGTGCGAAAGCTCCTGCTCGACGTCCGCCTGCGCCGCCTTCCAGTTCAGCACGTTCATAAAGCGGCGCGCGGTCGCCAGGTTGCTTGGCAGCTTCGTCAGGTTCGAGAGCTTGAAGAGGTCGCGCGCCCGCACATTCAACTCATCGCGCACGCCCACCTTGGGCGTGTTCGGTGGAGCGTCGTTCGCCATACCCGATTCTCCCTCTCCGCATGAGTCGCATGCCCACTCGCTCGCGCCCGCTGGCTACTCGTGACAGTATGCACATCAATCCAAATGGAATGCGCAGGGTCCATGCCAATTGTTCGAAGTCGCTCGATCTCTAGCCTCACCGCCAAATCGCAAGCGCCCCGGTCCCACACACCCCCTGTCAGAGACTTATCGGGGGTCCTCGAAGAGCACCAGCCTCAGTGAGCTGCATCTGCTCACAGCCCGCGCAGGCGGGCTTCGCGGCGCAAGGCGCCCCCAAGGCCCGGCTTCAGCCGCCAGCCCCTCTCGTGCTACCGACCATCACGAGTGATACAATGCGCCTGCCACGCGAGACCATATGTTCGCATATGCGGCTCTCGGATTGTCCTCCGTATCCTCCGCGTTCTCTGCGTTGAATGAATCTCCTCCCATGCCGACACTTGCAGGAATCGTCGAGCGTATCGTCTTCCGCAACGCGGAGACGCACTTCACCGTCGCGCGCCTCCACCCGGACGACACCGGTCGCCTCTTCCGCGATGACCTGATCACCATCGTCGGCGCT
The DNA here is from genome assembly GCA_963841205.1 of uncultured Chloroflexia bacterium. Taxonomy (GTDB): domain Bacteria; phylum Chloroflexota; class Ktedonobacteria; order Ktedonobacterales; family JADMIN01; genus CAWAWP01. The sequence goes on along the minus strand of CAWJCH010000019.1, from coordinate 200,706 downwards.
CTCCCCGGCATCAACGTCGGCGAGCTGCTAGAAGTCACCGGCGAATGGGAACTCCATCCCCAACACGGACGCGATCTCCGCGTCACCTCCTTCGTCTCGCACGCGCCCGTCTCCGCCACCGGCATCAAGCGCTACCTCGGCTCCGGCGTCATCAAGGGCATCGGACCCAAGACTGCCGGGCGCATCGTGGAGCGTTTCGGCGAGCAGACGCTAGCCATCATCGAGCTTGAGCCTGAGCGCCTGACCGAGGTGAGCGGTATCAGTGCCGCCAAGCGCGATGCCATCGTCACCGGGTGGGCCGAGCAGCACGAGATCCGCGACCTGATGATCTTCTTGCAGGGCCACGGCGTCTCTCCCGGTCTCGGTGCCAAGATCTACCGCCAGTACGGCAAAGAGTCCGTCGCCACCATCCGCGAGAACCCGTATATCCTCGAGCGTGACGTGCAGGGCGTCGGCTTCAAGACGGCGGACGCTCTCGCCGTGCGCCTCGGCCTCCCGCGCGACGCCCTCCCGCGCTACATGACCGGCATCAAGCACGTCCTCTCCGAGGCCGCCAACGCCGACGGCCACTGCTACCTGGAGCGCGACGATCTCTTCACCCGTGCCGCCGCCCTGCTCGACGCTCCCCTCGAAGCGCTACCGCCCGCCCTCGATCAGCTCCGCGCCGAGAAAGACGTCTTCGTGGAAGAGGATAAAGTCTATCTTGCCCCCTTCTTCTACGCCGAGAACGGCGCCGCGCGCCGCATGCGCTTGCTGCTGAAAGCGCCGAGTCGACTGCTCCCCGTCGCCGAGCGCGAGTGGGACGACACCTTCGCCGCCCTCGAAGCCACCTACGGGCTCCACCTCGCCGAGCGCCAGCGCGAAGCCGTGCGGACCGCCTATCGCGCCAAGGTCTGCGTCCTCACCGGCGGACCGGGCGTCGGCAAGACCACCGCCATCCGCGCCCTGCTCGATGCCCTAGACAAACGCGGCATCGACTACGCACTCGCCGCACCGACCGGTCGCGCCGCCAAGCGCATGTCCGAGGCAACCGGTCGTCCCGCCAGCACCCTCCATCGCTTGCTAGAGTTCTTGCCAAGCGCCAACGACTTCGCCTTCAACGAGCACCGCCCGCTGCCGCAGCGCTTCGTCATCGTGGACGAGGTCTCCATGTTAGACATCCTACTGGCCTACCGCCTCGTCCGCGCCATCCATCCAGAGGCGCACCTGCTGCTCGTCGGTGACGCCGATCAACTGCCCTCCGTCGGCCCTGGCAGCGTCTTCGCCGACATCCTGAAGAGTGAGGCCGTGCCCACCGTGCGCCTCACCGAGCTTTTCCGCCAGGCCCGCGAGAGCGACATCATCGTCACCGCCCACGGCGTCAACGCTGGCACTATGCCCTCGCTCCAGCCCAAGCCAAGCGGCGACTTCTTCTTCCTTCGCGCCGACGATCCGGCCGCCGCGCAGCGCCTCATCGTGGACCTCGTCGCCCGCCGCCTGCCCGCCAAATACGGCTTCGATCCTATGCGCGACATCCAAGTCCTCTCGCCGATGTATCGCGGCCCCGCCGGCGTCATCGCCCTCAACGCCGCGCTGCAAGAGCGCCTGAATCCCACCCCTGCCACCTCCGTGCCCTACGGCGAGCACACCCTCCGCACCGGCGACAAGGTGATGCAGGTCCGCAACAACTACGACAAGGGCGCGGGCGGCGTCTTCAACGGCGACCTGGGCCGGATCGTAGACATTGCGCGCGAGGGCAACACCGTTAGCGTCGTCTTCTCCGAGGACCCCAACGCGCTGCCCGTCGCCTACGAGCCGCACGAGCTAGACGAGCTCACCCTCGCCTACGCCTGCTCGATCCACCGCGCCCAGGGCAGTGAATACCCTTGCGTCGTCATCCCCCTCGTCAACCAGCACTACCTGCTCTTGCAGCGCAACCTGCTCTATACTGCCATCACCCGCGCCCGCAAGCTCTGCGTCCTCGTCGGCGATCCACGCGCCCTGCGACGCGCTGTCGAAAACGACGCCCTCGCCTCGCGCAACACCGGCCTCGCCCAGCGCCTGCAAGGCCCCAAGCTCGGAGGCATCGAAATCTCCGATCTGCCCTAGCCCGCGCTCAGCGCTCGCGCCTCCAAGAATGCCGCACATCTGCCCCCATCACAGCCAGGGATTCGCCCCGGCCTTCGGGCCGGGATCTCCTACCTCACCCGCAGTCCGAAATCACCTCATCGATGGCGAGTCGAGCCATGCCGGCCATTATCGGGTTAGGGTGGTGGTAGTACGGCAGGGCCACCAACCCGGTGGAGAGTGCCCAGCCCCGTCCGCGCGCCCATGTCGCGTCGTCAACCGCCAGCACCTCGCGAAAGATGCCCCGCGCCTGCGCCGAGAGAGGCCGCCACGCCACCATCATGTCGCAAGCGGGATCGCCGGCCCTCAGCCCGCCCCAGTCGATGACGGCGTTGATCCACCCCTCATGCGCTAGGATACTCAGCGGCACGAGGTCGTCGTGGATCCAGACCGGTGGGCGATCCCATTCGGGAGCCTCAAGCGCCGCGTCCCACGCCGCCGTCGCAGCGCGCAGATCCAGGCCAGCGCCGAGATCATGTTCGAGTCCACCGCCGAGCATGTCGTAAAGTGTCTCAATGGCGCCGCGGGTCGCCTCGTCCCGCACGGAGAGCGATGCGCCGCGAAAATAGTTGCCCTCCCCTGGCGCTTGCCCGTCCGTGGGATCGATGCGCTCCAGCGCGGCGATGAACCCCGCCAGATCCCTCGCCGCTTGCCCTACACCGCTCAGTCGTTCCAACGTGGCATACTCACCCTCAAGCCACCGGTAGATCGACCACGGCAACGGATGGCCCTCGCCCGGCCTCCCTTTCACCAGCGGCAGCAGGATGGCCAGCGGCAGCAGCGGGGCGAGTCGCGGTAGCCACCAGTGCTCCTTCTCCACTTCCGCGATGTAGCGGGCTCGCAGGGGAACGCGCACAAGCATCTCATCGCCGAGTCGATAGAGCGCGTAGACCGTCCCAGCGGCAAGGAATGGCGTCACCGGCAGTTCCGCCCACTGCGGAGCCTGCGCCGCCACCAGCCTGCCCACAAGTGACGCATCCGTCTCCAACTCGTCGGGATGCATATTACCTTCGAGCATCGGGACTTCTTGATCTCGCGATGGTCACGGCACGGCTGTCACGGCACGGCGAATCGGTACGAGCAACCATAGCAGATGACGCGCGGTTGGCGCTGTCAGATATCCGTCAGAGATGCGGCGGCACCGAAGCGCGGTACCAGCCGATAGGGAGCCCGCGTCCTCAAACTGGCCGGAGTCACTCGCCGCCCTCAGAGACATCTGTCGGGTCACCCACACGTCCTGGCGCGCTGGGCTACGATCGCGCCCGCCCTCGACTGCCCAAGATGCCACCAAGCACGCCACTTGCCGCCATCAGGGCATAGAGCGCCACTCCCGCCCACTCGATCGCCCTGCTGAAGAGCACGTCGAGGAGGAGCGAGAGGAGTGCGACAGCCACGCCCACAAGGACGCCGTGCAGAAAGGGTGCGCGTTCTACCATGCGCGCAACCCTCAATGCGCCGTATCCCGTCACCGTCACCACCAATAGAACGGCGATCAAGTCAGAGGCCCGAACGGCACTCGGGGAATCCATATGGCTCCAAGTGCGGAGGGCGAACAAGAGCAACGTCAGCGCGAGGCCGAGGACGAGGGTCCTGATAGAGAGCACAATGGATGTCTTTACGATGAGGCCCCAATGCACCTGCGAGAGGCGGGCTTTCCTCACCCAGGCAACTCCTGATGTATTCTGCCCCGATGACACAGCGCTAGCATAGCACCCCCGCCCTTCGTGTCGCCCCGCAGCATCGGTCGCGGTAAAGTTGATAAAGTGGATAGACATTGTTGAAAATGCTACAGTATCTGCGGTATCCCCGACCGCGCTCCGGTCGAGATCAGGCACCTGGGCTGCCGCAGACGGCCCGTTCCACGCACACAGGTCGCATAAGAAGGAGCAGCATATGACGCGCACCGAAACCGCCCCCGGCGGCGCCGGCACCGGCTACGTCCACCCCGAGGTATTGGTAGAGACCGACTGGGTCGCCCAGCACCTCGACGATCCCACCATCCGCATCGTGGAAGCAGACGAAGATCCCCTGCTCTACGAGGCCGTCGGCCACCTGCGCAACGCCGTCAAGCTTGACTGGCATACCGACGTGCAGGACCCCGTCCGCCGAGATTTCGTGGACCGCGCCGCCTTCGAGGCGCTACTCTCGCGCTACGGCGTCAGCAACGACACGACGGTCATCTTCTATGGCGACAAGAACAACTGGTACGCCGCCTACAGCTACTGGCTTTTCCGCCTCTACGGCCACACCAACGCCCGCCTGATGAACGGCGGACGCGCCAAATGGGAGGCCGAGGGCCGCGAGTACACCAAGGAGACGCCGACCTTCGCCCCCACCGCCTACACCGCCAAAGAGGCCGACACCAGCATCCGTGCCTTCCGTCGCCAGGTCGAAGACACCCTCACCGGCGGTAGCGCTGGCCTCGTGGATGTCCGCTCCAACGACGAGTACACGGGCAAGCTGACGCACATGGTCAACTACCCGCAGGAGGGGGCGCAGCGCGGCGGCCACATCCCCGGCGCGCAGAACATCCCCTGGGCCATCGCGGCCAACCCCGACGGCACCTTCAAGTCCGCCGACGAGTTGCGCGCCATCTACACCGGCAAGGGCATCACGCCGGATCGCCCCGTCATCACCTACTGCCGCATCGGCGAGCGCAGCGCACATACCTGGTTCGTCCTCACCCAGCTCCTCGGCTACCCAGGTGTCCGCAACTACGACGGTTCCTGGACCGAGTGGGGCAACCTCGTCAACGCCCCCATCGCCAAAGGCGACAATCCCCAGTAGCGACTTCTCCGCCTCACCCGCCCCACCTAGAAGGAGAGGTGCCGGGGTGAGGACCCCCGCCACATTCACACCTCTCTCGCCCCATGGCCCCTTCCCTGCGAGGGAAGGGGTAGGGATTAGGTTCCCCCTCACACCGCAATCGACGATCGCCCCAGCGGCCCCACCAACTCGCGCTCCTCATACGCCAGATGCGAGACCAGCGCATCACTTAACTCATCCGCCAACTCCTGCATCCCCGCGATCGCCGCCGGATCGGCCACCATCGCCGTCAAGCTCTCGTCGAAGCGCTCCACCGCCCCCGCGATAATCTCATGCTCCTCGCGCAGCCGCTCCAGCACCGCCGCCAGCCCCGCGTCCATCCGGCCCAACGCCGGGAACATCGTCCGATCCTCAATCGTGTGATGCACCGTCACGAACCGGCAAAACCGCGCGCAGAACGCCCCCAGCGTCCAATAATTCTGCCGCATCGTCGTCCGATTCAACACCGACCGCGCCGCCGCCGGTTCGAGCCGACCCGCCGCCACCTCCACTGCCGCTCGCTGAATCTCCGCCATCTCGCCGCGAAGATGATCGTGGACCGCCACCAGCGTCTCTGCGCTCTCCCGCCCTGTCCGCGTCACCTTCGCCCCAACAAGCTCCTCCGCATGCGGGCGCAACGCCTCATCCAGCAGCGCCGAATGCGGCGCCTCCGCCGTCGCCAGCCCCGCCACCGACTCCTCCTGCGCTGCCGTCACGATCTCGACTGGCCTCGCCCCCGTAGATGCCCGTGCCGTCCCCGCGCGAGCCGACGCCACCGCCTCCCGCACTCCCGGCGCCACCTCCGCCGCGAACCGTTGCAAGTCCCCCACCGCATCGTCGCCGGGACCCATCACAAACGCGCTCATCCCTTTCTCGATCACCAACTCCGTCACCTGCGCGATCCACAGCGCCGTCGGCCCCTGCAAATACCCCCGCTCCACCGACGCGAATCGCCCCGACAGATTGAACACCCGCCGCACCGCCGCCGGATCGCGCCCCGCCTCCCGCGCCGCCTCGTCGATGATCGCATTCATCCCGACCAGCTCATCGGGGCTGGCGTAGCCCAGCGATGGGATCCACCCGTCTGCCAGTTTGCCCGTCAGCCGCAGCATGCGCGGCTTATACGACCCCAGCCAGATCTCGATTGGATGCGGCGTCATCGGACCCGGCTGTGCCCCATCCAGCGAGTGATATTTCCCCTTGAACGTCACCGCCGGCCCAGGCGCCCACAGCGCCCGGATGACCGTGATCGCCTCCTCCAGCGCCTCCACAGCCTCGCCCGCTCCGCGCTGCGGCCCGCCCATGCTGCCGACCGCCTTCGCGAACGCGCCGGACCCCAGCCCCAGCTCCACGCGCCCTCCGCTGAGGATGTCCAGGCTCGCCGCAGACCGCGCCAGCACCGCCGGAGGCCGCAGCGGCAGATTCACCACATCCGGCACCAGCCGAATACGCTCCGTCTGCCCCGCCAGCGTCGAGAGCAGAGTCCATGTATCGAGGAAGCGCGGCTGATACGGATGATCCTGTACGCCGAGCAGATCCAGCCCCAGCCGGTCCGCCAGTCGCGCCAGCTCGACCACGGCCTCCGCCTGACCAGCATCCGGCGTCAGAAAGCAGCCAAACAGCAGATCGTGCCCGTAGTCGGCCATCGTCGCATGCCTCTCGTCGCTAAGTGGATGTCGCCAAAGTCACACGCCACGCGAGTATCACCTTTGCGGCAACTATTGTCAAGTAGGCCATAAAAGAGAAGTAAATTGCAAAGCATCGCCGCGCGTGCTACACTCCACCCATGGAAAAGGCCATGAAGCTCGCTGACAATCCAGACGCCCCAGGCGCGACACCGCAGCACCTCGCCGCCTACTGCCCCAACTTCGCCCGCGCCATCGACATCCTTGGCCGGCGCTGGATGGGCCTCGTAATCGGCGCGCTGCTGGCTGGTCCGCGCCGCTTCAACGAACTGCTCACGGCCATCCCCGGCATCTCGGACCCCTTGCTGACGCAGCGCCTCCGCGAACTGGAGGGCGAGGGACTGGTTGAGCGCCGCGTGCTGCCGACCTCACCCGTGCGCGTCGAATACGCGCTGACCGCCGCCGGCAACGATCTGGAACAGGTCGTGCTGACCATCGCGCGGTGGGCGCACCGCTGGCTACCGACCGACGCGCAGTCCCAGTGCCCGCCCGACGCGCCCGATGCAGCGGACCCGCCCGAGCCCTAGCGTGATCCCCTCCCAAGAAAGAAGCCCACGCATGCCAATGGATCGCCAAGAAGCGATAGAGATGCTCGTCGATTACTACCAGAACCCGCGCAATCGCGGCGCGCTGGAGCATGCCGACATCCACCAGACCGGCGGCAACCCCGGTTGCTCCGACCGCGTCGAGATGTACGCCAAGGTAGACGACGTTGGGCGCATCACCGACGTCAGCTTCGAGGGCGAAGGCTGCACCATCAGCATGGCCGCCGCCTCCTACGTCACCGAGCTGGTCCAGGGCATGACCCTCGAAGAGGTCGAGAGCCTCAGCTTCGAGACCCTCATGGACGACCTGGGCCGCGAAGTCGTCATGACGCGCCCGACCTGCGCCACCGTCGGCCTCGGCACCCTCAAGAACGGCGTCCACGAGCTGCGCATGCAGCGCCTCGCCGCCCAAAAATAGCCGACTGCCCTACATCTCCGGCAACCTATCGCCCTCACGCGGCACGCGCCCCTCTTCGAGGAAGAACGCGTATGCCCGCAGGTAGTCGCGCAGCCCATTCCGCATATACTCCTGCCACCGTCTGACGCCCGCGAAGTAGGCATAGTCCAAGCGTGACTCGTTCTGCTTCTGGCGAAACGACTCATACTCATGCATGAGCGCCCGTTCAACTTCAGGCCGCTTCTCCACCCACCACGCGCGAACGGCGTAGTACGACCAGTGCGCGTCCCCATCCAGAGCGTACCCGTGGTAGGCATCGGCCCATGCCGCGCCCAGCGTCTGCCCCAACTCATAGCGGTTCACCGGCTGACGATAGATCACCTCGTACCCCTTGGGGTCCATCTGCACATTGTTGGGCGCTTCAAGCGGCCCAGTGCCCGAGTTATCCGTCTCGCCACAATAGATCGGCCCCGGCGTATTCATCCAGTGCTTATCCGACCACTTCTCGGTAAAAGGACCTAGGGCTTCGTGGTCTTCCCACCGAGCCAGGGCCGCCGTCACATCAAAATACAGTTCGTTGGGCATCGCGCACTCCACCATTGGACTGTGAGGGCACCAGATGTGGTGCCCGACGTGTGCCCATTGTAATGAATTCTCCAGCCCCCAGGGCCATGCGTCGCCCAAGAACCGAGATTACCCCCGGCCTTCAGGCCGGGAAGCATGACCCACAATAACACTCCTCAACCCCTACCCTCGCTTGATATACTTATACCCCTCCGCGAACTCCATCTCGTGCCCGTACTTCCGTGCCTGCTCAGCGGTCCTCTTCGCCCACTCCGCGATCATTTTGCGCATCTCGTCGGGGTCCCAGTCGCGCATCTGGCTCACGTGCGCCCGCAGCGCTGCAATCTTCTGATCGAGGAAGCCCGAGACATCCACCCAGCGGTCCGGCTCATCCACGCCAGAGATGTAGACTTCCGTCACTTCGTGCGGCTCCAGTCCCTCCGCCGCCAGCTCCGGGAACGCCAGCCGTGTCCCCGCCACCGGGATGATGGCCCCCAGCACCGACTCTCCCGCGATGCGATGATCCGGATGGTTGATGTAATTCCCGCTCCAGAAGCGCGACGGATCCTGGCAGATCACCACGTCCGGCTTCACCCGCCGGATCACCCGTGCGATATCCTTACGCAGTTCCAGCGTCGGCTCCAGCCGCGAATCGGGGTAATGCAAGAAGATCACGGGATGCTGTACGCCCTCCGCGTCCGCCGCTGCCTGTGCCTCGCGCTGGCGAATCTCCGTCAGCCGCTCCGTCGTCATCTCCTTATCGCCCTGGTCGCCCGCCTGCCCATCCGTGATCAGGCAATAGTAGAGGTCGCGCCCCTCGCTGGCCCAGCGCGCCAGCGTCCCGCCCGAGCCAAACTCCCCGTCGTCCGGATGCGCCATCACGATCAGTACCCGCTTTGGCGTCTGCGTCTCGGTATCCGCCATGTGATCTATCGCCCTCCCTATTCGCGCCGCGTCGCACGCGGCATTCTACAACACGCCCGTGCCGCTCGCTCGGCTATCATGCGTGACAAAATCTGTTTCCGCTTTCACCCCCGCAGATAGGTAATGCCCTATATTCTGGCCGCGCAGGCGGGCTTCGCGGCCGCGGGCGCCTCGGCTCGGGATCACCCGCCAAGCCCCCATTCTCGTGAACCTCTGCCCCTCACGCTCCTCGCGGTGAATCTCTCTCTTCTGCCCTCTGTATCTTCGTGTCCTCTGCGGTCAAATCTCTGAGACAGGTAGCCTACAGCCCCAACTCCACCCGCCACGCCGAGAGCAGCCCCAACGCCTGTGCCAGCAGCGCCTGATGCTCCGACGCGTTCAGCCAGCGACTCACCCCCGACGGATGCGGCAGCGGCAGGACCCGCGCCCCGTTCCGCTCGAACGCCCGCCCGATCACCGCATCGAGCCGTTGCGGACCCAGGAACGCCTCGATAGCCATCCCGCCCGCCGGCACGATCACCATGGGCCGCACAAGCTCCAACTCCTCCAGCAGGTACGGACGGCACAGCGCCATCTCGGCCGGCGACGGTTTGCGGTCCCCGCTCCCCTTCGAACTCTTCCCCGGATCGCAGCGCGTCATCGCCGAGATGAACACCCGCGTGCGCAGCGCCCCCGCTGGGAATCCCGCCCGCGTCAGCCATGTGTCCAGCACACGCCCGCCCGGGCCCGAGAACGGCTGGCCGCGCTCCACCGAGAGATGCCCCGGCGCCTGCGCCACCAGCAGCACCCGATTGTTCAGCATCCCGCGTGCTCCCGCCACGCTCTGTGCCCGCGCCAAATATCCCGCCACCACGCACTTCTGGCACGCATGGATCCGCACCTGCAAATCTGCCAGCCGCGTCTCGCGCTCCCCTCGATTGACCTCCGGCGCGAGTGGCGCGGGCACCGCAACGGGACTCGCCACAGCGATGGAGCGCACGCCGCGCGTTGCCATCAGCGACTCCCCTCACCCTCTCCGACCAGCGGCAACGTCGCGTACTGGCTACGGTAGTAGAGCAGAGGCTCTCCCTCCGCCGCCCCCAGCGCCGCCACCTGCCCAATGAATATGTCGTGATCGCCGCCGGGGAAGACGTTCACCACCCGGCAATCGACGAACGCCAGCGACGCGTCGAGCACCGGCGCCCCCGTCACCTCGTTATGGCTCGCCGCCCCGCAGAAGTGCTCAATGCGATCCTCCGACCGCCCCGCGAAGCAGGTCGAAAGCTCCGCCTGATCGTCCCGCAGGAAATTGACCGCGAAAATCCTCGTATCGCGCAGAATCTGATGCACTATGCTCGTGCGGTCAATGCAGACCAACACCAACGGCGGATTCAGCGATACCGAGCAGAACGCATTAACCGTGATGCCATACCGTTTCGGACCGTCGCAGGTCGTGACGACGGACACCCCGGTCGCGAAACGACTCATCACCGCGCGAAACGCCGCCGAATCAACCGTATCTGCCGTCATCGAATGCTCACAGGCGCAAGAGGAATGGAGCGTGGCACAAGGGGGGCACGCTATCTTGCGGGAACTATAGCGTTGCCCAGCCGCAATCGGCAATGCACCTTAGTACAGGTGCCGCCCACCACCGCATCCTCACCTGTCCCTGTGCGTCCCCGCCCTTGCATCATCCTCTGCGAGATCGTACACTATAATTAGAATATTAGTTCTCTATTCGCCGCTCGCAATGCAAAACAAGGAGGCCGCTAAGCGTCGCCAGCCGCCCCTCTCCTTCGGCCCCGTCATGCGGAAGCGCGACACCCCTGGTTCACCCCGCCGTTCGCCGAGAAAGTCTCTTTTGACCACTCCCCACGGCTGAAGCCGGAGGATTCTTGGGCTGACCACCGCTCACCTAGCGAGCTAGGAGCGTCGTACACGGTCCTGTCGTGGCCCGAAGCCACCTCCACACGCGTACCATTCCCGCAGGCCCTGCGGTAGGGGGCGAGTAGGGCACACCTGGTCGGTGGTTGTCCGGGTGTCGGGAGCGCCTGACGGCGCGCGGCGCTTCCTCCCCATGGCTCAAGCCAGGGGTCTTCACGCCGCGCGAGCTGATAAACACAAAAGCGGAAGGAAGCGGAAATGAAAATACGGCGTTTATCGCCCCGTGTCCCTTCGCTCACCACCGGCAAACCCCCAATAATTCAGCTATCACGCCACATTTCCGCCTCCCACGCACCCCTTCCGCCCCCGCCGCACGAATCGTCCCCCGCGCGCCCCTCCGTTGCCCCGCATCTGCCATAACTGCTATGCTGCCAGCGCGTCTTCCCACGCGGACCGCGACGCAACCGTACAGGGGCGCTCTGCTCCGAGCCCGTGCTGGCGGCGGGGTCCCCCACTGGGGGTTACTTCGCGGCGGCACGCCACCCAGGCATGGCTTCGGCCGCCAGCGCCAATCCCCCAAAGATCCCTCAGGAGAGTGACCCCACCCATGACTGACCCGACCGTCACAACTTCCGACTCGCGCCCCCGCGTCATGGCGATCTTCGCCCACCCCGACGACGCCGAATTCATCTGCTCCGGCACCATCGCTCGCTTCGTCGCCAGCGGCTACCGCGCCCAGTACGTCCTCGCCACCAGCGGCGACAAGGGCAGCGACGACCGCAACGCCACCCCCGCGCAACTCGCCACCACCCGCGAGGCCGAACAGCTCGACGCCGCCAAAATCCTCGGCGTCGAGGAGGTCACCTTCCTGCGCCACAGCGACGGCGAGGTCGAGGTCTCCATCCCCTTCCGCCGCGAGCTAGCCCTCGAGATCCGCAAGGGCCGCCCCGATGTCGTCCTCACCTTCGATCCCTGGCAGCGCTACCAGATCCACCCCGACCACCGCGCCGTCGGCCAGACCGCGCTCGACGCCGTCGCCGCCGCCCGCGACCACATGTACTACCCCGAACAACTGACCGACGGCCTCACAGAACAGCGCGTCCACAACGTCTACTTCTTCTCCACCGACCAGCCCAACTACTACGTCGACATCACCTCCACCATCGACACCAAAATCGCCGCCCTGCGCGCCCACGCCAGCCAGATCCGCACCGAAGGACTCGAAGAGCGCATCCGCGCCCGCGCCCGCCTCGTCGGCCAGGAGATCGGCGTCGAGTACGCCGAAGCCTTCCACTACCTGCCGATGATGCAGCCGCCCTCCCTCATTCGCCACCCGATCTGGTAAGTGCCCGTCGTCGCGTCCCGACCGTGCCACACCTCGTACGCCCGGTCACAGCGCCAAGGGATTGTCCCCGGCCTTCAGGCCGGGGAAAGGTCGCCATCAAGCCGGGAAGCGGCCCATAGAAGAGAGCCACCGACAGCCCAACACCTACGCCCTCTGATACGCGATCGGGTCGGTCATCCCGTTCTCGACGAAGCCCTTCAGCCGCAGCTGGCAGCTATCGCACTGCCCGCAGGCCTCTTCGCCGCCCTCATAGCAGCTCCAGGTCAACTCCCACGGCACCGCCAGCCGCGTCCCTTCGCGCACAATCGCCGCCTTCGTCATGTAGATCAGTGGCGCGTGGTACTGCAATTGCCGCTGATCCTCCGTCCCTGCCTTCGTCGCCAGATTTGCCGTCTGAGTGAAGGACTCCAAGAACTCCGGCCGGCAATCGGGGTAGCCCGAATAATCGAGGCTGTTGATGCCCAGGAAGATGTCGTTCCCGCCGATTACCTCGGCATAGGCCGTCGCAAACGAGAGGAATATCAGGTTCCGCGCCGGCACATAGGTCACCGGGATACCTGTCCCCATCTCCTCCTCCGAGCGGCCATGCGGCACATCGATCGCGTCCGAGGTCAACGCGCTGCCGCCGAACGCGCGGAGGTCGATATCGACGACCCGATGCTCGCGGCAACCGAAGTGCTCGGCGATGCGCTGCGACGCCTCTAGCTCGCGGGCGTGCCGCTGGCCGTAGCGGAACGAGATCGCGTAGAGGTCGAACCCCTCCTCCGCAGCGATCGCCAGCGCGGTCGAGGAGTCCAGGCCGCCCGAGAGCAACACGACGGCGGAGCGACGAGCTTGAGTCATATTGGAGATCCTCACAACATGAAGAAAGCGCAGGTCAAAAGCTTCTCAATCTCGTATTCTACCGCACCCATCGGGTCCGCTGCGCGCTTGACCCCTCCACGGCGTCACTGCTATACTCGACGGGATACTGTTGACGCACCAACGGCCGTCGGGGGCGACGAAGCGATGATCGAAAACAGCGCGCACCCCATCCCCTCATGCAGGGAGTGCGGCCTCGAATCGGCGGGCCGCTGCACAGGTTGCCGCCACTACCTTTGCATCGATCACTTCAGCTTCGAAGAGCATCAGCCGTGCGCCACCCGCCTCGTCAGCCGTGCCCACGAGCACATCTGCTACGTCTGCGGAGTTGCCGTTCAGCCACAGCAATGGTCCACCTCTGTCTTCGCACACTATGTAGATACTGGGCGCTGCAAGGGCTGCGACCGTTACATCTGCGAGCTGAACCACACCGCCGTCCGCGACGACGCCGTCGAGATCGTGCGCGACGGCCTACGCAGCCATCGCTATCACGTCACCTATCGCTACTGCGGCGTCTGCGCCCCCGTGCGCCATTTCGGCGGCATCGTGCGGGCCGTGCGAGTGTTGGCGATCCTCGTGGTGGTCGTCGGCGTTGCCTTCTTCGCCTTCCAAGCGCTAGCCTAAGAAAGCGTACATCCCCCTCGCCCCGGTCCGCGCACCATCGAGCTAGGAGAATCCCTTGGCACCCGGCCAAGCTGCCACATTGACCGCTGAGGTCCAGCAGGTCCTCTCGCGCTACCGCGCCCAGCTAGGCGACGGCCTCCGCGACGCCCTGACAACCGCCCGTCGCGCGACTGACCAGACACAAGAGGCAGTGCCCTTGCTGGACGAGTTCCACGCCGAGATCGAGTATCACCTAGGCTGGCGCACCGCCGCGCTCGAGCCGATGGAGTGGCAGCCGGGCAAGCTCCTTCGCCCCACCCTCCTGCTCCTGGCCTGCGATCTCGCCGCGGGCCGCGGCTGGCTAGGTGCGACCGAGCGCGAGCGCCTCGTTCGGCGCGCCGTTCCCGCAGCGGTGAGCATCGAGTTGGTCCACAATTTCTCGCTGGTTCACGACGACATCGAAGACGGCGACGCCGAGCGCCACCATCGCCCCACCCTCTGGAAGCTTTGGGGCACCCCACAAGCCATCAACACCGGCGACGGCATCTTCGCCATGGCCCGCTCCTCGCTCTGGCGCCTCGCCGATGCCGACGTGAATCCCGCGCTCGTCGTGCAGCTGGCGGCACTCCTCGATCGTGCCTGCCTTGAGCTCTGCGAGGGCCAATTCCTCGACATGAGCTACGAAGGCCACCAGGACATCTCCCCCACCCTCTACCTCGCGATGATCGACCGCAAGACCGCCTCGCTGATGGCCGTCGCCACCGAGTTGGGCGCGCTCCTCGCCACCCCAGAAGCGAGGAGCGTCGCGCGCGATCTCGCCGCCTTCGGCCGGCACCTCGGCCTGGCATTCCAGATGCGCGACGACCTGCTGGGCATCTGGGCGGCGGAGGACCTCGGCAAGTCCCCGGCGGGCGATCTTCGCCGCAAGAAGATGAGCCTCCCCGTCATCCACGCCCTGCACACCGCTTCCCAGGCCGATCGCGCCGCGCTCGAGCGCATCTACCACGAAGCCGGCCCCTCAACGGAGGACCAGATCGCGCAAGCCCTAGGAGTCCTCGACCGGACACATGCCCGCGCCCATGTCCGCACCGCGCTCCAAGAGCAGCACTCCCTCGCCCGCGTCGCCCTCGATTCGGCCGCATCGGACGCCCCCGAAGCGCAGGATGCCTATACCGCCCTCACAGCACTGCTCGACTTCGTCGTCGCCGCCGGCTAGGTCGCCCTCACCGTCGACCGCAGCGATGCGGGATGGTGTGCCTGTCGTCTCCCGCGCACCGCGACATTTAGACGCCTGATAGACCTCCCCAGTTCCAGCTTTCAGTCCCGATCTGGCATGAAACTTGCCGCCCAAGCGCAAGTGGATGACTCGCCAGCGAGGGATGCGGTACTGCGAACCGCTCTGGCTATAGTGGGCCTCAGCCGTTACTGCGCCTCAGCTATATCGTCTTTGGCTTTGAGTGCGCCGTGCGGAGCATGTGCTCCAGGCCATGTGTGGAGAGGTGTGGGTACCGGTGAGGTTCGGCGTCTCAGAATACACGCTCGTCTTCCGGCGAGCACTCCATCGCGACCGCGCCACTGCCGCCAACGCGTGGAACGTCGCGCGGCCTTCGGTGCATAGCTTGCGAAGACAGAGCGGTCAGCCGCGACCCACAACTGGCCCGCAAGAGATCTTTGCCGTCGCCATCGTCTCGACGCTCGCCCTCGACGAGCTGGCCTACGAGCGCTTTCTCACGCAAAGCGGAGTGCTGCACGAGGCCGTTGCCGTGCTCGGTACGCTCACGTTCGGTAACGCCGAGAAGGTGGAGGTCGCGCGGCGCCGGATTCAATCGCTCGTCATGGCCGCCGAGGTGCACTATATAGTCTCAGGAGTGATGAAAGGTGCTTGATCCCTGGCCTCTTGGGTGCCGGAACGGGATCGGCGCCGACGATTCGACCCAGGTGTAGGTGTCCCAGTGGTGCGCACCCTCTCTATGATGTGTCATGCGCACCAGACCCTCCTTGGCGAGCGACGTGAGAGTACGGAAAGCGGTTGAGGGTGTCACGCCAAGGCGTTCGATGACCTCCCCCCTGGTGAGCGGCCCACTGGCTGTCTTGAGGAGATGGATGATCTCCGGGAAGCGTATCAGCCGCCGCTGGTACGACTTCCCCATCGGCTGAACGTTCCATCGGAGTCCTGGCTCCTGCTCTACCCATCCTAATCGCGAGAGCATTTGCTTGAGCAGGTCGTAGAAGTCTGGCGCGGGCCGCACACCGACTATATAGCCGTCTCGGGTGTCATAGAGCAAGCCTTGTGGTTCGAAGAGGATGTGGGCAAGCTTATAGCGCAAACTTGGATGCCCGCTGAGTTGTTCCCAGCGCGTCGCTGTGGAGGCGATTTCGCTCGCCATTCGCAGCTGGTGGTCGAAGCCCTTCCCTATCGAGATCGGCGTGGGCAGCATCGTTTCGTCGCGACGTAGTTGTTCGAGCCTCCTGAGATATTCGGCACGGTCGATGGCGTCCAACTCGTACATGTCGTCGATCTTCTTTTTGCGCGACATGAACTGAGCTTTCTTGGCTTGATATTCCAAGACGGAGTTGACCTCGCCAGCGTCTGAGCGGGCATACTCCCTCCTTATCAAAGAATGTGGCGCGAAGACCCCTCGGTCCCCCCACGGGGAGGAAGCGCCGCGCGCCGTCAGGCACTCCCGACAACCGGACAACCACCAACCAGGTCTGCCATACTCGCCCCCCTACCGCAGGGCCTGCGGGAATCGACGCGTGTGGAGGTGGCTTCGGGCCACGACATGACCGTGTAAGACGCTCCTAGCTCGCTAGGTGAGCGGTGGTCAGCCCGAGAATCCTCCGGCTTCAGCCGTGGGGAGTGGTCAAGTACTCCAATGCATCTGGAAGCCAGGTCCCAAAAAGCTCAAGCAGTTGCCCGAACTGTTGGTGAATTGTCGACGAGGGTACCGAGATGCCATGCTTGCGGTCTTCGTGCGCCGGGCAAGGGTCGGTAAGGCGATCAAGACAGACGTAGTAGCTGTAGATATGGGAGACGCCTTGCTTCTTCTGGTGGTCGTCTCGGTAGCGCATGGTGTGGCCGCAATGCGAGCAGGTCAGCAGGTTCTGGAGGGGTGCGATACTCAACTGCTTGTTGCGCGGCGGTCGGCCTCCGGCGATCCTCTGATTGTCGACTATGCGTTGCCATTGCTCGAACGGCCATGCGGCGACATGTAGACCCTCAACATCTTCGCCGTCCGGCAGTTGGATGGAGCCTTTGCCTCCATCAGCCACAAACTCGCGCGGATAATGGCTTCTCAGCACCATCGCGACGCGCACGGGTGTCCACTCATCCCTTGTCCCGCGCTGGATGTGATACGGAACCCCCAGCCGATTGAGTTCGTTGGCGATGGCGCTATGCCAAAGGACGGGATGTTGCTGTGCCGCCAGCTCGCCGATCTTCTGGAGTCCGGCGAAGTGGATTGGATGCCGCTCGTATACGATGCGCCGTCGCATGCGCTGGAAGTCTTGCACCGTTGCTGTAGGTTCGACGGGTAATTCTGGCGCTCGATAGCCATCGACAGGTGTTCCGTTGCTGTAGCCTTCCCTTGCTTTAGCCATCTTGCCCTTGCGGGAGTGAAAGGATAACTCCCGAGAGTAGCTTGCGTTTTGGCTCAGCGCGATGCCCCACATGATCGAACCGCTTTCAGAAAGGGGCTTATTGATATCCCAATCGTCGGCTGCGGTTTCCCACTGAGCAGCCCTTTTCGCGCAGAATACGGAGGCTCACCTTTCTCCGGCGCGGAGGCCCCGGCCTTCAGGCATGGGGTAAGCGCCGTCTCTTTTCTTTCGTGGTAGACGACCAAGGTGCTGAGGCACCCTGGTTCGCCGGGGATAACAGTTTGCACCGCACCTTCCCACCCGAACTAGTGCGGCGTTGCTGGCAGGAATCGTTGCCAGCGCAAAATGGTTGGCGTTCGCATCCGATGATGCACCCGCGGCAGGGCTTCGGTTCTGCCGGGCCTCTGTCATCAGGCCAGACGCGGCGGCTTTGTCGTTCCGGGCCAGCTGCAAGCCCCCGACTTCAGTCATGGGGTAGATGACATAACCGATCTCTTCACTGCGCGCCCACCAGCTCGTCTCGTCGCACATGATGACATTACAGGTTTCCCCTGCCTCGTCGAGGAGTAGGCTTTTAAAGACAGGACGACTGTCGAGATCGTCATAGGACGCGCTCTCTTCGGGTTCCTCCGCGAATCTGGCAACGCGCCATCCGTACTCGGCGACCTTCTGCTCGATATGCACCTTCTGCTCGGCGATCGATCGTGGATCCTGATTGATAGTCCAATACATCGTTAACGGCATGTCGGCGTAGCGCTCTCGCACGCTCCCCTCACGACTTCCAGAGACGCATCAGCGCCTGATTCACTATGACCGCTAGCAAGAATACCCAGGCGAGCGTGGCCTCTCCCGCCGCGTAGAGCGCGAGAGATGCGGTGAGGAAGACGGCGGCCTTTAGCAGGCCGCCCCATGGCTGTCCGAGCGAGACGGTCGCTCGTGGCGCGAGGAAGAGTCCCCATCCAACCGCCGCCACGAGTGGCGCGCCAAACCCTAGCGCGAGCCTCGTCGGCAGACCTCCTCCCGAAGAAAAGCCCCAGTACACCAGCGCCGCGAGAACGCAAAGCTCAAGCAGGAAGGCGACCGCAAGGTTCAGCGTCTGAAATGCGCTCAGGGTCACTGGTTTGTCGCCTTCTCGCGGCCTAAGAGGGTCGTTGCTAGAAGGTGTCTTCACGAGAACCCCCCTTGCGTTGGCGGTCGAGTTCTTTGAGGTATGCCGCGACAAGCCGGCGAAAGGTCTCGTCCACGTCCTGTGGCAGGCCGAAGCCGCCTGCTAATTCCAATGTCGCGATGCCATGGACGACGCAACGGAGCGCCCGCACTGCGTGGATGGTGTCGTCTGGCGAGAGTGCGTAGGCGGAGAGGGCCATCGCGGCGATATCCACGACCTCGGCCTGCGCGGCCTGGAGTTCGGCATCATCGGTGTCGGCGGCAGTGCGCACGGTCGCCGCGTAGACCCCCAGATGCGCCTTGATGTAGTCGCGGAACGTCCCCGCCAGGGCGATGATTGCGTCCGCACCTGCCTTGCCCATCACCGCGCGACCGAAGGCGTCGCGCTGCTCGCGGAGGCCTAGCAACGCCAGCTCGCGCCGCAGTCCCGCGACCCCGTCGATGTAGTGGTAGAGCGTGGGCGTGCGGACCTTGAAGTGCTCGGCGAGCGCGGTCAGGCTCACCTCTTCGAGGCCCTCGGCATTCGCCATCTCAGCCGCCGCTTGGACCACCGCCGGCTTTGAGAGTCCGGCCCTAGCGGCCATGCGATGCCTCCTCTGCCCTCACCGACTGCAGGAAGCCCACAACAGCGCGCCCCGCCTGCTCGGGGAACTCCACATGCGGGTAGTGGCCGGCGCCGTCGATCATGCGGAGGCTGCCGTGGAGGTGCTCTGCGATCCACTGTGCCTCTTGCGCGGGCGAAGGGAAGTCGGGGTCGCGTGTGCCCATGATGACGAGTGTTGGCGTATGGACTTGCGGGATGACGGTCTCCGCGTCCACCTGCCGCGTAGTCATCATCGCGCGGAGCGCGAGCAGTCGCCCCGGCTGGCGTAGGTTCGCCGCCAACGCGCGCAGGTAGGCCGCGAAGTCATCTGGCTTGCGGGTCGGGAAGAATCGTGGAAAGTATGACTTCCACAGGGTGACGCCCCAGAGGCGTGCGAAGAGCAGTGCGTAGAGTGCGCGGTCGCGACGCTGCTTCGTCTCGGACCCGTGCGCGCGGACGAACGGACCGATCAACACGATCCCCACGATCAGAGCGGGCGTCTCGGCGGTGGCGAAAAGCGCGGCCCCCGCGGCATATGAGGCGCCGATGACCGTGGCGGGTCCGGAGTTGAGGTGGCGGATGAGCGCGACGATGTCGGAGCCGATAGCAACCTTTGAGTAGTCGTCCCAGCCAACGCTTGACTCGCCGTGGCCGCGGAGGTCCATCGTCACCACGCGGCGCCCGGCGGCGGCCAATTGCTCGGCCAGGAAGCGATACTCGGCGCGGAGGTCGCCCATGCCGGGGACGCAGAGGACGAGCGGGCCGCTGCCACGGTCATCGTAGGCGATGGCGCCGCCGGGTCGGGGAAGAAACAGTGTCTGCATTGCTTTTGCTCCTCTCGAAACATCGGAAGGATTCGTCATACTCGCTGGAGATGGGTGTCCTTGAACTCGGTCGGGTACTTGAAGCCGTAGCCCGCCAGGTGGTCCATGCCGAGGTGGCAGAGCCAGATCAGGCCAATTTGCAGGGCGAGAGGCTCGCCGCCGAACCAGCCCAAGAAGACGAGGACTGCGGGCCAGAGCGGCAGGTGGAAGAGGTTATAGACGGCGGCGCCGACGCGCGGGTTGGTGAGGTAGCCGAGCATGCCGACGTCTGGGGCGAGGAGCAGGACCGCGAAGAGCAGCCAGTTGCCGCCGATGTGCCAATAGGCCAACACGCCCGCGGCGAGGACGACGCCGCCCTCGAAATGGAGCAGCGCGCGAGGTGAGGTCAGGCCCATGGTTGGTCCCCTTTCGGAACGGCCTTCCGTGATTTCTAATCTCTATAGAAAATAGTCTAATTATATTAGAAAGTCAA
Organism: uncultured Chloroflexia bacterium; assembly: GCA_963841205.1. GTDB lineage: Bacteria > Chloroflexota > Ktedonobacteria > Ktedonobacterales > JADMIN01 > CAWAWP01. The sequence goes on along the minus strand of CAWJCH010000019.1, from coordinate 180,362 downwards.
GAGTGTGGGCGGAGAGAGTGGGGTATCGTGAGGCGGGAGTCGGTCAGCGGTCAAGGACGGTGGCGCGGACGAGGCCGCCTTTGCCGTCATAGAGGCTGGCGCAGTAGGCGATGAGGCGTTGGAGGAGGGGCATCGTCTCCAGCCAGGGGCGGTCGCCAACGAGGATTAGTTTGCGCTGCGCGCGGGTGAGGGCGACGTTCAGGCGATGGGGATCGGCGACGAAATCGGCGCCGCGTCCGTCGGGCATCTGAGCGGGGTCGGTGATGCGCCCGCCGAAGGAGAGGAATATGATGCGGCGCTCGGCGCCCTGGAAGCGATCGACGGTATCCACGGCGATCTCGGACTCGCCGCTAGCGGCCAGACGCTGGCGCACGGCGGCGACCTGCGCGCGGAAGGGGGCGACGATGCCGATCTGATCCGCCGGGACGCCGCGCTCGCGGAGGGCGAGGGCCAGCCGCCGCAGGACCTCCGCCTGGGCATGGCTGACTTTGCCTGCGCGCTCGCCGTCGCGCAGGTCGATGAAGAGCATGGGGCGGGCGGGATCGAGGATCGGGCGTAGGGGATCGAGCGCGTCGAAGGTGAGGTCGAGTCGGGCGGTGCGGGCGAGTCCGGCAGCTTCGAGCGCGCCATCGTAGAACTCGGCGCTGGGGAAGTCGCAGATCGTCGGGTGCATGCGGTACTGGGCGCGCAAGGAGACGGATGCGTCGGCACCACAGCGCTCACTCAGCGAGACGAAGAGGGAGCGGCCCAGGCCGCGCTCCGACGCTTCGCGACTGACGACCAGCGGCGGGAGCTGGCGCTCGTCGCCGACGAGGACGAAGCGTTTGGCGAAGCGGAGTGCGCCGAGGAGGGCGGGGGTAGTGAGCTGGCTGGCCTCATCGACGAGGGCAAGGTCGAAGGTGAGCGGCTCGCCGGCCCCGTCGTAGCGCTCGGCGGACCACGTGGCGGTGGTAGAGGCGACGAGCGGCGCGCGCAACAGCGCCTTGCGGAGCGTTTCGGGATCGGGCGCCCCGGCGCGATCGGTCGTGGCCGTCTCCTGATCGATGGTGATCATGTCGGGATAGGGAGCGTCGAAGGTGTCGGGATCGGCGTCGTCGGTGGCGGTAAGGCGGGCGGCTTGCTCGGCGAGGCGGTAGGGGTGGAGCGCGGGATCGACGCTGAGGGCGTGGCCGAGGCGCACGAACGTGTGGTGACCATCGCCCGCAAGGCGCAAGAGGACGTTATCGACAGCCTGATTGGTGAATGCGGCCAGCAGGACGCGCTCGCCACGGGCCATGGCGAGGCGGGCGATCTCGGCGACGACGCGGGTTTTGCCGGTCCCAGGGGGTCCCTGGATCAAGAGGAAGTCCTTTGCGGAGAGGGCACGGAGGATAGCGGTGCGCTGCTCTGGGTTGAGGTCGCTTGGGAGATCGACGGGCGGCGGACCGTCGGCGAAGGTAGGGGCGCGTCGGCCTGCAACCAGGTCGCGCAGGTGGGCGGGCGCCTGGAGCCAGCGCCAGAGGTTGCGCACGGTGCGGTCGTGGACGATGTCGCTGGAGTAGCGGTCGAGCAGGGTGGGATGGGCGATGCGCTCTGGAGTCCAGACGGTGACGCCGCGCTCGCTGAGGCGCAAGATCGAGCCGGTGACGACCTCGCCACGGATGGGGTCGCCGTCGCTGAGCAGCACCTGATCGCCTTCGCGCAGCTCGGAGGCGTTGTCGCAGCGAAAGGTGTATTCCCACTCGCCGCTGGGCGTCGGCTGCGGATCGCCCTCGGCCTGGAGTCCGCCGAGGGCCATGCCGGCCTCGCGGCGCTGCTGGGGCGTGAGGCGCCAGAGTGCGGTGGATTGGGCCTCGGCGGCGCGACCTTCGACGCGAAGCTGATCGTAGGTCTCATTGAACCAAGCAGCGTCGGCCTCGGCGATGGGGTCGCCGGCGTCGGCGAGGTCGTCGTTGGGCGGTGGGTCCCAGGCGAGGAGCTGCGAGGCACGAAGGCAGGTCTGGCGGAGCATGCAGCGCCCACACTTGGCGGCACCGGGCGGTTTTGGGACGTGGCCGGTGGCGTGGGTGAAGACGAGCTGGTTGCGCAGATCGAGGACGCGGTGCAACTCGCGGAGGGCGAAGGGTACACCATAGCTCTCAGCGCGGCTGGGCGTGCCGCTGTAGAGCAGGGTGGCGCCGGGGCGATGGGCGTCCGCGGGGCGGCGGACCGCGAGAAGGGTCTGATAACCGTAGACCTGCCAGCGATGCTCGCGCTTGGGCAGGCTGGCGGGATCGCTGCGCACCTGGCCGGTCTTGAGCTCGAGGAGGGAGCCGCCGCGGGCATCTTGCAGGAGGAAGTCGAGACGGCCGCGCAGGCCAACTTCGGGGGCGAGGAGGAAGGTCTCGGCGCGGACTTGGACGTTGTGGTCCCAGAGGTTGCCACGCTCGGCGGCGTGCCAGGCGGCGAGGGCATCCAGGTGGGGCGCGGCCTCGGCGGCGAGGACGTCTTCGGGGAGCTGGCGCAAGGCAAGGTCGGCGTCGGAGGCGCGGATGGCGCGGTCGAGGTGGGCGCGCGGCTCACCCGGCTCACCCTTGAGCATGCCCCGGAAGGCGGCATGGAGGATGCTGCCGCGCAGGGTGGCAGCGGTGGGCGGCGAGGGCGCCATGCGGCGAAGCGGGTACTGGCGCACGCAGTATTCGGCATTGTTGATGTCGGTGATGTTGAGCAGGACGTCCGGCTCGAAGATGACGGCGCTAACGGAGGTGCTGCGCAGAGTGAGACGTCGCGGCTCGCCGTCGATCTGCTGGCCGCTCGCGTCGCCCGCGCGCAGGAGGTGGAAGACGCGCAGGGTGAGGGTGTGCAGGAGGGCCGGCGGCAGGTCGAGCAGGAGGGTGACGAGTTGGCGGGCATGCTCTGGTAGGACGATGGCGACCTCATCACCGTCCATTTGGCGCAGCAGAACGACGGGCTGCGCGCCTTTGAGGCCGTGGGCGGCGACGCGCAGGATGTGGCCCTCGGCGGATGGGACGTCGCATGGGTGGTCGCCGTAGGGACAGAGGAAGCAAGACGGGGCGCTGGTGGGATACGCGGCGCCGGCGACGTCTGCCTCCATGCGTCCTCCTGTGGTGCCCGGCGATCTCCGGGTGGATCGGCGGTGGTGCCTGGCAGTCTATGGCGCGGGCGGGTTGGCGTCAAGCGAGCGTGACGATTCGGATGGGGGCGGGGTGGGACCGTTGGAGGTGGAGGGACGGGGGAACGTAGCGTGGAGTTTCGCGGAGGCGGAAGCGAGGTAGGGCGGAGCGTCGGAGGGGGCGAAAATAGGGCTGAGAGCAGGCTGGATCGGCATTTGACGCAAGGAGGGTCTCCGGAGTGGGGAGCGGGTGAAGGGAATTGCGCTGCGCGAGTGGCGAATTTTCCAGATGTTGTGGGCTGCGCGGATCGCACATTCGTCGCGCGGCGATTTCCGTTTCTTTCCGCTTTCGCGTCATCGAGAAGGGTTTCGGGTGAGTCGGGGACGCTAGGACGGCGCAGGAGCGCCGGGCGGAAATGGGTCGCGGCGCCGGCGTGCCGGGCCGACGCTGGGAAATCGCGCGGTCGCTGTGGCAGGGTGGGCGTGAGCGAGGGAGAGGGGGTGGACACGGCCGAGCATCCTTGGAACCGGACGGAGGGGAGTGATAGGGGCTACGCGCAGAAGGGTGATAGAATATATGTTCTATCGTTAGGCCGAGTATACCACGTGATTCTCTGAGGCGCAAGTAACGTGCGAGCAGGGCATGGCGACCTGGGCATGTCCCAGTGTCGTTCGCGTTTCTATTCGGCCACCCGCTGACACCTGCGGTGCGAGAGTGATGCCTCGTGCTGGGCGTAGGAATGTAGAGTTGGAGCAGGCGCACACGTGACTTCGGAGCGCGCCTGACTGGGGAGGCATCTGGTGAGATGGACGCTTTTGCCGCTGCGGTCGATCGGTGGGAGCCTGTTGCTCGGCTGCTGCATGCTCGCCATCTTGCTCTCCGCGTGCTCGCAGGCGACCGTGTGCGACCAGAGCCCATGCCCGAGTCCGCTGGAAACACGGGTGCCTCTCAGTGCGGCAGGGGTGCAGGTGATTCCTCAACTCTCCGCGTTTCTTGAGCACGCCCAGGGTATCATCGGTCTCAGCGCGTACTCATCGCGCGCCGGCATGCGGGTGATCTTTCAGGTGCGGTATCTGTATGACGCTGGTGTTGACGGCAGCGACATCCATCAAGTCTCGCCGCTTGACGTGAGTTGCGTCGATGGAGTGGACGTCGCGCCCGATGGGCGATGGATTCTTTGCCTCACCTCGGGCGGATTGCTGAGGATACCGCTCGATCCGAGCGCTGGGCAGTCTAGCCTGGTGCCGTTGGAGCCGGATGGATTGGGCCTTGGCGAGGCTGCGCCGGCGTGGTCACCGGATGGGCGGCGCATGGCGATTGTGGAGTCGGGCGGCTCGCCCTCGGAGTGCCTGATTAGCCTCTACGCACGGAATGACGCGCAGACGGCGCTGCTGCGGACGGCTTCGCTGGCGTTGCCCGGATTCCCCTGGCCGGGATCACCGGGACTCTTCTGCCACGTCAGCTCGCTCTCGTGGTCGCCGGATGGCTCGAAGCTGGCATTCCTTGATGTTGAGGGCGACGCAGGCGAGCAACTCTTCACGGTCGATGTACCGGCAAGTGTTCTCGCCGCGCGACCGAGCAACGATCCTCCCCTGATTGGGCCTGCGGTCACACAAGCGCTCGGGTCTGTCGCTTCCGGCTTCGATCATCCTGTATGGCTCTCAGACGCATCATTGGCGGCGATCGATCCCGACACGGATACAAGCATCGATCGCATCAGCCTCGATACCGGCCAGCGCTCGACGTTGCTCTCTACAGGCCATCAGATCTGCGATGCTCGCGCCGACGCCTCGCTTCGGCGCATTGCTCTTCGTTGACCACTCCCCACGGCTGAAGCCGGGGGATTCTTGGGCTGACCACCGCTCACCTAGCGAGCTAGGAGCGTCGTACACGGTCCTGTCGTGGCCCGAAGCCACCTCCACACGCGTACCTTCCCGCAGGCCCTGCGGTAGGGCGTACGTATCGCACACCTGGTCGTTTGGTGTCCGGTGGTCGGGAGCGCCTGACGGCGCGCGGCGTTTCCTCCCCATGGCTCAAGCCAGGGGTCTTCACGCCGCGCGAGCTGATAACTGCTGGATTAGCGATGCCGGATGGCCCGACCAAATGTACCTCTACACACCATCCGCTTCCTGACAGAAGAGGCTTTAGCCCGCCGCACGCCGCGCCATTTTGACGGCGGCGGCGGGGCGCTCTCGGCCTCGGCCCTTGCCGGTTCCATGCCAATCAGACAGAATAGAACCCTATGCAGCAGTCAACCGGACGCAAGACCTACAAAGAGAAGCTGCGCCCGACGCCCTCCCAGGAACGGGCGCTGGACGAGGTGCTCTGGCGGTGTCGCGCGCTCTACAACACCGCCCTCGAACAGCGTCTCACCGCCTGGCATCGGTGCCACGTCTCCGTCACGCGCCACCAGCAGGAAGCCGAGTTGAAGGCGATCCGGGCGGACTTCCCGGAGTACGCCGCCGTCCACCGCCACGTCCTGCAGGACGTGCTGGCCCGGCTCGACAAGACCTATCAGGCGTTCTTCCGGCGGGTGGCGAATGGCGAGCAGCCGGGCTTTCCGCGCTTTCAGGGGCGTAACCGCTGGCACTCTCTCACCTACAAGGAGTTTGGCAACGGCGCCCGACTGGATAACGGGCATCTGGTGCTGTCGAAGATCGGCCGTATCGCGGTCCATTGGTCGCGCCCGATTGCCGGCACGCCTGAGACCGTGACGATCAGCAAAGAGGCGGACGGCTGGTACGTCTGCTGCTCGTGCGCGGAGGTGCCTGCCGAGCCGCTGCCACTCACCGGCAAAGAGACCGGCATCGATGTGGGGCTGAAGGTCTTTCTCAGCACGGCGGATGGGGAGGTCGTGGAGAACCCGCGCCAGTACCGGAAAGCCGAGCGCCATCTCAAGCAGTGCCAGCGGCGCGTGGCGCGGCGCTGACGCGTGGGGAGTCACCGGAGACGCAAAGCGGTCACCCTGCTTGCCCGGGCACACCAAGACGTGCAGCGCCAGCGCGCCGACTTCCACCATAAGACGGCGCTCGCCCTCGTGCGGCGCTACGACACGATCGACGTCGAGGCCATTCAACCCGCCAACTTGCGCCGCCGTCCGGCACCAAGCCGGACGGCAACGGCGGCTATGTGCGCAACGGGGCCAGCCGCAAGGCCGGCCTCAACACGAGCATCCAGGACGCCGGGATGGGGCCACTTCCTCTCCATCCTCGCCTGCAAGGCAGCATGCGCCGGGAAGCGAGTGGAAGCGGTCAACCCGGCGTACACGTCGCAGGACTGGTGCAGGCTGTGGGGAGCGCGTCCAGAAATCCTTGCGCGGAGCGCGCGCACCCACGTCTGCCCAGCCTGCGGCCTCGTGCTCGACCGCGACGAGAACGCGGCCAGGAACATCCTATGGCGCGGGCAGCGCCTTCGGGGACTCGCGGGGATGCCTGCGGGGTTGAACCGAGAACCCGCCGGCTTTAGCCCGTGCGGAGTGTCAGTGTGCCGCACACTCGGGCGGCCTGTTCACGGATTGGGAAAGGTCGAGCGGCGGAAATACTCTCCATGCGCGGCGAGCCCGTAGATGATCAGGACGTCCACGACGATCACGACGACCGCCGCCCAGGGCGCCGCGGGAATGTAGAAGAACCATCGCAGCGCGCTGAATGCGGCGATGATGATGCCGACGATGCGCCCCACGTCGCCCCCTCGTAGGATGTCAACGCCGGCATAGAGCGCGACGAGGCCGAACAGGACATCGATGATACCCCAGAGCCAGAGTGGGCCTCCTATGGTCCCTTCGACATTAACCGCGACCCAAGTCGCGCGCGCGAACTCGAGGATGGCGAACATGATCTGGAATCCGGCGACCAGAAACATCATGATAGCCGCGAACGTGACGAGGCCGGGACGTCGGTCTAAGGTGGCCTGCCAATCCCTCAAGTTGTCCGGTTGACGTGCTGCTGCCATCTCATGCCTCCTGTGCTGACCTATGGATCACCCTGAATAGAAGCCTCTGGAAGCCTATGGCAGGCGCGTTACAGAGAAGTTAGCATCGGTTTTGAGTCAATAACGATGCGGTATCAATGGACGCTCGCCCGCGTGCGAGGCAAGGGCACCTCTACAGGTATGCGGTGGCGACCGGGCTGGCGGGACGGGGAGTGCGATCCTGGTCGATTGGCCGAGGGCGAGACTGCGCGCGGCTGGTACGATCTACCGGAACGCCCGAGGGCCTGTGATGTGGCTTGACCATGGGCGTTGTGCGTGGTGTTTACGAGTGACGCATTCCAGGAGAATTCATGAGCAGCCCAGCGAACTACAACCAACAGGTCATCGAGCGGTTCCGCGCCAGCAGTGGTGCTCCCGACGGCAACGAAAGACTGCTGTTGCTGACGACGACAGGGGTCAAGAGCGGTCTGCCGCGGACCTCTCCGGTGGCCTTACTCGACCGATGGCGACCGCATCGTGATCGTGGCTTCGAAGGGCGGCGCGCCGACGAATCCTGACTGGTTCGGCAATCTGGTGGCGAACCCGATCGTGACGGTGGAGTTGGGCGGCGAGAAGTTCGAGGCGCGGGCGACGGTGACGGAGGGCGAGGAGCGGGATCGGCTCTTCGCGCATCACGCGGAACTGATGCCCGGCTTTGCCGACTACGTGACGAAGACGACGCGCGTCCTGCCGGTGATCGTGCTGGTGCGTATCGGCTAGCGGTCCTGCCACGGCGCTCTGGAGAGAACTCCGAAGCGCAGGTGAGAAGGCGGTAGCGCGACACTCATGGCAATGTGATTCGCCTATGGGGTCGCGCTACCGTTTTGATATGCAATGGACGATGCGGGCCGGAGCCCTGCGGGAGACTTCTGGGCGTTGCGTGGTCGTGGGCTATGTTGTGCTGCTCTTTCACGAGCGCATTCACGAGTTACGCCGCTGGGAAAGTTCCGCGAGCCGGTGAGGGAGTGTATCAGCGTGGCACAGCGCGGCGCGGTTGGTACGGCCAGGGAGGCCGTGTATTCTCCGCGATTGCTGCTGTTGGCGCTGACCGTCGGCGTTTCGTATATGGGCGTCGGCTTTGTGCTGCCGCTGCGCGCGATCTACGGCAAGCAGCTCGGCGCCAGCTCGTTCGAGATCGGCCTGATGGCCTCCGCCGCGTTGCTCTCGGGCTTCCTCGCCGCGCCGGCGATCGGTGCGCTGGCGGATCGGGTCGGCCAGCGTCGCGTCCTGTGGTGCGGCCTGTTCGTGCATGGGTTGCTGGTGCTGGCGTACATTCCCGTGCGCAGTCCTAGCCTCTTGATCGGCTTGCGGGCGTTGGAAGGCATCGCCATCGTCGGCATCCTGCCGCCCGCGCGTGCGCTGATGAACGGGCTCGCGCCGCGGTCGCGCCAGGGTGAGGCGCTTGGGATTCTCGACTCGGCGCAGATGGTGGGGCTGGTGCTGGGTCCGGCGTTCGGTACGCTGTTGGCGAGCCAGGTCAGCTATGGTGCGGCGTTTCTGGTTGCCGCGGTGCCGCTCTTCGTGGGCGCGCTGCTCGCGCACGTCTTTCTGCCGGCGCACGTGGCCGCGGAGGCTGCATCGCATGACGAGGTCGATGGCTCGCGGGGAGCGGTCCGGCGGGCGCTCTTCGCGTCGCGACTGCTACTGCCGTACGCGTTGAGCGCGACGCTTGGGCTGACGGCAGGCGTGATCAGCGCGTTGTGGGCGATCTACATGCTGCTGCGCGGGGCATCGCTGGAGCTGATCGGTCTGTCGTACACGGTCTACGCGATCATCGCGCTGGTGCTCGCGCCGCTGGCGGGGCGCTTCTCTGACCGGCGCGGACGCTATGGCCCGATCGTCGTGTCGCTGGTGATCTACGCGGCGATCTACTGCGCGTACGCCCTGCCGGTGAGCGCGCTGTGGCTGGTGCTGCTCTCGGCCACGGAGGGGATCGCCGGGGGCATCGCCCGGAGCGCGCTCGACGGGCTGCTGGCCGAGGTGACGCCGGCGGCGCTGCGGGGCCGGGTGCAAGCGAACTATACGGCGGCAAGCACGGGCGGCGCGTTCGTGATGGCGGCGCTCGCCGGTGTGCTCTTTGGCGTCTCGCCTGGTCTGCCGTTTCTTGTGGTGGGCTTGGCCTTCGCGGTGGCGTGCGCCGGACTCCTGATGCCGGCGGTGCGACGGCTGTTTCCAGCGCGCGCCATGTCAGGAATCGCGATCGATGGGGAGGACGCGCTGGAGGCGGGGGTGGACGTGGTGGTGGCGCGCGGGGAGTGACACCACCATCGTGGTGGCGTGGTGGCGTGGTGGCGTGGTGGCGTGGTGGCCTGGTGGCGAGGGGTGTCACGCTGAGGCGCGCATCGTGGCATTACAGTCGGCCAACCCGCCTTTCGCGCGTTGGTGTGGCCTCAGATTGGCATGGGCTGGGACCATCGTCCCGCGCTGAACGTCTGTACGTTCACATGGTGCGTTGAAACGCTGTGAGTGGCCTGCTCTCCAGAGCACTCTCGAAGAGAAGTCGGCACCCATTTTGCTGTGACACGAGCAACGCGGCCGGGCACTGTAGGCGGCAGCGGGCGACCCTCAGGACGACGTGAGGCGCCGCTCGCGGGAAAGGCTTCGCGCAATGGCAGAACCCCACTTCTTCGACACGCCCTCCGATCGCGCCGCACTCGACATCTCGCGGCTGCCGACGGTGCGCCTGATTCCGCCCGACGTGGCCGATGATTTGGCGCGGCAGCGAGCCGAGGCGGCGCTGAGCCACGAGATTGAGGCGACGCGATTGCGCCAGTTCGCCGACGCTGCGATGACGAGGTTCGAGCGTTCGTCGCAGTTCGCCATCGGGCGGCTGGACGAGTGGATCGCGCTCGATCACCTTACGCCGCGGACCTTCGACGAGCAGGCGCGCTATGACCAGCTAGCCGGGCAGCTGGAGCGCCTTGAGGCGAACTTGATGCACGATTGGGCCGCGATCGCCGGCACGCTGCGCCAGGCGTCGCATCACGAGGCGTCGGCGATGATCCTGCGCACGGGGCGCACGCACGCCTAGGTAGTGGTGACGGCCATCGTGCGGGAGAGTGTCGCGCGGTAGTGTGGCGGGCTGGCTTGACCTGGGCCGCGCGACGCGAGGGTACGGGGTGTCGCGCTTGCGCGTCCGCTCGACAGTATCGGCGCGTAACCCTGGGCCGAAGCGGGGATGGTATGATCGGAGTGGCGGCCGTGAGCGCAGCAGAGGCGGGCCGGGTGCTTTACGAGGCCCACTTTTTGCGTTGGTGCGAGACGCGCTCGCTCTGTGCGTCACACACCGAATCTCGCTGGCAACTGTCGTCGGAGGATCGTGGCACTGAAGTGCCGGCATTGTGGGACGCGGACTGAAGTCCGCTGAACGCCCGGCAACAGTCGAGCAGGAGATTGCGCTAGCCATTCCGCGCCGGTGTGGATGCTGAGCTGGTTGACTTGGCGGCTTAGCGCCCTGCCGCGCTTCACCTGCTGAGCGCGTTGGGTCGCGTAGTCATTCATGACGTCACCATCGATGTCACACTAGAGAAGTGAGCGCACAGATGGGCATGCTCAGATCGATACGGCGCGGCGTCACGTGGGTGGCGGTCGGCGTGGCGGGCGGCGCGGCGGTGGTGACGGTGCGCCACCTGTTGCGGACGCCTCAACCGCTGGAGAGCGTCCTGCGCGGGGAGACGCACATCGACCGCAAGCACGGCGGCGACATCTTCTACAATGTGGCAGGCCCGGCTGGGGCGCCCGCGCTGCTACTGCTGCACGACTTCTACCCCGGCGCGTCGAACTTTGAGTTCCGCGCGATCTTCGAGCCATTGGCGCGCGGCGCGCGCGTCTACGCGCCCGACTGGTTGGGCTTCGGCATGTCGGAGCGGCCGAACCTGGCCTACACGGGTGAGTTCTATGCGAGCATGCTGACGGGCTTTCTGCGCGATGTTGTGGGGCGGCCCGCGACGGTGATCGCGCACGGGTTGGCGGCGAACGTGGCGGTGCGCGCGGCGTCGGACGCGCCGCAGCTCTTCGAGCGGCTGGTGCTGGTCGCGCCGGCGGCGCAGGCAGGCGAGGGCGAGGAGCCGACGCTGGGCCAGACGGTGGCGCAGACGGCACACCGCTTCTCGCTCGGCCTGGTGCCATACGCGCTGGTCTCCACGCGGCCCGCACTGAAGCGCATCGCGGGCGGACTCGCCGCCGATGAGGAGCGAGTGGATCACCTCTACGCCAGCGCGCACCAGTTTGGCGGCCACTTCGCGCCGCTGGCGCTGCTCTCCGGCGATCTGGATCTGCCGATCCGCAACGCGCTGCCGCTGCTGGAGCCGCCTCTGCTCCTCATCAGCGGCGAGCACGATCCCCGACGGCCGCGCGAGGCGATGGAGGACCTGGCGGTGCTGAACCCGCACGCGGACCTGGACGTGATCGCGCGGGCGGGCGAGCTCGTCTTTGAGGATCAGCCGGGAGCGTTCGTCGCGGCGGTGACATCGTGGAGAGGCACGCCGGCGGATCGGCACGTACTGGACGAGAGCGCGCTGCTGCCGCCAAATAACGATTCAGCGCCGAAATCGAGCGACGCGCCTACCGACGATTCGGCCAAGGCGCGAGGGCAGGGCGAGGCGGGCGCGCCAGTCGAGGCGGAGGGCGACGGGGATGAGACGCTCGTCGGGACGCCCGGCTACGTGGTGCCCGGCGTAAGCGATATGGGGCTCGATGGGCCCGCAGTGGTGACGATGGACGGGATCGCGAACATCGCGCTGGATGCCAGCGACATGCCGGCTGACGCCGGGGCGTCTCCGGATGCTGGCGCGGGCGAGGAGTCGGTGTCTGGGCTGCTTCCAGAGGCCGGCGAGGCTGGCCCGAGTGATGCGGTGGATGATGCTGTCGCGAACATCGCGGACGCCGATCGTGCTCTGGAGGCGCGCGGGGAGACACCGACCAGACCCCAGCGTGCCACGCACATGCAGCCCGCCAGCACTCAGGAATCCGCCGCATCCGCACCGGAGCTACGAACGAGTGCAGCGGCGCGGACGAATGAGCGTGCGCGACCGGCACGCGGCGCGGCGGCGAAAGGCTCCGAGAGCGCGCCGCGTGCCGCCCCGAGTGGGCGAGCCAGCGGCTCCGCGAACGCGGGGCGCGGGAATGCCCGCAATGCCGACAGCTCAAAGAAGGTGACGAGCAAGAACGAGGGCCGACCGAAGCGAAAGCAGACGGGAGAGTAGGGCGCGGTCGCCGCGTGGCGGGCGAGCGCGCCGTTCGGCCTCCGTGGGTTACGGTTGAGCCGCCGTCGCGTTGTATTGCGACATAGAGCATCGACAGAGAGCATCATCATGGGTCGTGGTGAAAGTGGCGGGGATGCACATCGTGCTAGCGAACGTGGTACTGTTGCTCTTATTGCTGTGGTTGGCGAGCACCGCCGTGATGGCGCTTCGACCAGGAGGCGGCGGGCGCGCGAGGCGTGCCGAACGGCGGCGAAGGACGGTTGAGCGTGAGGCGCCGACGGCGGGCGTCACGGAGTTGATGGAGGGCTGATCGTCGCGGATCCTATCCGTCGGGCCGGGCGGGCGCGGGTCGCTCGGCATTGAGACGGCTCAGTGAAGGCGAGTTGGCTATATGCATCCAGTGATCGGAATCCCCTGTTACGCCGCCGAGCGCGCGGGCAACAATCGTCCGCTGTTCGGCAATAATCGCGCGTACGTGCAGGCGGTGCTGCGGGCTGGTGGCTCGCCGGTCCTGCTGCCGCCGGTGAAGGATGACGGTGTGCTAGAGTCGATTCGCCCGCGCATTGATGGCCTGCTCTTGAGCGGCGGGGGCGACATCGATCCGGTCTACTACCAGGAGGATGCGCTGCCCGAAACGGATGAGCCGGACACGGCGCGCGACTTCACGGAGTTCCGCCTGACGAAATGGGCGCTCGCAGACGGATTGCCGATCCTGGGCATCTGTCGCGGCATGCAGGTGTTGAATGTGGCGCTGGAGGGGACGCTTTATCAGGACATCCCGCAGCAGGTGCCACAGGCCGCGCGACACAACTACGCGCCGCGGGCCGGCAACACGGTGGCGCATCACTTGCGCTTGGCGCCCGGCTCGCGCTTCGCATCGATCATGGGGACGGCGCAGCCGGACGCCAACAGTTTCCATCATCAGGCGGTGAAGGAACCGGGCAAGGGCGTGGAGATCGTGGGCTGGTCCGACGATGGGCTCGCCGAGGCGCTCGAGGTGCCGGCGTATCCGTTCGTGGTGGCGGTGCAGTACCATCCGGAAGCGCTGGACCCGAGCGATTTGCCGAGTCAGCGGCTCTTCCGCGCGTTCGTGGAGGCGTGCGAGGCGCGGATCGTCTCTGCGTCACAGCCGCGCGATGTCTCGCAGCCCCGCCGGACGTCGCGCCCGAAGCTGCGCGTGGTCAACGAGTAGGGCGGGATTGTCAGGGTTTGTCGTGTGGTAGTGCCAGCTCCCTGCCTCGTCGCTGAGGTGGGGAGTTTTTTGTGGGGAATGAATTCGCGCTGGCCGGCCGGGGGCCACGAGTTCAGGTTCTTGCGCTTCCCGGCCTGAGGATCGGTGCGACTCGCGGTGCGCGGGTAGAACCAACGCCAACGGCCCAAGGGAAAGGCCCGGAAAATCAGGACGAGAAACGGTGCCTCGCTGACAACACAACGTTGCCGTTGACGCTCCCGCTTATCGCACGGCATACTAGAACGTTGGGTTTGCGACGCGCGGATGGCGGCATGCCTCGCATGGCTCCGCGAATGTATCGGGAATTGAGGGCGACTAGTGTCTCGTGCGATCATCAGCGTCTCGGACAAGCGAGGCATCGTGGAACTGGCGCGGGCCTTCGTCGCGCACAACGTGGAGGTCTGCTCGACGGGCGGCACGGCAGAGACGCTGCGGCAGGCCGGCGTACCGGTGACCTCCATCGAGGACGTGACCGGGATGGCAGAAATGCTGGATGGGCGCCTGAAGACGCTGCACCCCAAGATCCATGCGGGGCTACTGGCACGGCGCGACGATCCCGGCCACATGGAGGCGATCCGTGCGTTCGGCGCGGAGCCGGTGGACTACCTCGTCGTGAACCTCTATCCATTCAAGGAGACCATCGCGCGGGCGGATGTGCGCATCGCGGAGGCGATGGAGCAGATCGACATCGGCGGGCCGACGATGCTGCGCGCGGCGGCGAAGAACATGGAGAGCGTCACGGTCGTGGTCGATCCGGACGACTATTCCTTTGTGTTGGCGGCCCTGGAATCGGGGGAGCCGATCGCCGCCGAGGCGCGGCGCGGGCTGGCGGCCAAAGTGTTCCGGCATACTGCCGCATACGACGCGCTGATCGCGGACTACCTGTCGCGCGAAGTGGGTGAGCCGTATCCCGAGAAGCTGACGGTGACGTTCGAGCGGGCGCAGGCGCTGCGCTACGGCGAGAATCCGCAGGTGAGCGCGGCGTTCTATCGCGAGGCGTTCGCGGCGGGGTCCTCCATCGCGCGGGCGCGGCAGCTCCAGGGCAAGGAGCTGTCGTACATCAACATCCTCGACGCCGACGCGGCGCTCTCGCTGGTGCGGGAGTTCGAGCAGCCGGCGGTCGTCGCCATCAAGCACACGAATCCCTGTGGGGTGGGCGTCGCGGAGACGATTGAGGCGGCCTACGACAAGGCGTACGAGGCGGACCCGGTCTCGATCTTCGGCGGCATCGTCGGCTACAACCGACCTGTCACGGAGGGCTGCGCCGAGCGGGTGCGCGACCTCTTCTTGGAGATTCTCGTCGCGCCATCGTTCACGGCAGAGGCGCTCGAGATCCTCTCGCACAAGAAGAATCTGCGGCTGCTGGAGGTCGGCGAGTTGGGGGCGGCATCGCCGCGCGCATATCCCTTCACGCTGCGCTCGGTGCAGGGCGGTGTGCTGGTGCAGGAGCGCGACGTGCAGCCGGTCGACCGCGCGACCTTCACCTGCGCGACGGGACGGTCGCCGACCGACGAGGAGTGGGCGGACCTCGGTTTCGCCTGGTCCGTCGTCAAGCACGTCAAGTCTAACGCGATCGTGCTGGCGCGGGGACTACAGACGCTCGGCGTCGGCGCGGGTCAGATGAATCGCGTAGGCGCGGCGCAGATTGCCGTTCGGCAGGCGGGTGAGCGGGCGCGCGGTGCGGTGCTGGCCTCGGACGCGTACTTCCCAATGCGCGATACCGTGGACGCGGCGGCAGAGGCCGGGATCACGGCGATCATCCAGCCGGGCGGATCGATCCGCGACGCCGAGTCCATCGAGGCGGCGAACGCCGCGAACATCGCGATGGTCTTTACGGGTAGGCGCTATTTCAGCCACTAGGTGGATCGACCTAACCCCCTAGCTCCCGTGGGGAAGGGGGGACAAGACTCGACTGGTGGTTTTTCCAAAACAGCATTGGCCAGCGACTTCGTGACTGCTGGCTACGACTGTGTGCAAGACCTCTGCGGGAGCGAGTGACCATGACGAAGATACTGGTCGTGGGCGGGGGTGCCCGCGAGCATGCAATTGCCTGGGCGCTGGCGCGAAGTCCGCAGCGGCCCGAGGTCGTTGTCGCGCCGGGCAATGCGGGCATGATGGGCGCGTGGAGCGGCGCGGGCGAGGATGGCGTGCTGGTGCGTCGCGCGCCGGTCGAGGTGGATGACACGACGGGGCTGCTGACGCTCGCGCAGTCTGAGCGGGTCGATCTCACGGTCGTAGGGCCGGAGGCGCCACTCACCTTGGGGCTGGCCGATCGCTTCCGAGAGGCGGGGCTGCGCGTGGTGGGTCCAGGGCGGGAAGCGGCGCAGCTTGAGGGGAGCAAGGCGTTCGCCAAGCAGATCATGGCGCGGGCGGGCATCCCGACGGCGCGGCACGAGACCTTCACGGATGCGGCGGCGGCGCGGGCCTACGTCGAGCGGCACGGTGCGCCGGTGGTGGTGAAGGCCGACGGCGTTGCGGCGGGCAAGGGCGTGGTCGTCGCGAAGACAGAGGCCGAAGCGTTGCGGGCCATCGAGGACATGATGGAGCGGCGCGTCTTCGGCGCGGCGGGCGATGTGGTGGTGATGGAGGAGTTCCTCGATGGCGACGAGCTGAGCGTGATGGCCTTCGTCGCGGGCGACACGTACCGGCTGCTGCAGCCCTCGCAGGATCACAAACAGGTCTTTGACGGCGATCGAGGGCCAAATACAGGTGGCATGGGAGCCTTCGCGCCGGTGCCGTGGGCGGACGCGTCTGTTGATGACGCAGGTACGCGAGCGGATCTTCGCGCCTTTGCTGCGCGAGCTGGCGCGCGCCGGGTTGGAATATCGCGGGGTGATCTATGCGGGGCTGATGATCACGCGCGAGGGGCCGAAGGTGATCGAGTTCAACGCGCGACTGGGCGACCCGGAGACGCAGGTGACGCTGCCGCTGCTGGCGACGGACCTGCTGACGATTCTGGCGGCAGTGGCCGACGACACGCTGGATCGCGTCGCGGTGGAGCACCGGCCAGGCGCGGCGGTGGGCGTGGTGCTGGCCTCGGAGGGGTATCCAGGGAAGTATCCCACGGGCATGCCGATCACGCTGCCCGGCGAACCTTCCCCGGACACGCTACTATTTCACGGTGGCACCCACGACGATGATGGGCAATTGGTGACTGCCGGTGGCCGCGTTCTCACCGTCGTGGGGCTGGGCGCCGACGTGGAGGCTGCCCGCGTCCGCGCCTACGCCGCCGTGGAGGGCATCTCCTTCGCGGGGATGCAGTATCGCCACGATATTGGTCGCCGAGCACGGCGGGCCGTCTGACCCTCGTCGCCGTCACGCGCTTTCGCTTCGGGCGAAGCATAGAGCTGGAAAAGAGAACAGCCGCATGAGCATCGAGGTGATCGCCGGGGTCAACTGGGGCGACGAGGGCAAGGGCCGCATGGTGGACTACCTGGCCCAGGATGCCGACGTGGTGGTGCGCTATCAGGGCGGCAACAACGCGGGCCATACGGTGGTGAACGAGCTCGGCACCTTCAAGCTGCACCTGATCCCGTCGGGCATCTTCAACCCGAAGGCGGTCAACGTGCTGGGGCCGGGGATGGTGATCGACCTCGAAGGCCTCGATACGGAACTGCGCGAGCTCGAAGCGCACGGCGTGGCGTCGCTCAACGTGAAGATCTCCGAGCGGGCAACGATCGTGTTCCCCTTCAACAGCGCCGAAGATGCCTGGGAGGAGGAGCGCCTGACGCGCGGCTCGCAGCGCCCGTTCGGCTCGACCAAGCGCGGCATCGCCCCTGCCTACGGCGATCGCTACGTGAAGAAGGCGATCCAGATCGGCGAGCTACTCCATCCGGCGTGGTTCAAGGAGCGGCTAAAGCACCTTGTGGAATGGAAGAACCTGATAGCCCAGGGCGTCTACGGCAAGGAGAGCGCGGTCTCCTTCGAGAAGACGTGGGAGTGGGCGATGACCTACGCCGAGCGGCTCGGCTCGCGCATCTGCGACGTGTCGGAGCTGCTGGAGGACGCGGCAAGCGCCGGCAAGAAGCTGCTCTTCGAGGCGCAGTTGGGCGCGCTGCGCGACATCGACTTCGGCACCTATCCCTATACGTCGTCGTCGCACGTGCTCGCCGCCTTCGCCCCGGTGGGCGGCGGATTGCTGGGGCGGACGCCAGATCGCGTGGTCGGCGTGCTGAAGGCCTTCTCGACCTGCGTGGGAGAGGGTCCATTCGTCACCGAGATCGAAGACGAGGCCGTGGCGACCGCGTTGCGCGAGACGGCAATGGAGTATGGCGCGGCGACCGGGCGACCGCGGCGCATCGGCTACTTCGACGGGCCGGCGACGCGCTACGGCGCCTGGCTGCAGGGCACGACCGATCTCGCGGTGACGAAGCTCGATTGCCTCACCGGCATCGATCCGTTGCCGGTCTGCACGCACTACGAATATCGGGGGCAGGCGGTCGAACGCTTCCCGCTGAACGCGATCCTCGAAGAGTGCCGGCCCGTCTACATGCAGATGCCAGGGTGGACCGAGGACATCTCGGAGGCGCGGCGATTCGACGATCTGCCGGCGGCGGCGCAGGCGTACGTCGCCAAGATCGAAGAACTGATCGGGCGCGGCATCCGCTACATCTCGGTAGGCGCGCGGCGCGAGTATCTGATCGATCGTGGGGCGGTATGACCTTTGGTGATCCGCCGCTATGACTTCCCGTGTAGCCCATCGCCCTCCCCCAGCGCGCGAGGTTGGCGGCTCGCAGGGTCCGTGTTGTATGCTGTCCTCGTAGGCGTTTCGCCAGCGACTTCGCTGCGGACCATGCCTCTTCCGTACAACTGAATATGCCCGTATATGCCTGGGAATATGGCCCAAGTGTCTCTACCCTGCGACCACTGCAATCGCGGGACTACGGGTGAAAGTTGACTCCTCGGTCGTGGATCGCGTCCGTTGTGGATCGATCCCGGTGTTGGAGTTTCGTTCGGCCGTTTCCACGCGGCTGTTCGACCGGCTCGGTTGTGACGCGCCCGAGCGGGGAAGTTCACCTGGAGCGCGCTCTGTCGCCGCGAGACGACAGGCGGTGGCCCACAGGGATTCCCCCGCTCGGGCGTTCTCATGTTCGCAGAGTTTGCGAAAGGTGAAGACCGTGCCTCGTGTGCTGATCGTGATGGGAAGCGACTCTGACCTCCGAACCATGAAGGGCGCCGCCGACGCCCTCGGCGAGCTGGGCGTCGGGTACGAGATACGCGTCGCCTCGGCACACCGCACCCCAGAGAAGCTGCACCAACTGGTCGCCTCGGCGGCGGGGAACGGCTTCGGCGCGATCATCGCGGGCGCGGGCGGCGCGGCGCACCTGCCTGGCGTGGTGGCGGCCACGACGACCCTCCCCGTGATCGGCGTCCCCATCGCCTCGGGCGCGCTGAACGGCGTGGACGCGCTCTACGCCATCGTGCAGATGCCCAAGGGCATCCCCGTCGCGACGGTCGCCATCGACGGCGCGTACAACGCGGGGCTGCTGGCGGCGCAGATCCTCGCCGGGGGCGACGCGGCGCTGGCGGAGCGGCTGATCGCGCATCGGCGCACGCTGGCGGAGCAGGTCGAGTCGAAGGACGGCAAGCTGCAAGAGCTCGGCGTCGTCGCGTATCTCGCGCAGCAGGCGAAGTGAGGACGATGCCGTGATCGAGCGTTATTCACTGCCGGAGATGGCTGCCGTCTGGACGCGCGAGGCACATTTCCGCACATGGCTCGACGTGGAGATCCTGGCTTGCGAGGCGTGGAGCGAGCTTGGCGTGATCCCGCGTGAGGACGTGGCGTTGATCCGCGAGCACGCCAACTTCTCGGTGGAGCGGATCGACGAGATCGAGCGCGAGACGCGGCACGACGTGGTCGCCTTCACCCGCGCCGTCTCGGAGACGCTGGGGCCGGAGCGCAAGTGGGTCCACTACGGGCTGACCTCGACGGACGTGGTGGATACGGCGTTGGGATCGCAGTTGCGCGCAGCGAACCTGTTGATCCGAGCTGACCTCGGCGGGATCATCGAGGTGCTGGCCGCGCAGGCGAAGCGCTACAAAGACACGCCGATCATGGGGCGCACGCACGGCATCCACGCGGAGCCGACGACCTTCGGCCTGAAGCTGGCGCTGTGGTACGACGAGTTGCGCCGCGCGCGGGAGCGCTTCGACCGCGCCGCCGATGAGGTGGAGTACGGCAAGATCTCCGGCGCGGTAGGCACCTTCGCCAACGTCGATCCCTTCGTGGAGCAGTACGTCTGCGAGAAGCTGGGGCTGACGCCTGCGCCGATCTCGACGCAGGTGCTCTCGCGCGACCGCCACGCCGCGTACCTCTCGGCGCTGGCGCTGATCGGCGCGACGCTGGAGCAGATCGCCACGGAGATCCGCCACTTGCAGCGCAGCGAGGTGCGCGAGGTCGAGGAGCCGTTCTACGCGGGACAGAAGGGCTCCAGCGCGATGCCGCACAAGCGCAACCCCGTCTCGTCGGAGCAGATCGCCGGGCTCTCGCGCGTGCTGCGCGGCAACATGGTGGCGGCCTTCGAAGACGTGGCGCTCTGGCATGAGCGCGACATCTCGCACTCCTCCGTCGAGCGCATCATCCTGCCGGACTCGACCCTGCTGGTGGACTACATGGTGCAGCGAATGACGCACATCCTGCGGGATCTGCGCGTCTATCCGGAGACGATGCTGCGCAACATGGAGCGCACCTTCGGGCTGATCTACTCGCAGCAGGTGCTGCTGGCGCTGGTGGAGAAGGGCGTGGCGCGCGAGCCAGCCTACGACGCGGTGCAGGCCGCCGCGATGAAGGCGTGGGAGACGCAGCAGCCGTTCCGCGCGCTGCTAGAGGAGACGCCGCTGGTGCGTGAGCACCTGAGCGACGCCGAGCTGGACGCGGCCTTCGACTATCGCCAGCAGCTTCGACGGGTCGATACCATCTTCCAGCGACTGGGGCTGGCGGATGACCAAGCATAACGTTCGCGCGAGCGAAGAGGAGAGGGCGCCGCATGAATCAAGGTGAGATGCTGTACGAGGGCAAGGCCAAACAGGTCTTCGCCACCGAGGACCCGACCCTCGTCATCGTGCACTACAAAGACGACGCCACCGCCTTCGACGGCAAGAAGCGCGGCACCATCATCGGCAAAGGCGAGCTGAACAATCGCATGACGGCGATCTTCTTCGGCATGCTCGGCGAGAAGGGCATCGCGACGCACTTCATCGAGTTGATCAACGACCGCGACCAGCTCGTCAAGAAGGTCAGCATCGTGCCGATCGAGGTGGTTGTCCGCAACATCGCGGCGGGATCGCTCTCGAAGCGGCTGGGGCTGCCGGAGGGGCAGGATCTGCCGCACCCGATCGTGGAGCTGTACTACAAGGACGATGCACTCGGCGATCCGCTGATCAACGACGACCACATCGCCATCCTCAATCTGGCGTCGCCGGAACAGGTGGCGCAGATTCGCACGACGGCGCTGGCCATCAACGACATCCTGCTGGCGTACCTCGCCGAGCGCAAGGTGCTGCTGGTGGACTTCAAGCTGGAGTTCGGCATCGACGCGGGCGGCAACCTGCTGCTGGCCGACGAGATCTCGCCGGATACGTGCCGCTTCTGGGATGCCGACACGCGCGAGAAGCTCGACAAGGATCGCTTCCGCCGCGACCTCGGCGGCGTCGAGGAGGCGTATCAAGAGATGCTGCGCCGGCTGGGGGGTGTCGCGTGAGGTTCCGCGCTGGCATCCACGTCACGCTGAAACCCAGCGTGCTCGATCCGCAGGGGGTCGCGGTGCTGCACGCGCTCGGCTCCCTGGGCTTCGACGAGGTGTCGGACGTGCGCGTCGGCAGATACATCGAGGTTCGGCTGACGGCGGCGGACGAGGCGGCGGCGCGGCAGCGCGTCGCGGCGATGTGCGAGACGCTGCTCGCCAACATGGTGATCGAGCACTACGAGTTCACGCTCGGCGAGGAGAACGGGGAGGAGCAGGCATGAGGTTCGCCGTGATCGTCTTCCCCGGCTCGAACTGTGACGAGGACGCCGCGCGAGCGGTCAAGCGCGTAGTGGGGGAGCCTGCCAAGCTCGTCTGGCACGAGGAGGACTCGCTCGACGGGTACGACGCCGTGATCTGTCCCGGCGGCTTCGCCTTCGGCGATTATCTGCGAGCGGGGGCTATCGCGCGCTTCTCGCCGGTGATGGAGGCGGTGCGACGCCACGCCGAGGCCGGGCGACCGCTGCTCGGCATCTGCAACGGATTCCAGGTGTTGACGGAGGCGGGGCTGCTCCCCGGCGCGTTGCTGCCGAACGACTCGCTCCAGTTCCGCTGCGAGCTGGTGTCGTTGCGCGTGGAGAACGCCGAGACGCCCTTCACTGGGGCGTATGCGGCGGGGCAAGTGATCCGCCTGCCGATCGCGCACGGGCAGGGCAACTACTTCGCGGACACGGCGACGCTCGACGAGCTGCGACGCAACAAGCAGATCGTCTTCCGCTATGCGGGGGAGAACCCCAACGGGTCGCTGGACGAGATCGCGGGGATCGTCAACCGGCGCGGCAACGTGCTTGGCATGATGCCGCACCCTGAACGGGCGGTACATCCCCTGCTCGGCTCCGACGACGGCACGGGGATGTTCACCTCACTGGTGCGCGCGTGGGAGCAAGTGGTCCATGCTTGACGTACAGACGAGCGAACCGACGGCGGAGCAGATCCGCGACGAGCGCCGCTACCGTGACCTCGGCCTACGCGACGACGAGTACGAGCGCATCTGTGCGCGGCTCGCTCGCCTGCCCAACTATGTGGAGACGGGTATCTTCAGCGTGCTCTGGTCGGAGCATTGCAGCTATAAAAGCTCGAAACGGCACCTGCGCACGTTTCCGTCGGGCGGGCCGAATGTGTTGCAGGGTCCCGGCGAGAACGCGGGCATTGTGGATATCGGCGGCGGCTTGGGCGTGGTCTTCAAGATGGAGAGCCACAACCATCCCTCGGCGATCGAGCCGTTCCAGGGCGCAGCAACCGGCGTCGGTGGCATCATCCGCGACATCTTCACGATGGGTGCGCGGCCCGTCGCCATTCTGGACAGCCTGCGCTTCGGCGAGTTGGATCAGGAGCGCAACCGCTACCTGTTTCGGCAGGTGGTGGCCGGCATCGGCGCGTACGGCAACTGCATCGGCATCCCAACGGTCGGCGGCGAGGTCGTTTTCGACGAGTCGTACAGCCAGAATCCGCTGGTCAACGCGATGTGCGTCGGTATCATCCGCCACGACAAGATCGCGCGGGGGACGGCCTCGGGCATCGGCAATCCCGTGCTGGTGGTCGGCGCGAAGACCGGACGTGATGGTATCCACGGTGCAACCTTCGCCTCCATCGAAGATCCGCACAGCCGCGAGCGGTCGGCGGTGCAGGTCGGCGATCCCTTCATGGAGAAGCTGCTGCTCGAAGCCTGCCTGGAGCTGATCGAGCAGCGGCTGGTGGTCGGCATTCAGGATATGGGCGCGGCGGGGCTGACCTCCTCCAGCGCGGAGATGGCGAGTCGCGCGGGCAGCGGCATCGACCTGCACGTAGACCGCGTGCCGCGCCGCGAGACGGGCATGACGCCGTATGAGGTGATGCTCTCGGAGTCGCAGGAGCGTATGCTGCTAGTGGTCAAGCGCGGGCGTGAGGACGCGGCGCGCGCCGTCTTCACCAAGTGGGGGCTGGACGCCGTCGAGGTCGGCACCGTCACCGACGGTCGGCTGCTGCGCATCATCGACGACGGTGTAGAGGTCGGGTCGATCCCCGTCGCCGCGCTGGTGGACGA
Source organism: uncultured Chloroflexia bacterium (assembly GCA_963841205.1). GTDB lineage: Bacteria > Chloroflexota > Ktedonobacteria > Ktedonobacterales > JADMIN01 > CAWAWP01. The sequence goes on along the minus strand of CAWJCH010000019.1, from coordinate 157,101 downwards.
GGCGCCGGTCTACGACCGCCCCGCCGAGCGGCCCGCCTACCTGGACGATCCGGCGGTGCAATGCGCCGACGAGTTGGCAGAATCCACCGACCTTGCGGCGGATCTGCTAGCGCTGATGGGTCGCCCGACCATCGCCAGCAAGGCGTGGGTCTATCAGCAGTACGACTCGATGGTGCGCACCTCGACGGTGCAGCGGCCCGGCGGCGACGCGGCAGTGGTGGCGCTGGAGGACCTCAATCGGGGCATCGCGCTGACGACCGACGGCAATGGGCGCTACGTCCAGCTCAATCCGCGGGTGGGCGGCATGCATGCCGTCGCGGAGGCGGCGCGCAACCTGGCCTGCGTTGGCGCGCGCCCGCTGGCCATTACCGACTGCCTGAACTTCGGCAATCCTGAGAAGCCGGGCATCTTCTATCAGTTCGTCGAGAGTGTGCATGGCATCGCGGACGCCTGCCGCGCGCTGGGCGTCCCCGTGGTGAGCGGCAACGTCAGCTTCTACAACGAGACCGGCGGGCGGGACATCTTCCCCACGCCGGTGATCGGCATGGTGGGGCTGGTGGACGACCTCGACCGCATGGCGACGCCCGCGCTGAAGGCTCCCGGCGACCTCATCGTGCTGCTCGGCGAGACGGCAGAGACGCTGGGCGGCAGCGAGTACGTGGCGATGCGCGCGGGCAAGGCGCTGGGACCGACGCCGCCGATCGACCTCGATGCCGAAATTGCGGTGCAGGCGCTCTGCCGCGAGGGCATCCGCGACGGCTGGGTCCGCGCGGCGCACGACGTAGCGGACGGCGGTCTAGCGATCACGCTCGCCGAGATGTGCGTGGCGGGGCGGCTCGGCGCCGATCTCGCCTGGGACGGCAACGGACGCGCGGACATCGCGCTCTTTGGCGAGTCGGCGGCGCGGATCGTGGTCGAGGTGGCTGCATCTGATCGCGAACGATTGGAGGAAGGCGCACGTCTGCGAGGCGTCTCGTGCGGCGTCTTAGGGTCCGTCACCGAGGACGAGCGGCTTTCGATCGCGCTACGCCTGACGCGACGCGATGGTACGTCCGATTCAACGCAGGTCGGCATTTCGATCTCCGCGCTGATGACGCGGTGGGAAGAAGCGATACCGTGGGCGATGCGCTAAACGAAACCCTGTTCGACAAATGGCACGAGGAGTGTGGCGTCTTCGGCATCTGGAACCATCCCGATGCCGCGCGGCTCGCCCACCTCGCGCTCTTCGCGTTGCAGCACCGAGGGCAGGAGAGTGCGGGGATCGCGACAGTTGACGGCGCGTCGATGCGCCACCATCGCGGCATGGGGCTAGTGAGCGAGGCTTTTGCGGAGACGGATCTCGCACGGTTGCACGGGCATAGCGCGATCGGCCACGTGCGCTACTCCACCACCGGGTCGAGCGGCATCGCCAACGCGCAGCCGCTGGTCTTCAACTTCCGCCAGGGTAATCTGGCGCTGGCCCACAACGGCAACTTCATCAACGCCGAAGGTCTGCGCGACATGCTGGAGCGCGAGGGCAGCATATTCCAGTCCACCTCGGACACGGAGGTCGTCGCGCACCTGATCGCGCGGGCCGGGGACGTGGATATCGTCGAGAGTGTGCGAACGAGCATGCGTAGCGTCGAGGGCGGCTACGCGATGGTGATCTTGACGGACGACCGGCTGATCGCCTTGCGCGATCCGAATGGGCTGCGGCCTATCGCGGTGGGGACGCTGGACGGCTCGTGCGTGGTAGCCTCCGAGACCTGCGCGTTTGATGCGGTTGGTGCGACATTCGTGCGCGATATAGAGCCAGGAGAACTGCTGGTCATCGACGGCGACGGCATGCGCTCGCAGACCTTCGCCAGGGCGCCTCACAAAGCGCTCTGCACCTTCGAGTACATCTACTTCGCGCGGCCAGACTCCGATATCGATGGCATCAGCGTCCACATGGCGCGCAAGGCGCTCGGACGCGCGCTGGCCCGCGCCTGCCCGGTGGATGCGGACGTCGTCACCGGCGTGCCGGACTCCAGCATTCCCGCCGCGATTGGGTTCGCCGAGGAGACTGGCATCCCCTACGAGCTTGGCCTGGTGAAGAACCGCTACGTCGGTCGCACGTTTATCCAGCCGACGCAGGAGCAGCGGCAGCAGGGTGTGCGCGTCAAGCTCAACGCGATCCGCAGCGTCGTCGCGGGCAAGCGCGTCGTGATTGTGGACGACTCACTGGTGCGCGGCACGACCAGCGCGCGGCTGGTGAGCCTGGTACGCGAGGCTGGCGCACGCGAGGTGCACATGCGCATCAGCTCGCCGCCGGTGATGCATCCCTGCTTCTACGGGATCGACACCAGCGACCGCACGATGCTGATCGCCGCCAACCAGAGCGTCGCGGAGATCCAGGAGCGCATCGGTGCCGACTCGCTGGTCTACCTCACCGAAGAGCAGATGCTGCGTGCGCTGGGCTCCAGCGACGTAGACGATCACCCGTTCTGCAACGCTTGCTTTACGGGGCGCTATCCGACGCGGCTCTACGATCTGACGCAAAAGCACGCCTTCGAGCGTGCGATCCGCCTCGATCCGGCACGGAAGCGCGGCGCATGATGGACAAGCGTAGCGCCGCGGGCTCCGAGAAGGGGATCCCACCGCCGAGCCATTCCGAGGCGGGCGGGGCGTACAAGCGCGCGGGCGTCAACGTCTCGGCGGGCGACGAGGCGGTCGAGCGCTATCGCGGGCATGCGGCGCGCACCTGGCGGCCCGAGGTGCTGACGGCCCTCGGCGGCTTCGGCGGCGGCTTCGCGCTGGATGTGGCGAAGTATACGCAGCCGGTGCTGGTCTCCGGCACGGACGGCGTCGGCACCAAGCTGAAGATCGCCTACGCGCTGGGCCGCCACGACACGGTGGGGATCGATTGCGTGGCGATGTGCGTCAACGACATCCTCGTCATGGGCGCGGAGCCGCTCTTCTTCCTGGACTACTTCGCCACGGGCGGGCTGGACGTGGCCGTCGCCGAGCAGGTGGTGCGTGGCGTGGCGGACGGTTGTGAGCAGGCCGGCTGTGCGCTGATCGGCGGCGAGACGGCGGAGATGCCCGGCATCTACGCGGACGGCGAGTACGATCTGGCGGGCTTCGCCGTCGGTGTCGTCGAGCGCGACCGCATCATCGACGGGCGTAGCATCACAGAGGGCGACGTGGTGATCGGGTTGGCATCGTCCGGGCTGCACTCGAATGGCTTTTCGCTGGTGCGCCGCCTTGTCGACGAGGCAGGGATCGCGCTCGACGCGCCCTTCCCGCCGGACGCGACGAGAACGCTTGGCGAGGAGCTACTGACGCCGACGCGCATCTATGCCAAGGCGATCCGCGCGCTCATGGGCGAATTCCCGATCCACGGCATGGCGCACATCACCGGCGGCGGGATCACGGGCAACGTGCCGCGCATCCTGCATGGGCAGTGGAACGCTACGCTCACGCTGGGCTCGTGGCGCACGCCGCCGGTCGTCTCCTGGCTGGCGGACCTCGGCGACCTCGACGACGGCGACCTCTTCGCGACCTTCAATATGGGCCTCGGACTGGTGCTCGTCGTGCCGGAGGGCGTGGCGGAGACGGTCATCGCGCGGGCGAACGCGCTGGGCGAGCATGCGAGTCGCGTTGGCGTGGTGCGCGCGGGCGCTGGGCAGGTCGAGTTGATGGGGGCGTGGCGATGAGCGCCTTTGCCGTCTTCGCCTCCGGCGAGGGCTCGAACCTCCAACGCTTCATCGATGAGGCGCGCACGGGCGCGTTCCCGGCGCGGCTCGCGCTGGTCGTCTCGGATCGTCCGGGGTGCCGCGCGATCGATCGCGCACGCGAGGCGGGGATCGACGCTTGTGCCTTCGATCCGAAAACCTACGCAGAGAAAGCCGCCTACGAGCACGCGGTCCTGCGCGAGCTACGGGCGCGTGATGTGCGCTGGCTCGTGCTGGCGGGCTACATGCGGCTGCTAGGGCCGACGCTGCTGGAGCCCTATCGGGGCCGCATCGTCAACGTGCATCCCTCGTTATTGCCCCAATTCCCCGGCAAGGACGCGATCGGGCAGGCGCTACGCGCGGGTGTGAAGCGCACCGGCGTGACGGTGCATTTCGTGGACGAGGGAATAGATACGGGGCCGGCCATCGCGCAGTGGCCCGTGGACGTGCTACCCAGCGACACGCCGGAGTCGCTGGCCGAGCGCATGCACGCCGTCGAGCACCAACTCTACCCCACCGTGGTGCGCGCTCTTTTGGAGAGAGACGCGCACTAGGGCAGCTCTTACCCGCAGCCGCCGACGACGGGCCACGACGCGATCAGTGGGAGCGCGTTGGCGCGTCCCCACCGAGCGCGGCCTGCCGAACTGGCGCCCGCCTGGCGTGCGGGCGCGCGACGACTTCCCTGCCGCCCCCACCACCAGCGAGCGCTCGTCGAATCCCCCTTCTCGTTCTCGGCGGCCGAGGCGCAAGCTCCCCGCGTGCCCGGGATCGCCTTCCATTCCTGCCGCTCGCTCTCAGGATGTCAGGAAGGCCATAGAGTGTGTTTGGTTGCGGTGTGAGGGCCAGAGCCCATTTGCAAAACCTGTTCTTAGCACAATTGTCCGTGACGAATTCGTCAGGGGTGGCTCGCGACTCTTACCGCCTTTACGACGACCTCCCACGTATCACAACCAATGTGTCTCGACAGTCCAAACTCCCATGGAGCCGCCTTTTCATGGCATATCGCTTGCACACTTGACCACTCCCCACGGCTGAAGCCGGGGGATTCTTGGGCTGACCACCGCTCACCTAGCGAGCTAGGTGAGTCTTACACGGTCATGTCGTGGCCCGAAGCCACCTCCACAAGCGTACCTTCCCGCAGGCCCTGCGGTAGAGCGTAAGTATCGCACACCTGGTCGTTTGGTGTCCGGTGGTCGGGAGCGCCTGACGGCGCGCGGCGTTTCCTCCCCATGGCTCAAGCCAGGGGTCTTCACGCCGCGCGAGCTGATAACGGTGGTCCGCGGCGCGAAAACAGTAGCGTCACGATCATGAGAGCATTTGTCATGTATCGCACTCGCCTCGATCGTCGGCGCGAGGAGGACGTTATGGAGCGCCGTATGCTTCTTGGCGCCCGCACGGACGCGGCATCTCTTAGCGTCCCGCTGGAGGGCTCTTCCGCACAAGTCGCAGGAGCGCAGAACCCAACAGAAGCTGGCGCGAGTGTTGCGCGTCAGGGTGTTTTCGCGACCGTACAGGCCGCGGTTGCAGGAAACACGATCTTCGTGCGCCGCTATGGGCAAGAAGCAGCTCCTTTCCACGTAGTCACTTCATCAGAGAAGGAGTGGACAGTGTTTCCTGGCAACGCGGAGCAGTGGCAAGCGGAGGAAGGGCGCGCACTGGACGAATGGAGGGCTCGGGGGCGAGCCATCGCCAATCCGCTGATTCGCGTACGAATAAAGGGTCTTGGAAGGATCGGAACGGAGTATCGGGAGAAGCGCCGTTTCCGAGACTCTGTCGTGAGCAGCACATCAACTGGTTCCCCTCGACTGGTGGTTCGCACGACGTGACATTTGACGTTGTCCACCTCATGAGAAGGAGTGGAACTTGGCTTCCAACGGTACCAATGTTCATGTTGTGCTCGTGCATGGGGCCTGGGCCGATGGCTCCAGCTGGAACAAGGTCATCACGGACCTCCGCGCCAGAGGAAGCGCGTCCGTGGCAGCTCCTCTCCCGCTTACGACCCTGGCCGACGATGTGGAAGCACTCGAGCGCACGATCGAGCGGGTCGATGCGCCCGTCGTGTTGGTAGGCCATGCCTATGCTGGCGCGGTCATCGCAGCAACGAGAAGCGAGCAGGTCAGATCACTCGTCTACATCACGGCGTTGGCACCGGACGAGGGGGAGACGGTCGCCGATGTGTTCTATCGGGCGGAACCGGATCCGAGAGCTCCTAAGTTGGCGCCCGATAGTCATGGCCTGATCTATCTTCCCCACGAGGCCTTTGCTGCGGCGTTTGCCCCCAACGCGACCCCTGAGGAGCAGGAGCAGCTTGCCGCCATCCAACGACCCCTTGCCTCGGCGTGTATCGGCGTCCCCGTCGGGCGACCGCTCTGGAAGGACAGGCCGAGCTATTTCCTCCTGGCCGAGCAAGATCGCATGATCGTCAAGGAGACGCAACACTTCATGGCGGAGCGGATGCATGCGCAGGTGCGGACGCACCCAGTTGACCATACGCCGAGCATCAGTGCGCCTGGCGTCGTCGTGGACCTCATCCTGGAAGCACTCCGCGACCTACCCCAGGAAGCATAATGACCGTTCGATTCAGACGGGAGACAGCCATGTCTGCGATTACGTATCGTATGGCCGACGTCAACGGCCTCAGGGTGTTCTATCGTGCGGCTGGCGCCGCGACGGCTCCAAAGCTTTTGTTGCTCCACGGCTTCCCGACCGCGGGGCACATGTTTCGCGGCCTGATTCCTCTCCTGGCCGACCGCTTCCACCTCATCGCGCCCGATTTGCCTGGATTTGGTCAGACCGACATGCCAGCACGGAGCGAGTTCACCTACACCTTCGACAACCTTGCCAGTGTCATCGACCGCTTTACCGAGGTGGTCAGCTTCGGCCGCTTCGCCGTCTATGTCTTCGACTATGGAGCTCCAACGGGCTTCCGGCTGGCGGTGAAGCACCCCGAACGCATCATGGCGATCATCTCGCAAAACGGCAACGCCTATGAGGAGGGTCTAAGCGATGGATGGAATCCCATTCGGGCCTATTGGCAGGATGCCTCCCAGGCCAATCGGGTAGCGCTACGTCAATTCCTGACCCCCCAAATGACGCGCTGGCAGTACCTCCACGGCGTTCCTGATGAAGCCGCGGTGTCGCCCGATGGGATCGCGCTCGATACCTTCTATCTCGCTCGGCCCGGTGCCGACGAAGTGCAGTTGGACCTCCTCGGAGACTATCAGAGCAACGTCGCGCTCTATCCTACCTTCCAGCAGTATTTCCGCACCCACGAGCCTCCGTTCCTTGCTGTGTGGGGCAAGCACGATCCATTCTTCCTTCCCGCAGGAGCTGAAGCTTTCAGGCGTGATCTGCCTAATGCCGTGGTGCAGTTCGTTGACACCGGGCACTTCGCGTTGGAAACCCACGCTGAAGAAATCGCGACGGCGATCCGCAACTTCCTCGGAGGCTAACAGCGTGCTTGGCACCATCTTCCCAATACCGGGCTCCTCTGAGGCGTGAAGTGGGCGACCGAGGTCGCGCCTGGCGTTGGGCAGTAGACATCCTCTGCCTGGCCAGCCGACGGAGTACCAAGCGCGCCGCCACGAGCTCGATCAGCGTTTCGCTCGGCTGAACTTCACGCTCATAGTACTTGCTCATCCGGCGGTTGGCCGAGAGCCACGAACATGTGCGTTCGACAACCCAACGCTTCGCCAGCACGCTGAAGCCATGCCTCGTTCCCTCGCGGGGGTGGGGTAGGGGTGAGGTCGCGTCACGCCGCCGCGTGCACCCCTTCGCGCACTCGCGGCAACACATCCCGGCCGAAGCGGCGCAGGAAGCCCCGCTGATCCTGCGCCGCCGAATGGACGTAGATCTCCGTGAAGCCGAGGTCGATGTGCCGTTGGATGAAGCGCGCATGCTGCTCGGGATCCGCCGAAATGCAGCCCTTCTTGCGCAGAGTATCTGGGCCGACCACCGCTCCGTTCTGTGCGGCCATCGCCGGCGTATAGATCTTCTGGTCGTAGAGTGCTGGTACGTACGCACCGGCCCAATACTTGAGGTGGTTTTGGATCGCCGCGTCCTCGTCCTCTGGTCGCTCGACGTATTCGAAGTTTAGCTCGATGGCGCGCGGCATCGTCGGCACGTCTTTCCCCGCCGCGCGCGCGCCCTCCTCGAACTGCGCGATAAGCCGCTTGTAGACCTCGGGCTCTTGCCCGCCAACGGTGATCAGCCCATCGCCGACACGCCCCGCGAACGACGCGCTCTGCGGCACGATGGACGAGACGTAGAGCGGAATCGGCTGGTCGGGTCGCGTGAAGAGCTTGGCGCTCTGCGTCCGGTAATACTGCCCTTCGAATGTCACCTCGTCGCCCGACCAAAGTTGCCGGATCAAGTCGATCGCCTCTTCGAGGCGCGCCTGTCGCTCGGTGTAACTAGGCCACTCGCCGGTCGAGGCGTAATCATTCAGCGCCTCGCCGGTGCCGACGGCGAGATAGGCGCGACCCGGCGCTAGCACGCCGACGGTGGCAGCCGCTTGCGCGATAACCGAGGGGTGGTAGCGCAGGATCGGGCACGTCACGCCGGGTCCCATACGGATGCTGCGCGTGCGAGCCGCGGCTGCCCCGAGCCAGGTCCACGTGAAGCACGCCTCCCCCACTTCGCTCCATGGATGAAAATGGTCGCTCACGTCGATCGTCTCGAAGCCGGCATCCTCCGCGACCACCGCGCATTCGAGGAGTTCCTGCGGCGAGAACTGTTCGGGTCCCGCCTTCCAACCGATCCGCGTCTTCGGCATGCAGCTTCCCGCTTTCCTTTACGTCGATCATCGGCCATGTCACTGAGTTAACTGTTGTCCGGGTTCGTGCAGGAAGAGTGCCAGCCGCCGCCACTCGCGCGCTCCATATGCCCGTAACCCCGACGCCGCCTTCCCGTGCGGTCTGGCATGTACATTGCTTTTCTCTTGGGAGAAGAGGCGGATGATGGTCTGCGCCCAAGGCTTCAAGGATGCCCGGCGTGTGCAGAGGGAGAGGACGCCGTGAGTCGGTTTGATCGCTACAGCAACGATGCGCGCAAGTCGCTGGCACAGGCCCGCGAGATTGCGCTGCGCCTCAACCATAAGATCATCGACACCGAGCACCTGCTCTACGGCATGCTTGACTCCGACGACCCGGTGATCCACGGGATCCTCGGCACACTGGGAGTTCATCCCGTTAAGGTGCGCCAGGCACTCGATTTCGTCATCGGCAAGGGGGGGCGCCCACTGACGGTTGAGCCCGTCCTCAGTGCGTCCGCTCGGCAGACGCTCGATCTCGCTGAACAAGAGGCGAAGGATCACGGCACCGTCGAGGTCGGCACCGACCACCTGCTGCTGGGCCTGCTCCGCGAGGGCGCGGGCATCGCCGCCGGAGTCTTGCATAGCTTCGGCATCACGCTGGAGCGAGTCGAGGTGTTGGTGGCCAGCGCACGCCGTCACGGGCGAGTCACCGAGGCCTTCGGTATCGAGCACCAGGCGCGTTACGCCATGACACCCACGCTCAATACCGTCAGCCGCGATCTCACCTCCGCCGCCCTCGCGGATCAACTCGATCCCATCGTGGGTCGCGAGGAGGAGATCGAACGCACCATGCAGGTGCTCTCACGTCGCGCCAAGAACAATCCGGTCCTCGTCGGCGACGCCGGTGTCGGCAAGACGGCCATCGCCGAGGGGCTCGCGCAGCGCATCGTCAACGGCCAGGTTCCGGACGCCCTACGCGACAAACGCATCGTCTCGCTAGACGTCGGCCTGTTGACCGTCGGCACCAAATATCGCGGCGACTTCGAGGAGCGTCTGAAGAAGATCCTCGACGAGATCGTGGACGCCAAGAACGTAATCCTCTTCGTGGACGAGCTGCAGGCGCTGGTCGGCGCCGGAGTCGCCGAGGGATCCATCGACGCTGGCAACCTGCTCAAGCCGATGCTGGCGCGGGGCGAGTTCCAATGCATCGGCGCCACGACGATGGAGGATTACCACAAGAGTATCGAGAAAGACCCCGCCCTCGAACGGCGCTTCCAGCCGGTCAAAGTGCGTGAGGCGACGGCCGAGGAATCGATCCAGATCCTGCGCGTGCTGCGTTCGCGCTATGAGGCCTTCCACCAGGTGCGCATCTCCGACGAGGCCATCGTGGCCGCCGTGCATCTCTCCGAGCGCTACATCTCGAGCCGCTTCTTGCCCGACAAGGCCATTGACCTTGTCGACGAAGCCGCGGCTCGCCTGCGCGTCGCGCGCTCCGCCGTCCCGAATGAGGTTCGCACGCTGCGTGAGCGTCTCAACGAGTTGCAGGATCAGAAGGACGCCGCCATCAGCGTGCGCAGCTTCGAGCGCGCCTCCGCCCTGCGCGACCGCGAGCTCGCCGTCCGTACGAAGATTATGGAGCGCGAGGCGGAATGGTCGCGTCAGCGTATCGAGCAAATGCCGCTGCTGGGCGAGCACGAGATCGCGGAGGTCGTCGTCCTCTGGACCGGCATCCCCGCGCTACGCCTCACTCTCGAAGAATCCGAGCGTCTGTTGGGGTTGGAGGGCGAGCTGCACCAGCGCGTGATTGGGCAGAATGACGCGGTCGGCGCGGTGGCCTCGGCGGTGCGCCGCTCGCGCGCCTCGATCCGCGACCCCCGACGGCCGATCGGCTCGTTCATCTTTGTCGGTCCGACCGGCGTCGGCAAGACGGAGCTCGCCCGTGCGCTTGCCGCGTCGCTCTTCGGCAGCGAGGACGCGCTGATCAAGATCGACATGTCCGAGTTCATGGAGCACCACAACGCCGCGCGCCTCGTCGGTGCCCCTCCAGGCTACGTCGGCTACGACCAGGCCGGACAACTGACCGAGGCAGTCAAGCGCCGCCCGTACAGCGTCGTCCTCTTCGACGAGGTCGAAAAGGCGCACCCGAAGGTCTTCGACATGTTGCTGCAGGTGCTCGAAGACGGCCACCTCTCCGATGCGAAGGGCCGCGAGGTCGACTTCAAGAACACGCTCGTGATTATGACCTCCAATGTGGGCGCCGAGCTGCTGGGCAATCGCGGCGATTTCGGCTTCACGCAAGGCAACCGCCCCCTGGAGGACGTTGAGCGCGCCGACCGCGAGCGCGTGCGCACCTTGCTCCAGCCGAAGCTGCGCGAGCTCTTCCGCCCGGAGTTTCTCAACCGCGTGGACGACGTGATCTACTTCTCCGCGCTCGGTCGTGCCGAGGTCGGCGCGATCCTCGATCTCATGCTCGCGCAGACACAGGCTCGTCTCAGCGAACAATTAGTCGATCTCCGCGTCACGGAGGCCGCGAAAACCTACCTCGCAGACGCCGGCTACGATCGCGAGTTCGGCGCGCGTCCGCTCCGCCGCACGGTGCAGCGCCTCGTCGAAGATCGCCTCGCCGAGGGACTGCTGCGTCGTCTCGTCAAGCCGGGCGAGTGTGTCACCATTGACCTTGCGGAACGCGGCGGCCTGGTCTTCACCGCCGCCTCCACCGTCTTCGTCCGGCCGGATGATACACCGCGCCTCGATGGCCCCCACGTCGCGTAGCGCTCATCATCGCGTAGAAGGCCGCAAACCAAAGCGGCCTTCGCCTGTTGCGCCTCCCCATGCTATACTCGGCGCGTCACGAGCACATCAGATCAGCGCGCTGGTTATCGAGAGGCACGTATGCGTATCGGCATCGACTTCACGCCCGCGATCGCGCAGTCCGCCGGCATCGCGCGCTATACCCGCGACCTCGTCAATGCCCTCATGCGCCTCGACGCGCCGGACGAGTTCACCCTCTTCTCCGCCGAGCGCCCCACGAAAGATCGCCCCATCCCCGAAGGGCCACACTTCCACGCGCGCGTCGTACCTCTCGGCAACCGCAACGCCACGATCTTGTGGCAGCGGCTCCGCGCGCCTGTCCCGGTTGAGCTTTTCGCCGGAGGGATGCGCGTCTTCCACGGACCTGACTTCATCCTGCCGCCGGCGCTGCGCGCCCGTCGCGTCGTCACGGTTCACGACCTTGCCTTCCTGACGAATCCCGAGTGCGCGGTGCCCAGCCTGGTGAGCTACCTCAAAGCCGTCGTGCCGCGCGCCGTCCACTCTGCGGACCGAGTGATCGCCGTCTCGCAGAACACCGCGGACGATCTCCACGAGCGGCTGGGCGTGCCGCGCGAGAAAATCGACGTGATCCACCTCGGCATCTCGCCCAGCTTCACGTCGCAGGTGGATGATGCGGCCGTCGCTGCGCTCACGGCGAAGTACGGCCTCTATCAGCCGTTCGTCCTTGCGGTGGGCACCATCGAGCCGCGCAAGAACTACGAGATGCTGATCCGCGCCTTTGCCGCCGCGCGACGCGATCCCGCTGGACCGCAGCGCCTGGTGATCGCCGGCAAGCCCGGCTGGCTCTATGAGGGCGTCTATAGGGCTGTCGAGACGCTCGGGCTTCGCGAGAGCGTGAAGTTCCTCGACTACCTGCCAGAAGGTGAGCTTCCGACGCTCTATCACGCCGCCTCCGCCGTGGCGATGCCCTCGATCTATGAGGGATTTGGCATTCCCGTGGTCGAGGCGATGGCCTGTGGCACGCCGGTGGTCTGCAGCACCGGGGGATCTCTGCCCGAGGTCGCTGGTGACGCCGCACTGCTCGTGCCCCCCACCGACCAGGGTGCGCTGGCCCAGGCGTTGATCCGGATAGTCGGCGATGATGCCCTGCGCGCGACGCTCCGGGTCCGTGGCCTGGAGCATGCAACGCTCTTCAACTGGGACGCCGCCGCCCGCGCCCATCTCGCGGTGTATCACGCCGCCGGGGCGTAATGCACGCCAGCAGGAGCGCAGACCATGGCTCATTCGACCGAAGAAACGCATGTCGTCACCAATTTCCTCATCCGCCGTGATCGGGGCTCAGAGGAGATCTTGCTGGTGCGGCGGAGTCAGCGCGTCGGCTCGTATCAGGGCGACTGGGCGGGGGTCAGCGGTTTCGTCGAGCCAGGCGTCTCCCCACTCGAACAGGCCTATACGGAAATACGCGAAGAGACGTCGCTGACCGCGGATGACGTCAAGCTGCTGCGAACCGGCCAGGTCGTCCGCGTCGATGACGAATCGTTGGGGCGCCATTGGGTCGTCCATCCGTACCTCTTCGAGGTGCTGGCGCCCGACCGCATCCAGACGGACTGGGAGGCTTCAGAGCACCAGTGGATCGCGCCAGCTTCCATCGCACAGCTCGCGACCGTCCCTAAGCTTGCCGAGGCGCTCGCCACAGTCTACCCGCCGGACCGAACGCCGCCATGAGCCAGCCCGACGAGGTTGACGCAATCGGCCGGGCGCTGGATGATACCCTCCGAACGCTGCGTGCGGACCGCGACCACGGCGCGAGCTGGCTCGCTCGTCTCGTCGCCACGGCCCTGCGAGATGCGGCGGTTGTGTTGCCCGATGCCTCGGATGAGACGCGTCTTCGACAACTCGCCGTTCTCCACAACGCCGGGCGAGACTTCGCCGGCGCGCGCCCCAGCATGGCCGCCGTCGCCAACACCGTCACCCGCGTCTGGGCCGCCGCGATCTCCGCCGCCGAACCGCAGGCTGCACTCGAGCGCCTCCGCAACGAAGCCACGAGCATCCTGGATGGCGAGCAGGCTTGGGCGCGGGCGATCCACAACGCGCTGCGACCTTTGCTCACAGGTCCGGTCTTCACGTTTAGCCGCTCTGGCACCGTCGAACGCGCCTTGCTCGACGTTCTTGCCGAACTCCCCAAGGCCGCACGCGGGATCTTCATCTGCGAGTCGCGTCCGGGGTCCGAGGGGATCGCCGCCGCGCGCGCCCTCGCCGCTGCTGGTTGGCGCGTCACGCTGCTCGCCGACGCGGCGATGGGCGCCTTCGTGTCGCGCGCCGCGCTCGTGCTCGTCGGCGCGGACAGCATTCGCTCGGATGGAGCGGTCGTCAACAAGGTCGGCACGTATCCGCTGGCGCTCGCCGCTCGCGAGGCGGGGATACCATGCTATGCCGCTTGCGAGACGTTAAAGATCGCCGCGCCCGATTTCCCGCTCCACTTCGAGGAGATGGACTTAGCCGAGATTCTCCCGGAGCCAATACCCGGCATCAGCGTTCGCAATCCGTACTTCGAGCTCACGCCCGCGCGACTCGTCACTGGGGTCGTCAGCGAACGCGGCATGCTCTCGTCCGATGACATCGCCCGCGAGGCCGCTAGCGCCGAGGAGGCTCTTGCGGCGTTGGAGCGTCCGTGGTCGCGGGCGTGAGTGCCGCAAGCAGCGCGCGACCGTAGGCCTCCGCCGCCGATTGGCCGTCGAAGTAGCCCGCTTCCAGCAGCAGCCGGTAGCGGCACTTCCAGCGCTTTGTCGCCGCAGGTGTCAGGCGGAAGAGGTTGTATCCCGGCACGCATCGCTCGAGTTCGCGCCGCAGGCTAATCTCGTCCTGCGCCTCGACGCCGCGCTCGGCCAGCGACCGGCTCACGTCGCCTGGGAGTGGCGCGTCTTCGCCGCTCGGCGTCACTGGCATACATCCTCCTGCGCGGTTGTCTTGCTTCACACTCAAATTGTACGCATCGGGCGCATATGCTATACCAAGATCTGCGTGATCGTTTGGAGGACGGTAGACGTCAGCCTCTGCGCTGGCGCTACGGTGGGGCGCCCGACTCGCTCTGCGTGCCGGACTGTGTCACTTTCGCAGGGCAGCTTTCGCCAGTGAAGAAGAGGACGGCGCGCCCATGACGCTTCCAGCCAAGCGGATACTGCTCGGATTGGAGATCGCGGATAGCGGGACACGCCTTGCCGCCTGCATCCCGGCGGTGGCGGATGCTCGTCGCTGGCATTCGCGGCTCTCCACGCCGCCTACTCCCGCCGACTGTATCGCCGCGTTGGCGTCGCTCGCCGGCGAGGTGCTTCGCGATACCGGCGTCGAGCGTGTCTCGGCTGTGGGCGTCGCTGCGTGGGGGCACGTGGACGCGGTGCGCGGGGTTATCAGCCATCTTGGCGCGACTGCTTCCTGGGACGGCTATCCGTTGCGCGTCGCGCTGGCCGCTTCAATCGGAGCGCCCGTCGCCGTCGCCTCCGCCACCGAGGCAGGCGCGCTCGCGGAGGCGGAGCGATTCGGGACATCGCCAGGGCAGCGAGTGCTCTATGTCTCCAACGCGCGGACCATCACCTCCGCGCTGGTCGTGGACGGCGCGATTGAGGGCGTCGAGGGGCAGATTGGGCATCTGCGCGTTCGGGACGAGGGGCCGCGATGCTCCTGCGGCCTGCATGGTCACCTGGAGCCGATCGCCTCGGCGCAGTCCATTGTGCGCACGATGATCGGGCGCGCCTCGGACTCCGACGAGAGCCACGCCGTCATGCAGCGCATCAGTGGCGGCCGAGCGGAGGCGATGACCGCCTCGCAGGTCGTCGCGCTGGCCGAGCAGGGCGATCCCATCGCCGCCGCCGTCGTCGGGGAGGCGCTTGACGCGCTGGCCGTCGCGCTGGCCGACGTCGTCGCGGTTGCCGCGCCGAGTGTCGTCATCCTCGGTGGACCGCTGGTCGAGGCGGGCGAGGGCTTCATCGGCCAGCTTCGCGAACGCGTAGTCGCGCTGGTCGCGCCGTTCGCGCCGCCGCCAGCGCTGCGCTGGGGCGCGCTTGAGCCGTTCGCCGCGCTCCTTGGCGCCGCCCGCGTAGCCGAATTCGCGTAGCACGATCACGGCGGCGCTTGGTGGTCGCGCGCCGCTCGTGGCATAATGCGGGTCGTCTCATGATGGCGCATGCGGTGCATCGGCGTACGTCGATCAGTGCGGCCCGCGAGTTCGCCCATTCGGCACGCGGTGGCGCTTCGGCGCCGCACTTCGCGCTCAAGTACGCATCGTCTAGGGGTGTCGGATGCCAGGCTCGCCCGCCGATCTCAGCTACGCAGGCTTCACCCTGGCGGAACGCTACCGCCTCGATGAACCGCTGGCGCAGGGTGCGCTGAGTCAGGTGTTTCGCGGGCAGGATGCCGTGCTGCGGCGCGGCGTCGTCGTCAAGGTGGTGCCGCAGGAGCATGTGATCGCGTTCCGGGCCGCGCTCCAAGCGACCTCCGCGTTGACCCATCCCGCCGTCATCGCCGTCTTCGACGCGGTGGAACACGACGGCCGCCTCTTCGTCGTGCAGGAGCACGTGCAGGCGCGGGAATTCTCGACGTACCTGCAGGCCGGCCTGCCCATCGAGCGGGCGACGGACCTCGCAGCGCAGATAGCGCGCGCGCTCGCCTACGCGCACGCCCACGGCGTCGTCCACGGCGATCTGACCCCGGCCGCCGTGCTGGTGGATCGCCGCGCCGTGTTGCGGCTGAATAACTTCGGTCTGCCGCCAGACATTCCGTACTTCGAGGCGTTTGCCCAGGCACTCGTGCCGCCCGACGCCACGGTGATCGCTGGCGCAGCCGTCGAGGAGCCGTCGGTTTACGCGGAGGACGTTCGCGCCGTGGGGCTGATCCTCTGGCAGGCGCTCTCGGTCGCGCATCCCGCCGGCACCTTTCCGGGCGAGCCGGAGGACGCCGAGCGCGCGTTTCGACCGGACGTCCCCGAACAGGTGCGCGCATTGGTGCGGCGCTGCGTCGTCCGCGCGCACCCCAACCGCATCGCCGACGCGGAGACGCTGACGCTGGAGTTGGAGGCGCTCTGCGAGGAGCTGGCGCATCTGCGGTCGCCGCTCGCCGAGGAGACGCCCGCCGCGCTGCGGGTGGCCCGCGAGATGATCCGGAACGAGGCGCCGTGGTCGTTGGAAGATACGGTCGGCGCAGGACAGCCGTGGGCGACCTCCGACCAGGCACTGGCGCAGGCCAACTCAGGCAATCTCGGCGGCTCGACCGCGCCGGCCGTCTTCGCGCCGGTCAGCAGTTACCCCGCGACACGGCCCACACCGAGCAGCGGCCCGCGCATCGCGCCGCGCCTCACCCTGCCATCGCGACCGCTGCCCGCCCCGCGGCGAGACGGCGAACAACGCGTCGATCGGTCCACCGCCGCTGCCGCGAACATCGCTGAGGGCGGACCGACGCTGATGGTGGCGCTGTTGCTGGGCGCGGGGCTGTTCGTGGTCTGTTTCTTGATCGGCTTCTTCATCCTGCGCTGACCGATCCACCAATTCGCATGGAGGCGCGCGTGCCCAAGAAAGCAACCCCGGCGGAGGACAGGCATCCCCAGGCACTCTGGGCGCCGTGGCGCATGGCCTATATCGACGGCAGCCCGAAGGATGAGGGCTGCATCTTCTGCACGAAGCCCGCCGAAGACCGCGACGAGGAGAACCTGTTGCTCCTGCGCGGCGAGCGCGTCTTCGTCCTGATGAACCTCTACCCGTACAACAACGGGCACCTGATGGTCGCGCCGTACGCTCACCTGCCCACCATCCAAGAGCTTGACTCAGAGACGCTCACGGAGCTCATGACGACCACGCAGCGCTGCCTCGCGGCGCTCAACGAGGCACTGCATCCCCATGGCTATAATATGGGCATCAACCAGGGCGCGGTCGCTGGGGCGGGCATCGCCGACCACGTCCACTACCACATCGTGCCGCGCTGGAACGGTGACACCAACTTCATGCCCGTCCTCGCTGACACCAAGGTGATGCCCGAATACCTCCAGAGCACCTATCGGCAGATCAAGGCGCATCTCGGTTAGCGCCGACCTTGCGTCGCGCCGTCTTGTGTCGCGCGGGCTTGGGCTGCCATAATTCAGACTATCGAGTGCGGCTTGATACGGAGCGTGCCCCTACGGTGAGGGTGCCCGTGCGCGTGAGAAGGAGACAACGATGTCGGTGGCGCTCACGACCGAGGAATTGATCATTGGGGGGCAACGGGTGCCGGCGGCGGACGGGCGCACCTACGGGACGGTGAATCCCGCGACCGGCGAGACGCTGGCGTACGTGGCCGAGGCGGGCGTGGAGGATGCCGGCAAGGCGGTGGCGGCGGCTCGCCAAGCCTTCGACGAGGGGGCGTGGCCGCGCTGGCCCGCCTGGCGCCGCGCGAAGGTCATCAACAAGATCGCGGCGATCATCTCCGAGCGCACGAATGAGCTGGCGACACTGGAATCGCAGAACTGCGGCAAGACGATCCGGGACGCGACCTCGGAGGTGAAGGGCATCGCGCTCTGCTTCGAGTATTACGCCGGGGCGGCGACGAAGCTGATGGGCGAGACGATCCCGGTCTCCGGCGCGGGGCTGGACTTCACGCTGCGCGAGCCGGTCGGCGTGGCGGCGCAGATCATCCCCTGGAACTTCCCGATCGTGATGGCGGCGTGGAAGCTGGCGCCGGCGCTGGCCGCGGGCTGCTGTGTGGTGCTGAAGCCGGCGAAGCAGACGCCGCTGACGGCGCTGGCGTTGGGGCAGATCTGTTTGGAGGCGGGCGTACCGGCGGGCGTGGTCAACGTGATCACGGGTTCGGGGCCGATCATCGGCGCGGCGCTGGCGCGTGACCCGCGCGTGGACAAGATCGCCTTCACCGGCTCGACCGAGGTGGGTCGCGAGTTGATGCGCATGGCGTCGGACGATATCAAGCGCATCTCGCTGGAGCTGGGCGGCAAGTCGGCCAACATCGTCTTCGACGACGCCGACCTGGACAAGGCCGTGGAGATGGGCGTACCGGCGATCTTCGCAAACTGCGGGCAGGATTGCACCGCACGCTCGCGCATCCTGGTGCAGCGAGGCATCCTCGACGAGTTCACGGAGCGCTTTGTGGCGCGGACCAAGCAACTGCGCATCGGCAGCCCGCTGGACAAGGCATCCGACATGGGCGCGATCATCTCGCCACAGCAGAAGGCGCGCGTGCAGGAGTACATCGAGATCGGCCAACAGGAGGGCGCGACGCTGGCGTATGGCGGGCGAGAGCCGGATGATGCGGCGCTGGCGAACGGCAACTTTCTACTGCCGACCGTGCTGACGGGGGCGACGCCGGAGATGCGTGTGGTGCAGGAGGAGATCTTCGGGCCGGTCGTCACCATCGTGCCGTTCGATACTGAGGACGATGCGGTGCGGATCGCCAACGACAGCATCTACGGCCTGAGCGGCTCGATCTGGACGCGCGACATCGGGCGTGCGCTGCGGACGGCGCGGCGGGTGCGGACGGGGACGCTCTCGATCAACACGAACCACAGCATCTATGTGGAGGCACCGTTCGGCGGCTACAAGCAGTCCGGCATCGGGCGCGAGCTGGGGATGTATGGGCTGGAGCTGTATACCGAGGTCAAGAACGTCTACGTGGAGCTCTGACCCAACCCCCCAACCCCCCAACCCCCCAACCCCCTTCCCCTCGGGGGAAGGGGGAGTCGCGTGGGGCCGCGAGCGACCACTACGAACTTGATTGGCTACGAGGTTAGGTAGTGGGCGAGGCCGGCACCGGCTAGGAGGCCCGCGACGGCGGCCTGGACGGCACCCTGGCTCTGGCCGGGGCCGTCGCCGGCGACGAAGAGGCCGGGCACGGTGGTTTGTAGATCGTTGGCGGTCGTGACGTGCCAGAAGCGCTCCTCGGCGGGGCCGTAGACGAGGAGATCGTCGTTGGCGAGGGCGGGCGCGAGCGTGGCGATGCGGCCGAGGAGGTCGTCCAACGCGGCCCAGAATTGGGGCGGGTATACGTCGTGAAGCGCGCCGGGAACGGCGGTCTCGCAGGAAGGCCGCACGCTGTTAGCGGCGAGGGCGGCGGCGGAGGTAGGGACGTGGCGGCGGAGGTCGCCCATGCGCTGGACGATGAGCGCGGTCGAGTGGGAGGCGTTGAGGCGGCGGGCGTAGTCTTCGCCGGAGGGCCAGGCGGTTGTTGAGCCTTCGACGCCGGGTTGGAGCAGGATGGCGACGGTGGTGTTGGGGCCGCGCTCGCCGATGGGGAGCGGCACGCCGCTGGCGACGAGGCGCCCGTAGCGCGTGATGGCGGTGACGTGGCCGCCGGGGCAGGTGGCGTAGGTCTTGATGACGGCGTCGCTGGGCAGAGTGAGCTGGAGGCGCGGGTCGGGGTTGATGTCGGTGAGCGGCGCGTAGGCGGCGAGCGGCATCTCCAGGCGGACGCCGAAGGTGGCGGGCAGCGCGACGACACCGGCGCCGAGCTCGCGGGCGGTCGCAACCAGCCAATCAGCGCCGTAGCGGCCTGGGGCGAGCAGCAGCGTATTCGCGCTGACGGGACGGATGGCGTTTGGGTCGTCAACGTCCTGGAGGGTGAGGGTGAAGGTCGCGCCGTCGCGCTGGACGCTCGTTACGGCGGTGCGGAATACCTGAGAGGCGCCGCGATGGGCGAGATCGTCGAGCACTTTGGCGAGGGCGATGTGGCGGTCCTCGGCGGGCACGACGCGGGAGGGATAGCTGATGGTGTATTCGAGGCCGATGCGCTGGGCGTCCACGACGGCAGCGGCCAGGCGCTCGCTCGGCTCCTCGCGGAGCTCGGCGACGACGCCGTAGCTGTGCAGGATGGCGTCTACCTCTTGGGCGCGGGCGAGGTACTCGTCGCCGGTCAGGATCGGTCGCAGCGCGGCGGGGACGGTGACGGGAGGCAGGATGGGGATGGTGGCCGGGCCGAGATAGAGGCGGCCGCCGAGGTACATGCCCGCGCCGCCGGCGCCTCCGAGGTCGATGGGCGGGAGCTGCTGGCGGGCGGCCAGCGAGCGGCCTGCGTCTACGATTAGCAGGCGGGAATTTGGTCTGTCGCGGAGGATCGCATGGGCGGCGAAGAGTCCGCCGGGGCCGGCGCCAACGATGACGGTGTCGAAGGTGTCGGTCTGCACGGGGCCTCGCTTTTGAGGATGCGCTGATTGGTGTACTACTTGAGATTGTGCCTGTGTTGGTTCACGGGCGTCAAGGCGGGGCGAGGGTGGTGGGAGGGATTCGGCCGAGGAGTTGCCGATTCCTTCCGCTTTTGCATTTTGCGTGAGGCATTGAGACCTGAATTCACCTGGGCTTGTAGCAAATTGGGGGCGGAAAAGCGGAAGCGGAAAATTGAGATGGGAAATCGTGCCGTTGAGACGTGCAGTCGGATGATTTTCGCGGGGAATGGCGGCCTATCCGGTGAGGGGAGTGGTGTTGGGGGTGGGGAGGGGAGAAGAGGGGACTCAGAACACAAATTCTATTTGAAGTATAGCATGGAGGGGTGGGGAGCGCAAGGGGAGACGAATTCGCCGGGGATGTTGCCAGGCACTCGGCAAACCGCTACACTGTGCGCGTGTTCATTCGTATCGTCGCGCGATGCGAGCCGTCGCGAGAGGAGCATCCATGACATCTATCGCACTTTCGCCACGGTACGGCCAGTCGATGCTCGAATATGCGCTGATCATGCTCTTTGTCCTGCTCGTTGTCTTTGGTGCGTTGCTGCTGCTGGGTCCAACGCTCTCATCGATTTTTCAAAACGCCTCGACGAGTCTCTGAGCGCGGAGAACGCCGTCTACCAATAGGGCGGGGACGAGAGCAGGGCGAAGGCGCCTCCGGCGACCATGAAGATGCCGAATGGGATGAAGGTCTTGCGCGTGGCGACGCCCAGCCCGAGCAGGAGGACGCTCACCGCCGCGCCGATCAACGCCGCATAGACGAGGGCGGTGACGGCGGCGGGGTAGCCCACCAGCACGCCGATCAGCAGCGCCAACTTGACGTCGCCTTGGCCCAGCGCTTCCTGGCGGTAGAGCAACCAGCCGAGGCCGTATAGCAGCGCGAAGAGGCCGCCCCAGATCACCACGCCGAAGATCATGGCGGCGAGCGCTTTGTGGTCGAAGACGACGGCGCTGAGCACGAGCAGCGCCAACGGCGGGAAGATCGCCAGGTCAAAGATGATGCGGTGTTCGAGGTCTACGGCGAAGATGAAGGCGAGCGCGCAGAGGCAGATGGCGTCGAGCGCGAAGACGCCCGCCGGGGCGAGGCGGAGGGTCTGCCCCGGCGCGAGGATGCGGGCGGCGAGGAGTGGGAGGGCGAGCGCGAGGGCCACTTCGAGCAGGGGCCGACGCAGCGATGCTGGCGAGCCGCAGGAGGCGCAGGATCGCCGGGCGCGGACGAGGTTGGCGAGCGGAAGATAGCGCGTGGAGGGCAGTTCCGCGCCGCATTTGATGCAGTTGGCGGCGCGCCAGACCGGTTCGTCCACGCCAGCCACGTCGTCGGCGAGGGCGTTGACGGTGACGCCGCAGACGAGGCCAGCCACCGCCAGGCCGAGATAGAGCAAGGCAGCGCCTACTCCGGTCGGCGTGGCGGTGGTCACGAGCTCGATCCTCTCTACTCTTCGGTGGTCTCGCTGGCGGCTGGCGCACTGGCGGGCGCGGCGGCAGGCTCGGCGGCGGGCTCGGCCATCCGCGGCGGCTCGAGCCGGACCACGGACTCTTCGGCGTCGGTCAGGACTTTGACACGGCGCGGCACGGAAAGGTCGCCCACGTTGAGCGACGCATTGAGGTCGGTGAGCTCGCTGACATCCATGACCAGCGCGTCGGGCAGATCGGCCGGCAATGCCTCGACCTCGACGTGGTCGAGCACGGTCAAGAGCATGGCGTTGTACAACTTGACGCCAGGGGCGTCGCCCTCGATGCGGATCGGCACACGGGCGCGGGTGGTCTCCGACATGTTGACGTGCGCGAAGTCTACGTGCAGGATGGCGCGCGTCACCGGCTCGTGCTCGACGCGCTGCACCATGACGGTGTCGCCCTTCTTGTCGCCATCGAGGGTGAGGCGGACGACCGTGGTGGCGTGATGCTTCGTGAGGAATTTCTGAAAGTCGGCGCCGTTCACCTGGATGGCGATGGAGTCGCGCCCGCTGACGACGATGTTGCCCGGCACGATGCCCTCTCGCCGCAGCTGGCGGACCGCCTTGCCGAATACCGTTCGCCGCTGGGCGGCAAAGGTGACTTGTTCTGCCATGGGATGCTTCTTCTTTCTCTCGCGCCGTCGTGGCGCTGGCGCGCTCCGGTACGTGATACGGCACCGATGCGGCTCCGTATTCGCAGCATCCACGCCGCGATTACCGGCGCAGACGATGACGTTTCCAAAGACGCTTGGGGACTACGGCTCCTTCTCGCGGGCGTCCTCCAGGTGGACCACCGGTATGAGCGCACGATCGACCTCGCCGATGCGCGCGGGGCCGAGTGCGACGATAGCCTGCCGCAGGCGACGTGCCGAGGCGATCAGCGGCGTCACCGCGACCCCGGCGCAGGCCGGCTCGAAGGGGGTGAGATAGTCCGCGCCGGTCTGTAGCTTGATCACGGCGCCGCGAAAGTTGCCGCGCAGCAGATGATAGCACCCGACTCCGACCTGGAGGATCCCCTTGTAGAGGATGCGTCGCGAGCCCGGCTCGGCGTTCCACAGCGCTTCGAGCGTTTCGTGGCACTCGAAGAAATCGCGGGCGTTGAATTGCTCGATTGCGGTGCGCAGCTCGCGCGGCGCCGGATCGTCGCAGGCACTGCGTGGGTCGCCGGGCGGGATACCGCGGAGGGCGTGTGAAGGCTCGTTCGCTGCCATATGGCTAGGTATGTGGGTCCGTTCCCTCTGCTCTGCGCAGTCGCCGACTCATGACGGAGAGGAGCTTGATGGCAATCTCCGGCGCTTCGCGGAGGGCGGCGCGGAAATCCCAGACGGGGATGACCAGCGCGCGCGTCGGCTGCTGCGCCGTGACGGTGGCGGTCCGCGGCAGATCGTCGAGGAGCGACATCTCGCCGAGCACGGCTCCGTTTTCGTACGTGCCGAGATCGCGCGTGGCCCCGTCGGGCGACTGCTGCGTGACCTGGACGCGGCCGCTGGTGATGATGAAGAGACCGACGCCGGTCTCGCCCTGGCGGAGCAGCGTCGCGCCGGCGGGGTAGTCGCGCTCGCGGCAGTTCGACGCGAGCACCGCTTGCTCACGATTTGATAGGTCGCTGAACAGGGGTACCTGTGCGATCACGTCTTCGTACACGGGTGCGTCCCGCCTTTCATACGCGGCCCCACTTGTGGCGCAGCCGTTCGCCAGCGTCGATGGGCCCCCGCGTCAAGCGCTCGTATTGTACCGTATCGGGCGTGACGCGTCTACACATCGGCAGAAGCAGGCTGGCGCACGGTGGATGGCCGCTGGGTGCCGCGTGCGCTGCTATTCGCCGCGGTTGCCGGACCAGCCGCCGTTACCGTTCTCGCGCGGGGCGTAGGGGTCGCTGTTGCCGCTCTGCATGCCGCCGCCCGAGAATCCGCGACTGCGCGGCGGGAGGTTCGGACGCTGGGCGCCGTTGGTGAAGGAATCGTGTTGCTGACTGGCTGGCGGTAGCTGGCCCATCTGCGGGCCGCCCCACCCGGGGAGCGGCGGCATCTCAGGCATGGGCGGCAGGCGCCAATCGGGCACGTCGTAGCCGCCTTGCGGGACGCCGGCAGGAGGCATCCCGCCACGTTGGTTGTAGCCCGGCGCGACCTGGGAGCCGTCGCGCCCAGATGGGCCTCCCCGCACGTTGCCGCCAAAGCCGGGATTGCCGCCGAAGCCGCCCGCGGGCGCGGCTCCCACGGCCATGCGGCCCGCCTGCTGGCGGAGTCCGGCATTTTGCGGGGCGAACTGCGCGCCCGGAGCAAATTGATTGGGCTGCTGCGGCATGCCGCCGTCCGCGCCGCTGAAGACCACGCCCATGCGGCCGGCGTTCTGGCCACCGCCGCCAAGCGGTGCGAGGGCGTTGGAGTCGGCGGCGCGACGGGCGGAAGGGCGCACGCCGCGGACGCCGCGCCGCCGGCTGGCCGCGGCACCGCCGAGCTCGGGCGTCGAGGCGAGGCCGAGATCGTCGGTGGTGGTCCGGCGGGAGGCGAGGCGGACGCCAACGAGTTGCTGCAGTTGGCGCACGACGAGGTCGAGGCGCTCGGAGCTTTCGGAGCTCTGTTGGGAGTTGCCGGCGACTTGCTCGGCGATCTCGATGACCGCTTGCATGGCGCCGGACATGCGCTCGTATTGTGCCGCTTGCTGACGGCTGCCGACGCTGATGTCGCGCACGGAGCGGGTGATGTAGGCGAGGATGGAGTCAATCTGGGTCGGCGAGATCTCCTGCCGCCGCTGGAGCACCTGGTTGCCCATCAGGGCGAGCTGATCGGTGCGCTGGGAGATGTCGCGCGCGGTCTCGGAGAAGTTCTGTAGCGCCTGGTTGATGGCGTTGATGGCCCAAACTTGCTGCGCGGAGCCACTTGCTTGCTGCGCGGCGATGCCTCCGATGCGCTCGGATGCGCCACTGACCTGGCGTGCGGCGCGCTGAAGCGTGCTGACGATGGAGTTGGCGAAGATGAGGGCGAGGATGATGCCGGCGAACATGATGATGGTGCCGATGATGATCAGCTCGATCGCCGTGCGGTTGACGAGCGAGGTGACGGAATCGAGTGGCACGCCGACGAAGATGACGCCGATGAAGCGGTTATCGGGGTTGAAGACCGGGGAGTAGTCCGCGAAGTATTGGACGCCGTCGATGGAGGCGGTCTTGCCCAACCATTCATGCACGCCGCTGTCGCCGCCGCTGACGTTCATATCTTGCGAGATAGGAGTGCCGTTGACGTCGCGTTCGAGGCCGCCGCCGACGGCCCTCGGCGCCGACTCGCCGGAGGATGCGGTGCCTTGGAGCGTCGTCTCGATGCGGGTGCAGGGCGAGGCGGGATCGGTGGGATTGCCGAGCAGGTTGCCCTGCGCGTCGGCGCACTGATAGACCGAGACGGTGCCGCCGATGAGGCGCTGGACGCGGTCGACGAAGTCGGTCTGGCCGCTCGTGCCATTGGTATCGTTGAGGGTGTAGCGCCCGAATTGCGGTGAGGTAATGGCGCCGCCTGTGACGGCGGCGGGTAGGTCTGCGACCATGTTGTTGGACGAGTCGATGGAGACGCTCTGGCCGAATTGGGTTTGGAGCACGAGCTGCGAGATCTTCAAGTTCTCTTGCTCTTGCGTGCTTGCTTGATTCTGCACGTAGCTCGTGATGGCGCTATTCGCGATGAAGAGCGTCGCGACGGTGCTGAAGATCGCGCCCAGGATCACGATAATGGTAATTTGTGGGCGGATACCGAGACGCCACCATCTTGGAAACATCCTGGCATATCCTCCTGCAGAACCGCGGCGCTCACCGCCCGCATCAACCACTCTCCCCACAACGCCGCCTGCGAGGGCGCGTTCGTTCCTTATGGTAGCTCATTGCGGCGCATTCGTCACCGAAATGCGGTATCAATGGGCCAGTTCGCGTCGCGCACGCCAGTCCTAGAACTTGACCAGACCGAGTCCGGCGAGGTATTCGAGCACGCTGAGCAGCTCGCGCTCCGAGCGCCGGGTCAGCCGGGCGAGGTCGGGGAGGTTGCGCTGGCCGTCGACGAGCAGCAGCACCATGCGTTCGCGGCGATCGAGGGGTAACTGATCGATCTGCTCGGAGAGCATGGTGCGCTGCGGCGCGTGGCGCAGGGTATACGAGCCGGCCGGATCGGGCTGCCCCCAGTTGGCGCCGGGCGTTGAGCCGAACTGCCCGCCGGGTTGACCGTAGCCGGGCGTACTGCCCCAGTTCGCGCCTGAGCCGCCCGACGGCGCGGGCCAGTAGCCCGGCTGTGACGTTACGCCGCCGTTCAGCGGGTTCGTGGTCGGCATCTGCGCCGGGCTGGCCGGGGGCGGCACGGGGGCGGACGATGGGAAGCTATAGGTAGGCCACGAGACGTTCGGGAGCGGCCCGGAGCTGAGCCCGTAGCCGGGATAGCCCTGATCGCCGCCGTATTGGTCATACATCCCAGAGGGGTCGTCTTCGGGCGCCAACTCTTCGAAAGAATAGACGCATTCGCCCCAGTTCGAGAGCACGGAGAGCGCGTTTGACCCGGTGAGTTGACCGAGTAAGGCCGAGGAGGGGGAGCCGTTGGTGAATTTGATCTGGCCGACCTCGCGGCCCGCTCCTTGACCGCGAATGACGCGCAGGATGCCGCTCTGTTGCCCGAGGGTGATCATGTTGATGATGTTGCTCAGCCTGCTGATGGTGAGGTACTGCGCGGCCATCGATCACGCTCCCTGCATTCGCGCGACGCGGGCGGCGAGGACGACTCACCGCGCGGTCCGGATCGGGGCGCCCTAGGTGCATGAGAGCAGGTAGAATGTCGCTGCCCTCTCACACTGGCGCCTCTTGCCACACGTTGCAACACCTATGCACCGCTCATGCGCCTTTGCATTCGACCACACTGTATCATTGTTGTGCGCCTGGCATCCAGCGGAGTTGCGCTTTTCACACGCTGGGAGCAGTTCTCTCCCGTCGCGCAACCGCGTGAATACCGCTGACGAACCCGGGTGAGCCTCGGTGATCACCTGGATACGCACATTCAACGCTGTAGTGAAGGCTGCGCTCCGGCGGGCAGCCCGCTCGTGTGCCCACGATAGCACGGCTGTCAAGGTTTGGCGAATGCGGCACGGTCGGCCCTCCCGCGAGCTTATTCTGGGGCGGGGCCTTGCGTGGATGAGGTGCTGGATTCAGGCCCCGCCGCGACCTCCACCGCATCGGGGTCACTGGCTGGGGCGCTCGCCTCGCGCTCGTCAAGCTCCGCGAGCCGGGCGCGCAATTCGTCGGCGAGCTGCTGATATTCGCGGGCGCGCTCTTCATCCCACTTGGGCAGCTTCGCCGCCGCCGAGCCGCCGATGGCGCGGTCGATCAGGCGAGCGTAGAAGTCATAGGTCTTGATCTGCATTTCGATCAATTCGCGTTCGGTCAACGGCTTGGGCACGCGATCCCTCCAACGCTGCGCGCGAACGCCTTGCATGGCGAATTTCGGTCGTGTTTGGCAACACACGGACTAATCCAGCGTAACACAGCCGGGGTTTGCGGTCAAGCATACGACATAGCGGCGCGATTACGGGAGGTGGGCGACGGTGCGCAGCGCCCAGACGACGACGACACCGATGGCCATCGCGGCGAGGAGGTTCTTGGTGCGCGCGGCGGCGGCGACGGTGGCCAGGGCAGCGATTGCCTCAGCGGGGCCGGTGGTGAGGACCGTGGGCGCGACTAGCGAGACGAGCACCGCGCCGGGAAGCGCGCGCAGGCCAGACTCGACGCGCGGCGAGAGCGTGACGCGACCGACGAGCCAGAAGCCGCTGACACGGGTAAGGTACGTGACCAGCGCCATGCCGACGATGGTCAGGAGGGTGGGCCAGTCAACCGTCATGGCGCACCATCGCGATCAATGCTCCGGTGAGGCCACCGAGGAGGATGTACCAGGTGCCAGCGATGAAATGCTGCGCGGTGACGGCGACGACCGCCGCGCCAAGCCAGGGCAGGAGCGACTCTTTGCCGCTCCACACGCCGACGAGGAGCGCGAGGAAGACGGCGGTGAAGGCGAAGTCGAGGCCGATGCTGTTGGGATCGGGGATGGCGGCGCTGGCGAAGAAGCCCGCCACCGCAGCGGCGAGCCAGGCGAGGTACAGTTCGAATCCGCTGCCGACGAGGAACGCGGCGTCGTCGCCCCCGTCCTTGAAGTAGCCGAGGGTGAGCGCCCAGTTTTCATCGGTCATCACGAAGAGTGAGGGGTAGACTTTGCGCGCGGGTACGCCGCGAAGCCAGGGGCGCAGCGCCGCGCCGAGGAGTACGTGGCGGAGATTGACGACCAAGGTGGTGAGGATGATCGCGCCGACGGGCAGCGGCATCGTCCAAAGGCCCATAGCGACGAATTGCGAGGACCCAGCGAAGACGAGGCCGCTCATGAGGAGGGCTTCGAGCGGGGAGAGTCCCGCCTGGCGCGCTAGGACGCCGAAGATGGTGCCATAGAGGAAGACGCTGATGGCGACGGGCACGCAGCGACGCGCGCCGAGCAGCACGCCGCGCCGGGTGAATTGTGCCATCCATCAGACCTACCTGGTGGTGCGCTGGCCGCGGGGATCTTTCCCGTGGCGTGCGGCGACGATCTCGGCGAGGATGGCGAGGGCGATCTCTTCGGGCGATTTCGCGCCGAGATCGAGGCCGATGGGGCCGTGGATGCGGGCGAGCTGGGCATCGCTGACGCCGGACTCGCGGAGGCGCTCGTCGCGCTTGGCGCGGGTGGCACGGCTGCCGATCGCGCCGACGTAGCCAGCCCCACGCTGGAGGGCGACGCGCAGGGCGGGCACGTCGAACTTGTCGTCGTGGGTGAGAACGGCGACGGCGGTGTTGCCGGAGATGGCGAGCCGCTGCATCGCCTCGTCGGGCCACTCGACCAGCAGCTCTTCGGCGTCGGGCAGGCGGTCGTGGGTGGCGAAGGCTGCGCGGGCGTCGATGACGGTGACGTGGTAGCCGAGCACCTTGGCGAGCTTGCTGAGCGGGATGGAGATGTGCCCCGCGCCGACGATGATGAGCGTGGAGACGGGCTGGTAGACCTCGAAAAGGACGTCTCGGCCCTGGATCGTCGCGACGCCCGATTCGCCGCGATCCAGCGCCTGGCGAGCCTGCGCTGCGATCTCCTCGCGTAGGCCGTCGGGGCCGAGCGCCGAGCGGTCGGACCAGCCGGGGTCGGGAAGCCACGTGGCGCTGTCGCCGAGGTGGGTGGCGAACGGGCCGCCCGGAGGCATCGTGATGATGGTCGCTTGGACGGCCCGCGCGTCGTCGTGGAGGGCGGCGATGAGGGGGGCGCGCTTGGCGAGGTCGAAGCGCTCGACGAAGACCCGGATCTCGCCGCCGCAGGAGAGGCCGATCTGCTCGAGGTTCTGTTCCTCGGTGATGCCGAATTGCAGCAGCTTGGGCGTGCCTGTGCGGATGGCACGTAGCCCCTCTTCGATGACGGCGGGCTCAACGCAGCCGCCACTCACCGAGCCGCTGATCTCACCGTCTTCGTTGACCGCGAGCGTCGCGCCCACGCCGCGCGGCGCCGATCCCGCGACTGAAACGACGGTCGCCAGCGCGATGCGCTTGCCCGCCGCATGCCAAAGCTCGATGTCCGCCAGTACGTCACGCATCGTTGTATTCCTGTTGGTTCCTGGGTGCGAGAGCCGAATCGCCGGTGCGGCACGCCTGGCGACTAGCGATCGCGGTCGATCTCTACGGCGCGTGCATCGGCGGCGGGCTCGACGGCATCCGACGCGCCGGCGCCTCTGCGATAGCCCTCGCGCAGGTCTGTGAGCATCGCGTCGCGCTTGGTGTAGAGCTCGCGACGGGGACGCGGGGCGGCGCGCGAGACCGCGTAGGCCGCGACGAGCGGGAAGGCGATGGTGGTGTCGGCGTAGACGACGACGGTGTCTTCGAGCATATCGGGCTTGATCTTGCCCCACGAGACCGCCTCGGAGGGCGTCGCGCCGGAGAGTCCGCCCCAATGTGGTGCGTCCTGCGTGATCTGGATGAAGTAGTCGTGGCCGCCCTTGTTGATGCCCAAGACCTCCCAGAGCTGCGGCTGCGTCTGGAGGTAGAAGTTCTTGGGCGAGCCGCCGCCGAGGATGATGACGCCGTTGCGCGTGGCGGCGTGGACGATGGCCGTCGTCTCGTGGACGTCGAAGAGGGGATCGATGGTGAGGGCGTTGCCGTCGAGCTGGTGGCGCGCGAGGTTCATGCCGATCGAGGAGTCGCCAGGCGAGGAGGTGTAGATCGGGATGTTCCAGCGCGCGGCCATCGCCAGCACGGAATGCTCGGCATCCACACCAAGCGCGAGGAGGCTCTCGCCGATCAGGTGGTGCAGCTCGGCGGTGGACATCGGACGCTGCGGGAAGGTCTTGAAGATCTCGCGGAGGAAACGGTCTGTGTCGAGCAGCACCTCGTCGCGGAAGAGCACGTCGTAGATGCGGATCACGCCGGCGTCGTGCAGATCGGTGTCGCTGAGCTTGAAGCTGCCGCGGTGGAGGGCGTAATCCAGCGCATGGTGGATGTCGTGGTAGAGGTTGGCGCCGGTGCTGACCATGAAGTCGATGGCGCCGCGCTCCATAAGGGTGATGATGCTGCCGCCGACGCCCGCCGGCGTCATGGCACCGGCGATGGTGAGGCAGATCGTCACGTCCTGTTCGGGATCGAGCATGCGGGCGCTGTAGATGCGCGCGGCCTCGTTGATGCGGCCTGCGTTGTAGGCTTGGAAGGATCCGTCGAGCAGATCGGCGACGGTGATGTCCGGGGCGATACGGCGCGGGACGATGCGCTCGCCCGCCAGATATGCGTCGGGCGCGGTCGCGTGCGCGCCATCGGGCGCCGCTGTTTGGTCGTCGGGCGCGGGTCCTTCATGTGGGCGATGCGGCACGGTACGATCGCTCCCTCTTCTCGCTCGTCGGTGGCTGATACAAGGTCCAGTCGAATCGCTGAAGGCACTGCCTGGCGTGAAGACCGGGTCGAATCCCGATCGCGCAGCGCACAGTACAACAATTACGAACGGACTGGTACGGCCCTAAAGGGGCGGCGCCAACGGAGCTTGCCGATACGGAGGGGAGTATATCACCCGCGCGGGGCGGGCGGAGACTGGTCCTCCGAGGCGGCTGGTGAGGCGCAGGAGGCTTTACAATCCGTCCGTGCCAGCGGGCCACGCGTCGGTAAAGGCGCGTGGCAGCAGGCTGAGGTGCGCGGGGTGCGCGGACTGGCCGAGCTTTCCCGTGGTGCGGATGGTCTCGGTCACGGAGTCTTCGTCCGATTCGTAGGCGTCGCGGACGAGATCTTCATCGGCGACGGCGGGCAGCTTGCGCGTGGTGCGATGGCTGCGCTGCATCGCCGCGGTGTGGGGCGTGCCGAGGACGGCGGGGAGGGCCGGCAGCTCTTCGAGGAGGCGTCGCACGTACTCTGGCGGCTCGTCGAGCGGCGGCTCGTCGTCACGCGGACGTGGGCGGGGCGGTCTCGCGCTGCGGCGTGCGGCGAATTGCGCGTAGGCGTCCTCCCAAGGTTGATTCGAGTGGCAACGAAACGCATGCTGCGCGGCGCTCCGCTCGTGATCCTCAGGCGAGGTGGCGACGACGAAGCCAGCGGCCACGGCGCGCGCGCGCAGCGCCTCGTTGCCGCCGATGATGGCGAGATCTTTGTCGGCATGCTGGCAGAAGAGGGCGAGCTGATGGAGCGCGGTGTCGTCCGCCAGGAGCGACGGCTTGCCGAGGGGCAACTGTAGGAGGACCTCGCGGGCACGCAGGCGCTGGAGTGAGGCCAGGATGGCGGCGAGCGGCGCGTCGGGTCGCACGGCGAGCGAATGCGTCATGGGGTGCTCCGGTTGCGGCTTCGGCACGTGGCTCCAGCGACCGCGGCGTGGCGGCGTGCTGGTCGTTCCTTCTAGGCTTCTCTACGTTATGACGCGCGAGGTGCTCCTCCTTTGACGCGAAAAGTACCAGCGCGGGGAAACGTGCGAACGCCGGCGCGGTCGCTTGCGGACCGACGCCGGCGTTCATGCTGGTCGACGTGTTGTTGGACGGCTAGCCTAGGAGGCTGGCGATCACCTCAGGGACGGCGGCGAGGGTCGCGGCGAGCTGGGCCGTCTCCTTGCTGCCGCCCTGTGCCGAATCGGTTCGGCCGCCCCCCTTGCCACCAAGCCGCTCGCCCACGATCCGGGCGATCGTCCCGGCGTTGAGGCCGCGACTCGTCGTCGCCTCGTCGATCGTCACGATGAAACGCGCCTGGTCGTCCTGCGCCGCCGCCAGGACGATCACGCCCGGCCCCAAACGGCTGCGGACCGCGTCGCCCAACTCCCGCAGCGCCCGGTCGTCCGCCGCGGAAACCCGCTGGGCCACCACCGGGACGTCGCGGACCACCTGGGCCGAAGCGGCGATCCGGATCGCCTCCTCGCGCCCCTGCTCCTTCTGCGTCGCGCGGAGCTGGCGTCGCGCCTCGGTCAGCTCCTCTTGGAGCATCTGGATGCGCTCGACGAGGGTATCGGGCGAGGTCTGGAGCCGTTCCGCCGCCTGGTTGACTAGGTCGCTGCGGTCGTGCAGCCAGGTCCGGGCGCCCACGCCGGTCAGCGCCTCGATCCGGCGAGTCGTCGCGCCGACGCTGGCCTCCTGGGCCGTCATGTAGACGCCAATCTCGCCGGTCGCCCCCACGTGCGTCCCGCCGCAGAGCTCCTTGCTCGGCCCCATCGTCACGACGCGGACCAGATCGCCGTACTTCTCGCTGAACAGCGCCTGGGCCCCGGTCGCGATCGCCTCGCGATACGGCAGGACCTCGGTGCTCACCTTGGCGTTGCTCAGCACCATGTCGTTGACGCGTCGATCGATCTCCCGGTGCTCCTCGGTCGTGATCGCCCGGGGGAGATTGAAATCGAAACGGAGCCGGTCGGGCGCCACGAGGCTGCCCTGCTGGTGCGTCTGCTCGCCAAGGACGTCCTTGAGGGCGCGATGGAGCAGATGGGTCGCGCTGTGGTTGCGCATGATCGCCTGCCGGCGCTTGGCGTCTACTTCCGTACGGACCTCGCTGCCCACCCGCAGCGTACCCTGCACGAGGCGTCCGTAGTGGGCGATCAAGCCCGGCACCGGGCGCTTGGTATCGGCGACCTGGAAAGTCCCCTTGTCGTTGCCGATCAGCCCCGTATCGCCGATCTGGCCGCCCGCCTCCGCGTAGAACGGCGTCGCCGCCAGGACGAGCACCGCCTCGCGCGGGCCGTTGATCGCGGCCACGCTGTCCGCCGGCTTGCCGTCCACCAGCAGGGCGAGGATCTCGCTGCTGCCGGTCGTCGCGCCGTACCCGTTGAAATTGGTGCTGGGGAGCGTCTTCACGAGATGCGTCCATGCTTCCTCCTCTCGCTTGCGAGCGAACACGTCTTTCTGACGCGCCTGCTCTTGCTGTTGTTGCATGGCGCCCTCGAAACCGGGCCGGTCGACGTGCATGCCTCGCTCCGAGGCGACCTCTTCGGTCAACTCGATGGGAAAGCCATGGGTGTCGTAGAGGCGGAAGGCGATCTCGCCGGGGACCTCGTGCTCGCCGCGGCGCTCCAGATCGTCTAGCTCTTTGGTGAGCAGTTGGAGACCGACGTTGAGCGTCTGGCCGAAGCGCTCCTCCTCGGCGGTGAGCGTCTGCAAGATTTGGTCGCGGCGCTCGATAAGTTCGGAGTAATGACTCTTCATCAGGTCGATGACGGCGTCGGCGGCACGGGCGAGGAATGGCTCTTCGAGGCCGAGCAGCTTGCCGTGGCGCACGGCACGGCGCAGCACGCGGCGGAAGATGTAGCCGCGCCCGGTGTTGTCGGGCTGCACGCCGTCGGCGGCGAGGAAGACGAGCGCACGCCCGTGATCGGCGATGACGCGCAAGGAGCGGTCGTGATCGGCGCGCGCGCCATAGGAGGTGCCGGCGAGAGCGGCGAAGGTGTCGAGGATGGGCCGGAAGAGATCGGTCTCGAAGACGGAGTCTTTCTCTTGCAGCACCATCGCGAGCCGCTCAAGGCCCATGCCGGTGTCGATGTTCGGCTGCTTCAGCGGGGTGCGTTTACCCTCGGCATCCTGATAGAACTCCATGAACACGAGGTTCCAGATCTCAAGATAGCGCTGGCAGCGATCGCAGCCGGGGCCGCAGTCGGCGTTGCCGCAGCTGAGGTGCGCGCCGCGGTCGTAGTAGATCTCGGAATCCGGGCCGCAGGGACCCGAGGCGCCGGGAGGCCCCCACCAGTTGTCGACGAGCCGCGTGATACCGCCCGCCGGGAAGCCGGCGATCTCTTGCCAGTAGCGCGCCGCCTCGTCGTCGTCGGGGTGGACGGTGGGGAAGAGGCGGTCGCCAGGGATGCGGTAGTGATTGGTCAGCAAATCCCAGGCGTAGGCGATCGCCTCGCGCTTGAAATACTGGCCTACGGAGAAGTTGCCGAGCATCTCGAAGAAGGTGAGGTGCGAGGCATCGCCTACGGATTCGATGTCCGTGGTGCGGAAACATTTCTGCACGGAGGTCAGCCGGTTGCTCGGCGGCTCTTCCTGGCCTAGGAAATAGGGGATCATCTGCTGCATGCCGGCGGTGGTCAACAGCACGGTGGGATCATTGCGCGGGATCAGCGAGGAACTGGGCATGCGGTAGTGCCCATTCTCCTCGAAGTAACGAAGGAAGGTGGCGCGAATTGCGGAGCCGCTCGCCGCGACGCGGGCAGATGTATTGGTCGCGGAGGACGGCTTGCCGCCCCCCGAATTGCTCGAAGAACGCTTTGCAGGCATTAATCTGCCCTCGAATTCCTGAAATGAGTGGGGAAATAGCGGGAGAGTCCGCGGTCGAGCGACGGGGAGCGTTCGCGGACGCCAGCCACACGTCTCCTTGCAAGCGCGATGACCACGCGCTGCGTGCCGACCACCACTGGACCCCTGGGCGATGGCGTGCCCCTCATTATACACGGGGTGCGCCCTGGCCCGCAACGCTCGCAGCCTGCTCGGATGGAGACGATCGGTTGCCGTGCCAGCGGTGGGACGTTCTACCGAGTCGTGCCGGGTCGCTGTTGTGCGAGATCGCGGCACTGATGGACTTTTCCTCTTGACGGCGGACGGGTGGCCTCGCCACCGGCCAAGCCCCCCGTGGGGACCCCGCCGCTCCCCGCGGGGAGAGGGGAGCCCCGACAGCATGGTGTCCGCATCCCAAGAGAACAGTCCATCAGTCCGCTACACGTTCTGCGACGATTGAGCAGGAGTTGCTCTAAAGAGAACCGGCTCCCGCTCGGGAGCCGGTTCTCTTTGTTAGTGCGTTGCACCGCGGGCTTATGCGCCCACGCCCACAAGCTCGTGGCGCGCGAGGAAGTCGGCCAGCGTGCCTTCGTTGTAGGTGCGCTCGTGACGGGCGGCGCCTTCGACGAGGCTTCGGCTATCCAACAATTCTACAAGGTCGGCAAGCTCGAAGTTGAGGGTGAGTTCCGGTTCGTTGCCGCTCCTCGCCCGGATGACGAGGCCGTTCTCGACATCCTCGATGGAGAAGCTCCGCGCTTCAGCTTCATCAAGCACCTGGCCTACAGCGCGCAGTATGCCTTCGTAGCTGTACCTTTTCATAGGTTTCTTGCCGCACCTCCGCAGTCGCAAACAAAGCGAACAGCTGTGTCCGCCGATCTTTTTGGGCCTGTCGCCCGATACTTTAGCGTAGCATGGAACGGTCGGAAATTCAATCGTTTTCGGTTGCGAAACGACCCAGGTGAGACGACTCTCACCTATCATCTAGGCGAGGCGCCCGGCGCGCGGTTCACACGCTACAATACGGGGGCTTACCCGCGATCTTTTCTGTTTCGGTTCATGATAGAGGTTACCCTGCATGGCGGCGACGACCACGGGCGAGCAGGCGGGCGCGAAGCGGGTTGGTGCGCGTGCGACAGCCAAGCGGGCCGTGCTGCTGCTGGTCGCCGCGAATGTGCTGTGGGCAGGGACGTATACCGCCGGTAAGCTCGCGCTGCGCGAGCTTTCGCCGGTCGAGCTGAATGCGCTGCGGTTCGCGTTGGCGGCGCTGATCCTCTCGCCAGCGCTGCTGCGCGGCTGGCGACGCATCCCGCGCGACCGCGCGACGCTGATCACGCTGGCGCAGCTCGTCGTGCTCGGCTGGGTGCTGAATAAGACGCTGGAGTACGTCGGACTGAGCCTCTCAACGGCCTCGGATACGGCGCTGTTGATCTCGACGGAATCGCTCTTCACGGCGCTGCTCTCGTGGCTGCTGCTGCGCGAGCGGGTGCGCCCGACCGGTATGGCGTCGCTGATCGTGGGACTGCTCGGTGCGTATCTGATCGTCGAGCGCGGCTTGCGGCCCTCACTCGGCGGGGCGGCCGGCGCGGGCAGGGTGATCGGCGACGTGCTGATCGTCTGCTCGCTGCTGATCGAGGCGGTCTACACGGTGCGCGGGAAGTCGACGTTGGCGCGGATACCGCCGCTGCTCTTCACGTCCGCAACGATCACCGGGAGCCTGCTCTTCTGGCTGCCGGCGGGTGCGATCAACGTCGTACAGTCCGGTTTGCCGCGAATCTCGCTAGCGGGATGGCTGAGTGTGCTCTACATGGCGGCGATCGCCACCGCGCTGTGTTACTGGCTCTGGTTCCGCGCGCTGCGGTCGGTGGATGGCTCCGCGGCGGCGCCGACGCTCTTCATTCAGCCGCTGGTGGGCGCCGCGCTCGCCGTGCTGCTGCTGCACGATCAGCTGAGCTGGGCGACGCTGGCCGGCGCCGGACTGATCGGGGTGAGCCTCGTGCTGGTGATCTGGGGTGGCAGACGCGCGGAGGATATCGTAGCCTTCGAAGCGACGCCGTAGCGGGCGCTGCGGGGACCCGGAGGTTGCCGATGTATGTTGCCGCGTGCCGTGTGACGCTATACCTCCCAGCGAGCGACTCGCTGAAGGACAAGCGCCAGGTCGTGCGCTCGCTGTTGCAGCGCCTGCGCAACGCCTTCGAGGTCGCCGCCGCCGAAGTGGAAGAGCAGGATAAGCTTCAGATCGCCGTGCTGGGCCTCGCCGCCACGAGTGGGGAGGCCGCCCATGCCAAAGAGGTGCTGGAGCATGCCGTGCGGTTCATCGAAGAGACACGGCCCGACGTGACGGTGAGCGACGTGCGGGTGGAGATCATGACGGTGGAGGGGTGAGCGGCGGTCATATGCTCTCCGTTGGGGTCTAGTGGGGCGCAGTGCAGGTTGGCCGCTTTTTCGCGTGCCGCTATACTGGCGCTACCAGTTCGGTTGTTGCGTGGGAAGAGTGCGCAATGCGGCGTGAGAGACGGGGAGCATGGGTGACCTCATAGGCAATCTCTTCGAGAAGGCTATCGATCTGCTGATCCGTCGGCGGGTCGGGCGGTGGGTGCTGATCGTCTTCTTCACGCTGTTGGCACTCTTCGGCTTCACGTCGTTCTCGGGGCAGTCGGAGCAGCAGGCATGGATGGATGTCGGCATTGGCATCTTCTCCGCAGCGGCAGCGCTGGTGCTGCTCTATTTCACGGTGCGGATCGGCGGGGCACAACGGCGTGCTAAGCAGGAGGCCAAGAGCCACGAGACGCGCGTGCAGGAGTTGCGGGCCGCTGGCCTGCTCTTGCCGATCCCGGCGCTGCCGAATCCGCTTAAGTCGATCAACCCACAGACCGTCGCCGCCGTCGAGGGGTACGCGCAGCGCATGGCGAGCGTGCCGTGGGGAGGCGATCCGAAGATCGCGCCTGAGCAGGCGAACGCGACGTTCAACAGCACGGGGGCGCAGGTGCGGCGGGTGCGCGGCGACTCCGCGGAGTCTGTGCCGCTGATCGATACGTTTGTGGATCTGCCGCGGCCGCTGAGCTACGTCGGCGCGGCGGAGGTGATGTCTCGCCTCTCGTATAGCCACTGGAGCACGTACGTGCCGCAGGGGTTGCGACAGGGGCTGGAGTTCGTAGCGAGCGCGCAGGTGTTGGAGCCGCGCCAGCCGGACGCACTGGTGATTCGGGTGAAGCTGTTGGCGGGCGTTGGCGCGCCGCGTTGGCTTGAGCTAGCCGATCAGAGGTTGGCGATTTTGAAAGAGGTGGCGCCGCAGCATCCGCGCCTGCCCGATGCCGAGGCTGCGATCCGGATGCAGCGGAGCCAGAACGCCGAGGCGCTCGCCAGTCTGCGCGCGGCGCTCGCGGTGGCGCCGACGCCGGAGGACGCGTTCGCCTACCGCGCCAATATCGCCATGCTGTTCAAGCTGATGAAGCAGAATGACGAGGCGCTCGCCGCCTTCGACGAGGTGCTGACGCTTGATCCGCGCGATGCGTGGACCTGGTACAACACGGGCAGCCTGCTGCTTGACCTCGGCCAGTATGACGCGGCGCTCGCCGCTACCGATCAGGCGCTGGCGGTGATGGACTTCGGCATGGCGCGCACTCAGCGCGAGCGCATTCTGGCGAAGGTGGTCCCTGTGACGCCGCGCAACGAGGCGGCATTTGATCAGGCATAGCGTCTGCGTGATGCAGCGGAGCGGCGAATATGTCTAGCTACGTTAAGTTCTTTCGCATGCTGGTCTCGACAAGATGGCCGCGTTATTTGGCGGCTGGCATCTTCCTGCTCGGCGCGGCGCTCTCAACCGTCGGGGCGTTCGCCGAGCGCGATGTGAAGCAGGTCGTCGGGGTGGTGGCAAGCAATACGGTTACGAACGATTCGCAGAACGGCGCGTATCAGTACAATACGGTGGTGCTTGCGGAGAGCAGCCAGCAGTATCAGGTGAATGTGACACAGTTCTCGCCGGCACTCACGACGGCGACGCTGCCGCAGGGGACGGCGGTGACGCTGTGGTACTCGCAATCGCCACTGAACGATCCCTCCGTGATCGCGGTCGCGTTGATCTCGACGGCGGGCGTCTCGCCCACGTTTGTGACGAATGCGTACACGCACCCGGACGATCAGTTGACCTCGAACCTGATCTTCGGCGCAGTCTGCGTCGTCATCGCCGTGCTGGCGTTCCTCGCGGGACTTTTCCTGCCAGCGTCGGAGTCGGATGCGAAGAAGCGAGAGAAGTCGAAGCCACCGATCAGCTGCGGCGAGATGGTGATCGGCATCCGTCGCTCGGTATCGTCCGCGTCGTAGAGACATATGAGTAGTTCAGCAGGCCTCCTCAAGCGCGGCGCAGCGCTCTATCGGAAGGGCGAGTTCGTGGGGGCGCTCCGCGTATTCGAGCGCTATGTGGACGCGCACCCACGCAGCGCTGAGGGGTGGTTGGCGATGGCGCGTGCGCTGTTGCGCCTGCGCGAAATGGATGGGGCGCTGGCGGCGTGCGACTGCGCGCTCGCGCTCGTTCCCGATCATCGTGCTGCGCTGGAAGCGCGTGAGCGCCTTGTCGCTGAAAGGGTTAGCGCCCCAGTGCCCAGCGGGGTGGCAGGTACGATATCCCCTGAGGTAATGTCGTTTCTTGCCGCGCTCGTGGAAGCGGTACTTTTAGGCTGATCCTCAGGAGGCGTGAACTGTGGCGGACTCCAACGCGAATGCCCCGGCGATCGTCATCACTGGCGCGTCGACCGGCATCGGCGAGGCGTGCGCGTTGC
The DNA here is from genome assembly GCA_963841205.1 of uncultured Chloroflexia bacterium. GTDB lineage: Bacteria > Chloroflexota > Ktedonobacteria > Ktedonobacterales > JADMIN01 > CAWAWP01. Next base: position 117,733 of record CAWJCH010000019.1, on the reverse strand, counting down.
TCTTGAATGCTCGCGGCTATCGCGTCTTCGCGGGGGTGCGCCGCGACGAGGATGGCGCGGCGCTGCGTGCGAAGGCCCCTACGCGGATGACGCCTGTGCTGCTCGACGTGACCGACGAGGCGAGCGTTGCGGCGGCGGCTGACGTAGTGCGCTCGACGCTGGGCGATGGCGGACTGGCGGGTTTGGTCAACAACGCCGGGATCGCGGTGGCGGCACCGCTCGAATTTATCCCGTTGGACGCGCTGCGGCAGCAGCTTGACGTGAACGTGGTTGGGCAGGTCGCGGTGACGCAGGCGTTCCTGCCGCTGTTGCGTCTCGGGCATGGGCGCATCGTCAACATCAGTTCGATCGGTGGGCTAGTCGCGAGTCCGTTCTTTGGGCCGTATAGCGCCTCGAAGTTCGCGCTGGAGGCGCTCTCGGACGCGCTGCGGGGCGAGCTGCGCCCGTGGGGTCTGCATGTGGCGCTGATCGAGCCAGGGACGATTGCAACGCCGATCTGGGAGAAGTCGCTCGCCGCGGCGGATCGGCTGATCGCGCGTCTGCCTCCGACGGCGATGGAGTATTACGGCAAGGTGATCCCGGCGATCCGCTCGCAGGCACGAACGTCGGGCACATCAGGCGTCGCGCCGGAGCTGGTGGCGCGCGTGGTTCTTCGCGCGCTGACGGCGCGGCACCCGAAGGCGCGTTATCTGGTGGGCAGGGGCACGCGGATCATCCCGATCATCGCGGGGCTGCCGGACGGGGTACGCGACGCGCTGCTGGCTCGCCAATTGCCGCACTATCCGTAGGCGCGGTCGCCACGCGCATATCGATGAGCAAGGGGCGCCGGACAGCCCATGCAGGACGCTGGCGCCTAGAGCTTCCGCGAAGTCGCGTAGCTAGGGGTTGGCGCTAGAGATTGTTGGTGAGGTTCTTGAAGATCGAGGCGATCTGCGGCACAAGCAGGGTCAGCGTGGCGATGACCACGGCAGCCACGAGGCCGCACTGCACAGCGAATGCGCGACTAGATCAGTGGTGAGGTGTGGTCTGCGGGCTTCGTTGGGCGCGGACTGTTCGGGGGCGGTTAGCGTTGGGGCAGCGGCACGAGCAGCTCGACGTTGCACCCACCGCCTGTCATGCTGTCGATGCGAAGGCGGCCACCGAGCAGCTCAGCGCGCTCAAGCATGCCGAGCAGTCCGCCGGCGCTGCGCTTGATTGAGCGGTTGATCTCTTGCTCGGCATCGAAGCCCACGCCATCATCTTCCACGACGAGGCGCAGGGCGTCGGAGATGTAGGAGAGGGAGATGAGCATGAGGCTCGCGTGGGCGTGACGCGCCACATTGAGCATCGCTTCCTGCCCGACGCGAAACGCCAGTTTGACGGTCTCTGGCGCGAGCGGAAGCTCGCGGTCGGGGGTCTGCAGCTCGAAGGGTAGGTTGTATTGCGTCGTGACCGACATGGCATAGCGGCGTAGCGCGCCGATGAGGCTCGTGGCACCGATGCCCATCGGGCGGATCGAGAGCAAGGCGCTGGTGGCCTCCTGCAGCGCCGCGTTCAACTGAGCGCGCACCTGCTGCAGGCCGGCCAGCGCCGCCTGGGGGTCGCGCGCCGCCTGGTGCTCGAAGTAATCAGCTTCGAGCACGAGCTGCGACAACGCCTGGAGCGAGACCTCCTGGATCTGCTGCGCGACGCGCTCGGCGACCTCTTCTTGCGCCTGCACCACGCGGTTCAGCACGTCATGGGCGCCCTCCCACTGGCCGCGATTCTCGCCGCGGAAGTCGAGCGGCGCGGTGCGCGGCCCCATCACGGCGACGTGCTGCGAGGGATTCGACGCCGGCGGGTCGGCACCCGCTGCCTGATCGTCGGCGTCGACGCGGCTGACCCACGGCGACTGGTCGCCGGGCAGTTGCGGTTGGGGCAGTGGAATCGACGACTCGGATCGCATCATTTCGGGGAGGGAGCTGGTATCCGCGTCGAACCCCACATCATTGGCTGGCGGGCCGAAGCCGATCTCACCCCGAAAGGTAGACGCGTCTACGCTCACGGTCGCGGCGTCGTCGGCGTCGTCAACTTCGTCAGGAAGGGGCGAAGCGATGTGGATCGTCGGGATCGGCGTGGTCGGTGTCATCCACAGTGTCTCGTACTCGTCGTCCTCGTCGGCGGCATTGGCGTACTGGCCCGGCGTGCTCTCGGGTTCGGCGCGGCTCCATATTCGCGGCGCGCGGGTGACCTCCGGGAACGACGGCGCGTGCGTGGTGGCGGAGTCTAGCGCCTCGACGGCACCGCGCAAGAAACGCTCGTATCTCTCGAAGGCTTGTAGCTTGGCGAGCATCTGATCGCGCTGCTCGGAGGCCATGAAGGCCCGCATCTCCGTCTCGGAGGCGTGCGCATACGCCGCGCGTATCTCTTCGTGCGAGTGTTGCTGGAGCCGCTGCTCGACTTTGGCGACCTCGCTCTGGGCGATCTCCTGGCGCTGCGACTGCGTCTCGATCTCGCGCTCGGACTGCAGGACTAGGAGGCGGAGGTTCTCGATCTCGCGGCCAATCTGCTCTAACTCGGCGCGATATGCGTCGGGCGAGAGGGCGACGCTGGACGTCCCGATGGTGACGAGCGCCTGGTCGGCGGTGCGGCTCAGGGGAACATCGCGGGAAGGGATAGCTTCGCTGCTGGGTTTCGAATTGCGACTGGAGTTCGACTCGCGGCTCGGCGCGGCCCACGCGGGAGAGGCGGTGACGGCGTCGAGCCGCACCAGGGGATCGTGGGCGTTCACACCGGAGTCGTCCGGCGGCTGTTGCGGGGCACCCGCCGCGTTCTCCTCCAGCGCGCCACTGAAGCTGGCGGGCGGCCAGTTTGGAGGCATCAGCGAACGTCCTCGCTTGGCCATGTGCCCCTTCCATGTTGATAGTGCAATACCGGCCACGTCGTCCAGCAGGTATGAACCCGTGGTAATCGCGGGCGATGCGACGTGTCCGTTGGTGCTGTGCGGGCGCTCAGCTCCTCAAAAGGGTCAGAATGGAGCCCGGCCCTGGACAACCCACGAGATGCGCAGCCTGTTGAGCGGTTCGTGTGTCTGTGGACATTCTGGTCGTGTGCCAGTCGGCGCCGAGGTCTCGCAACAATCGGTGCGTGAGGGAATTGGGAGCAGAGCGCGGGTCACCGAGGGGGCGATTTGCCGTATCGACTCGACGCGTCTACTCATCATACGCCGCTCCGCTGGCATGTTCGCCCCCCGTAGGAAACGAGTACTGCGAGGCGCTTTCGAGCGAGGGCGACTCCTCGTCGGTCGAAAACTCGGCGATGACGGCATCGAGCGGCGTCTAGGCGGCTCGCGGCCATAGCGGAATGCCCCGGCGCGCAAGGTAAGGGACACTTGAACGGAAATTGACACGGCGTACGGTGGCGCACGGTTGCGGTGACTCGAGCGGCATCCCAACTCGACACCACGCGGCCGAGTGGCGGGATGTTGCCCGCGCGCACTCGGCCGCGTGGTGTCGAGGCTAGCGAGCCTGACGGTGCGTCTGCTGTGGCGAGCAGCTCAGCCGCCGCTGGAGGTTGTTACGGGAACGGGGGTCGGCGTCTTGGCACGTTTGCGCGAGCCAGGGCCACGGCGTATCAGCAGCGCGAGCCCGGCGATGATTAACGCGGAGAACGAGATGATGGTGGTTACGCCCGGCTGGGGGAACGGCACCCTGTTCGAGAGGTGGGTCAGCGAGAAGAGGCCGTTGAAGACGGAGAGCGCCAACGAGAAGATCCAGAAGGTCAGCAGGACGGTGAAGCCGATCAAGCCCATAAACCGCAGTGTGTTCTCCGCGACGCGCGCCTGGAAGAGCTGCAGCGAGGCCGACAGCACGATGGCGATGATGGCGATAGCGCCTTCGAGCAGGGCCAGCAGCGGATCGAGATAGTTGAGATGCTGGTCGAGCAGAGAGTTCATCCCGGCGAGGTCGGCTTTGCTGAGGAGATCGGTGGTGTGCTGGTCGCTGAGCAGGTGCAGATACTGCTCGATGGAACGCGATGCCCCGGCGATGGCGAACATGCCGATCAAAATCAGCGCCGGCCAGATCACCGAACGCAGCGAGACGGCGAAGTTGTCCATCGCGATGCGCACCCGGCGGGTGAGGGCCGCCTGCAGGGCTTTGAAGATGGTCATGCCGACCTCGCCGGCAACACCCTGCGCCCCACGATCGCCCTGCTCCTGATTGGCGGGGACGTTGCGCTGCTGCACACCGGTGACCCCGCCGGGAACGCTCAGGCCGGCGATGGTGGCGCTCAACGCCAGGACGATGAGTCCGAGCGGTAGATAGATCAGCGTCTGCACGAGATCGATGAAGGCGAGCGTCGGCGGGTTTGCGACGCCGCCGCCTGGCGCGAGGCAGGAGAGCGGCAACGCGAGCGTGCAGTTGTTCACGCTCAATGCGCTGGCGCTGCTGCCCGGCTGGAGGCTCTGCCCGATGAAGTTGATCACGCCGGGCTGGAGGAAGAGCGAGAGGAGTAGCGTCAGGAACGCACCGGCGATGAGGTCGCCCGAGACGAGCTCGGAGATGGTCGGGGGCGCCGATTCACCCGTCTGCTTCGTCGCCGGGAGGCTCGTCGAGCCATCAACCGAGTCGAGGCCGATCTCGGCGGGCTTGAACGGCGATTTGCCCCGGGCGGAGCGCACCCAGCGGCGAATGGTGTCTAGCCAGTAGACGGCGAGAATGCCGAAGTTGATGACGCTATAGGTCCAGGGCGATTTCCCGAAGTTCTGCAGCAATACCTGGGTGTTGAGGAGGGTGGAGAGCAGGTTCTGTAGCGCAGTCAGGATTTCCTGGTTGTAGATATCGAAGACGCCGACGAAGATGATGGCGACGATGGTGACGACGAGCGTGCGGGTCAACTGTGAGCGCAGGCTGCGATGGCGCAGGATCGAGATCTGAAGCGTCAGCACGAGCGCACAGAACCAGAGGTAGAGTAACCAGGGCTTGCCGAAGAGCGACTGAACCACCGGATTTTCCAGCGAATCGCGGTAGCCGAGGAAGCCCGTCACCATGAAGGCAACGACGCCAGAGAGCCCCAGCGCGACGACGAGCGGGATGGGGTACTGCACGAGGAAGGCGCGCCGCTGCTCGTCGTACAGGTCCGTGTACGCCTGCGGCGGACGAGCGCGCACCCGCGAATTTGACGATTTGATTGTCATGCTGGATCTCCCGTGCTAGCGACCGTCGCAGGCTGCGATGACGACCCGCCTGGTCGCGCGAGGTTTAGTGCGAGGTGGCGTCGGGCGCGGATGCGGTCGGCGGATTCGCGTGCATCGGTACGGCCTGCGCGGAGGCCGGATCTGGGTTCTGCATGTAGCTCACCTGGCTCGCGGGGACGGCGGCGCCGCCGGTGACCGCGCTCGCCTGTGCCGCCTTCGGGCGCCGGGCATTGTTGATCAGCAGCAGGACACCGAAGATCAGCAGCGCGGCGAGCGAGATCAAGGTGGCCGTGCTGGGCGGATCGAACGGCGTGCGGCCGTTCACGTTGAATTGATAGACCAGCTCATTCACGCCCCAGAGCGCCAGCGAGAAGAGCCAGAAGGTCAGCAACACGACCAGGCCGATCAAGCCGACGAAGCGCAGCGTGTTCTCCACGACCCTGAAGCGGAAAAGCATCAGCGCGATCGAGACGACGATGCTGAGGATCGCCGCGAGGCCCCATCCCGCCGCCGGCAAGACATAGGTGGCGGCGTCGCTGAGATGCTTGGCGCTATGGAGATATTGCTGCACGTCGAAGCTCACCTCGGAGATACCATAGGTGCCGACGAAGAGCAGCGCAGGCCAACCAACCCAGCGCAGCGAGAGGACGAAGTTCCCCGCGAGACTGCGACCGCGACGGCCAACCGCTGAGCGCAAGGCCTTGAAAAGGGTGAGGGTGACGTCCTCGGTGATCGGCGCCGTGCTCGACTGCGACGAGATTGACGTGCTCGCCAGCGCTAGGTCGAGGTTGTCCACGGCGTGTACCGCGCCGAGGCCGCTCAGCATCGCGGAGAGCGCGAGGATGATCAGGCCGAGCGGGAGGTAGAAGAGCGCTTGCAACAGATCCATGAAGGCGAGGGTTGGCGGATCGACGATGGTCGCGCCGTGCGCGCACGAGCCGAACGGCCACGACATCGTGCAGGTGGTGATGCCGCCCACCGGGTGGATGAAGAGACCCAGCACCTCGACGCGGAAGATGCCGAAGAGCAGGATGGCGAGCAATGACCCCGCCAGCAAGTCGCCGGAGATTAATTCCGAAAATGTGAGATCTTTGCGCGGGTCGCCGCCGCGCTCGCTCTCGGGCAGACCGATGTCGACGCTCGGATAGAGCGGCAGGCCGCGGCTGTAGCGCACCCAGCGGCGGATCGTGTCGGCCCAGAAGATGCCGATCAGGCCGAAGTTGACGATGGTGTAGGTAGCGGGGGTGGTCGAAAGGTATTGGAAGATGACGTGCTGGCCGAGCAGTTGTTTGATGATATCCGGCAGGATGTTCTGAAAGCGCGTCACGCCGATGAAGACCACGGCGATGAGGCTCACCAGCAGCATGAAGAACAGCCGGGCGCGGAGGGAGGCGTCGCGCAGCACGGAGGCGACGAGCGTGATCAGCAGGATACTCAGCCAGAGGTAGAGCACCCAGGGGCTGGTGAAGGCGTCGTCCGCAGGGGAATGGACACCGGAGGACTTCGGGTAGCCGAGGAAGCCTGTCACGGCGAAGGCGACCACGCCGGCCAGCGCGAGCACCACGACGAACCACGCGGGATATTGAATGAAGAACGACCTGCGGCCGGTGTCGTAGAGGTCCGTCTTGGCGTGACGGACGCTTTCGGGCACTCCTCGCGCTGTACTCATGATGCAACTCCTCGCCAACGCCGACGATGACGTCGCGCCGGACCTTCCAACTGCGCTGATGAAGCCAGGATGCTGGAGATGATGTGCGCCTTGACACATACGCGCTCGCCGGCACGAGCAAACGATGCCTCGCGGTGCCGGGCAGGCAGGCGACATATGGATGCTCGGTCGCCAGTCCCTGGGTATTCTACTATGCGAACGGCCAGAGTCAACCACCCACGGCTAGAAGTCGGGATTTGCATCTACCCCACGGGGGGCGACGCCATAGGCCGGTTGACTGCGGCCCGATACGGTTCTTTTCTGGAGATGTTGAGCGCGGCGTTGTAGTCCGCATTCAAGGTGAAGCCACATCGTTGGCAAAGGAACTCGGCTTGAGACTTTCGGTTGGCCTTCTCACAGTGCCCACAAGCGGAGCATGTCCGGCTGGTGTTCCGGGGATCAACCAGATACACCGTGACGCCCGCCCATGCCGCCTTGTACGTGACGTACTGGCGCAATTGGAAGAAAGCCCAGGAATGCCGCTCATAGCGATGTTCGTGTCGAACCGTCACCCGCTCGCGGATCCCTGAAAGGTCTTCGAGGGCGATTGCCTTGCACGATACGGCGGCTTTGGCGACCAATGCTTTGCTGATCACATGGTTGGTGTCACTTTGGAAGCGTGCCTCGCGGCGGCGCATCTGGCGCAAACGGCGCTTGGCATTCTTGCTGCCCACTTGCTGGAGGCGTTGCCTGCGCTGATGGTAGTGGTTGCGCACGGCATGGATCATGGCTCCAGTGAACTGCTCACCCTCACTATCAGTGGCAAGGTTCACGATTCCCAGGTCTACTCCCAGCATGCCGTCAGTGGTAGCCTCCGGCGTGGCTTCCCGACTCTGCGTCACGTGCAGATAGTAGACACCCGCCCGCCAGACCAGATCGGCGCCGCCCACTTCCCACGACGGGTCTGCCAGCATCGCGTGCTGGCGAGCGCCTAACACCATTCGACAGACGACACGGCCAACTAGGGTGTTGAGCGAGACGTGATCCAGGCTCATCAGCCGGTAGGTCCGAGCGTCGTAGCGAACGCTCCCACGCGGCCCGAACTGCGGGCACGTCTCGCGGTGTTTGGCCTTGACGACCTTGACGGCCTCAACGGCCTTCGCCCTAGCACATACTGCGAGTTGAGCACCCAAGTCAAAGTTCAGTCGCGTCTCCCCGTACACACGATGGTGGGCGGTGTTGGTGTTGGTGATTCCCTCATCACAGCAGACCTGTGCAATCCACGACGCGGCGGCATTAAAAGCACGTTGTGTAGTTGCTAACGCCGTTTCATGGCCGTCAACGTCAAGCTTGCAGCAGACTGTTCGGATTAGTGTTTTGTCCATATTGTAGTGCCATTCTATTACAGGCAAGCAGAAATGGAAAGGGGACGGCACTTTCTCCATATCCCTGCTTCCAGGGATCTCCGTGCCAAAGACGATGAATGGTGGGAACTTTCACGGCTGCACCGCTTGTCAGTGCCCTGTCCACTTCGAAGGCCACTAATCTCGCCTGATCTCGCCGCTGCGGCCACGCTCCCTCGCACTCGCGCGACTTTAACGAGCGCCTGCCGCCGCGCCTGGCGCATTCCGCCGGCGCCGTGACGCGCATGTGAGCGCTCATGCCGCAGCAGTGACCGCGTCGTGAGGCGACGCCTCTACGCTTTCCGTGTGGGCCTCGCGAGGGCACATCCAGCCAGGATTCGGCTGTGAGATAGCAGGAGTTCCACATGGCGACTGACCTGAAAGACGAGCGGGCCGTATCCGATGCACCGTCGGCAACATCGCCCTCGCCGGAGCACGTGGCTGAAAGTGAGTTCAGGTCGCTGTATGGAAGCGGTGCGATCCTCACCTCGGAGCGGCGCCTCTACGACCCCGACAAGATGCACAACGATTGGTCGAGCGTCGGGCGCTTATTTATCGCGCGCCCAGCCACGTGGGCCCGGCGCGTCACCTCGCCAGCGGCCGCGGCCTTCCTCGTCGTCCTCGTGGTGGTCGGCCTGCTGAACTTGGCGCTCTTCTCCTCAAACGTGGGTACGAGCAGCCCCACGATCAGCTCGTCGAGTTCCAGCAGCCAGACGAACACCCAGGCGGCGGTTAGCAGCGTGCCCGACGCGACGCAAACCTACGGCGCGCAGCCCGCGAAGTACGCGCTGGATGCGGACGGCGCCAAACACTTCACCTTCACGGCAGAGCAGGTGATGTGGCAACCGGTCAAGGGGCACAAGGTGCTGGCCTGGACGCTCGACGGCACCGTCCCCGGCCCGACGATTCGCGTCAACGCGGGTGATCACGTTCGCGTGACAATCAGCAACCACTTCCCCGAGAGCACGACCATCCATTTCCACGGACTCGAGATCCCATAGAACGAGGATGGGGTGCCGGGGGTAGGGCAATCGCCCATCCAGCCCGGCACATCTTTCACATATGACTTCACCATCAGCCACGACAATGTCGAGCACGTTCTTCTACCATAGCCACTATGACGACCTGATGCAGGTGCCCGGCGGGTTCTACGGCGCGTTCATCGTCGATCCGCGCCCTGGCACGCCGCAGGCGAAGCTGGTCCCGCACTATGATCGTGAGTACCTGCAAATGATCAGCGAGTTGGACGGCTACTACGTCATCAACGGCAAGAGTTTCCCCGACACGCAGCCGATGCAGGTCACCCATGGCCAGACCGTGTTGGTGCGCGTCATCAACATCGGCGAGTTGATCCACCCGATGCACCTGCACGGCCACTATTTCAACGTGGTGGCGGAGGACGGCGCGCCGCTGGCCGCCCCGGTGAAGGAAGACACGCTCACCACCGCCCCCGGCGAGAGCTATGACAGAAGAGGGCTTTAGCCCGCCGCAAGCCGCTGGGTGTTAACCCAGGCGGTGCGGCGTCCAGGGCTTTCGCCCACAGCCTGGTGGCATTGCCGTTTTCCTGCCCATCAGGCAGACGACCTCAGCGGACTCTTTGCACCTCGCCAAGTGCATGCTGTTTGCCGGTTCCGTGGTACCTCGTTCCCACGGGCAAAAGCAGCAACGGGCCTTGGACGCGGTGCCATGCGGTTGAGCCAGCGTTTCTTCGAGAGCCTAGCTCGCCTGGCGATGCCTGCAACGTCCGCTTGGGCGGGGGCACCGCCTTCGGGCGCGAACGGGCAGGGGTGGATACAATCATCCCATCAGACCCGTAGCCTGAGCACCCATGGGGCTTTTGCCCCCGTGGAGTGTCAGTTCACCTTCTACGCCTGGGCCGCGCCGGGCAGCGTGTACCCCTTCCACTGCCACATCCTGGCGCACGTGATGAACCCCGGCCAGTCGATGGATGAGATGGGTGGCCTCATCACGCTGGTGGTCTACGACAAGTGAGCCTGCGGGGTTCTCTCCTTCTCCGCGAGGAGGAACCCCCAAAAAGTGCCGCCCATCCGACCCACGTTGAGTGGGACGAACGGGCGACGCTTGACTGCGGTGTGCGCTCGGCAGCCGCTACTCGACTGTCACGGATTTGGCGAGGTTCCGCGGCTGATCGATGTTGCAGCCGCGCGCGAGGGCGACGTGATACGAGAGCAGTTGCAGCGGGATCACCGCCAGCAGCGGCGAGAGCATCTCGGGCGCGGCGGGGACATAGATCACGTCCTCCGCGTGGCGTGTGATCTGCTCGTCACCCTCGGTCGCCACAGCGATGACGCGCGCGCCGCGCGCGCGCACCTCCTGCACATTGCTGACCACTTTGTCGTAGGTCCGGCTGGCGAGCGCCATCGCCACCAGCGGCACCCGCTCATCCAGCAAGGCGATGGGGCCGTGCTTCAGCTCACCCGCAGGGTATGCCTCGGCATGGATGTACGAGATCTCTTTGAGCTTGAGCGCGCCCTCGAGCGCTAGCGGGAAGCCGTAGCCGCGCCCGATGAACATCGTGCTCTGGACCTGCGCTAGCTCGGCGGCAATACTCTGGATCGGCGAGTCGGCAGCCGCGGAGGCATCCAGCACGCGCTGCATCTGCCCAGGGAGCGCTGCTAGCGCCGTTAGGACCGACGCTTCCTCCTCCTTGGGCAACGTGCCCGTCCGCGCGCCGAGCCACGCGGCGAGCAGGTAGAGCACTGTCGTGGTGGTCACGAAGGTCTTCGTCGCCGTCACGCTGATCTCGGGACCGGCCTGCAGATAGAGGACAGCGTCCGCGACGCGCGTGATCGCGCTGCCGACGATGTTGGTGAGCGCGACGATCGGCGCGCCGTGCTCGCGGGCGAGGCGCGTGGCGGCCAAGGTGTCCGTCGTCTCGCCGGACTGGGTCAGCGCGATGCAAAGTGTATCCGGCCCAACGATCGGATCGGCGTAGCGATACTCCGAAGCGACACTTACTTCCACCGGGATCCCGGCCAGCCGCTCGATGGCGTACTTGCCGAGGAGCCCGGCGTGCAGCGACGTGCCGCAGGCGACGATGGCGATGCGCTTGATGCCGTCGAGCGCGCCGCTCGGCGCGAGGCGATCCAGCTCGGGTAGGCGCAGCGAAAACTCGCCGTTCTGCTCGGAGACGCGACCGAGCAACGCACGCTGAATGGCATGCGGCTGCTCGTGGATCTCCTTGACGAAGTAGTGGGGATAGCCACCCTTCTCGGCGGATTCCAGGTCCCAATCGACGTGGATCGGCTCGCGCGTCACCGGCGCGCCGCCGAGGGTGGTGATGGCGACCGAGCTGGCCGTCACCTCGACGAGCTCGCCCTCCTCTATGATGATCACACGGCGCGTCTGCCGCAGGATCGCCGGGATGTCGGAGGCGAGGAAGTTTTCGCCGTCGCCCAGCCCCGCGATAAGCGGCCCGTTGAGCCGCGCGCCCACCAGGCAATCGGGGTGGCTCTTGCTGATCACCACGACCACGTAGGAGCCGGTGACGCGAAGCAGCGAGCGGCGTACCGCCTCGGCAAGGCCGATCGGGGCGTGTAGCTCGGTCTCGATCAGGTGCGCGAGGATCTCGGTGTCGGTCTCCGAGCGGAAAGTGTGCCCCGCGGCGATCAGCTCGTCGCGCAACTCGGCGTAGTTTTCGATGATGCCGTTATGCACCACCGTCACGTCGCCGGTGCAATCCGCATGGGGATGGGCGTTGGCGTCGTTGGGCCGCCCGTGCGTGGCCCAACGCGTGTGGCCGATGCCGAGCGTGCCGGCGGGCTCGGCGACCGCGAGGGCGGTGCGCAGGTTTTCGAGCTTGCCCGCCGCTTTGCGAACTTCCAAATCGCCGTTGCTGGCGACGACCGCGATGCCGGCGGAATCGTATCCGCGATATTCGAGACGCTGGAGGCCATCCATCAGGATCGGCGTGGCGTTTTTGGGGCCGACGTAGCCCACGATGCCGCACATGTACGGCACCTCACCCTTCTATTCGCCGCCGCTGGTCGCGTCCTGTCCCGGCAGTCGCCCGCCGGTTTTGCATACGACCTTTTATAGGGTGTCGGTGGTGTTCACCCTGGAGGCTCCCCGCTGATTGACTCCGAACGGCCTCCACCTCGTCACCTGGCGCTCCTCCGCGTGCCAGGCCATGCGCTACTCGACGCGACGATGGTTGCTGCGTGGGCATCGAGCGCGCTACGGCGCGCGATCAGCTTTTCTTGCTGAAGGGTTGGCGTGGCGAACTCTGCACGCATCGTATCCGCCGAGAGGAGGCATGTCAATTCCGGCGGATGTCTGTGCGGGTCGAGATTTCGCTATCACTCGACATCACTCGGCTGCACCGCGGAGGCGCGCGAGGGTTGCTTTGGCGTCGGCGATGACGGCCTCGGGCAGCAGGTCGGCGAGGTTGGCGACGAGGGCATCGAGCGTGGTGTCGTCGCCGCCGACGGCCAGGAAGGCGAGGCGATGCGAGCGGAGCTGCGGCGTGGTGCGCTGGGCGACGAGGCTGCCGACGACCACCGCCTCGCGTTCCAGCAACGTCAGCCCCGGTCGCCCGAAGATGCGCCCGAAGTCGTCGTTGACGACCCACTCGGCCAGCTCGGCGGAGAGCGGGCGGACATTGTCGGCGAGATCGTGCCCCGGCCAGAGCTGACGGAAGATCGCCGCACCGCGCTCCGGCCAGACCGCAAGCGCGAAATCGCCCCATTCCTCCGAGGGGCGTGGAGAAACCGCAACCCCGCTCACGGCGCGATAGGTGGCGAGCGCGTTCAGCGTGCGCGGGTAGCCGGTGTAGGCCACGAGCTGCAGGATCGCCTCGTAACAGGCGTCCCATGAGAGGCCGCCAGCCACGGCGGCGCGAAGCTCGCGGGCGAGGGCATCCTGCTCGCCTGCCGAGTGGCATGCGGCCACGCGGGCGAGATGCGCCAATCGCGGCATGTGGGGACGTGTCATCGGGCTACCTCCTTGCCGAATCGAGGGGTGGGCGACTTGGGGCTAGCGGACGCAGCCAGCGGCGAAGAGGTCGCGCGCTTACTCGTCGCCGCTTATGTTGTTGTGGAGCGCGGCGTGGACGGCGCGACCACGCGCGACGAGGCAGCGAAGCTCGTCGGGCGTAATCGCCTGCTCGGCGTCTGAAAGTGCCTGTTCAGGATGTGGATGGACCTCGACGATCAGGCCGTCCGCGCCCGCCGCGATGGCCGCGATGCCCATCGGCACAACGAGATCCGCGCGCCCGGTGGCGTGGCTCGGATCGACGATCACCGGCAGGTGCGTCAGCGTGCGCAACAGTGGCACGCAGGTGAGGTCGAGTACGTTGCGCGTCTGCGGATCGAAGCCGCGAATGCCGCGCTCGCACAGGATCACGTTCGGATTGCCCGCCGCGAGGACATACTCGGCCGAGAGCAGCCACTCCTCAATCGTGGCAGCGAACCCGCGTTTGAGCAGCACCGGCTTTCCGGAGCGGCCGACGGCGTGCAGCAGCGCGAAGTTCTGCATATTGCGGCTGCCCACCTGCAGAAGGTCGACGTGCGCGGCAACCTCCTCCACCAGGCCCGGCTCCATCACTTCAGAAACGATCGGCAGCCCCGTCGATTGGCCCGCCGTTACGAGCATCTCAAGCCCGGCGAGGCCGAACCCCTGGAAGCTATACGGCGAGGTGCGCGGCTTGAATGCGCCGCCACGCAACATCCGCGCGCCTGCGTCACGGACGGCGCGCGCGGCCTCGTGAATCTGTGGCTTCCCCTCGACGGCGCACGGCCCAGCGATGATTACCGGCTCGCCGTCTCCGCCGAATTGCACGTTGCGCACGCGCACCGTCGTTCGCTCGGGTCGCACGTCGAGGCTCGCCAGCGCGTAGGGAGTGTCCAGCGTCACGACGCGCTGCACGGCGGGATGGGCTTCGAGGCGCTCGAGAGCACCGGACGAGACGGCGGCGGCGGACCGTAGCAGGGTGAGCGAGCCGAGATTCAGCAAGCGCGGCGCGGGGGCGGCAGTCTCTGCAGTCAGCAGTTGCGCGATCTCGCTGTGCTGCTCGGTTGAGATGGCGGGCCGGAGCAGCACCACGGTTGATGTCGAAGAGCTCATCGCCCCACCTCGCTTCGCTGACCCTGCGCTATTTATGCGCACACGCGAACGTCGTCGGACGCCGAGGTGCGCGGACACAAAAAAAGCAGAGGACACCGCCCCTGCTTCGTTGCGTGGGTCGAGCGTAACAGACTGCTGTGTTTGCGCATGCCACTACAGACTATAGGGCGGGGCCGATTGAGCGTCAAGCTGAGCGGTGATACGGCGAGCGGGCGGCGAGGTTCCGCGGGAGGAAATCGATCGGCGCGGCGGACACAGTTCAATCCGTCGCGTCGGGTCGGGGATCGCGTCCCCGGCGGCTGATCGTGCGATGCTCGGCCAGCGCACGCTCGTAGCCGGGCCAGTCTACGGGCAGCCCGCGCTCCTCCAGCAGCTCCGCCGCGAGGTCGGCGGGGAACCCGCGCTCGGAGTGGAGCGTGAAGAGTTGCTCGCCGGAGATGATGCCCGCCTCGTCCGGACGCAGCTGTTCAAGGGCATGCAGCCCCATCAAGAGGACGCGCACGAAGCTCCGCTCTTCATCGGTCAACACTGCGCGCAGCCCTGCCACTCGCTCGCGCTCGGCGGGCGAGATCAGCGATCCATGACCCTCCAAAAGGGGATCGATTAATTCAGCGAGGAAGGGCTGCTCGATGCCGAGCGTGCGCCCCTGACGCGCCGCGCGGCGGATCATGCGGCGCAGCACAGAGCCGCGCCCGTCGCGGCCAGGCGCGACCCCCGACAGCCAGATGAAGATTGCCGCCCGCGCGTGGTCCACGATCATGCGGCGCGCGCGGATCTCCGCCTGCTCCGATCCACCCGCGGACGGCGCAAGCTCCGAGAGCCGTCGCATCGCCGACGCGAACATCTCCGTCTCGAAGACGGAGGAGACCCCCTGGAGCACCGCCGCGACGCGCTCCAGCCCCATGCCGGTGTCGACGCTGCGCAGCGGTAGTGGCGTATAGCCGCCGTCGGGCAATTGCTCAAACTCGATGAAGACCAGATTCCAGAACTCGAGGAAGCGATCGCACGCGCAGCCGGGTCGGCAGGTCGCCTCGCCGCAGCCGTACTCCGCGCCAAGATCGAAGAAGAGCTCGCTGTCGGGTCCGCACGGCCCCGGTCCGCCGGTGGACCAGAAGTTGTCGTCCATGCCGAGCGGCACGATGTGCTCGCGCGGGACGCCGACGCGCATCCACTCGCCCACCGTCTCGTGGTCCGCCGTCAGCCCTCTCGCCTCGTCGCCAGCGAAGGTCGTCACCCAGAGTGCCGAGCGGTCCACCCGTAGCTCCGCCAGCAGCTCGACGGCGAGCTCGATCGCGCCGCGCCGCCCGTAATCCCCCACGGACCAGTTGCCGAGCATTTGGAACGCCGAGTTCTTCCGATTGTTCGTGCCGACCATATCGACGTCGTCGGTGCGTAGGCTGCGCTGCAACCCGACCAGGCGCGCGCTGGGCGGCTGCTCGCGCCCGAGTAGGTATGGCATCAGCGGCTGCATACCCGCGATCACGAAGAGCGTGTCACTCCCCGACGCAACGAGCGACGTCTCGGGCAAGACGAGGTGATCGCGGGCTGCGAAGAACGTGATGTAACGTTCGGCGATCTCCGCGGAGGTGATGACGGGTCGGTCGGTCGGTCGGTTCGTTGACATGATGCTGCTCCCATTCCGGAATGCGCGGAGTCCGGGTCGTCGCGCCGCGCGACGGCGCAGGGAGCGAGCAGGTGCGCGAGACAAGACGGTTATGAGGGCAAACAAAAAGCCCGCCGCGAGCACCTGCTCGGGGCGAGCCGACGATGTGAGATCGCGTGGCCCGTGGTACCACCCTGCTTGGCAGCCGTACGTACCGCACGAGGAGGCCTTCGGCTACCCACTTTGCTAGGCACGGAACGCTTCGCGCGACCTCCGCCACGCGACCTCGCTCGATGCCATGCCTCACGGTAACGGGAGGCGACCGGCGGTGACTACCAGCCGCGCGCGACACCGCGCGAGCGACGTTCGTCCCACGTCGCGATCTGGCGGACTCCACTGCCAGATCTGAGGGCGGCTTCGGCTCTGCGCACGAGACCGGGCTTGCACTCTCCCCGGCTCGCTACCTCGGCGCAACGCGTACTGGTCCCTCGCGACGACCAAACTATCTACCTACAGTGTATCCCGCGCGGCGTCCCGCGTCAAACCGTCACCGAGTTGCCGGTGCAACCTCAAGATCGGCATGCTTTGTGCATAGAACGGGTTTTGCGGCAAGGAAGGGCCTTCAAACATTGGACGTGACGGACGCGAGGATCCCATGCAGCAATCGTGGACCGCCGAGGAGTCGCACAAGCGGCGATCGAGCACCGCCGCGCCGCTCGGCCTCTCATCGCGGGCATGCAAGCATTGCCGTAGTTGGCTGGCCAGGCCGCGCAGCATGCGCGCTGTGCCCATCGTCCTGTGGCTCGTCTTCCTGATCTGGCCGACGCCGCAAGTGGGCAACTGGTTCGCGACAATCGCGCCCCACCTGACGACCACGACCGTCTCCTCTGCCGAGACGTGGACCGCGCAGCTGCTCCAGCACATCCCCGATGGACTCGCCTCGCTGATGGGGGCGCATCAAAAGCATGTCTATTGGCAGGTTGGGTTGACGGCAGGCGGTGAGGATCGAGACGCTACCGGACTGAGCGCGACGATTGTGACGACGCTGCCGCAACGGGTCAGCGCGAACACGACGAATTACTTCTGGGTCGGCTCCTATCTCGCCGACGGCAGCTTCGTGCAGGTCGGCTACTACGTCCCCGCCCGCGACGCGAGCGAAGCGGGATGGTTCTACTGCGCCTTCCGGGCCGACGGGAAAGAAGGCCCCTGCGCATACGGCCCACTCGGTTCCGTCGGCATCAACGGCGCGCTCCACACCTACCGGCTGGAGTCGTCCGCCTCGCCGCTTTCCGGCACGGTCTGGCGCGCCACGCTGGACGGCACCGTGCTCGGCGAGTTCTCCTGGTCGGTGGCGACGAGCGGCACGAACACGCCGGTGATCTACGCCGAGTCGTCGGGGTTCACGGCACACGCGGCGACGAGCGAACTTGGCCCGGTGGAGTTCCGCGGCGCGATGGCGGTCCGTACGACAGGCTCGGTGACCTATGCGCGGCCCGCACACCTCTTCACGGTATATAGCGCGCCGAATGTCTGCCCACCCTACGGCATCTCGTCCGATGGAATCGGCGGCGCGTTGCTTGGCAGCGGACTGGGTTGCCCCGACGCCGACAGCCAATTCCGCTAGGTAGGTTAACGCCAGTCGCGGTTGGTGAGCGCCAGCGAGAGGCTAAACGCGCCGGCGACGATGGCGGCGAGGGTCGCGATGCCGACCCAGCACGCGCCGGCCATCTTCAGCACGGACATCGCCGTGTCGAGCGCCACGTGGTTGGGTCTCGCGGGCTGCAGGGCAGAATCGGCGAGCAGCGCGACGAGCAGCGCGCCACACCAGGCGAGCACTAGCAACGTCAGCCCAACTATGAAGCGCAACAGGCGAAGGTACCACGGCGCGCGGGTGGATACCAGGGCCGGGGGACGCGACGCGACGGAGGGCGTGGTTACTTCATCTTGGTGCACGTTCCCGATGCGAAGCGCGGGGATGCCGCGCGGCCAAGTGCCATGCTTCGACACGCTGCTCCCCGCTTTGCGGGGCTGCTCCACTTGCCGTGCCTCGTCGCCTACCGAAGGTTCACTCATGGCCCTCTCGCCCGTCCAGGTCTGCATCCTTCTCGACCACTTGACCGTATCGCGCGCACGCTGTCTGCGTCAAAGCGTCACCTGGGCCACTCGCTATGCCTTCCCGACATCGCGAATGGCCAGGCTGCGGGTGATGTGCCGCTTGCCGCGGTTGAGAGTCCACGAGCCAAAATCGCCGTCGTCCAGTCGCCTCAGTCCCATGATGGCGGCGCCGACCTCCGGTGGGTGCATTGGCGCCTGGAAAATCGCGCCTGGCGCCGCGTTGGCGACGAGCTGGCGGAACGGAGCGACGATCCACTCCTTCGACTTGAAGATGCTTCCCACCGTCGCGACGGGAAACGAATCCTGCCGCATGCCCAGACGCGTGATGATGGTGATCGCCTGCTCGGCAAGGCCCTCCGCCGCCGACGTCAGGATGTCCCGCGCGAAGGCGTCCCCCTCGTCCGCTGCCCGGCTCACATGCACCGCGAACGACGCGACTTCGAGCTTCCCGAACGTCGTGGTGTCGACGAGACGGCGCATGCCGTCGCCGTCCTTCACGCGGAACGCGCGACCGAGCTCGCGCGCCAACAGTGTGTGCTCGATGCGGCCGTCGAGCGCGCGCATCGCCGTGCGGATTCCGGCGCGACCAATCTCGTACCCACTGCCACTGTCGCCCAGCACGTAGTCCCAGCCATCGGTGCGCCAGAAGTCGCCACGCGTGTTCATGCCGAGTGCGCTCGAGCCGGTTCCCGCGATCACGACCACTCCGGCGTTCGCACCCGTCGCGCCCGCCCACGCGCCGACCACGTCATTTTCGATGATGACGGCCCCCTCGTAGCCGAGCTCGCTCATCGCCTGATGCGGCACATCGAGGTCTAGCTCAGTATCGAAGCCGGCGAGGCACAGGCTGATCGCCGCCATGTCGTCGAGGCTGTGGCCGGCGGCGTCGAGCGCGGCCCGGATCGCGGCGGCGATGTTGGCCGAAGCCTCGTGCATGCCGACCGAGCGATAGTTCGCTGGCCCGCGCGTCGCCGAGGCAAGCACGCTCTGTCCCTCCGCGTAGACCGCCGCAGTGGTCTTGGTGCCGCCGCCATCGACGCCGATGTCGTACCGCATTCCGTCTCTCCCCCCATTGTGGTGTGTATGCGTGTCGGGATATTCGATCAGGCAATTGGCGTCGAAAACGCGGCCTCAACCGTACACGCGACCTCGTCGTCCGTAACGTCTGAGAGGGCGTGCATGACGTCCGTTTCGAGCGAGAGCCGGAGTAGGTACTCGTGATTGCCGTCGCGTCCCGTAATCGGTGACGGTATCAGCCCCCTAGCGACGAGCTGTCGCCGTTCGCCGGATTCGGCTCGCGGCCACGGCATGGCGTCGCTGGCTAGCCGCGCGAGTAGATCGTGGAGCACGCGGCGGTGCACGGCTGGCTCGGCGATCACGCCCGCCCCGCGATCCGCCTCGGCGCGCCCGGCCTCGAACTGCGGCTTCACCAGCGCGACGACCCACGCGCCTGGCGCCAGCAGCCCAGCCACCGCCGGCAGCACCAGCCGCAGCGAGATGAACGAGACGTCGATCACCGCGCAGTCGCCGCGCTCGGGCAGGTTTGCGAGGTGGCGCACATTCGTCCGATCGAGCACGACCACGCGGGGATCGGAGCGGAGCGACCAGGCCAACTGCCCATGCCCGACGTCGATGGCGTAGACGCGAGCCGCCCCTCGGCGGAGGAGCACGTCGGTGAAGCCACCCGTCGAGGCGCCGACGTCGAGGCAGACGCGCGCCGCCGGATGGAGCGCGAAGACGTCGAGCGCGCGCTCCAACTTCAATCCGCCACGGCTGACGTAGCGCAATTCCGCCGCGTCACCCACGATCGTGCAGGTCGCCGTCCTCGGCACGAGCGTCCCGGCCTTGTCGACGTATTGCCCGTCAACTTGCACCTCGCGCGCCATAATCAATGCCCGGGCACGCTCACGACTCGGCGCCAACCCGCGCTCGACCAGGAGCACGTCCAGGCGCTCGCGCATAACGCGCTCACGGCGCGGTGAGCGGCCTTCATTCACGTGTCCCTCGGTCAAGGCGTCTCTCCGACCTCTGTTGCGGCGCACGTCTGGCTCGTGCGGGTGTTGGGCGCAGTGTAGCACGAATGCCGCATCGTAGGGCAGAAGCGGCCAGGGGAGAAAGCGCTGGGCGGAGAATTGATCAGGGCATTTGCGCCCGGCGGACGAACCATACGTCGCTCTCCAAGAGCGTGTCGAGGTCGCCTGTCACGGTGAACTTACCCGCCTGATATGCGAGGAGCGCATCTTCCTGGTACAACGCGAACCGCATCCACAGATCAAAGTCGGTCTGCACCGTCGCGCTCGGCGATGGATGCGTACCTGGGGCGGCATCTAGACGGCCAGCCTCGACGACGAAGTAGCACGGCCCTTCGACGCGCCCGGTGAAGTGCAGCTGGACGACGATGGCTCGGTTGCTCGCGCGTTCCGCCGAGAATGTTGCGCGTAGCGAGTGCAAATAGTCGTCTATGGAGTGAATTGCTACGTCGGCCATGGCGTCCTCCATCTCCACTGGCTCCCGTCGCGCCGCCACGGATGCATGCGATCCCGACCTGGGCGGCGTCAGTTCCGACAGGCATTTACCGTTCACGACACTAGGCAAACGGCAGGCTAACGCCAGCGCCGACGGCCACCCTCTCGCCTCTGCTGCACGGTACCCGCACGCGACGCTTCATCCGATCGTACACACAACTGTACACCATTGGTGTAGACAGGAGGCCGCGCCGTGGACATCCTCAGGAGCGTGGGATAATACTACGTCGGTCGGCGACGGCGGTACGTTGGTCCTTCGCTTGCCATGCGCGAGAGCGCAGACGCGCCCGGTGAAGTGCAGCTGGACGACGATGATAGGAGACTCGATGGACAGTGGCGACGCGTCCGAAATGAGGATGGGAGCACGGCTCGTACTGCGCACGGACGGCGCCTCGCGCGGCAATCCGGGCCACGCCGCCGCCGGAGTCGTGATCGAGGCCGAGGACGGCACGCTGGTGGCCCAGGGCAAGCGCTATCTCGGCGTCATGACCAATAATCAGGCAGAGTATCGCGCGCTGATCCTGGGACTCAAAGCGGTGGAACGGTACAAACCAGCGTCACTGCGCATTTATCTGGACAGCGAGCTCGTCGTGCGGCAGATGCGCGGGGAGTATAAAGTGAAGGACGAGCTACTGCGCGCGCAGTACGACGAAGCGTCGGCCCGGCTGCGACGCTTGACGAACGTCTCGATCGAGCACGTCCTCCGCGGGAAGAACCGCCGTGCGGACAAGTTGGCGAACGATGCGCTGGACGAACGAGCGGCGCGCGGGGACACGGGACGCGCGTGAGCGCCGCACCACCAAATGAGATGCACATGCAACGCGTCGGGAGGGTTGGAGCGCGAGATGGCGTCGAGTGATTCCGAGCAACCTGCAGCGTGGCCGCCAGTCGGCACGAAGCGAGCCCCACGGGAGAACCGCCCGCTGGGGCGCCGCTCGCTGCGCTGGTGGCTCCTGCTCATCGCGCGCATCGTGTCGGTCGCGGTAGTCCTCCTCATTGTGGCCTCGAGCGTAGTCGTCTGGCGCCTCGGCGCGACCGTCACCGATTTCTCCGGCGCGCATTTCAATCTCGGCGAGAATGCCGTGTGGCTCGAGCACACCTGGGCCGGCAACGACCATTCCGACGCGGATTATGACGCCCTCGCCGACCGGCTCGAAGCTGAGCAGATTCGCTATGTCTATGCCCATGTCGGTCCGCTGGACAGCGACGGCACGATCCCCGACGATCGTGCTCCGTACGCGAAGCAGCTCGCCACCGCGCTTCACCAGCGCATGCCCAGCGTTCAGGTATTCGCGTGGATCGGCCAGGTCGAGATCGCGGGGGGCTTCCCCGCCGACGAGAGCGTGGACCTCGCCGATTCGTCGGTCCGCGAACAGATCGCCGACACGGCGGCGCATTTCGCCCGTGACCTCGGCTTCGACGGCGTGCACTATGACATCGAGCCGATTACCAACAACAACAACCACTTCCTCGACCTGCTCGACGTCACGCGGTCGGTGCTGCCGACGGGCGCGATTCTGTCGATCACCGCGCAGAAGTGGGCACCGAATGCGCATATCGCGGACTGGTTGCGCGGCCAGGGCAAGGCCGACGCCTGGTGGACGACGTACTACTACACGCAGGTCGCCGCGCACTGCGATCAGATCGTCTCGATCCTCTATAACACGGCGATGCCCACCGCAGGCCTCTATCAACTCTTCGTCAAGCAAGAGACCCAACACATCCTCGACGCGGCCCGCGCGACGCCCAACAAGCCGCAGGTGCTCTTCGGCATACCGACGTATAGCGGTAACAACTTCTGGTTCCGCGACACCTCCGAGAACATGACGACGGGCCTCGAAGGCGTGCGTGAGGGCCTCAACAGCAACATCGATACGAGCCTCTTCACCGGCGTCGCGGTCTACCGCCTCGGCACCACCAGCGATGCCGACTGGCGGACCTACAACAGCGCGTGGCTGGGGAAGTAGCTCAGCTCCCAGTGGACATAGACACACGCGTGCCAACTGGCGTTGCCCGCGCGAGAGTTAGGTGGCGAAAGCGTCCCTGGCCGAAGTTGTCGCCTGCGTGACGGCTCCTGGCGCGGATGCCGCGAAGTCACACGAGCGGCAAGAGCCGCCGGCAGTGCGCGGCGCGACGAGACCGCTAGCTGCTGCGGATAGTTATGGCTGCCGCCGATCCCGAGTCACATTTGGTATGCGCACCTTCAGCGTCGGCAGCTCGCCGTCCTCGTCGCGATCCGCCAGGGCGTTCCCTGCATCGTAGCGGCACGCCAGACAGAGATGCTGCGCCGAGACCCACGTCTCGCCCCGCGCGCCGTGTACCGCCAGGCGCACTTGCTGCGCGTTTTGCGCTCCGCACTCCTCGCAACGCATCCTGCTCCCTTGCCTTCCGCGTGTCCCTGTCGCCTTGCCACGATAATACCAGCATCGTGGTCGATTGGTCGCATTTGTTCGCGGGTACAGCCATGTTGGGTGACTCGGGATCGGCGGTAAGGGCTATGCCTGGGGCGGCGTATGGGCGTCCCCCCAGGGTGGCAGTCGAGCTCCTCCGATTCCGAACCCTCACGCGTTCATGGGGCGCAATCGACGCCTCGTGGGGACCACCGTCGATTGCTCCTCGGTTAAATGCAGGTAAAACCACTCGCATGTTGCCACGAAACGTGAGCAACGACCTAGCACTTTCTACACTGGTCACATACCATGGAGGGCGAGTGGAATACCCCTAGGCAGGTTTGTCATTGCACGATTTGGAGGGCCGGCAGCGATGGACTTCACCACCACGCTCATCACGTTCGGCGCGATCCTCAGCCTCGTGGCCCTGATCGGTGCAGCGTTCAGCTTCCTTCTGGCGTCCGACCGCAAGGCACCCTCGTTTAAGCGTACGCGTCGGGTCATATCGGTCGGCACCATCATCATCTTGGTGGGCATCCTTGCGGTCCAATACTTCGCCGCGCCCCAAACCTCTGTGTTCACGCTTCTCCCCGGCGTGCCGTTCCCGCGCTCGAGCTTGCAATCCTGTCATGTGAAAGTGAGGGATCTCCCTTCGGTCTCGGATGCGGGCCATGCTGTGCCACCGCCCATCAGCGCGAATGTTCGAGGTCGCTCCCTGTCCATTCGCGGATCGACCGCACTCTCCAATCTGTTCACCACCGCGGCTGCTACCTTCGACCAGGCGTATCAGACGACCACCCAGGTCTCAGGCACCTCCTCGCAGGATGGCCTAATGGCGCTCGAACAGGGCCAGACGGACATCGGGCTCAGCGACGTCTTCGAGCAGGATATTCCAGATCAGACCGTCGCGAGCGCCAGTCTCGTGGACTATCCGGTCGGCGTCGTGGTCTTCACTCTCATGGTCAGCCCTGACCTCAAAGGCGCCGTGGCGAACATCACGACGGATCAGTTGATTGATATCTACAGCGGCAGGCTCACCAACTGGCGCAGCCTGGGGGGCCCCGACGAGGCCATCACGCCAGTCGGTCGTGAGGTGGGCTCCGGGACGCAGGTCACCTTCCAGAAGTATGCCTTGTTCAGTACCCCGAAAGACACTAATATCGAGATCGCCGGCACGACGAATGTCATGCTCGACCTGCTCTCGAAGAAGCATGGTGCGATAGGCTATGCCGCGTCGACGGTCTTCACCGGCGACACGTCCGGTCGGGCGTTTCCGATCTGCCTCAACGGCTACGGGGCAACCGTGGCCAACGTGAACGCCGGCAACTACCCGTACTGGAACTACGAGCACGCCTACGTGAAGCATGCACCGTCCTCCACCCCGACCGATGTGGTAGGGCTCTTTCTCAGGTACGTGTGCGGCGCTGACTTCCAGAACAAGGACCTGCGAGGGTACGGATTCCTGCGCATCTCCGACCTTGATGGGCGAGCGGTACAGACGCACACAGGCTATCCCAAACCCAGGCCGTGTGCCGGGTGATCGGGCGGACGCCACTGCAGTGTTCGTCGTCGCAATCAATCGCCTCCGCGACAGCGGCTCGCGCAGGTCACTCGACACAGATGGGACGCAATGGCCCGACTGACCTACGGAGAATGGATTTATTGACACTCCCCACGGCTGAAGCCGGGGGATGCTCGGTTCTACGACGCGGCCGACGCCACGCCTCCCCGCAGGCGCTGCCCGAGCCGTTCGATGTTGTTCGCGGCGTTGCGGTCCCGATGCAGGCTCGTGCCGCACTCCGGGCAGGAGTGCCAACGGACGGACAAGCCCTTCGCGACGTGAACGCCGCAGCCAGAGCATTTCTGGCTCGTGGAGGCAGGCGGCACCGCTACGACTCGTCGCCCAGCAGATGCTGCTTTGGCTGCGAGGATGCGCAAGAACTGGCCCCAACCCGCGTCGCTGAGGCTCTTGGCGAGATGGTGGTTCTTGAGCAGGTTGGCCGTCTGCACGTCTTCGTGCGAGATCGTGTCGTTGGTTTGGACGAGCTGGCGGGCAACCGTGTGCTGGAAGTCCTGGCGTGGCCGGCGCACGTGCTGATGCGCCTTGGCGAGCAGCGTGACCGCCTTGCGCCTGCGATTGCTGCCCTTCTTCCGGCGACTCGCGCGGCGCTGGGCCGTCTTGAGGCGGCGCTCCGCTTGGCGTTACCAGCCGGGATGGAAGATGCGTGTCCCGTCGGCGCGAGTGGCGAAGGCTTCCAAGCCAAGGTCTAGGCCGGTCTTCTGCCCAGTCGGCGCGAGTGGCTGCGCTGACACGTCGGCACACGAGCAGCAGACCTACCAGCCGTCCGCCTCCCGACTGACCGCGACCGTCTTGGGCGTGCCCTCAATGGGCCGGGACCAGCGGACGGTGATGCGCCCGATCTTGGAGAGGAGCAGGAAGCCGTTATCCAGCGTGGCCCCGTTGCCAAATTGTGGCTAGGTGAGCGAGTGGTAGCGGTTCCGTCCGTGCAAGCGCGGGTAGCCTGGTGTCTCGCCCGCCTGCACCCGGCGAAAGACGGCTTGGAAGGCGCGATCGACGCGCTGCACTACGTCCTGCAAGACCTGGCGGTGGACCTCGCTGTATTCCGGCATCTCGGCTTTGATCGGCGGGAGCTCAGCCTTCTGTCGAGAGGAGTTGACGGAGATGCCGCACTTCCGCCACGCCTCACGGCGTTCCTCGATGGCGGCATGGTAGACCTGGCGGCAGAGCATCAGGGTACGAGCAAGCATCCGCTCCTGTTCGGGAGTGGGCTTCACCTTGAACGTGAAGGTCTTGCGCACCGTCTGCTCGGCCAGTTCAGCCATGTCCTAGTTGCCCTTTTGGTTCTGGACGTAGCGTTGGAGCGTTGCCAGTGTCACGCCGCCAGTCGTGCGACAAAATAGCCGCTGGTCCACAGCGAGGGCAACCGCCGTTTCAGCGCGGGAAACCCCTCACGCAGCGCGTGCGAGGAATGGCCCTTGAGCAGCTTCACCAGGCAGTGAATACCGAACTGCGGGTCACAGCCAACGAGCAGATGCACGTGCTCGGGCATGACCGCAAGCTCGAGGCGTTCCTGCCCCCAGCGTTCGATCTGCTTGGCAAGCATCGTTTTAAGTCGTTCATCTATCAGCGGCTATCAGCGGCACGCGTACCTTGCGCCGCTACTTCGGGCACAAGACGACGTGATACCAGCAGACGTAGACGACGTTGTTGCCGCTTCGCCTGTTGCCGATGCAAGCAGTATACTACAGTAGATGACATGCTGTCACCTATGGTGACCAATCGCCGCCTGCGGGCGGCCCGCCTTGCATCCCCATGCCTAAAGGTAGGGGGCTTCAGCCGGGATATATGCTAATGCATGCGCCGCCTGGCCCTTGGCTATATCTGCCGGCACGCGTCACGGCAGGATGAGGTGCAGATCGCCGAACTCGTGCCAGAGGTAGCGCTCGCGCAGCGCCTCGGCGTAGGCCACGCATAGGTGGCGGCGACCGGCGATGGCTTCGAGCATCGCGAGGTGTGAGGCGCGCGGCTCATGGAGACCGGTCAGCAGCCCATCGACGACCCGCACACCTCGTTCGGAAGTGACGACGAGCGATGTCCAGCCCTCGCCGGGGTGCGCGATGCCGCCGGCATCGGCAACGGTCTCCAAGGCGCGGACGACGGTCGTGCCGACGGCGACGACACGCCTGCCCTCAGCACGGGCCACGTTGACCAGCCGCGCCGTCTCAACCGGGACGCGATACTGCTCCTCGTAGGGCGGCTCGTGATCTTCGAGGCTGGCGACACCTGTGTGCAGCAGCATCGGCGCGATCTGCACGCCTTGCGCCGCGAGGCACGTCAGCAGCTCCGGCGTGAAGGCGCGCCCGGCGGAGGGCATCTCCGCGCTCCCCAGCTCGGTAGCGTAGACCGTCTGGTAGGAGCTCGCGGGCCAGGCCTCCTTCACGTAGCCATAGCGGATTGGGAAGCCGTGCTGGTCGAGGTAGGCATGGAGCGGAGACGGCAGCGCGAACGTGGCGATCCACAGGCGCGTGGGGAGATCGGCGGAGCGCGTAGCGCGGTCGCGGGCATATGGCGTCAGCAGCGTGACGCTCGCGTCGCCAGGCAGGCGCAGCGTTTCTCCGGGGATGCCTTCGTGGAACGGGGCCGTGCCGCGCTCGGTCGGCAGGCGCAGCTCGACCGTCCAAAGGTCGGCGGGCAGGTGGGTCGAGAGGTGCAGCTCCAGCGGCGTGCCGTCGGGGCGTACGGCGCGGAGAGCGGCGTTGAGCGTGCCGCTGGTGTTGATGACCAGGAGATCTCCGGCGCGCAGGTGCTCGCCAATCTCGCGGAAACGCGTGTGGACGACGCGGTCATCGGAGCGATGCGAGACCATCAGGCGGACCTCGTCGCGTGCCAATCCCCGCGCCTCTGGCGGCTCGCCAGCTTCTAGCTCCGGCGGCAGTGCGAAGTCGAGCGGGTCGAGCGAGGCAGTCTCACGCGGTCTCGTGCCCCTTACCTTCCCGCGTTCCAAACTCATCACTTTCGTCAATGGTCGTCCGTGCTCTCTGTGGGTGGCTCACTGAGTTGAAACAATGATATCTGCATGCCATCCGGGGCCCGCAATCGCTGATTAAGGTCGCCCCAGGTCGTCTTCACCGGCTCGCGCAACGCCTCAGCCCCTTGTGCTTGCAATGAGGCCGACGCGGCGCGCACGTTGGCGACCTCGAATGCGAGCCGCACCGGACCCGCGACGCGCCGCCCGACCTCAACCTCGTCGGTATACTCGGCGTCGGCGCGATCGAGTATTTCCACCGCCCCGCGATTGGCGGCCAGCACGATGCCGCGTCCCTCGGGCGAGCGCCACTCCTTTACCGTCTCGAGCCCGAAACCGTCGCGGTAGAGCGTCACGATCCGGTCGAAGTCGTCGACGGTCAGCGCGACCCGTAGCTCTCGCACGCCCTTCGGGGGGTAGCGTCCCCGCCGAGCGAGCGCGCCTGGTAGCGTCCGCTCGGCAGGTCGCCGGTCAACAAGTCGATTAGGCCCGGCACGCTCTCATCCGGCAGTGGGCGGTCACTGATGTCCTCGCCGGGGAACGCTGCTTGGTGCATTGCGGTACGCATGTCGCCGGGATCGACCCAGTAGACGCGCCAATCGGGATGCTCCGCCGCGAGGACATGCGAGAGCTGCTCAAGCGCCGCCTTGCTGGAGCCGTAGCCGCCCCAGCCCTCGTAGGCCTCGACCCCAGCGTCGCTGGTGATGTTGAGGATGCGCGCGCCGGGGTGTAACGAGCCGCGCACCGCCTGCAACACCCCCAGCGGTGCGATGACGTTCGCGCGCAAGACCTGCTCCAACGCGTCCAGTGGATAGTCGAGCAGAGGCGGCAACGGGCTTGGCCCGAGGGTGCTGGCGCTGTTGACGATCGCGTCGAGTCCACCGAGCAATAGTGCGGCATCGGCAAGTGCGCGGCGGTGTGTGGCCTCGGTCACGTCACCGGGGATGGCAACGACCCGCGTCTGGCGGGCAAGCTCAGCGCGGACGGCTTCAAGATCATCCGCGCCGCGTGCATCGATCAGCAAGGCCCAGTGGTTACAGTATTCCGGTGTACTCTTGGGCTGAGTGGCTGGTGGCATAGCGGCAATTCAAGCGGAGTCTGGCCCATGTGGCTAGGCTCCGTTTTTGTTTGGGTAACGCGCTGTAGTGGCAATCTGAGGCAGGGGGTATGCAAGACGCTACAGCATGTCTGGCGGGCAACGTGGCGCGGTCTAGACGAGGCAGAGCAGAGCAGACCAGGAATCCAGCAGGGGGAATGGTGCGGGGTCTGCCGAGCAATAACGGGGTAGAGGCAGGCGGTGCGGCGTGCGGGTGCTGTGGTGTACGGTGCGGGGTGCTAGAGCAGGGGCAACACGACGCTACACAAGTACGGTGCAAAGCGCGGCGTAGCCTGGCATGAGACCTAGCGAAGGGTGAGGCTTCGGCGCTGAGGTCGGGGTTGGTGCGCGTGCAGGATGTTGGGGCGCAAAATCTCCCCCACGTGCAATTCTGCCGTCCCCATAAAATTACCGGCCCATCCTCACTCCAGCAAGGGAGCAGAGATAGGCCGGGATATTAGGGCGTGTCGGCAAAATCAGTTTCGGATAAAGCAAGCAACCAGGTACATGCCTCCAGAACTAGTTCATCCAGTGGACGTAGCGTATTGACGTGCAGAAGCGGACAGGAAATAGGATACGCCGGCGGTTGATGTGCTCGCACGAATTGAAATCGTTCCCAATCCACTTGATGATGCTTTGGGAGATTGAATGACTTGCGCTGGTCGATGCGCTGCTGCCAGACCTGCTCATCTGGGCACATACAGTCGATCACGGCAAGAGTTGCAGACGTCTCTGTAGCAAGACTACAGGCTCGCGCAAAACCCTCAGGATAGCTCAGTGGACTGTCAGCGATAACACTCAGTCCCTGGTGAAGCTGGCGCCGTGTCACGTGCCACATCGCCTCATACGCCAACGCGCCCGCGGAGCTGAGCGTGTCAGGTAAGACATCTCTCACATCATCTTTATCAATGAGTGGCCACTGCAATTGTTTGCTGATGGCTCTAGCCAAGGTACTTTTCCCACTGCCTGCCAGCCCCTTCATCACGACCAATCTCATGCTCGCACCTTATAACCACGCCATGATCGCTGCTACGGTGACTACTGTCAGATACTGTATCGCACGTTTTTCATAGCGGGTTGGCCTGCTTCCTAGCCAAGAGGGACTAGGCAATCGCCCGGACTATATCGTCTGACGGGTCAGTGTCTGGGAGTAGGTCCAGGATATAGTCCACGTCGGCTCCCGTTATCTCACTAAGCATGGAAGTCCTGAACCGGGTAGAAGACGGGAGCGGACGGGCGTTCCTCGTGTCCTGGATGCTCCTTGACGGGGTGGAGACCTGCGAACGGGAGAGAAGCGGTATTGCCGTGTGGCCGTGCCGCCTTTTCAGCCTCGCCCAAGAGCCGCGCGCGGGATACGTCCAGTGTGCCGAATACGATACCCTGCCGGCTAGTGCCAGCAGACGGTATCTCACCGCGTGAGACCCGTACTAGGTCGTGGTCAGTGACGTTGTACTTGGCTGCAAACGCTGGCCGGTCTGCCTCTTGCACGCGGAATTGCGTATATCTCGGTAGCAACCGGGTGGAGTTCTTGGCAGGCACCGCAAAGATATGGAACCGGCGTACCACCTGCTGAGTAGCCTTCCTGGACGCGTCACGCCTGGCAACGGACTGGACGTAGTCCAAGGCCAATTGGTGGACCAGAGCATCAGCAATCGCGTCCGGCTCGGTTCCCTTGGCAAGCTCGTTGCAGACAAAAAGTCTGTTTTCGTCGGTAACGTCAATCATCACTCGTTCTCCGTGTGGCCGTAGCTGCCACCATTCCTAATCAGTTGCTCGCTTCCCAGGCCAGCAGGACCAAGGGTGTCTAGCTCGCCCTCTTGCTCGGCTGGGGTGTAGACGTTCTGGTAGTCGCCGGAATCCGGGTGATAGCCGAAAGCGTCCGCTTGCTGCTCGCTTTGTACCTGTTCCGTGGCACGGGCCAGACGGTCAAGGATAGTGCTACGGGTAGCCTGTTCGATGTACTCTTCGCTCACTCTGCGGTCTCCTGCGTGCTGGTCCCTTGCTCGCTAGCCTGCTCGTATATTTGCTCGTTCACTGCCTGGCTAGCGGCGTTGATGCGGTCGGTGTAGGCTTGGGCATAGTCGGCGGCGTCTTCTGCACCGTTGTTCTGGGCTACCTCCTGGGCAACCTGGTTCAGGTCAAGCTCGTTCATTGCTGGGATACTTTCGTGGAATGGGCCTAGAACGCGCTAGGATGCGATTCTGGCCGTTTGGGGTGGTAAAGGGGCATCCCTACCACCAGGAGGATGCAGAGGCTCTGTTGACCTTCTGGTGAATGATTGCAGAGGGAAGAGGGAGAAGGAAGAAGGGCCGGTCTAAGCTGCGTCGTCTTCTTCTTCCTTGGAGTGCTTGAGTGCGGCGCGCTTCCATCCGTGGTCGGGGTCAGCAGACTTCAGCAGATAATCGGTAGCCCACTTGCGAGGGGTCTTGATGTCCTTCCCGTTGCCGAACGTCTGGTGGTTCTCCCAAGCGGCCAGGATGCCGTCTACCACGTCTCCGCACTCGTTGCCGGGGTCCATGATGTTCAGCCAGGTCTGCATCTGCCGGTGCGGTAGGACTTCACCAGTGAATAAGTGGTGCCACAGCGCCTGCAGGACGACGTAGTGTGCTTGACGGCGGTTGTAGAGCGGGGTACCAGGCCAGCATCGCCTATCGTTCCGCTCACAGACCGCTTCAGCCTCTAGCATGTCAGCCTCCATAGCCTGAGTCCGCATGGATTCCACTGTCCACGAATGGGAATGGGAAGTCGAAGTGGAATCAGAATGGGAATCGGAGTGAGAAGAGGAAGACGAAGCTGACCTACCCGCATCTGCTCCTCCTGCCCTACTAGCAGACTCCCTGGCCTCGCGGTTGTACGCCTGGTCCAGGCTCGCCAGAGCTTCCGCCAAGGTGTAGGGGTGGTCGCCGTGGTCTCCGACTTCCGCCTGGTACGCCCGCATCCACTCCGCCGCTACATCCTGGCTTACCCCGTCGTCTCGCAACTGGCACGCCAGCCCCAGCCCAGCGTTATTCCGGTCGGCGCTGGATAGAGCCTGCTGGAACCACTTGTCGGGGTTGCGCTTGGATTGCAGCAGGTCGAGCAGGTGGCCCGGTATCTCCGCAATCGCCCCGTCCCGTTCCCACTCGTACGGCTTCCCGCTGGCGTGGATGCTTGGGGACAGGACCACGTAGTTGCCTACATGCCGGATGTCAACGCCCGGTAGCTTGCTCTTACCGCTTGCTGGCTTGTCCATAGGGAGTCGGAACCAGACATGCCACCCGCCACCCCCTGACCGCGCTACCCTCGTCTGTGGGATGTCTCCTAGCGAGTCGAGCGTGCCGTGGTTCCGGGGGTCCACGTCGTAGACCACATATCCTGCTGGAACGGGCGTGCCGATGTTGGCGTCGGGCGTCTTCTTCCACCACTCCCGAACCTGGTCTAGGTCCGTTGTGGCGTCCTTGAAACCGTGTGCAGTGAGTGGCGTCTTGTCACCAGGAGTCAACGGGAATACCGCTGTGCCTGCTTGGACGTAGTCTTCCGCTGCCCGGCCTAAGCCGTCCACGCTGGATTCCTGGTAGTTGGGGTGGCCTAGCTTGCAGAGTGCTTCCCTGTAGTTGGGGAATGGCTGGTCGTGTGGGATGCCTAACCGCTCGCGTGCCTGACCAGGAGTTAGGGGTGGGGAGAAGTCCCACTGAAGCGCGTCGTTGAAGTCGTCTTGACTGATGTCTCCGTTCATGACCGCGCCGCTTCCGTGGGTCGGACCCTGTCACGCATGTCGAGCATCAGGCCACGAACCAAGCGGTATTGCCTCAATAGGTCATGACACCACTTGCCGCCCGGACTGTTATAGAAGGTGTCGGCCACTCTGCTGGCCCGGTCTCCCTCGTCCGAGAAGACAAACCACGCCTTGTGGCTGTCCATGTATGAGCCAATCATCTGCACGCCTTCCACCCGCATGTAGGCTGCTAGTGTCAGGTCGTCAGTCTCGTATCGTTGCGTCTCCATGTGTGTCTCTCTTATCGGTCAGGGCTAGTCAGGTAGATGTCTGCTGATACAGACCCAAAGTTGGGCGTTGTGCCGGTCACTACCCATGCGAGCTGAATCTGTGCGTCCAGGACACCGGTTGCTACGATTCGCTGCGTTCCTGCCCCCGTAAGGGCTGCACCCTGGACAATCTGCGCTACCGAGCCATCGGGAAGTACCGAGTTCAGCGAAAACTGAATGCTTGGTGCCGTCCCGGTCGGTGCGGTAGCTATGTCGATGTCAATCACCACAGTTGGGGTGGCGCTTGTGCCGATGTTCTCTAGGGTGCCGCTGTTCCCGCTGGCTGTGATGTTCGCAGCCTTCAGGACTTGGTGTCGTCTTGCCATTTCTCTTGCTTCTTCACCAGGCCCACTAAATCAGAGACCCGGACTAGGACTGCCGTGGACCCGTAGAGCCTGACAGTCGGGACGTGTTTACGCTTCACAATCTCGTAAATGCTCCAGTAGGTAGAGCCGAGCAGTCGGGCACAGCCTCCAATGGTGGCGTACCCTTCAAGTGCATCCATCGCGTACTCCATAGGAATGCCCCGGTTAGGGGGTTGGGGGTGGGGTGCCTAGTCAGCGGGGATGCTGAGCACCGGAAGAGGGGGTGGTCCCTGGCTACCACATGTTGTGTGCCAAGGCTTTTCAAACCCTATATACTGATTATACCACGTAGCGAGCGATTCATTTGGCAGCCAGATGGTTGCGTGTTGGGCCAGCCCTTCCGGACCAGCCCCTCTGCTGCCTCACGCTGGATACCCTCAGCCCCTGAACCAGCGCATCCCAACGTAGACCGCTTGCGCTTCGGTCAGTCCAGCGTCAAGAGCCTTCCTGAACCACTGCCGCGCCAGCCGTTCCGGGTCCTGGATACGCCGCCGCCGTCGTGCTGATGCCCCGCTCCGTGTTGCCAGGTCGGTACGAAAGTGCGGACTAGGAACCCCCCGCGATTGCAGGAAGTTCTCACGCCGCATTTCAAACTCAAGCTCTTCGACCAGGTCTTCCCAAGACACCGTCTGCCTCCTGTCTCTCAGAGAACGATGGAAGTTTCGGTGCTTTCGGTATTACTAGTACGATTGACAGAGTCAGGGGTTGCCTTCGCCAATTCGCGTATGGGTTCACCAAATGGAGACGGCCAGATACGCCCCCTTTCGTGGCAGATAACGCCTACTTTCTGGCAGAAAACGCCTCATTATCGCCCACTTTCGCCTATGCCACAAAGCCCCTCATCCCGCACCCCGCCGCAACGCTTCCCTTTCAATAGTAAGCGGACTCCGACTCCCCGTCGCTGGATAGTTTACCCGTAAACACTCCACACACGGGAACAAGGTCTCGCGCGTCACGAGGTGGCACCCGCAGTGTGTGCATGCCGATGTATGGTATTGACTCGTTCCTTACGATGCACGATAATGCCATTGGGTGTTTGATATGGAACGGAGACGGAGATGGGCCGGGCAGTCATCTATACGCGGGTCTCGACACAAAGCCAAGAGGACGGCTATTCCCTAAGCGTGCAGGAACGGGATGGGCGCAGCTATTGTGACGCGCAAGGGCACACCGTAGTGGCGGTCCAGTCGGACACATTCACCGGACACGACAGCCTAGACGAGCGCGCCGGAATGCAGGCAGCAATCCAGCTAATCAAGCACGGGCAGGCGGACACCCTGGTAATCTGGCGAGTGGACCGCGCCGGTCGTTTCATGCTGGATAATACGCTTTTGCATCGGGAAGTTTACGAGGCTGGCGGCGTCTTCGCTTCGGTTACGGAGGGCGTCATCCCCAATACTCCGCTTGGCAAGCTCATGCTCTCCGTGTACTCGTTCGCTGGCGAGACGGAATGGGAAGGCATTAGGGACCGCACACAAGCCGGGATTACCGCACGAATAGACGCCGGGCATATCATCCCCGCCCCCGTGCCTCTCTACGGCTACGTCTGGATAGGCGACAAGAAGCAGACCTATGCGATTGACCCAGACGCCGCGCCGGTCGTTCAGACCGTCTACGCCAAGGCCGATGCTGGCTGGTCTTCGCGGCGCATTGCCCGCTGGCTGAATGAGCAGGGTATCCCGACCGCTAGCAAGCTGCTCTTCCAGCGTGGGGAGATGCCCAAGCCAAGGCCACGCAGCGACGGCACAACGTCAACACCACGGCCCGTAGCTGAGGAGTGGTCTACCCAAGCGGTACTCGCCATCCTGCGGCAAGAGTCATACACCGGGAAGCATGTGGCACGGCGCTACTCTACCGAGAAGGTGAAAATTGAGCGGGATGGGCGCATGGTGACGACCCGGCGTCGCGCTGAGTCGGATGGGCGGCGTGTGGCACTTACCATCCCCCCACTGATTTCGGAAGAGCTATGGGCGCGCGTTCAAGAGCATCTTACGCTCCGACACGCGGAACCGAGCGAGCCTACAGAAGATGCCCCCCTGTTGGCCCGTGGCTACGCGATCTGCGGTGTGTGTGGCGGGCGTATGGTGACGGTGCATCGGGCGTACTGGTCGGAACCGCGCTACATGTGTACGAATCGTACCTTGGGATGCGCTGGGGGCGGTTTCGCGGTCAAGGTTGCCGAAGTAGACGCGGATACCTGGAACAAGGCCAAGGACATCGTCCGGGACGAGTCGCGCTTCACCCGCCTTATCGAAGGCAAGTCTTCCAAGCTGGCGGCACGGCACCAAGAGGCTGTAGACCGTGTGGCGCTTGTAAGCCGCGAGCTAACCGAGACCAGGGCGCAACAGGCCGTCGTCTACGCGCGAATGACTGCCGAGACAGACGACACGATATACGCCATGCACCGCGTAGAACTACAACGACTCAATGAGGCGCTGGCTGGCCTTGAGAGGCGCGTAAGTGAGGCACAGGGGGCCGTAGAAGCGCTCCAGGGGCGGCAGGATGTCCATAGGGCGCTTCTGCTGGGTATCACTTCTCTGCTGAAACGGGACGGCTACCGGGACCTTGCGGAGCGGTACCTAGTAGAGCGAGGAATTGACCCATCCAAGGCCCCCCAGCTTATGGCTGGATTGCACGCCACGGCGGAGGAAGTCTCGCTTGATAGCCTGGACCGAGAGGGACGGCGCGGTGTCCTTCGTCTACTGGGTGCCAGGGTAGTGATGTATCCGGTAAACTCCGATTTCAACCGTGATAACGGCAGGCGAACGGATTTCACATTCGCGGGGTGCGTACACTCTGGCGAAGTAACGGCCAGCCCATCGCGGCCAGTGCACGCGCAAGCGCCTCGCCGAGCCCGCGCGACGCACCGGTGACGAGCGCCGTCGGCGTATGTTGCTGTTGCTCGTGTGTCATAGGGACTGTGCCCGCTTTCATCGCTGGCCGGCTTACCAGAGCACCACGCCATGCTCTGTGTGCGCATGGTACGGCGCAGAGAAGTGCGCCGCTCCGTACATTCGTCCAGTATGGTGCTGTACAAAGGTGCGGGAGGCGAAGCAGCAGCGAGCGGTGATCCCTCAGGCGTGCAAGCGATTCGCGAGGATCTCTTCAGCACGAGTCGAGCGGGCGCATTAATCGTCCGCTCGCGGATGGTCACGCCTTCTTGCGCTCGTGGATCTCGTGCTCGACGTCGGCCAACAGCTTGCCAAGCATCTCCTCGCTGCCATACTCCTCTATCTTCTCGCGCAGGAAGACGTCCATGCTCTTGCTGTGCTCCTTGCGCCAAAGGAGATGCAGCTCAGCCAACGCCTGGTTGAACTGCTTTACAAGATCCTGCCGCGTGCTACTCATTGCTGCCGCCTTCCTGTACCCGTGCTTGAAGAAACGTCGTGCTCCTAACAGGCGTAGTTCGCTGGCTGGAGGCCAGGATAGAGCCTTCATCTACGCCCCACCGACACTGTAGCAAGAGTCTTGCCCCACTCCCCTGACCGCACCATTGCATCAGGGACATTTTCGGCGGACGCATGCTCAAACGTGTTATAACCCTTTTATCAAAGAATGTGGCGCGAAGACCCCGCGGTGCACCCACGGGGAGGAAGCGCCGCGCGCCGTCAGGCGCTCCCGACAACCGGACACCAACCGACCAGGTGTGCCATACTCGCCCCCCTACCGCAGGGCCTGCGGGAATCGACGCGTGTGGAGGTGGCTTCGGGCCACGACATGACCGTGTAAGACGCTCCTAGCTCGCTAGGTGAGCGGTGGTCAGCCCGAGAATCCTCCGGCTTCAGCCGTGGGGAGTGGTCAACAAACTCCTAGACTAGCGAGACGGATGCTCCTGGCACTTCGCGCACTTCAGGCCGCATTACGCAGTCGTCGCTAATCTTGGTCCTCTCGTAATGACTTCCTTCTACGCTGGCATTGGTTGGGCCGCACCAGGTGACGATGACACCGTCCCTGCCTTCATGCTGCCGTCCCGGGTGCTGTAGCGGCTAGGCTAATAACAGGGGCGCGAGCCTCGCAGGGAGTGCGGCATCAGGTAGTACGTCCGGTGCTGAAGGCGGCGACGGTCATGGCGATCATGGCGGTGGTGGCGGCGTGTACGGTGCATATGCATGGGCGTGCGGCCGACTCCGGCGCAGACGCCGGTCAAATTGTCACTGCGATCCGGCGCACCGCTCAGGTCATCGGCGTCGAACCAGTTTGCGCGCGTCCATCTCACGCTGAAGCCTTTCGCCACGGACGTGATGCAGCCGGACCAGTTGGCGTACGCGCCGAGCGAGTCGGGGCGGGTCTACATCGCTGAGCAGACTGGCCTGATCCTCGTGGCAGACGCCAACGGGCAGATTCACCGAGAGTCATTCCTAAGTCTCGCGATCATGCGCTCCTGCTCACCCTGCTCGACGGCTCGCTACGCGCCCCGGCGGTTACCGTCAGGTTGGAGACGTTGCTCGGCCGGGGTCAATTTGGTTTGGATGATTTTACAAGGTGCGCTCGCAGATACCAGTGCCCTGCCCATAGGGTGACAACCGCAGGTGCTTGCCCGGCGGCACTCGCCGAGGCGGTCCCCTACCAGGCCCTCGCCGTCCAGGTGCCCTGACCATGGAGGAGATGTCGTGGTAGAAGCCCAATTCCTATCTGGGCACGTCCCCTCGCGTCACTGAACTTTCGTCGAGAATGCGGTGGAGTCCAATCGCTCGCGCTGTGTTGTCCCGAGCGCTTGCGTGAACGTATACGGCCCTTCGCCCGCCGCCTTGCAGACGGTCTTCGCCGGACGACCCCTCAATCCTGCCTTCGCCTGACCTGCTTCGAAAGCGTTACAGATTGGTCACACCCTGTACGTTCTCTGTGACGCATTGGCGGCACGCTCCTTCCAGGCCGGCACCTGTCGCGCCCACGCACTGATTGCTCACTCGATGCCCGATCGAAGCTCGATGCTGAGCCAGCCTGAATCATCTCTGGAAAGGAGCACAACGTGAGAGGTTTTTGGCAGCGCCAGCTGCCATCCAAGCAGCCACTCGACGAGATCGTCGAACAGGCTTGTACCGGCAAGGTGTCGCGTCGCCGGCTGATCGCTACTCTGGCGGCACTCGGGGTTTCCGCCTCGGCAGCGGCGACGTTTGTCGGCGCCACAGAGTGGATGCACGATCACAAGGCTGGCGCCCCAGGCGGCGGGGTGCCGCAGAGTCCTCACCATCTCCGTCAGCACCAGCAGCATATCGTGACTCAGGCCGAGGGAGCGAACGCCACGCCCAATGCCGCCTTCACCCATGCGGCGCGTAATGACCCGGCGCTCCAGGCGCGTCTCGAGGCGATCGTACAAGACTATCATCCCGATGCGGTGGTGCATGACATGCTATCGAACGGGCCGATCCAGGGACACGACGCAATTCGCGCTCACAAAGCTCAGGAATTCCTGAGCTTCAGCAACCTGAATTTCGAAGTCACGCGCCGCTATGCCGTGCAGGACCAGGTGGTTGCTGAGTGGGTCGCTCACGGCACGTTGGACGGCGAATTCAAGGGGCTGGTCGGCAACGGCAGCTCCTTCGAGATTCCTGGCGTCACGCTCGTCGCGCGCGATGCGCAGGGCAAGATCGTTAATGAGTCGATCTACTACAACCTCACCCATGTGCAGCGCTACCTAGGGACGTTGGGGACGCCGGCGTAAGGCGAGTCGAGGCGTTGCGACCACGCCTCACGCGGCCACGAGTGTCGCCTGCAACTGCAACGTCTCCAGCGATGGCCCAGCTAGCCGCCAATCTTGTTGCCACCGGGATTGCGCAAACTCTTCATCTCAAATCTTCGGCGTGGATACCCCCGGCTTTAGCTGCAGGGAGGAAGCGCCGTCTCCTTTCACGTGGTATACTGTGTTGTGTACCGCAGGGCCTGCGGGAATTTACGCCTGTGGAGCGGGGCCGATAACCATGGTCCCAACGAGCGTGTGAGACCGCCCCAGGGCATCTGGACGGCAGTGCTCGGCCCAGGAATCCCCTAGCTTTAGCTATGGGGAGTGGTCAACTTGCACCTTAGCCCCTCGCTGGAGAGTGGCTTCGAGCTGATGTGGCTGTCTTGCGCGATCTGGCCTTCCTTGGCCGCTTATTGCTGCGTGGGCCGCTCCTTCGAGCTATTGCTCGATTCACCAGTCGAAGAGCGTCACGCGCGGCCCGTAGGCGCTCGGCTACTCTGCGTACCAGCAGGGGAGCGCCACTGCCACGGCGAATTCATGATGGGCGCCGATCCTTGCCTTCTGTGCTGGCGCTCACTCCTCTTTTGTACTGCACCGCTTCGCATCGCGTCGGGTTCGTCGAAGTACCGCCAGCAGCGGCATGTGGGCCTACGCGTTCGTCACCTGATACGCGACGCCGGCCTGATACCCCAGAACGTACACCTCCCCGGACGCATCCTCACCAAAGGCTGAGATTGAGGAGTTCACCTCGCCGACCTGGCGTGTCGTTGCCGGCTGCCCAGGGACGGCAGACGCCGCCACGAGCCCGAAGATGCGCCCCGAACAGTAGTCAGCGTAGAGATAGACGCCGTCCAGCGTGGGAGAGCGCACGCCGCGATACACATAGCCACCGACCGCCGCGCACCGCCCACCTTGGTGCGGAAAGGTGACGATGGGGCCCACGAAGTTGGCGAGGGAGCAGTCGGCTTGTTCGCACAGATTTCCCTCGTACACGTCCCACCCGAAGTTCGCGCCGCCTCGGCTGGCGTGCGGCTGGAAGTCGATGGACTCCCACAACGAGCCGCCCACGGCACCAACGTAGAGATCACCGGTGGCCCGATCAAAGCTGAAGCGCCAGGCGTTGCGCAGACCATAGTCCCAGATCTCCCCACGCGCATGCGGATCGCCGACGAACGGATTGGTCAGCGGAATCGCGTAGGGATGGCCCGGTGAGGTGTGATCGACATCGAGGCGGAGAATCTTGCCCAGGAGGGTGTCCAGGTTCTGCCCGTTGACGCCGCCGGCCCCCAGGGCACCGTCGCCGACTGACATATACAGATAGCCGTCGGGGCCGAACATGAGCTGGCCGCTTTTATGCTCCCCACCCAGCTGCGGAATGACCAGGAGCACCGTGGCACTGGCTGGATCCGCCCGCAGCCAGTCGCCGCCCGACACATGATAGCGCGCCAGCACCGTGTTGCCGTCGCGATTGGTGTAGGTGATGAAGAAGAGACCTGTGTGCGGGTAGTCCGGGTCGAACGCCACGCTCAGCAGGCCGCGCTCGCCACCGGCCAGCACAAGCGAGCGAATGTCCAGGAACGGTTGGGGGTAGAGCGTGCCGCTGGCATTCGCCGCCCGAATCAGCCCCGCCTGTTCCGTGATGTACACCCGGCCCGATCCATCGGGCGCGTAGGTGAGTTGCGTCGGAGCGGTTAAGCCAGTGATGAAGGGCTTCAACTCGAGCGAGATCCGCGCCAAACGCGCTGCTGGCGCCATGTTGAGTGCAGCTGCCGCAGCGGCGACCTTCGATGACCCAGCGTCGCCCCCGTGGGAAGTGGCAGGCGGGTGAGCGGTACGACCAAGAGGCACGCTACATCCTGACACCACTGTGACCGCTACGGCCACCAGCACCGACCGCAGGACGGCAGTTGCCACCAGGCGACCTCGTCGGCATCCATGCCATCCTAGGCATCCTTGCAAGTGCTGCATAGCAATGATATGCTCCCGCACGCGCACGTTCGGCTCGCGTGCCAACCGGATCCATCCGAGCTGTCTTCAAGAATCGTTCTCCAACCGACGGATCGGGCCGCTAGAACCGCTGGTGCGCCGCTCCGCCCCCGCGCCCCTAATGCGCCCCGGAGCGAAATTCACATAGACCTGTAGACCTATGTAGTCGACAAAGCTTAGTCGTGTATGCACAGTGATTACCTACGGATAATGCTGACGCCGTTGGGGCCGTGTTCGATGTAGCGCCGAGAGATGCGGCCGATCCAATAGACGGAAAACCCTGCGATGCTGGCAACGACTATGATGCGGGACTGACCTGCCACCCGATGTCGACTCGCGGCCGTTTTGAAACTGCCCGTAGATTTTCGCCCCCTGGTACTGTCGGGCGGGGAGCGTGGCTTGATATGCGTGGCCGTTGATCCTGGCTACGAGACCAACGGCCTCTTTTTCATCAGGTGCACCGATCTCGACGGCAGCACTGCGCTTGTGCGCTATCACGTGTCTTCGAACCCGCTGCAGGCTGATCTCGCCAGCGCGAAGGTCGTCCTGGTCATTCCACAGCCGGGCGGTGAACACACGAGCGGGCAGCTCGCCTTCGGGCCGGACAGCTACCTCTACATCGGCGTGGGGGACGGCGGCGTGGGCGCCTCAAGCGTGAACGCGCACCGGATGGACACGTTGCTGGGGAAGTTCCTGCGCATCGACGTCGAGCGGACCTCGTCGGGCAAGGTGTACGCCTTTCCACCGCACAACCCCTTCGTCGGCGAGCCGCAGGCGCGCGGCGAAATCTGGGCGTACGGCTTACGCAATCCGTGGCGCTTCAGCTTCGACCGGGCGACCGGCGACCTCTACATCGGCGCCGTAGGCGAATCAACATATGAATCGATCTACGTCCAACTGGCCAGCAGCCGGGGCGGTGAGAACTACGGCTGGAACGTCTACGAAGGGGACTACTGCCGCTAGGTAAACTGCTCGCTGCCCAACTCTGTAGCACCGATCGCGGTCTACACCATACCGCGAACCAGTGCACGGTAATGGGCGGCTATGTGTATCGCGGATCGAGCAATCCGGCGCTGTACGGGGTGTATCTCTATGCCGATTACTGCACCGGGCGCATCTTCGGGCTGGTGGCGGCAGATGCGAGACCGGGTCAACCGTCCGTGACGCGCCAACGATTCAATCTGGGTACCTCCATTTCGTCGTTCGGTGAGGACGCCGCCGGAGACTCCACGCTGTGGGGTATCAGACCGGCATGATCTATCACATCACGGCGGCGCAGTAGCGACGAGAGGGACGTGCCGAGGCATGGCGCGGTCGGTCGTCATCAGTACTCCGAGCTAGGAGAAACCTCAGCTTGGGGCGCATTCTCGCTAGCTAACCCGATGTGCAGATTTCAGGGGGCAACCAACTGGGCAAGGTGCAACGGTGGGTTGCCGAGATCGACGTTGAGCAGGACGGCCACGGTAGGCATCAGCGCTTTGCGCAGCAGGCGGTTGTCCAGGTGCCAGAGATCGCGCGCCCAGACGCGCTTGACGTCGCAGCGGTCGACGAGTTGGCCGACGACCGGGTCGATGCGGTAGCGCACGCGACCGAGTTGCGCGCTCCAGCGCGGGTGCGGATCGCGCTTGGCACTGCGGTAGGGCGCCAGCAGGTCGACGCCGTGGCGCTGGCA
Organism: uncultured Chloroflexia bacterium; assembly: GCA_963841205.1. Taxonomy (GTDB): domain Bacteria; phylum Chloroflexota; class Ktedonobacteria; order Ktedonobacterales; family JADMIN01; genus CAWAWP01. The sequence goes on along the minus strand of CAWJCH010000019.1, from coordinate 75,441 downwards.
CTCGGCGGCCGTGGCGGGCGACCAGTAGTTGCGGTCGCCGATCAGGGCGCCTGCCGTCTGCTCGGCCAGCGCCGGCAGGACCGCCAGTTCGTGCACGTTCGCGGGCGCGACGCCGAAGCGGACGATGACGCCGGGCCACTCCAGGCGGACGTGGACCCGCAAGCCGTCGAAGGTCTGGCGCGCCAGCGTGTCCTTGCCGAAGGCCGCCTCGCCCCGAAAGCAGCGGTAGCGATGAGCGCGAGCGAACTGGCAGACCGGCAGCGGGAAGCTGTCACTAATCGCGAAGCTCGGATCATGCGGCGCCGCCTGCACCACCCGCCGCCAGCTGCGCTCTTTGCGCCGCCGCAGGTTGGCCGCCTGGCGCACGAACGTCGTGCGATGCAGCGTGCGCAGCTTCGGGGAAAAGTGCACGTAGTGCCGCTGGAAGTAGGCGAAGCGCGCGCGGTCTTGCCCCAACCCCAGATACTCCCCGACCACTTCCCTGGTGACGACCTCGCTATCGGCCAACGTCGGTCGCGGCCCGCGTTGGCGGAGCTGCTGGCCGTTGGTGACGTGCGGCACAGCCTCGTCAATGACGCAAAAGACGGCGATATTACAGTCCTCCAGGTCCATGGCGTCCTCCTCAGGTCTGTCGCAACGGTTCCTGAGGAGAGTAAGCCTGCTGGGCCTGGAGAGCCTTCGCTACGAAAACTCGCACACCGGGTTAACTAACCCCCCTTGAATTGGCACCAACACACGTCACTCGCCCATCGGCAATCGGATGTTCTTCTTCGGGACTAAAGGGCTTGCGGCGGATTGTTCATGCGCACCATCGCTCAGTTTATGGGCACTCATGTTACCGCGAGACTCGCTGGCGATTGCCTTGTGTGGCTGGCGTTGCTGTCGGTTTTGTGCCAATTGAAAAGTGGAGGCGCCGGACACCGCCGAGCGTGACACTCTCCCCTCGCTTGCGTTTAACTTGATGGCATCGGTTGACCACCCTCGACCGCGATGGCGCGGACGTTCATCGCGATGGCGCGGGCATGAATCGAGGTCCGCAATGGACCGCTATCCCCTCGACTCCCCGGATGACAGCTCGCCGGGATGGATCGTCATTAAGGTGAACAGGCGGCGCCTTCGCACGGTCCTGTAGGTGCTGGTCGTCGTCCTCGTCATCGTGGCGCTCCTGGCGCTCCTCGTCGTCCTCGGGAACGCCTTCTTCCCACGGTGGGCGCACCCTGCGCGTATGCACCTGCCACCGTCCCCACCTGCAGGACGCCGCCACGACGGGTTGGCTTTTCAACGGTTAGCACCCGAGCAGGCCGCCGAAAGCGAGCGGCGACGCCCCTTGACGTAATCGCCCGTAGTACGTTCAGCTGGACATCAGGCTCCCTCACGCCGTCATGCAATAATGCTTTCTCGTGGTCGCCTCTCGACGATCCTCAATTTCGCCGTGCTCACGAAATGGCGCGCGATACTCTCGCGATACCTGGTCTGCCGCATCGACCGATGATGAGTCAATTAATAGAGGGGACGCTGCATGGCTCGCACTGGGAGAAGGGTATCCGGCGCGGACGAATTCTACGAAACGACTCGCATGTACCACAGATACCGCATTCCAGGGCTCCGTCGCTTCGAGAGTTATGACGTCGTCGAGTCCCTCCACCAACCGCCGATACCCTTCCCGGAGGACGGCTCCTCAGAGTTTCTCTCTACGCTCGGTGACATCAGCAGCTGGAGCGACGAAGAGCGCAAGCGCAGGGTATTGGAAGCCGCCTACTACGACTATGAGACGCTTCATAGCAGGCTTGAGCGCATCGGGCCATTGCCGAACACCGAGTACGACGAGTACCACGCGCGACATGAGGAGCCAGGCAAGCACATCATCGTGCGACTCGCCAACGTCGATGTGATGAACCCGCTCCGGGTGTACCGCTTCAGAATGTACCGCTGGCAGGGGCCCGATCCCGATGTGTACCTTGTATGCACGCGGCACAAGGTCGCCGACACTTTCTTGAAGCGGTTCCGGGCGGGTCGCCCGCATTGGACGGTCCAGTACCCAAAGGTCGACTTGCAGCGGATGACGACAGAAGGCGAGGGGATCGTCCTGACGGGGACGTTCGGCGACATCAAGGGGCGCCCGAACCTCAGGAGCACCTCACTCTCGGGATTCAGGGTGAACGAAGATGCCGCCTGGCTCGATGCGAGCGCGATCGGCCAATTGAAGACCACCATCGTCCAGCATAGGCTTCAGGGCGAAGACATCAGCATGATGGTGACCAATCGGGGCAGCATCATGATCTACGGCGTGGAAGAGATCCCGGCGCAGTTGGCCCTCGTCACTCAGGCCTACGAGCGCATCGTGAAGAAGTACGAGATAGGCCCGTTGCACTCGATGGCTCCCTCGTCCAGCCACGTCAAGGTGCTCGATTAAGCCTCGCTAGGTGCGGGTTCTCATCCCTGGCCGAGTGAGGCAGATTGCTCCCCCGCCGGCACCCAGATGTCCTTCTTCTTCTTCTGCATCAATCTATTTGCCAGAGATCGCCGAGAGTCGTCAACGTCCAATTCATGGGAAGTCACGCGGCATCAAAGATCGCCGATTGTCGCGTGGAATCGTCGGGATTGTCGTCAGGTTTGCCGCCAAACCGACCCTTGCCGACGTACGAACGAGCATTGATTCGTCGCGTAGCTGGGTAAGCGGGAGCTGGTGGCGGCTGGCGAGTGGGTGATCGGGTCTGGTGCCGAGCACCGTTGGGCCGATGGCGAGCTCGATGATGTGCGAGTCAGATGGCGGCTCGCGGACGTCGTGGGAGGGCGGTTATGGCTGCCTCGAGCTCGCTCAGGCGCACGGCGGCAAGCAGGGTAGTGGCGTAACCCTCGCGCACGCGGCCCTCAACGGCTGGGTGGGCGCGGCGGGGCTGGCCGAGGGCGCCAAGGGAGATCTGCGGGAGATCTGCGCGGGCCGATAGTGCTTGCCGTACGCGGCGCGCCGCCGCTTCGCGAGGAGGTTGTCCGTCTTTGACCACTCCCCACGGCTGAAGCCGGGGGATTCTTGGGCTGACCACCGCTCACCTAGCGAGCTAGGAGCGTCGTACACGGTCCTGTCGTGGCCCGAAGCCACCTCCACACGCGTACCTTCCCGCAGGCCCTGCGGTAGAGCGTACGTATCGCACACCTGGTCGTTTGGTGTCCGGTGGTCGGGAGCGCCTGACGGCGCGCGGCGTTTCCTCCCCATGGCTCAAGCCAGGGGTCTTCACGCCGCGCGAGCTGATAAGGAAGCGAGCGATAAAGAAAGTTAGGTACCCCACTCTCCCACTTTAGACTTTATAGCGCACAGGGGGGCTTGCGGCAAGCCTCAGCTCGTGTCGTACAATTGCCGGCCGAGGCCAGGACCCTACGGAAATGGGAGCGGCAAAATGCGTGCTTTAGTGCATACACAAGGGAGGGCGCGGATGGGCCGCTATGTGTTGGGTTTCCGGGAGATCGACCAGACTCAGGTCGCGGTCGTTGGCGGCAAGGGCGCGCACCTGGGGGAGCTTTCGCGGATCGAAGGCATCAGCGTGCCAGCTGGCTTTTGCGTGACGACGAGCGCCTTCCGGTGGATCATTGCGGAAGCGCCGTCGATTGACGACCGGCTCGATCGGCTGTCGCGCCTGAAGCCGGACGACCGGGAGGCGATCCGCGCGCTCAGCGCGGAGATCCGCGGGACCCTCGAAGGGATCACCATCCCCGACGATCTGGTGGCCGCGATCACTCGCCCGCTCGCCCGGCTCGGCGAGCGAGACGCCTACGCCGTCCGATCCAGTGCGACGGCAGAGGATTTGCCGACGGCCTCCTTCGCGGGCCAGCAGGACACGTATCTGAACGTCGTGGGGTCGGCGGCGATCCTCCAGCACGTCAGCCGGTGCTGGGCCTCGCTCTTCACCGAGCGGGCCGTGACCTACCGCCTGCGGAACGGCGTGGACCACCGAAAGGTCCACATGGCCGTGGTTGTGCAGCGGATGGTCTTCCCACAGGCGGCCGGCATCCTTTTCACGGCCGACCCAATCACGGGTAACCGGAAGGTCGCCTCCGTGGAGGCCAGCTTCGGTCTCGGCGAGGCCCTAGTCTCCGGCCTGGTGAACGCGGACGTCTATAAGGTGCGGGACGGCGAGGTCGTCGCCAAGGCGGTTGCCGCCAAGAAGCTCGCCATCTACGCCATGCAGGCAGGCGGGACGGAGGAAAAGGCGATCGAGCCGGAGCGGCAGGAGCAGCAAGCGCTGACGGATGCGCAGGTCGTGCGGCTCGCGCGGTTGGGCAGACGGATCGAAGCGCACTTTGGCCGCCCCCAGGACATCGAATGGTGTCTGGTCGATGATGGCTTCCAGATCATCCAGAGCCGGCCGATCACCACGCTATTCCCTATCCCCGCGGCCAGCGACGGTGAGAATCACGTCTACGTCTCCGTCGGCCATGGGCAGATGATGACCGACGCCATGAAGCCCCTTGGGCTCTCGCTGTGGCAGTTTACGGCAGGCCGGCCCATGTATGAGGCCGGCGGGAGGCTGTTCGTCGACGTCACCCAGGGGCTGGCCTCGCCGGCGAGCCGCGCTGGCCTCCTAGAGGTCATGGGGAGGGGCGATCCGCTGATCGGGGACGCGCTGCAGACCATACTCGATCGAGGCGACTTGATTCGGCCGATTCCCGACGAGGGCCCCAGTAGGGTCCCGGCTGGCGCACCGCCAGACCCGATCGAGACCGATCCGGCCATCGTCGCCGAACTGATCGGGCGCAGCCAGGCATCCATCGCCACCCTGAAGCGCGAAATCAAGGCGAAGTCCGGGCCGGAACTGCTCGACTTCATCTTCGCTGATATTCAGGAGCTGAGGCGCATCTTGTTCGACCCACAAAGCCACCGGGCATTTATGACTGCGATGGAGGCCACCTGGTGGCTCAACGATAATCTGCAGGCGTGGCTGGGCGAGAAGAACGCGGCCGACGTACTCACGCAGTCCGTCCCGAACAACGTGACGTCGGAGATGGGGCTGGCGCTTCTGGATGTCGCGGACGTGATCCGCCCGTATCCAGAGGTGGTGACCTTTCTGCAGCACGTCGAGGACGAGAGTTTCCTGGACGAACTGCCCAAGTTCGTGGGCGGGCGGGAAGCGCGAGACGCCATCCAAGCATGGCTCGACAAGTACGGCATGCGCTGCGTCGGCGAGATCGACATCACGAGACCCCGCTGGAGCGAACACCCCACCACGCTCGTGCCCTTGATCCTCAGCAACGTCAAGAACTTCGAGCCGGGCGCTGGCGAGCGACGCTTCGAGCAAGGGCGGCAAGAGGCCTGGAAGAAGGAACAGGAACTGCTGGAGCGCTTGCGGGCCTTGCCGGATGGGGAGCAGAAGGCTGCGGAGACCAAGCGGATGATCGACCGGGTCCGGACCTTCATCGGGTACCGCGAGTATCCGAAGTACGGCATGATCAGCCGCTACTTCGTCTACAAGCAGGCCTTGCTGGAAGAAGCCGAACGCCTCGTGCAGGCCAACGTACTTCGTGAGAAGGAGGACATCTTCTACCTCAGACTTCAGGAGTTCCACGACGTCGTGCGCACCAATCAGGTAGATGACCAGCTCATCTTCCAGCGCAAGGACGCGTTCGGTTCGTATCAAGCGCTCACGCCGCCCCGTGTGCTCACATCGGATGGCGAGGTCGTGAGGGGGTCATACCGACTCAAGGATTTCCCGGCTGGCGCGCTGGTCGGCTTACCGGTTTCCGCTGGGACCGTCGAGGGGCGAGCCCGCGTCATCCTCGACATGGCGGAGGCGAATCTCGAACCGTGCGACATCATGGTCACCGCCTACACAGACCCCAGCTGGACGCCGCTGTTCGTCGTGATCAAGGGCCTCGTGACGGAGGTGGGGGGCCTGATGACCCACGGCGCGGTGATCGCGCGTGAGTACGGCTTGCCGGCCGTCGTGGGGGTCGAGCATGCCACCCAACTGATCCGGGATGGGCAGCGGATCCGCATAAATGGAACGGACGGGTACGTCGAGATACTGTCCTAGCGGGCCAGCCCAACGGGTAGCCGGGCGGCACGTGGTCGGCCAGCTAGACGCCGTTGGCAGCCTGGTAGAAAGCGTGGCCGGCCGCGTGCATGGCCGCGGCGTTCACCGCCACGATGACGGGCACCTCGCGGCACGCGCCCACCTGGGTAGCGGGCGCACCAGGTTGACGCTACGCGCGGTGCACGGTGGCACAGGGGAGCTTCCGGTACTCGGCGCGGTCGCGCTGCGCCCACCACCGTGTTGATTCGGCCCGACGGACATGTGGTGTGGGTGGGAGACGGAACTCAGCTGAGGCTCCACGACGCGCTCACCACCTGATTCGGAAACCGCCTACTGCGGCGCAGAAAGTGCTCCTGGACCTCACCCTCGCGCATATATGCGCACGTGTTGCCTCACATGCAGCGTGACGCCGCCAAGGCGATGAATCGCCGCTTCGGATGCGCGCAGTCGATTCGCGATTGCGTGCGTTTTGTCGTCAGTAACGCGTCCAAGGCACCTGCGACACCCGTGGTATGAGATGCAAGTGCCCAATCCAAGGCGAGTAAGGCGCCTTACTCGCCGGTGGGCACCCAGATATTCTTCACCTGCGTCGCCTCGCGCAGGAACTCTTGCCCCTCGCCCTGGCGCGCATCGAGCCAGTCGCGCGGGTGCGTGTACGAGGTCCACGTGCGCTTCATGTTGCCCGCCGAGACCTCCTCGACGACCTTGCCGCCCTCGCGCGGCCCGAAGTACCAGACGCCGTCCACGTCGTCGTGCTCCGCCAGCACCCTCGCCAGCGTGTCGCACGGCCCTGTGATGATGTTGACCACCCCGGCGGGCACGTCCGATGTCTCCAGCACTGAATAGAAGTCAGTCGCCGCCAGCGGGTGGCGCTCCGACGGCACGGCTATCACCGTGTTGCCCATCGCGATGACCGGCGCCACCAGCGAGACGAAGCCCAGCAGGGGACGCTCCTCCGCGCAGACGAGACCGAGCGTGCCGATCGGTTCGTTCACCGCCATCGTCATCCCTCGGATCGGCGTCGCGTGAATCGCGCCGTCATACTTGTCCGCCCACGCGCCGTAGGTGAAGAGCCGCTCGATGGCGCGCTCCACCTCGACGGCGGCCTCCTCGCGCGTCGCCCTCGTCATGCTCACCAGCCGCTCGGCGAACTCGTCGCGGCGCACCGACAGGTTCTCGGCGATGTAGTAGAGGATCTGCGCGCGGCTGTGCGCCGTCGCGCTGGCCCAGCCCGCGCTCGCCGCATGCGCCGCCTCGACCGCATTGCGGACGTCCTTGCGATTACCCTCGCCCACCTCGCCGATCTCCTCGCCGTGCGGACCGTAGATCGTGCGGCTGTAGCCAGAGTCTGGCCGCGCCTGCTTGCCACCGATGAAGAGCTTCGGCGTACGGTCGATGCGCGGCCACGAGCGGAAATCGCCGGCGGCTTCCTCGTCGTCTTCGCCGCCATGTCCGTTCACGTCGTGGCGCCCGTTCGTCTCCGCCGCGTGGACACCGTTGCCGTTGCTCGCGGGTGCCGCCTCGGTCGCCAACGCCGCGCGGCGCGACCTGCGCCTGTTGCCGTTCCGCGCCGCAGCTCCATCCTCGCGTCCGTCAGCGGCCCCCACGTCGCGGCCCTCGGTGGTCTCCCACGCCGGCTTGACGTACTCGTAGAGGCCCTCTTTGCCGCCCTCGCGCCCGTAGCCGCTCTCGCGGTAGCCGCCGAAACCCGACGCCGCGTCGAAGACGTTCGTGCAGTTGACCCAGATCGACCCGGCCTGAATCTTTGCCGCGACATCGAGCGCCAGGTTGACATTCTCGCTCCAGATGCTCGCCGCCAGCCCATAGCTCGTGTTGTTGGCGAGCGCCACCGCCTCAGCCGGCGTGCGGAACGTCATCGCCACCAGCACCGGCCCGAAGATCTCCACCTGCGCGATCATCGCGGCGGGCGAGACCTCGGTAAACAGCGTCGGCGGGAAGAAATAGCCGTCGGTCGGGCAGGCCCACGACGGCTGCCACATCCGCGCGCCCTCGTCCACGCCTTGCTGCACGAGCTGTGTGATCTTCTCGAGCTGCACCGGCGCGATGATCGCCCCGATGTCCACCGCCTTGTCCAGCGGATCGCCCACGCGCAGCGTCTCCATCCGCGCGCGCACTTTGTCGAGCAGTGCCTCCGCGACGCTTTCCTGCACCAGCAGCCGCGAGCCCGCGCAGCAGACCTGCCCCTGGTTGAACCAGATCGCGTCCACGATGCCCTCGACCACCGAGTCCAGGTCGGCGTCGTCGAAGACGACGAACGGCGACTTGCCGCCCAGCTCCAGCGAGAGGCGCTTGCCGGTGCCTGCCGTCGCCCGCCGCAGGATGCGTCCCACCTCGGTCGAGCCGGTGAAGGCGATCTTGTCCACGTCTGGATGCTTCACAATCGCCTCGCCGGTGCGCCCGTCGCCGGTGACGACGTTCACCACGCCCGGCGGCAAGCCGATCTCCTGGCAGATCTCGGCGAAGGCGATCGCCGTGATCGACGTGAACTCGGCAGGTTTCAACACCACCGTGTTGCCCATCGCCAGCGCCGGCGCGATCTTCCACGCCAGCATCAGCAGCGGGAAGTTCCAGGGGATGATCTGCCCCACGACCCCTACCGGCGTCATCTCAGGCAGCTCGCTCGACATCAACTGCGCCCAGCCGGCGTGGTGGTAGAAGTGCCGCGCCACCAGTGGCACGTCGATGTCGCGCGTCTCGCGGATCGGCTTGCCGTTGTCCATCGTCTCCAGCACGGCCAGCAGGCGCGAGTGCTTCTGGATGTGCCGCGCGATGGCATAAAGGTAGCGCGCCCGCACATGCCCCGGCGTTGCGCTCCACTCCGCGAGAGCTGCCCGCGCCGCGTGCACGGCGGCGTCCACGTCCGCGGCGGTGCCCTGCGCGATCTCGATCAGCGGCTTGGCCGTCGCCGGATTCACGCTAGCGAAGTAGTCGCCACCGCTCGGCGCGCGCCACTCGCCGCCGATGAAGAGGCCGAGGCGCGGCGCGTGCGCGGTGAGCCATTCCTTGGCAGTGGCGGGCGACTCCGGCGCGTGACCGTATGACATCGTCTCGAAGATCTCGGCGACACTTGGCTGCGACATGGTGCGTTAGTCCTTCCGAAACGGTTAGCGCGACGAGCGGCGACGGGCCAGGAGGATCGCCAGCGCCACGGAACCTGCGCTCAGCGCCAGCAGCGGCACCGCCGAAGATGCGTTGATCGCCGAGGGCTGCGGCGGATCGGGGATGCGCTCAAGCTCGGCGGCGGACTTCGCGCGCCGCCGCGCCAGCTCAAGGTTCAGGCTCTTCTCGCCTTGCGCCATCGCCCAGCGGTGATTCGCCGAGAAGATCGGCTTCATGATCCAGGAGAAGTAGCGCAGCAGCGGCTTGTCGGCGCGAATCTTCCAATCATAGATCACATGGGTATACTCGTCGTCCGGCGCAAAGGTCCAGATGCCGCGCCCAACGAAATCGCCCTCGGCCTTGATCTCGAAGCCCTTGGGGGGATTTGACTTCGTCACGCGGAAGCGCCAGCGCAGGGTGTACGGCAGCCAGCCGCGCGTGTAGAGATCGACGTAGCGGCCCACGGCGTTCTCGTCGCCCGGCTCCAGCACGCGCACGTCGAGGTAGACGGACGGCCACCAGCGCGGCAAATCTTCCGCGTCGGAGAGGATTTCGCTGATCTCCTCGCGCGAGGCGCGCACGTGCCAGTGCGTGATGAAGTGATAGTCGTTGGATGCCATCTGCCTCGCCCTATCTACGCCATCTGGAAAATGCAGCATCCGAGCCTACACCCAGCTAACTATACCACCGCGTCGAGGTGCAAAAATACCTGCAGCGCCCTGCATGACTTCCCGCACGAACCTATCGTGGAGTGCGCGTGCAAGGCTACAGGATATTGTGCGGAAATGCGCCCCATCATCTAGAACGAGCGGAATAGTGCGGAGGCCATCGCTACATCGAGGGCGGAGGTGCCATTTGTGGGAGGCACGCCTGGCCGGGCGGCCAGAGGAAGAGTTGGCGGGGGAACGGGCGTCCCACCTGGCTTCCAGCGCCATCGTGCGGATGAGGCGCTGGCAATTGCCAGGCGAACACGTAATTGGCGATCGTGAGGGCGGGGTATCTCACCCTTGAGGCGGACCCGCCGCAGCCGTGAATTGGCCCGCATGCTGCGATGGAGGCGGTTGTAGAGTCTGGGTGACGAGATACGCCTTGATCGAGATACGCCTTGGTAAGGAACAGCAGTAACGTGACTCCAACGCTGGTGAGGGGCGCAAGGAGACGCGGAGGGATACATGGCCAAGGTGCTGGGCACGCTGGTGGCGCTCGCTAACACGGCGCTCCTCCTCTTGCTCGTCGCGGAGGGGGCCTGGTGGTGGGCCACTGCGCTTGCCCTCTGGACGCTCGGCTGCAGCCTCGTCGAGATCGGTGCGCGCCGTGAGGTCGGACACTAAGCGGCCGGCAATTCACCATCCCAGGGAAGCAGGTATACCGCGCAGGTCGCGGGCGCCCGCCATCGGCGAATAGGCCAACGAATCCTCCAACGACGTCACAGCTCGCCAACGGCGACGCGGCCTCCCCACTCGCGACCTGACACGTCTCCTACGAGAGAATTATCTAGAACACATGTTTTGTTCACGCGTACTGGATACGCATGCTGTGTATGGGAGGCTTGTATGCCGCGCGAGCAAGATATTCGGGACGAGAGACCCGAGATTCCCGACACTCGTACACATGAGAATCGCGACGGCGCGGACGCGCGCGGCACGGATTTGCGCGACTCGCCGATGATGGCGCACCTGCTCGACGCGCTCGAAGCCGGTACGGACATCGACCACTACGGGTGGCTCACCTTCGTCATGGTCGCGCGGCACTTCATGGACGAGGACGGGCTGCTGCGGCTGCTCGCCAACCAGCCGGGCCACGACAACGCGGAGATGCGCGGGCTGATCCGTCAGGTCGCTGCGCGCGATTACAACCCGCCACGCCGCGAGCGCATCCTGGAGTGGCTGGCCCGCCAAGACTTCCCGATCTGCCCAGATCCAGATGATCCTGCCGCCTGCAACGTCTATCGTGACCTGCGCTTCCCCGAAGGCATCTACGAGCACATCGAGGAGTTCCACGAAGATCAGGCACAGGATCAGGCCGGGGCGTGAAGGTGACCGATCGCGGAGACAGACGTACGGCGCCACGACCAATGCAGATCCCATCCCTCGCCGATTGGGTCACGCCAGCAACTGGAGCCGCTCCCGCTACCTCCTGATCCGCTGGCCCTATCGTACAAGCTCGGCGAACTCGAATAGGCGGCGTGTCACAGTTCGCGTGGATTGGCATGGCGCGCACATGGCCATGAGTGACGAGATGGCAGTCATTGACTGCTCTGCAGTTATCACTCCGAGACAGCGCTATGCCATCGGCTGATGGTACGCCGCCGAGTAGCGGCCGCTGACGAAATACTCCAATTGCCGCTCGATGTCAGTCAACAGCCCACTGGCGCCGAACCGGAAAAGCTCCGCCCGCAGCCATGCGTCGCCCAGTTCTTCTTTCATCAGCGACAACCAATCCAGCGACTGTTTGGCGCTGCGGATGCCGCCCGCTGGCTTGAATCCCACGCGCTGCCCCGTCGCCTCGGCATATTCGCGGATCGCGCGCACCATCACCAGGCTCACCGGGAGCGTCGCGTTCATCGTCTCTTTGCCGGTCGAGGTCTTGATGAAGTCGGCCCCCGCCATCATGCAGACCCAGCTCGCCCGCGCGACGTTGCGCAGCGTGCCTAACTCGCCCGTCGCGAGGATTGTCTTCATGTGCGCGTCGCCGCAGGCCGCACGGAAGGCGCGCACCTCGTCGTAGAGCGCGCGCCAGTTGCCCGTCAGCACGTGCGCCCGCGAGATGACGATGTCGATCTCTCGCGCGCCCGCCTCCACCGACGCCTCGATCTCCGCGATCTTCAGCGGCAGCGGATTCTGCCCGGCGGGGAAGCCGGTCGAGACCGCCGCCACCGGGATATCTGTTCCCGCCAGGGCCTCGACGGCCACGGGCACGAGATGGTGATAGACGCAGACCGCGCCCGTGTGGATGCCAAGCGAGAGTGCGCCCAACCGCTCCAGGATGTCGCTACGGACGGGTTGCCGCGCCTTCGCGCAAAGCCGCCGCACGTTGCCCGGCGTGTCGTCGCCCGCGAGCGTCGTTAGGTCGATGCAGGTGATCGCGCGCAACAGCCACGCCGCCTGCCACTCCTTCTTCACCGTGCGACGCGTGGGGATCGTCGCGGCGCGGCGTTCCACCGCGCTGCGGTTCACCCGCGCGGCGGCCACGCGCGCCAGATCCAGCGGCATCCCAGGATTGCGCCTGAGCGTCGCGGGATGTGCGTGCACCATCTCGTCTGAGGTATGCGCCCCAGCGTCTGTCACCGTCGCCACGTTCTGCCTCCGCCGCCACTTCCGCGCGCCGTTCGCCATTGACGGCACCCTACCCATAAGAGTACGACGAGCGACGAGCGGCGGCAAGCACTGGAATATCGCCTGCCGTCCTTCTCAACCACTTCGGGAAGTTCACCCGCCCATTCGCCTTCGTCGAGACGCCTTTTCGAGTTGGCGCCTGGCCCCTTTATGCCATGCGAGTTGTCGCGCGCGCCGCACCGCGTCAACATGAAGTGATGGAACATCGGCAGCCAGCAGCGCATGGAAGAAGACTTATGACCACACGCATCGGCCTCGTCGCCCAGCCCAAGCGCCGGCGCGGCGGCATCTGTCGCGCCCGCGAGCAGTTCGAGCCGTCCGCGCTGTTTCGTCGCGCCCGCGAGTTCTGCGACCGCGAGCACGGCGAGTGGTATGTCCTCAGCACCAGCCACGGCCTCGTCGCGCCGCATCAGGTGATCGGCGCCGACGCGCCGCATCTCCACCTCTTGAGCGCGAGCGAGCGCGCGGACTGGGCCAGGCGTGTCACCGAGCGACTGCGGGAGCGCCAGGATCGCAGCGCCACGCCGATCACCTTCGTCATCTACGCTAGCCAGCTCTACGCCGAGCTGCTTCTGCGTGCCGCGCCTGCACTGCGAATCGAGCAGCCCTTGGCGGGGCTTGCCCTGCGCGAGCGCCTGCGCTGGTACGACGAGCGCCTGCGCGTCCACACCCGCGTCCTCAGCCGCCCCCTTGCCGACGTCCGCGCCTCGTAGCAGCTTGGCCGCCGTAGGATTCGCCCTGGCCTTCAGGCTAGCAAAATCTTGGCTTTCATCCCCCTGCCTCAAGGCAGGGGGATGAAAGCCAGTCCGGTCCAATGGCCGTTGCTCTACCCGTTCGGTAGAAGAGTGCCCTGTCCGGCCGAGCAACGTGGCCTCTTCGGACGCCACCCCGTACCATCGGGCCGGGCAGGCCCGTCAGGCGCTAACGCAGTGGGGTACCCCATGGGGTACCACATACGTAGCCTGAGCATCCCCGGCGTTTACGCCTGGGGAGTGTCAAGAAACCCCGCCTCCGCTCAGGTGACCTTCCATAAACAGCCTATTCGGCCTAGGACCGATAGGCCCCTTGCCTGAGCAGGCTAGCAACGGTACGATGCCCCAGCCGCCGGAATGCGCTCCCCTACACCGCACCACGCGGCGGAAAGAAGGCACCATGCCCACCGTCACCAGCGTCATCAACCTCAAGGGCGGGGTTGGCAAGACCACCATCACCCTCGCCCTCGCGCACTTCCTCGCCGTCGAGCACGGCAAGCGCGTCCTCGTCATCGACCTCGATCCGCAGACCAACGCCACCGTCTGCCTGATCACCGAGGCCGAGTGGAAGGCGCGCGACGACACCGGGCGCACGCTCTACCAGCTCTTCGCCGATCAGGTGAAAGGCTCGCGCCGCTTCGACGCCGACGCCTCCATCGTGCGCGACGTCTCGAACGTCGGCGCGGGCATCAAGGGACTGGATCTGCTGCCGTCGAGCCTGCGACTGATCAAGGTGCAGGATCGCGTGACCCAGATCACTGATCTGGAGAACTTCGAGCGCGGACCCATCTTCGCGCTGCGCGACGCGCTCGCCGATCTGCTGCCCTACTACGACAACGTCCTCATCGACTGCCCGCCGTCGCTCGGCGTCGTCACGCTCAACGGCCTCGCCATCTCCGACTCGTACCTGATCCCGGTCGTGCCAGACACGCTCTCAATCCTCGGCATCCCGCCGATCCTCGACCGCGTGGAGCACTTCAGCCGCTGCACGCGCAACAACATCCGCGCGCTCGGCATCATCATCTCCAAGATTCGCTCGCAGACGCTGTTGCACGCCGAAGTGACGCGCCGCCTGCGGGAGGACTTTGTCGAGCGCCGCTTCCCGCCGGTCTTCGACACGATGGTGCCGGAGTCCACGCGCATCGCCGAGGCCGCCAACGTCACCGCGCCCGTCAACACGCTGCATCAGAAGTACGGCAACGGCGGACCGTACGAGGAATTGAGCGCCTTGACACAGGAGTATTTGACCAATGTCACGCGCTAAGCCCCCCGCCGACGCAGGCAACGAAGCCCAGCGCGTCGCCACATTCCTGCGCAGCCTCGCCATGCAGGCCGAGGGGGATCCCGCGCTCGCCGGCAAGCTTCAGACCGCACTTGAAGAGAGTGGACTCGTGCCCGCCCCGAAGCCGGGCAAACCGCCGCGCGCCGCCAAGCGCCCCGCCAATGCGGCCGCACCGCAGGGTGACGCGGCTCGCGACACAAACGCCGACGCGCCGCTCGACCCTTTCGCGGTATATCGCGACCGAGGCGAAGAGGCGCTGCGGGCCGCACTCGCCGATCAAGACATCGCGGCGCTGCGCGGGCTGATCCGCGCGCACCGCCTCGACCCCGCGCGCATCTCGGCGCGCTGGACCACGCCCGACCGCCTGATCGCACTCATCCTGCAACAAGTGCAGGCCCGCGCCAATATTGGCAAGGCCTTCGCCCACATCTGACATGCGGCTCAATGTGAAGGTCGCCGCCGCAGAACGGACCCTTCAGCACATCCTCGCCTCGCGGGGAGAGGCGGGGTCCCCCCGGCGAGCGGAGGCGCGGCCCAGGCCGTCCGTGCTCGATGAGATAAACTGCGGTGAGCCGTGAAGCGCGCCCCTAGCTCTCGGCGCCCCGCTCCTGCGCCTCGCGCTCGCGGCGTCGCGTCCGCAGGCCGCCCATCCGACCGATGCGCTCATAGTGCGAGGTGCCCAGCGTGTCGCGGGTCGCTTCGCCGCCGCGCTTCCCGATCGATGCGTAAAAGTCCGGTCCGCGTCGCTCCCGGACCGTCTTGCCGCCTTTCGACCCGATCTTGGCGAAGAAGTCCGCACCGTACTTCTCGCGCACCGCCATCCCGCCGCGTCGGGCGTTCTCCGATCCGGCGCGCGGACCCCTCCGGCGCGTGGGGGTCGCTGGTTCCTCGACTGCGACGGACTGCTCCGCTGCCTTCTTCTGGCGCGTTGCCATGTTGCATCCTCATTTCCGCAGGTGGGTGGCACGTTTCAAAACGCGGTTGCACGTGCATGATGGTCATGCGGTTTGGGCGGCCGCTCGCCGCGTCGCAAGTCTCCCCGCGCGGACGAAAGCCCTCAACACGCTTCGTTTCGGGGGTACAGCGCTGCCCGGCGTAAGCTGGCGAGTGTCGACTCACCATCCCATCCCCCGTCCACCACCTCCAAGTGGCTATCGGGCACGTCATCAACCGAGCAGGGGAGACCGCGTTCGTCGAGAAGAGGTGCGAGACACCGTGCAACCAAACTATAACATAAAGTAATACCGCAAGCTCGGCGTCAAGGCAACCTCAATCGCTATTCCCGCCAAAGAGTTGCAGAGGCGGCACGTCCATCAACGCCAACAGCGCACGCCTGGCCCGAAGCTCCTGATTCGTTGCGGCTCCGCAACGCTGGTGATACACTGCGCCCACAGCTTGCGCGCTAGCAATGGTGCGCTTCAAGTCTGCATCGAGGCTGTGCGCGAGACTTTACACACGCGGTTGGCCGAAGGAGAGTGACACCGTGATGCCATGCCCACAATGCGGCCAGCCCGTGACCATCGGCAGCCCCGCCTGTCCCACCTGCGGACTTCGCTTCGGGGCGCAGGTGGAACGCGGCAGGCCGGGCGGCAATGTCCCTCAAGGTGGACAGGCACCTTTCGACGATGGCATGCCCGGATGGCTGAGGCAGATCCAGGGCGGTCCCGGTGGGCAGACGCCGCCGCAAGCGCCGCAGTCGTACCAACCACCCGCGTCGCAACTGCCCGCCAATAGCCTGATGAGCGGCGATGCGCTCCCTGGTTGGCTCAGGGAGGTTGGCGCTACTCCGGCGGCCCCGAATCCGTATGCGCCCCCCACCCAAGCGCAGATGCCGCCGAACTATCCTTCACGCATGCCCCAGCAACCGTTCCAGCAGCCACAGTGGCCTCAGCAGATGGCGTCGGATCCGCGCGACCCGCGGCAGCAGCGCATCCCGAGCCCGGGCGGCGCGGCCATCGCCTCCAACGCGCTCTTTGACGAAGCATCGCTGCCCGAATGGCTGCGTCAATCCGGCGGCCAGGGTGGCGATCAGCCAACCATCCAGCAGGCGCCTAGCTATGCCCCACCGAGCCGCGTTCCTTTCAACGGTGCCTCGCCCTATGCCCCGCCCGCTCCGAATGGCTATCCCGCTGCCGAGCCCACTGCGCAGTCCGCCTTTCCCTCGCTCGACCAAGCCGTCGCGCTCCCCCGCGGCCTGCCGTCGCCGGCCATCTCCCCTGTGCCTCAGGGCGACGGTGGCACGCTCCCGGGCTGGCTCGGCGGGGGCATGCAGCCGCCAGATTCCGGCCAGCGCAGTGGAGTAGCCGGCATGGCCGCGCAGTCGCTGATCGACGAGACCGCCCTCCCCACTTGGCTCCGCTCACAGCCACAGGTGCCGCAGGCACGGCAAGGCCAACTCGCTCAGCCGGCCAACACCCCGTCCGTCGCATGGGGCGCGCCGCCACCGCCCGCCGCGCCGCAGTGGAATCAACCTGCTGAGCACACATTCCAATCGCCCGCGCCTCAACAGGTCGGCGCGGGCTCCTTCGTGGACGAGGGCGCACTGCCCGGTTGGCTCCGCGCGCAGAGTGGCGGCCAGCCATCGCCCGGTGCTGGCTACGGGCCGATGAACGCCGCGCAGCAGAATGCGGGTATGGATGGTGGGTACCTCCAGGCTGGCGGCGCGCAAGGGACGCAGCCGCAGTACGGCCCCGGCGACCACGCCGAGCACGCGCCCGGCCAGTTTTCCGCGTCGGACCTGATCGATCCGAAGGCGCTGCCCAGTTGGGTTCAGCGTACCGGCGATGCGCAGGCGAGCTTCAGCTCCTCCGCCGGCTGGTCGGTACAGCAGCCCACCACCCGTCAGCCGCGGCCCGATGCGGCCGACCTGGCCTCGCGTGGGGTTACTGGCCGTCAACCTGCCTATGATGTCTATAGCGAGCGCGAACCGTCCCCGCAGCGCGAAGATCTCGCGCCACCCGAGCGAGGCCGACAGACCGGCGCCTATCCAGCCGCCAGCGGCCAGATTCCGCAGAACGAGCTGCCGCCGTGGTTGCAGGGCGCGCCGTCGGCGGGGGCGGGACGCGGTCGCTCCGGCTCCTACGAAGGCCAGCCGTCCGCCCAGCGGGGCCGACAGGATGATCCCTACCAGGACGAGTGGGACAATCCGACCTACGACGCAGCCTCGAGTCACGAGCCGTATCCTGGCGAGTTCGACGCCGAACAGCAAGGGTACGGAGACCCGTATGACGCGCGGTATGGCTACGATCCGCGTCAAGATCAAGGTTATGCCGACGAGTACGAAGGCGCCCCGCCGCCTCGCCGCCAGCGCGAGCAACACTACGGAGTCGGATCCGATGAAGCGTATGGCGACCTCGACTACGACCGCGTGGGCGGCGCCTGGCAGCAACAGGAGAACGACAATCGCGGCGACGGCAAGCGCGGTGGATGGCGGCGGTTTTTCGGGCGCCGCTAGACGGCGGCTACAGTGACCACTATACTAGTCTGCACCTCATCACCGCGCCTCATTGCGCCCGCCTGCCTGCATCGAGGAACACCACCTCAACGAGGACGTCGTCGTGGCTGGAGCTTTTCCCGAAGCCGTCGCACAAAGGACGGCTGACTTGCCTGAAGTCGTCGGCGAGCGCCGCTCCTGGACGACACGCTCGCTGCTGCTCGTCGACTGCGGCTCGGCGCATACGAAGGTCGCGCTGGTCGGCGTCGTGGACGGGCGCTACCGCCTCATAGCGCGCGCCCAGTCTGACACCACCAGCGCACCGCCGGCCGCCAATCTCTCGATTGGCGTGCTGAGCGCCGTCGCCGACCTGGAGCGCGTCTCCGGCCGTATGCTGCTCCGCGATGGCAAAGTCCTCTCCCCCCAACTCGACGACGGCACCGGCGTGGACGGAGTCGCGCTCGTGGCCAGCGTCGGCGGACCCTTGCGCCTGCTGACCAGCGGCCCTGGTCGCGAGGCGCTCGCCGCGCTCGTCCAACTCGCCGTTGGCGGCCTCTTCGTCACCATTGATTCGTTGCCCGCCCTGCCAGATGGCTTGCAAGGCGACTCGCCGGAGTGGCAGCAGGTGCTGGCCCAGGTGCAGGCGTCGCATCCCCACGCGCTGCTGCTCGTCGGGTCGCAGTTCGGCCCAGGACGCGGGCAGACGACCCTCGAAGACGCCGTCGTGCAGGCAGGTCGCTGGCTCGGCGCGCTGCGCAGTTCCGCGCGCTCCGGCGAAGGCGCATACGTCGGCGCAGCGCTCCCTGTGCTCTTCACTGGCAACGCCGGTGACGCCGAGTACGTGACCACTACATTGCAGCGCCAGGGCGCTTCGCCGCAGTCGGTGGGCGCGCTCACTCCCGCCACGCTCGCCCCGCTCAGCCGCGCCGTCAGCGCGCTCTACGAGGGATGCGTCCTCCGCACACTCGATGGATATGCCGACCTCCGCGCCCAGGCCAGCGTACCGCCCTCCTCGTGCGTCACCGCGCTGAGCGGCATGGTGCGCTACCTCGCACAACATTTCAACACCAACGTCGTCGGCGCCGACGTCGGCGCGAGTTCCACCGCCGTCGTCGGCGCGACCGCTCAGGGCGAATATCTCCCCGCCAGTCATCCGATGGCGGGCGTCGGCGCGGGTGCCGGCGTGATTCTGCGCGCCCGTGGCCCGCAGAACATTCTGCGCTGGCTGAGCACGCCGGGCACCGAGGACGAGGTGCGCGAGTATGTGCTGGGACGCATGCTGCGGCCACGCGCCCTGCCGGCGAGCCCGCGCGATCTCGAATTCGAATATGCGCTGGCCCGCGAGGCGATCGCGCTAGCCCTCCGCGCGCCAGGCTCACAACTTGGCAGCCTCTCGCGCCTGGACGTCGTCGTCGGCACCGGAAGCGTGTTCGCCAATGTGGCGCATCCCGGGCTCGCCGCGCTGATCCTGCTCGATGCCCTCCAGCCGAGCGGCATCACCTCGCTGGTGCTCGACACCGGCAACATCGCCAACATGCTTGGCGGCGCCGCCGCCTTGGATAACGCCGCCGCTGCGGACGTAGCCGAGAGCGACGCCATCCTGCTCCAGCTAGGCACATTCATCTCGCCCACCGGCGTCGCTCCCGCGGGCGAGCCGATGCTGCGCGTCATAATGGAGTACGCCGATGGTCGAAAGCACGTTGAAGACGTGCCGGCGGGCGTGCTCCGTCGCTTCCCGCTCTCGCCCAACGAGCAGGCAACCCTCGGCCTCTACCCCGCCGCCACGGTAGACGTCGGCCTCGGCCCTGGCCAGCACGCCCGCGCCACCGAGCCGGTCGAGGGCGGCGCGCTCGGCCTCGTCATCGACACGCGCGGTCGCCCACTCGTCCTCCCCGACGATCCCGCCGAGTGCGCACGCGACGTCGCCCTATGGCGCCAGGCGCTTGAGCAGGAGGGATAAGCACGCCATGTCCCGCACGACCTTCGCGCTCGACTTCCCGCTCGGCCAACCCGTCGTGCCAACTATGCTGACACGCCGCCGGCGGTTATTGCCACCCGGCGCCGCGCAGCTCGTCGCGACAGGCGACCACCTGCGGGCCGACCAGCCCCTCGCGGACTTCAGCGACGGCCCGCTACGCCACATCCTGCCCGCCGGCCTCGCCGGTCGCGTGGTCGAGAGCCAGGGCGGGCCGCGCCAGGCCTACGTCACCATCGAAGGCGTCGTCACGCTACTCCACGGCATCATCGGCGTTGGCGGGCAGGTCGCCGGCGCTCTCACCCTGCTCCCGCGCGGCGAATCGCTCGCCGTCGTGCAGATCGCGCCGGGAGCGGTCATCATTTTCCCGCATCAGGTGCCGCTGATGCTGATGCAGCGCGCCGTCGCTAGCGGCGCCGCCGGGATCATCGCCGGCAGCGCCTCCGCCCACGAGCTCGAGGCCTTTGCGCGCACGGACCTCACCGCCGCGCTCGACGGCCAGCCCAGCTATGCCTCGCTGGCCCCGCTCACCGTCGTCCTCACCGAGGGCGTTGGCGCCGCCTCGATGAGCACCTCGACCTACCAACTGTTGAGCCAGCACACGCACGACACCGTGCTGCTGGACGGCGCCACCGACCCGCGCAGAAACCTGCGACCCGAGGTGGTGCTCAGCGCGCCACCGGGTGCCGCGCCCCAGCCCGCCCGGGCGGACGCCACCATCCGTATGGGAGCCGTCGTCTCAGTCTCCGCCGGCCCCCGTAGGGGCGCACGCGGCACGGTGCTCTACCTCTTCGAGGCGGCGCAGCCGAACGCGGCGGGGCTTCGCGTGCCCAGCGGCAGCGTCCGGCTCGAAGATGGCTCGGTGGCGACGCTGCCGCTCCATGCGCTGGATCGCGTCGGTTAGCAGGCTGATCGCTGCGGTGACGAGTCACGCTGGAGCCATGACATGGACGACCAGGACGAAGTCCGCTTCTCACCGGCCTCGGAGCGTCTGCTCGCGGCGCTCGTCGGCGACTTTAACGCCGCCTTCGAAGGCTACTACGTCCCCATGCGTCACACCGCGGCCTCGCTCGACACGATGCTCCGCACCAACGACATCCGCCTGGCGGACTCTTTGATAGCGCGTACAGCATCTGGCGACCTGCTCGGCGTCGGCCTTCTCGGCGTCCGCGGAATGCGCGGCTGGATTGGCGGCATGGCGATCGTGCCGACGCATCGTGGGCGCGGCTACGGCTCCCGCCTGATGACCGCATTGGTCGAGCGTGCCCGCGGCCTTGGCCTGGCCGCGCTCCAGCTCGAAGTCCTGGATCAAAATGACGCCGCGCGCCGTCTTTACACCCGCCTTGGCTTCGTCGAGACGCGCCCGCTCGTCGTCTACACCGGCCCCGCCGACCTGCACATCGCTTCGGCCAGCACGCAGCACATCTCGGAAATTCCCGTCGCCGAGGCGCTTGCCCACTTCGCAAAGCTGCATGCCGTCGCGCCGCCATGGCAACGCGAGGACGCCTCGCTGCAGCATATGGCGCCCACCCTCTCCGGCCTCGCCCTCCGCGACGCTGATGGTCCACGCTCGTATCTCCTCTGGATGCCGAGCGGCGCCGGCTACGCCCTCCTCGACTTCGGCGCGCGGCCCTCTGGCGACGACGGTGCGCAAGCCGACGCCCTCGTCCTGCTCGCCCATCTCACCGCGAACGACGACCATGCGATCCTCCGCGCGATCAACATCCCGCCAGGTGACGCCCTCGGCGACGCACTAGCCTCGCTGAGCTGCCCTATCGTCGCTTCCCAGCGTGAGATGCACCTGTCCCTCCGCTGATACGTATCGCGCCATTGAAGCGTCAACTCGCTCTTCTGAAAGTGTCAGTGTTCAGGGCGCGAACCGTGGTCCGCGGTGCGCGCGGCAACGATCGAGCAGGATATAGAACCACCCGCTCAACGCGGCCTGCCCTCCCCAAAGAGGAAATACCGCTCTGTCGCGCCCACCGTGACCCACCAGCCTCGCCGTAAGCGCCTCCGGCTCGTAGACGGCCTTGACGATCGAGAACTTGCGCCGTCGTTCAGCCGCCGAGCCAGCCGCGTCTCCCCCGCACCGCCCAGCACGTGATCGCTCGCCGTTGAGGTCGGATCGTACGACGAATCGAGGAAGGTAACGTGCCCACCCCGCGCTAGGCTCCGCGCACCATCGCCCAGGACGCAATGAAGCGCTCAGGCGGCACGTGCGAGAGCCGCAAGCTGAAGAGCACCACGTCACGCCGCTCCGACGGCTGCCACTCGAAGAGATCCCCTCCACGTACTCGATCCGCGCATCTCGCCCATATCAGCAATTCGGGGATTCGCCCCGGGCCTCAGGTCGGGTAACAAGTGCCCACCCCACTCACGCCCCCGCCGTATCCTTCACCGCCCGCGCCACCACGTACTCAGACGTCCACCGGTCGACGTGGCCGCCATCCTCCACGATGCCAAAATACTCGCGCACCGCCGGGGCCGCGCTCACCATCTCCGCCTCCAGCGCAGCCCGCTCTGAAGTCGGCATCCGCATCCGCTCCACCCACGGGACGAAGTTATGCGACTTGCTCCCCGTCTCGAAGTCTGTCACCCGCAGCCCGGCCGCCCCCAAGAATGCCCGCCACTCGCTCGCCTTGTACTCGCGCACATGGCTCGGATCGCGCCGTATCTCCCACGCATTCGCCAAAGCATCCAGTGCGTCATCCTCTGGCGCGATGTTGTCGATCACGACCAATCGGCCGCCCGGTCGCAGCACACGGGCCATCTCGCGCACCGCCCGCGGCACGTCGGTGTAGTGGTGTGGCGCGATCCGCACCGTCACGAGGCTGAACGTCTCGTCGAGGAACGGCAGATGCTCGGCGTCAGCCACCACGAACTCCACATGCCCTACGCCCTGCTCGCGGATGAAGCGCTGCGCCGCGGCGAGCATGCGCGGGGTCAAGTCGCTGGCCACCACGTGTCCCGCTGACCGCGCCAGTGCTAGCGCAGTGTGCCCGCCGCCGGTCGACACATCCAGCGCGAAATCCTCCCCCGTCGGCGCCGCCAGCTCGACCAGGCGCGCCAGGTCGTCGCCCGTCGCATGCGAGGGACTCGTCACATACGCCTCCGCCGCGCGGCCGAAGTTCGCCCGCACGCGCTGCCTGATCGTCTCCGCGCTCTCGCCCATAGCCGCTAACTTCTGTACAAATTCGAGCCGGTTGCCGAACGGATCGCGCGTCTCGAAGCGCAGATAGCCCGGAATTGCCACATCCTCCATGAGGGGCGCGCCCGCCGCGACCAGTCGTTCACGCGTTGCCTCCAGATCCGCCACGAGGAACGCCGGATGCGCCTTGCGCGGCGCAGTGTAGTCGTCCTCAACGCCGAAATGGAGCGTCTGCTCGCCACATGCAAACCAGACCCCGCCGCGACCGGCCAGCGCCGCCGGTTTCGCCACCTCGCGCAGCCCCAACGCGCCGCCGTAGAACGCCCGCGCTCGCTCCTCTCCGCCTCTCGGCATCGTCACCTGCACATGATCGATCCGCAGGATCGTTGCCTCGCTCGCCATCGTCGCCGTCCCTTCTCGCTGCATCGCCTCGTACCCAACCGCTTCCCCTCACTCTACACGCATCTCTGCTATACTTCGAGGGCGTAACTGCTCTAGCTCCTATCGGAATTGGCGATACCGAAACGATGTCCGCGATGACCTTCGAGCAGATCGAGACCTTCGTGCAGGTAGCCCGCGCCCGCAGCTTCTCGCGCGCGGGCATCGTGCTCAACCTAGCGCAACCTACCCTCAGCGGACGCGTCTCCGCGCTCGAATCCGAGCTGGGCGCGTCCCTCTTCTATCGCCGAGGGCATACCGTCGATCTCACGGAGGCCGGTCGCGCTCTGATGCCTTATGCAGAGCGCATGCTGGCACTGCGCGCCGAAGGTCGCCGCGAGGCGCAGCGCGCGGTGGACGGCGGCGTCGGAAGCCTGCTGCTGGGCAGCAACCCCACGTGCAGCCAGTATCTCGCCCCACGCCTCATAGAGCGCTTCTGGCGCGAGCACCCGACCCTGCGCATCTGGGTCCGCACCGCACTCAGCCCCGCCTTGATGGAAAGCCTCCTCGACGGCGCGATCCAGCTCGTGCTCTGCTCCCGCGCGCAGCTCGACCTTCGCGCCCAGGTGCTCTGGTCGTTCGAGCAACCGTTGCTCGTCGTCGTCAGCGCGCAGCATCCTCTCGCGCACCAGTCCTCCTGCACGCGCGCCGACCTCGCGGAGCACACCATCCTCTCGACCCAGGCCGGACCCACCCACCTGGGCCTGCGCCACCTGCTGCCGCCCGGCGCCGAGCGTCACATTGCGTTGGAAGCCACCGCCGGCGAGGTGATGAAGCAACTGCTGCTTGCCGGAATCGGCCTCACCGTCCTCCCGGCCCTCGCCGTCCACGACGAGCTCGAACGCGGCGACCTCGTCGCGCTCAACGTCCTCGATGCCAACCTGCCTACCTACGAAGTCGCTCTCGCCCAGTGGTCGGCCCGCGAGCTACCCCCCGCAGCCGCCTCTTTCGCCGCCATGGTCGCCTTCTCCGACGTCAACGCCGTCCTCTCTAGCGCGCTCGCACCGCTCGGGCGCAACCACCGCCCCGACTCAGCCATCTAACCGACGCGCACGGCCTGCTCCTCGGCCCGCCCAAATGGCGTCGCCTGCGCACCGTGCCGTACTCTACAACGAGGCATGGTTAGGACCCCGTCTCTGCGGGGAAAGCGTGGTGGGTGCCGGCTTGCAGTGTGCGCAGAAAGGCGACACCCGCGACAATGCGATCTGCGGTGGGCGCAGCATCCACGGCGTTGAGCAGCGCGCTAGCAACGACACCACCGTCAGCGTACGCGCCGATCTCGGCGACGTGTTCGGGGCGCGAGACGCCGAAGCCAACCGCGAGCGGCAGCGCCGTCCGCGCACGGACGCGAGCGATGAAGGCGGGGAGCTGCTCAGGCAGGGCGCTGCGGGCGCCCGTCACGCCACTGAGCGAAACGCAGTAGAGGAAGCCGCCGCCGGTGCGCTCGCCCATCGCGGCGGCCCGCGCGATGCGGTCGTCGGTGCTCGTGGGCGTCACGAGGAAGATCAACTCGATACCGTGCGATGCCGCGGCGGCCTGGAGCGGTTCGGCTTCCTCTGGCGGCAGGTCGGGGACGATGAGCCCCGCGACGCGGGACTCGGTGGCGCGGGCGCAGTAGCGCTCGAGACCGTAGCTGTAGATGGGGTTGTAGTAGCCCATGAGGACGATGGGCGTGGCGACTCGCTCGGAGATGCGGGCGGCGAGGGCGAGGACGTCCGTGGGCGACGTGCCGTTGTCAAGTGCACGCTGCGCGGCGTGCTGGATGGTCGCGCCATCGGCGAGGGGATCGCTGAACGGAACTCCCAACTCCAGGATGTCCGCACCGGCCTCGCACAGGGCGACGGCGAGGGACTCGCTTGTGGCGAGGTCGGGGTAACCCGCCATGACGTACGGGATCAGGGCGGTACGGTGCTCGTCGCGGGCGCGGGTAAACGCGGCGACGATGGGGGAACCTACGCTGATACCACTTCTGCAAGCCATTGCGGATGTCCCATTTCTATGCATCATCTCGGCATCATCTCGACCTCGTCAAAACCGACTTGAGCCGACGAGCCATATGTTGGAGAAATCGAGCCGGGCGAGACGATCACGCTCAATCCAGAAGTACATCACCTCGCCACCGGCCCACAGGTCGCATACCTCGGCCAGCCGCCATACCGTGCCGTTGTCCCATGCGGGGTCATGGTTGCCGAAGCTCATTGGGGCTCGGATTCCCGACACGTTACCAAGTTGAAGAAGGAGTTGCCAGCGCTTGTATGCTTGCTGCAAGTCACGCCAGGCTCCCTCTTCGCCGCGTTCGGCTGGCACCAGCACCGAAAGAAGGTTAGTCGCTTGCCCATTAGCCGCCAATTCGCAGGCAATCGGCATAGCTCTGTGCAGGCCTAACCAGGGATATCCGAGTAGTTGATGGCGATTTCCCCAGATCTCGTGCGGGTTGTCTGCCTGTGACGCACCAGCGTCGGCCAGCACCGCCACGTCGACTAGTTGCGCAAGTTTCAGTCTTTCCTCATCCCTCGTTGTCATTCCAATGATCCAATCGGGCTCGCTGGATAATGTTGTCACGGTGGAGAACCACGGCTCACTTGCAGGAAGGCGGTAGGCGGGCGCGAGATCGGTGGGCCACCTTCTGCGTGATAGCGTGGTTTCTCCGTCATCCATATACAGCACTCGCCAGCCATCCCGGTCGTCGGGATAGATGCCGTAGGGACCACTCACGAAATCGTAGGAGAAACCGAGGATCCCTGTTGGCGGAAGGACTGAGTCCACGTCATACTGCTGCAATTCGGCGAGGTTGAACTGGGCGAGGAAGGCCAGCGGGTTGCCGATGTAGGTTGGCCATTCCTGCGCGTGGGGAAGATCTGGGCGCCCGCCCAGCTTCGACGCGCCGACGGGCAGATCGTCATCGGCAAGCAGGTTGGCTTCGATGCGAATGGCTGGGAGCGTGAGTTGGTCCAGATATGGTTTGAGCCGATCCAGGCCAGCAGCGGCCAGTGCGGCACGAAGGTCTTCCTTCTTCATCGGTGATTAGCCTATTCCAGCGTGACACCGAGGATGGTGGCGACGGTGTTGATGTCTTTGTCACCGCGACCGGAGAGGTTTACCACGATGACCTGATCGGGGCGGAGGTCGCCGCGCTCGGCCAGTTCGAGGACGGTGGCGACGGCGTGGGATGATTCGAGGGCGGGAATGATGCCCTCCTCCTCGCAGAGCACGCCGAAGGCGCGGAGGGCGGCATCATCGTCGACGGCGACGTACTCGGCGCGTCCGGTGGCGCGGAGGTAGCTATGCTCCGGTCCTACGCCGGGGTAGTCGAGTCCGGCGGAGATGCTATGCGTCTCGATGACTTGGCCGTGCTCATCTTGCAGCAGATAGCTGAGGGCGCCGTGGAGGATACCGGGGCGCCCGGCGACGAGCGTTGCCGAGTGCTTGCCGGTGGCGACGCCGCTACCGCCCGCCTCGACGCCCAGGAGGCGCACGGAGGCATCCCCAGCGAAGGGGTGGAACATGCCAATGGCGTTGCTGCCGCCGCCGACGCAGGCGACGACGAGATCGGGCAGGAGCCCCTCAGCTTCGACGATCTGCGCGCGGGCTCTCCGTTCCGATCACCGATTGGAAGTCGCGGACGATGCGCGGATACGGATGGGGGCCGACGGCGGAGCCGATCAGGTAGTGGGTCGTCTCGACGTTGGTGACCCAGTCGCGGATCGCCTCGTTGATGGCGTCTTTGAGGGTGCGGCTGCCAGAGGCGACGGGGCGCACCTCGGCGCCGAGCAGCTTCATACGGAAGACGTTGAGGGATTGGCGGCGAATGTCTTCCTCGCCCATGTACACGATGCACTCCAGGCCAAGCTTGGCGCAGACCGTAGCGCTGGCGACGCCGTGCTGGCCCGCGCCAGTCTCCGCGATGATACGCCGCTTTCCCATGCGTTTGGCAAGCATTCCCTGGCCGAGCGCGTTGTTGATCTTGTGGGCGCCAGTATGGGCGAGGTCTTCACGTTTGAGATAGACCTTCGCGCCGACGCGCTGCGAGAGGCGTGCTGCGAAGTAGAGCGGCGTGGGGCGGCCCGTGTAGGTGCGCTCCTGCTCGCGCAGCTCGGCAGTGAAGGCGGGATCGGCGAGGGCGGCGTCATACGCCTGCTCTAGCTCGTCCAGCGCGGACATCAGGCTCTCGGGGACGAAGCGCCCGCCGAAGTCGCCGTAGCGCCCGCGCGCGTCAGGGTAGATGCCATGCTGGTAGGTAGGCGAGGTCGCGGGTGAAGATTGGCCGGCGGCTGAAGTCGCGCCTAGGGGCCCTGCGGTCGCGAAGCCCGTCTGCGCGGGCTGGGGAACGGCTGACATGTTCGCTATCCTTTCATGCTGGTAGTCGCGGCTCTGGCAGCAGCGACGAAGGCGCGTATCTTTTCGGGGTCTTTGGCTTTGTTGGTCTCGACGCCGCTGCTGACATCCACGCCACGTGGCTGCACCGTGGCGATGGCTATCAGCGACGTTTCCGGGGGTGAGGCCGCCAGAGAGGATGACGGGCCAGCGCTGGGAGGCGCGGCGGGCGAGGTCCCAGTCGCCGGTGACGCCGGAGCCGCCGTAGCTGCCCGGCACGTGGGCATCGAGTAAGAGCACCGCGCCGGCCATAGCGTAGGCATCGAGCTGGGCGAGGTCCGCCTCGTCGCGAAGGCGCAGGGCTTTGAGGACCGGGCGCTGCGCGAAGTCAGCGACTTCGGCACATTGCTCGGGTGTCTCGTCGCCGGAGAGTTGGATGGCGTCGAGGCCGACGTGCTGCACCATGTGCCCGATCTGCTCTGTGGCCTCGTTGACGAAGACACCGATGGTCTTTATCTCGCCCGGTTGAGCGCGCTTTTCAGCATGCTGAGTGTATGTATCGTCGCTTTCGGAGTGTATTGCGTAGTCGCCTTTGCCCGTGAGCTGGCAGGCCGCATCTGGAGTGAGGCGGCGGTGATCGGGGGCCATCGGCGCGAAGATGAGGCCATAGGCATCCGCACCTAACTCATCAGCCAACGCGATCCCTTCTGTCTGAACAAGTCCGCAAATCTTCACAAATGGCGTATGAGAACTATAGAAGAAGCCGTGAGACGAATCCGCCTGGCGCCGAGGCAAGTTCACGCGCTTTGGCGGCGGGATCGGCGGCACGCATCAGTGCCTCTCCGACGAGGATCGCGTCGGCGCCCCAGGCGCGCGCCCGCGCGGCGTCGATCGCGGTGGCAATGCCGCTCTCGGCCACGAAAGTCGTAGAGGCTGGGACGAGCGGGCGCAGGTGCCGCACGATGTCCGTGTCAACCTTGAAGGTGTGGAGGTTGCGGCTGTTGACGCCGATAATGTATGCGCCCACGGCGACTGCGCGGCGAACCTCCGCCTCATCGTGCGCTTCGACCAACGCCTCCATACCGAGCGAGTGGGTCAGCGCCAGCAGATTGGTAAGTTGGGCATCGTCCAGCAACGCGCAGATCAGCAAGACAACGTCGGCTCCCGCGACGCGCGCCTCATAGACCTGATAGGGGTCGAGGATAAAGTCTTTGCGGAGAATCGGCAGGTCTACGGCGTCGCGGACAGCGCGCAGGTGGTTCAGCGAACCAAGGAAGAAGTGCGGCTCGGTGAGGACGCTGATCACCGACGCGCCGCCGTATTGATACGCCCGCGCCTGCGCGACGGGATCGAAGTTCTCAGTTATCACGCCCTTTGACGGCGAGGCACGCTTGATCTCAGCGATCAGGTGTGCCGGCCGATCTATTCTGGGCATTAAGAACGGTATTCGCTGTCGCGGCTCGGGCGCATCCGCCACAAGGGGGCGCAACTCGTCCAGCGGCGTCCGCTGCCTGACGTTCGGCGAGATCGGCGCGGGTGATGGCGACGATGTGATCAAGGAAATTTTCGGGCATGTGACACATCCGTATATAGAGTTAACTTGTATCCCGTTGAGGGCGAGGCCACGCGGGGAAGATCACTTTCGGAGCGGCTTCCCAGTTCAGTGAGAAGAGGTTCTCCCCGTCAACCGCCCTTCTCAGCCAAGCTTGCAATGACGGATCTTCAATCGGGAATGTGCTCCAGCTCACGTTGTTGTCGTTGCGCAGCACGGGCAGTTCGGGGCGAGAACAGTCCACACACGAGTAGATGTTGCAGCCCCAATCACACATCATCAGCATCCGCTTCGGCCACTCGAGCATGGGCATCTCAGGATCTTCTGGGCTGACGTCATCTTTCGTGGGCGGATGATCACGAAGACTGCGATACCAGAGGGCGACGGTTTCCAATTCGAAGCGCCCCAAGTCCTCCTGGGGCAGCATCAGTGGAAATACCCAGGTCCGAAGCCACCGTTAGCCACCTCTGAGTAGAGGCGCCGGAGGAATGGCGGCAACAGGAACCCAAGCCTGCGCTCAACATCTTGGATTTCCGATATGGTGAGCGGAGGGTGCCATAACCGGTCGCCACACGACTCGAGCAACGCCGCGAGCAGGTCTTCCTCACCACTCATGGTCAGACCTCCATCTTGGCGCCCTCTCGCTTGCTCAAGCGAACTGCGAGTTGACCTTCGCTCAACACCCTAAGCAACTGGTGCGAGGGCATGCGTGGCGACGACCAGCGCTTCGAGCGTGGCGAGCGCCATGCCCTTGCGGAGGGCGTCGCGCGCCTGGGTGACGCCACCGGCGAGGGTCGGGACGCGGCCCGTGACGTAGAGCGCGGCGGCGGCGTTGAGAGCGACCATGTCGGCGATGGCGCCCTCGTGCCTGCCCGCGAGGACGTCCCGCAGAATGGTCGCGTTCTGCTGCGCGTCACCGCCGAGCACCTCGGTGCGTGGCCGCTCGGAGAGGCCCAGGTCGCTGGGCGTGACGACGTATTCGAGGAGATCGGTGCTGCCGCTGCGCACTTCGCAGATGCGCGTTGGGGCGGAAAGCGACAGCTCGTCGAGACCGTCTTCGCCGTGGACGATCAGGGCACGCTCGCAGCCAAGCCGCAGCAACGCCTCGCCCATCAGGCGCAGGAGGCTGGCGTCTGCGACGCCGAGCACTTGGTAGCTCGCGCCCGCAGGGTTGGTAAGCGGGCCGAGGATGTTGAAGACGGTGCGGATGCCGATCTCGCGACGGGTGGGTCCGACATGACGCATGGCGGGGTGGTAGGCTGGGGCGAACATGAAGCCGAAGCCGACGCGCTCGACGCAGGCGGCCACCTGTTCCGGTCCAAGCTCGAGGCGGACGCCGACCGCTTCCAGCACGTCCGCGCTGCCGCAGCGGCTGGTGGCGGCGCGGTTGCCGTGCTTGGCGACGGGTTGGCCGAGCGCGGCGACGACGAGGCCGGCGGCGGTAGAGACGTTGAAGGTGCCGGAGGAGTCGCCACCGGTGCCGCAGGTGTCCACTGCGCGGATGTGCGGCGGCAGCGGGACGTGTACCGCTTGCTCGCGCATGACACGCGCGAGACCCGTGACCTCGTCGACAGTCTCGCCTTTGAGGCGGAGCGCGGTGAGGAAAGCACCCAACTGCGAAGGGGTGGCGACGCCGGTCATGATCTCTTCCATGGCCGCGGCGGCGTCGGCCTCGCTGAGCGCCCCGCCGCCGACGAGATGGGCTATCGCTTCGCGAATCATGCGGACCTCCCGGTTGTGAGCGCCAATTCGGCGGCGGATCGCGTGGACGATGAGACGCCAGGCCGACCATCGAGGAAGTTGCGGAGCAGCTCGCGTCCAACAGAGGTGAGGATGGATTCGGGGTGGAACTGGACGCCGGCGATGGGAAAGCGGCGGTGCCTCAGGCCCATGACCAGGCCATCGGAGGTTTCGGCGGTGACGTCGAGATCGCGAGGCAGCGTCGAGCGTTCGACGATCAAGCTGTGGTACCGCGTGGCGGCGAAGGGGTTGGGCAGGCCGCGAAACAGTCCCGCGCCGTCGTGGGAGATCTCCGACACCTTGCCGTGGACGGGATGCGGCGCACGGACGACGGCGCCGCCGAAGACGTGGCCGAGGCACTGGTGACCGAGACAGACGCCGAGCGTGGGAGTCCGCGGTCCGAGGCGCTCGATCAGCGTGTTGGAGATGCGTGCCTCGGCGGGAGTGCAGGGTCCAGGGGAGATGACGAGGTGTGATGGGGCCAGCGCTTCAGCTTCGGCCAGGGTGATCTCGTCGTTGCGGCGTACAAGCACGTCGGCGCCAAGTTCTGCCAGCAGCTGGTAGAGGTTGTAGGTGAAGCTGTCGTAGTTGTCGATCAGCAGGAGCATTCGGCCACCTCCAGCGCGCGCAGGACGGCGCCGAGCTTGTTCTCCGTCTCGTCGAACTCGTCTTCGGGGCGCGAATCGGCGACGATGCCGCCGCCGGCCTGGGCGTAGGCGATCCCGTCTTTGATCACGAGGGTGCGGATCGCGATGCAGGTATCCAGGCTGCCGTCGAAGCCGAAGTGGCCCACGGCTCCCGCATAGAGGCCGCGGCGCTGGCCCTCCAGCTCGGCGATGATCTGCATCGCGCGCACCTTGGGCGCGCCGGTGACGGTGCCCGCCGGGAAGCCAGCGCGGAGGGCGTCATAGGGCGTCAGACCGGTGCGGAGGCGTCCCGTGACGTGCGAGACGAGGTGCATGACGTGGGAGTAGCGCTCGACGTCGAGGAGCTGCGAGACACGGACGCTGCCCGGCTCGCTGACGCGGCCAACGTCGTTGCGACCGAGGTCCACCAGCATAACGTGCTCGGCGCGCTCTTTCTCGTCGGCGCGGAGATCGGCTTCGAGCGCGGCGTCGGCGGCGGGGTCGTCGCTGCGGCGGCGCGTCCCGGCAATGGGATGGACAGCGACCTCACCGTGCTCGACGCGGACGAGCAGCTCGGGTGAGGCGCCCGCCACCGCGAAGTCCCCCAGCGAGAGATAGAACATATACGGCGAGGGGTTGATCGAGCGGAGGGCGCGATACACGGCGAACGGCGACGCGCTGGTGGGCCGCGCGAGGCGCCGTGACGGCACCACCTGGAAGCAATCGCCAGCGCGGATATAGTCCTGAATGCGCGAGACGGCGCCCTCATAGTCTTCGCGCAGGGCTAGGCGCGAGGGAAAGGCGTCCTCGAGGTGGCGACCGCTGGCGGTGGCTCCCGTTGCCATTTCTGCCGCCTTTCGCGTTGCCGCAGGCCGGCGGCGTGGCAGCGGGCGTGGCAGCGGGCGCGACAATCGGCGCTCCATATCGTCCAGCCGGGCATGGGCCTCGGCGCGGGCGCGGTCGACGTCGCCAGCCGACGATTCCAGGTCGGCGTGGGTCAGCAGCAGGGCGCGGTGGCGCGCGTGATCGAAGGCGAGGAGAGTGTCGCTGAAGCAGAAGATCGCCTCGGGCAGGCCCAGCGGATCGCTCTCGGGAATCTGCACGGACCGCTCGTAGCGCGCCGCGGCCTCGTACGCGAGGTAGCCGACCGCGCCGCCGGAGAAACGCGGCAGGCCGGGCACGGTTGCCACGGGGCGGCGCTCCAGCTCGGTCTGCAGAGCAACGAGCGGATCGGCGCAGGGCACGCGCTCGACGCCGCGCCCGCCGCGCAACCAGGCATACTCGGCGACGCCGTCGCGGACGCGGATCACCAGATACGGCTCGACTCCGACGAAGGAGTAGCGAGCGAGGCGCTCGCCACCCTCGACGCTTTCCAGCAGGTAGGCGTATCTGCCGTTTCCGCCGGATGTTCGGGCCTCGCCGCGCGAGAGCTTGAGATAGGCGGAGACCGGCGTTTCGAGATCGGCGTCGATTTCGCGCCAGACCGGCACGAGCATCGGGCGACGCTCGCTCTCCGGCGGCGCTGCTGAGGCGACCCGTGACGACGCAATCATCTGCGTGCTCCTGCGAACTCGATACGGGACGGTGGACATGGTTGGCAGTAGCGAACCATCGTCAAATGCCTAATTGGCGGCGGGTGCGAGGAAGCCGACGCGCTCTTGGACGGTGCGCAGCGTCTGGTGGGCGAGCGGGCGCACCTTCTCGGCCCCCTCCGCGAGCAGGCGGTCGAGATGGGCGGGATCGGCGGTGATCTCCGCATAACGCTGCTGGATCGGCTCCAGCGTGGCGACGACGCGGTCGGCCAGCGCGGCCTTGAACTCCTTGTAGCCCTTGCCCGCGAACTCTGCCTCGATCTGCTCGCGCGTCTCGCCGCCCAGCGCCTCGTAGATGGTCAGTAGGTTGTAGATCGCGGGCCGGCTCTCATCGAAGACGATGGTGCGCTGCGAGTCGGTGGTGGCGCGAGCGATCTTCCTGCGGATGACGTCGGGCGGATCGAGCAGGGCGATGTACGAGCCCTCCGCGTCGCTCTTGCTCATCTTGCGCGTGGGGTCGTCCAGCGACATGACACGGGCGCCGGACTCGCGCACGATGGCGCGCGGCTCGACGAAGGTCTCGCCGAAGCGGAAGTTGAAGGCGCTGGCGAGGTCGCGGGTCAGCTCGACGTGCTGGCGCTGGTCGTCGCCAACCGGCACGGCGTCGGTCTGATACAGCAGGATATCGGCGGCCATCAGCGTCGGATAGGTATACAGGCCGGCGCTCACCGTCTCGCGATCGTCTCCCGCCTTCTGCTTGAACTGGGTCATGCGGTTCAGCCAGCCCATCGGCGTCACGCAGTTGAGGATCCACGCCAGCTCGGAATGCTCGTGGACATGCGACTGCACGAAGAGCACGCTGCGCCGCTGATCGATGCCCGAGGCGAGCAAGATCGCCGCAAGCTCGCACGTCAGCGCGCGGAGCGTCGCAGGGTCCTGCGGGACGGTGATGGCGTGGAGGTCGACCACGCAGAAGATGTTGTCGTAGCGGTCCTGGTCGGCCGCCCAGTGGCGGATCGCCCCAATGTAATTGCCGAGCGTCGAGGAGCCGGAGGGCTTGATGCCGGAAAAGACGCGCTCGCGCTTCTTGTTGTGGGTCGGAGCGGCTGTGCGCGCTTCAGATGTTGGTGCTGCCATGTCGCGATGCCTCTCTTTCGTCGCTGCCAGATGCCGACGCATTCTCGATGCGCGGGAAAAACAAAACGCCCCTCGTCCACCTGGGACGAGAGGCTTTCGGGCCTTCGTGGTACCACCCACATTCGAGCCGACACACGACCGTGTACATCACGAGCGCGTCGGCTCCTTCGCAAGCACGGGAATGCGCTTTCGCACGCTCCGATGCTCCGCCTCGCTAACGGGAGGCTCCCGGCTGGCCCTACGGTATTATGCCGTTCGGGCCGCGGCTTGCAGGGCCATTCCGCGCCGCTCAAGCGCCGGTTTCCACCGTTCCGGCTCGCTGAGGCTTGGGGCTACGCGCGTACTCGTCCTGGTCGAAGCCAGTTCATTCTAACGACTGGATCGAGTATAGGTTGAGGTTGTTGCAATGTCAAGTCCACCGCATTGACCGAGGGAGGGCGGATCGCATCAGAAGATCCAGCCGCCTCGGACGTAGAGTGAGGTGAAATAGAGCTCTCCGACAAGGCTGATCGCGAGCCAGAGACCGAGCACCACGCGACGCCCTTGCAGAAGGCGGGCGAGCACGGCGAAGAGGGGCAGCATCTCTAGCATATAGCGCGACTGGGAGAGGAGCGGCCAGGTGCTGTCCGGCGCGGAGATGGACATGATGAGGGCGAGCGAGCAGAAGGCGAGGCCAGCCATGAGGGCGAACTCGCGCCGGCGTATGCTCGTCACCCAGCCGTAGACGCAGAGGGCCAGCATCAGGAGCACGCTCGCGAGATCCAGGATGTGGCGACGAACCTCCGGCGTGCCCCAGGAGATCGCGACCATCCTGAAGCCGGCGGCGACGCTGACCCACGGGGGGGCGGGATTGCGGCCCCAAGCGTGCTCGACCTGGGCGAAGGCGAGTGGCGAGAGGCCGCGTGAGACGAGGTAGGCCATGTAGGCGACGAGGCCGAGCGGAATCAGCGCGCACCAGAGGATCTGCGGCCCCAGAAGAGAACGCGGCTTCCAGTCGTGAAGGCGCAGGTATTCGATGAGGAACGGCACGACGAGCAGCACTCCGGCCTGCCGCGTGGCCGAGGCGAAGAGGCCAAGCACCCCGGCGAGCAGATAGTTTCGCGTTTGGAGCGCGCGCAGAGACCAGATGACGAGCGCGAGGAAGAGTCCCTCGGTGTAGGGCGCGGCGGCGAAGAAGGCGGTGGGGAAGGCGAGGAAGAGGCCCACGGTGAGCACGGCGGTGGCGCTCTGCCAGCCCAGGCCGCGCACGTAGGCGGCGAGCCCGAGCACCGCGGCGAGGCTACTTACGTTGGCGATGAGGAGGCCGGCGGCGGAGGGTACCCCGCCGGTCAGCGGCATCACGATGTGCTCCAGGAGCGGGAAGAGCGGGAAGAATGCGACATCGACGAGGGATGGGTAGCCGGCGGCGGCGATGTGGGTGTAGGTGCCGCCGTCCCAACGCGTCCAGACGGTAGCGATGGCGAGCGGATCGAGGGAACGGATGACCGCGAAGGTGATGACGAGGTAGATGAGCCGTGAGACGGCGAATAGCCCCAGCACTATTCGCACTTCAGGACTGATGCGTCCGACGAAATTGCGCACTGTGACCGGGAAACTACTCGTCGTGGCCGGACTGCTCACCTGCATGACATGCTCCCATGCCTTTTCGACTC
This sequence comes from uncultured Chloroflexia bacterium, assembly GCA_963841205.1. Lineage (GTDB taxonomy): Bacteria > Chloroflexota > Ktedonobacteria > Ktedonobacterales > JADMIN01 > CAWAWP01. The sequence continues at coordinate 39,379 of CAWJCH010000019.1, read as the reverse complement.
GCCTCGCGCCGACTCGGAGGCCGCTCACGTCTCGCTGCGTATGACGACCGTGCTGGGCGCATGTAACGCTTGGCTACTCTTCGGTTCAGCGATGAAGAGGCGCGGCTAGCGGGTGATTTTACAGGTGAGGCGGCTGCGGGCTTCGCAGGATGGTACAGTGATGTGCGTGCGTCTGGGCGCACCTGGGGAGATATTCCCATCCAGGCCGGTTTCTGCTATGCTGATGCCACATTTACCATGGACCAGCGATGGCCCGCCACCCTTGCAGCTGAGGATTGAGTTAAGGCCAAATGCAGTCAGCAGATCAGCGTGAGGGTACTCCGCCACGCCAGGCACAAGTGCTTGAGACCAACCGAGAAGGCATGGCGGTGCACGAGCGATCAGCGCCAGGCATAGTGGGCGTGGAAAGCCCGCATGGGCCCCTCACCAAGCGCGGCATCTCGGTGGTGCTGCCCGCCTACAATGAGGAGGCCGTGATCGAGCAGACGGTGGCGCGCTGCGTCGAGGTGCTCTCGGTGATCGCGCCCGACTTCGAGGTGATCATCGTCGATGACGGCAGCCGCGACCGTACCGGGGAGATCGCCGACAAGCTTGCCGCAGGCGACGCGCGCGTGCGTGTGATCCACAACCGCCCAAACAAGGGCTACGGCGGCGCGCTGATGGCCGGGTTCGCCGCGGCGACCAAGCCGCTGACGTTCTTCATGGACTCGGACGGCCAGTTCGACATCGCCGATCTCGCCACGCTCATCCCCTGGCGCGAGCGCGGCTTTCGCGCCGTGCTGGGATATCGCAAGCATCGTAACGACGGTTTCTTGCGCAAGGTGAACGCGTGGGGCTGGAATCGGCTGGGGCGCCTACTCTTCGGCCTGCGCATCCGCGACGTGGATTGCGCCTTCAAGCTCTACGACACCAACATTGTGCGTGCCTGCGAGGTGGTCGCCGAAGGCGCGATGGTCAACACGGAGATGCTGGTCAAGCTCAAGCAACTCGGCGTCAAGTACGTGGAGGTGCCGGTGCGGCACTACCCCCGTACGCACGGATCGGCTACGGGCGCCAATGTACGCGTGATCCTCCACGCGTTCAGCGAGTTGGTTGGCCTCCGCGACAAGCTCAACAACTGGTCGGCGGAGCTTCCGCCCGAAGAACCCGCCGTGTGATGCGGCGCCAATCGAACCGTCGGGTGTAGCCGTGCTTGGGCGCAGGCCGACGAAACCCGTTCGCGCGGGTTAGGGGCAGAGAACGCGCCCGATCCATGCGCTATTCGATGGCGAGGGTATCGCGCTCGACGACGCGAAGCTGCGCGCCGGGCAGCGTCGCCAAGACGATGGGATCGAGCGAGGCCGGATCGACGAACTCCACGTCGTAGGTGGGCGGGTTCTCGTCGCGGCGATGCACCACCATGCCCCGCTGACCTTTGGCGAGCGTGGCAAGCGAATCCTTCTCTCTGACGCGCCAGGCAGGGTCCACGGCCACGTCCGCCAGCAGCTCGACGACGTCCATCTCCTCAGGCTCCATCTCGCGCTTCCTCTACTCTCCATGGCCGATCCAGATACCGGCGAATTGCTTGTCGATTCACCCGCGTTGCGCAGCGCCATTGTACTCCGGCAAGCCGCTACGCGAAACCTCGAACGCCTCCGTAGAGGAGTTGTGTTCGCATCATGTGCGCCTCGATCGGGCGCGACCTAGCTCGCGAAGGTTTCAAGTCTAATGATGTAACGATTCACTCGGCGATCCGTAGATACTTCGGCCGCGCAGACGGGTCAAAATCGCCATCACCTCTTCACGTTGGGTACTGACGTGACGCGCAGGAATCGAGAAAGGAACGCGCACATGGGCAAGCCGTTGAGCGAGGCGCCGCTCACGCAGATGAGTCCCGCCGAGCTCATGTCCGGGCAGATGCCGCGCCTGATCGCGGACGCGGCTGAGCGCGTTGGGCCAATTTTTCGCTGGCCGTTACTCTTCGGCCCGGAACCGGGGCGTGAGGTCGTGTTTCTGGTGGGGCCAGAGGCGAACCGTCTGGTCTTCAACACACGACGCGAGGCCTTCAGCCATGATCTCGGGTGGACGCCAATCATCGGCGACGTGATGGGGCACGGGCTGCTCAATCAGGACGGCGCCGCGTGGGCGCGCAGCCGCAAGATTTGGAACCCTGCGTTCACCAACGCCTACATGGAGACGTACCTACCGCTGATGCAGCACGTGATCGCGTCTCACACCGAGAGTTGGGCCGAAAAGGGGCAGATCGACCTCTTCCAGGAGTCGCGCGAGATCACCTTCCACGTAGCGGCGACGGCACTGGCGGGCGTCGACAGCCCCGACGAGGTGGCTCGGCTCCAGCGACTCTTCTATGCGCTCCTGCCGCGCGTGGGCCGCTTCACCAGCGAGGAAGAGTATGAGGAGTACGAGCGCGCGGCGCGCGCCGCCAAGGGCGAGCTTGACGAACTGCTGCTGGCCCTGATTACCCTGCGTCGCGCCACGCCAGAGGAACAGACGCGCGACGTGCTCGGCAGGATCGTGCACGCGCGCGACGATCAAGGGCAGGCGCTGACCGACGAGGAGGTGCTGGCGCACCTCTACATCCTCCTCGTGGCGGGGCACGAGACGACCACCTCGCTCGGCGCGTGGACGCTCTATCTCCTGGCGACGCAACCGGAACAACGGCTCCGCGTACAGCGCGAGATTGAGTCGCTGATTACCGACGCCAGCGGGCCGATCTCGGTGGAGGCCGCGCGGAATCTGCACGCGCTGGACCTCTTCATCCGCGAGGCGGGCCGGCTGCACTCCCCCGTGCAGAACGTGCCGCGCGGCGTCGTCGAAGAAGTCGAGTTCGCGGGCTACACGCTGCCGATCGGGACCTCGGTGCGGCTTTCCATCGCGGGCGGGCATCGCCTGCCGGGCATCTTCGCCGATCCGAACCAGTTTGATCCGGATCGCTTCGCCGCCCCGCGCGAGGAGGATCGCAAGGCGCCATACTCGCTCGTCACATTCGGCGGCGGCCCGCGTCTCTGCATCGGCGTCAATTTCGCCAACATCGAGGTCAAGGCGCTCGCCGCGGACGTCTTGCGCCGCTTCGAGTTGGAGCCGGTCGAGCAAGAGCCGCCCTTTGAAATTGGCTTCGTCACGCTGGCGATGCCCCAGGGAATGCCGATGCAAGTGCGGAGTGCATCTGGGCGATGAGGGGGCGCGGACTGATGTCTGCTAGGTGCTTGTCGAACAAAAGAACGCGCTGAGAGGAGTGTCTCGGTCTAGACAGTATACCCCGTGTGCGGGGCAGGGCGCATCGGCCAATCGGCCGATGCGCTTTCACACGTTTTCGGGCATGCTAGTGCGGCGACGAGTCTCGACCACAGGAGGATTGCAGGTTGCCGTACGCGAGCCCGACCGTCACGCTCTTCGAGCCGCTCGACGAGGGATTTCTGGTGGCGTTTGGAACCGAGCGCTCAGTACGAGGCGAGGCGGCCAAGGCAATCGCCGCGCTCGACCCCTGGCAGCGCTTCTGGGTTCCCGACGAACACGCCTGGTGGATCGCCGACGATGCGATCAGCCGTGTGGCGAGACGCGTGCCCGCCCTGGCGGAGGCGCTCGCCGCGTGGCATCAACGTCCCATAGACATCTCGGATTATGCCACGACCGGCAGCCGATGGAAGACATGGACGCGGCTGCGCCAGGGGTTCATGCCGCCGCAAGTGCGTGAGGCGTGCGCTCGCCTGGGTGTGGCGCAGGATGTCACGCCCGAGGAGGTACACGCGGTGCGGCGCAGGCTCGCCCGCAGTAACCACCCCGACGCGGGCGGCGCCAACGACGAGATGGCGCAGATCAACGCCGCCGCGGACATAGTGGCGGCCTGGCTCAGTCAAGAGCGCTGATCCACTTCCCCCGTCGCCGCCACCGCGCGCGTGCGGCCGGCTACGGAACCCCATGCACGGTCTGGCATGCTTCCAGCCTACAGAGCATTCCAGTCGACGTATCGCGCCGACTGGATTTTCCATCAAAGGCGTCCGAAGGATGCCGCCTTCAATGCGAGGAGACGTGCGGATTATGCCAGGCAAGAAACATCTCAACGGCGTCGGGCCCAAAGAAGAGCGCATGTATGACCACATCAAGGAGTCGGCCGAGAAGTCGGGCCGCTACGGCGATCGGGCCGAGGAGGTGGCGGCGCGCACCGTCATGAAGCACCACAAAGAAGAAGGCTACAAGAAGGGCGAGTAGCACCTCGTGTACCGCGCATGTGCACTCGAATCCCGTGCTGGCGCCATGCTGGAGCGGCGCGGATCGGCAAATGCGGCATACAAGATGCTTCAATGCCGCATGTTCGGAGTTCACCGCTGGCAATGGTTTGCCAGCCGATTTAGGGAGGAGATCACATGGCACTCGCGGCAATCAACTCGTCGGTTGGCTGGTTGGGCTGGATCATCATCGGCGGTATCGCCGGGGCAATCGCCGGGCACCTGGTGCGGGGCGAGGGCTTCGGCCTGATAGGCGACATCATCGTCGGCATTGTCGGCGGTCTGGTAGGCGGCTGGCTGCTCGGCCTCGTAGTGAACTCCAATGTAGGTGTGATCGGAACATTCATCACGGCGCTTATTGGCTCGGTGATCCTCGTGTGGCTGATCCACTTGTTCACCGGCAACCGCCGCACCGCCCGTATGTAGCGGATGCTTAGCCTCGCGGCCAAAATCGCTGAAACGTGATAATGGGAGCGTCCTACACGGGCGCTCTCATTTTTTGTGAAGGCGCGACCACGCTCGATTGTTGCCCAACGCGCGGCGGGCTTCAGTCTGCAGTGCTGCGATCCCCGACCACAAACCAAGGTGGATCGTCAGGGTAAATCGACTGCTAGTGCCCCAGCGTGAAGAGGCTGTTGGCGCTCTTGCTCAGCGTGGTCAGCAGCACCCCAAACGTGATGGTGAGTGCGAGGATGCCAAAAACGGCGAGGCCCATCGTGGCGTTCACCGAGGCGGGAACGCTGAGGCGGTCGCGCTTCACCGGATCGACGGCGTACATGCGCCAGAGGATGTTGACATAGTACACAATCGAGATAGCGCTGTTGATGAGGCCGAGGATGACGAGCCAGGTCAGACCCGACCCTTGATTCCACGCCGAGACGAGGATGAAGACCTTGCTGAGGAAGCCCGCCATCGGCGGTATCCCGGCGAGCGAGAGCAGGCAGAGTGCAAAGCCAAAGGCGATCCACGGGCTGCGGCGACCGAATCCGTCGAAGTCGCGGATGTTCTCCTTGCCGGTGGCGTCGGCCAGCGCGATGATGCCGGCGAAGGCGCCGATGTTGGTGACGACGTAGACGGCGAGAAAGGCGAGCATGCCCAGCTCCGCGCTCGGCGTGTTATGGATCATTACTGCGGCCAGGCCGACCAGCAGGTAGCCAGCCTGGCCGATGCTGCTGTAGGCCATCATGCGCTTGATATTCGTCTGCAGCAGCGCGACGACATTGCCGAGCGTCATTGTGAGCGCGGCGACGATGGCGACCAGCACCCACAGATACGCGCTGCTCGCGCCGGTGAGGCCGCCGAAGACGAAGACGCGCAGCAGCGCCGCGAAGCCCGCCGCCTTCGAGCCAACCGAGAAGAAGAGCGTCGACGGCGAAGGTGCGCCCTCATAGATATCCGGCGCCCACATGTGGAACGGTACCGCCGAGACCTTGAAGCCGAAGCCGGTGAAAATGAAGACGTCCGCCGCCAGTAGCAACAAGTTGCTGCTTTGAAGACCGTTGGGGCCAAAGACGGCGGCGATCTCGCGGAGATCGGTGCTGCCTGTCGCCCCGTAGAGCAGCGCCATGCCATAGAGCAGGATCGCGGAGGACATCGCGCCGAGCAGGACATACTTGATGGCAGATTCCGCCGAACGCCCGTCGGTGCGCGAGAGGCCAGCGAGGATGTAGAGCGGGATGCTGGTCAGCTCGAGGGAGATATAGAGGGTGATCAACTCGCCAGTGCTGCCCATCAACATCATGCCGGCGACGGAGAAGAGGATGACCCCGTAGAACTCCCCGACCGTGACGCGCAGATACTTGTCGACGTAGCCGTAGGAGACGAGCATCACGCCGAAGCCGATCAGCAGGAAGAGGAACTCGAAGAAGATGGCGAAATTGTCGACGACCAACATGCCGAAGAAGGCGCGGTTGTCGGCCGGCAGCGGCCCGAACCACCTGCCGACCAACGATAGGGTGAAGAATGCAGGAACCGCCAGGCCGATCAGCGCCACGGCGGTGACGAGCCCGCGACGCTTGGTGACGAGATCGAGGCCGACGACGAGGGCGCCGAGCACGAAGACGCTCAGCTCAGGCGAAAGCATCCAGATCTGGGTCGCGTCAATCTGTGCAGTCATCTATGCTGTCACCTTCCTGGGGATTCGGCGCCAATGAATCTATGAAGCGTACTCGATATGAACGTGTTCAATGTGCCAGCGCCTGCATGGTGCCGAGCATCTGGTGCAGCGACGGCCTGATCAGATCGGTGATCGGCCCGGGGAAGATGCCGACGAGGATGATGATCACGGCCAGGGAGATCAGCGGGAACACTTCGAGCGCGTCAGCATCGCGTAGCCAGCTCCAGTTCATGTTCAGCGGACCGTAGAAGGCGCGACGCAGCATCCAGAGCAGGTAGCCCGCCGTCAACACGACGCCGAAGGCTGCGAGGATCGTCACCACCGGCAGTATAGCGAACGAGCCGGTGAAGACGAGATACTCCGCGACGAATCCGGAGAGCGCGGGCAGCCCGAGCGAGGCAAAGCAGGCCACCGAGAAGAGCAGCGTCAGCATGGGCATGCGCTGCGCGATGCCGCCGAAGACGTTGATCTCGCGCGTATGCGCCTTCTCGTAGAGTACCCCGACCGCGAAGAAGAGCATCGCCGTGATCGTACCGTGGGTGAACATCTGCAACGTCGCGCCGGTGAGGGCCGCCTCGCGCAGGTTGGCCGCATTGACGCCCGCCGTCGTGCTGACTGCGGCCGCCGCGGCCACGCCAAGCAACACGTAGCCCATGTGGCTGACGCTGGAGTAGGCGATCATCTTCTTCATGTCGCGCTGCACCAGCGAGGCCCCCGCTCCCCAAAGGACGTTGATCGCCGCGAAGATGCCCAGCGCCGGTGCGAACTCCACCGCGCCATGTGGCACGAATCCAAGGCAGATGCGGATCAAGCCGTACGCGCCCATCTTGAGCAGCACGCCAGCGAGCAACACGCTCACCGCCGTCGGTGCCTCGGTGTGGGCGTCCGGCAGCCAGGTGTGGACCGGCCACATCGGGATCTTGACGGCGAAGCCCGCGAAGAGCAGCAGGAAGACCAGCAGTGCCAACGAGATGGTTCCGCCGAAGAGCGGCAGGCTACCAGTGATCGAGGATCCCGCGGCGGCGAGGTGCTGGAAGGTCGCGCTGGTCGCGCCAGTCCGCACGTAGAGCAGGAAGATGCCCGCCAGCGTGAAGGACGAGCCGACCAATGTGTAGATCAGGAACTTCCAGGCGGCATACTCGCGCCGCGCGCCGCCCCAGATCCCGATCAGCAGGAACATCGGGATCAGCTCGACCTCCCAGAAGAGGATGAAGAGGAAGAGATCGAACGAGGCGAAGACGCCCATCACGCCGGTCTCGAGGAAGAGCAGCAGCGCCATGTAGAGGCCCTGGCGCTTCTCGAGCCGCCACGAGCTGACCACGGCGAGGAAGGTCAGCAGGCCGTTGAGGATAATCATCGGCATGCTGAGTCCGTCCGCCCCGAAAGCGAACTGCACTTGGAAGTGGAAGCCGCCAATGTTGGCGTTGATCCACGGCTCGTTGACGGCCCATTGGGGGTTCATCACGTCGCCGAAAGGGCCACCCTTGAAGACGAGGCCGAGGTAAAGCCAGAGGCTCGCCAGGAAGACGGCGCCACTGACGATCGCGGCGACCCATTTCGCCGAGCGCTCAGGCCAAAGCAGCGTGACGACGCCACCGAAGAGGGGCGCGAAGACGATCGCTGGGAGTAGCCAGTTCATCGCGAAGATCCTTTCCCCTCGTTACTTGCCGATGATGCCGTTGGCGGCGAAGAAGACCAGTATCAGGATGACCATCGCGCCGCCGAAGAGCGCCGCGCCGTAGCCCTGGAGCTGGCCGGACTCCGTGCGCCGCGTGACACTGCCGATGCCGCGCACCAGCCGCGCCGAGCCGTTGACGATGCCATCGATGATGTTCTGATCGAACCAGACCGCGAAGTTCGAGAGGCCAAAGATAAAAACGCGGATAAGCAGTGCGTACAGCTCATCGATGTAGTAGCGGCGGTAGAGCAGGCGGTAAACAGCCCCGCCGACCGGATTGGCAGTGAGCACATTCGCCGGGACGACCGCGACGCCGTACATCGCCCACGCGAGTACGATGCCGACGACGCCCGCGCCGACGCCGATCAGCGTCATGGTGTCGAGACCCGGCGTGACCGAGTAATGAATCGGGTTACCGTTGTTGAGGAATACGGCGAAGCTTTGATTCAGGCCGAAGAAGCCAGCGATGCCGATGACGACGGTGGCACCGGCGAGGATGACGAGCGGCAGCCACATCACCCACGGGCCGTCGTGGTTGCCCCGTAGTGGGCCATCGCCGCGATAGATGCTGGCGCTGCCGCCGAAGCCGGCGATGGCCCCGCCCTTGCCTCCGAAGGTGCGGAAGTAGAGGCGGAACATGTAGAAGGCGGTCAGGAATGCGGTGAAGAGCGTCATGCCGTAGATGAGGTAGTCGCCCTTGTCGTAGGCGGCGGCGATGATCGGATCCTTACTCCAGAAGCCGGAGAATGGCGGTATGCCGGCGATGGAAAGACAGGCTATGAGGAAGCAGAGAGCCGTGATGGGCATGAACTTCGCCAGGCCGCCCATCTTGCGCATATCCTGCACGGCGACGGCATGGATCACGCTGCCAGAGCCGAGGAAGAGCAGCGCCTTGAAGAAGGCGTGGGTGAAGAGGTGGAACATGCCGAGGGCGTTGGTCGGCGCCACCGCCAAGCCGGTGAACATGTAGCCAAGCTGGCTGATCGTGGAGTAGGCCAGCACGCCCTTGATGTCGTTCTGGGTGAGGGCGATGGTCGCGGCGAAGAGCGCCGTGAAGGCGCCCACGTAGCCCACCACCTGCAACGCCTGCGGCCCCGCGGCCAGCGCGTAGATCGGGAAGAGGCGTGCGACGAGGTAGACACCCGCCGCCACCATGGTCGCCGCGTGGATCAGCGCACTCACCGGCGTCGGGCCGGCCATAGCGTCCGGCAGCCAGACGTGCAGCGGGAACTGCGCCGACTTGCCGACCGCGCCGCAGAAGACCAGGATCATCGCGGCGGTAATCAGGCTCTTATCGAGGTGGAGCGTGGTGCTATTGAGCGCGACGAAGTCGAAGGTGCTGGTGTTGACGAAGAGGATCAAGATGCCGATCAGGAAGCCGAAGTCGCCCAGACGCGTCGTGACGAACGCCTTGAGCTGCGCCGGCGGCGGATACGGCACCTCCGAACCCGGCGGCGGCGGCGCCTGGTTGAACCAGAAGCCGATCAGCAGATAGGACGAGAGGCCCACCAGCTCCCAGCCGATGAAGATCACCAGGAAATTTGCCGCGAGCACGAGGATCAGCATCGAGACCGTGAAGAGCGCCAGCTCGGTGAAGAAGCGCGAGAAGCTGACGTCGCCAGCCATGTAGCCGAGGGAGTAGAGGTGGACTAGCGTGGAGACGCCGGTGACGACGACCAACATCACGCAGGTGAGGGTGTCGACGCGGAAATCGATGTTGTAGTGCAGGGGACCGAAGCCGAACCAGTTGTAGAGGTGGAGCGTCAAGCCATTGGCGCGCAACCCCGCGTCGTTGAGAAACTCGACCAGGATGGCGACGGAGTACGCGAATGACGCGGCCAGCAGCACCACGCCGACCCAGCCGCCGAGCAACGTCAATCCGGTCGTACGCGCTCCGTGGCCCCCGTGCCCGCCGCCGTGTTCATCGTGCTCGGCAGGAGCTGGCGCGCCGCCATGCGGTTCGTTGGCCTCGTTCGGCGCCTGATGGCCCGCCTCGGCATCCGGCTCACCGTGCGCGCCGTGGCCGCTCCCGCCCGCGGGAGCGTTGGCATCGCGGAGACGAATCGAGTGCGGGATCGCCAGCAGCAGGTTGAGGACCATCGCCGCCAGCGGCAGCGCGATCACCACCCACGCATAGTCAACAGGTCTCATCCGTTTCGCTCCGTTACCGACTTCTCGACGTCAGCACGCCCCAAGGCCGCTGGTGAATAGCATGCGCCCGTGCGCAGATGCATGCTCGAGGCACGCCCGCCACTTCGCGAGATGCTTGCCGCCGAGTCGCTCATTACCATCGCATTAGGTTGATCTCGCCGACGTCGATGGTCTTGCGCCGCCGGTAGATGGCGATGATCATCGCCAGCGCCACCGCCGCCTCCGCCGCCGCCACCGTGATGATGAAGACGGCGAAGACCTGACCGGTCAGGCGTTCGCCGTGATGTTGCGTATTGCTCATGAACGCCGCAGCGTACGCCACGAGGGTGATATTCACGGCGTTGAGCATGACCTCGATGTTCATGAGAACGGCGACGGCGTTGCGCTTGCTGAGCGCGCCAAAGAGCCCGATGCAGAAGAGTACGGCGCCGAGCACCAAGAAGTGATTCAGCGTAATCATGCGAGAGTCCTCCCTGGCCGCTCAGTCTTCGCGCCCGATCATGATGGCGCCGACGATCGCCACCAGCAAGACCACCGAGGCAATTTCGAACGGCAGCACGTAGCTATACGCGAACGGGCTGTAGAGCAGCTGCCCGATCTTCACCACCGTGCCGCCCGCACCACCCGATCCCGCCAGCGGAACCGCCGCGCCAGCCGAGCTCACGATCATCGGGCTATTGCCGACGGCGTAGATGATGCCGCCGCCGAGGAGGATGCAGATCAGCCCCGCCAGCCACCACTGCCCGCTGAATGGGTTGCTCGTGCCCGACATGCTGTTCTGCGTGAGCATGATGGCGAAGAGGATCAGCACGGCGACCGCGCCCGCGTAGATCAGGATTTGCACGATGGCGATGAATTCGGCGTTGAGCAACAGGTAAATGCCCGCGGCAGCGCCGAAGACGACGACGAGGAACAGCGCCGCATGCACGATGTTCTTCAGAAAAACCACCGCCAGCGCCGAGCCGACGAGCATAGCCGCCAGCACCCAGAACGCTACCGTGGGGATGTCGATCATACCGTGCTCCTCCTCAGGCGCGCGGGGACAGAAGCGTGGAACTGCATTGGAATGATGTGGGTGGGATGCGCTCCGCGCGAGCGTGATCGTGATGAGGGAAGGCAGAATACATCAGGCCCCACGCGGATAGCCATCTCAAATTGTATCATGAGGCGTCAATTGTCCAAGCATGCAATTCAGGTACTTTTCGCGCGCGGTGAGGCGGGATCGCGGACCGAAGATCGCGACCAAGCGTGAATCGCGGCGATCCGCAGCCGTCGGGCGCCTCGTCGCAGGACGCGAAAGGTCCGCGCGAATGGCGGTGACGGCGTGGCACCTATTTGTAACCCAGTGCGCCGGCGATACGGGTGCGCGCGGGGGGTACAGCGGAGTTGCACGGCGGGCTAGCCCAAACGGTCACGCTGGTGGAGCACCAAATGGTGCAATTCGAGGCCCGGACGCAACCGCTGAAAGGCCTCGCCAATCAGACGGCGATGGCACTGGATCGGCTCCGGCTCGACGCAGAGCAGGCATGGTCGCGTGAAGCGGTCCGCGATGTCTCGCAGGATTGCATCAAGCGGCTGCACGTCAAGCACGAGGCGCTGGAAGTGCGGCACGTAGGCCGCCCAATCGTGATCGCGGTGATAGCGGTCCAGCAACTCTTTCGGCGGCGCGAGGCGCTTCTCCTCCACGTAGCCGATGCGGAAAGTTTCGAGGATGAAGGCGAGATCGTCGCGCTTGGCGTAGCCCGCGAGCTGCGAGACATTATTGCGCCGGACATCCACCACGCCGTCTACGCCCGCGTCGCGCAAGAGGCCGACGAACTGGCGCAGCGACTTCTGCGTGAAGCCGATGGTGTAAAGCGCCTCGAGATGTTTGTCCGCTTCAGCCATTCAACGCTCCCGGCGCCGCGGTGGAGGCGGTCGACGGATGGATGGCCCCGCGCGACCGCAAGCCGCCAAGGCTGAAGCCAGGCCCCTCGATCAGCACGCCCGCCGCGATGGAAGAGACCACCGCCAGCGCCGCCGAAATCAGCATCGCCACGCGGAAGCCCGCGACGAACGACTGGTCAATTGCACTTTTCACGGCCGCGTGCGTGGCGGGATTCAGCCCTGGCGGGATGCTCACGCCGGCAAGCTTCGTGCGCTGGGCGTTCAGCAGATCCTGCGCCCCAGAGGGCAAGTGGAGCGCGGCGATGCCACCATCGTAGTGGCTGCTGAAGACGAGCACGACGACGATGTTGAGCGCGGCGATGGCGAGGAGGCCGGCGGTACGTGAGACGGCATTGTTGATGCCGGAGGCTGTGCCCGAATGCGTGGACGACACGGCGCCCATCACGGCGGTAGTCAGCGGGGCGATCACCAGCGCCATCCCCACGCTCAGCACGACGACGGCGGGGAAAAAGGTCGTCCAGTAACTGCCGCCCACGCCGGGCAGGGAGAAGAGCACGAACCCGACCGCGACGATCAACGGCCCGATGATCAGCGGGCGCTTCGCGCCGTAGCGCGGCACCAGCCCACCGGCCCAGCGCGAGAGCGAGAAGACGATGAGCGTGAATGGCAAGAACGCGGCGCCAGCGGCAGCGGGCGAATAGCCCTGGACCTGCTGGAGGTTGAACGGCAGGAAGTAGAGGGCGCCGCCGAGCGCGCCGTAGAGCAGCAGCGTGAGCAGGTTCGCCCCGCTGAAGGTCTTGGAGCGGAAGAGGGCCAGCGGCATCATCGGCTCGGCGGCAGTTTGCTCGACGCGCACGAACCCCGTCAGCGCCGCGACGCCGATCACGAGCGGCAGGATGACGGCAGCCGTGCCGAAGCCGACCGCGCTCGCCTGAATCAACCCGAAGACGAGCGCGCCGAGTCCCACCGTCGCCAGCACCGCGCCGAGCCAGTCCAGCGGGCCGGTCGCGCTAGGGTCACGCGTCTCGGTGACGAAGCGGAAGGTGACCGCGAGCGTGATCACCGCCAACGGCACGTTGATGAAAAACACCCAGCGCCACGACGTATTCTGCACGAGCCATCCGCCGAGCACCGGTCCCAGCGCGGAGGTGATCGTCGTAAACGCCGACCATGTGCCAATTGCGCGCCCGCGCCGAGCCGAGTCGAACGACGCGCTGATGATCGAGAGGCTGCCGGGCACGAGCAGCGCGCCGCCGATTCCCTGGACGCCACGCGCAATGATGAGCACGAGGATGTTCGGCGCGAGGCCACAGATCACCGAGGCGGCGGTGAAGACGACGATGCCCATCGAGAAGATGCGACGGCGCCCCAGCCGGTCGCCGAGCGAGCCCCCAACCAGGATCAGCGCGGCGAGGAAGATCGCGTAGGACTGGACGACCCACTGCACGTCCGCTGCCGACGCGCCCAGCTCGCGCTGGATCGTCGGCAGCGCCACGTTGACGACCGTGCCGTCGATGAACGACATGCTCGACCCGAGGATCGTGGCGACGATCACCCACGTCCCGGCGACGCCAACGGCCGGGGCTGCCGCCCCGCTCGCGCCCGCCCCGCCTTGCCTCGAACTTGATCCCGTCGGGCGTGTCGCCATCGTGGATGCTCCGTTCCCCATGACATGGAACAAATGCTTCACGAAGTATAGCATAGGGGCGATTACAAGCGACGCGCGCCAGGCGGCACGTGCCTGGCGACCTGCGTTGGCGGCGGTTCGCTACGCGTGCTCGTCGTCTCCGCTGTGCCCGTCGTGCTTTTCCCTGGTCGAGGCACGGTACGACATTTCGGCGACGATTCAGATAGCCAAAGGCGATCAAAAATGCGCTGAGTGAGAGCGTCAAGGCACCTTCGAGCAGGAGATTGTGGCCGTCGAGGAGATTGTTCGCGCTGTAGGATACGAGCGCCACGGCAAACGCCTCTATTGCGATGGACTGTGCGAGGCGACCTTCGGGGGACTGGGGCGGCGGTCCACGCATCGGGACCTTGGACAGGCGAGGCGCGCCGACGACTAGCAAGCGCCAACGAACAGGATGACCAGATTCGGGGCAAAACCTACGACGGCACCAGCAATGACTAACTCAAGCGACTTCGTCGTCACGTTGCCCTTGCGCAATCTCCAACCGAGACTGATGGGCACATCAGCCAAATTGACAACTCCTCCCGGCTAAAGCCGGGGGATTCCTGCTTCGCTGAGGCGTGCCGAGTCGGGACGAGCCCTTCCCGGTCTTATCGCCTCTCCACAGGCTGACACCGCGAGCCCCGCGGCCAACACATTCTTCGCGGCATTCACGTCGCGGTCCTGGACGCTGCCACACTTCGGACAGGTCCAGCGTCGCGTCTCAAGCGAGAGGGATTCGAGCACATGCCCGCGGTCGGAGCACCGCTTGCTGCTCGGATACCACTTGTCGATGGCGACCAGCGTGCGCCCGTACCATGCGGCTTTGTACGCCAATTGGCGTACAAACTCGCCCCAGCTGACATCGTGGATTGCCTTGGCCAGGGTCTGATTCCTTACCATCGCCTTCACCTGCAAGCTCTCTACGCAGATCGTTTGGTTCTCACGAATCAGGCGTGTCGCGAGCTTGTGGAGGAAGTCGCGACGCCGGTCCACGATGCGCGCATGGACGCGCGCCACCTCACGGCGGGCCTTTTCACGGTTCTTGGATCCCGGTTGTTTCTTGGCAAGGCGGCGCTGCGCTTTGGCCAGTCGCTGCGCGTCCTTGCGGAAGAACGTGGGATTACCCACCTTCTCGCCGGTGTCCAGCACGACCGCATCGTGCAAGCCCAGGTCGAGCCCGATGCGCTGCGTGACCGGAGGCAGGGGCGCGATTGCCGCTTCCACGAGGATGCTGACGAAGTAGCGCCCGGCCGTATCGCGGCTCACGGGGACCGTGCTGGGCGTGGCGCCGTCGGGCAGTGGACGCGACCAACGAATATCCAGCGGCGCCTCCATCTTCGCGAGCGTGAGGGTTTTGGCCTCCGCGTCCCACCGGAAGGCCGAGGTCGTGTATTCCGCCGCTTGTGCGCCGTGCTTCTTGTGGAAGGCTGGATACCTCGCGCGGCCCTCGAAGAAGGTGCGGAAGGCACGGTCCAGATGCCGCAACGTCTGTTGCGTGGGCACACTAGGGACCTCGTTCCGCCACGCCGTCTCCGGCTCACGCTTGAGCGCCGTCAGCGCCGCCGACGTGTCCGCGTAGCCGACGCGCCCTTGGCGCTGGTAGTAGGCGTCGGTGCGCAGGCGCAACGCCCAGTTGTAGACATAGCGCACACCGCCGAACGTCCGTGCCAGCACGGCGGCTTGCGCAGGCGTCGGGTAGCAGCGGTAGCGATAGGCACGCTTATCTCTCATGCTTACATGGTAGCACGTAGCGTGTAAGTTAGCAAACAGAGAGGAGAGGCGCTTCCTCCCCATGCCGAAAGGTCGGGGGATCCGCGCCGCAGATTTGATGAACTAAGGAATGCCGGCCCGTACTACCCCTCGATCCACTCCTCGCCGTCCTCGGCCACCTCTTTCTTCCAGATCGGCACGGTCGCCTTGAGGGTATCGATGGCGTAGCGGCACGCCTCGAAGGCTTCTCCACGGTGCGCGCAGGCCACCACCACCACGACGCTGCACTCGCCGATCTCCAGCCGTCCGACGCGGTGCGCCATCGCGACGCGATCCGTTCTCCAGCGGCGCCCGATCTCCGCCGCGATGGTCGCCATCTCTCGCTCGGCCATCTCCGGGTACGCCTCATACTCCAAATAGCGGGTGCGCTTGCCCTTATTGTTGTCGCGCACCACTCCCTGGAACGTGACTATGCCCCCAACCGAGGGATGCTCGACGGCGCGCTCAAGCTCGGCGACTGCGGCGGCGTCCAGGGGCTCACGCGTCACACGAATGATAGGCTCCATCCGGCGCCTCCGATCCGAGATTCATCGCAGAGCAGTACTTAACCATAGCGTACACAGAGGCCAGAAAAGAAGAAGATGCTTCGCCTTAGGTAGCGACTCATCTTTCCATAACCTGTAGTTGCGAGGTTCCTAATAGCTCCTTCTCCGCTAAACGCAAACTCCGTCCTACTTAGATGATCCCTCCGTGTAAAAAATCTCCCGCTCTGCCCACTGAGCCCTCTGCGAACTCCGCGACTAAATCTCTGCAAACCTATCCGCCGCCGACGGGGGGCAAGAGGGCTAGCTCGTCACCGTCGCGGAGGGGCGTGTGCTCGGTGGCATAGGCGCGGTTGACGGCGAGCGCACAGCGCGGCAGAAGCGGGATCAGCGCTGCGTGACGCTCGGCGACCAGCGCGCGCACCGCCGCCACGTCCGCGCCTTTTGGCGCCTCAACTCGCTCGCTCTCGACGCCCGCCGCCTCGCGCGCCCCCGCGAAATATCGCAGCTTAATCACCATGCAAACACCCCATCGCTCATCGAGGGATCGCTACTTGACCACTCCCCACGGCTGAAGCCGGGGGATTCTCGGGCTGACCACCGCTCACCTAGCGAGCTAGGAGCGTCGTACACGGTCATGTCGTGGCCCGAAGCCACCTCCACACGCGTCGATTCCCGCAGGCCCTGCGGTAGGGGGGCGAATATCGCACACCTGGTCGGTGGTTGTCCGGGTGTCGGGAGCGCCTGACGGCGCGCGGCGCTTCCTCCCCGTGGGTGCACCGCGGGGTCTTCGCGCCACATCCTTTGATAAACTGACTATATCACCCTCGCTCTGTCTGCTCTCTACGACCTCTGTGTCCTCCGTGGTTCACTCGCTGTCTGCTATGCCTCGGACAGCAGGGTTGCCAGCTCAACGAAGGTGCGGACGCCGAAGCCCGTCGCCCCCGCGGCGCCGTCGGGCTCGCGCTTCTCGCGCGTGTAGACGCCGGCGATGTCGAGGTGTGCCCACGGCGTCTGGCCGACGAAGCGGCTGAGCACCTTTGCCGCCGTGATCGAGCCGGAGTTTCTGCCACCCGTCTGCTTCACGTCCGCGATCTCGCTATAGATCAGCTTCTCATACTCGACGTCCATTGGCATCGGCCAAAGTTTCTCACCAGCCACCTCCGACGCCGCCAGAATCGTGCGCTGCAAACCGTCCTCGTTGCTGAAGAGCCCTGCACGATAGGGACCGATCGCGACGGCAATGCTGCCGGTGAGCGTCGCGGCATCCACCACTGGCGCGTGCCCCTGCGCCACGGCGTAGCTGAGCGCGTCCGCCAGGATCAGCCGTCCCTCGGCGTCGGTGTTGACGATCTCGATGGTCTTGCCATTCATCGCCTGCAGCACGTCGCCGACGCGGAACGCCGTGCCGCTCGGCATGTTCTCGCAGGTCGGCACGATCCCCGTCACGTTGATCGGCGGTTTGAGGATGGCGATCGCGCGCATCGCGCCGAGCACTGCCGCCGCGCCGCACATATCCATCTTCATCGTCAGCATGCCCTCGTTGGTCTTTAGCGAGAGCCCGCCCGAATCGAAAGTGATGCCCTTGCCAACGAAGGCCGGCCCCGGCTCCCCCGCCACGCCGCCCCGATAGCGCAGGATGATGAAGCGCGGCTCCTGCGCGCTCCCGCTGGTGACGGCCAGCAGCGCGCCCATGCCCAGCTCGCGCATGCGCCCGGCGCCGAAGACCTCGACGTCGAGTGCCAACTCCTCAGCCATTGCGCGGGCGCGCTCCGCCAACTCCGTCGGCGTCAGCGTATTCGGCGGCTCGTTACCGAGGTCGCGCGCCCAGTTGGCGCTCTCCGCCAGCACGCGCCCTCGCTCGACCGCCGCCCGCAGCGCCGGCTCGCGGCCCTTGCCCAGCACCGTCAGTGACTCGACCGCGTGCGTCGTCGAATCGTCGGTCACGTTGGCATCGGCCCACGGCTCAGACTTATAGCGGCGGAAGCGATAGAGGCCGAGCAGCGATCCCTCGGTGATCGAGCGCACCGCCAGCGCCAGATTGAGGCCGGAGTCCGTCCACGCGAGGGCGAGCCCGATGCGCTTGGCGCCCGCGCGGCGGAGCTTGCGGACGGCGATAGCCGACGAGCGGCGCAAGCGATCGGTGCCGAAGCGCGCGCGGCTGCCGAAGCCGACCACCGCGACACGCTCCGGCACGATCTTGCCGAGGGTATGGACGATGGTGCACTCGTCTGCGACGCCGGTGATCTCACCCTGATCGCGCAACCTGACGAGCACGCCCGCCATCGCATCATTCAAGATCGCCGCCGGACCCACGAACTGCCCGTCGTCGGAGAAGACCCCGACCACCACCGCATCGCCGTCGAATTGCTGCACGTCGCGCGTGCTCACACGAACGTCCATTACACTCCACACATTCTCTCGAGAAACAGGCAACATCTACACGAAGCCGCTCGCCACGGTACCTATTGCCTTTGGGTCGTTGACCCTCGCGTCGCCCCCAAGAGGGATTCGCCCCGACCTTCAGGCCGGGGTGCGGCGACAAGCCCCAGCAACCAAGAGCAACATGACAAGATCCCGAATCCCGCTCGACCGTCGCCGCACGCCAAGTGGACTTCGGCCCACCTCCGCACCGTACGCCGCCACTGCAGTGCCGCAATTGCGGCACTGCAGTGGCGGCGCGGTCGAAGTATATCGATTGTAGCAGGTATGCCGCCACGCGGAGACGCCTGGCACCTTGGCCCGTCGCGCGCAAGCGTTGGCCCGGGAATGGTGCATGCTAGCGGTTGGCACCGTCCAGCATGCGGGCGACGACCGTGAGCAGCTCATTGGGGCGGAACGGCTTGGCGAGATACTCCGTGCAGCCCGCGCGCAGCGCCAACTCGCGATCCTCGCTCATCGCATGCGCCGTGACGGCGACGATCGGCAGCGCGGCGCACTCCGGCCGCTGACGGATTAACTCCGTCGTGCGGTAGCCGTCCAGGATCGGCATGGAGAGGTCGATCAGCACGACATCGACCTGCTCGCGCCCCAGGAGGTCAAGCGCCTCGATTCCGTTCGTGGCGGAGAGATGCGGATAGCCCGCGAAGTCCAGGATCTGCTCGACAAGGCGGCGGTTATTGTCCTCGTTCTCGACGATCAGCACCGTCCTGTGGCGCCGATCCGAGTCGCCTGCCCGCCACTGCGTACCGGGCTTGGTCTCGCCGCCGAGTGACGCATCATCGCTTCCCTCCTCGCCGGCCAGCGCGCCGGCCGTCGGGATGGGGCGTTCGGAGAGGGCAGTGAGAGCGTGTGAGGGGAACATTGGCCGGCCTCCGAGAATCGCGGGAGACGGCGCCAACGCCGGCGGGGCGCGACGCATATCAGGGCAGATGCTTGGTCCCCCACGCACCGCCCCGCCTTGCGCGCATCGCGCCCCATACCCACGCATTGTAACACGGCGACACCGAGGGTCAAGTGTGCTGCCTCACACCCGCCGTCTCTAAGCCTCGCTGACTCGACCGAGCGCAGTACGCAGACCTATTGCATATCAATCGCCAGAACTTTATACTTTAGACATTCTTCTAAAGTTATCCGGCTCACCCGTACGACTGGCCAACGCCATGACGCTCTCACTCAAAGCACATTCGGGCATCATCGTCGACGGCTCACCCGCCCACGATCTCCTCGTGAGCGTCGAGGCCATCGCGGCGCCGGCGACCTTCCCGCGGTGGCGAACCTGGGCAGAACAAGCCGCCGCAGAGCTCAGCGAGCCGGAGCTGCGGCGACTCCGGCGCTGGTTCGGCGCCCGACTCTGGCTGGGTCGCGCGTTCGACGTCCTCGTCCCGCTGCTCGCCGAGCCACGCGACCCAGCCCAACTGCTCCGGGCGCTGGGCGAGCTGCCGCTCGGCGACTTCCTTCGCATCGCCGTCACCTCGAGCATCGTGGACCCCGATGCCCCGTTGGAGGCAGAGAATCTCCTGGCGCTCAGTCGCTCGCCACAACGCGCACACGAGTACGTCGAGCACTGGCTGCGCGTCTCCGGCCAGTGGCGCACCCAGATCCTGCGTGCGCTCGGCGATCCCGAAGGTGCCCGCTCCGAATTGATCGCCGTGTTGCGGCGCCAGGCTGAGTTGCCGGCACTGCGCCGACTGCTCGAAGAGACGCGCGACGAGCGCGAGCGGGCGACCGAGGCGTTGCGCACGCTCGCACGCGGCGGCGTCGAGGCGCTGCAGCAGCAGGTGTCGCACAAGATCCGCATCACCGAGTTTGCGCCGGTGATACTGGCGCCCTCGGTCTTCCTCGATGCCAAGATGGGGACGTACTTCCAGGAGATATCCCGCTCGCTGCTCGATGGCATCGCCTACGAGCCGCTGATGTTCCTGGTCGGCACCCGGCGCGCGCTTGGCGAGGCGCCAGCCGGAAAACGTGAAACCGCGCAGCTACTCGACAAGGGCGACCCGCTCGAACGAACGGCGGCGACCTTCGCGCTGCTCGCCGATCCCTCACGGCTGCGGCTCATCACGCTGTTGGCCCGCCGCCCGCACTATGGGCAAGAATTGGCCGTCGCGCTGGGCATGTCCGGCGCGACGATCTCGCACCACACCGATCTGCTCCTCAACGCTGGCGTGCTCACGGTCGAGCGCCGAGCACACCGCACCTACTTCATCCTACATGGCGCGATTCTCGAAGAATTGGCGCGCGGCGCCTCCTCGCGGCTCTTCGAGCTGCTCGCCGCCAACGACATGCCTGCGAGCGTTGCAGCGGAAGGGACGAGTGAGGCATGAGCGTTCTCACGCGGCGGCTGGGGTTCGCGCGAGCGCTCCGCACGCGGCCTTTCGCCATGTTGTGGACCGGGCAGACCATCTCGGCGCTCGGCGACGGCGCCTTCTCGACGGCGCTCGCCTGGCAAGTCTTGAAGCTAACCGGCTCGGCCACGGCGATGGGCGCCGTCCTGATCGCGCGAACCATCCCCATGCTGATCTTCTTGCTGATCGGCGGCGTCGCGGCGGACCGCCTACCGCGCCGGCTGGTGATGCTCGCCTCCGACGCGGGGCGCGGCGTCGCCGTGCTCGCAATCGCGTTCCTCGGCTGGGCCAACGTGCTCCAGCTTTGGCACCTGATCGCCCTCGGCTTCTTCTTCGGCGTCGTCTCCGGCTTCTTCATGCCCACCTACCAATCGATCGCGCCCGAGCTGGTGGCGACCGATGACCTCCCCTCGGCCAACAGCTTGACGGGCCTCAGCCGGCAGATCAGTAGCCTCCTCGGCCCGCTGCTTGGCGCATTCCTCGTGGCTGCGACGGGTCCGCAGGGCGCCTTCGCCTTCGACGGCCTCAGCTTCGGCGTCTCGGCGCTGTTCCTGCTGGCGATGCGCGTGCCGCAGCGCTTTGTCACGGCCATGGGTGGCGACGATAGTGTATTCCAGAAGGCGTCGAGACGGCGCGGCCTGCGCGGCGTGCTCGCCGACGTTGGCGAGGGGCTGCACTACATCACGCGATCGAGCTGGCTCTGGGTCACGATTGCGATAGCCTCCGTGGCGAACATGGGCTGGTCGGGCGCCTTCGTGGTGGCGATGCCCAAGCTGATCCGGGACGTCTACCACGCCGACGTCAGCCTCTACGGCCTGATCGCCACCGCCGAGGGAGCTGGCGCGATCCTGGCCACGATCCTCATCGGCCAAGTCAAGCACCTACGCCATCGCGGCATCCTCGCCTATGTCGGCCTGGTCATCGCCTCGTTCGGGCTGGTCGCGTATGGGCTACCGCTGCCGCTGGCGGTGCTGCCGCGGGTGGCGTTAGGGGCGAGCGTCGCCATCGGCGTGGCGATGAGCCTCTTCGAGATCGTCTGGGTCACCTCGCTCCAACAGCTCGTGCCGTCGGATAAACTGGGCCGCGTCAGCAGCGTGGACTGGCTCGGCTCGCTCGCCTTCCAACCGATCGGTTTCGCCCTGGCGGGCGTCCTGGCCGACGCGGTGGGGCCGGCCTGGGTCTTCGTCGGCGCGGGCGTGATGAACGCGACGCTCTGCGCGTTGGCGCTCGCCGTGCCAGGCATCCGCCGCCTCGACTAATCAGACCCCACCGAGTGTCAGTCACCACAACCCCATGACGAAAGGTAACCATGGCGCCGCGAGTCGCGTTCGACCGTACATCAAGGTACAGCCCAGTTGAGTGAGCCAACCGCAGCGACAGGTGGACGAGGAATGACGACATCGTGGACCACATGGCTGCGCCGCAGTTGGCCAGTGCTACTGGCGCTCGCCGCGCTCTGGTTCCCGTTCGATTGGCTCGCCACGGTGTGGCCCGCGTTCGGCGTCCCATTTCGCGCGGTGTTTCGCAACGCGCACGATCACCTCGTCGGGCACACCGTCTTCTTCTTCCTCGTAAGCACGCTCGCGCTAACCTACGTGCCCCGCCTGCGCCGCTTGCCGCTCGTCTATCTGCTCGGCCTCGTCGCGGCGGCGCTGGTGCAGGAGACAGTGCAGGCGATTTTTCGCGGAGAAGCCCCCAGCTACACGGATTTCAACGCGTTCAAGGGCGACGCCCTCGGCGGCGCGCTCGCGTTCCTGCTCTGGGCGGCCGTCGGCACGATACTTCGCGTGCGCGGGTCGCGCGTCCGCCGTCAATGCGAGGTGTGATGCTCATCTCGCGCACACGCCTCCGACTCACATCGGCGCGCCGCAGGCGGGACAGTACTGCGCGTTCGGATTGGCGAATTGCTGTCCATTGACGCACCGGCGCGACGCGGGCGCGCCTGACTGCGGCGGTTGCTGGCCCATCTGGCCGGCCCGGCGTCTCGTCGGCGGCATGATCGGCCGTTGGACGAGCTGCTGAGGCTGCGGCATGAGCGGCTGCGGAACGAACGGCGCGAGGCGCGCACGGAGGTAGCTGGCATCGACGATGGATACCACCGTTCGATTAGATAAGTAGCAGGACCTTGCCCTGCGTCTTGCGCGCTTCGAGATAGCGGTGCGCTTCGGCGGCGTCCGCCAGAGGAAAGCTGGTGTCGATGCGCACGCGCAGCTCGCCGGAGGCGATCCACGAGAAGATGTCGTTGGCGCGCCAGAGCAGCTCCTCGCGCGTGATCATGTAGTGCCCCAACGTTGGCCGCGTCAGATAGAGCGATCCCTTGGCGTTGAGCACTTGGGGATCAAACGGAGGCACCGGCCCGCTGGACTGCCCGAAGAGGACGAGCGTGCCGCGAATTCGCAGGCTGGCGAGGCTGCTATCGAACGTGTCTTTGCCGACGGAGTCGTAGACGACGTTGACGCCCGCGCCGCCGGTCAGCCGCCTCGCCTCGGCAGCGAAGTCCGTCTGCGTATAGAGGATCATGTCGTCGGCGCCCGCTTCGCGCGCCAGCGCCGCCTTCGCCTCCGAGCCTGCCGTGCCGAGGACGCGGGCGCCGAGGCGCTTCGCCATCTGCACGAGCAGTTGCCCGGTCGCGCCGCCCGCCGCATGGACCAGCGCGACCTGCCCCGCCTGGAGCGGGAACGTGCTGTGCGAGAGGTAATGCGCCGTCATGCCCTGCAGCAGCGCGGCGGCGGCGACGCGAGTCTCGACGCCGTCGGGGATCGCGATCAAGCGCGCGGCGTCGCAGAGGGCGAACTGGGCGTACGCGCCGGCGAACGCCACCGAGGCAACACGTTGCCCCACCGCGTAATCGGTGACGCCCTCGCCCAGCGCGTCCACGATGCCCGCCGCCTCCGACCCCGGCGTGGCGGGCAGCGGCGTCTTGTACCACCCCTTGCGCGAGTACACCTCCGTGAAGTTGACGCCCACCGCCTCGATCTTCACCCGCACCAGACCAGGACCCGGCACCGGTACCGCCACCTCCTCAATGCGCAGCACCCCTGGTTCTCCGGTCTCGTGGATGCGTATCGCCTGCATGATCGCTTGCCTTTCTCTTATGCGGGATGCTTCGCGCGTGTCCCATGGCTCCGTTATGGGATACCATACCGCGTGAGAGCGATAACCCCGACCGCGCGCATGCCATCGATTGTAAATCGCGGGGTGACACAATTTTGTGATGCTCTGCACTTGACTGACAGTGCTTGCCTGTGTACACTCTGTGGCACTCACCCAGAGAGCGCCCGCGCGGCTGGCCTCGGAAAGAGTCCGAGACTGGAGACGGGTGAGCATCGTCTCGCGCCTGGCTCGGAACGAAGGACCACCGAGTGAGCTTGCTCTAGCACGCACTCGGGAGGTCCGCTTTTGCGTGTGCATCTTCGGTTGCCCAACCGTGCCAGGCCGCGCACGAGCATGGACATCGCGCCCTCCGTCTCGTCACCGAAGCCCATTTCCCTCCCCGCTTCACGCGAATCGTCACGAATGCAGGAGCGCAGCATTCGTGCCCGCCGCGCGAATGCTACCTCTGCCTCCACCACACCTCTACACGCCGCTCCACGCATCGCGTCGTGCCGTCACCGTGCCGCCGAGCGCTCCTGAATTGAGCGGCTTTCGCTGACGCGGAGGGGAGAATCAAGCAGAGCGACGATGCGCTGAATGTGGCAATCGATGGGCCATGATGCCGGGACGCGGAGACGCGGTGGAGGCGGAGGAGACGAGCGGATGACGTTGCCAGAGACACGACGCACGGTGCTCGTCGTAGACGATAACCGCCAACTGCTGGAGTTCCTCACCGACGCCCTAGAAGAGTTAGGCGACTTTCACGTCGTCACCGCCGTCGATGGCGCGGACGGGCTGGAACGCTACTTTGAGCTGCGACCCGCCTGCATGATCATCGATGTCCGCATGCCCGGCGTCGACGGCTATCAACTGGTGCGCGCCCTGCGTGGCGACCCCGACTCCGCCAGCACTCCGCTGATCATCCTCTCGGCGATGGCGCAGGATCGCGACCAACTAATCGGCCTCTTCGCGGGCGCCGACATCTATCTGCAAAAGCCCGTTCGCCCGCTGGACCTGATCGCCGCCATCGAACGCGCGATCGCCCTGGGTGATCAGGAGCGCATCGAGCGCATGCGCCAGTTTGCCAACGAAGAGCCAGTGGACGATCCGCCGACGGCGCCGACGGAAACGCCTCAGGAGGAGCACTAGATGGCCGTTGATATGCCCACCATCTCGCCGGGCGAGCGAGAGATCTACGGCGAGTTCGACCGCGAGCGCAGCCTGCGCCTGGCGCGCATCGTCGGCCTCGTCTTCGCCTCCCTCGTGGCGCTCGCCGTCGCGGTGCTGGTGGTGATCTCGCTGATCTCGCCGAACGTGCGCACGACCTCCTACCTGGCGATGGCGCTAACCCTGGCGGGCTGCGTCGCGCTCTATCTCGCGGCGGCGCTTTTCACGCGGCGCGGGCAGATGCTCGTCGCGGCCTCCGCCGTCGTGGGCAGCACCGTCCTAGCGATCGCGATGTTCCAGGCAACCTGGGAGAGCACGCACAGCATCGACCTAGTCGTCGTCGCCGCCTCGGGGGTCTACACCATCGCCGTGGGGCTTGCGGGCGTCCTCGGAACCTCGCGTTTCCTCTTCATCTTCTCCGCGCTGCTCACCGTCGTATCCCTCGGCACCTTCTTCGTAGTGCCGCGATGGCTCGGCATCGCTACAGGTGACTCCCGCGTGGTCGCTGTGGCCCTCATCGCCAGCGGCGTCCACTGGCTCGCGGCGCTGCTCATCTTCGGCGCCTCGACGCTCTACGTCCAGGCTCTCCACCAATTGAGCGCCATTCGCGTGGCCTATGAACGGGCGCAACAACTCGACGAGTTGAAAGACCAGTTCATCACGAACGTCAACCACGAACTGCGCACACCGGCGATGGCTGTGCAGGGCTACCTCGACGTGCTCAACCTGCGTCACGATGCCCTCACCTCCGAGCGACGCGGGACCATGATCGCACGCGCCTCGCGGGCCAGCGCCGACCTTGTCGCGCTCATCATCAGCATCCTCGACATCCAGCGCATCGACCAGGCCGCCACCGAATTCGAGACGCAGACAGTCGATGTCGCCAAGGCCGCCACCGCCGCCGCACTGTTGATCTCGCCGCAGGACGACATGGCGCTCGAACGCGATCTGCGCATCTCCGTCCCTCCCGGCACCGCGATCCTCGGCGAGCCGGTCCGTCTCGGCGAGATATTGACCAATCTCCTGACCAACGCCGTCAAATATTCCGCGGCGGGCACTCCGGTAGAGGTAAGCGCCGCCACCATCCCAGCGGAGAGCCACGGGCGCGGAACCGCCGCACGTACAGATGCTAAGCAGCCCGCGATGGTGGAGATCATCGTGCGCGACTACGGACTCGGCATCCCGCCCGACCAGATTCCGCTGCTCTTCGAGCGGTTCGTGCGGCTGCCGCGCGATCTCGCCTCCAACGTCGTCGGCAACGGGCTTGGCCTGCACCTCTGTCGCACACTCGCCGAGGCGATGGGCGGCAAAATCTGGGTGGAGAGCAGCGGTGTCCCCGGCAAAGGCTCCGCTTTCCACGTGCTGCTCCCGTCCGCGCCGAGCGTCACGCCCGTCGCCGTGCCAGCCGAGATGGTGACGGCTGGCGTCCCGGCGAAATAGGCCTCGCTCCCGCGACACCAAGCCGGTTCCGGTTGAGTTCATGCACATTTCTTGCTCCTGAGCTTCACGGGCTCGACAGGCGCTCTCTTGCCTGCTAGGATGGCCGAGAAAGTCTCGCCGCACAGGAGAAGAGCATGCCCCCCACGACGATCGAGCAGCCCGTTCACACGCGGACCGTCGCGCGGCACCGTGGTAGACCGCATCCCCTGCGCCGAGTCAACCGTTTCTTCCGCATCCTCGGTCCGGGGTTAATCACCGGCGCCTCCGACGACGATCCCGGTGGCATCGGCACGTACTCGCAGTCCGGCGCGGCATTCGGCGCGGGGCAACTCTGGCTGGCACTCTACCTCCTGCCCCTCGTCATCACCGTGCAGGAGATGTGCGGTCGCATTGGACTCGTCACGGGCAAAGGCATCGCCGGCGTGCTGCGCTCGCACTACAGCCGCGCGCTGATGATCGGCGCCGTCGCGTTGCTCTTCCTGGCGAACACGATCAACGTCGGCGCGGACCTCGGTGCCATGACGGCCTCGGTGCGTCTGCTGGCGCCCGACGTGCCCTTCCTGCCCCTGCTCGTCCTGATCGCGTTGGGCATCCTGCTGATCGAGATCTTCGTCCCGTACCGCTATTATTGCCGCGTCCTCAAATTCTTGACGCTCTCGCTGCTGGCATACGTCGCCGCTGGCATCATCATCCAGCCCGATTGGGGCTCACTGCTGCTCAAGACGGTCGTGCCGTCCATTCAACCCACGCCGCAGTTCCTCGCCTTGACCGTCGCGCTGATCGGCACCACGATTAGCCCCTATCTCTTCTTCTGGCAGGCTTCGGAGGAGGTCGAAGAGGTACGACTTCATCGCCGACGCCGCCGTGGTAGCGACACCGTGCGGCAGGAGTCCTCGCTCCGCAAACAGATCCATGCCCTACGTATCGACACGATCTTCGGCCTCTTCGCCGCCAGCATCGGCTTCTGGTTCATCGTCATGACCACGAGCAGCACGCTCCACGCGCATGGCATCACCAACATCCAGTCCGCCGATCAGGCCGCAGCCGCGCTTGAGCCACTGGTACGCGGCTTCCCCCATGCCGGAGAGATCGCCAAGGCCATCTTCGCGCTTGGCATCGTGGGCACCGGGCTACTCGCTGTCCCCGTGCTGGCAGGCTCGGCGGCCTACGGGATCGCTGAAGCCTTCGGTTGGCGCGAAGGGCTAGAACAGAAGCTGAACCACGCTCGCGGCTTCTACGCCGTCATCACCGCGTCCACGCTGGTCGGCCTCGCCTTGAACCTGTTCGGCGTGAACCCCATCGCCGCACTGGTCTACTCGGCGGTGATCAACGGCATCGTCGCCGTCCCGCTGCTCGTGCTGATCCTGCTCGTCGCCAACAATCCCGTCATCCTCCACGAACACACCAACGGTCGCATCTCGAATACCCTCGGCATCCTCACCACCGCATTCATGGGCATCGCCGCCATCGTCACCATCGTCTCCCTCTTCATAACGCTGTGAAATGCGTCGCTTGACGACTTTCCACTGGCGCTGTAGCGTCGAGTGAACGGAGTAGGATGTTTGGTCAGAGTGAGGTGGCCACTCGATGCGACACCGCGCCACGCGCAGTGCCCTCGCTGCGGTCGCTGTTCTGCTGCTCGCAGGGTGCTCCTCATCGGTGACTACGCACGTTACCTCGACCCCACCCAACGCTACTATCACGCCTACATTGACGCCGATCAGCACAGTCCAGAATACCCCTACCCGAACGCCTACATTAGAACCTACCGCTACTGAGCAACAGTGGATTCCGCTCGCCTCGCAGTCGCCAAGCGACATAATCGCCGCCGCCAAGCAGAGCACCATATTTCAAGACAACGCGACCGGAGAAGGCGACTCGGTCAGTGTCTCGCGTCTTGGCACGCCAGTCTACGTGCTCGGTCTGAGCACCTCGTACTCCGCCGCCCTACCCGCCTACTACGATATACCGCTCCTCAGCGGCGACAGCACGGTAATTGGCTGCATCATGTGCGAGTTAAACTCCACCGCTACAGCGATCTACGTAGGATTTATCGCGCAGTATGGGCAGCCACGTACCAGCGGCTCCGTCGCGCAGATCACCGCGCAGCAGGCGTTGGCGGAGGTCTCCGCGCTGCACCACGTCAGCCCCAAAGCCGGGACACAGCCACGACTGATCTACTTCCCCTTCAACCAGAACGCCGAGGATACCGGACGGATCAACTGGAAGGGCGGCGGCAACTCACCCGAAGATCCCATGTGGGAATTCGTCGGCGCCGACGGCAATCAACACTTCGCGGGCAACGACGGCCACGCCTACTGGAATGAGCTACCGCGCGCCCCTTCCATCGGGTGAAGTAGGCGCACAGTTCGAACGCGATGCCTCGCCAATCTGGTGACGAGGTCGGATTAGCAGCCATCGTGTGGCTATACTGAGGCGCCAAGTGTGTGGCTCACTTCCACTTCGGGCATTTGTGCGCGGAATGCGCTGGTAAGGCGTATCGAACACACCATCCATCCCTCCATCCCGCAGCAACATGTCATATCCAGTGGCAACACTTCTCGAAACTTCGCCAGGAGCAACGCCCCATGCGCGCCACCTTCGTCCATACCGCCGACAATCACCTGGGCTACGAGCAGTATGGCCTGAAGGAGCGCTTCAACGACTTCGCCAAAGCCTTCCTCAGCGTCATCGACGCAGCGATTGAGCGACAAGCGGACGCCTTCCTCATCGCGGGCGATCTCTTCAACAAACGCGCGATCGACGCCATGACGCTGATGCAGGCGCAGGAGGGCTTGCAGCGGCTGAAGGACGCCGGCATCCCCGCGATCGCTATCGAGGGCAACCATGACCGCACCTACTATCGCGACGGCACCTCCTGGCTCCAGTTCCTCTGCTGGAACAAGTTGCTCTATCTGCTCAATCCGCTCGTGCGCGAGGGCGTGCCCGCGCTGACGCCGTGGGATCCCGATCAGCTGCGCGGCGCCTACGTCGATCTGCAGGGGGGCAAGCTGCGCGTCTACGGCCTGCCGTGGTACGGCACGAGCACCGCGCGCGTCATGGAAGGTTTCGCCCGCGAGCTGGCCGCCGCCCGCGCCGACGGACGCGAGGCCGGCGTGGAATATCGCCTGCTGCTGATGCACACCGGCGTGGACGGCATCGTGCCGCAGCTCCACGGGCTGCCGAGCTACGAGCAGTTCTCCCCCCTGCGCGGCCTGGTGGACTATATCGCGCTGGGGCACATCCACAAGCACTATGTGCGCGATAATTGGCTCTTCAATCCCGGCTCGACGGAGACCTGGGGCGCGGAGGAGAGCGCGTGGGACCGCGGCTACTTCGTCGGAGCTATCGAGACCGACGTTGCCGAGGGGGAGCCGAAGCACGCCGTCGAGCACGTGGGCAATCCGCGACGCCCATTCCTGCGCTTCACCCTGCGCGTAGACGGCCTGCCGACGCCGGCGGCGCTCTACGAACGTTTCGAACGCCACTGCCAACAATGGGCCGACGAGAACCGCGACGTGGTCGAGGGCGGCGAGGCTCCGGTGATCGACGTCGGCCTCACCGGCATCCTCAGCTTCGATGGCGGCGCGTACGACAAGGCGAAGCTCGAGGAGATCGTGACGCGGCACTTCGAGCCGCTGACGGTGCGTATCCACGACGGCACGCGCGACACCGAGTTCGAGATGGGCGACGACGGCGAGGGCGGCGACGGACGCGACCGCGCGACGTGGCAACAGCTCGAGGTCCACGTCTTCCAGGAGCTGCTCGCCCGCGACGCCCGCTTCCTGCCGAACGCGCCATCGTGGGCGCAAGTCCTCGCCAACCTCAAGACCGCCGCGATCAACGGCGACGATCCCGCCGTCATCGCCCAGTCCCTCCGCGATGCGCGTGCCAAGCTGCTGAGCTGAGGAAAGGGGCAG
Organism: uncultured Chloroflexia bacterium; assembly: GCA_963841205.1. GTDB lineage: Bacteria > Chloroflexota > Ktedonobacteria > Ktedonobacterales > JADMIN01 > CAWAWP01. The sequence goes on along the minus strand of CAWJCH010000019.1, from coordinate 8,993 downwards.
AGCGGATGCACCGCGAAGATTCGCGAAGACGGAGCAGAGAAGCTACGAGAGTCAATGGGGCAACACGGAGGGGGATGGAATGCAGCCGCTGCATGTTCGGGAGGGCGCTGCGGGCGATTTCGACGCGATCTGGGCGATCAACGCCGCAGGGCAGCCAGGCGTATCGCCGTTCACGCGCGACGAGCTTGCGCGACTGCTGGATGAACCTGGCCATGTATGGGTCGTCGATGCGGAAGACGCCGATGTGGCATCGGCGGCGGGCTATTGCGTGACGTACCGGTCGAGCGAGGCCTATGACGGCGAGGAGTTCGCGTGGTTCAAAGCACGCTATCCGGCATTTCTCTACATTGACCAGCTCGCGGTGGCGGGCACACATCGCCGCGCGGGGCTCGGCGCCCGGCTTAGCGCCGCGATGGCGTTCGTGGCGCGCGACTGGAGTCTTCCAGCCATCACCTGCGAGGTGAACCGCGTGCCGCCCAATCCAACATCTCTCGCCTTCCACATGCGCATGGGCTTTGCGGAGGTTGGCGCGCTCGCCACGAGCGACGGTCGTACGGTCGCGCTGCTCGTCAAGGCACTCGCCTCCTGATGCGCGATGAGGCGTACCTGGCGACGTGACGCCTAACGCCAGACCGTCCACAGCTTGGTCGCGCCTTCGCTCCTGGCGCCGCCAAACAGCGTACGCACCCCGCCGATCCATCGCCAGTAATAGTCGGCGGCGAGCTGGCGTCCCGCCAGGATCCACCCGCCAAGCACGGCGAGGGCGAGCAACCCGATCAGCGCGGTCATCGGCTTCACGGGCACGTTTGCCCCGTAGATGCCATCGGGGATCATCGGCTTGCCCGACACCACCACGCCGATGCCCTGGTGATACGTCAGCTCGCCGCCGTAATAGCCGGTGAGGGAGACCACCGCGATCAGCGCCAACGTGACGGCGAGGTAGACCAGCGCCCAGCCGCCGCCCAATCCGTCCGCAGCCACGTAGCGCACCAGCAGCAGCGAGACCGCGAGCGCCACAGTGATCAGCGCAAAGCTCTCGTGCAGCGTCAGCAGGCTGCCAACCGTCGCGTCACCCTGTGCTTGATCGGGTCCGCTGAGTGCCGCGACGCCGGCCCCGGCCGCGCCCAGAGCTAGGACGTAAAACCCCGCACGGCTGAGCCCAGACGAGCGAAAGGCATAGCCCAACCAATCGAGGGCGACGCTGGTGAAAAGGAGCGCGATGGGGAAGTGTACGAGGATGGGGTGCAGCACACCCCGGAACTGCCCAATCAGATTTCCACCCATGAATGCCAGTCACTCCTCCGCTCGTCACGTCCCCTCGGCCAATGCGCACGGGACATCGCGCGGCACATCCTAGCCGCTCCTCATGAGAAAATGATGAGAAGCCACGATGCACCGCGCGTCATCGCGGCGTGCTCGCTGGCCGCGCGCTACTCTCGCACGGGACGTACCGTCACGCGGTTGCTGTGGAAAGTACTCTGCCCAGCGAGATCGGCCAGCGCGTCTGGAGTCGTCCAGTTGATGTTGCGGCGGTCGGGCGAGAGCTGCGCCCAACGTCCCTTCGGCGCGACCGCCACGCCGCGTCCCACGCTATCGGTGACCACGGCGCGCAAGCGACACCAGCCCCGCTCGCTCTCGACGATCACGTCCTCGCCGTCGACGATGTCGCGCTCGGCCGCGTCCGCCGGGCAAATCTCCACGTACGGCGCGCCCGCCTTCACGACCAGCGACGGCTGATTGCCCATGCTGCTGCTGACGAAGTGGTGCGAGGCGCCGGAGATCAGCGTCAAGCGCCCGTCATCGCGCGAGCGCGCAAACTCGGCGGGCTCGACGTACTCCGGCAGTGGATCGAGCCCGTCGGCAAGCACCGCTTCGCAGCGCAGCTCCACCTTCCCCGACGGCGTTGGGAACCGGAGGTCGGCGAACGGCACGGCATCGACCGCCATCGTGAGCGTCACGGTGCCCTCCTCGCGCAGCCGGTCAAGCGTGATCCCCTCAAGCAGCGGATTGGTCGCCTTGGTCGCCTCGAAGACTTCTTCGAGCACCTCATCACTCGTTTGGCGCAGCCACGGCTCCTCATAGCCCAGCGCCCCGGCCAGCAGCCGCGTCACCTCCCAGTCACTCTTGGCCTCGCCGCGCGGGGCGATCGCCGGCGTGTTGAACTGCAAGTAATGGTGCCCGTAGCCCTTGTGCAGATCGACCTGCTCCAGCTGGCTCGTCGCCGGCAGCACGATGTCGGCGTAGCGCGCCGTGTCCGTCATGAAGAGATCGTGGACGACGGTGAAGAGGTCGTCGCGCTCAAGCCCGCGCACGATCAGCCCGGCGTTCGGCGTGGAGGCGACGGGGTTGGCGCAGAAGACGAAGAGCGAGCGGATCGGCGGATCGCAGACTTCGCCGGTGAGCGCCGCGCCCAATCGGTTCATATTTACGATGCGCGGCGTCGGCGAGCACTCCGTCGCGTGCGACATCGCCTCGGCATCCCACCGAACAAAGTCACTCGTGCTATAGCTCAGGCCGCCGCCACGCACGCCGATCTGCCCAACCACCGCCGGCAGGCAGCACAGCGCCCGCACCGTCTGACCGCCGTTGCCGTGCCGCTGCACGCCGTCCGCAAACTTCAACAGTGCCGGCTCCGTCGTCCCGTAGCGCCGCGCCAGCCCCTCGATGACCTCCACCTCGACGCCCGTGATCTCCGCCACTCGCTCCGGCGGATACGACGCCGCCCGCTCGCGCAGTTCCTCCCAGCCGACCGTGTTGGCGGCGAGCCACGCCTCGTCGGCGAGCCCGTCGCGGAAGAGGATGTGCATCAGGCCGAGCGCCAGCGCGGTGTCCGTGGCGGGACGCAGGCGGATATACTCATCCGCAGATCGCGCGCTCAGCGTCCTGCGCGGATCGATGACGACGACGTGCGCCCCGCGCCGCTGCGCCTCGCGCAAGAACGGCAAGAAGTGCGGCCCCGTGCTGGCCGGGTTGTGCCCCCACAAGATGATCAACTTGCTCGTGACGGCATCGGCGTACGGCGCCGCCCACCGCGCGCCAAGCGTCACCGTCACCGCCTTCTCCGCCGCCGCGCCGCAGATCGAGCGCTCCAGCCCGCTCGCCCCCATCCGATTCCACAATCGCTGGCTGACGACACGATTCTGCAGCAGACCGAGCGTCCCGCTATACGAATACGGCAAGATCGCCGCGCCGCCATCCTCCGCCAGAATGCGCCGCCAATGCCCCGCGATCTCGCCAATTGCCTCGTCCCACGAGATGCGCCGCCAATCCTCCGGCGCCGAGCTGCCCTTGGGTCCCACGCGGCGCATGGGATACAGCAGCCGGTCTGGCGCGTAGACGCGTTCGAGATATGGGCGCACCTTGGCGCAGAGCCACCCATCCGTCACGGGATGCGCCGCGTCCGCGTAGAAGCGCACCGCACGCCCATCGCGCACCTCCGTGATCGTCGCGCACGTATCGGGGCAATCGTGCGGGCACGCCCCACGAACGAGGGCGGGAGGGGCATTATCCACAGAGTTCACGGAGGACACAGAGGCAGAAGGCATATCGGAGGTGTTGACCATGAGGCGATCGTCCCTTCTCGCGCCGGTACGCATCACGCGCCGCCGTATCGTATGCGAGAAGCGCCGCCGCGGGCAAGTGCGACTCTGCAGTTCTCCTCCGCCCTCTGTGTCCTGAGTCCGACTTTTGTCATGTCGGGCATGGTGTCTGCAAGGATTGGGGGAGCAGAGCCGCAATGAGCCTGCGTGCCGAGGCCAGCAGCCCGCATGACCCGCGTACGTGAAGGCCACGCCTCGCGTGGCGTGTATCGATGCCTAGTGTGCCCACGACCGCGCGGTCTTTCACAACGTCCGCCACTTTGAACAGTTCACGCAGCTAATCCTCGGCCTGTTGGCAGAAACGAAGCGCAAGTCCTTGCCGCGCCTGGCCAAGACCGTGCATGGCGAGCCCCAGGCGCTGCACCACTTCCTCGCTAACGCCGAGTGGTCGATCGAGGAGCTGCGCGCCAGTCGGCTGCGGCTGACGCGGGAAGCCCTCGCCGGTCGCCGTATCATGGTCTGCATCGATGAGACGGGCGATCCGAAGAAGGGCAAGACCACCGACTACGTGGCCTCCCACTATCTCGGGAGCCAGTGCGTTTGGTGCGCCGCGCCCACATTAGCCCGCTCGCGGCGCAAGGCCAAACGGCGCCGGGGATCGCGCACCACCTGGGCGTCAGTGAGAAGGCGGTGCGGCACTGGCTCAAGCGCTTCGCGGCGGCGGGCGTAGAGGGCTTGGAGGACGCGCCGCGCTCCGGGCGACCCCGCACCTACCAGCCCGAGGTGACCAATCAGGTGATCGCCAAAGCCCGGAGCTTGCCGCCCAAGCCGGCGGAAGGGGAGGTGCCGCCGACCTGCCACTGGACCCTGGATCGGCTCCAGGCCGAACTGGCCAAGGAGGGCATCTCCATCAAGCGCAGCCAGATCCGGCGCCTGCTCAAGGCCGAGCACCTCAAGTGGCAGAAGCCGCGGACCTGGCTGGAGAGTACGGACTCGGACTTCGCCGAAAAAAGAGTTCATATTGAGTGTCAACCAGCAGACGCCGGCGTCTGCTGGTTGAGGAGGGCGGGAGCGTAGGCCTCGCCGGTGCGCAGCAGATGGTAGATGACCCGCAGCAACGCGCGGGACAGGATGGTGAGGGCCTCCTTCTTGCTCCGGCCGCGATCGAGGAAGCGCTGGTAGCGGACACGCCACTCGGGCGCGCACCGGGTGGCGACGAGGGCTGCCAGATAGAGCGCATGGCGCAACGCACCGGGGCCACGTTTGGAGAGGCGCTTCTGACCGACGAACGCGCCGCTTTGGCAGGTGCGCGGGTCAAGGCCCGCATAGGCGACGACTTCATCGACCCGACGTGAAGCGCGTGACGTCGCCCACCTCGGCGCGGATGGTGGCCGCTCCCGAGGGCACCAATGCCGGGGATGCCCTGCAGCTGCCAACCATCCGCGTCGTCGCGCAGCACCTCCTGGATGGCCGCCTCCAGCTCGGCGATTTGCTCGTGCAGATGGAGCACCTGCCCGACGAAGGTCCGCACGACCACGCCCCGGGCGGCGACGGCGCGCGAACTGGCGGCCGAGCGCCGTGCCGCCTGCTGCAGCAGGCGTGACCTCCGCCGCTCCCCAACGCCCGTTGCTGGCCCGCTCGGCGACGAGGAGCACGGCGTCGTCGGGCGCTCGGGCGAGCGCCGCCGCGCCGGGGTAGGCCTCCAACAGGCGCAAAACGGCCGGCGCCCCCAGATTCCGCCTCGCCGGGCAACTGTCTCAGGAGCGGCACGAACTCAGGGAAGAGGACGACCAGCTCGTCGTGCAGGCGCTGGCGCGCCGCGGCACGCGTCTGGACCAGGTCACGCCGGGCGCGGGTGAGTGCGCGCAAGGCCTGGATGGTCTCTGAGGGCAGGGTGCTGGGTCGGGCAAGACCAGCCAGCAGGCCACGCGCGAGCGTGTGGGCGTCGATGCCATCCGTCTTGGCCCGCAAGCCCAGGCTGGCGGCCCAGGAGGCGGTCTGCCGCGGATTGAGGAGCAGCACTCGGTAGCCGGCCTGCGTCAGTGTGTCGTAGAGTGGCTCCCACAACGTGCCGGTCGCCTCCATCCCAATCAGCGTTGCCTCGGGCCCTGCCCAGCTCTGCAGCCACTCTGTGCAAGCGTGCGTAGCCCTCCGCACTCGCCTCAATCTGGCTTGGCTTGAGCCGGATCGCTCCGCTGGGCGCCTCCAGCGCACAGACGACATGTGTCTGCTTCGCGACGTCAATGCCGACGAAACAGCGCGCCTCCCCTGATCCCATGTCGTTCCTCCTCCGCATGTTGCGCGTAGCAAGGCACTGGCCCCTCGGCCGCGGTCCCCTTGTCCATGGGCGCTCACTCCCCATGCGGAGCACGGGGTGGCGCAGCAGTTCAACCATCGACCGTACGGACCCGAGAGGCAGGCGCGGTCGGCTTTTTGGGTCGGTCGTCATCGCCGACGGGGGGCCCGAAGACCGTCACCTGCCACGCCCAACGTCATGACTGACGTCACGACCAATATACAAGGGGGCCAGGCGTGGATCAGCCGGATCCAGCGTTGGCTCCAGCCCATCAAAGTCTGCCCCGACAAACTCCACACCCCGGACCATCATGCGTAGCCGCTTCCCATCATTTTCGATGATGGTGTATTCCTCGCCCTGCGCATCCTGATAGCGCGCTGGATAGGATTGGACCATAACAAGTTCTCCTCGAACGCTCATGGACGCCGCATCGCGCCATAGCGCACCAGAGCTAGGCGTAAGCTAGGCGTATAGGCATCGCTGGTTTCCGATACCCTTTTCAGGCTCGCTGAGCTTGTGCATGGACTCCAAACTAAACAATCGGCGCTCCACTTGCCATTCATCATCGATCTCCAGCAGCACCGCCCCCACCAAGCAAACCACGGATGGGACATCTGGGAACACCCCGATGACATCCGTTCGCCGCTTGACCTCAAGATTGAGCCGCTCTGACACGTTGGTCGAAAATACGAAGCAGCACCGATGACTTTGTTCGTCAATTGCCATTTCTGCTGCTTTTCGCGGGCAGGGATCGAGAGCGCGGCCTGAAGGCCACGGGGAATCCCCGGTCTGTGGCTGTCGTGGTGGTTGCCGATTCTGCCGTTTCTGCCGGATTTCGCATTGTGGCTGTCACGATCTCGACGCCTCTCGCCGGGAAAAATGGACGCCGCCCTCTCGCGAGTGGAGAAGGCGGCGTCTTCGTTGGGACTCACCGGTGTTGGGGGCGGTATATCACGCGGAGGTGGGAGGGCGCGACGAGAGGGAACCTAACCCCCTACTCCCTTCCCCGCGAGGAAGGGGCTGCATGGCGAGTGATACGCGCTGTGGGGCAGAGTTGAGGCGTGACGGGCGCTCAGGCGGGGCGTAGCGGTGGGCGATCTCGGCGCAGCTTGCGCTGGTAGTGCGCTTCTATCTCGGCAAGGCGGCGGCGATCGACCCAGGCGTCGAAGCCGCAGGCGCGCATGTCGGCCTCTAGGCGGTCCACGAAGTCGCTGTCGGCGCAGGTATAGCTGATGAAGATGCGGGTCGGCTGGTGGTCGGGCATGTGGTATCGCTCGCTTCGTGATGTGACGGGAACAGGAAATTCGCCATTGGGTAAACGAGGCGACGGTGACATGCTGCATCTCTGCTCGCGGCGATGGAAGCGTTCGGTGGAGCGCTTCGCATCCTAGCGTAGCGGCCATTTCGTATATTACGTATATTGCGTTTAATTTGACTACGGCGTATAGTGTTCGCGGTGATGAGAAGGGAGTATGCCTGTGGGAGACAACACGTCGCGTGAGTCGGGCGCAATCATGGCTGACGCTGGCGACCGGGACACGCTGGAGCGTGCCGAGAGTCTGCTGGATGAGGAAGGTACACCGAGGCTCGTGGGCGCGGATGGGGCATCGATTCCGCTGCCCGACTCCATCCTGCGCGCTCTCCGGCAAGTGGCCCATCACCTGGCAAACGGCAGGACGGTGCAGGTGGTGGCGACCGGAGAGGAATTGACGACGCAAGAGGCCGCCGATATGTTGCAGGTATCGCGGCCCTACTTGGTCAGCTCCTCGAGGAGGGGGGGATTCCGTTCGTCAAGACGGGGGCGCACCGGCGGATTCGCGCGGACGACTTGATGGAGTACAAGCGGCAGCGCGATGTGGGCAGGAGACGGGCACTAGCGCGGTTGACGCAGATGAGCCAGGAGATGCGGCTCTACGACGAGCGGCAGTAGAGGGGACTTCGCGTTGGTGGAGGCTGTGCTCGACGCGAATGTGCTCCTTCCGGCGGCGCGGCGCGATACGCTGCTGCGCGCGGCAGACGCGGGGCTCTATCAAGTCCGATGGTCGGATGACATCCTTGCTGAGGTGAAGCGCAACCTCGTGGGCGACTGGAATCTGGCCGAGGAGCAGGCTGAGCGCCTGATGGGCGTGATGCGCGAGGCGTTTCCCGACGCACTCGTGACTGGCTATGCCACGCCGATTGATGGGATGCCGAATCATCCGAAGGATCGACACGTGCTGGCGGCGGCCGTGGCGTGCAGGGCCACGGTGATCGTGACGCAAGAATTTGCGGGACTTTCCGAGTGATGCGTTGGAGCCGTTCAACGTCCAGGTGCAGAGCGCCGACGCATTTTTTGTTGGGGTGATACGAGCATGCCGCCGATACCTTGGTGCAGGTCGTCCGGGAACAGGCGCATGATCTACGGAATCCGCCCAAGAGCGCGCTGGATGTGGTGGAGATGCTGACGAAAAGCGTGCCTGGCTTTGCGGGGCGCGTGCGCGATGCCATCGGTTCAGAGTAGCGGCGAGACCGCATGACGGTTTTGGCAGTCGGTTTGGATACGACTGCTGACAGGCTCGCTCTCGCACAAGGGCGTGCCCGCATTGGCTCAACGGTGGTGGAACAGGGCGTGCAACAGGTCGTCGATCGGCACCGCCGGGAGAAGGGAACGTAACGCGCGGATCTCTGCGTGGTGGGCGGCGGTGCGTTCGCGGCATAGGATGATGCCAGGCATACCGGATGATGCCATATGCGACGTACACGCGGAAGGATTCGCCGTTGATGCGCCAAGCCCAGACTAACAGCATGCCGCCGGTCGAGCCGGTGCGGATTGTGCGGCACGGTTGGCAGGGGTACATAGCGCCGCTGCTGATCGCGATTGGACTGTTTCTTTTGGTGGCGCTGGCGCTGCTGGTGCGGCGCATAGGCCTGCAGGTGGCGGCGACGCTGGTGATCGCGCTGGCGCTGGTGTGGCTGGCGTTCAGCGTGGCACACGAGGGGTAGCCGCGCCGGGACATGCCCCATAGTTCCACAGAGACGCTTGTGTAGCACGAAGTGGAGGGACGCTGACGCTCTCCGACGTGAGGGGACACTGAAGCCGCGGATAGGGTTGGGCCTGGGGCACATGGGGACGCCGATGGCGCGGCGGCTGCTGGACGCGGGGTATGCCCTGACAGCTT
>CAWJCH010000018.1:0-168455 GCA_963841205.1 uncultured Chloroflexia bacterium | reverse complement strand
TGCTCACAGATACCGTCGCGCACCGCTTCCACGCGCTGGTAGACCTCGCGCTGCTGGCGCCCGTCCTCGCGCTGGCCGTCCGCATGGCGCGACGGTTGCCGCCGCCGTATACGCTCTACACCTGGGCGACGCTGGCGCTGATCCTGTTGATCCCCTCGCGCCTGCACGTGTGGTCGGCGCTGACCTCGGTGACCACTCCCCACGGCTGAAGCCGGGGGATATCTTGGGCTGACCACCGCTCACCTAGCGAGCTAGGAGCGTCGTACACGGTCCTGTCGTGGCCCGAAGCCACCTCCACACGCGTACCTTCCCGCAGGCCCTGCGGTAGAGCGTACGTATCGCACACCTGGTCGGTTGGTGTCCGGTGGTCGGGAGCGCCTGACGGCGCGCGGCGTTTCCTCCCCATGGCTCAAGCCAGGGGTCTTCACGCCGCGCGAGCTGATAAGCGCTTCTATCTCGTGCTATTCCCGCTCTTCCTGCTGCTGGCGAGTTTGCCGCCCTCGCTGGATCGAGCCGTTCGCCGTCGTCGGGGCCTCGCTCCTGCAAATCGTACTGGCGCTGATCTTCCTGCGCGGCGGCTGGGTCGCCTAGCGCTGTACGTGCCGGTCATATCGGCGACACCACGATGCCTCCCGTGCGTTACAGAATAACCCGTAAAGCTGCTGGGCTTTAGCCGATGTGGATGCAAGGGTTTGCGTTGGCTTCAGCCACAAGCCAGTTGCCATTGCCGTAATGTAGATATTATCGTAGAATATCTACAGGAGCAACGACATGAGCAATCTGGAGTACCAACGTGATGAACACCACGTCCATCTGATTGCCTACCACCTTATCTGGTGTCCCAAGCGTCGCAAGAAGGTGTTGGTCAATCAGGTGGGGCAGAGATGCGAAGAACTGATTCGCCAGAAGTGCAGCGAGAAGGGCTGGACAATTCTGGAACTGGCGGTACAGCCCGACCATATCCGCTTGTTTGTGCGGGTGTGGCCGTCCGTCAGCGCCGCCGAAGTGGTCAAGGAGTGCAAGGGCTTTTCAGCCTTCACGCTGCGCAAAGAGTTTCCTGACTTGCACCGCCTACCGTCATTGTGGACGCGCTCGTATTTCGCATCCACCACCGGGAACGTCAGCGGTGAAATCACTCAACGCTACATTGAAGCGCAGAGTCGCCAGTAGATCGGTCGCTGGGAGAAGAGCGTGCGCAAGAGCTACAAATACAAGCTCAAGCCAACACGGGAACAAGAACGGGTGTTAGACGAGACGTTGTGGCATTGCCGTGACCTCTACAACGCCGGGTTGGAACAACGCATCAGAGCCTATCGCCAGTGTGGCGTCACCGTGACCCATGCCATGCGGGAGGCTGAACTGCCAGATATTCGCGCCACGATGCCGGAATACGCCGCCATCCATAGCCAGGTTTTGCAAGACGTGTTGACCCGATTGGACAAGGCGTATCAGGTGTTCTTCAAGCGCGTGAAGGCTGGACAAACACCCGGTTTCCCGCGTTTCCAAGGACGCAACCGCTACCACTCCTTCACCTACAAGCAGTTTGGCAACGGCGCACAACTCGATAACGGCTTTCTCGTTCTTTCCAAACTCGGACGGGTCGCCGTGCGCTGGTCGCGCCCCATCGAAGGCAAGCCCAAGACCGTGATCGTTACACGCGAGCCTGATGGCTGGTATGTCATCTTCTCGTGCGCGGAGGTTCCTGAGCAGCGCTTGCCACTGACCGGCAAAGAAACCGGCATTGACGTGGGCCTCACGGAGTTTCTCATCACCGCCGATGGGCTGGTCGTAGAGAATCCACGCAACCATCGCCATGCTGAGAAGCAGTTAGCCAAAGCGCAACGGCGCGTCTCCAAACGGCAAAAGGGAAGCAAGCGCCGCAAAAGGGCTGTGCAGTATTGCGCTAAGCAGTATCAGACGGTCAAGCGCCAGCGCGCCGACTTTCATCACAAGGCTGCGCGCCAACTGGTCCAGCAATATGACACCATCTCTCTCGAAGATTTGCAGGTCGCTGACATGGTACGGAATCGTCGCCTCGCCAAGAGCATCGCTGATGCCGGTTGGGGACAATTCCGTACCATCCTCACTTTCAAGGCAGCATGCGCCGGGAAGCGAGTGATTGCGATTCCTGCTCAGTATACCAGCCAGGATTGTAGTGGCTGTGGGGAGCGTGTGCCCAAAAGTCTCAGTGTGCGCACCCACGTTTGCCCGGCCTGTGGCCTGGTTTTAGACCGCGATGAGAATGCGGCCAGAAACATTTTATGGGCCGGGCAGGCCCTTCGGGGACTCGCGGGGTAGCCTGCGGGAGTGAACCGAGCATCCGCTCGGGCTTTGCCTATGCGGAGTGTCAAGGTAAAGAGGATTGTTGGCGAGACGAGCGGCGAGGAGCGAAACACATGGACGTTGCGGTCGCGCCCACCGCGTTACCCGCCGAGCGCACCGTACGCGCCGAGGAGCAGCCGCGCCTCGTCTCGCTGCGCGATCGCATCGTTTGGCGCGATGCTGGGCTGGTCTGGCTTGGCCTCCACGCGTTCCTGGTTGCCCTCACCTATCTCGGCTGGCTCCTGCCGATCGCCTACGACCACAAGCTGCCCCACGCGATTTGGGAGCGCCCCTACCTGCCGTGGGCCGTCGACTTCGACGGCACGAGCTACGCTGCCATCGCGCGGGGCGGCTATGTCACCCTCGCGCAGCCAGCCTTCTATCCCCTTTACCCGCTCCTCGAACGCCTGACGGCCGTGTTCACGCTGGGGCATCTCGGTGTCGCCGGGCTGCTTGTCTCAAATGTCTGCTGCCTCGGCGCGTTCGTCCTGCTGCGGGCGCTGGCCGAGCGCGAGCTGGGCCGCGAGTCCGCCCGCCGCGCGCTGATCGCCCTCGCCGTCTTCCCCACGGCGCTGTTCCTCGCCGCCGCCTACGCCGAGTCGCTCTTCCTGCTGCTCAGCCTCGGCGCGTTCCTGGCGCTGCGCGCGCATCGCTGGCCGCTCGTCGGCCTCCTGATCGCCCTCGCCACGCTCACCCGCCCCGTCGGCATCCTGCTGCTGGCCGCCGTCGCCGCCGAGGCCTGGAGTACGTCGCCATCCCTGCGCAGCGCCGTGATGCATCCCATGAGCTCTCTCCGCACTCTCAGTCCCCTCCGTTCAACTCCGTCTACCTCCGTTCCCTCCGGGTTAGAACCCTCCACCTCTGCCTCTGTGTCTTCTGTGTCCTCTGTGGTGAAATTCTGCTCTGCTCTGCTTCTCCCGATCCTCGCCCTCGCCGGCTACTTCACCTTCCTCGACGCGCGCTTCGGCAGCTTCTTCGCCGCCACGCACGCGGAGTCTAACGGCTGGGGTCGCTACCTCTCGTGGCCGTGGGATGGACTCGCTCGCGCGTCGGGAGCGATCTTCACCGTACGCGGGCCGACGGAGGTCCACGCCTTCCTCGACATCATCTTTACACTGCTCTTCATCTGGCTGACTGCCGCCATGCTGCGCGTGCTGCCGCCCGCCTACGTCGCCTACACCATCGCTACGCTCGCGCTCGTCCTGCTCACGCCGCTTCACACGCTGGATTCGCTTCGTCCTGCCGACTGGGCTGCGCTACACTCCAACAGCCGCTTCATGCTCGCCGTCTTCCCACTCTTCCTGCTGATCGGGCGCTGGCGACCGCGCCGCGGCGTGGGTCTCGTCGTGCTGTTGGCCTCGCTCTGGCTGCTCGCCGTCTTCACGCTCTCCTTCGTCAACGGCAGTTGGGTCGCGTAACCGCGTAGGATGAGGCGAAGACTGCAACTTGCCGCGATCAAACCGCTGGGCCACTCCTGCTTCGTGGGCATTGTCCAGCGCGGGGTGCCCGTCTCGGCGTCGAAGCTGCGGAGGACGCCGACGCCTAGCACGGGGAAGGTGAGGCTCTTGAGGACGGCGAGGACGAAGACGCTCTTGCCCGTGCCTGCGATGCCGCCGACATGGCCGTCGTAAGATTGCTGCCAGCGGATCGCGCCGGTGTCGGGCCGCAGGGCGTAGAGCGCGCCTCCCGCCCAATCCGGATCGTCCGCCTTCGGTCCCCATGCGCCGGCATAGAGTGTATCGCCGAAGACGAGCACGCCGGACAGGCCGGATTCCTGCGTCGGCGTGAATATCCATCTGGTTGAGCCGTCCTGTGGGGACAGCGCGTAAAGGTTACCGTTGGCTGCGGCGAGGAGGGTCGAGTTCCCTGCACCGACAACGATGAGGCTACCCAGTCGGACGGAGTCTGTCGGTTTGCTCCACAGCAGCCTGCTGGTCAAGCGGTCGAGCGCGTAGAGCCAATTTTCGCCATGTCGTGCCTGGCCGGGCGTGCCGAACCCTGATGTGATGAAGACTATGTTGCCGTCTATCGTCGCCAGCGGGGCGAGTGTCGTGCTGAACTTCCAGCGAAGCGCCCCCGTCGCCGCGTCGAGTGCGTAGACGTACGGATCGCCGTGCCCGAGGTTGTCCGCGTTTTCGGCGGAGGATGCGTACATCGCGTCGCCATCGACGGCGAACTGGGACACGGTATCGCTGGTGTGATAGCACCAGCGCGCGGTGCCGTCCGCCTTGCGCAGCGCAGACGTGTCCTGAGCGCGGCGAGTTCGAGTCTGATCCCGACCCCACGTAGATGATGTCGCCGACGATCTGTGGTCTGGCGATGGTATTTTCCCGATTGGGGAAGGTGAATCTCCACCGGATCGTGCTGTCCGATGCGGAAGCGGCGACGATTCCCCCAGCAGAGCCCGTGTAGATAACACCGTCGGCCACGGTGAAGGCCGGACCGGCATTTGGGCCGGCGAAACGGTTTGCGGCGTGCCGTCGGTGGCGTGGTAGCCGCAGATGCCGCTCGATCCCGCGAAATAGAGCATCGCCGTTCGTCGTTCGCGGACGTTCGCTAATATCCGCCAGTGCAGGAAACAAAGGACCCCTGGCTCTAGCAGCGTTCGTAGTCGTCCGCTCGTATTCGCCGGCGTTGGGGTCAAGTGTGGGGTCATTCCACCGCTACGGTACCAGGGTCACGTCGTCACCTGCCAGCAGCTATCTACGGGTACGTCGCAACATAGACCCCCGACGACACGGTGAACGACGCCTGATTGAAGTACGTGGTGGAGAACCGCGGGCTGCCGACGAGCCATAGATGCCCGGAGGGCGTCGGGTACACGTCGGTATCGTTCGGGTCGGCGCCAGGAAATTCGCCGAGCGACTCCCAGCGCGTGGTGTCCGGCGCGAGTCGGAATAGGCTCAGGTGTGCTGTCCCGTCGCTGTCGAAGCGATCGGCAGCGGTGGCGAGGAGTGAGCCATCGGGCGCGATGCCAGCGAGGGTGAGGGTCGCGATCGGCGTGTAGGGATGCCCCTTCAGGCACGTCTTGCAGGTCAGGGCGATGTTGAGCGCGGGGCGGCCAACCCACGTGCTCCCTCCATCCTGCGTGCAGGCGAGCTGGTTGCTCTGCTGATCGGGCAGGGCGGTGATGTCCTGATCGGAGGTGCAGAGGTGCCACGGCCCCCCATTCGTGGGCCATTGCACGGCGAGGAAACTCATGCTATTGCCGGGGCCGCTGAGGCGCCGCCACGAGCCGCCCGCGTCCGCGGAGACCCAGAGCGATCGGGTCAGGTTGGCGCCGTTCGCGTCCACGGTGAAGGCGTAGGCCAGCAGCGAGCCGTTCGCCGGGTTGAGCCAGAAGGCGTTCGGCAACGCGTGGGCGTCCTCCATCGCCCGATCGACCGCCTGCCAGGAGCGGAGGCCGTCGGTGCTGACGACCAGGCGCTCGCTCCCGCCGAGGGTCGCGGGGTTGTCCAGGCGGATGGCGTAGGTCGCGCCCCGGTAGCTCGCCAACTGGACGTAGTCGAAGGCACTCGCAAGCTCGGTCCAACTGCGCCCGCCATCCGTCGTGGCGAAGGAGAGTTGACTCGGGCTGAGCGGGCTGGCGCCCGGCACGTACCACTCAAGGTCGACAATCGCGATGCCGACGGCCAGCGTATCCGGCACCACGGTGCATTGGCCGGCCTGGTGCGTGGGGAGGTCGCTGACGTGGGTCCAGGTCGCCCCGCAATCGTGCGACGCCCAGAAGCCCACGCCCGACTCGGAGCTCGCCGTCTGCGGTATGCACGCATACGAGACGTTCTCGTCGGCTGGTGTCAGCGCGAAGGAGACGGCATTGGACGGGAAGACCACGGGGGACCAGGAGAGGGGGCGGCCCGAACTATACGACGGCGTGGGGGATGCCGTCGCCGACGCAGTGGCACCAAGTGTTGCGGTCGCGTGTGCGGCGACGTTGGGGCCACGGGGCGCGAAGAGCCGGCCCAAACCGAGCATGACCAGCGAGACAGCAACCACGATGGATAAGGTAATGAGCACGAGTCGCCCATACTGCTGCCTGTCAAGCACGGTTCAGCCTCCTGGTTTCAGTACAACGACCGCCACCGCTCTGTCAGGCGAGTTCTCTACAGCAGGGGATCGCTACTGAATTACAACGTACAGACAATGCGGGAGTAGAACCGCGGTTTAGGAACTCGTTGCGTGGTGTACGTCTGCGTCCGCTGGCGTCCGCCGCGGTCCAATATTACGTGGCTTTGCGCTCTCGTTCGTTCGTCTCTGTCCGTCTCCGTTCGCGCCCGTTGATGTCAGATTGATGTCAGCCTTCGGCTGGCGGCAGTACCTCACGCCTTCGAGATCGGGGAGAGTCGAACTCCGGTCGCTCTATTCACTGACGTCCGTCCTTGTCTATCAGACTCCCGGTACCAGGAGGACGACTGAACCCCTTCTCGAGCGAGCCGCTATCCCGCTTCCTCCAGGTGCTTGCCTATTGAGAACACGAGAAAGGGTCCGGCCTCATCCACCAATTCGTTCTCGAGCGTCATGCCGACGTTGCGCGCCACCTTGGCAGAGGGTTCATTCTCGGGATGCACCAGGCAGATCAGGCGGGAGAGGTGCAAGCGCTCGAAGCCATACGCGAGGAGCGCCTTTGCCGCCTCCGTCCCCAAACCCTGCCGCCAATAGCGTTTGTCGAGCAGGTAGGCGACTTCGACCTCCGCTCGTCCCTCGATCGTCCACGGCAGCAATCCGCAGCGGCCGATGAACTGATCAGTCTCCTTGTGGATCGCCGCCCAGAGGCCTAACTCAGGATGGTCGGGATGTCCGCGTAGAAACCATTCGATTTCCCGACGGGTCTCCTCATACGTCAACGTGCCGTCCACGCCGTCCGGGAAATACCGGCGAATCTCCTTGTCCCGATAGAGCGCGTACAAGGCATCGAGATCACCCAGGACGAGTCGTCTGAACCGGAGTCGTCGCGTCTCCAGGAGGGTCGGCTGAGGTTCGGGCTTGGTCATGGGCAGCACCACTCCTCACCGTGCATCCCCGTGAGCGGCAGGGCACACTGCCAGCCTATTCATCGGGCGAGCCTATGATCGCATTCTTGTCAATGTCAGCCCTGGGCGCGGCTGTGGCCTCGCGGAACGCCCCGATGCGGTGTCAATGGCTGAGGCCATTGTGTACATGGGCCAACGTTACACTCAGCACTTGCTGCATGTAGCGCGTAGCTGCATAAATTCTGGCAGGTGGGACATGCGAGACAGGAATCGAACCTGCAACCTGCGGTTTTGGAGCCCGCTCCCTTCCGTCCGTCTGCGTCCATCGAAGTTCGCCGAGGGCCTAAAATCGGGACTTTTGTAGGGCTGTTCGTCCATCGAAGTTCGTCTGCGTCCGCCCGCGTTGGGGCCACATATGATACTGGTGGCGAATTCCTTAGGAAGCGGGGAGCAAGACGAGGCACGGCCCATGCTGAGCCAGCCAGCGCCCTATGCTGTGGCTAAGAAGGAGCCGAGCCATGTCACTCAAGAGCCGGCCCATCCCCCCGGTGCCAGAAGAGACTATCCGCATTGCCCGCGCTGCCTTCCCGCACGGCGCCGTGCCCATGCAGCCGTGCCCATCAGCTGCGCGATGTGCGCGGCACCCGCTACAGCGACACCGATTTCGCGGACCTTTTCCCGGCGCGGGGTCAGCCCGCCAAGGCGCCCTGGCGGCTCGCACTGGTGACGGTGCTGCAGGACCTGGAAGGCCGGACGGATCGTCAGGCAGCGGACGCGGTGCGGGGTCGGCTGGATTGGAAGGATGCGCTCAGCCTGGAGATCACCGACGCGGGCTGCGACCACACCGTCTTGAGCGAGTTGCGTACCCGGCTGGTGCAGGGGCAGGCTGAGCGGCGGCCCTTCGATCTCGTGCTCGACCAGGCCTGCGCACGTGGCTGGCTCAAGGCGCGCGGCCGGCAGCGCACCGACTCGACGCACGTGCTGGCGGCGGTGCGGGCGCTCGGGCGCCTGGAAGGCGTGGGCGAGACGCTGCGCCATGCCCTCAACGTGCTGGCGGACGTCGCCCCAGACTGGCTGCGTGCCCAGGCCCTGCCGCAGGAGTGGCTCGAACGCTACGGGCGCCGCGTCGAGGAATACCGCTGCCGAAGAGCCAAGCGGAGCGCGTGCACTCTGCGCATGTCGTGGGAGCCGACGGTTGGCAGCTGCTCGACGCGCTCGCGGCCGCTGGCACGCCGGCGTGGCTGCGCGAGGTGCCGGCAGTGCCGACGCTGCGCCGCGTGTGGCCGCACCAGTAGCACCCGCGCGAGCCGGCCCAGCCGGGCCAGCCGGGCCAGCCGGATGCGCGGGGGAGGCACCGGGGTGCGTGGCGGGCGCAGGAGGAGCTCCTGCCCTCGGGCCAGATCGAGCACGCGCCCGATGATCCTGACGCCCGCTACGGCAAGAAACGCGAGACCAGCTGGGTCGGCTCCAAACTGCCTGTCACCGAGACCGGCGATCCGGCGACGCCGCATCTCCTGGTCCAGGTGACCACCACGCCTGGCGCGGTGGCCGACGAGACCCTGCTCATCCCCATCCAGGAAGACGTAGCCCGGCGTGGCCTGCTGCCTGCAGACCCATCTGGTGGACAGCGGCTACCTCGAGGCTGATGTGCTCGCGACGAGCCACGCCCGCTTCGGCGTCGACGTCGTGGGACCGGCGCGAGGGCCATTACCGCTGGCAGGCGCAGGAGCCAAATGGCTTCGCGGGGCACCACTTCAGGGTCGACTGGGACGCCGAGCGCGCCATCTGTCCGCACGGGCATCCCAGCACCAGTTGGACGGTGCACTACGACCGGCGGCATGGGCAGGCACGCAAGATGATCGCGGTCCGGTTCGCGGCGGCGGATGGTCTTCCCTGTCCGAGTCGAGAGCGCTGCACCCAGGGGAGCCGGCGCACGATTACGTGGCATCCGCGCGAGCAGGAACTCGCGTTGCGGCGGGCACGAGCGCGAGAGCAGACCGAGACCTTTGCCACGACCTCTGGGCAGCGTGCCGGGGTCGAGGGGACGCATTCCCAGGGAATGCGGGTCTGCGACCTGCGCCACGCGCGCTCCCTGGGGCAGGCCAAGACGCCCCTCCAACCCCTCATCGCGGCGACGGCTCTCAATCTCCTGCGCATCTGCGCCTGGCTGGACGGCACTACCGACGGCGCCTACGCGACAATCCGCCTTCACCAAACTCATGACGCAAGCTGCCTGATCGCTCATTCCAGTGAATTCGCCACCAGTATCACATGTGGGGTCAAGCTCAACGAGCAGCGACAAAGCGACATGGGCAATTGCCTGTCTATACGCTCGTTTGGCAGTGCTTACGCACGGTCACTAGTGGCCACAACGATAGATGGTTACGGGATTCCAGAACGTGACGCACGCTCGGGATAGGCATGGCAATATGCGCGCTGCTTGATGGCGCCCGCTTGTCAGGAGGGCGGGGTTGCCGTACATCCACTTCCACGACCTGCGTCACATGGCAGCGAGTTTGCGCTGGTGTATGGCGTCAACGTCAAGGTGGTGAGCGAGATGCTCGGGCACTCGACTATCGGCATCAGTCTGAGAACGTGGTTGGCAGCGTGCTGCATAGGGCGCACGTGAATTGTGTGGCACGGTCTCCTAGAGACGAGATGGCTTGGAACTCCCCGACCTTCACATCACCTGCCCTGGCCACGAGGAGCCAGGTGGCACTCGAGCGGGCCCACCTGGAACTCGGCTTGCTCGGTACTGTACTCGCTGATCTGTCGTCGCCTGGAGCAGGACGGGGGCCTGTCCCGCGCTCGGCGGAATTTTGACCCGCCACGCCCCTCGTCGGCGGCGCAAGTGTCGCCGGCGCACGTGTCGCCGGCACACGTATTGCAACCCTCATCGTCATGGGGATTCGAACATGAGCTGCATGCAGCGTCTGCATGCTATACCTCGATCCGGCTCATGCAGCCAACATGGCCGTCGAACACCGCTTCACCTTGTCCCGCGAGCGAGGATGAGGGTGCTCCACTCGCTCATTGGAGATCCGTTGATAGCATGGCTCTAGCTCACTCTGGGTCGGGCTCTCGGCCTGCGCCTGAGCCATCGGATGTGCGGCCTGCAGGCCGGCATGTCTGGCGTGATCCGGTGCTGCGCACCGCCTTCGCGGCGACTGGGCTGCTGCTGGCTTTCCAACTCGCCGTGATCCTGCTCCAACCCGACTGGATCGGGCCGGTCACGATTTGGCTGGAGGTGCTGCTGGCCTGGTGCGGCGTGCTGGTGGTCGTGCTGCTCAGCCGCTGGTTCACGCGCACCTCTCTGCCGACAGCCCCCTCTTGGTGGTGTGTGAGTGCTGGCCTGCTCGCCAACGCGCTTGCGCGCACCGTGCGGTTGGTCGAGTTCCTCTACGTCTACCCATCCCCCGCCGCGCGACCTACCTTTGCCGATCTCATCTTCTTCCTACAGTACCCCTGCTACTTTCTGGCGCTGCTCCTGGTGCCGCTTGCCTATCCCACCATGCGGCGAGCGCTCATGATAGTAGATGGCTGTCTCCTGCTGGGCGCCGGAGTGGCGCTGTCCTGGTTCTTCCTGCTGGCCCCCATCTACCAGAGCAGCCATGAAACGCCGCTGGGCAAGCTCGTGAATCTGAGCTTTCCGGTCGGGGATCTGGCCATTTTCTTTGGCCTGACAATGATCTGGCTCCGCTACCGCGCGTCTTCGGCGGAGCGCATGGTTGTGGTGCTCCTGTTCCTGGCCAGCAGTTGTTTGATCGTCGCCTCGTCCTGGTACGCCCTGCTCCTGTTGCGTGGCTCCGGCTACCAAGAGGGCAGCCCACCCAATCTGTTCTGGCTGGCCTTTATCCTGCTCGTGCCGCTCGCAGGCCTGGTGCAGTTCCAGCACGCAGCAGTTAACTTCGCTGGCGAGCGCGCGAGGCCACTCAGCCCGCAGCCCTATAGCCCGCAGCCCCACGCCCTGCGATCGCAGGACCTGATTGCCGGTCTGCGGATGACGGCTCCCGTTGCCGCTGCCGTGCTCGTGAGCGCCGCGCTGTTCATCCAGGCCGAACTGACTGCGAGCACCATCCATCGCGCAGCGCCTCCCCTGATTGCCCTGGGTCTCCTGCTGCTCGCGCTGGTGCGCCAGGGCCTCACGGCGGCGGACAATGAGCGGTTGCACCGAGCGGAGGAAGAGGCCCTGCGCGAAACGACTGCCCAAATGGAGACCTTCCTGGGCGTGGCCGGGCACGAACTCAAGAACCCGCTGGCCGGTATCCAGCTCGGACTCGGGCTGATCGAGCGGCGCGTACGCCGTCTGCTCAGCCGCGAGCAGGTCGCGGTCGAGGATGTTGCGTCCCTGCTGGAGCCGGTCGTGCAGGCCGAGCACCAAGACGAGCGGCTGGAGCGGCTCGTCAACGATCTGGTGGACGTTGCCCGCGTCCGCGCGGGCCGGTTGGAGCTTCATCTTGCACCGACCGACCTGGCCGTTCTCATCTGCCAGACGGTGGAGGAACAGCGCGACATCAACCCGACGCGTACGATCCTGCTGGAGTTGCCACAGGAGCCGCGTGCGCCTGTTTTGGGGGATGCCCAGCGTCTGCAGCAGGTCGTGACGAATTATCTGACCAACGCCTTGAAATATTCGCCAGAAGACCGTCCCGTCACTGTTGGGCTCCAGGGGAAGGACCTGCAGGAGCGAGTCTGGGTACGCGACGAGGGGCCAGGGCTCCCGGTGGAGGAACAGGATCGCATCTGGGAGCGATTCCATCGGGCGCCGGGCATTCATGTGCAGAGCGGCACCGGGGTCGGGCTGGGCCTTGGGTTGCACGTGAGCCGCACCATCGTCGAGTTGCATGGTGGCCAGGTCGGTGTCCAGAGCACGCCAGGGCAGGGATCGACGTTCTGGTTCAGCTTGCCGCCCGCGACAGCGGGGCCGGCACTCAGGGGGCGCGCGGGGGATGCTCTAGAGGGCGCGCCCCCAGATGGCGGATAGCACCAAGGACCTGGAGGTGAGCGCGGGGCTGGGCATCGAGACGAACTAGGACTATAAGTTCGCCGCCTACGTGGACGAGACGCTGAAGGTCTTCAACGCTCGTCCACGTACGTTCACGGTTGTCCGTGCGAGGCGGTAAATTCAGGGGATCGGAGAGGGAGTTATTCACCGCTGTTCATACAAGTTCGTCGGCGTGGGGGTCAAGATTGGGGTCAACTAATGGGTTCGTAGCCAAGCACGCACCTTCTCGACATAGTCCTTGTGGTAGTACCGCCGTCGCGCCCTCGCGTGCGGCGCGAGCTCGGCAAGCCCACGGTCAGCGCCATCATCCCGCGCTTCACCTCTCCGAAAGCACGCGGCGCAGCGCCTCCGGAAGCGGCGTGGCCTTCTGTGTGGCGGCGTCCATCGCCACGATCACCATGCGCCCGTGCGCGACCTCCACCTCGTCGTCCATGGGCGTGTTGTTCGCACCCAGCACCTTGCGCGCGGCAAAGCCGACCGTCCACGACGACGTGCCGACCTTCTCAACGCGCGCCTCCACCGCGAGTTGATCGTCGAAGCTGACCGCGCCGGTGAAGTCGCAGGAGAGGTGCACGCGCGGCATGGCCAGCTCTTCATAGAGCGAGGCTTGTGTATAGGGCACACCGAGGCTGCGCATCAGCTCGTGCTCGGCTAGCTCCATGTAGCGGAACATCGCCGTGAAGTGGATGCGCATGCTGCTATCCACGTCCACGAACGGCACGCGCACCCGAATCGTCGCCGACGGCATGCTGCCCCCTCCGCGCGGTCGCGCCGCGCCGCTACGTGCCTGGTCGTACGATGATCGCCGTGCAGGCGCCCGACGCGCCCTCCAGCCAGATCGCCAGCGTCGTCCCGGCGCGGGTGAACTCGCCGATCATCGAGCTGGTCTGTGCGCTCGCCGCGATCGTCGCCTGGAACGCCTGTGTCTTGCTCCACCCCGCCGCGCTCAACGCCCTCTGATAATACGACGTCACGTCGTTCATGCACGCCGGCACCACGGCATAAAGGCCGGCATCGACGGGCACGGCGGCGCTCGGCAGCGGCAGCCCTTCGCGCTGCGTCGTGCCCGACTTCAGCGAGTGCCCGCAGGTGACGAACGCCTTCGGGTCGGTCGGGATCGCCTCTTCTATGCTTAATGTACCAGCGGGATTGTCGTAGTGGTAGGCCAGCCACGCCCGCTGATCGAAGAACAGGGCGTCACCTCTTTTGGTCGCCGTCCCCATGCCGGCGCTCACCCGGTCGATGTTCTGCCAGTGATCGGCCCGCAGCTTCGCGGTGTCGACGACCGTGCCGGACTCATTCGCCTGGCCCGTGTAGGTCGCGGTCAAGACCTCGACGTCGCCCGATGACTTGATCGTACAGGACTTCTGGGTGTAGGCCGATCCCACCGGCAGGCTCCCGACGGCACACGTGTAGGTGACGATGCTGTGCGGGGTCGCCGTCGCACGCGAGGTGGAGTTGTCGCAGCCAGCCGCGACGAGTCCGCAGGCGAGGCTGAGCACCAGCGCGATCGGGCCGTCCGCTCGCTTACCAAAGACACCACGCCGCAGTCGCATCTCTCGCTCTCCCTCGCTCGCGTCTCACGCTATCCTTGATGAGCTATGACTTCCCGCGCGCAATCCATCGCGCTATCCTGGGGACGGGGCGTCTCCATGCCCACGTCCCCCTGCTCGCCGTCCATGGGGTCAGCTCACCGCGCTCGATCGGCATCGTTCATAGCGGCGTATGCTCCATGAGACGCCGCCAGTACCGCTCGGCACAACGAGCGTCGCGGAAATGCGTCCTCTGCTCTCCGTGACCTCCGTGGTTAATCCGCGTTCCGTCGCCCTCCGCCACGGTTTGCGGACGGCGCGGGCGACGCGATCCGATCGCTTGCCGCCGGGCCTCGGCGTTGGCCTTCAGCTTCGGCACGACTGTGCGTACGTACAGGAAAGATACCACGAATAAAACGGCGGTGATGACCAGCGGGAGTGGTGTCTGTGCCACCCCGGCCAACAGTCCCAGCGCGCCGAAGATGACGATGGTGAGGATCGGCACGACCCAGCCGAGCGGGATCAGGAACGAGCGCTCGGCGGCCGGCTGGCGGCGGCGCAGTTGGATCACGCAGAGTCCCGAGACGGCATAGATGAACGCTTCGAGCACCGCGCCCACCAAGATCAGGATCGGCGCGCCCTGCGTCTCGTACACGATCACGGCGACCCCCGCGGCGGCGGCGGCGAGCACGAAGACCGTCACCCATGGCACCAGCCGCGAGTTCAGCCGCGCGAATATCTGCGGGAGCGTCGCCTCGCGCGCCGCTGCATAGATGAAGCGCGACGCCGTGGCGAAACCGCCGTTGAAGGTCATCACGCCGGTCAGCAGCGTCGCGCCCAGCATCCAATAGACGCCAACGTCACCCAGCGCCGCGTGGCCCAGCAGCATCTGCGGTACGGCGCTGCACGTCTGGTTGTCGGCGCCGATGTGCTGGCAGAGCGCGCCGATGCCGAGCAGGCTCGTACTGGCGAGCGTGAAGAGCGAGTACGAGACGAAGAGCAGCCCGATAGCGATCAGCATGCCGCGCGGGATCTGCCGCGAATCGTTCAGTTCCTCCGAGAGCGGCGTGACCCATTCGAAGGCCGAGTAGATGAAGACGCCGACGGCCACGGCGTTGAGAAATTTGTCCACCGGACCCACTGCCAACGGGCTGTGTAGTTGGAAGCCGCCTTTGAAGAGCGCGATCACCGAGATGATTGCCAGCGAGACCAGCAACGTGTACGTGGTGACGTCCTGCAGCAGCCCCGCGATCTTGATACCGAGCAGATTCGCCACCGCGGCCAAGCCGAGGATGACGAAGATCCAGAGCAGCGCCGGCGTGTCCGGAAAGACGAAGCTGATCGCCAGCGCGACGACGTAGCTATCCGCGGCGAGCACCGCCACGATCGTCAGCACATAGCCAAAGGAGATCGTCAGCGACATGCGCTCGTTGAACGCCGCCGTGATGTACTGACGGATCGCCGCCGCCGTCGGGTAGACCGCGTTCAGCTCCGAGAAGCACAGCGCGGCGAGCAGCGCCAGCAGGCCCGCCACCAGCAGCGCGATCCAGGCAGCGTCGCCCGCCGTGTAGGCCGCGAGCTGGATGCAGCTCACCAGGCTGATCGCCGCGTAGGCCAGGCCGGTGCTGGTCGAGACGACCGTGCGAAACGGCAGCACCCTGCGCAGCCCACCCGATGCGGCCACCGAGACTCCCATGAGAATAGCCCCCCGCCAGATACATGAGTGGAAGGATGAAGCCGAGGGCCGGAGGATCGGCCCGGCGCGAGCCGAGATCGTAGAACCCCATCGTTCGGTACGAACGCTCGCGGCGTGAAACGCTAACGCCGATGCTAACATACCTGTCCAGCTTCGGCCCGCATGCCGCGCGGCTCGCCTCAGCGAGCGCCCGGCCGCGCCACCGACTTGCCCATCAAGATGTCCGGCTTGCCGAGGCCATTCGCGTCTGGCACCACGCCGATGATCGCGTAGCCGAGCTTCGCGTAGAACTCGAAGGGATGCCGCCGCAGGTTGCGAATACTTTGGAGGCGCTCCAGCGGATCGGGGAAGAGATCGACGCCGCCGAGCGAGGTGCGCCCGTCCTCGTCGTCCGTGCCGAGCGTGATCGTCAGGCCGCCGCGCTCGCGTACGCGAGCCTCGAAATCCGCCACCAGCGCCCGCCCGATGCCCTCGCCCTGCCGCGCCGGATCGACCACCAGGGGGTGTAGCTCCCACACCAGGCCGTCGTATTCGGGGATGCCGCCGATCCAGCCGAGGACGGCGCCGTCGTCATCCAGCGCCACACGGCTGATGCGCCCCTCCGCGAACGATTCACCCACCTCGGCCAGTGCGCTCTCCAGGTCGGGCCACGCCTCGGGGTTGTGCTCTGCGAAGGCCGCGACCAGCATCCCCGCGACGCGCTGCACGCGCTCCTTGTCCGCGGGCCGCAAATCGTCTACGCGCATCGTCCGTCCTTCTCGTTCATGCTCCAGCATATCGGTATGGTGTGGCGCCGTCCGACGATCGAGCGTCTCCGTCTCGACGCGAGCCCCGCCGCCTCGAAGCGACGCTTACCCGTTGACGCCGTTTCCGCACGCTGCTACTCTGTTTTCGCTGAGGATGTGACCCGCGTGCACAAGGAGCGCTCGACATGCCTGCGACCCCGACCACCACGCGACGCCCGCTGGCGATCACCCTGCTTGCCATCTACTCACTGTTCCTCGGCGTCGTCACCTTCATCCCCCAACTCTACTACGTCCTCTTCGCCGTCAACCGCGACGTCTTCCCCATCGGTCCGGACGCCAACTTCCTCGGCGCCCTGTGGTATAACTACATCCTCGGTGGCCACCAGGGCGGCTATCTCAGCGTAGACGCGGGCACGCTTGCTGGCGCCCTCGAAGACGTCTTCCTGCTCGGCCCGCTCTACCTCTCCACCGGCATCGGCCTGTTGCGCCGCAGCGCCTGGACGCGCACGGTCGGCCTGCTCACCGGCGCGATGGGCCTCTACTCGATCCTCTATTTCCTGCTCAGCGGCGTCATCGGCCAGCACGACTCCACAGACGTCGTCACGACCGTCATCTCGACGATCCCGTATCTCGCCTACGATCTCTGGCTACTGGCGACCGTCCTGTTCCGCCCGTCGTCGCTCTCGCCGGATGTCTCCTCGCTGGCGGTGGCCGACGCGAAGGTGTAAGGAGGCGCTCCGATGCCCATGGAAGATCCGCCCGCGCGGCGCTACCGCGTGTTGGTGGTGGACGACGATCCGCACCTCAACGAAGTGATGTCCGTCTCGCTCCAGCTCTTCGGCGACTTCGAGGTGATCTCGGCCAGCGACGGCGACGAAGGCCTCACCCGTTGCGTCCAGGATCGCCCCGATCTCGCCATCGTCGACGTGCGCATGCCTCACGTCAACGGCTACCAGCTCGTCCGCGCGCTGCGTGGCGATCCCGCCACCGCGGAGATCCCGCTGATCATCCTTTCCGCCCTCGTACAGGATCGCGACCGCTTCAACGGCATGCTCGCCGGCGCCGACGCCTATCTCGACAAGCCCATCAGCCCGCACGAGTTAATCGCCGCCGTGCGCCACGCGCTCGCCCTCGACGCCGCCCAGCGCAGCGAGCGCATGCGCCGCCTCAGCGAGGGGGAGTCGCGCGCATGATCCAGCGACTGTCGAGGCTCCGCGACCCCGTCTTCTGGCGTACGTCCGACCCCGATCGCCAACCCGACGCGCCGGCCATCACGGAGGCGCAGCTCACCGATGCCGAGCGCGCGCTGCTCGCCACGCTCGACGCCCAGCGCCGCCTCGCCCTGCTCCGTGTGATCGTCCCCGGCCTCTTCGCCGTCGCCCTGCTGGCCCTCCCCTTCGCCGTCGTCGCCGACGTGCAGAGCCACTCGACGCAGAGCTCTGCGCAGGTCGGCGTCGCCCTCGGCGGCTTCGCCGTCGCCCTGGTTGCCCTGTCGCGCCGCAACGCCGGAATCGCCTCGCTCGCCTTCATCGTCGGCATCAGCGGCGTGCTCGTCATGCTGCTCCTCAACGATGGACCGCTCATTGGCCAGCTGCATCTCTCCGCCATGCCGGAGTTCGCGCTGCTCGCCGTGCCGATCGTCGCCACCGGCCTCTTCGGCGGACCCCGCGCCGTCGGGCTCGTCAGCCTCGCCTCGGCCTCGTTCACGGTGCTGATCGTCCTGCTGACGCCACACGCCGCCGACCTCCAGCAGACGCTCCACGCCGGCAACGGCGCCGTCGTCTTCACCGTGCCCATCGCGGCCCAGCTCGCCGTCGGCATCCTCACCATCGCCGCCGCGCGCGGCAATCGTCGCATCCAGCGCGAGCTGATCACCACCCGCGTCGCCTATGAGCGCGAGCGCGAGCTCGACCGCCTCAAGGACCAGTTCATCTCCAGCGTCAACCACGAGCTGCGCACGCCGATCATGGCGCTGCAAGGCTATATCGATCTCGCCCGCGAGCTGGCGGCGCGCGGCGAGACGGCCCGCGAGGATCGGATGCTCGCGCGCGGCCAGGAGGCAGCCGGCCATCTCGCCAGCCTCGTCCGCTCCGTGCTCAACGTCCGCAACGTGGAGGTGGATGCCGCCGCGATGAAGCCCACGGCGTTTGTACTGCGCCCCGTCGTCCTCGCCGCCGCCAACCTGCTCGACCCGCGCGAGGCCGGCGTGCAGCCGCGCGACCTTCGCCTGAGCGTGCCCGCCGAGCTCGCCGTCTTCGCCGACGAGGAGCGCGTGCGCCAGGTGCTCCTCAACCTGCTCTCGAACGCCGCCAAATACTCGCCGCCCGGCAGCTCGATCGAGATCAGCGCGTCGCCCCGGCGTCCACCCTCAGCCCGGCAGTCCTCCAGCACGCCGAATCTCGCGCCCACCGTCGAGATCGCCGTGCGCGACCACGGCGCCGGCATCCCACCGGAGCAGGCGCCGCTGCTCTTCGCGCGCTTTGTTCGCCTGGAGCGCGACATCGCCTCCGGCATCAACGGCACCGGGCTCGGCCTCGCCATCTGCCGCGCCTACGTCGAGGCGATGCACGGGCGCATCTGGGTCGAGAGCAGCGGCGTCCCCGGCGAAGGCTCCACTTTCCGCTTTACCCTGCCCTTCGCCGGTGCCTCGCTCGCCGACGCCACGCTCCAACCAGATGCCGCCCCCGCGGAGGCCGCTCACTGACCATTCGACGCTGGACGGTCCGTCTCCCGACAGCGCGCGTTCCAATGTTGGCGCACCATCGCCTCGATCTCGGAGGGATGTGTGAACATTGGAACGCGCGGCGAGCCGTCGCCCCAACCATCCAGCAGACTTCAATGCGTTCCTCTGCACATGCACATGCACATGCACATGCACAATGCCGGGGCGCTTGTTGTACTCAGCCTCCGTGCGGCATAGTCCACTGAAACCGCCCCTCGCCTCCGTGCCATAGTCCACTGAACCCTAGAACACCATCGGCGCGAGCCAACCGTAGACCCACTCGGGATGCTTCGCCGTCCGCCGCAGCGCCTCCGCAGGCTTCGGCTCGCCACCGTAGCCATGGTACGCGTCGAGGTCGAGCTGCATCAGCACGTCGTCCTCCACCAGGCGCAGGCCGAGCGTGTCGCAGAGCTCCACCGCCCCCGCGTGCATGCCCGACATGCCGACGTGGAGCGTGATGTCGTCCTCCGAGACGCTGCCCGTGACGGCACGCCAGGACGCATCCGCGCCGAAGGCCGCCTGAAGAAGCGCCGCCGCCGCCGACTCATCGCGCGCGACCCATGGGCCGATCTGCACGCCGACGCTGGCCCCCTCGATGGGACGCATCAGCGCGTAGCCCAGCGGCTGCCTCAGCGCGTCCTCCGCGACGTAGAGGCTCGCACCCGATAGCCGCAGCATGCGCGCCAGCAGCCCCACGCGGTCGCCGCCGAAGGCCGCTGTATCCAGCGCCGCCAGTCGCGCCAGCTCGCTCGCGGGCCGCACAGCTACCCGCAGATCGCCCGACCGGTCGCGCAGGACGCTCTGGCGAACGTCCGTGAGCGCACCGTCTGCGAACCACGAGATACCACTTTCGACGAAGCCGAGCTTGCGGTAGAGCGGCCGACCTTCCACCGTCGCGTCCAGCAGACTGCTCCGCACGCCGCGCTCGCGCAGCCAGTCGATCGTCCGCTCCATCACCAGCCGCCCCAGCCCCCGGCGCTGCCGATCCGCCCGCACGATCACGTTGCCGATAATGCCGACCTCGCCGCACGCGATCGCCGCCGTCGTCGCGACGACCAACGGTGCGTTGCCCCCGTCCCCCCGCTCGCGCACGACGAAGATCCGCGCCTGTTCCCAGCCCAGCAGCGCATGCAGCAGGAAGCGGTTCGCGTGCCACGCCTGCGCCAGCCGCAGCGCGGCGAGATTCTCCAAATCGTCTGCGGTAGCCGGCTCTACGGAATACGTCTCGGGCACAGCGGCATCTCCAGGAGCGGCGATCTCAGCGCAACGCCCCACCGCGGACGCGCCTCCCCAGCCTAGCACACCGCGCTACGCGATTCTAGAGAACGCGAGAGATGATCAGCCCGCGTTTACAGTTGCCGACCCGTTGCCGGACCTGTTCGCCGCTCACCTTCATTCTCACACCTTCGGCTCCCACCCCTCGCGGACCTGCGGCGGGCGCGGCTTGCGGCGATAGCCCGCCAGGTCGTGCAGCTCATAGAGCGCCGCGACGATCGCCTCCTCATTCCAGCGGAACTCCATCGGCGGCGCCTCGCCCAGATCGTCCACCACGCGGTCGCTGCCGCTCAGCGCGAAGAGCAGCGTCGCCGCGCATTGGCGCACCGCCTCAATGTTATAGCCACCCTCCTGCACCGCCACCAGCCGCCCCTCGCAGTAGGTATCCGCCAGCTCGCAGACGTGCAGCGAGAGGTCCGAATACGCCGCGTTGCTCAGCCGCATCTCGCCCAGTGGATCCTGCCAGTGCGCGTCGAAGCCCGCCGAGAGCAAGATCACATCCGGCTTGAAGCGATCCGCCACCGGCCACAAGACCTGGCGGAAGATCGGATCGTAGACGCTCCAGCCCGAGCCCGCCGGCAGCGGCACGTTCACCGTCGCGCCCAGTCCCGCGCCCGCCCCGCGCTCCGACGACGCCCCCGTGCCCGGATACCACGGGAACTGGTGCGTCGAGAAGTAGCACACGTCGCCGTCTTCCCAGAAGATGTCCTGCGTGCCGTTGCCGTGGTGCACGTCGTAGTCCACGATCAGCACGCGCTTCCAGCCCCAGCGCCGCTGCGCGTAGCGCGCCGCCACCGCCACGTTATTGAAGATGCAGAAGCCCATCGCCTGATGCGCCGAGGCGTGGTGCCCCGGCGGTCGCACCAGCGCGTAGCCGTTGCGCGCGCGTCCCTCGCCGATGGCGTCCAGCGCGACCAGCGCCGATCCCGCTGCCAGCGTCGCCGCGCGCCAGCTCCCCGGCGAGACGTAGACCTCCGTCGCCAGCTTGCGCGGGCGGCTCTCGTAGCCGGTGCCCTCCATGCCCTCCGTCGCCGCCTCAACGGCGTGGCGCACGCGATCGACGTACCATTGCTCATGCGCCGCCGTGAGCTCGTCCATCGACGCCGGGCGCGGCAGCATCCGCAGCACCTGCTTCGCCGGCAGATCGCCCCGTTCGATCAGCGCCTCGATCGTCTTGATGCTCGCCTCCAGCCGCACCGGCACCTCGGGGAAGCCCTCCGGCACGTGGTGATCGAGGAAAGCGTCGTCATAGACCAGCGCGGTCGGAAGGCGCAGCTGCAGTTGGTCGGCGGCCTCAGCTGCGGGCGCCTCGACTGCCTCGACAGTGGATTGTTCGGCTGACGCTGGTTGGCCCCCAGCGGGACGTTTCGTTCGCGGCTTGCCCGGCACGTCTCTGGCTCCCTCATAGCGACACACCATTCAGCAAGTGGCCACTGCGGTCCACTCTGCGGCACGGTAGCCTCTCATCTGTGCCCCAATGCGTACCACATCCGCCCGCGCCCCGCAACCGTCGCGCCTCACGGCTCCGCACCGCCGCTCCGCCCCAACCCGCTTGACAACGGGGTATCTGCGTGGCACGCCATCTGCGCACGTCGCTGCTCGTCGTGAAAAGGATTTCATCGTGACAAGGAGTGTCCCAGAGCATGAAGCGCCCAACAGCCTTCTACGTCGCCCTCCTACTCGCAGTGACGCCACCGCTGCTCACGCTCGCGGCGTGCAACTCGACCACGCGTGCGATCGCCACGCCCACCGCCAGCGCGACCGCCACCGCCACCAGCGACCCGGCCGATCTCACCGTGCACGTCCAGCCGGGTTCCGTCCTCGGCACGATCCCCAGCGAAGCCTTCGGCCTCAACACGGCCGCGTGGGACGAAGGGCTACTCAACACCGATGTCCCCGGCCTGCTGAAGACGGCGGGGATCGGCCTGCTGCGCTTTCCAGGTGGCTCGCAGGCGGATATCTATCACTGGGAGGCGCCCGATCCCGCAACGCCCAACACCTTCGACGACTTCATGCGGGTCGTCGAGGCAATGGGGGCACAGGCGACCATCGGCGTCAACTACGGCACCGGCACGCCGCAGGAGGCCGCGGATTGGGTGCGCTACGCCAACAAGGGTGGCCCAGGATATTCAGGTCCGGTCCCGGACTATCCGGGCGCCTCGCCGACGGGCCATACCTTTGGCATCACCTACTGGGAGATCGGCAGCGAGCTCTATGGCAACGGCAGCTACGGCATCACCTGGGAGAACGATGACCATGCGAACAAAGGCCCCGTCGGCTATGGTCTGAATGCGATGCCCTACATCACCGCGATGAAGGCGGTCGATCCCTCGATCAAGGTCGGCGTGGCGCTCACCGCGCCCGGCAACTGGCCCGACGGCGATGCGGGCGTGACGCCCCCGTGGAACAGCACCGTGCTGCGCGAGACCTGCGCGGGCCTTGACTTCGCCGACGTGCATTGGTACCCGCAGGACCCGGGCAACGAATCCGACGCAAACCTGCTGGGCAGCACGCACAACGGCGTCTCCGGGCGCACGGCGGCGATCCCGGCGATGGTGGCGCGGCTGCGCGCCGAGATCCGGCAGAACTGTCCCAGCCGCGCCTCGAAGATCCAGATCCTTATCACGGAGATCAACTCCGTCACCGCTAGCCCCGGCAAACAGTCCACCAGCCCGGTCAATGCGCTCTTTCTCGACGACGCGTATATGACGTGGCTGGAACAGGGCATCGTCACCGTGGATTGGTGGGACCTGCACAACTGGCCGAACACCGCGGAGGATGCGAACTTCAGCGACAGCCTCTACGGCTCGACCGGGTATGGCGACTTCGGCGTGCTCTCCAGCGGCGAGTTGGGCGAGCCGCCTCCCGATTCGCCTCTCCCGACCTACTACGCGCTGCGACTGTTGACGTATTTCGCGCATCCTGGCGACCAGATGCTCGACGCCACCACGGACTCCGCCGGCATCATCGCCCACGCCGTGAGGCAGTCGAATGGCGACCTCGCCGTCATGCTGATCAACACGAACCCCGTCGCGACGCACCACGGGGCCGTCTCCCTCGGCGGGTTCGCCTTCAAGCCCCACCCTGCCGTCCACGTGTACGGCGCGGGGTATGCGACCATCGCGTCCACCACCGCTCGGGGGACCGCCTCCACGCTGGTCCAGTCGCTCCCTCCGTACTCGGTGACCGTGATCGACTTCGCCCCCGCCACGCGCTGAGGCACATGCCAGCGAAGACTCGTGTGACGACTCCCCTGCATAAATGCAGGAGCTTCTAGGCCGAAGCCAGGCATTGTCGCCCCAATGCCAAAATGTTTCTACTCGCATTGAGATCGCGGTCGAGCACCAGCCCGCAACACGGGCAGGTGTAGATGCGGTCGGAGAGGGAGAGCTTTTGCCGATGCCCGCACCTGGAGCAATCCTGACTCGTGTACGCGGGATTCACCGCCACATAGCTCCGACCGGCCCATGCTGCCTTGTGGGAGAGGTAGGTGGCGAACTGCGTCCACGCCGCGTCAGCGATGCTCTTGGCGAGACAGTGGTTGTGCGTCATCCGGTTGACCGACAAGTCCTCGACGGCGATCAGATTGAACTGGTTGACGATGCGACGGCTGTGCTGGTGCGCGAAGTCGCTCCGTCGCCACGCGACGCGCTCATGCACGCGTGCCACGACCTTGCGCCGCTCGGCGCGCCCCGGTGTGCCCTGCTCTTCCTTCGAGAGACGTCGCTGTGCCTGCGCCAGCGATTTCTCCTCAACCCGGAAGAAGCGCGGATTGGCAATCTCTTGTCCGGTAGAGAGCATGGCGAAGGTCTTGAGACCAACGTCAATGCCAACGTCCTGACCGGCAGGAGGTAACGGGGCCGGCTCGGCGCATTCGCACGAGAAGCAGACGTACCACTTGCCGGTACTACTGCGCTGTATGGTGGCGGTCCTGGGCGTGCCTTCCGGTGGGCGGTGCAGCACCACCTTGACGCGCCCGACGTTGGCAATCCGCACGTGCTTGTCCTCAGCTTCCAGGCGGCAGCCGACCGGCACCTGAGGGAGGGTGATGCTATCGTAGCGCCCCTTGCCCTGGAAGCGTGGGTAGCCGGGTGTCTCGCCCGCCTTGCAGCGGCGGAAGAACGCCTGGAAAGCGGAGATCAATGCGCACGGCGACGTTCTGGAGCACCTGCGACTGTACTGTTGCGAGCGACGGACGCTCCGTTTTGAGCGCGGGCAGCGTCGCCTGCTGATCGTAGAGACGCAACGATTCCTGACGCTGCTCCCAGGCATTCCGGCGCGCGGCGAGCAGGTGGTTGTACAGCCAGCGACACTCCTCAAGCTGCTGTTCGAGGAGGGATTGCTGCTCTTTGTTCGGGTACAACCAGTACTTGAATGTCTTACTTGTGTTTGTATTTTATATTAAAGCTTGCGTGCTGTCAAGACGGAGGGCCATTCAGTCCCCGGCTTCAGTCGGGGGTTGAATGGCCAGATTTCTGTAACGCTCGTCCCATCGTCGCCGTCCTCTCAGCAGTACTCTTGGTACGTGAGAGAAAGGCGAATGCTATGGGCGTGGGCGCTGGAGGCGCAGATGAGCAATCGGCCCGTGGGACTTCACGGACCAGTTCGGCGAGGAGCCATCGAGCGGAAATATCTTCTGCCAGGCGCCGCCACAGGACGGAGGCGCCCACTATTGCCTGATGGATCAGGGCGCCTTCGCCCCGCAGCGGACGTGCTCGCCTTTTCGCCTGGTGATCCACCACGTTATCGCGAGACGACATCGAGTCGGAATATATCGTCGCCAGCCGCCGCAGTGGGCCATATTGCCTGATGGATCAGGCGCCTTCGCCCCGCAAGCAGGCGTGACGCAGCTCGCCCTCACCCTTGATGTTTCGCGGGTCTACGTCAACGGCAGCGACGGGTCGCGATCGAAATACGACACCCTCACCGGCCCGTGGCATTTCGCCTTCACGCTCCCCTGGCATGCCCATAGCCTTGGCGCTGGTGGCCCCTACATCCAGCCAGCACCCTCGACTTCTCGCTAGCATCTTTCCCGCGACAGCACACAAAATGGGAGCGGCCAAAAAGCCGCTCCCCACCCGTCGCCTGCCGAAGTGGCGCATCCGTTACCGGGCGAGGACGGCGTAGC
The DNA here is from genome assembly GCA_963841205.1 of uncultured Chloroflexia bacterium. Lineage (GTDB taxonomy): Bacteria > Chloroflexota > Ktedonobacteria > Ktedonobacterales > JADMIN01 > CAWAWP01. Next base: position 143,059 of record CAWJCH010000018.1, on the reverse strand, counting down.
GTGCCTCGGCCAGCGCCGGATCATAGAGCCGCGCACCCGCGTCAAGCGCCGCCTGCCGCTGTGCCGGCCGCATCTGCGCGTAGTAGAGGTTCGCCCCGCTGAGGTTCGCCCCGCGCAACTCCGCCCCCGTCAGATCCGCGCCGACCAACAGCGCCCCCGAGAGGTCGGCGGACTGCACATTGGCGCCGTTCAGTCGCGCGCGGCGCAGATCCGCCTCGCGCAGCGTCGCGCCTAGCAGGTGCGCCCCCGTGAGGTTCGCGCCCCACAGCGAGACGCGCGTCAGGATCGCGCCGCTCAGATCCGCGCCGCGCAGGTCGATCCCGCTGAGCACGGCCTCCGTCAGCCGCACGCCGCGCAGGTCCGCGTCCGGAAAGGTGCGCTCGCCGGCGGCGTAGCGCTGCAACAACTCGTCTATCATCATGGTGGATATCTCCTTGAAATGTTCGCGGACAAACAAAAACCCGCCAGGCATCCCTTTGGGGCCTGACGGGCAACATTGTCCATCGGACGCGTCCCACATCGCGTTCTGGCAGGCATCGGTGTCTATTGGGACGGCATCCACCGAGGAGTATACCACACGACGGTTTCTTGTTCAACCGGGCGGTACCACCCCTACCGCCTCGGCGTCCGCACCACGCTCGGCCGGCTCAGCTTCTCGATCGCGATCGGCGTGTCGCTCCCGTCGGCTTCCACGCGGAACCAGCGCTCGCTGAGGATGCCGCGCGGCCTGAAGGTGCATTCCCACACCCGCGCGATGTAGCGCTCCGCGCACTGCGGGCAGATCGCCTCGCGCGAAAACGCCCGCGTCCCATTGTGAAACGCGCCCGCCTGTGGCTGCCCCGCCCACTCCAGCGGCGCGCCGCACGTGCAGGAATAGAGCGTCTTGCGTGTCATCGTCGCCATATGCATCGCCGCCTATGCTGGTCGGCGTCACTCTCCCAGTGCGCCTCCCACCATTAGTATACCCTAATGTCAAGACGGAGGTCGCGTTCCCCCAGCCCGCGCCCGCCGCAACCGTAGCGGTTTCGTCACCAATGCGCCCGAGCGCCCCCACCCTCCCCGCGGCGCGGCTTCGTGCGCTCGTGGCGGGCGCGCCCAGCCCCGCCGATCTGGCATCACGCTTGCTATGCTCGCCCGCAGGATTTCAGTGTGGCGTGCGCGAACTACGCGCGAAAAAGGAGAAGACATGTTTGGAAAGTCCCGACATCGCGACGATCAGATCCCCTTGGCGGACTACGCGAACCTGGTCAGCGTCCTCCGACAATCCGCCTCGCGTCACCATCCCACGCCGCGGATGCAGGCGAAATTGATGGCACTGACGGCCGTTCCCCACGCGTTGAATAACCCGCTCTCCGCGCTGACCGCTGCCCCGCAGGGCGGCGCCCAGCCCCAGAGCGCATCATCGTTCGCCGCACCATCACTGCACATCGCGCCCGCAGTTCACGAGCCGCAAGGTGGGCCAGTAATATGGTAACGATCGCCTACATCGAGCAGATCTTCCGGCGCCGGGGCCGGCGCTACCAACTCGACGACGACGGCGACATCCTGACGTATTGGGACGGTGTGGCCATCTACGTCGTCACCGATCAACAGGCCGGGACCTCGCTGTTCACCCACGTGCATACGGCCGGCAATGCCCGATCCGCGAATGCGCGAGTCGGCGACATCGAGACATTCCTCGACGCCGTCAATGGCATCCTCCGCGACGGCGCCTTCGATTACAACTCGGAGCTTGCCACCACGTTCTATTGGACCAGCGCCCATCTCAGCGGCGGCTCGCAGGACGATCGGGCCCTCTCCGAGGCCATCGAGCGCGTGGTTGCGCTCGTCAAGGCCTTCGGTTCGATCATTGCTAGCCTGATGGAAGGGCAGATCTCACTCCAGCAGGCTGCTGCTATCGTGCGCGCCGCGTTTGACGACGGCCAGCAAGGCAAGCGCTCCGCATAGCGAACCCCGCGTGGAATCCCTCTCCAGTTGCCCTGCCCCACGGGAGCCATCTCCCAGGAGCAGGGCACCGTCATATCCGAGATCCTACCCAGGCGCGATTGCCACCGACGGCCCGCCGCCGCATGCCTTCACGGCAGCCAATCTGGTGAAAGTTCGCGGGAGCCTTCCTCAGAGACGCGTTTGCGAGCAATACTATGGCTACCGCGGCTACTGCGCGGTGAGCCTCCCCGCACTGCCGGCAAGCACGAGCGTCGGTGTCGTGTAACGTTCGCCCGCGGGGTCCTGTCTGATCTACTCCACACGACGCATCGCGTCGTATCCTCGTTTTGTCAGAGAGATCCTCGCAAGAAACGGAGCCTCCCCTCATGACCACGCGAACGCCACGCAGCCTTCGCGGCGGCATCGCCATATTCTTGCGGCTGATGGGCCTGCCCGCCGCTGCCCGTCGCCTCGACCCGTACAACGCGCCCGCCATCCGTGAGAACGAGGCGCACGACTTCGTGTTGCGCGTCGTGCAGCCGGGGCTCGCCGGCCTTATGGACGGCTCCGTCTCCACGCTCGCGCCGATCTTCGCCACCGCCTTCGTCACCAATGATCCCTTCAAAACGTTCCTCGTCGGCATGGCCTCCGCCACCGGCGCCGGCATCAGCATGGCCTTCTCCGAGGCACTCTCCGACGACGGCACCATCACCGGGCGCGGCAACCCCTGGCTGCGCGGCGGCATCACCGGCCTGATGACCTTCCTCGGCGGCGCCGGGCACACCTTGCCCTTCCTCGTCTCCAACATCCACACCGCGCTCTTGCTCGCTTACGTCGTCGTCGCCGTCGAGCTCACCGTCATCGCGGCGATTCGCCACCGCTTCTTCGGCACCAACTGGGGGCTCTCGATCCTGCAAGTGATCGGTGGCGGCGCCCTCGTCTTCGGCGCCGCCCTGTTCTTCGGCCACGCCTAGCGCCGATCCCTTGCATCGATAGCTCGCGCGCCATACAGCGGACTTCAGTCCGCGGGCCAGCTCGTACGCCGGCACTTCAGTGCCGCGATCTCGGATGACGCCTACTCAATATGCCTACTCAATATGCCTACTCAATGCGCCTGTTCTCAGGTCTGTCTCACCTCCCCATGCTATTCTTGCCGCGGAATACGATCGGTTGCCACCGGTCGTTCCCTATCCGTTCACATCGCACGGATGGAATGGCGACGCGAGATCGCACCTGAAGGAGGACGACCATGTACGGAACGGTGGCGCGCATGCACGTCAAGGCCGGCTCAGGCGACCAACTCAACCAGATCGCGCGCGACTTCGAGCAGGCGCGTGTGCCGGGCTTCGTCGCCTCGTACGCCTATCAGATGGACGCCGACCCCAGCGAATACCTGCTCGCCGTCATCTTCGACTCCAAAGAGTCGTATCGCGCCAACGCCGAGAGCCCCGATCAGAACGCCCGTTTCATAGACATGATGGCGCTGTTGGAGCGCGAGCCCGAATGGCACGACGGCGAAATCGTCGCCGTCAGCAGCGCCGCCAAGTAGCGCGCGACGACCGCCGATCACGTTTCGCGGGATTCGCCGCAGCCTGAAGGCTGGGAAACGCAACCCATCTCACCACGCGCGGGCAGGGGACATGCCTCCCGCTGCCCGCCCCGATGGCCCCACGACGGCCTACCCCTCCAGCGTCGCGTTCACCGTGATCGCCACGTTGTTGGCGAGCGCCCGCGAGACGGGGCAATCGTGCCCACCATTTTCTGCCACCTGCTTGAACGTCGCCTCGTCCACCCCCGGCACGCGCCCGCGCACGTCGAGCTGCATCGTCGTGATGGTCAGCTTGCCGTCGATGCGGTCCAGCGTGCAGGTCGCCGTCACGTTGAGCTGCTCTGGTGGCGTCCCCGACTGGTTCAGCGCGTTCGCCATCACCATCGCGAAGCAGGTGGCGTGCGCCGCCGCGATCAGCTCCTCGGGACTCGTCTTGCCGTTGGATTGCTCCGTCCGCGAGGCGAACGTCACCGGCAGATCGGTCAGCGCGCCGCTGCCCGCAGTGATCGTCCCGCTGCCCTGCGTCAGATTGCCCGTCCAGACCACGTCAGCGTGTCGTTCCGCCAGTGCCATGTTGCTATCCTCCAAACTACTGTGTTCAGCCGAAGTACCTGCGCACCAGGGCCACCAATAGACGTGCCGCAGATCGAGGACGAAAGTCCAGGGGTGTCGTTTGCGCGCTTTCCGCAACGGCTTCGCGCGCGGAGATAAGGTATACTGTGGAGGCGTTCTTCCACCACATCCACAGGCCGTCCACACCTTCTACACGCTTCCCGCACAGCGCCTTCGGGCCGAAAGGAGTACGCCGACCATGGGCTTCAATATGAAGCAATTGCAGCAGATGCAGGCCCGCATGCAGCAGATGCAAGAGGACCTACAGAACAGCACCTTCGAGGGCAGCTCCGGCGGCGGCGCCGTCACCGTCGCCATGAGCGGCAAGTATGAAGTCACCGCCGTCAAGCTCGATAAAGACGTGGTGGACCCCGAAGACGTCGGCATGCTCGAAGACTTGATCCTCACCGCCTGCAAGAGCGCCTTCGATGCCGCCACCGAGGCCGCTACCCAGGCGCAGATGAAGATGCTCGGTGGCATGAAGCTCCCGCCGGGGATGGGCCTCTAGCCCCGCCGGCGCGCCGTCGATCTGCCCGCGCCCAGGCCAATGTTGATAATTCGTTGTGCATAACCATGTCTGGATAACGCATGCAGACCACCGCGGCGCCCGTGACGGCGCTCATCGAAGAATTCGCCAAGCTGCCGGGCATCGGTCCCAAGACCGCCCAGCGGCTGACCTTTTTCATCCTGCGCAGCCCCGCGGACCAGGCGCGACGCCTGGCCGATGCCCTCGTGCGCGTCAAGGAGAGCATCGTGCAGTGCTCGGTCTGCTTCAACATCACCGAGGTCGATCCCTGCCCGATCTGCTCCAGCCAGGAGCGCGACCGCAGCGTGATCTGCGTCGTCGAGGAGCCGCTGGACGTGCTCGCGTTGGAGAAGACCGCCGCCTTCAAGGGGCTGTATCACGTGCTGCACGGCGCGCTCTCGCCAGTCGAGGGCATCGGCCCGCGCGACCTGCGCATCGACGAGCTGGTGGCGCGCGTCCGCAATGCCGGGAGCGAGGGTGAGCCGATCCATGAAGTGATCCTCGCGACGAACCCCAACTACGAGGGTGACTACACCACCGCCTACATCGCGCCGCTGCTCGCCAACGAGAGCATCAAGGTCACCCGGCTCGCCCGCGGCCTGCCGATCGGCGGCGACCTCGAATATGCCGACGAAGGCACCCTCGGTCGCGCCCTCGAAGGCCGCCGCGAGGTCTAGGCGCGGGACGGCGGTCCTAACACGGAGGAAACCGGGTTTCCATGGAGTGACGCGGAGTTTTCCATAGCGATACGTTCCGGCATCGCTCTTCCCTCCGTTTGACAAATATGGCTTTAGCCCGCCGCAAGCCACGCCGTTTCAACGGCAGTGGTACGGCGCTCTCGGCCTCGGCCCTTGCCGGTTCCGTGCCAATCAGACAGAATAGAACCATATGCATCAGCCAATGGGACGCAAGACCTATAAAGAGAAGCTGCGCCCGACGCCCGCGCAAGAGCGGGCGTTGGACGAGGTGCTCTGGCGGTGTCGCGTGCTCTACAACGCCGCCCTGGAACAGCGCGTCGCCGCCTGGGAGCGCTGCCGCGTCTCGGTCACGCGCTTCCAGCAGGAACCCGAGTTGAAGGCGATCCGCGCCGAGTTCCCGGAGTACGCCGCCCTCCACAGCCACGTCCTGCAAGACGTATTGGCGCGCCTCGACAGGACCTATCAGGCGTTCTTCCGGCGGGTGGCGAATGGCGAGAAACCTGGATTCCCGCGCTTCCAGGGCCGCAATCGCTGGCACTCTTTCACCTACAAAGAATATGGTAACGGCGCCCGAGTTGATAACGGGTATCTCGTCCTGGCGAAAATTGGGCGCATCGCGGTGCGTTGGTCCCGGCCGGTGGAAGGCAACATCAAGACCGTCACGGTCTCGCGCGAGGCCGATGGGTGGTACGTCTGCTGCTCGTGCGCCGAGGTGCCTTCCAAGCCGCTTCTGCTCACCGGGAATGAGACGGGCATCGACGTGGGGCTGCAGGTATTCCTCATCACGGCGGACGGGCAGATCGTCGAAAACCCCCGGCACTATCGCAAGGCCGAGCGCGAACTTCGGAAAGCGCAGAAGCGGGTGTCCCGGCGCACGAAGGGGAGCCACCGCCGCAAGAAAGCCGCCCAGCAGTGCGCCAAGCAGCACCAGCACGTCCGCCGGCAGCGCAGCGACTTCCACCACAAGAACGCGCTGGCCCTCGTGCGCCGGTACGACACGGTCTACGTGGAGGCGATCCAACCCGCCACCTTAGCCACCGCCCGGCACCGAAGCCGACGGCAACGGCGGCTATGGGCACAACGGGGCCAGCCGCAAGGCGGGCCTGACCAAGAGCATCCACGACGCCGGATGGGGCCGCTTCCTTACCATCCTCGCCTGCAAGGCAGCATGGGCCGGCAAGCGAGTGGAAGCGGTCCCTCCGGCGTATACCTCGCAGGACTGTAGCGGTTGTAGGGAGCGCGTCCCGAAAGTCGCTGAGTGTGCGCACCCACGTCTGTCCCTCCTGTGGCCTCGTCTTGGACCGCGACGAGAACGCGGCCAGGAACATCCAATGGCGCGGGCAGCGCCTTCGGGGAGTCCCGGCGGTGGCCGGGGCGATGAACCGAGAACCCGTCGGGCTTTAGCCCGTGCGGAGTGCCAGTCCATTGACCTCTGTGCCACTCCGTGTTGCTCTCTGCCCACTCCTTGGAGGCGACCGTGGAACCGGACGAGATCATCCAGCGCTACCGCGAGCGGCGCCTCACCACCCTCGCCCTCGCCGATCAGATCGAAGAGGACCGCTGGCGTGAGCCGGCCCTGCCCGGCGGCCGGTCAATCCATGACCAGCTTACCCACATCATCGGCTGGGACGAGTGGGCCGCCGCTGTCTTCGACCTCAGCCGCGTGCGCGACGAGCTGCCGCCCGTGCTGATCAACGCGCTCACCGACGTGGACGCGTACAACGCGCGCAACGTCGCCCGCATGCGCAGCCTCATCCGCGACGACGTGATCTCCGCCCTGCAAGAGGCCAACCCTCGCGTGCTCAAGAGCGCGATGGCCACTGGCGGCGAGCAGTGGGCCAAGCGTCGTATCGCGATCCTCCCGCGTGTGGGGCCGCTCGCCGCGCGCCCCGATCCCGCCCATCCCGACGAGCCGCCACGCCAGCCGAGCGTCGGCGGCATCCTGCGCATGTTGATGATTCACGAGGCCGAGCACGACCAGGAGTTGATGGATACCTTCGGCATCCAGCCGAATCTTGAACGGCTGGGCGGCCCCGCCAACAGCGGCGATGCCCCGAAGGGCGACTCGTAGCCCATCCCCCGAAGACATCATGCTCGCCAAGCTCGAATGGTATCGCGCGGGCGGCGAGACCTCCGACCGGCGGTGGGGCGACATCCTCGGCGTGCTGAAGGTGCAGTCCTGTGCGCTGGACCTCGCCTACCTCCGCCATTGGGCTACAGAGCTGAGCGTCGCCGATTTCTTCTAGCGTGCCCTCGACGACGCCGGTCTCACCGAGACCCGTCGAACTCGGCGGAGTAGAGTGGCGCGTGAAGGGAGTGGTCCTCGTGCCCTATCCCCAGGCATTCCTCGACCTCCAGATCATCTTCGCGCGAAAGATGGCCGCGCTCGGCGGTGAGCCCGTTGCCAAGGCCGTGCTGCGCAACACCGCGCTGTATCGCATCCTCGGGCTGGACTGGAGCCTCGATCCGGGCGATCCGGCCTGGCGGCGCTTCGTCGCGGCACTCGGCCCCGACGGGACAGAGACCTCCGCTGCCTATGCCGTCTATGCCGAGCGCTACGCGCAGGGGCTGATCCCCGACTACGACACTAGCCGTCCCCATTGGGGCTGCTTCTCATACGAGTACGACGACAAAGCTATCCGACTGCACTTCGCCGACCTCGATACGTCGAGGCTGGGGCCGCTCAGCTCCGCGCGCGGCGCGGCGCGGCTGGCCGACCTACGCGCGCTCTTCGCCGACACCCGCGAGCGGCACCCCGAGGCGGAGATCGTGCGCGGCGGCACCTGGCTCTACAACCGCGCCGAGTATCGCCGGCTCTTCCCGCCGGAGTATGGCGACTCCGCGCGGGCGGACCATCCGCACCTGATCCGCGCGCGGGCTGTGGGGGCAGTTCCTGCGCCACGGCAGCCGCCTGAACGACGAGATCGCCGCGCTATTCCTCTCCCGCGTCGCCGCGCTCACCGATCCCGCCGCGTACGCCAGCTGCTTTCCCCATCAATCGCTGCTAACCGAGGCGCCGATCCGCCTCTTCTATGCGTTCTATGGGCTGGATGCGTCGTAGCGCGCCTGTCGCAGTCTGGCGGGGCGGGCGAGGCCACCGGGGCGCCGCCAACCGCGATTGAGGATGCGATCCTGCTCGCGTTGCCAGAGCGCGAGCGTCTGCCGCAGCGTCAGCGACTCCGCGCCGACCACCTCCAGCACGGCATCGAGCAGCCCGGAGGACTCCCCCGGCGCGAGTAGATCGAGCGCGCTCATTCTTCTCACCGCGCCACCCGTCGCGCTCACCGGGCCTGCTCTCGCTTACGGTCAACGGCATCAGCGTCATTCGGCTGGTCCGTGCTGGGCACATTCGGCGTGCGAGGCTTACGAGTCTTCTTCGTCATAGCAATTGCTCCTTTCAGACAGGGCAGAGACGCAGAGATTAACCGCAGAGGACGTAGAGAGCGCAGATAGAGGGAGAGACGGATCGCGTGTGCATCTCACTTTCTGCCGATCTTGCCGTTTTTGCCGATTTTCACATTTCTCCCCTCCGTTACCTCCGTGTTAAAATCTCTGCTTCTCCCCGCTGTCTCCGCGTCCTCAGCGCTCTCTGCGTTTAACCCTCTGCCTTCGAGCACCTTCGCGCTCTTTGCGCCTTTGCGGTGCACTCCGCTCCGCGTCCTCAGCGCGGGTAGAGGTAGAGCGGGGAGTACGTGATCTCGGCGTAGAGGGGGAGCACGACGCCGTTGCCGTCCGTGAGCAGGGCGGCGATCTGGTTGAAGGCGGTGCCGCCGGCGAGGCGCTGCTGCGGGTCTAGTGTCAGGTAGGGGTCGGCGCCTAAGTTGACGTTGATGCTGCACGTCGCCGAAACGCTCTAAACCGCCCATGGGGTTCAAATCCGGGGTCAGTGAGCGGAGTGCACTGCGAAGGCGCGCGGGGCGCAAAGGCGGAGGCCGATGAACCCGATCGTGGGCTGCATGGCGGTCGCGCTCACACGGCGATGCCGTTCAGCTCGGCCAGATCGTCCGCGGAAAGCGTCAGCGCGGCGCCGGTGACGTTCTCGCGCAGGTGCGCGATGGATGCGGTTCCTGGGATCAGCAGCAGGTTCGGTGAGCGCTGCAGCAGCCACGCCAGCGCGACGGCCATCGACGTGGCGCCGAGACGGGTAGCGACCGCGTCCAGGGTCGCGGACTGGAGCGGGCTGAAGCCGCCGAGCGGGAAGTAGGGCACGTAGGCGATGCCCTGTGCGGCGAGGGCATCGATCAGCTCGTCGTCGCCCCGGTGGGCGATGTTGTAGTAGTTCTGCACACACACCACCGGCGCGATGGACTGTGCCTCCGCGATCTGCTCGGCTGAGACGGTGCTGACGCCGAGATGCTTGATCAGTCCCTCCTGCTGGAGCTGCGCGAGCACGGTGAACGGCTCAGTGAGCGTCTCCGGCACCGCCGAGTGCGCGTCGCGACCGCCGCCGACGCGCAGGTTGACGACGTCGAGCGCGTCGAGGCCGAGGTTGGTGAGGTTCTCTTGCACGGCCTGGCGCAGCTGATTGGGAGCGACCGCCCTGAGCCAGCCGCCCTGGGCGTCTCGGAACGCGCCGACCTTGGTGACGATGTGCAGCGCGTCGGGGTAGGGGTACAGTGCTTCTTTGATGATCTGGTTGGTGATGTGCGGGCCGTAGAAGTCACTCGTGTCGATGTGCGTGATACCCAGCTTCACCGCCTCGCGCAACAAGGCGATCGCCGCGTTCCGGTCCTTCGGTGGCCCGAAGACGCCGGGACCAGCTAGCTGCATCGCCCCATACCCCATGCGAGTGACCGTCAGATCCTCGGCCATGGTGAACGTCCCGCCGGGGAGTATCTTCGCTGCCATGAGCATTCTTCTCCTTGCTGTCGCAGGCCCACGGGAGTTCCGCCGAGGCGGCCACCCCGCGACGGCGTCTGCACGTGATGACTCCACACTACGCTACGCGGCGCCAAATTGGCAGCTCCAGACGATTCTAGAATCATCGGGAATCATCGGGCGGAAATGACGCCGAGTGGCGATGTATTCGGCGATGACGGGCGCGAGGCGCTGCGACCGAGGCGTTAACGTACGGCTGTGCGACTTCCGCTTTCTTCCGCGTTTGCGTTTTGTGCAGGGCTTCAGGGGCTTGGAGCGCGCATGATGAGTGGATCTGAGGTGAGGCGGAAGTGCGGCTGATTGAGATGGTGACATGTGAACATATGTTCTTGTTCGAGTGTACCACGCGGCGAGAGTGGGCACAAGGGCGCCGATGAGCGGGGCCTGCTGAGTGTGTGGCTCAGACGGGGTCTTGCGGATCGAGCGTCTTGATCATCGTGAAGAGTGGTGTGCCGAAGAGCTCCTGCGGGCCGTCGCTGGTGCGCTGGAAGCCGAGCGATTCATACAGGCGAATGGCCCGCGTGAGGAAGGGCGTGGTGCTGAGGAAGAGTCGCGTGAAGCCCTCTGCGCGGGCATACCGCTCGACCTCGGCGAAGAGCAGGTGTCCCGCGCCTCGTCCTCGCGCCGCCGGGAGCGCGGCCATGCTGCGCACGTAGAGTCCACCTGCGCGCGGGACCGCCGCCACGGTGCCGACGATCCGCCCGTCCTCCACGGCGACCCAGACGGGACCCTCGCCGCGGCGTTGCGCGATGCGCTCGGCGGGCGGTGTGGTGGCCGCGAGCCCCCCAGGCGTATAAAGCCCGGCATAGTCGGCGAAGGCCGCGCGCAGCACCTCGGCTATCGCCGGCGCGTCACCGACCGTAGCGAGCCGAATTTGGAGGTTGGGCGAATTGGGCGCGGCCATGACTGCCTCCCCTGCGGGCGATGCTCCCGATGTATGGACGCTGAACCATCCCCATTCTATCCCTCGGTGCCCCCGCGGTTGACGAGCGGCGTGCGGCGCGCTCACTATCTATTGTGAAGTAAAGACGTTGCGTGAAGCGCTTGTACGACGAAGGAAACCCTCGATATGCCCCCAGACGCGATCAATGCCCTGCTCGCCCAGCCGCTGGATGCCGTGCTCGCCGTCTCGCGCCCCTCCGGTGGGCCGCAGCTCACGGTGATGTGGTTCCACTGGGATGGCGAGGCGTTCTATCTCTCCACCACGCGCGACCGCAGCAAATACCCCAACATCACGCGCGACCCCCAGATCTCGCTGCTCATCAACGATCAGGCGGCGCACCACTACATCGCTGCCTACGGTCGCGCCGAACTGATCGAGGACGACTACGAGCGCATCGCCCAGTTCGCCACCCACATCTTCGCCAAGTACATGCCGAGCGCGCCAGCGCCGACGGCGGAGTCTCAGCGGGCGGATAATCGGGTGATCGTGGTGCTGCGCCCGGAGAAGATCGTGAGCCGGTAGGGGAGACAGCGGTTTCACCACGGAGGGCACGCGGGAAGAGGGACGGTGAGACTAGTACTAGCTAGCGGTGCGAAATGAGGGCGTTGCGCCCAGAGATCATGGACAAGCGCCTCCGCGGTCGGCGGTAGAATGGAGTGCTGCCGGTCAGCGGCAAGGAGGCGTGGTCATGCTCATCGATCGCTATCCGCCGGAAGATGTCTTTGTGCGGGTGCCGGAGTTGGCCGACCAGACCGATCCGGTGCTCGTCCAACTCGACCAGCTGCTCGAGGACGACCTGCTCTCCCAACAGGTGCGTGCCGACCTCGCCCGCCGCTACCGGCTGACGCCGGTGCATGGGCGGCACTCGACCCCTGTCGAGGTGCTCCTGCGCGTGCTCGTCGTGCAACACCTGTATGCCTGGAGTTACGCCGAGACCGTCGCACGCGTCGCCGACTCGCTGGTGTTGCGTTGGTTCTGCCGGGTGTATTTCCAGCCGGGTGTATTTCCAGCGCATGCCCGAGAAGACCACGCTGCTCCGCTGGGCACAGACCCTCCGACCGGCAACGCTGCAGGCGCTGGTGGACCGCGCCGCCCACCTGGCCCAGCTGGCCCAGGTGACTCGGGCGCGTAAGCTGCGGATCAACCCCGTCGCGCGCGCCAAGCGCTGAGTCCACCAACTCACGCATCTGGGCTTCGAGGTGCAGCTGCAGCCGCAGCCGCAGCCGACGCCAGCGTCCATCGTTGGCACTCCGGTGCCCTCGGGGAGTGTGTGACCACTCCTACTGACCTCGGCGTGAGAGCATGAATCTTGCGAGCACTGGGGGTATGAGTACATCCAAGAGACTCGCGGACTCCTGGGAATGGCAGCGTCAGCGCGCCTGGGAGTTGCACCACCAAGGTTGGTGGCAGAAGGACATCGCGGCAGCGTTGGGCGTCAGTTGCGCCGCCGTCTGCCAGTGGATCAAGCGGGCGCACGAGAAGGGCGTGGAGGCGCTGCGCACGCAGCCCCGCCCCGGTGGCCCCGCCAAGTTGACGGTCGAGCAGCGCGCCCAGATCCCGGCGTTGTTGGCGCGCGGGGCCGAGACGTATGGATTCCGCGGCGACGTGTGGACGGCCAGCCGCGTCGCGGTGGTGATCTGGCGCACCTTTGGTGTCCGCTATCACCGCGATCAGGTCAGCCGCTTGTTGCGCCAGGCGGGCTGGAGTCGCCAGCAGCCTATCGAGCGGGCCACGCAGCGCGACGAGCAGGCCATTGCGCAGTGGTATGCCGAGCGCTGGCCAGCGCTCCAAAAAAAGCAGCTGAGGAAGGTTCCACCATCGTCTGGGGAGACGAAGCCGGTTTCTACCTGTTGCCCTTGGCGGTGCGCACGTGGGCGCCGCGGGGGCAGACGCCGATCCTGACACGTCCCCCTGCCCCATGACCATCTGGCAGCGATCAGTGGCATCACGCTGGACGGGCGCCTCGACCTGCAGACGCGGAAAGACGCCTTCAACGCCGAAGGGGTCGTGGGCTTCCTGCGCGTGAGGCACGCGCAAGCTGCGCGGCAAGGTCCTGGTCATCTGGGACGGATCGCCGATCCACAAGGGGCAGCCGATCAAGGATTTCCTCACGCGCGGCGCGGCGAAGCGCCTCCACCTGGAACGCTTGCCCGGCTACGCGCCCGACCTCAATCCGGACGAGGGGATCTGGAACTTGCTCAAGCGCGTCGAGCTCAAGAACCGCTGCTGCCGCGACCTGGCCGAACTCAACCTGGAGCTGCGCCGCGCCAAAGAGCGCTTGCGCTACAAGCGCGACCTCATCCAGGCCTGTTCGGCCCACTGTGGCTACTCGGTTTAGCAAACGATGCCGAGGTCAGTAATTTCAGGTGAGTCCCGATAATTTTTCAAGACTCCAGCTCTCGCCAACCACTGCTTCCGTCCACTCGGCGCAATGGCCATAACACGCGCCAACCCTCGCGCAACTACAAGGGGAAGAGGGTGGAGCAGCTCCGGTACCAGTTGCAGCTCACCCATCACTTTGCTACCACGAAGGGCAAGGTCGAGGCGTCACGAACACTCTGCAAGTTTAGGGCGCGCATACGAGGGCAACGAAGGTGGTGATGATACCGGAGGCAAACGGGGAATCATGGCAGTAGTAGTTACGGCGGCGCCTCTACCGGTTGATGATATTCTACTGCCATAGCCTCGGAGAGACGGCCAGGAGCGCCTTTCGCGCCCTGCCTGCCCTGCCCGCCTCCCCTATTCACCCAGGAATCGCTGGAAAGATGCGCACAGCGGACGGTCCGCAGGCAAAGCAGCCCGGAGGGGCGACGGAGGGCAGGGGTCGCGTAGAGCGGCTCACCTGGCCGCCCACGCTTCCCTTCCAGGTTATTCTCTCTCGCGCACGCGCCCTCGACTCCACCTCACTTGGCATGCTCTATAAGCGCTTTCTGCCCGTCATCTATCGCTACGCACTCGCCCGCGTCACCGATGTACAACACGCGGAGGACGTAACTTCCGAGACGTTCTTCGCGATGATCGAGAGCATCCCCACCACGCGTGCCGAGGATGAGTTAGCGTTCGCCGCATGGCTGCTCGGCATCGCGCGCAATAAAGTTGCCATGCACTTCCGGCGCCTGCGAAGTAGGCAAGAGCTGTACTGTGCGCTGCCTGAGAGCGCTGAGCCTTCGGCGGTTGCCGAAGAAGACGATCCCCTCGGTATCATCACCTCGCGCGAGAGCTGGTCTGAGGTGGTGCAGGCGCTGGACCAGCTCACGGAAGATCAGCGCGCCGTGGTCCTCTATCGCTGTGTCCTCGGCTTTTCAGCGGATGAGGTTGCTCAACTGCTGCAGAAGCAGGCGGGAACGATTCGCGCGCTCCAGTTTCGCGCGCTGGCGTCGCTCGCCCGCCATCTAGACCGCATGCGACTCGACTCGGAGCCGCCGAAGAATGGAAGGAGATCGGGCTATGCTCCTCGAAGATAAGCTCGATGTCCTGCTCTCGACCGGCGGCCAGCCCAATGCCACCGGAGAGGAGGCCCAGCTCGTGCCGCTGCTCGACGCGGCACGGCAACTCGCCCCTCTCCGCGCGGCGACGCCTTCACCTGCCTTCGTCGGCATGCTGCATGAAGTGCTCCTCGCACGCATCGCTGCTCTGCGCGTTAGTGACGAGGCGGAGCGTGCGGATGTCTCCGGCGACGCCTATACCGAGCCTAATCTGGAGATAGTCCGTCCCGTCGCGTCGCGACCTACCGCGCCTCGCAGGCAACGGAGGAGCCATGCGCCGGCTCAGCGTGTCGCGCGGTGGTGGCAGGTGGCCGTCGCCGCGATGCTCTGCCTGCTCTTTGGCGGCGTCTTTCTCGCCGCCGGGGCCTCGGCCACGCCGGGAAGCCCCCTCTATGCACTCCATCGTTGGGAGCAAGGTTTCCGCGCCGGAGTGGCATCCTCGCCCGCCGACGGGGTCCGCCTGCACCTCAGCTACGCGGACGGCGCGCTTAAATCCTATGATGCTCTCGTCGCGGCTCGTGGCGACGATGCGGCCCTCGCTGACGCGCTGGCGACGCTCCTCTCAGAGCAGCAGGAGGCGGCGCAGGCCTTGAGCGCGGTTCCCTCCGGTGGCGATCATGATGAGTTGGCCACCCAGCTCACGAACCTGAGGCAGAGGACGCGGGACGATCTCCACGCCGCGCTCGCCCGCCTCGATTGGAACAGCCGCTTGCTAGCCACCGCCGCGCTCGGCGGACTTGGCGAGCGGGTGTTGGTCGTCTCTACTGCCCGCGTCTCCCCTGGCGACGATGACATCCCGAATGCACCTTGGAGCATTCGGGTGCAAGGCTCCGGTTTCGTGAATGGCGCGATCGTGCTCTTTGGCGGCCAGCCCGGAGGGAAAGTCGTCAGCGTTACGCCGACGCTGCTGGTGGCGGAATGGACTGATGGGGCACCGCCGAGGGGCGTGAGCGTTGGTATCCAGAATCCCGATAGCACCGCCGCCGAAACCGTCAATGTCAGCTTTCAGAGCGACGACAGCGACGACGCGAGCGCCGCCCCATCGGGCACTGGCACGCCCAACAGCGGTGGTGGGGGAGGAGCGACACCGTCTAGCACAGCGGCAATGAAATCGGGCACGAATCGAGAAATAGCCTGAGTTGGTAGTTAGCTACTAGCCGAGATCAAGTGTGACAAAGCCAGGGTCGCCAAACAATGCGCGACCGGATGCCTAAGTCGACAGCTAGGGCATTCCTTACTGCGCCTAACAGAACCACCTGGGATACCAGGGGAAGCGGAGTGGTGGGGCCGTCAGGCGCGCCTGCGCTCAGATGAGCCTGCGCTCAGATGAGCATTTCTGCGGTCTGGAGGAACGGCCGCCCCAGCTCCTCGATACCCAGTTCGAGGCAGTACAAGCCGCTGGACACCCGTTCGAGGAAGCCCCATTCCCAGATCGCGGTCCCCACGACGCCCGTCTCGGCGCTCAGCAGGGCACAGTACCGACGGGCGAGCGCCGCGGCGGCTTCCGTAGTTCCCGTCGCGAGGAGTTGCGCGCACCAGTCGCGCAGGACCACTCCCAGGTCGTAGGCGGGGTCGGCGAGGAAGCCGACGGGATCCACGAAAACGAACCCCGCCTCGGCCCCCACCCGCAGCGCCAATACTTGCAGCGCCAATACTTGCAGCGCCAATACTTGCAGCGCGTTCCACGGATGGGGATCGCCGTGGACCACGACACCGCGCTCCAGGTCGAACGCGGCTGCGCGTCGCTCGGCGTACCGCAAGGCCTGGCTGACGACCCGCTCCGAACAGGGATGGCCCAACTCCCCCCACAGGCGGCTGACCGTGCGGGCGAGTTGCCCCGCCTTCTCGTCGTCCGGAGTCACCACCAGACCAGCCGGGCGTGGCGCCTGCCACGCCTGGCGCAGCATCTGGCCGAGGAGCGTCATCTGCTGCTCGGGCGACAGGGCGAGCGAGGCCATCGGCGGGCCGAGGACTTCAAGGCGCAGCGCCTCGCGCTCGCCGTCGGAGGCCAGCGGGAGCACATAGCCATGCCCCTTCGCGCTCTCGAGTACGCGCAGCTCGTCGGCAAAGCCCACCTCGGGGATCGCGATCTTGAGGATGGCGTCATCACCCGCCGCCGTCCGTACTGGGGCTCCATACGACCCGGTCCCACCCGCGAGCGCCAGCCCCACCGTGATCGACCACGCGCGTTCCAGATGCGCGATCACGTCGGGCAGCTCGGCAAGCCAGCGCTCGCCCCGTTGCCCGAGGCGGAGGACGCGCTGCCGGACGAACTCCGGCACGACCCTCCCCGGCCGCGTCGGCCGCTCGTCCGTGTCCTCGGCGGCGTCTGCCTGGTCTGTCTCGTTCATGACGGCATCATAGCTTGCCCAGCGGCGCCACGGCCACCGCACCCCGGCTGACCATCGACCAGGGAGCAGCGAGCGCTCATACACCACGGTCTCCTGGTGCTGAGGACTCACCAGCCAGTAGCACTCGCCAACAGACGAGGGCGCATCCCAGGGACAGGAACGCCTCATGGACCTCTGCGCGCCGCTCATAGCGCACTTTGAGCCGGCGAAAGCGATTGCGCCAGGCGATTGAGCCAGGACAGCGTGCGTTCCACGACCCAGCGATACCGCCCCAACCGCTCACGCGACTCGACACCACGCCGAGCGATACGTGGGACGATGCCCCGTCTGTGCAACGCGCGCCGACAGCGCGGAGAATCGTAGCCCTTGTCGGCGTGCAGTTTCACCGGACGTTGACGTGGTCGCCCACGACGCTTGCCCGGCAGACGCAGCGGTGGGATGGCATCGAGGGCTTCTTCAAGCCGCTTGGAGTCGTGCACATTGGACCCCGAGACGGTCACCGCCAGCGGCACACCGGCGCGGTCGACCACGATATGGCGCTTCGTGCCCAACTTGCCGCGATTCGTCGGATCCTTGCCGGTCTGTTCGCCCCCCGGGGGAGCCGGCACACTCGCGCGCTCGAGTGATGCCCGTGTCCAATCAATCCGCCCCGCATGCTGGAGTCGTTGCAGGAGCGTGCGATGCAGGTGCCTCCACACGCCTGCGCGTTGCCAGTCGCGTAAGCGCCGCCAGCAGGTCATCCCGCTCCCGCACCCCAGTTCTTGGGGCAGCATCTCCCACGGGATGCCGCTCTTCAAGACCAAGACGATGCCCGTCAAAGCGGCGCGGTCCGTCATGCTGCGTGGTCGCCCACCCTTGGGCTTGGGCGGATCCGGGGGCAACAGTGGGGCGATGATGGCCCATAATGCGTCGGTGATCAATGGCGTGCTCAGGCCGCCAATCTACCACACGGCAGAGGTTCTGTTAGGCGCACTTAGCTGCTGTACCCTGCGTCACTGGGAGGCACCTTCGGGCGGAGTCCACACTGGGCTCGGAGTGGCGGTCGCTACAGGCGTCGGTGGGTTTGATGCACAGCCTGAAAACACGAGAGCACCCACAAACGCGCCACCTGCCAGCCGTTTGAGCGCCTGACGACGCGGCAACGTGTTCTTGGTAGGTGGCTGTGTCGGAGGATCGACTTCCGGATGTTCCATCGTGCGAAGTCAGCTTTCCATGAGGCAATACATCACGTGCGCGCCTGATGAGGCTTGCAGCGCGAGCAGCCTACCAGAATCGTCAAGTGCCTAGCCTGTAAACTCCGATTCGATCCCCACCCGGTACATCGACTAGAATCAGCAGATGCGCATCCAATTTGGGGCAGGCGGCGTTGTCATTTCTCAGTGCTCGCCAAGTCACTGCGCATGGATCGCTAGAGCATGCCGCTTGCCGACGAATCGCTTGGATAAAGCAATCTGCTTAGATTTTTGGCCTCAATCATTTCAATTATCGCGTGGCCCCGCACTCACCGTTGCGGCTAGGACGCTTCCGCCGGCCTGCCATGTGCCTTGTACTGTGACAGAATAAGGCGTTCCAGGCGTGGGTGTCCCTGCGGACGCATTCCACGCGTTCTGAATGAGCGTGGAGCAGCTTATCGGGGATCCGCTCAGAGTACAACTCGTGGCAGGTGTACCACCACTGATGTGGACGACGTAGCCGGTAACTGTGAACGTCTGTGAGTTTGTGCTCGGATTGCTGCAGAGTCCCGGAAAGAGTAGCTGGAGTGCCGGGCTGACGGCTTGGAGTAGCGGTGGGTACTGGTCGAGTGTTGGTAGGCGCGATTTGATTGGGGGTGTCGGTTGCGGTCGCACTCTGCGTCGCGGTGGCATCGCTCGTGGAGGTTGCTGTTGGGGCTCGGCTTGCGCGACAGACGCCGCCCCGAAGGCGCCGAGGTGCAGAAAGCATACCTGCAACTCCGCCCGCGATACCGATTAGCAGGATCCCGATGACGGCCAAGGCGACTCTGCTCCTCATCGTGGCTACCTCCAGTCAAGTGTGCCGCGGCCCGAATAGGCTACCCCATAACGCAAAGCCACGCACGTGCAACCTCTCAACGGAAGCCAGGGACAGAGGGGCCGAACCTCCGTCGAGAGCATACTAGTTCGCCGCGATATCCGGTAAGCAAGCTAGCCTAATTGTACCAATGGCGCTAGGTCCCATGGTACCATGGTCTCGCGTCGTTGCGGGTACGGGTGCTGAGCGGTAGGGATGGGTTGAAGGGGAGGGACTTCTATGCGTGAAGAGAATCCCACGGTCGGGCTGCCCGTGGTCTCGCCGGCGAATATGCTGCCCGTGCACGTCGTCGACCGCACCGAGATCGCG
The DNA here is from genome assembly GCA_963841205.1 of uncultured Chloroflexia bacterium. Taxonomy (GTDB): domain Bacteria; phylum Chloroflexota; class Ktedonobacteria; order Ktedonobacterales; family JADMIN01; genus CAWAWP01. The sequence goes on along the minus strand of CAWJCH010000018.1, from coordinate 123,733 downwards.
CCGGGCGTCGTGAGCGTGTATATCGTGCTCCCCGGCACGCGGCAGGCTCCCTCGCCCTACAATCCCGGCCAGTTCGTCACCCTTGCCCTGCCCACTCGCCGCGAGACATTGTATCGGTCGTACTCCCTCTGCGGCGCGGGCGATGCCGACGAGCCGTGGGAGCTGACGATCAAGCGCATGGAGATGGGCGCCGTCTCGACGTATTTCTACAATCACGTCCAGCAAGGGACCCTGCTCTATTCCAGCCTGCCGCGCGGTAACTTCACGCTGCCCGCCGGCATAGACCCGGATATGCCACTGGTCTTCGTCGCTGCCGGGAGTGGCATCACGCCAATTATGGGCATGCTGAGGTACATTGATCGGCTGCACGCGGATGACCGCCCCCTGGTGCAGCTCCACTATGCCTCTCGCTCCGACGAGGACGTGATCTTCGGGGACGAGCTGGATCGCATGGACCCGCATGGACTCTGGCTGCGGCAGTACCACTATCTCTCGAGCGCGGGCGACCGCATGACCGTCGAGGCGATTCGCGGGCGCGTCGGTGGGGTCGCCGCACGCGCACATTGGTACGTCTGCGGGCCCGATGCCCTTAAGCGTGACCTGCAAGCGTCCCTCATTAGGGTGAATGCACCTGCCGAGCGATTTCATGCAGAGGCCTTCGGCACAGGTCCCGGTCGCCCGGCGTACAAGGTATCGGAAAATGAAGCCGACGCCCCCGGCGGCGACATTCGCGTCGCCGAGACGGGCGCCGATCTGGACGTCCGCCCCGCCGAGACGGTGCTCGCCGCGCTGGAACGCCATGGCTATCATCCGTCGTTTAGCTGTCGCGCGGGCGCTTGCGGCGAGTGCAAGCTGAAGCTGCTCGCCGGCCAGGTCTCGCCGGTTGGCGAGTCGCTTACCCCAGCCGAGCGCGCTCAAGGCTTCATCCTCAGTTGCATCGCGCGCCCGATGGGTGAGATCACCCTCGCCTCGGGGGGGCGGCCCCCCGCCGGCGTCGCTCGGGTAGCGCCTGAATTCGCCGCTGCCGCCACGGGACGGCGACCCGGCGGCGGTGACGGGGCTCCGCGTTGCCTCGCTCTTCGGCGTGGGTGCGTTGCTTCTCGGCTCGTGGCAGCTCACCGACCATCGCCCTTCCAGCTGGGACATCGCCCCCGCATCCCAGGCAACGTCGACCACCGCGACAGGGCCAACCGACACGCTTGCGCCTGGGCAGACCGCGCAGCCAACGAACACACTCGCCCCCGGCCAGACCGCTGTACCGACAAACACGCTCGCGCCTGGGCAGACCGCGGTGCCAACGAACACGCCGAAGCCAGGCTCCACTGCGACGCCGACGCTCAAGCCAACCGCGACGACGAAGCCTACCGCTACGCCCACGCCTAAGGCCGTCTGCACTCCTACGCCAAATACCAAGTGTTGAGGCCCCGCGTTCCACATTCCGACTGTTCTGTGGGGTCTACAATGCTTCTCGAATGCTCCGAACAAATGATGGGCACGCGGATCGGGCTGCACGTTGCCTTTGCCGCAGAGCACGAGGGCGCGGCACGAGCGGCCATTAGCGCTTGTTTTAGCTGGATGCGCGAGGTGGAACGATGTCTCACGCGCTTCGATCCCGCCAGCGAGCTCTGCCAGCTCAACGCCACTGTGGGCAGATGGCAGCCGGTTTCCGACCTCCTATTTGCCGTGCTGGAAGATAGCTTGGAGGCGGCGCGAGTGACGGATGGTATGTTCGATCCCGCGCTACTCTCCCAGCTCGAGAGGATCGGTTACGACCGCGACTTCAATGACCTTGCGCGAGATGCCTTGGTGGCGAACGACACGCCCCTGCGTAGCGTTGAAGCGCCACGGCTCGGCGGCGCCTGGCGTGGCATTGAGCTGGACGCGGAGCGCAAGCAGGTGAAGCTACCGGTAGGTGCTCGACTAGACCTTGGAGGTATCGCAAAGGGCTGGGCTGCGGACGGCGCATTGGAACGCTTCTTCGGTGACTTCGAGGGCGTCTTGATTGATGTCGGCGCCGACATGCGCGTCTACGGACACGACGAAAACGGCGAACCATGGCCGCTCGCCATCCGCGACCCGCGCTCCGGGGGCGACGTGCTTGACCGGCACGCGGGGGTGTTCTCGCTTGCCACGGGCGGGGTGGCATGCTCTGGCGGGCTGGAGCGCTGGTGGTGGCATGCTGGCGCGCGACGACATCATTTGCTCGATCCGCGCACCAGCGAACTGATTCCGCTTTGGCTTGACGCCTCCGACGACGCGCTCGGCGCCGGCGACCTCATTGCGACGGTGACGGCGCTGGCTCCCACCGGTGCACGCGCTGAGGTGGCGACGAAGGTGGCGCTGCTCCGCGGCTATCCCGAGGCGTTGCGAGCGGTCGAGGCGGCGTGGGACGACGGGACACGGGATGAACGATACGGAGACGGCGAGACGGCGCTGATCCTGGTGATGGGCGATGGAACAGTGTACTGCTCGAGGAATCTACGCGAGTGGCTGACCACCTGCGGCGGAGGAGGCGAATTGTGGTTGGATTGATGCTGAACGCCGCGCAGCCGTTTCTCACTCAGCAACCCGATACCCTGGCGGCTTTGGCACGCGCCGCCTCCACTGGCCCGACGCTCTGGTATCTCACGCGAGCGACGGCGGTCGCCGCGTATGTCGCGCTCACCATCTCTGTGGTCCTGGGCATGCTGCGCACCGTCGGGCGACAGGCAAGCGAGCGCGTCCCGTGGTCAGTCAACGAGCTGCATCAGGTAATGGCAGTCCTCTCGGGGCTGCTGGTGCTCGCCCACCTGCTCTCGATCCTCTTCGACTCATACATCCCATTCACGTTCTGGAATCTGCTGCTGCCTATGAGCGAGCCGTACAGAGAGCCATACACGCGCCTCGGTGTCTTCGCGATGTACGCCATGGTGCTCGTGCTGCTCAGCTCGTGGCTGCGGCGGCGCATTTCCTATCGCGCATGGCGGACGATCCATTACGTGGGTTTCATCGCATTCGCCCTGGCGACCGCGCACGGCTTCTACACCGGGAGCGACGCCGACGAACCGTGGATGCGCGCCGTCTATGGCGCCTCCGCCGCGATTGTCACCTTTCTCATCCTCGTACGCCTCTTCGCCGGGGCGCCCGCAACGGCCCGTCAGGAGAGTTAAGCGCGTGGTTGTGTAGGAACCACGACACTGGTATGCTGCGAGCTGGTTTGCGATTTGCTACTCAGCATTGGTGATCGCGTACAAGCGAATCACGTGACCCCCGCGGAGATGCGAAGAGGCCTGACATGGCGGAGATCGTGGCATTACGTGACGCCGTCGGCGCGCTCATCCACGATGGCGATAGTGTGGCGCTGGAAGGGTTCACGCACCTGATCCCCTTCGCCGCCGGACACGAGGTGATCCGCCAGCAACGGCGCGGCCTCACGCTGATTCGCATGACGCCAGACGTGATCTACGACCAGTTGATTGGTGCGGGCTGCGCCACGCGCCTCATCTTCTCGTGGGGCGGCAATCCGGGCGTCGGCTCGCTCCATCGGCTGCGCGACGCCGTCGAGCATGGGTGGCCGCAGCCCTTGGAGCTCGACGAGCATAGCCATGCCGGGCTGGCCAGCGCGGCGGGCGAGAGCACGACGACGAAGACTGGCCGCTCGCGCAGTTCCTTCTCGATGGTGGGGCCGAGCTGCCCAGAGCCGAGTTTGTGCTCGTCATACCAGACGTCCGCACCCGCGCGATGCAGTCCGTCAACCAGCACGCGACAGAACGCGTCATCCTCGTGGCTACGGCTGACGAACACTTTCATTTGCGCCTTCACATGCAGCCCCCTTCGACGTGCAGCCCTTCACGCCCGCTTACAGCCCCATTCTAGCATCACTGCACGGGTGGGACCTACCGGTTGAAGAATCGCTGGATGAGCATGGCGACGAAGATGCCCTCGACCACGATGCCAACGATCGACTCGGCGGTGGCGATCCAGGACTGCGCCGTGTCGATCTGAAAGTTGGCGAAGAAGACGCGCCCGTGGATGGCGTTCAAGCTGATCTGGAGAGCATTCAGGCCATCGGGAAGTGTGAGTCCTGCATGGCCACCCACAACACCGGAGGCGAGGAAAGCTGCGGCGAAGACGGAGACGATCAGGATGTAGGCGACGAAAATACGTCCGAGGCGGTAGCCGTAGCCCGACATCACGGCCAACACCGATGAGAAGAGGTAACTTCCGAACTTGCGCTGCTTGAGCAGCAGTCGGCGCTGGCAGACTTGGCCTCGATACGTGAAGCGATCGGCAATCGCCGTTAGGCCTTGGGCGCGGAGTTGAATGGCGAGCTGACCATAAACGCGACCTACACCTTCGTAGTCACGCACTCGGTTGCTGTAGCGTTCAAGTTGCTCATCGCCAAGAGTCGGCACGCGATCCCAAGAGAGCCGCGTGAGATGTTAAACTCTGGGATGAGGTTGTGCAGCAAGAGAACGTGGAGCCCAATGTTTGCTATAAAGGCATTCCCTTCCTGCGCTCTGAGTTCTGTCTCGCGCAAAACTACGAGGATAGTGAGGCAGGCGTAGTAGGCAGGCAATATGCGCAAGGCACGTCGCTTGTAGAACGCCCAGGCCGAAGGCCACGTCTTGCCGGAGAGCATCGAGCGGGCGTAGGGTAGGAAAAGCAAAAAGCCGGAGAGGACGAAGAAGAGATGAACGCCCGATTGGGCGTAGGACCAGGTGTAATTGAATTTGTGGCCACCAATGGCGAAGGAAATGGAGCTATTTGAAATGGCGTGGAAAGTAAGCACCAACAGCGCCGCAATAGTGCGGATGCCATCTAGCGCACGTATCTCCTGCGAAGAGACGTCCATGGGCTGGAGCCACTTGACGAAACGAGTTCTGATCCCCACCTGACGCCCAGGTTGCACCATAACAGCTGCCACCGCCCACCCCCACCAACGATTACCGCAATACTACAGGAGCTGGTCAAGCAAGCTCCATCGTCGCCCGCTCTCGCCTCGAAACCGCCGAACTCGATGCAAACGCGGAAGAAAGCGGAAATCGCTCCCGGTAGCCATTGCACAACCACAGCAGCATCGTGCGGCACCATCCTCCCACCCGACGTCTCGCCAAATTTCAGCGCTCGTGAAATATTCAGCGCTCACATCCTATTTCCGCCTTCCACGCATCTACTGGCGTTGACAGTCAAACCTGAACATGTACAATCGCCGGAATAGACTTCAACGACACTTGCGCCGAAAAGCCGCAGCGAAGTGCTCGGGGGAGTAGACCGCGTGACAATGGCAACTAACATGCAATGCAGCGCTGCCTCAGGTTACTTACCGCCCTGGCTGGCTTCACATCAGGGTGCTCGTCATCGCCCTCTTGCTGCGTCTCTGGCCTATCGCCGTCTTCTGTTCGCAGCCGCCCTTCTTCCTGCTCTGCCTCTGCCCGTTCTACCAGCTTTTCGGGCAGAGTCTCGTCGCCGCGCGCCTCGGCGTCGTGGTCTATTCGCTCGTCGGCATCTTCGGCCTTTACGCCATCGGGCAAATGCTCGCGGCCAAGTGGATGGGCGTTGCCGAAAGGGCGCGAAACCGCCGGCGAGCACCCTGTCGGAACGATGCGCCTCACGCAGTGTTCGGCGGGCCTCCATGCTCTAGTACTACAGCATGTACCTCGCGAGTTGGCAGGCGTGGCTGCGCTCGCCTGGCCCTGAGCATTCACGCGCGTCCTTCGTGCTCCAAATACTGCTTCATCATCGCCAACGTGCGGAGGTTCTCGTTGCGTATGGAGCGCACGACCATCGGTCGCAGAAACGCGAGCACACCCGACAGGCGCGGTGTCGTGGTGCGATAGACCCGCGTGTGTGCGCCGAGCGGTTCCAGCCGATAGCGAATGTCAATGGCCAGGCGGCTGAGCAGCAGCCGCGCCTCCTGGTGAAATGCGAGGGCGACTGGTGGGCGAAATTCAGTCACGCGGCCGTGCAGCGTCGCTTGTTTCCCGTCGACATACGTGGTGCCGAGCGTGAGTGGCGTGTCGGACACCTGCGTCGTCGCGCCATAGAGGCCAGACGGTGGCAGCCACCGGTGATAGTTCGGCAGGTCAGCGATCAGCGCAAAGACCTGCTCGACCGGTCTGGCAATGTCGGTAGTAAATTCCATCGGGTATCCTCACGGATGCGGATACGGGTACAAGACGCCTCGGAGGAAGAAGCGTGCGCCACGTCGTTGACTCTACCATAGTCCCGCCACCATCGCTGAGTCGGTTTAGCGGTCCATCCGGCGAATCCCCGTGCGTCCGCCAGAGATTCGTTGACCCTGGGCGCTCTCAGTGGCGCGCGCTCGAGCGTAGCAGGAGGGTTACCGTGATGGGGGTCGGGCAAACCCCGCGGGCGGGGGGAATGACCACGGCACGTGCCAGAACCGCGGCTGTCGTGCTAGTTAGTGCGTCGCCTCAAACTTACCTTGGGCGGTGATGATTGCCTGCACGATCGCTTCGGTCGGCCCGAAATTGGCCCGCGGCTGCCAGCGTGCCGTCTTACCGTCGCGGTAGTTGAGGTCAAGCCAGATGTGAGCGGTGGCGACCGAGCTGCCGGAGTTGGTGCTGGCGCTCACGCGCAGCGCGAGGCTCGCCAGGTCGGAGAAGTCGATGGCGACGGTAGGGTAATCAGGCCGGACGTACTCGACGAAGCCCTCGGGCGTGATGACGAGCAGCGGCGCATCGGCGTCGGGCGCCCGCGCAGGGCCGCTGCCCCTGCGGCGCGCGAGGCGCGATAGCAACAGCAGGGCGATGGCGACGAGCGCGCCACCGACGATGGGCGGGGCGGCCTTCCAGGTCCCGGTGGCCAGCGAGGCGATCGATGTGAGCACCGCGAAGGCGGCCAGGGCAACCACGAGGAAGAAGAGCAGACAGCCCTTGCCCACCCCGCCGGGCCGAGGACGCCGACTGTTGAACACGACCCAATAGGGCTCTTTCCGCCCCTGGCGCACGTGCGCCAGCGTCCCGCTCGCATCGAACATGCACGGCCCTCCCTGGGGTAGAGATGACGCGGCGCGGTGGTCGTGTAGTGGTCGATGGGGCTTGGCTCACCGTGAGGAGCACGGCAAATGTATCAGGCGAGCGTTAAGGATCGGTTAAGCGGCCTAGCTCCTCAGGAGATGCGCTTGCAGCGGATGAGCGGTAGGCGCGGTCGCGGAGGTGGCCGAGCGAGTATCGATGTCCCATCGCAGGCTGTTCAACTGGATCCAGCGGGACGAGATGCGGGCATGCAAGGAGAGCGGTGGGTTGCAGATTTAGACAGTGTGGACCAATGCGAACGAGCTTGAACGCCTGCGCGCGCAGCGACACTGTGTAATCTGCGCCTTCCTCCCTCGGCTATCACCGTAGGGGCGGGACATGTCCCGCTCGTCTGCCCGCCCCACCTCTCGCCGACCTGGGCGCCGTCGCCCGAACTTAATCCTCCGCCCCCGTCGGCCCCATCTGTGTTCCAATCCTCAGCCTCCGCCTATGATGCGGCCGGCGATGATGGTTGCGCGGGCGTCGCGGGCTGGCGGGCCAGCGCCATGCCGATCAGGTCGATCGCGATGGCGACCGCGGCCAGGATGAGGAAGAGCGTCACCTCCGGCAGCGCGATGCCCAACACATGGTCCAGCGAATAGTCGCGGGGACCCATGATGCCGACGGCGACGGCGATGGTCAGCAGTTGCAGCGGGAACTCGATGCCGCGCTTGCCGTTGAAGAAGCCGTTCTGTTGACGGTGTCTATCCATGTGTGTGGGCGTCCACCGATGTCGTAATTATGAGGCCCTAGTACGTAGGGATGTCCACTGGTGTCCGTCGATGTTCGCGGGCGTTGGGGTCAACCGTGGGGTCAAAGCGCCACTCCTGATCTGTGGCTCAATGGGTAGCGGAGGTTCCCATCTCCTCAAGGGTCGCTATCTTGCGTCATCTCCGTTTGGCGCGTAGAATAGCGCCACTTTCCTTTGGGCAACCGATCGTAGATTAGGAGGGGAACATGGGACTCTTCCGGTCGAACAAATGCCGCGTGCCCGCTGGCCGGCGGATGGGCCGCGAGCTGGCGCACGCCGAGCACTAGGGCTGGCGCAAGCTCTTGCTCGTGCGACATGGGCAGACGGACTACAACGTCAAGCACCTGCTCCCTGGGCAACTCCCGAGCGTTCCGCTCAATGAGGAGGGCGAGCGGGAGGCACGGGCGACCGCCGCCGCGTTGCGCGACCTGCCGCTCACCGCGATCATCGCCTCACCGCTCGAACGCACGATGGCGACCGCCGCGTTCCTCAACGAGGGGCGTGGCCTCGAGATTCGCCAAGATCGTGACCTGCTCGACACCGACTACAGGCGGTTCAGCGGCAAGTGCTACGACGACCTCGACAAGGGTGACAACGCCTGGGCGCGCTTCACCACGGACCCGATGCACGCGCCTTCCGGCGTCGAGAGCTTCGCCGCTGTGCAGCGCCGCGCGGTGAAGGCCGCGGAGAAGTGGCGCCATGAGCAGGGCGTCGGCGAGTGGGTGGCGCTGGTGACCCACGCCGACCTGGTGAAGCTGATCGTCGCGCATTACGTCGGCATCCCTCTGGAGCGCGTGCCCCTGGTGAGCATGGACAACGCCTCGGCGACGCTGCTCACCTTCCACCCCGACCCGAAGGAGCCGCCGACGCTGCTCACCTTCAACTGGACGTCTCCCGCCCTCTGGCTTGCCGCCGCAAAGCGCAATTAGTCGGAGCTCGGTCCTGAGCGCGCGGCGAATAGAGTTGTCCAGCGAGACATCCGTCGCCTCGCGCATCCTGATTTCCCGTCGGTCAGTTCATCGTTGTTCGTCTCCGTCCAGGAACGCCCAATAATGCAGGGCCCTCGTCCACGCACGTTCGCCGACGTTCGTCATTGACCGCCTGGGTTGGCGTCAAGATTGGCGTCACGTTGCCCCGAGAATGTGCGTCCAATTGCCGACGAAACCGCTAGATCGACGGCAGTGCTTGTCGCGCCAGGTTGGTCGCCCCGCTCAGCATGGTGCTCCCATCCACGCCCGCGCCGCCCAGCGTCATCACCAGCAGCACATTCCCCTTCTGCGCCGTCAGTTGCAACGTGTTCGCGTGCGCTGGCGAGATGGCCCAGAACGCCGCGTCGCCGAGCCCGCTCAGATCCGTTTCCTTCTCCCCGCGCGAGGCATCATCCGCCTTGTCCTTCGCGTAGGCCGTCGCCCCGTTGCTCGTGAAGAGGTAGCTGATCTCGGCGTCGACGTGCGCACCCCCCGAGGGGAGATAGGTGCAGTTCACCGCGGTGCTGCCGTCCGCCGCCGTCGTCTTGGCCCGCACGATGTTGCCGACCGTCCCGCCCAGCACCGCGCTCATCGCGGCGAGCGACATCAGATCGCAAAGGCTCGTGCTCGCCGTCACCGTAGGAGAGGTGCCGTTGGTCGCCGTCGCGGCGGAGGTCGCCGTGCCCGGCCCGGGCGTAGCCGTCGTGGCGGCAGACGAGCCACCACACGCCGACAGCAAGAGCAGCGTCGGCAGTGAAGTCAACAACAGCCAGCGTGGGAAGGTCGCCGTGAAGCGCATGAGGATCCTCCTTCGGCGCAGGTGAAATTGCGTCACCTTGTTACAACGCGATTCCAGCGTCTCCGTTCGGCTCCTCAATGCAACATGGTGTATTCCCTCACACCATCGCGATGTTTCCGCTCTGTGTCCCGTGTATCGCTGCGTTCAGGGCTTCCGCATCAAATCAGCGACTTCTATCCGCCCCGTACACCGACGTTCGCCAACGTCCGTCAGCGCCCAATTTCAGGGCATTTGATTGCTGAGTTCGTCCCGCTTGGTCCGTCTTCGTCCGTCCGCGTTGGGGTCAAATGTGATACTGGTGGCGAATTCGTGAAAGCGTGAATTTCAGGCTTGAGCTCTAACACCTGATGCCTGAATTTTCGGCCTTGAGATGTGGCGACAGCACGGCGTTTTTGAATTCGCCACCAGTATCAAATGTGGGGTCAAATACCACAGGCGACCAACTACTGACCCTCATTTCGCAGTTTGGATTGACCAGGATGGAGGATATCGTTAGGGTGGACGCCATCAATCGAAGGGAGCGGAGAGATGGCGTACGAAGTGGTCGTGGAGCATCTCAATCATCTGGGCATCGTGGCGGAAGTGTGTCGCGAGATCGGCGTGGCGGAGTGGCTCAATGCCCAGGATGCTGGGTCGCGCCAGCAGGTGAGCGTGGGCACGGCGACCGTGGCGATGGTGCTCAACGGGTTGGGCTTCAGCAATCGCCAGCTGTATTTGGTGCCACAGTTCTTTGACGACAAGCCGGTGGAGCGCTTGCTCGGGCCCGGGATCAGCGCCGCCGATCTGAACGACGACTGCCTGGGGCGCACGTTGGACTGGTTGTATGCGCACGATGTGACGACGCTCTTTGCTGGCCTGGCGCTGCGGGCGCGGCGGGCCTTCGGGGTACCGCTGACCCAGCTGCATGCCGATACGACGTCGTTTGCCGTGAGCGGGGCGTACACGCCGATGGAGGGCGACCTCGACGCGCACACGATTGCCGTGACGTATGGCTATTCGCGCGATCACCGCGAAGATCTCAAGCAGTGGATGCTGGCGCTGGTCACCTCGCAAGACGGGGTGCCGCAATTCCTCAAGCCACTGGACGGCAGCGCCAGTGACAAGGTGGCGTTGCCCCAGGTGGTCATAGAACTGACGCGCCAACTGCGCGCCAGCGGCGACACCGCAGGGGTCTACGTCGCCGATAGTGGGCTCTACAGCGAAGCGAACATGCGGGCGCTCGGCGAGGCAGGAGTCGCCTGGGTGAGTCGGGTGCCCGAGACGTCGGCCGTCGCGCAGGCGATCGTGCGCGAGGAGCCGGCCACCTGGCAGCACAGTGACGAGCAACAACTCTCCTGGTGGGGGCGCACGCTGGAGTTGCCGCAGGGCCAGGAACGCTGGCTGGTGGTGCGTTCCGCCGAAGGGGAACAGCGGGCGCGGGCCACCCTGCAGCGGCAGGTGGCCCGCGAGCACGCCAAGTGGGAGAAACGCTGGTGGCACTTGAGCCACCGCCCCTTCGCCTGCGCCCCCGATGCGCGGGCGGCGCTGGAACGGGAGCGTCAACAGCTCCCGCCCTGGCTGGTGGGGGAGAGCACGGTAGTGGCCGTGCCCAAGTACGGGCGGGCGGGCCGCCCCCGCCAGGACGCGCAGCCTACCGAGCACGAATGGCATGTGCAGGGCCAGCTGCGGCTCGACTCCAACGCCGTCGAACGCGAGGTGCGCCGCAAGGCAGCCTTCCTCATTGCGACCAACGTCCTGGAGGTGGCCGCGCTGCCCGATCGGGAGCTGATCCAGACGTACAAAGCCCAGTCCGCCGTGGAACGCGGCTTTGCCTTCCTCAAAGATCCGCTGTTTCTGGCCTCCTCCGTCTTCGTGAAGAAGCCGCAGCGGATCATGGCGCTCGCCTTCGTCATGGTGGTGTGCTTGTTGGTCTACCGACTCGCTGAGGTGCGCGTGCGCCAGCGCTTGAGCGCGGCCGAGCAGACCGTGCCCGACCAATTGCGTCGGCCCACTGCCCGGCCCACGCTGCGTTGGCTCTTCCAGTGTTTCGAGGGCGTGGATCTGCACCACCTGACATGGCCAGAAGGCACGCGCCTCACCCAGGTCCTGCGGCTGAACGCCGTACATCGCCAGGTCTTACGCTTGCTTGGACCTGCCTACGAAAACTGCTATTTGGTCTCAGATGAAAGTGCGAAATGAGGGCACTGACCTCGGCGTGAGAGCATGAATCTTGCGAGCACTGGGGGTATGAGTACATCCAAGAGACTCGCGGACTCCTGGGAATGGCAGCGTCAGCGCGCCTGGGAGTTGCACCACCAAGGTTGGTGGCAGAAGGACATCGCGGCAGCGTTGGGCGTCAGTTGCGCCGCCGTCTGCCAGTGGATCAAGCGGGCGCACGAGAAGGGCGTGGAGGCGCTGCGCACGCAGCCCCGCCCCGGTGGCCCCGCCAAGTTGACGGTCGAGCAGCGCGCCCAGATCCCGGCGTTGTTGGCGCGCGGGGCCGAGACGTATGGATTCCGCGGCGACGTGTGGACGGCCAGCCGCGTCGCGGTGGTGATCTGGCGCACCTTTGGTGTCCGCTATCACCGCGATCAGGTCAGCCGCTTGTTGCGCCAGGCGGGCTGGAGTCGCCAGCAGCCTATCGAGCGGGCCACGCAGCGCGACGAGCAGGCCATTGCGCAGTGGTATGCCGAGCGCTGGCCAGCGCTCCAAAAAAAGCAGCTGAGGAAGGTTCCACCATCGTCTGGGGAGACGAAGCCGGTTTCTACCTGTTGCCCTTGGCGGTGCGCACGTGGGCGCCGCGGGGGCAGACGCCGATCCTACACGTCCCCCTGCCCCATGACCATCTGGCAGCGATCAGTGGCATCACGCTGGACGGGCGCCTCGACCTGCAGACGCGGAAAGACGCCTTCAACGCCGAAGGGGTCGTGGGCTTCCTGCGCGTGAGGCACGCGCAAGCTGCGCGGCAAGGTCCTGGTCATCTGGGACGGATCGCCGATCCACAAGGGGCAGCCGATCAAGGATTTCCTCACGCGCGGCGCGGCGAAGCGCCTCCACCTGGAACGCTTGCCCGGCTACGCGCCCGACCTCAATCCGGACGAGGGGATCTGGAACTTGCTCAAGCGCGTCGAGCTCAAGAACCGCTGCTGCCGCGACCTGGCCGAACTCAACCTGGAGCTGCGCCGCGCCAAAGAGCGCTTGCGCTACAAGCGCGACCTCATCCAGGCCTGTTCGGTCCACTGTGGCTACTCGGTTTAGCAAACGATGCCGAGGTCAGTAAGACTAATCCGCCCAGCCACTCAGCTGCTCGATCGCCGGCCCGACGTGGGTGAGATACCGTGTGACGGCGGCCTGCACCGATGGCTCGGCCACGTGGTCGGGGAGCCCTCGCATGAGGTTGAGCCGGCTCTGGGCGATCCATGCGGAGAGGTCGGGCTCGCGCAGCCAGCGGGCCTCCGCACGCCACGTGCAGCACATCATGCGCGGCCAATCCTGGGGGCTGCTTGGGTAGGCGTGGGTGGGGCATAGCTGGTTCTTGGCCGCGTCGTCGTCGCGATGTGCCTCGACGAATCCGATCAGGGCTGCGTTGAACGTCGGCGAAAGATAGCGGACTTGCTGGAGCACGATCCGGCCGGGCTGGTAGATCGCGGTGGCGGGGGCGTTGTTCAGACCGAGCGCCGTGCAGTCGACGTGGAGGACCTCGGGGCCGGTGCGGGTCTCCCCGCGCTCGAGCACGATCCGGTCGACCTCGATCCGTCGCACCCGGCCGAGCCTGACCACGTCTTCAATCCGCCGCACGGCCTCACGCTCACGGGCGCTTAGCATCGTGCCGCGATACATCGTGGCTGGCCACGATGGGTCGATGCGCACGAGCCGCCCCGAAGCCTCGAGCCGCTCGAAGACCTCCTCGACGTTCGCTGCCTGAGCGCCGGCTTCGGCGTCGCGGGAGATCCCCTCCATGATCGCGCCGACCTGCTCCAGCGGTTGAAAGTAGCTGCGGTCATAGAACCATGCGTCGCGTGGACGGACCCAACGAATCCGGTCCGGCTCGACGCCGTTGTCCAGAAGCCAGACGCAGGCGTCTACCGCCGTCTTGCCGGACCCGAGGATGGCGTAGGAGGAGGCAGCATCAGCGGCCTCCGGCAGGTCGTTGATCGGGATGACCCGTGCGGATGCGGCCACGTCGAATGGGAGGGCATGAGTAGCCGGGATCGATGCCTCCAGGTAGCGAGCGTCGACGACCTTGCGGCGTACCGTCACATCGTGGAGCTCCCCCGTGCTAAGGTCTCGGACCTGCTGACCGTCACTCCCGCGGCCCAGGTACTCGTGCCGCAAGAGCAGGCGGACCCGGCCCGTCTGCGTTAGCCGCGCGGCTGCTTGTGCGAAGTGCTCGCAGACCTCGACGCCGGTCGCGCGTTCGTAGAACCCTGCATTCTCGCCCACTTGATCGATGCAGTCCTCGCCGAGCGGCAGCGAGTTCACGCCGTAGTATGCCGAGGGGGTGTGCAGACGTACGAACGGATAGGCATGCAGCCAATGACCTCCGGGAGCTGCCTGGCGATCCACAACCGTCACATCCACATTCGCCTCGGCTACCAGCGCGTCCGTGAAGGCAAGGCCGCTAGCACCAGCCCCAACAACCAGATAATCAGTGTTGAACGGCATGTGGTCGCTCCTCCGGAAAGCGCGGTCGTGCCAATGGGCCGGGCGGAGAAAGTCATGGTCCCGCAGCGTCATTATACGCACGGCGTACACTCCGGCAGTGGCCACTCACGGGTTGATTGGGTGGGGCCCTGGCCAGGCCGAGCGCCAGTCCAGCGCGGGCGAGGTGTTGGTCCACGTCGCGAGGTAGACGAGGTTACGGGCCAAGCCGCGTCCTTCGCGCTTCGGTGGTGCTGCCTGCCGCTGAACGCGCAGATGGCAACTCCTATCGGTCGTGCCGGAGACCGAGATCGCCTGTGGCTCCGAACCACTGTTTACGAAAGAGCCGCTGTATCGTCCGTCACTGTCCGCTGACGTCCATTACGCCCAATTATTCGATGATTGTGTGTTTGATTTGTTCGCCAATATCCATGGTTGTCTACTCTGTTGGCTGTCAGCTTGGCCGTCAAAATGATCTCGCAGCTAGAGCCTCTCGGTATTGTTCACGGCTAAGCCACATAATTGCATAGGCAAACCAATGAATCATCCATGAATGGGTAGGATCCGCCTCGGCGCGCAATGAGAGATTGTACATCCGTGTACCTTCGTTACCTGGCATTGAAATCTCTCCAGGTACTTCAACTCGACCCTGCAGCTCTTCGCAAAGTACATTCCAGTCTGCATTATATTGTGTCCATTTTGACCAGCCCCAACCGCCTTGGACCGTCACATAGCATCCTGCCATCAGACAGTCCTGTACTTGCTCCCTCCAAAGTACAGTGTTATAACTGCCTGGTTGGCTAGGATAAAGTATTCCAATTTCTGTCTTGACTGGAAATGGACCCAGGGGCAATGGTTGTGGGATGGTCACGTTGCAGCGGCAAAACCAGGTTTCCACATCGTTGTCATCCTGAAGGTCGACACGGCTCAATGAGATGGGAGCTCCACCAGTTGGAAGGCGTGGTATGAACGCAAGGGAGAGATTTGGTATATCGGTGCGTCCCGGAACCAGATATTCGCGAATGAACGCCGATGTGGCGCGGCCTGGGCTCCGATGTCTCTTCCAATTTGTCTTTCGGGCTGTTGGCCCCGACGGGTCACGAGGCAGCATTTTGGGCCGCTGAACAGTTTCCCGCGTCAACTCAAGGTCTTCGGGGAAGAGATTGCGAATTTCCATAAGCTGACCAGCTACGGATATGGGACAGGATTCGTGATGTGGCTGGGAAGCTGATATCTTGCAATCGCACACCGAACAGTGTTCTTCCTCCCCATCTCTTCCAACAATGGCTATAGAGTGCTGTTCATAGAGCGACCATAGTTCAATAAACTGCCAGGTACGCCTTTCCAACCCGGCTAACGTCAACCATCGACGTTTGGGATATGGAATGTATGTCGAACCTGAATCAAAGCGAGATCTGATCTGAAGCAGAGATTGCGCTGCTTCGTTAATGCATTCGCCAGAACCTGTCCCAACATACTGGACAACTAAAGATTCAAAAGCTTCCTCATCTTCGTCAATCAATCGGCTGGCGCGGCAGATCACACAGTCGTCAGCGGCTGTGGACCGAATGAATTCCCAAATGCGATTGTGAAGTTCTTCCTCACTCGCAGGCACAGGCATAGACAACATATCTCGCCCCTTAGTATTCCGAAATGTGGATAGGGATGGTGCCAAACTCGACTCAAGAACATGAGCGAATATGCAATCTAGCGTCGAGGCACCGCACCTTTGAGGGTATGCACCGATGCGAACACTGGTCGGCCTCTCAACAAATCATCTATATCAGTTGACGCTGTTTAAGCTCTGCCAACTCGTGCGCAAGTGATTGCTCCAAATCCTTGATGCCCTGATACGTGAGGCACTTGTGCCCCTTGACGTCAAAGGCAAGCTCCTCAAGGTTTGACGTTAGCAGAACCGTAGGGCGCTGGCGTCCCCATGCATATCCGACCTCGAGGTAGACATTGGGGTTACCGCCAGTCAGCTCGGCGATCACGAGCACGGCGGTGTCGATCTTCTGCTGGATCCACTCCACGATTCCTCCGACGAATGCTTCGTGGTCGATCCGCTCGCACAGGAAACCGGCGGCGTGCACTGGTCCCTGGATGCCATAGTAGTACACATCCTCAAGGTGGGTGGTGAAGGGCATTGCCACAAACACATGCGGCCTTTTTGCGGTATCTGCGTCCTCTGGGCGAGCCTGCGTCCCCTGTGTCGAAGCTGGCGCGCTAGCTACCTGATTGCCAGGGACCTCAAGCAGGTAGCCTCCCGCTGCGTTTGCGACGACCGGATAGGCCGCGCCCTTCAGTCGGATTCCGAGGGCGTGTTGGAGTCGGCTGACGCGCTCTACATTCCTGTCCACAATGGTGATACGTTCAAGGCTCGTGGGCAAGCGCCCACTCTGCAACGCGTCCAGAAGGCCATCGAGCTCCGAGAGGAATGCCTCGGTTTCGTCCAGGCCATACCCTGGCCCATGGATGGTAAGCGCGACATGATGGGTGCCTGGCGACGCTATGGCCAACGCACTTAGCGCATCTTTTGCAAAATTACGGATGCGCGGATAATCGAATTCGTGCAGTTGCGTGACGCCCATGAAAAGAGCATGTGGTGCTCGGATGGCGTTCCTGGTGCCAACGTAGCGATATGCGCCCACTTGGGGCTCGACATCGCTCCTGGCCAGCCCAGCGGCGCCCAGCGCCGTGGCAACTCGACGGTCCGCGCCGTAGAACGATTGTGCATACTTCAAGACAACGACATCAGCCTCGATGTCGCCGATATCCCCTTGCTGAAGGCGCAATTCGACAGTCCTCGACATCGGAACAATCCTCGTTATCGGCGTCCGAAGATCACACAAGTCCGCCAGGCGGCATCAGGCTCCATGGCCAGTGGATAGTATGAAGGTACTAGACGGCGTCGTCAATCCTGTGAGGCCGACATCGTGTTTTGCCGCTATAGTGCCCGGTCTTAAGCTTTCACCGTTTCTGAGCTTCTCCCAGATACTGTACGAGTCCAGATCGTGGTATACGCCAGCCAAGCTGCTTACTATACAATACCGCTCCAGGGATTAGCCCCTGCTCTGCCCATCCACGTACAGCACTCGGTCCGATTCCGAGATTCTCGGCTACCTCGGCAACTGTCCACCACGATTTCTGATTACCCGTCAGCCACGCAAACTCTGGCAGCTGAGCGAGAATGCCCTCGGCTTCTGCAAGACTTATGGTTGGCATATGCTCTCCTCCTCAAGTGCTGACCAGGTTGCGACCGCTACCACACATGATATCACGAGATGAGCAAAAGGTGTATTGCGCACAAGTGCTGTCAATTGCATCAACTGAACATACTTGACAAGATTAGTATCATCGCGCATAATAAGTCTGTAAGCCCATACGAGCAAGTGAAGCGAGACGCGCTAATTCATCGAGAGGCGCGTGTCAAGCGAATCAACTCGCAAGGGTCAACAACTGCGGAGCGTGCCGCGAGTCTTCATGGTGGCGGTACCCGTGGACATAGCGATGAGGACCGGCCTCTAACCCCGGGCAGTGCGCCCGAGTGGCCCGCGAGGGCAGAAGGCAATGGGGGCAAGCTCTCCGACGGCGGTGCAGCGATGCACGATGCGCGGAGAGTGGTCGAGTAGGTTCAGTTGTCGTAGAGACACACAACGGCGCGTCGTCATGCCTTCCGGTTGCGGAGGACACAAGCGACGCGCCGCTGTTAGTAGACAGCCTTGCAACTAAACTGGCGCACTTCTGTTTGCAGCGGGCGTGCGCCAGTCGCGTTTTCTCGACGTTTCCGCGAGGAGTATGCAGGAGACCGTCATGGACACGATACCACGATTGCGCGCCTCGGCACTGGCTGGCCGCCCTCCTGATGAACGACACCAACTGGAATCCCTCTTCGCTGATGCTTGGGAGACTGGCTGCATCAGCGAGGAACGCATTCGCACCGGCTGCGTGTATGAAGTGCAACCAACTGCTACCTATAGCCTTTGCGTCTTGCGCTTCGACCCGCGCCTGAGCGGTCGGCGGCAGATTCCTTTCCATGAGTGGTGGCCGGAGCTCGCACCCACCGCGCCGCTGGTGAAAGGCTATCGCACGCTCGACACGCACGGCCAACGGGCCATCAGTTGGGTGGCGTTTGCTCAGAGCTACTGCACTGAATTAGATGCGCTACCCACACGGCTACTGGTCGGATTAGTTGAGGCGTTGTGCGCCTTACCCTGCCGCTACACGAGCGTGACGCTCTTAGGGTGTGAGCATCCCACCGCCGCCGATGAGGATCGGGTTCGTTGCCATCGTCGACTGCTTCGCCTCTGGCTCCTCGGCCAGACTGATTCATTGACAGGCACAGCAGAATGAGTGCCCGCACTGGTGGGGAAAGGAGTGCGATGACCGAGTAGAGAGCGGCGAAAGGCCGACTCGTAACCATCTCTCATTGGGCATCTGGCGAACGTCGCTGGCTGCTCTTTCTTTTTGCCTTCGGCCAGGTCGCAGATAGCGACTGGCAGATTCCACATGAACACGGAGAAACAACCATGTTGCTCGCGGGACAGATTCTGACCGGCACGACGACGACGATTTCCACCAAGAAAGGCGGGACGCTACAGAAGACGCGCCTCAAGGTGCTCGACCTCGGCACCGAGGCTTCGGGCGGTGATCTCTACTGGGTGGACTTCCTGGGCGAGGCCGCACTCGCTGATGACGAACTCCGCCAGGTGAGCCGCCAGCAGGTGCAGGTGGAGATTCGCAGCATGCGCGCCTCCGCTGGCTCGAAGGGTGGCGCTTTCCTCAATGCTACCGGCGGCGCTGTCCGCTTCAACGGTGCCGTGATCCAAAAGAGCCTGCGCTCTGCTGAGGGCCAGCCGGCCCAGCGCACGGCCTAGCCTCGTCAGCAACTCCATGGGGCATTCCACCGCATTTGGTGGCGTACCCCATCTTCATCTCTAGAGGAAAGCGAGATCGTGCATGACGCAACAAGCTCAGGTAACGTACTCCGCGCGGGTCGGTCAGGTGGATCGACTCATCTACTTCCTCCGCAGTCGGGGTGTCCAGGTCGTCGTGCTCGCCCTGGTAGCGAACACGATGGTCGCGCAGCTGCTCTACAACTCGGCGGGCTGGTTGGTGCTAGGCAACTCCTTCCTGCTCGGCTACCTGCTCTTCTCGGCGGTCTGCTCCACGGTCGCCTTCGCGCTCTTCGAAATCAGCACCATCTTCCAGTTGCATGACCTCATGGCGCTCGATGCTAGCATCAAGGTGGAGATCGGGGCCGAGAAGCTGATCAAGCGGGGCTGGTTCGTGCTGGGCGTCTCCTCGCTGATCAACTTCGTGAGTGTGCTCTACTTCCTGGCCCTCGCCTGGCACACCTCGTCGGGTACGTCCGCCACCTTCCCGCTGGACAACCTGCCGCAGCCGTGGAACTGGCTCTACTTCGGACTCCATGCCCTCGCCTACACGGCGGTGCTCTTCCTGGCGGGCATCTTCGGCGAGCGACCCAAGTCGGCCAAGGAGGTCGTGCTCGCCACGCAGCGTGCCTTGGAACAGCAAGCCTTGGAACGATGGCGCTTGCAGAAGGAAGCGCAGATCGAGGCGATGATGCGCGAGGGCATCCCGCTCGGTGCAGTCGCAGCGGCGCTCGGCTCACCCGAGACCGCCGAACGCATCGCCCTCATGGAGGCCGCGACGAGTGGCAGCATGTCGGCCCTCGATGCCGCCTTCCTGAGCGTGAAGCAAGCCGGGCATGACACCTCGGTCCTTGACGGGTTGCGCGCCGCCAGCACGCCATTTTTCGCTCCCTCAACTGCTCCACCTGCCGCACAGGCGCTCGTCCAGGAGGCGGAGGCGATGCTTGTCCCTTTGGGACTTGGCGGTTGGAGCTCGTCGTAGCGGCGGTTGCCAGCGCTGACGTCGGACACCGCCGCATGACCGACAGCGAACGGGCGCGGCTCAAAGCGGCCAAGGGGCGCTACCGCGCCTCGCATCCACCCCTCGAAGGCCACGACCGATAACTACCACGAGTGCCGTTGCCCCAGCCGCTAGGCGCAGCGTCGCAGACACCCCAGCCTAGCGCGGAGGGATGGAGTGAGAGAGTCCAGAGAGAGAGGGGAAGGGAACTTCCGTCGCAATGCACGGTGCCCTTCCCCTCTCTCTTTGGCAGGCAGGGTCCAGGGACTCGTCCCTGGCGGGGTGCAGGGGCAGCGCCCCTGCCCGCCGGAGGCATCCCCCCCACCGCCGCCGCGCGGCATTGACGCCGCGCGGCGGCTCTGCGGGTGCGGCCCCACTAACAGGCACCCGCAGTTTGACACACCAACTACCCACGGCGACCCAAGCAATCCCTGTTCGTAAAAGGAGACTGCCATGTCCCTGCGCCCTCGGATTGTCGGCGCGAACGTCGACACCTGGCTCAACAACATCATTCTGGCGGAGTTCCCGGAATCCTTGGCGGACGATCTCGACGGGCTCAAGCAGTGCGCCCAGGAGGCCGAGGACGACGTGCCCACGCGGTGGTCGTTCTGCGGCGAGACCCTCTTCATCAAGCCGCATGGTGGCCAACGACAATGGCGGTGGATCCTGCACTGCCCCTCGCTGCATCTGGACGTCGGGACCGGCAAGCACAATCACATCGCCGGCAAGGCACGACTCTCGTCGGCCTTCCTCTGGGAGCACGGCCCCGACGTCGCCCTCGCCAAACTCTACGGCTTCGTGGTGGCGTTCTACGGCACGCAGGACCTTCGCCTCCAGGTGAGCGAGGTACATCTGTGCGCCGACGTGTCCGGCTGGGAACTCTCGCTCGGCGACGCGCCCGCCTTCATCACGCGCGGGCACAAGCGCACCACTCACGTCGAAGAGCCGGAGCAGGGCGACGATGAAACAGAGACTCCCAGTTTCGAGCTGAACATGGAGGGGCGTCGCTGTACCGGCTATGAGTTCAGCAAGGGCGCCGCCCACTCGTGCTGCATCTACGACAAAACCAAGGAGCTCTCGAAGTCGCGGAAGGACTGGATGCGGGCGGTCTGGGAGCGCCATGGCTGGGACGGGGAGAGCAGGGTGACCCGCGTCGAGTTCCGCTACAAGCGGGATTGCCTGCACGAGATGAATATCGAGGACCCCTACGACCTGCTCGACAAGCTGCCCGCGCTCTGGGCCTACTCCTCCGCGCAATGGCTACGCCACACCACGCCCACTCCCGACACCAACCGGGGGCGATGGGAATCCTCGCCGTTCTGGTTGGCCATCCAGCAGGCGGACTTTTACGGCGAGGCTGAGCCGGCGGTGC
The DNA here is from genome assembly GCA_963841205.1 of uncultured Chloroflexia bacterium. Taxonomy (GTDB): domain Bacteria; phylum Chloroflexota; class Ktedonobacteria; order Ktedonobacterales; family JADMIN01; genus CAWAWP01. The sequence goes on along the minus strand of CAWJCH010000018.1, from coordinate 102,309 downwards.
GGGAGCGCAAGCGCCAAGGCGACGTCCGTCTCCTCTGCCAGATGATCGCCGGCTGCGCTTCATCCGCAGCAGCCTACCTCGCCAACGAGCTGCCCGAGACGGACAGCGGGGCGGAGTTCCTGACCTGGTTTCACGACTGGATGGGTGCCTACCTCAACGAGAAGGCGCTCACCTTCCAGGATATCCGTGATGGCAAGCGGCTTCGCCTGGGGGTCGTGATAGTAGAAGGAGTCGCCTAGATGCAACTTGTACAGGAGCTTGCCACTTCGACGGTTAAGTTGCTGCTGACAGTCGAGGAAGCAGCGCATGCCTTGGGCGTACGCCGCTCCTTTCTCTACACACTGCTGGAGTCGGGCGACCTCTTCAGCGTCAAGCTGGGCAATCGGCGATTGATCCCGGTGAAGGCCCTCGCTGAGTACGTCGAGCGCCTCATCACGCTGCAGAAAGCGAGTTAGCGGATGGCAGGCAAACGCGGCAACAGTGAGGGCACCATTCGCAAGCGCATGCGAAAGGGCGAAGAGCGCTGGGAAGCGCGCTATGTAGACATAGAAGGTAAGCGTCGGAGCCTCTACGGCAAGACGCGCCAGGAGGTAGTACACAAACTCACTGAGGCCGTCCGGAACCGCGAGAAAGGCATGCCGGTCTCAGTGGACCGCCAGACGGTCGGAGATTACCTCAACTCGTGGTTCCACACCGTGAAAAAGCACGAGGTCAAGCCCAGCTCGCATTACCGTTATAGCTTCGATATTCGATGCCATCTCGTCCCTGGTTTGGGGCAGCACCAACTTGCGAAGCTAACGGCCCAGCATATCCAGGCGTTCCTGACGAGCAAGATCGATACAGGCTATGCGGTTTCGACGGTCCAACACCTCTACGTGGTGCTCCATGATGCTCTCGATGACGCGCTGCGGCTGGGATTGGTTGCGCGTAATGTGGCGGACATGGTGAAAGGGCCGCGGGTGCTGCGACATGAATTCGCCATCTACAACGAGGAACAGGCGCGCCAGCTGTTGAATACGGTAGATGGAGATCGCTTGGAGGCGTTGCTAGTTCTGGCGCTGACTACAGGCATGCGCGCGGGCGAATTGGACACACTCCAGTGGCGCGATGTGGACCTAGAGGGTGGCTCGCTGCGAGTCCGACGTACATTGCAGCGTACGGCGGAGGGACCGCGCTGGGATGATGCAAAGACGGCACACAGTCGACGGCGTATTGCCCTTCCCGAACTCGCGATCGCGGCGTTGCGGCGTCATCGCGCGCGTCAGGCGCAAGAACGGTCGCAACTGGGCGAGGCATGGCAAGACCATGATTTCGTATTCACCGATGCAGCCGGCGGGAGGCTGTCCATTTACTACTTCGACACTGGCGGATGGTATGGCAAAGTGGTAAAGCGGGCGGGACTGCCGATGATTCGGTTCCATGATTTGCGGCATACGGCGGCGACGTTGTTGCTCGAACAGGGGGTCAATCCCAAGGTGGTGAGCGAGATGTTGGGGCATTCGAGCGTGGCGGTGACGCTCGCGCTCTACGGGCATGTCACCCCGCACATGCAGAAGGAAGCAGCAGCAGCGATGGAACGGACGCTCGGAGGTACAAAGGATTCGTGACGAGGTATGCTCTTGGGGAACGCGTTGGGGCGAGTTGGCCTCCCGCTGGCCAAGGGAAAGCCGATCCATGTCAAGGTGGCGAGCAAGCATCCACCTCGCGACGAGTGCTGCCATCACGCTCGTGCTGGCGGCCCTCTCGGCGTGCAGCGCCTCGACCATGCCCCCCGACATGCCGGCCTCCAGCTTGTACGTCTCCGTTTCGTTGCAGCGAGCGCTCGCCCCAGGGCCTTTCGCGCTGGTGAACGTGCAGATGACGACCAAAGACGGCGTCGGCGTCGTCCTTCGCAGCAGCGAGGCGGTGACCGTCGACGGGGTCGGCGTTCCCCTGCAGGGAGAGGGGGCTGCCCGCGCCACCCCGATCGGCCGCGAGCCGGCCGGAGCAGGCGTCTACACGCTCACCTACACCGACGCGCAGGGGCGCCGCACGACGGTGCGCCTCCCGAGCCCCCGGCAGGATTTCGCCGTGCTGCAGCCCATGCCCGGCGCGCACCTCGCCCTGCCCGCGCTGGCCGCTCCCGCGGCGGTCCCAACCCCGGCGCCAGTGTTACAGCCGCAGCCGCGCCCGCCGTCGTTCGCCCATCGCCCCCTGGCGGTACGCACGACACTGCCCTTCCTCTCAAATGCCACCCCGTCGGCGGACGCCCACGCGGCGCTGAGCCACTACAGCATCGCGGCGTCGGTAGGCGCCCCGTGCGCGCCTGGGTGGTCCCGGTGCCCCGCAGTCTCCACGCCAGCGAGCGAGGATGCGCCGTTCCCGACCGGTGCCCTCACAGTCGACGACGGCACAGCGCCCTGGGGAGACGGGTTCGAGACCCTTGCGCCGGGGGCGGGTGACATCGACGCGACGGTCAGCGCGACGTGGACGCTCCCCGACTCGGGATTCGCGCGGGTGTCCGTCCAATACTTCGACAGCGTCGACGTCCCAGTGCTGTGGACCGCCGCCTGACCCGCCGAGGCCGACGGTACAATCGGCCTCGGCGACCAGCAGGTACGGCCCCGGCCGCCACCGAATAGCGAATCGGGCCGGGGAGTAGGAGCGAGGTGCGGCCAAACTCTTCGTTGAAAGGGCGCGCTCATAAACTACAAGAACAGAGCGGAATTCGAAATGAGAACATGTCCAGCACAGTAGGGGTCAAATCAGGGGTCAACGCGAGCGCGTTGACGGAGTCAGGAGGGCCACTTGCCTGCCTCTGCCTGCCCGCTGTGAATGCTGCGACCTCTGCGATGAACGCGCCGATTTGCTCTACGAGGCGGACGTAGATACGGGTGGATTCGCCGGTGCCGTCGGTTGCCGAGCCAGCGCAAGGCCGATGAAATCGACGATCAGTGCCACTGCCGCCAGGATTGCGAAGAGCGAAATCTCGGGTAGCGCGATGCCCAACACATGGTCCAGCGAATAGTCGCGGGGACCCATGATGCCGACGGCGACGGCGATGGTCAGCAGTTGCAGCGGGAACTCGATGCCGCGCTTGCCGTTGAAGAAGCCGTTCTTCCAGTGTGCGCGGAAGATCGCCATGAACATCGCGCCGAACATGCCCGCCGCGCCCAGCGGCGTCAGCAGGCCGAGCGCCACGGAGAGGCCGCCGCCGAGCTCGCCGACGATCACCAGCCAGGTCCAGAACCAGCCCGGCCTCAGCCCCGTGCCGTGGAATCCCGCCGAGAACTTGGCGAACCCCGGCCCCTCGAACCAGCCGAAGAGCTTCTGCGCCCCGTGCGCCGCGATCGTCAGCCCGCCGACCACGCGCAGCAGCAACAATCCCCAATTCACCGCAGCCGTCATGTCTCTAGCCCCCTCGAAAAGCTCGCCCCCCTCCGCTTTCGAGAATATAGCGCTAAACCTTCCCAAGGTGAAGTAGTGTAACGCTCTCTAGCGGAGCACGCCTGTCAAGTGATCACAGTTCTCCGCCAGCCCATCCGCACGAATAGCCGTGACGGATAAGGGCGGAATTGCGGCTCGCCCGTCGCGAGCGCCACACCTCTGCCCGTATGCACCGCCCGCAGCGTATCAGCCCATCTGATCGATCGTCTCGCGATGCGCCTTCACTTGTGCCTCCAGCTTCCTGCCAAGCTTTACCGCCTCCGCGCGAGGGCGAGGCTGGCGCCGCACGAACGGATAGGGCGGCGGGGATTTCATCCCGCGTGCGACCTGCTCCACCAGCTCCAGGCCACTCTGCAGCTCTCGTTTCGCCTCAGGTGTCGCCTTCGGCTGCTCGACGAGCTGGTCGAGTCTCTCAGCCTGCTCTCGCACCTTCTCGCTTGGCACGAATCGGAACTTGCGCGTGTGGCTCGTGGCAGGGCCGATGAGCCGCAACGTGTCGCGAAGCGACTGCGCCTCGTTCTTTACCTTCTCTTCTTCTTCCGTCATGGCGCATCTCCTTCACACCACAAAATGAGACCGCAAATAGAATATTTGTCCTATATGCGCCAGTATAGCACATCAGCACAAGGCGCTAGCGACCGCGCAGCACATCAAGCGCCGCGGCGCTTGTCAGCCTCCACTCTACTAGCAACGCTCGCCGCAGGAAATTCGCCGCCGCCGGGATGAACACGTCCGCGGGAATATCGATCGGCCAGTCCTGATTGCCTAGCAGTTGATTGATGCAGTCAGTCAGCCATGCGAGATCATCGGGAAAAGCATCGGGTAGCTTTCGAAATTGCACAAGAGACTGTGCCTGTAATCCAGCGAGCATGCGCCTGGCGAGTTCCCCAGAGTTGATGGCGTTAACCGCGAGGCAACGCGCAAGCTCACGTGGAAAAGCCAGCGGGTCAGGGGTCATCAGCAGCCCCTCCGACGTCTTCGGCGAACGTGGCAGAACTTGCCCAATGGGCGAGGTCGAAAATGCAAAAAAAAGCCTACCTAGTGCTGGGGATTGATCGTATCATATATTCCAGCACAATACAAGACTTTCCAGTCTTGGTTTATTGTTAGCCCACCGCTCGACAGCGACCTACCATCGTTACCAGTTGGGCGGAGGTGCCTCCCACGCCGAATGCTCTTCGATAATACCGTTAGCAAGCTCTCCGAGACGCGCCCACAAGATGTCGTAGGCGAGGCGTAACTTGAGGTCCTCGGCGTCACTTTCAGTCAGCTTGAGACACCCAGCGACGCCTTCAAGAAATTCCGGCGCTTTTCTCGGCACGTTGTACCCTTGCTCGATCTCGTTGTACGCCGCGGCACTCATGGGCATGCCGTGCTCGCGTAAACACTGAACCAGCGCCTGGATGCTCGGCGCGCGCACGAGCGGATCTGCTACGGACGCTCCCGCGATCCGCGACACATATGACTCGCGCAGCTCCTTCAAACGCCGTCCGAAGTATGGTCGCCGCTGCATTGTTTCTCGTGATTGATTGTTCTGTGCATCATCATTCATCGCGGCCCACCCCGTTCCTCGCTGTGGACCCTGCTTGCGAGCTCAGTCCCACCTCCACCACCCACTTCCCCCGACTGCCATGGTCACAAAAGCCCCATGCGGCAACCAGCACTTGACAGACTGCCATAGGAGCGTTACTATTGAGACATACGGAATATTCCGTATGTCTCAAACGGTGTGATGTTTTGTGAATGGAGCAATCCACTATGTGCGACGTAAGGTATAATCCTTACACTGTAGATGTAAGATTACCCTGTGACCTATACCATAATCCGACGCACATTGCAACTGTCACCCGTATCTCTCAACCGCTTCGCGATTCTCTTTGGTCACCTGGTAGGCCTATTGGAGCGAGGGTCCTTTCCCTCCCTCATCCCTTGTCGCAGCGCGCCTCCATCTGGTCTAGTGTCCCACCCTAATCCACCCTGAGCATTTGCTCCTCGACTGTCCCCGTAGCGGATCGTCCCCGTAGTGCCGCCCACTCAAGCGAAAAGCCCCGAAGAAGCGCGCCGTTGGCCCGGTGCACTCCCCCAAGGCTTTCCAGGTTCCCGCTTCCCACACGTCGGCACGACAAGCGATTCGCTTGCCGCCTCTTCACCCAACGCCAGAAAGGCAGCATCACCATGGCCCACCTTACCTCGCATCGGCGCGTCGTGCAAGCCTTCGCGCTCTGCCTCTGCCTCGCCCTGCTCGTCGCCATCCCTTTGGTCCACGCTGGCGTGCCGGCACACCACGCCGTCGTGTCGCACGTCTCTCAGCTTCTCACGTACATTCGTCCCATGGAAAATTGCTCCAGCGCCCAAACAGCTTGCTAGACCTATCCCGGTCCGTTTAGCCCGGCGTTTCGGGGTGGTTTGGCGCCACCCCCGAAACGCGCCCTCTTCGCGCCGGACCTCTTCTAGCCATTGCGCCTCGATTGCAGTCATGGTATAGTGCCTCGCACTATCGCCTCGCGTCTCCCACATCCAATCGATCCCGCGTGCAGCGAAGGGGGACCTCCATGATTGCGTGGCAGCCACCCGGGAATCCGCTTTCCGTGCCCGATGACGCCTCCTGGTGGGATGATCGCGCATACTCCTATCACGCCGGGCGTCGCCTTGCCCGCGCCTCCGTCCTTATCGCCGCGGCGCGAGGCGAGCGAGCGCAAAATGCCTCCGCCCTGTTCGAAGAAGCGCTGCACGCCCTCCGCCCGTGCCTGCGCATGCGCATGATGCCCCTCCAATGGCTCAACGTCTTCTATCGACTCGGCCTCTGCCACGCCGGTCTCCGCGTCCACTCCGAGTCGAAGCGATGGGCCGAAGAAGCGCTCACCCTCGCCGGGAGACTCGGCGAAGAAGCCGCGCACGTCGATCTCTTCGAGCTCCACGGCGCCGCCGCTCGCCCGACCTCCGACTTCGCCGCCGCCGCCCACGATTTCCGCTCAGCCTTCGCCCTGCTAGACCTCCGGCCCCTCTCCAGCCGCGGCGCCGATCTCGCCCAGCGGGTGCGCATCCTCGCCGCGCTCAGCGGCTACGAATTCAATCTCGCCGAATTCGCCCAGGCTCGCGCCCATGTCGAAGAGGGCCTGAGTCTCGCGGATTCACGCCACCGCCGCGACAAGGCCGTCCTCATCTGGAACTCCGCCCTCCTCGATCGCTGGACCAATCATCCGGAAAAAGCCTTCGCTCAGGCTGCGCGCGCCGCCGAGCTCTTGGAGGACCTCGGCAACCCGTGCTCCCTCGTTCGCCTCAACACCGTCCTCGCCGACGCCGCGCTCGACCTCGCCACCCGCTTCCCACTCGGCGCGGAGCCTCGCGACCGCGCGCTCGACGCCGCCGAAGACGCCATCTCGCAAGCGCGCCTGCTCGCCCGCAAATCCTACGATCTCAGCGGCGAGGCCCTCGCCATGGTCACCCGCGCGCGCCTGACTCGCCTGCGCGACGGCGACCTCCACGCCGCCGAAGCCGACGCGCGGTTCGGCCTCGCCATGGCTGACAACGCCGGGGATCTCTGCCTTCGCGCGCAATCGTACACCGCGCTCGGTGACCTCCGCATCGCTCAGCGAGATCCCGAAGGCGCCCGCGTAGCCTATCTCCGCGCCCGCCACGCCGCCGCTGAATCCGTGCTCCCGGCCCTTGACCTATGGATCGACCATGGCTTGCGCGCCGTCGAAGAGTTCTCGGCCTAACTCCCCCGCACGCTATCCGCCGCGCTGGTGAAATCGTCGCCCTCCGCGTATGCCGCGAACCAGTAGAGCGGCACGCTCACCGTCACGCGCTGCCCCCGCCCACCGTCGCGCGCCGCAACCTCCTCGAAGCGCGCCTCCACATCCGGCTGCTCGGCGGAGTACCAGACCGTCTCGCTCGCCGGTAGCAGCTCACCCATCCACGTGCCGCGTAACCGCAACCCTCCATCGTCCAGCGTCGTCACATCCAGCTCGGTCAACTGCTCTGTGTAGCGCCCTGCCCAGCGCCGCGCCGCCCCCGACGCCGTCCTGCTGCCCGCCCTGATCGACCTCACCCGCCACCGCCGCGTCACCACCTGGTATGCCGGCCCCGACGACCCCGGCGCCATCGCCGCCTTCGCCGCCGCCCTCGCCCGCGAGCAGCTCCCCGCCAAGGTGCGGAAAGCCGACAACGCCGTACGCCAGGGCATCCAGACCGTCATCGGCCTCCTCGCCCCGCGCGATGACGGCACCCGCGGCCTCTACATCGCCCCTCGCTGCGTCCACACCCTCAGCGAGTTCCACACCTACGCCTACGCCAGCCTCCCCGACGGCAGCGCCGCCAGCGCCCGCCCCGCCGCCGAGGAGCCGATCAAGCAGAACGACCACGCCCTCGACGCGCTCCGCTACGCCCTCCACACCGCCGTCTCGCGCCAGCGCCGCTACGCCCACCAACTCGACACCCTGCGCCAGCGCCTCGACCCACCCCGCGCCCCTTAAACCACCCACCCTCCTACCGCCCCCGTACCGCCGGCATCCCTACCGGCCTCCGCCTCGTCAACATGGAGCACACGATCATGCCCCGCATCAGGCACAGGCACACCCCTCAAGCATCCCCGCCGGCAGCTACCCGCCGTTGCCTGCCCATCGCCAGCGTGATCGACCGGCGCTCATGCCGGCAGCGTCGCCAGCCTTCGTTGTGCCCACCACATCAGGCCCGGCGAGCCATGCTTCTGGGCCTCTGCCACAGCCAGCGCCAGCTCCGCACGAGCCTCCATCCGGACCTCGATCGCCTCGCGCAGATTCACCGGCCCACCCTCCGCCTCCAGCCGCGCCACGCGGGCCAGCAGCTCCCTACCGAGCGCCACCCGCGTCTGGCAGATCGTCGTCCAGTCCCATTCCCGCCCCAACAACATCTGATCCAGCAGCCTTCGCAGGCGCGCCACGCCCATGCGATAGCCGGGTCGCGCCAGCCGGTACAGCCGGACCCCCACCAACGTCGCCATCGCAAAGCCAGCCGTATCCTTGCCGCGATTCGCATGCTTCAGCAGCAAATAATGATACGTGTGTGCCGAGCGGAGATAGTCCTTACGCGCAGTGCTCCCCGGCCCATACGACTCCGCGAGGTCCAAGAGGATCTCCAAGGTCACGATCAGGATCCGCGCCGCCGAGTCATCTGGCCCGACCGCCATGAACGCGTCCGCCGCCTTCGTCGCGTCGACCAGCGCCTCCACCAGTCGCCCCTTCCGGTGCTTCACGTGGGCCCACATCCATTGCGTCGCGGCGTTCTCAGTCGACGACCCCTGCTCGTCCAGCCGCGTCTGGCGCTGCGCCTGCTCCGCCATGCCGAGGCGCATCTCCGCCTGCTCATCCAGGCCCAGCGCCAGCTCCATCCCCGCGCAGCGGGCCAGCGAGTCGCGCAGCGGACCCGTCGAGACCCACCCTTCGAGCTCCGCTGCGCGCCAGAGGGCGCCGATGCTCTGCCCGTACGACTCCGCCGCCCCGACCAAGTCATCTCGCCGCCGCTGGATCTCGCCCTTCCGGCGATACATCTCGCCGCGCAGCCGCGCGATCTCGGCCTCGCGCCCCGCTTCGATCTCGACCTCATTCGCCAGGGAGATCGCCTCGTCCGCGATCCGCAGCGCCCGCTCCCAATCGTCGAGGAAGTAGGTCGCCTCGGCCTCGCAGCCCAGCAGGCGCGCGCGCTGATAACGCGTCATGCTCCGCGGCGCGATCGCACCCAACTGCTCCACGACCGCTGCATAGCCGTCCGACGAAGGCTCGGGCGCCAGCCACGCGAGCATCTGCTCGCAGATGGTGAGCGTTTCTTCCGCCTCCGCGCTGTACCCCTCCGCCTCTGGCCGCTCCCCCGTCAAGCTGCGAGTGTAGAGCATGCCTCTCCCCCTCCTCTTGCGCCTGCCTGTGCCTCCGACGAGATGGTCCCTTCTCCGCCCGCGGGTCCGCCAAGCGCAGACAGCGCTCGCGCGACTCGCCGCCGGAAGCTCAGGCCCCTCGCGGCGGAGTCGCCGAAAGGAGCCCTCGCGAACGCCCGACGTCGTCGGGCGCCACGCTCGAGGCGCGGGAGATCCTCGCCCCCTACGCTTCCCCTCCTAGCAAGGGATCAGGCCTCCGCCGCACTCGGGATTCGGATGCACCATCGCCACGCCCGGCAGCGCGGTGGCGTGCGAGGCGACGGAGACGCCCGCCGTCGCGCCCGCCGCCGCCGGCGCGGCGAACGACGCCAGCAGCACCGCGCCGAGCACGACGGATCGGGTTTTCGTGGTGATCGACGCCGCTCCGGCGGAGAGACCGCCCAACATGCTCGCGACCCTGGATCTCGCCATTGCCGATTCCCTTTCGCTCAGGACTGGCGGCGACCTGTCCGCCGCCGACTGGCGCGGTTGCCCGACCGCCGGACTGCCGCAACAACACTCAAAATCACCCGATCAACACCTGTGGTGCTCCGTATCGTATCACCGAACGCAAGTTACGGCGTGGACCACCGCCTCCAAGGGCATCTCATGGACGACGTGATCTCCACCCACGACGACCGCCGGCTAGGGTCGGCTGGAGCCGCCGAGGGCATTCCTGGCGAACCAGGCCATGCCCGGAGCGTGGTGCTCGTCTGCGATGCGTGCCGCCTGATCGAAGGCTTCTCGCGCCTCGGCGGTCAGCTCGCGGATCGTCAGCAGGCGACCCAGTGTGGTGTAGGCGTCCACCTCAAGAGCCCAATCCCAGTCTCGGCTCTTCTTGATTCGCTCCAGCATGGCCCGCACCCGGTTCGCGGGAACCTTCGAGGAGGGGCGGTCAACTTGCATCGCCCGCGCCTCGCTCAGGGTTGCCATCTCCACGCCCGCCGGGTCTTTCACCTTGTCGGCGTACTCCGTGGTCAGCCGAAGATAGCGTTGCACGGCATCCACATAGGGCGTGCGAATCGACTCTCCTTCGTTCGCCGCATCCTCGGCAAGGTCGAGCGCGACCTCAGTGGCGACCCAAAGCACCCGCACCAACGAGATGCTTGGCTCCTTGCGCAGATAGGCATCTGCTGCGCTCGTCACACTGATGAATGCCCTGATCGGTTCGCCCCGCGCACGGGCCAGGAGCGCTTTCATCCATTCGACCGTTTCGATAGTCAAAGGGGACCCTTTCTCCCCTGACGCTCATCTGATGCGCAATCTGCACCTGCTTGTCCAGCGACCGCTGCGCGGCCTCGAACTCGCCGAGCGCGTATTCCATGCTCACCAGCTTGATCGTCGCCTCCAGCAGATCGCGGACGAGCGAGGGGTCGATCGCGCTGGACCGCTCCGCCACTCGCTCCAGCAGGTTTGCGCTGGTACGGTACGCGTCAGCGGAGGCGGGAAAGTCGTCCAGGCGCCGGAAACAGTTGGCCGCGGAGCAGGTGGGCGCGCCCCTGGGAATCTTTGACTTGCAGGGCGTCGGCGAGGGCGAGCGCCTGGTCGGTCACCTCGAACGCGGCCGTTTGCACGTCGTGCCCGCTCCGCCGCTCGTCCCGCTGCCCGATCGTGACCAGGCTGAAGATGTCCGGCTCCATGTCGGCGATCACGCGGGCCTTAAGCAGCAGGAGGCGGACCATCTCCGCGCTTTGCCCAGCGCGGCCCTCCAGCGCGAGGACCTTGCGGTAGAGGTACTCGTGATGGTCCGCTGTGCGTTGGGCGACTGGTCGCTGGAAAATGCCTTCCAACGTCTCGCGCGCGATGATGGTTGCCATAGTGATCCCTCATTCCCCGTTGGATTCGGAGCGTCGGCCCGATCGTCCTCTGCCGGCTCCCGCGCCCGGGCGCTCTCGACCACGCTGCGCGCCTCCACACGCCATCATAGCGCAGACTGCCAAACGGTGCTGAGTGGCGACGGGAACGGCAATAGATGCCGCCAGACACGACAAAGGCCCCTCGCGGCGGAGTCGCCGAAAGGAGCCCTCGGGTCCATCGTGTCGGACGCTATGCTCAAGGCGCGGGAGATCCTCGCCCCCTACGATCCCCTCCTAGCAAGGGAACGGCCGCCGCCGCACTCGGGATACCGATGCACCATCGCCATGCCCGGCAGCGTGGTGGCGTGCGAGGCGACGGAGACGCCCGCCGTCGCGCTCGCCGCCGCCGGCGCGACGAACGATGCCAGCAGCACCGCGCCGAGCACGACGCCCCGCACCTTGACGGAGATCGACTTCGCCATGCCGAAAAGACCAGTGAGCGCGCTCGCTCCAGTGGATTGTGCCATGTCGTTTCCTCTTCCTCGCAGAATCGGCGGCTGTTTCGCCACCGGTTGGCGCCAGCGCCCGCACGCCGGGCGCCGACTCTAACACTTTCAATCGCGCAGTGGAGTTCTGCTAACACGCTGTCACAATCGACAAGTAGGACACGAAATGGCGCGGGCCGACCTCCGTACGGCCTGTTCGTTCGGCCCCGTGCGTCTCGGGGATCCTGGTGCCGCGCCCTCTCGGCGGCCCACTTCGAGCGGGACTTGCTCACTTTCGCGGATCGGAAGGCACGATGCGGGCGGGTGCTGTTGAGGCTTCCTCAGCCCACTTCATGTGTCGGCGCGCCTGCTCGTCTCTCGCGCTGTCCACGATTGGATAATACATTGATAATAGAATAATGTCAAGTGTGTACACTCAATAAATAGACGTTACTATTCCATTGTAGCGCGTGTTGTGCGTCAGCACCACATTCGCCTGAGCTCGCCGGCCTCCTATGCGTCGCTCGGCGCGGGTGCGACGAGGGCCGTAGTGGTGGCGGTGAACGTCAATGTCGCAGTCGTGCCTCGCGAGCTGTGCGTCGAACGGCAAAGTACTCGCGTTGGGATAGTCTGCCGCCGATTCCCGCTCCTCACGCTCGCCGGACGCGTCGACCGCGTCGGGTATTCGGCACGGAATCTGCTGAGCGTAGATGAATGCCCATGGCTCAGCCATCGAATTAACCGCCTGGTTAATTGGCGACTTGGGCACGCGTGACCGTCAAACATTTCCATGGGGGCAGAGATGGGTATCGAGACGGATGGCGCCGACGCGCAGCCCGCCTCCTCCTTCGCCTCCCCCTCTCGCGCGACGCGCGTCGCGCAGAAGGTTCGCCACCTTTCTCGCAGTGCCCGGCCGCCATCCGCGCCACCACCGCCCGAGGAATCGCCCGCGCGGTCCCCAGAGTTGGCGCCTCTCCTGCTCGTGGCCCACGCCAGTCGTGGCTGGCGTGCCGCGCGGCGCTGGTTCGCCGCGAATACGTTCACGCCGAGCTGGGCACCCTCGTTGCTACGCGCCCCCGCGGTGGGCTACGCCGTCGCCGTGCTGGCGCAGGTGCTCGCCGTCGCGATGGTCTCCGGCCTGATCCGGTTGTTCGGCGGCTTCGCCTTCCCCGGCGCGCCGCAGTTGCTGGCGATCGCGCTGGTCGCGCTCAATTGGGGCGCGGGACCGGGCGTCATCTCGTGCGCCTGCGCCACGCTGCTCGTCTATTTCGTCGCGCTCCAGTCCCATTTCGCGCTCGCGCCGATCGGGCCGCGCCAGGGCGTCGAGTTGGGCATTTTCCTCGCGACGGGCCTCTGCATCGGCATGCTCGCCAGCCAGACCGAGCGCGCCCGGCGCGCGAGCAGCGCCCTCGCCACACGCCTCGCCGCCGAGCAGACCCGCCTCGAAACGATCATCGACGCCGCGCCCGACATGATCTCGATCCACGACGCCGGCGGCGCCATCGTGCGGCGCAATACGGCCGCCAAGCGCACGGCCCCAGACGCCAGCGGCGACGAGCGCCTGGACGAGGCGCAGCGTGCATATGGCCTGCACGCCCTCGACGGGCGACCGCTGACGGAGGGCGAGCTGCCGGTGGCGCGCGCGCTGCGCGGCGAGGCGATAGCCAACCTTGAGGTGCTCTCGCGCCTGTCGGACGGCGAGCACATCTTCTCGGTGAGCGCCGCGCCCTTCCGCGACGCGTGGGGTGCGATCCTCGGCGCGGTCGCCATCACGCATGACATCACGCCGCTGCGCCGCTCGGAGCAGGCGGCGGCCGAGCGCGCCGCGCAGCTCGAGGCCACCTTCGATGCGCTCGTGGACGGCGTGGTGGTCCTCGACACCGACGCGAGTATTCGCTCAATGAACGATGCCACGCGCCGGCTGATCGGGATCACCGATGACGCCGACTTCCGCGCGCGACTCGTTGACGATCGCATGAGCCGCTTGAGGGTGCGCGACGCGCGCGGCGCGCTCGTGCCGCCGGAGCGCTTGCCTCAGCGCCGCGTGCTGCGCGGCGAGGTCCTCTTCGGCCTTGAAGCTGACGACTATCTCCTGCACACGCTCGACGGGCGCGAGGTGCGCGTGAATATCGGCGGCGCCCCCGTGCGCGACGCGCGCGGGCGGGTGATCGGCGGCGTACTGTCGCTGCGCGACGTGACCACCCAGCGGCGGCTGGAGCACGAGGTGGGCGCGCGCGCGTCGCAGATCGAGGCCACCTACGATACCATGACCGACGGCGTGGTGGTGTACGGCGCCGACGGCAGCATTTCCCATATGAATGCCGAGGCGCGGGACATCTTTGGCCGCGGCGTTGGCGTCGAGCGTGCCGACGCGTCGCTCCGCGAACGCATGCGGCTGCTCGATCTGCTGGACGAGCATGGCCGCCCCCTCGCGCACGACGCCTGGCCGACCGCCCGCATCCTGGCCGGCGAGACGCTGCGCGGCGCCTCGACCTTCGATGTGAGCTTCGTGGCGCGTGATGGCTCGCGCGTGTGGCTCACGATCACGGGCGCGCCTGTGCGCGGCGCGGACGAAGCGATCCTGGGCGGCGTCGTCATCTACCGCGACGTTAGCGAGCGGCGGCGCTTGGAGGAGCGCACCCACGACGCGCTGGTGGCGCTGCTCACCGTGGCGACCACGCTGGTCGAGCCGGCCGATGGGACGACGGAGGAGGGCGCGCGGATCGTCGCCCAGCGACTGATCGATCTCACCCGTAGCGTGCTCGACTGCACCCGCGTCGCCATCACCGTGCTGGATCGCGCGACGGACGTGATGCGCGCGCTGGCGGTGACGGGCCTCTCGCCCGTGCAGGAGCGCCAGTGGTGGGCGGAGCAGCGGGCGCTCGAACGGCAGGGCACTCGCTTCAGCGACGGCCCCGACCAGGGGGTGATCACGCGGCTACGGGCCGGCGAAGTGCTTACCTTCGACCTGACGCAGCCGCCCTACGACGCGGCTCCCAATCCATATGCCATCCGCTCCATGCTGGTCGCGCCGATGTGCCTGGGCGATGAGCTCGTCGGCCTGATCACCTACGATTACGGCGGCGCGGATCACGACTATACGCAGGGGGAGCTGCTGCTAGCCAGGGGCGTCGCCCGGCTGGCGGCGCTGGTGCTTGAGCGCGAACGCCTGCTGCGCGAGAGCGCCGAGGACCGCGCGCGCGTGTTGGCGCTGGAGCAGACGAACATGCGGATGGACGAGTTCCTGGGCATCGCCAGCCACGAGTTGAAGACGCCGCTCACCACCATCAAGGCCAACGTCCAGCTGACCGAGCGCCGTTTGACCACGCTGGACCCCGCCGCGGCCAACTTCGGCGACCAGGTGCGGCGGCTCTCGGCGGCGAGCGAGCTGATGCAGCGCACGCAGCGGCAGGTGGACCGCCTGGACCGGCTGGTGAACGACCTGCTGGACACCTCACGCATCCGCGCCGGCAGGCTGGAGCTGCGCCTCGACGCGACGGACCTCGGGGAGATCGTGCGCGAGGCCGTGCGCGAGCATCGCCTGGCGTGGCCGGGCCGCCCCATCGAGCTGACGATCCCCGACGGTGCCGTGCCGGTGGAGGCCGATGCCGACCGCATCGGGCAGGTGGTGACGAACTACCTGACCAACGCGCTGAAATACTCGCCGGAGGACGCCCCGGTCGCCGTGACGCTCGATCTCGCCACGCCGGGCGTCGCGCGCGTGCTTGTCCGCGATCAGGGGCCCGGCCTGCCGCCGGAGGAGCATGCGCGAATCTGGGAGCGCTTCCACCGCACGCCGGGCATCGAGGTGCAGAGCGGGTCGGGCGTGGGCCTCGGCCTGGGGCTGCACATCAGCCGCGAGATCGTCGAGCGCCACGGCGGCGCCGTCGGCCTGGAGAGCGTCATCGGCGAAGGCTCGACCTTCTCCTTCACCATCCCGCTGGCGGGCGATGAGCCGGTCCGATAAGCTGGCCCAGGCCTGGAAGGCGACCTCCCGAGCACGACGAGAATCGCGCGTAGGAAGGCCCTCGACGTGGGTCGCGCCGGTGCGCTCGAGCTAGGAGTGGCAGTCGGGCGTCACGGTGACCGTGATGCTGGCGGAGCTTTGCCGCCTAGGTTGTTCTGGGCCTTGGCAGTGATATGGTGCGTCGTGCTCGCTCCACAGTTGGTATTGTGCGCACCATGCAGTGAGGCCCTGTATGCCTTCGAGAAGTGACGCGCCGCTGCCCAGCGTGCCGTCTACGCTGTCCACCCAGGTGACCGTCACCGAACTGGCGCCTGTCCCCGGAGAGGTATTGGCGCGGAAGGTGATCGGACCCGAGTAGGGCGTCTTGTGCCGTTATTCGTGCGTCAGGGTGGTATTGTTGGCGGGCTGGGTGATGCTGATCGTGGGCTTCACGGGCGTCGGCGTGGCGGTCGCGTGGCTTCGCGGTTGCCGTTGGTCGCGTCGTAGTCGCTGTCGGTTGCGGCGTCGCGGTCGCCGTAGTGCCGCCCAGCGACCCCGTGTTACTCGCTCCGCATGTGTCGCCCGCCACCCGCGACATGCTCGTGGTCGTAGCGAGGTCGCCCGCCGCGAACTGGCAGCCGAAGACGCCTGCCTTGGCCGCGAGGACCGTGCCGCCACCACCGAGCAGCAGTACTAGCACGAGCACGATGCCGACGACCAGCCCTACGGACGCGCCGCGGTCTGGGTTGCCTGGCGCGGTCCGCGTTGGCTTGCCGCTGCTGCCTCCACTGGTATCCATGTGGGGCTGGCCGCCCTCGACATCGATGCCGGGGGCATCGGGGGTGCGGCTGTTCACGATGATGATGCCCTGCGCGCTGCCGTCGGGCACTCCGCCGGTGGTATCCATGTGCGGCTGCGCGCCCTCGATGTCCGTGCCCGGCGCGTCGGGCGTGCCGCCAGCCTGATGCATGCGGAAGTCAATGGCGGCGTCGCTCCCCGGCGCATCGGTTGGCGCGCCCTGCTGCTTGATTCCCGCGAATCGCTCCGTGCCGACGTTCATATGTGGCTGCGCCGCCCTCGACGCTGCCCCCAGGATTATCCGTGGGAACATCGCCCCGTTTCATGAAGGAGTCCTGCAGCGGATCGTACCCCTGAGCAGGGTCGGTAGGAACCTCCGTCTGCTTCATGAAGGACGGCTTGCCGTCGCCTTGATCTGTGTTACTCATCGCGTGAAACACCTTTACTGGCTGCATCGAACGCTCAGCACGGCGAAGAACCGCGTGCTACGAGGTCCAGTTGCGCGACGATGATGTGATCCGCTCTGCCCGGTGGATGATGTGCCCAGACGCGGGCCCCCGGCAGCGTGCCCACCAGCATGTTGCGCACCGCCGTGTGCTGGCTGGCGTCAAGCTCCAACGCGATAACGCCTCCTTCTCGCAACTTGCCCGGCATCTGAGCGATGAAGCGCCGGATCACATCCAAGCCGTCTTTGCCTCCGAACAGCGCGACGAGCGGCTCATAGCCGATCACGCTGGGAGCCACATCGGGCAGATCGTCGGGAAGGTACGGGAGGTTGGCGACGATAACGTCCACCGGCTCCGTGATGGGTTCCAGCAAATCTCCGAGGAGCCACGTGATGCGCTCACCCATGCCATAGCGATCGCCGTTGCGGCGCGCGACCTCTAGCGCGCCGCGGAGCAATCGGCGGCGGCGATGTGGGCGAAGCGCGGCTCCAGCGTGGCGAGCGCCAGCGCCAGCGCGCCGCTGCCCGTGCCTATGTCGGCTGCTCGCAGCGCCGCCTCGGGACGGAGGCGAGCCATCTCCAGCACCACTTCTACGAGCGCCTGGCTGCTCGGGCGCACCAGCAAGGTACGTCGATCCACCAGCAGATCGAGTCCCATGAAGGCTTTGTGGCCCGTAATGTAGGCGACCGGCTCGTGCTCGGCGCGGCGCGCGATCCAGGCGGCATAACGCTCGACGCTCTCCGTGGCGAGCGGACGCCCCGGCTCAGCAATGAGCGCTGCGACGGGCGCTCCGGCCAGCCTGCTCAGCAAGACCGCGGCGTCGAGCCATGGCGATGGGGAGCCGGCGGCGGCCAGCACGCCCTCGGCCCAGGAGATCTGCGCCCCATAGGTGTGTACGCCGACCGCAGAGTCTGCCGCGTGATGAGCTGTGGTCACAGGTCCACCGAGTACCTTTCCGCATCGGGGCGCGTGCGCCAGCCGAATTGTCGTCAGCGCGGACTGACCGGCGCGGAGCTGCGCACGGTTGCGAACACTCCATTTAGGGGCGAAAGTGGGGGAGCCCCTGTACTCACAGCCAGTTGATCCACGAGCGTTTGCTGTGAGGCTCAGGCGTATAAATGCGGACAAAAGAGGATTGTCACAGATTCAGCAGCCTGTGAGCGGTGACGAGCCAGGAAGTGGGCGGTAACACGAGACCGCGGCGGCTCGCCAGATCGACGCGCGGATATGGGCATCCTGCATATCCACGAAATACGCCTTGAGCGACAGATGATTGTTGAGCAGTTCCTCTGGCATTGGCGCTGAGGCTGTGCCCGCTACTCAACTGCTTTGTGCGCGAGGAGGTAGCCGCGCTGGCTGGGATGCTCCGGCTCGTAGGGTAGGGAAAAAGAGGTGGGATATTGCCGAGCGCGTCTCGCTCCCACGCACAGGAGGCGCGCATGGCACCCGCCCTGTGTGCTGCTCAGGCGCCAGTTCCCCCGCCCTCATATCACGGCGGTTCGGCCGGAGCGCTGCATCTGGCCGCCCTCCCACGCATCAGGCGACTCGTTGCCGGACCCCACCTCCCGTCGGCGTCGCGTGGTGCGGCGTGCCCACGTAGGGGAACTCATCCAACCAGTCGGTGTGCGGCCCAACCTTGCCCTCCGTCACCTTGCCATTGGTGAGCACGCTCAGGAAGAAGTGCTCGACATCATCGGTGAGGGTGCGCCCGTTGGCGGGGTAGGCCGCGGGTCGCGTGGGGTTGTAGGGCAGGACATCCGGCAGCAGGGTCTCGGCCGCCTTTCGCGCCGCCTGCGGTGTGTAGCCCCCGGTGTGCTCCAGCGCATGGGCAAACAGCGCCACGAAGCGCTCGTCCTGCACCGGCTCGGCGCTGAGGTAGGCGTCCAGGTCCGCGGCCGCCAAGAACGGGGTCTGCGACGGCCGCGCCCCACGGTCCGCCTGCACCCAGCCGCTGCCCGCACCGTCCAACTGCACCAGCGTGCGATGCCACAGGCGCACGCCCCCCGCACCCGCGACGCCACCCAGGGCGCTGTTGGGCACTTCCAGGGCGATACTGCACACGTCTTTGTCCGCGAAGAAGTCGTCACCCGTGAACTGCAGGTTGTTCAGCGCACCTGCCGTATCAAAGAAGAACGGGTCACTGCGCCAGCCAGCGAAGAAGCGGTAGGCACCGGCCTCCGACACCCGCACCTCTCGGCCCGTGGAGACGGGCGCCCCCTGCAGGATGATCTCCCCGCCCTCGCCCATCCCGGCGGCAGCGGATCCCTCCGCGCGACGGACCGTCGCCGTCATCCCACCGTCGCCGCTCGCTGAGAAACGCACCCGATAGGCGACGTCCGCGACGAGATCTCCGTTCGTGTCCACCCGGAGTTCTTGACCACTCCCCACGGCTGAAGCCGGGGGATTCTTGGGCTGACCACCGCTCACCTAGCGAGCTAGGAGCGTCGTACACGGTCATGTCGTGGCCCGAAGCCACCTCCACACGCGTACCTTCCCGCAGGCCCTGCGGTAGAGCGTACGTATCGCACACCTGGTCGGTTGGTGTCCGGTGGTCGGGAGCGCCTGACGGCGCGCGGCGCTTCCTCCCCGTGGGTGCACCGAGGGGTCTTCGCGCCACATTCTTTGATAAAGGCCCTCGGGCGCGAAGGGTTCGGTGGGCGTGGCGCCCGGCGGGGCGAAGCTATTGGGCGGGTGCACGTCCGAGATCACGATCGACGTGCCGGCGTCCCCTGGCTTGGGGAACGCGTAGAGGTCCGTGAGATCCAGGCGGGCATCGCCCCGCGGGAAGCCGAAATTGGGCCCCGAGTAATGGTGCGACATTGAGGATCGTCCTTCTTCCGTCTCGTGTCACGAGATGAGCTGCTGGTGAGGACTCCGCTCGCCAGAGCAAGCGGATCGTGTCTTGCGTTGGTCGTTCCCGGTTGCGGGTGCCGGCCGCCCGGCGGACCAGATCGGCGCGGGCGAGGATCGGCTGGCAGGGCACATACTGGGCAGCCGAAGCGGTGACAGCACCGACGACATCGAAAACGAGGGCGACGGCCATCGCGACGAGCGCGACGACCGGCGCGAGACCGCAAGCGCCTTCCCCGCCACACGCGTCCCTCCCGCGTTGAGCGCAGGGAGGCGGCGAGGTACGTCGCGCGGCTGCGCCAGAGAGCACCATGTCCTCAACGACAGTGTTTCCGGAGATGCTTACCGGGATGCTGTGCTGGGTGACGCGTCTCTTACTGTTGTGCGCGCGCAGCACATACCATGAGCAACCTCAGCGGGAGCCGCCGAAGTTCAGAAACGCTCTCCTGCACGTATACATGCACTACTCGGTGGGCCTGCGCGCGAGGATGTAGCCGCGCTGGCTAGGATGCTCGACCGGCTCGTAGGGGCGGCGGATCAGCCGCGCCTCAATGCTAAAGCCCGCCTCGGTGAGCAGTGTCTCGAGCTGCTCTGGCTCGTAGAACTGGAAGTCGAGCGAGAAGCACTGCTCCTAACGGACTTCCCGCCGTAGCACCCTCGTGGTTGCTTGATTTAGATCGTGTGGATGTGCCCGCCTTGCGGTGAAGAGACACTGCGAGGTGGGCATTGTCGTGTTCGGCTGCCAACAGTTTGGAAAGCAGGAGGACAGACGATGACCAAGACGACGATGACCCACACCCGCTCTGCTGCGACCGACGATGTCGCGATACCTGCCGAGCTCGTGGGCAGGGCACTGGCCGCCGACCGCTTCGACCTCGAGGCGTTCCCGATCCTGAGCGAATTGCCTGCGATCGAACGCTTCGTGGCGGCACATCCGCACGCGTTGCTCCCGCGCGGCAAGGCGTTGCAGCTGCTCCTCGAGCGGTCGGTTGCCGAGGTAGCAACCGCCTATGCCGAGGACGTCGACCGGACGCTGCGGAAGATCGCCGCCTACGTGCGGCTGCGCTACCAGGAGGGCAAAACCGTCAAGGACATCGCCGAGGCGTGGGGCCTCGAGCGCTCAGTCCTCTCCCGCCAGCTCAGCCGGCGTTCGCTCCAGGTCGTCGCGCACCGCTTCCTCCAGCTCGCCGAACACCTGCGCTGGGAGCAGCACGGCGCCTCGCCAGCGACCACGGCTGATTAGCGCATAGAAAGGAGACAGCGGGTATGAGCAAGAACGACAACCGCTACCAGGTCGACGAGGCTGCCGGGATCCTTGACGAGCTGCAGGCCTTCTACCTGGGCAAGGCGGACGGCGAGGGGTGGGTCTACACCAGCGTGCTGCGCCAGCTCGTTAATCGGATGTACCGCGAACGGGATTACCTCGCCAAGCGCGTCGCCGACGGCCGGAAGACGGCCTACGACTACGCCGTTGACCGCGATCAGAAGGCGTTGGCCTGGGCCATTCGAGCGTTGGTCCGGCATGTCCCCGCCGAGGAGAAGGTCGATCCCGGAGCCGCCGAAGCCGCCACGGAAACCTTCTCAGCGGCTCTCGCCCGAGGAGCGTGCCAAAACCAAGGGAAAGCCCAGTTGGAACGGCAAGCCCAAGCGGGACTGGAACGGCCCTGATCTCCCGCCGCGTTGATCGCCTCCAGTTGTCATCGGCTCATTTATAAGGAGTGTCTGCGCCCGGGCCTCTGGAGCGGGGCGCAGCCCCGCCCACGGCGGCGGCGAGGCCCGCAGGGCGAGCCGACAGCCTGGGGGGTTCCGAACAAGGCCCGGGCGCCATCGTTGTCAGCGTTTTTTGCCGCGATCCTGCGTTGGGATCGCGGTGGGCGCAATAGTAGTCTCACGCGCCCTCCTAACTCCAACAATTAACTTCGATACCTCGCGGGAGTCCTGAAATGCAGCCGATTCTGCTCACGGCCACCGCCGAAAAAGTGACGATTGAGGATCCAGCACGTGATGCGAACGTCGTCATGGACGATAGGTTACCACCTCCCACCTTCGCCCAGATCGCCTACTGGCGTGAACTCTGCGGCGCTCTGTCGCAGGTGAAAGGCACGGGCATGGCCGATGATGCGTGGCCCGTCGACCTCGCACCGTCCAAGCCAACGCTCAAGGCGATGGTCCACCGGGGCCTCATCGTTCGCCGCAAGCAGGCGTGGCACCTCAAGCGCGGCTGGTACGGCAGAGTCGCCGTCCTACGCGTTCTGGCGGTACCTACGCCAAGGCAATCTCTCGGCAAGCGCCCCCGGCCTGACTTGCCCAGCTATGTGGAGTTGGAAGGATTCGAGCAGATCTGCCGCTGGCTCGACGCCCAGCCCAAACGCCGAGCACGTTTGCCGTTTGTCGGCCTGAGAGAGCAATTGGGATCCGAGAGCGAGGTGCCCATCGCCTTGCTGCATCAGATGCGCAAGTACCGCCTCGCCCGCCACACGTCGACCTGTGAATGGGCGCTCTCGCCAACCTGGAAGGACCGCCTGCTGAATCTTTGGAAAGGCGTCGATCGGGAGGTGCGCGAGCTGTTCCCGGTGCAGCCGACGCCGTCCGAGCCGTTTGTCGTGGCGGCGGGGATCGACACGTGGTACCTCAACCGCATCGATCCCGGGGGATTGCCCTCCGCGCTGCGTCGCAAGCTGGACGAGCTGCAGAAGCAAGCGGCAGAGGACGAGGAGGAGGTAGACACGCGGTGGATGTATGACGGAGTGCCGCTGCGCATGTATCGCGCGGGGGTAAACACCGACCAGGGCGGAGGCGTATCGTGGTCCCACATCCTGCGGAATAATTCGCTTGCGTTGCTTGTCCGCAAGGCGCCGCTCGGAGGCATCATCGCCCAGGCACGGTTGGGCTCCGAATGCCTCTGGCGTCTCACCCCCCGGCGCGCGCTGGACGAGGTCGACGCGTTGATGAGAAGGATGTGGGCCAGTCCGATCCCCTTCCGACGTGAGCGCAAGCATGAGGCGGCCCGCTGGCAGGTGTCGCAGGTCCATTTAGCGGTCGACGTGGCCAATGCCCCGCTGGATGCGGAGCAGGCGACGCGCTATGTCTCCCGCTCGAGGACGCAGGCGGTCTACGAGGCGGCCAAATCCGAGGTCGAAAAGCTCATGCGGGCGATCCACGGCCCCGAGTCGGAGGATATGGACGCGGTGGTCATGGACTGGGATGCGCTGTACGAGGACGACGGCTACGACGCCTTCGATCCCTTCGATCCCTTCGACGACCTAGTGCCGGAGCGCGATCGCGACGTGGAGCCGGTGCCGGTCGAGCATCGGGCGATGACGACCTTCCGCTCGGGCGGTCGCATCTCGGGGATGACGTTCTCGCCGGGTGGCGACGTGAGCATGGTGCTCTACGACAAGCCACTCCAAGCCCGCCTGAGTGGCAAGCGCCACATGGAACCGATCTGGGCGGCGTCCGGCTGGATGAAGGGCGTCCCCGTCACCCGCCACGAGGCACGCTTGCGTCGGCCGGCGGTTCGAGAGCTGGGCCTCCCGCACGACGTGCGCCCGTGCCTGGACGACCCCTGGGAGTTCCTCGCGCACCAGAAGGACGTCTTCGCCGCCGTCGTCGGGCGTGCGGAGGGCTGCCCCGACGCCGTGGACGTCGCGTGGATCCGCCGCGTGGTGCCCGAGGAGAGCGATTCTCGCCGCTCGCGGTGGCCGACCGATCCCGCCTGGCAGGTGCTGCAGTCCGCCACCTTCGTGGAGGCTCCGACCGAGGCTCGCAAACTCATCCGCCGCCGGCAGCGCGGGCACGACACGAAGAAGCTGGACCAGGGCCAATACGGCTACCTGGCCAGCCGTACTGCCATCCTCCACCCCGACGGCGGGCAGTGGACCCTCTCGCGAGCCTTTGGCGAGGCGTTGCCGCAGTTAGAGGCGGTGGAACGGGAGCAGGGCAAGGACTTTGGCGAGCTGGTGCGCGAACGTCGGCGCCAGCGCGGGCTGCCCCTGCCTATCGCCGAAAAGGTGCTGCCCTTTCGCGTGACTGGGCACGAGAAGGAGGTGGCAACTCACTCTGCAGACATCGGTCCTAGCGCGCACGCAGGCCAGGCGCAGACTCGCGTGGCCGAGGCGTGGGCACAGTTGGCGGCGGCCGAGCAGGCTGGGAGGTCGCGGCGAATACTACTGACCTCGACATCGTTTGCTAAACCGAGTAGCCACAGTGGACCGAACAGGCCCGGATGAGGTCGCGCTTGTGGCGCAAGCGCTCTTTGGCGCGGCGCAGCTCCAGGTCGAGTTCCGCCAGATCGCCACAGCAGCGGTTCTTGAGCTCGACGCGCTTGAGGTAGTTCCAGATGCCCTCGTCGGGATTGAGGTCAGGCGCGTAGCCGGGCAAGCGTTCCAGGTGCAAGCGCTTCGCGGCGCCGCGTCTGAGGAAATCCCTGATGGGCTGCCCCTGATGGATCGGCGATCCGTCCCAGATGACCAGGACCTTGCCGCGAATCTTGCGCAGCAGCACGCGCAGGAAGCCCACGACCCCCTCGGCGTTGAAGGCGTCTTTCCGCGTCTGCAGGTAGAGGCGCCCGTCCAGCGTGATGCCACTGATCGCTGCGAGGTGGTCATGGGTCAGGGGGACGTGTAGGATCGGCGTCTGCCCCCGCGGCGCCCACGTGCGCACCGCCAAGGGCAACAGGTAGAAACCGGCTTCGTCTACCCAGACGATGGTGGAGCCTTCCTCGGCTGCTTTTTTTGGAGCGCTGGCCAGCGCTCGGCATACCATTGCTGGATGGCGGCTTCGTCGCGCTGCGTGGCCCGCTCGATGGGCTGCTGGCGACTCCAGCCCGCCTGACGCAACACGCGACTGACGTGATCGCGATGGTAGCGCACGCCAAAGGTGCGCCAGATCACCGCGGCCACGCGATTGGCCGTCCATACGTCGCCGCGGAATCCATACGTCTCGGCCCCGCGGGCCAACAACGCCGGGATCTGGGCGCGCTGCTCGGCCGTCAACTTGGCGGGGCCGCCAGGGCGCGGCTGGGTGCGCAGCCCCTCCACACCCTGCTCGCGCGCCCGCTTGAGCCACTGGCACACTGCGGCACAACTGACGCCCAGTGCTGCCGCGATGTCTTTCTGCCACCAGCCTTGTTGGGACAACTCCCAGGCCCGCTGGCGGCGCCATTCCCAGGAGTCGGCTCGTCGTTTGGATGTGCTCATACCCCCTGTGTTCGCAAGATTCATGCTCTCACGCCGACGTCAGTAAGTGAGTTGGAGGCGGCGTATCACCAGGAGATGGAGACGCTTACACGGCCAACATCCCCTGGGGGCATCAATCCCCGATGATTGGGATGAACACCACCGTCGTTCCGTTGGTGTTCACTCTGCAGGGACTTGGGGGATGGATCGATACAATAGCGAGGTTCGGCACAGCGGAACGGGACGGAGGTCCCGGCGGGATCATATGCGTGTCGATGTTCACCACCCCCCCACTGGTGCCTATGGACGTCCGCACGAAAGATGGTGGCCCGGGCGGGATGCTGAACGGGAGTCCCAAAACCAGCGTGTTTACGGTGGTTGGGGCGAGTTGTACGGTCACCACGTTGCCCGCACTGACCGTGATGGTTGCCGGGCCGAGCGGTGTCTGCACCGTATTCGGGGCCACGACGCACGTGTCGCCGGTACACACTGGATCGGCGCTCGCGCGCGTCACGCCGACGCCTACCAGCGTGCCCGCCAGTAGCACCAGCGCGGTACTAGCGATCACGAAAACCGCGGTGATACGCCTCGTGTTCATGAGGTCTCCTCGGTGGGCTGGAGTGGTTGGCACCAGCGAGCATGAGCATCTGGTCATACGCCTGTCTTCGTCGACACGCACGACCAGCGAGATTCAGGCGTGAGTCCCAACTGGCGGAACGTCTGCGGCGTGTCCCACAAGTGCCAGGGATCGATCGCTTTCCCCGTTCGCTATGTGCACGAACTGCAGGTGCGGCACGGAGACTGTGCACCCGTCTCATGAGACGGTGCTGCAAATAGCCGCTCGGGAATGTCATCCGTTGGTCAAATGATGCGGATGTCGTACTGTCGCCCGCGAGATTGCGCGCAGGACGGACAGGCATGCCGCAACAGGATGACCTTTAGGCGCGCATGGAGCAGGAGGACGTAGGGCTCCGCTGGGAGGTTCCAGCGGACAGTCGGGGCTGGTTGCCGTCGCTCAAGCGTGGGACGAACCGGTCGCCTGGGCAAAGTGCAGCGCATCCTCATTGGCCAAGAGCTTCGCGGGCCGTAGACGGACCAGCACGCGGTTCGGCTGCGTGACAATGGCCATGCCCACCTCCACGCGCCCGGGCATAGTATTTTTCCATGATCGGGCGTACGAGCTCGGCGAATCCCGCTTCGATGATCTCGGCCTCGCCGTAGGCGGCGACATAACCGAGTGGATCGTCCACCAACAGCGTGAGTGACGGGTTGCGTTTGAGATTCGCGTATTTAGCGCGATCGGTCGTGGTCGAAAAGATGAAAGTCTCCCCGTCCCAGAAATACCGGACCGGCGTCAACTGCGGGCCGCCGTTCACACGGTTCACGCCCACGATCGCGAGGTTCGTCTTGGCAAGGAGCGCTGCGATCTTCTCGGGTGTCATGGGTTCTCTCTTTTCACGTCGACGCTCAGCGCTAGCATTACGGGACGGCAACCGCCCCACCGTTCGCTCTGGGGAGCAGTGTCGGCAATTCCAGCGCGCTCCTGACTTGGGAAAGTCAGGCACCCACAGTCCTTTCGTCGATCTCGATCATGGCAAATCGCTTGACAACCGCTCCGTAGCACTCGACGTAATAGGCGCTCGCCCCGTCCTCCAACCCTTCGGTGAAGTAGGCCTGGGCGGCGGGGTCCAGCTCGGCGATGATCGGCTGGAGCAGTTGCTGGTCGGACACGCGGCCCCATCCATACTCCGCCTCGAGCAGCGTTCGCGTTGGTGTGAGCGCGTCGACGGCAACGGCGCGCAAGAGTTGGCGCAGGGCTTCGGGGCGGGCCAGCAGCCCCCGCACGAATGCCTTCTGATAGCCCAGGTCCTCCGAGAGATGAGGTGCGCGGGCAGGTAACTCGGGATCGATCGTTGTCTCGATGTCGATGGTGATGCGAAACGCCCGGCGCACCTGCAGGGACTGGGTCGCCATGTGCTCCCTCTCTTCTTTGCTCGAGATACCACTCTCGGGACACCCTGCCACTTCCGGCGCGTGGCGAGTGCTTGGTGCTGTGCACGATCGAGGGGTAGACTCCACCACGTGCCGCGCTGGCATTGTTCCTCTCCGCAAGGGTATGCTGCGCGCAGCGATCGGGCAATTCCAGAAATCTGGTATTGCGTGGCGGATTGGCGATGCCTCGACGGGTTGCAGCGAGGAGCACCTACCATGCAGGGGGAAACGGCCGCGGACCGTTCCAGGCGGGAGATGATCCGCCTCTGTCACAGTTCGCTGGACTCACGGACACTGCGACTCGAGCTGCTCCAGCGCCTGAAGACGGTGATCCCGTTCGAGTGCAGCTTCTTCTCCACCACCGACCCGGCAACGCTGCTCTTCACCAGCTCGCTCCTCGACTCTGCCTTCCCGACGTGGGCGCGGGTGCGCATGATTGAGAATGAGTATTTGCAGGATGACGTCAACAAATTCCTGCAAATACTCAAGTTTGACGTGCCCGTGGGCGTGCTGAGCGATCTCACGCACGGTGAACTCCTGCGCAGCCAACGTTATCGAGATGTTCTGGCGCCGCTAGGCCTGGGCGACGAGATGCGCGCCACGTTCGTGGACAATGCCGCCTGTTGGGGAACGCTGTGCTTGCATCGGGGAAGCGCTGCGGCTTGGTATACTCCTGCCGAGGCGGCCTTCCTCGCCAGCCTGACGCCGCACATCGCCGAAGGTCTGCGCAAAGCCCTGCTCCTGGAGCACGCCGCCGGCGGACTGACGCCAGATGGGCCAGGCGTGCTGATCTTGTCGGACGACCTCTCCGCGGAGACCATGAATCCCGCCGCCGGCTATTGGTTGGCAGAGCTGGCGGACGCGGACCATGGGATCCCCTCCGCGCTCCCCCACGTGATCGTGACCGTCGTCGCCCGTCTCCAAACGATCGAGCGCGGGACAGATGCTGCTCCCATCTCGCCCAAGGTCCGCTTGCGCACCTCCACGGGCCAGTGGCTGATTGTCTATGCGTCCCGTCTGGCCCGTGCAGGAGGGTCGGGGCAAGTCGCCGTGATGTTCGAGATCGCCCACCCCGTGGAAATCGCCCCGCTGATCATGCAGGCGTACCACCTCACGAAGCGGGAAGGCGAGGTGACTCACCTGCTCCTGCAGGGGTGTGCGACGACGGAGATAGCTGCCACCTTGCATATCACCGCGAACACGGTGCAGGAGCACCTCAAGGCGATCTTTGAGAAAGCTCAGGTCCGCAGCCGGAGAGAATTGGTCGGGCGTATCTTTGCGCAGCAGTACCAACCACACTTCGTGGCGGATGCGCCGTACCAACCGCCCTTTGGAGCCGCCCCGGTCGATGTCTTGGGGCGGCTTACCTCCCTCACCTCCTTGGAACACCCCTGATCTGGCGCTATCTGGCTTCTAGTGTAGAGGTTCTCTTCACCTCCGCATGAGTCACGCCAACGCGTTAGCTACGCTAACTTGCTCGACAAGAGATACGCCCGTCGGGTCTGCGCCTCGACGTCGGGGTAAGGCCCGCGCTCAACGGTGTCCTCAAGTGTGAAGTCCGCTGCAGCTAGGTAGTCGGCCATTTCTGCCGTGGTGAAGAAGTTAAAGTCCAGGTCGACCGACTCGCCCCACCACTCGTCGAAGTGGCGGGTTTCCTCCCCAATATGGAAGCCCACCAACAGCTGGCCGTTTGGCCGCAACACCCGTCGGAACTCGCGCAGTACGGCCACTACCTCCGCACGTGGGATATGGATGAGGCTATAAAGTGCCACAATGCCGCCGAGCGTATCATCTTCCAGGGGAAGTGAGCGCATATCGCCCACCGCGAATTCGACCATTGGATGCAAGGCGTGTGCCTGCTCGATCATTGCGGGTGAGAGGTCCAAGCCTACCACATCCGCTCCAAGCTCCTGCTGATAGGCCGCAACGTGGCCCGGACCGCAGCCCATATCGGCGATGCGACCATCCACGCGCTTGGCGAATTCCGCAAGCAGTTGCCGCTCGAGTGGCTTGTGGTCCAGCTCGTCATTGATCCGTCGCGCGTACTCGGTCGCCACGCGGTCGTAGCTGGTTCTTGTGGTGTTCTCGTCTGGATCCATCTTCATCTCCCACTCGGGCAGCGTCACCAATCACGTGCGGGCAAATGAACGGCTCTCGTAGCCGACTCGCCGTAGCGCGGGCGGATCCTCCCCCGTAAGCGCGAAGTAGCGAATCTGCCATGCTAGCTCGCCTGGGGTCATGGCGAGCGCAATTGAGCTATCGTGAGGACCTGCACGGAAAGGCCAGGTACGCGCGAGAAATCGCCGTCGATCGTGATGACCGTCAGGTTGTGGGTAAGCGCGGTCGCGGCGATCATGGTATCCATGTCGCCGATTAGCCCCACCGGTTGCCCTGCGGGCGTGCGCAACTGGCGCATGGCCCGGCGCAGCGTGGCGTAGCGCTCGCACACTCCATAGGTGGGATAGAGCCGCCGCACCTGCTCGTGGAGGATCCCGCGGAGGCCCGCCTGCAATTGCTGAACATGCGGGAATGATTGGAAGTATTCGATCGCCTCCGCGTAGACCAGCGAGCTAGTAGCCGCTTCGCCGCGCAGAATTATTGCGTCGAAACGCGCGACCGCACCCTGGCGACCGAGGAGGTATGCCGTCAACGGGCCCGTATCCAGCAGGTATTTCACCCGTCCTGCTCCGCCTGCTCGTTCGCATCCTCCATCAATCCCTGCAACTGATCTTCGATCGGTGGCGATGGGGGAGCCGATCGCCGAAGGCGCAAGAGCTCTTCTTCCGCGTCATCCGGTAGGAGCCCAGCGAGAGCACCCGCATACGAGGGCCGCTCCAGGTAAGGCGCTAATGCGTCTTCGATGACCATCGCGATCTCGTCCTGCTGGTCGGCGGGCACCTCGTCGATGCGCTGGAGTGCATGCTGTAATCGCTGCGTGACCATACACTCCTCCTGCCTCTCAGGCTTTGTCAACGAGTGTTACACAACTTGCAATGCTAGTCCGGCCCACCTCGCAGCTCGAGTGGGCTGAAGGAATGGGAAGAAGCGCTACTCTGATGGTCGTGGCGCGAAGAACTTCTCCAGTTCTTCCCGGGACAGATAGATGCGCTTGTCGCCGGCCACGGTGTACTTGGTCAGCCTTCCCTCACGGACCTGCTGATCAAGCCATTCACGCGAGCGCCTATACAGCACAGACGCTTCCACAATCCAGATGAGGTCGTCATTTGCTGGCATAAAGTACTTGCGCTCATTTCTCACACGGTATTGACACCGTACGGTGTTGGAAGTACTATACCAGCACACCGCTTGATTTGGCAAGTGGCGTGGATGTGGCTCATCGGCTTGATAGCTCTCATCCACAAAAAAACGGCTGGTGTGTTGGTACCACACCAGCCGCCGAGTCCCCGCTACCTGACGGCAGCATCGAGGCCTCCAACACCTTGATTCTACCCCACCCATTCGGAAAGCACAATGGGTTGGTGGTGGTGTGCTGTGGTCCGGTAGCGCATGCCGCGCCCGTGAGGACGTGCGGATATGAGGAGCGCACCGTGGACCAAGCATCTCAGGCGAGCAGCGAGCCTCCGTTGGTGGTCGGAGGTATGTCCCCGTTCCCCGGTGGGTCATCCGGAGCCGAGTCGGTCTGGCGTCGATCTTTCCTGCAGGCGTTGCTTGACGGCGCCCTGGAGTATGAGCGCAGGAAAGGAGACCGCTATGCCGCGCGCCCGCTACCAGTTGCCTAGCGCCGCCGAGCCGCGTGACGTCCCGTTGCCGACCGACACGATCTGCACCATCCTGGTGCGGCAGAGTACGCTGGTACAAGCAGACCGCAATCCGCTCAGCAGCGAGTTGCACCCCGACGAGCTCGTGGGGTTGGCCCGCGCCTTCGGCTTCGATGACGCGCATATCCGCCTCGTCGAGGATGATATGGGTATCGGGGCGTACAGTACCATCATCGAACAGCGGCCGGGGTTGCGACGCTTCACCTTCGAGGATTTGCCAGCTGGGGTGAGCCGGGTCGTCCTTGCCAGCAACGAGGACCGTCTCTTCCGCGACCGTGACGAGGTGGAGCACAATCGCTTCATCCGTGCTTGTGCCCAGTATGGGGGCTGGACGGTTTGCGGGCATACACTCGCGGACGCGCGGGTCTATAACCTGCGGCGTACCTTCGACCAAGACCGCTTCCGATGGGCTTGCCGAGCAGGCAAGGAGTTTATCGAGGGCCACCTCAAGCTGCGCTTGCACCCGTCCATCCAGCGGGCGGCGATGCGTGGGCAGTATACTGGCGGCCTGGTCCCTCTGGGATACGTGGTGGACTACGACCTGCGCAGCGTGACGTATAAGCACCTGATGCCCTACCAGCCGCACGTTCCGCTCCTTACGGAGCACATCTTCTCCTACTTCGCCGGTCTGCCGCAGCCCTCCCTGGTGGAGGTGGTGCGGCATTGGCGTCGCGAAGGGTTCATCTGGCCTTTCTATGAGGAGTGGGTGGACCCGCGCGTGATGCGCGCAGCGGATGGGCGTCGGACGCGCGACGAAGCTCGCGGTGGCTATCCGCTGACCGATTGGCGATATGTGCGCAGCCTGCTCACCAACGTGGCGTATCTGGGCTGGATCGTGCGCAAGGGCGAGGTTGCGAAGGGACCGGATGGGCGGCCACTCGTGTGCCATCCACCGCTGATCGAGTCGGACCTGTTCTGGTGGTGTTTTGATCGGACCGGCGAGGCGCGTCCATCTTGGGCACCGCAGGCGGGAGCTCGTCAGCTCGTACCACTCCCGCGAGTACGCCGATCGGAGGATGAGCGTCCGGAGGAAGTTCGCTTCCTGGCACGTGGCCGCTTGCGGTGTGCGGTGCACGGGACGGCCCTCTTCACCCGCAAAGAGGCGCTCCCACGGGATGGCATGCGGGGGAGTTGGCTCGCCTGCGACGGCCTGGATCCCTACAGGCCCATATCCGAACCGGGCGGTTGTCCCGTCGTACGGTCGAGCGTGCTTGAGCCGGCCCTCTGCGAGGCGTTCGTCGATCAACTGGTGCTCGACGAGCGCGATGTGGCCGAGTTGGCGCGCATGGCGGAGCAGCGGCAACGCCGTGACGACGGGCGAGAGGTGCGCCTGCGTCGCGAACTCGCCGAAGCGCGCGGTCGGTTGCAGCGTGCGCTGGAGGCGGGGTTGCGCCAGGAACATGCGAACCTCCGGGAGGAATTCTACTCCCAAGCGCTTGATGCCAAGCGGACCATCGCCGAGCACGAGGTGGCTCTGACGGCACTCGCGTCTGAGCGGCCGCTCTCCGCACAATCTTGGTCCAAGGCGCAGCAGGCGGTGGGGTGGGCCGAGCGCATTCGCGGCACGTTCTCGGAGTGGTCCCGCGCGGCACAGGTGCGGGTGCTCAGCCTCGCCCTCGACGATGCCGTGGTGGGCTACGTGGAGCGGCGGGTGTTGGGGCTGTGGATGCGCTGGCATGGTGGTGGAGAGTCGCGCCGCGAGTTGCGCGTGGTTCAGGGCAAGCGTATCTTCTGGACGCCGCAGGAGGAGGATGCGGTGCGTCGCTACTATCCCGTGCTGACCTGGGATGCGCTCGGCAAGATGTTTCCATTGCGCACCCGTTCGGCGATCAAGGGCTGCGCCTTGAAGTTGGGGGTGCAGCGGCGAGGGGAAGGTGGCTCATTCACCGATACGGTGCCGATGGAGTTCGGTGTCGAGCAAGAGTTAAATGTGATGGCGTCCTACGGATTCCCGCTCGCGGCCGATGTCGCGAGCGAGGACTCCGTTAGCAGCAATGCTCCGAGACGTTGTGGCCCCACCACTCGTCGCGGTGCACGCGCTCCTGCCCGACGTGGAAGGCGAGCAGTGCGTGGCCGCCGGGGCGCAGCACGCGGAAGAACTCGGCGAAGGCGCGCGGCAGCTCCTCCGGCGGGATGTGGATGATCGAATAGAAGGCGACGATGCCGGCCCACGCGGCATCCTCCGCCGCCAGAGCGAGCATGCTGCCCTGCTCGAAAGCAATCGCGGGCGAGAGGCGTTGCGCGACGGCGACCATCTCCGGCGAGAGATCGATGCCGACGACGGCGACGCCACGGTCGTGCAGGTAGCGCCCGATCTGGCCGGGACCGCAGCCGAGGTCCGCGACGACGCCCCGGCTGCGCGTCAGTTCGGCGAAGGCATCCAGCAGGGCGCGGTCGAGCGGCTTCGCGGCCAGCTCGTCCCAGAAGCGCGACGCGTATTCCGCGGTCACGCGGTCGTAACTGTCGCGCAGCGCGGCGGTCGTCTCTGCATCCATCGGCTCGCTCCAATGTCTCTCCTGCGCTGATGAGCCGCCGTGCGCGGAGACGGTGCCTGAAGCTCCCTCCATGGGACACAGCGCCCGCGCCGGATGTTTCAGCGCATCGCAGCGCTCACCCCGCCCCGAGACGCTGCCGCGGCACGCGAACCACGCGCCCGGCTCTTTCCTTGCCCTTGCGCCACCCGCTCGCACGTGCTATACTGTCGCCAGAACATTAGTTCAATTTTCCACCCTCCTCTCGCCATCCTCCCCCCAAACGACGCCCCCATCCTTTCCCTCAACCCAACCGGAAACCGATCCCATCATGCCCACCCCGACAGCCACTTCCAACCGCGTGTCGTCCCCACATAATGGAGGGGCGCGACAGGTTTTCGCGCCCGCCGCTCCCCACCAACACCGTCCCCCGTTCACGACCATTCCCGTCCCTGCTTTTTTCCGCCCCCAACCAACCCACTTCCTCACTTCGTCGCACCCTCGCCTCACAGCCCCTTCTCCCGAGGGAAAGCCGGGGTTCCCACGGGAGAGGTTGGCAGGGGTTAGGTTCCGCCTTTCCGCCCCGAGCCCCACTTTCCCCCGCAAACCCCGAATCTTCCCCCAGAGAAGTGCGATCAAAACGCAAAAGCGGAAGGAAACGGAAATGCCACAGACGACTCGCCCCTACTTCAGCTCCTATTCCCCGAACCTACCCTCCGGTACGTCCACCGTCCTGGCCGCTGTGAACGCCGTGTCCTCCGCGGCGAATCTCTGCGGCCCCCTCTCTGACCTCCACGGTTCACTTCCGCCTCCCACGCCGAAACGTGGTATACTGACAGCAATGATAGGGATGGCCGGTATCGGGTGTGGCACCGCTTCTGCCAGTGGATGCGACAGGGACGCTCGCACGTCTGCGCAGGCCCCGTTCTTCTCCCCTCGCGTGCCGAACCGGCTTATCGAGCCGTTTGTGAGAGTGGATTGTCCAAGACGCCGCAACGTCAGTGCGGCGCGCCGTGGACCGGCCCCAACCGTGGTCTTTGCTCCTTGTCCGCAGGGCGGGGAGTGCGATATTCGACTGTTGTTACAGCGGTGGATTTCCCGCCGCCTATCCGCGTCGCGCCGCAGCGAGTCGGCCCGCCGAGAGCACACACGCTCCGTCGAGCGCCGTCAGCCGGCGAGCGACGCGCATCGCCGTGCAGGACGAATCCTCACGGCAGAAGGGTTACGTACATTTTGAGCAATCGACACACCAATCGGCGCGGGAACACGCGGAGCGCGGCGCCAGCCGCCGACGCCAGCGATCCCCGCACCTTCGGCAGGCCCACCAACGGTGGCAGCGCCGCCAACACCCTGCCGCGCACCCGCGCCGCCGGGCGCCGCGACAACCGCGACGCGCGCACCAGGCCGCTGCGCCTGGCCCCCCTCGGCGGCCTTGGCGAGATCGGCAAGAACTGCATGGCCGTCGAGTATGACGGCGACATCATCATCATCGACGCCGGGCTGATGTTCCCCGACGAAGAGATGCTCGGCGTGGACCTCGTGATCCCCGACGTCTCGTATCTCGCGGACAAGCTCACGCGCATCAAGGCGATCTTCATCACCCACGGCCACGAAGACCACATCGGCGGCCTGCCGTACCTGCTGCCGCAGCTCGGCTTCCCGACGGTCTATGCCACCAAGCTGACCGCCGGCCTGATCTCCGTCAAGCTGCGCGAGCACCGCATCCTCGACCGTACCAACCTCATCGTCGTCGACCCCGATGACGTGATCCAGGCGGGCGTCTTCTCGGTCGGCTTCCTCCGCGTCAACCACAGCATCCCCGACGCCGTCGCCATCGTCGTGCGCAGCCCCGCCGGCACGCTTGTGCACACCGGCGACTACAAGTTCGACTTCACGCCGGTGGACGGCATCCAGGCCGATCTCGGCGGTTTCGCGCGGCTCGGCGAAGAGGGCGTGCTCGTCCTCTGCGGCGACTCCACCCGCGTCGAGAACCCCGGCTACACGCCCACCGAGCAGATCATCAACGACACCTTCGATAACCTCTTCTCGCATGCCTCCGGGCGTATCATCGTCGCCACCTTCGCCTCGCTGCTCTCGCGCGTGCAGCTCGTCGTCGACACGGCGGTGAAGTACAACCGCCGCGTCGCGCTGGTGGGCCGCTCGATGGTCAACAACGTCCAGATGGCGATCGAGCTGGGCTATGTCCATGTCCCCGCCGGCACGCTGGTGGACGTCGAAGACCTCAACAGCATCCCGGCCAGCAAGCTGGTGATCGTCTGCACCGGCAGCCAGGGCGAGCCGACCTCGGCGCTCACGCGCATCGCCAACGGCGACCACCGCTTCGTCTCCACCCAGCGCGGCGACACCGTCATTCTCAGCTCGACGCCGATCGTCGGCAACGAGCGCGCCGTCTCGCGCAACATCGACAACCTGCTGCGTCAGGGCGCCGACGTCTACTACCAGGGCCGCGCGCAGGTTCACGTCTCGGGCCACGGCAGCCGCGAGGAGATCAAGCTGATGCTGGCCCTCGTCAAGCCGCAGTATGTCGTGCCAGTCCACGGAGAGTTCCGCATGCTCTCCACCCACGCGCGGGTTGCCGAGAGCATGGGCATCCCCGCCGAGAACGTCTGCGTGGCGCAGGACGGCGACATCATCGAGGTCTCCGAGCAGAAGGGCATCGCCGTCGTCGATCACGCGCCCTACGGCAACGTCTACGTGGACGGCCTGGGCGTCGGCGACATCGGCCAGATCGTGCTGCGCGATCGCCAGGTCCTCTCGCGCGACGGCATCATCATGGTCGTCCTCACGGTGGATGCCGAGACCGGCGATCCCGTCGCCGGGCCAGACATCATGACCCGTGGGGTCGTCTACGAGCGCGAGTCCGAGGCGCTGATGGACGCCGCGCGCCAGCGCGTGATCGACGCCTTCAACCGCCACGTGCAGAAGCGCGGGCAGAGCGCCGACTGGGGCTACGTCAAGAACAAGATCCGCGACACCCTCAGCGAGTTCTTCTACGAGCGGCTCAAGCGCCGCCCGATGATCCTCCCGCTCGTCGTCGAGGTGTAGTCGCCGGCCCCTCCCGCCCGCTACTCGGCCGTTGAAGCCGGCGTTGCGGGCGGCGTCGGGGTCGTGGGGGACTCCATCGGCAGCAGCAGCGCGAAGACCAGCACGGCGACCGCGCCGATCTGGTCGAAGACGACGATCAAGCCAATCCCCACGACCTCATTTAACTGAAATAGCAATCGCTCCAACTGCACCAGTGAGTCCGCGATCAGCGTCGGCGGCACGGCCAGCGTGATCGCCATCACAACGACCATCGCGATGAGCCAGCCCCAGCGCGAGGCCCGTACAGCCGCGTACATCAGGAATCCCCATGCGGCGTAGGTCAGCACGAGCGCCAACTGTTCGGCCACGCCGTAGGCGACGATGGTGGCGACGTAGCCAGGCTCCGCCCGGCTCGCCGGAAGATGATACGAGAACGCGATGAGCCCGGCGCTGGCCACGAGTGCAATCACCGCTGCGACCGCCACGAGGCCTGCTGCACGGCGCAGGCTCGCGCGACCGGCGAAGAGCAGCGCTCCGAGCGCCACCGCGATGAGGGCGTTTAGCAGGTAGACCCAAGGCATGCCGAGATAGGCTGCCGAGTTGAACACGGGCTGCGCTCCTTCATTCCGGTGGCCGGTCACCGCCATAGTCGGCGGCTCGCTCCTGCCCTACTATAGCCCTACCGCCACACCCTACGCTTGACGCCGCCCGCGCTTTCCGGCACAATGCCGCATACGATAAGGTTTCGCGGCATATGGATCAGCTGAGGGGCGCAGTATGATGGGAATCGGCATGGTGGCGCAGGGGCAGGTCGCGGCCTTCGCGGACGATGTCACCCTGCAACAGGTGGCCTACATCGCGCAGGCGTTCTTCGCCATCGTCGCCGGCCTCGTCGCCTTCCTCGGCGTGCCGCTGGCCTTGCGCCAACTGCTCAACCTCCGCCACGAGCTGCGCCGCTACGACTCCGACTACCTGCGCCGCCGCGACGCCGAGGCCAACCTCAACATCTCGGCGGACTTCTCGATCTCCAACGTGGCCCGCGTGACCTCGCCCGCCTCGACCGACGGCACCGACCAGGACCCCTCGGCTTCGGCGGTACGCAAGCAGCAAGGGATCGAGGTCAAGAGCCGCGTCTCGGCCCAGCCATCGCCCGCCGCCGAGCCGGGCAAGCGCGTCCTCCGCATGGACCTCATGTTGGAGAATGTCGGCGAAGGCACGGTGGATGTGCTGGGCTGCCTCGTCGCGGCGCGCGAGCTCGAGCAGCAGGGCGATGGCGTCATCTCAGGCGGCCGCGATGCCCAGTGGGACGACCTGACCACGCACTATTGGGACGCCGCCGACGACACACTCTCGCCCGGCCTCTCCACCACCAAGCACACCGTCTACGCGCAGGACGCCCTCGCGCGCATCAAGGCGAAGAGCCGCAAGACGCTGGCGCGCATCGATCAGGTCCGCGAGTACCCGAATTCGCCGGATGTCTACCTGCTCTATCGCGTCTTCGTCGTGGCGCGCCGCTCGACGCGCAATCCCGACGACGTGCGCGATTGGATGGCGCTGCAGCGGGCCCTGCTCAACGTCAACGCGCCCGCTTTCCGCGAGGCCGCGCAGGAGCACGATCCGCTCGGCTACGCCGCCACGCCCGACGGCTGGCGCCTCTTCATACACCATTATGAAGGACTCGCCGATCCCAAGCTGCCGCTATTGCGCGTGTCGGCCGACCGCGAGGAGCTGGCGTTGCGCGAGCGGGGCCAGCGCGCCCATGCCGTCGCCCGCCACACCGAAGAGCTGCGCGCCTACGCCGAGAAGAACCTGCTCCCCACGTGGAGGCGCTTCCGCGAAGACTACGACCGCATGGCGCAGAGCCCGGACGGCTTCGCCACGTTGCTGCGCCAGGGCAGCTTCCGCGCTCGCGAGCGCGCAGTGGAGCGCAAGTTCCCATGGGGCGAGCAGGAGCTGTGGACCGAATACTTCTACGTCACCCTCGAAGACGATGAGTAGCGACCGCGTGGTCTCGCGTTACGAACTGGCGAGCACGCCGAGGAAGTCGCTGTCGCGGGCGATCAGCCAACCGCCGTCGCCCTGGCGGTCCAGGTTCATCCCTGTGGAGTAGAGCTTGGCGCGCTGCATCGAAAAGAGGTATTGGCGCGTCGTCGCGGCCTGCGGTCCCGTGCCGAAGGCGAACGCTTTGTAGGTGCACTGGGTGACGCGACCGAGCGCCTCATCCTCGGTGTGGAGCTGAGCCACCAACGCGGCCTGTGTCTGGGCGTCCCACGGCGTGTTGACGTTCGGCGCGATCGTCGCGGGATCGATTTGGCTCACCAGCAGATCATAGTTCTGATCCAGAAAGGCCGTGCAGATCCGCTGGGCGATATCGTCCGCGCTGGGCGTGCGCAGCGCCCGTTCCAGCAGCACGGCCCCTTCGGTTGCGGCAAGCCCCGAGACGGTCAGCGCCAAGAGCAGCGCCAGCGTCACGCGGAGGCGGACGCGCCGTAGGCTGATGCCACCGCGAGGCGCGTCCTGAGCGGGCGAACCCTGCGCCTGGCGCGGGCTCCGCGCGGGCGCGGGCGTGGGTGCGCCGCCCTGATGTGCCGCCACCACGTGCTCCTCCCTGCCCCTTGCTCGCCTTCTGCGGGCAGTCTACAGCCATCGCTTCTCAAGGTCAACGTGCCCGAAGACGACGACTCACGACGCCTCGCCGGGGTCGCCCAAACGGGCTAGGGCGAAAGCAAACGGCGATGGATGGCATGGTCCTGTGGCTTCGCAGGCCGGTACGGCGTCTTGGGATAGGAACCCCCACGAAGTTGGCACGAACGATGCTCTCCCTTCTTTGCCCGCTTTGACCTGGCAACCAACGAATCGGCCACGTTCGTTGACACGAACAGCCGTTCTATCGTACACTGCAAAGGCAGCGGGCTGCCACATAGCACCGCTTTCTCCGGCCACCTCAGGCCCAGGCTCTAGGACCCACACGCGCCGCTAACGACGGCGACTCCAGCACAGCGCGGGGGCGCGCCCGCCGGCGAAACCCGGTTGGATGACGCTCCCGCATCCGGCGAGAGAGAGGCGAACTATGCGCGACGCGCTTTCCACATCCGTCACCACTCCGCGCATGCGACGCATGCCCGTGCCCGCGACGCCCTCCGCGCGCCCACCTGCCCCCGCGCCGATCGAGCGAACGCCGCGCGTGCGCCGCCTGGAGACGCCCCCGATGACCCTGATGTCGCAGGCCGCGCCCGAAGTGCAACGCCCCGATACCGCCCGCACCTATCCCGTGCTGCCGTCGGTCGCCCCGCGGCTCGGCTCCGCCAGCGCCGGACCTGCACTGCCGATGCCATACACCGGCCCACGCCCCGGCCAGCACGCCGATCCCGACGTCTGGCTGATCGCGTTGCCCACCGCGACCGGCGGCTTCAACGCGCTCGAAGGTTCGGCACGGGCGGGCGCGATCCGCGTCGCGCGGCCCTACGGTCACCTGCGCAGCATCCGACCCGTCACGCTGGGCCTGCTCGATCCGACCGTCAGCCAGAGCGCCGCGACGCCCTCGCGTGGCCGACGTAGCGGCAGCAGCGCCGGACGCAGCAGCGCCGGACTTGGCAGCGCCAGCGCGATGGAGCCCTCGAACCTGCCCGCACTTCGCCCGTTGCCCTCGGTCGTCTCTGCCGTCGAGGTGGAGACCGACGCCGGCATTTTTCGCGTCGAGCGGCCCGATAGCGTCCTGGCGCACGGCGACCTCGCCTGGGCGCTGGCGAACCTGGAGCAGGGCGAGCCCGATCCGAACGTGCCGCTGCCCCGCCGTCAGCTCGCGCTGCTCCTGACGCTGCTCCCCACCCCGCAGGACCCCGAGCATCCCGAGAACGACCCGACCTGGGGCTGGGCGCATCGCCTGCGCGGACCCTGGGAACGCGGCCCGCTGCACCCGCGCGGTCGCCTGGGACGCCTGATCGCGTTCGACCCCGACGGCAGCGGCAAGGGACTGCACCGCGCCTGCTTCGAGCTGATCGGCAGCGAAGACGTCGTCTGGGCCGTCGGCGTGCCCTGCTTCCAGACCAACAGCGTCTACGAGCTGGTGCCGCTGGGCAAGGGGCTGCATCCCAGCCGCTGGCTGCGCTGGCCGACGGGCAAGGGCCGCGCGAAGGCCGCGCAGGATCGTCCCTCCTGGGAGATCGCCCGCGTCGTCTTCCGCGTCGGTGCGCCGCGCTGGCCGCTGGCCGGCGTCGTCGAGCCGCTCGGCCCCCTCGGCGTCGCTGGCTGATCCCACCGTGCGACCTCGATCTGATTCGTCCCGACGCCTCCCCATCGTCACGCGGGAGGCGTCGCCTTGCGTGGAGGCGGCTCCCGCTGCGCGGGGGGCAGTGCCCCGATGGCCGGGATGGGCGTCGGGCGTCACCTGTGCCTGGTACCTTGGTCCCTTGCGCGATTGCTCGCAATTGACACCCCGCTCGCCGGACTCTACAGTGAGGAGCGCACGCGGATGCGCGGAGTGGTTCGTGCTCCGCGCACCCGTATCGGGTGTGGATGGAGCGGCGGGAGGGGACGGCGATGGCTCGCGGGAACAACCGGCACGATGACCGTGACGACTCGCGCGACTTCACGGGGGATCGCGCCTACGACGACAATGGCGGCTACGAGCGCTCGTATGGCGCCGACGAGTACTACACCGGCGCGGACGAGCGCGCCCTCGCGCCGCTCGCTGAGAGCGCCGAGCTCCCCGCGCCGTACGCGCGGCAAGACGCCGTCGCGCCGGTGATCATCCCCGGCACCGGCCTCTCGATGGGCGAGCCGTTCATCAAGCGGCGCGAGCGCCCGCTGACCATGCGCCTCGCCATGATCACCCTGACGGTCTGCATCCTGGTGACGGGCCTCTTCGCGGTGACGACGCTCGGCGGCAGCGACGCCAGCGGCCTCAGCTCCCTCCAGGCGCTTTCTGGCTCTATCGTGCTGCAGAAGAGCGTGGGCTATACGTGGTATGTGGCGAAGTCCGGCGACACCATCGAGAGCGTCGCGGCGCAGTTCCACGTGCAGATTGGCGGCATCTTCGAGATCAACGACATGTTCGCCGGGCAGGAGCTGCAGCTCGGTCAGAAGTACAAAATCCCCGACGACCCCTTCTACGGGAAGACCTTCCAGCCGCAGCAACAGCAGATCAGCGGCACGCGCGCTACGGCACGGACTGGTGGAACTCCGTTGCCGGCAGTCCGCCTCCGGGCGCGCGGTGTGCGCCGGATCTCGGCGGCGTGCTCGGCTTCCACTTGGT
The DNA here is from genome assembly GCA_963841205.1 of uncultured Chloroflexia bacterium. Lineage (GTDB taxonomy): Bacteria > Chloroflexota > Ktedonobacteria > Ktedonobacterales > JADMIN01 > CAWAWP01. The sequence continues at coordinate 60,957 of CAWJCH010000018.1, read as the reverse complement.
CTCGCCTGACCCCAACTCCTACTGGGTGCGCGGCTATTCGTGGTACCACAACGGCGTCGATCTGTCGGGTCCGCGGGGCCAGCCGGTGGTGGCCGCGCAGGACGGCCAGGTCATCTTCGCCGGATGGACGGACACGGGCTTCGGCTACGCCATCAAGATCGACAACTGCCACGGCATCTCGACGCTCTACGGCCACAACGAGTAGCTCCTCGTGAAGGCGGGCGACAACGTGACGGCGGGCGAGACGATCGCGCTGGAGGGCTCGACGGGCGCCTCGACCGGCCCGCACTGCCACTTCTCCGTCTTCGTGGACAACAACTTCGTCGATCCCGCGCCCTACTTCGACTACGGCCAGGGCTACGTCTACAACATGACGCACACCGACACGAGCCTGCTGGGCGCGTAAGTTGCGCGAGGGTTGCCGCGGCGCCGAGGTTGCTGCCGCTGCTGTGCGGACCACTGGCAGCGCGGCTTGACGCGGGACTCGTCGCCACCTTCGCGGTCGTGCTCGCCTGTAGCGTCGCCCTGGCGGGTGAATCGGTGGCGCTGGTGATCGCGTCGCGTCGGGGAATGCTGCGATCCTCTCCTTTCGCCTTCGCGCCGATGGTGCTCGCCCTGGCGCTCAACCCGCTTGTTTGGAAGGTGTGGTCGCATCGTTACCTGCCCGTAGCGTGCGTGCTTCTCTCTCCTACGCAGGAGAACGCCCCAGGGGATGGGTACGCGCACGCCTCAATTGCGCTGGAGATTGGCGCTGCCTTCGCTGCGGCGCTGACTGCTGCGCTTGTCGTCGGGATTCGGCGCATCGCTCGCGTCCGTGGCAGGCAGATGCGGCTCTCCGCGATCGTGTAACACGGGGCGGAATGCCCATCAGAGGCGGTGGGCACGGGTCTCGCGCTTGGTGGCGCCGAGGAAGGTGGTGAGGTCGGTGCCGCCGGTGCCCTTGGCCTCCTCCGGGCGCGGGGCCTGATGGGTGATGTAGTCGACGGCGATCTTCAGGTGGGCGCGGCGGAAGGCGTCGAGGAGATCGATACAGCGGTTGTAGCGCTCGCTCAGTTGCGGCGCGTCGGCCTGGCGCTCGCGGACGAAGGCGCGCACGTCAGGCCCGGCGTCGAGTGCTTCGAGGAAGCGGCGGTGTGGGGGCGGCATGTAGGCGCGCATCTCGCTGAGGAAGGGCGAGCTGTCGGGGCTGACATGGCGCACGCCGAGGCCGGCGTCGAGCGCCTGGATCAGCGAGCTTTGCCCCGCGCTGCCGCCGGAGTACATCCGCGGTGTCTCGCTGACGCCTTCGTAGACGAGGCCGGGCGCCTCCCAGCCAGCGAGGAAGCGTCGCACGCGGTAGTAGAAGACGCGCGGGTCGCACTGCTCGTACATGCGCAGCAGCGTCGCGTGCATGCGCTCGACGGTCGCCGCAATGCGCGCCAGTGCCTCGGCGAGCGCGGGCGCGTCTTCGGTTGCGACGGCGCGCTGCGCCTCCACCAGCGCGGGGAGGGCTGCCGCGCCATTGGCCTCAACGGCGACGGTGACGAGGACGAACCACGCCTCGTCGGAGCTCCAGAGGAAGCCTTGGAGCATGGCGAGGTTCTCCAGCGTGAGCGGCCCGGCGGGCTCGAGGCGGCGCCAGTTGCGCAGGACGTTGGAGGCGTGGGCGATGATCGGCTTGCGGCCCAAGCGCTCGCTGATGCGCCAGAGCGGCACGGCCAGTGCGGAGGGCAGGCGCGCCGCCGGCTCGGCCTCACCCCAGACATAGGCGCCGGCGAAGGTGGCGAGCAGCAGCATGGCACGCTCGCGTTCGGCGGCGCTGTGGAGGCGGTCCACGTCGAGCAGGGGGATGCGGGCGAGGCGCGCGCGCGCCTGGCGGGCCAGCAGCAGCGCGGGCAGCTCCGCGCCGAGGGCGTCCCACGCGGCGAACGCCGGTGGCAGGGCGCGCAGCGGGTCGGGCGAGGGCAGGAAGCCGGTGATGGGATCGATCTCGAAGTCGGTCAGCTCGATGGTGGCGGCGGTCATCATGGCGTTGCCTCGAAGAAGACGTCAGCCGGCAGCCCGAAGTGCGCGGCGAGCCGGCGAAGATGGGTGGCGGAGTGCTTCACCCCCGTGGCCGGACCGAGAACCGTTGGCATGTGTGTTTCCCCAGTTGGCAATCGCTTCCACATACTTCGCATTTTGCGAAAACCGTGCCAATCGTGGGTTAGGTGACGCTTTTGCGCTGCTTGAATTCGGGGCGATCCCAGGCGCGGGTCTTGAGGATGCGGCGCAGGCGGGTGACGGCGTCCCAGGCGTCTACGTAGCGGGTGTAGAGGGGAGTGAAGCCGAAGCGCAGGATAGTGGGGGCGCGGAAATCGCCGATGACGCCGTCCGCGATGAGCGCCTGCATGATGGCGTAGCCCTCGGGATGGGTGAAGCTGGCCTGACTGCCGCGAATCGCGCGGTCGCGCGGCGTGACGAGCTCCAGGCCGTAGCCGCGGCAGCGCGACTCGACCAGCTCGATGAAGAGGTCGCTGAGGGCGAGGGATTTGGTGCGGATGCGCTGCATATCGGCTTCGAGCAGCATCTCGACGCCGCATTCCAGGGCGGACATGCTGAGGACAGGCGGCGTGCCGCAGATGTAGCGCCCGATGCCCTCGGCGGGGCGATATGCGGAGTCGAAGGCGAACGGCTCCGCGTGGCCGAGCCAGCCGGAGAGCGGTTGGCTAAACTTCGGCTGGTGGCGCTTGGCGACGTAGAGGAAAGCGGGGGCGCCGGGGCCGCCATTGAGGTATTTGTAGCCGCAGCCGACGGCCAGATCGGCGTTAGCGCCGGTGAGATCGACGGGGAGCGCGCCGGCGGAATGCGCCAGATCCCACATGACCAGCGCGCCCTTGGCGTGGGCCTTCTTGGTGAGGGAAGGCATGTCGTAGACGCGCCCAGTGCGGTAGTTGGCGTGGGTGAGGGTCATCACGGCGGTGTCGCCGTCGAGGTGATCGGCGATCTCCTCGCCGTCCACGAGCTTGAGGCGGTGCGTGTCGCCGAGCTGGGCGATCAGGCCCTGCGCGATGTAGAGGTCCGTGGGGAAGTTGTCGGCGGTGGAGAGGATCGTGTGGCGACCGGGGTTGAGGGCGAGGGCGGCCGAGAGGGTCTTGAAGACGTTGATCGAGGTGGAGTCGGCGACGATCACTTCGTCCTCGCCCGCGCCGATCAGCCGGGCGATCTTGCCGCCGATGCGCGCGGGCATCTCCATCCAGCCAGACTCGTTCCAGCTGCGGATCAAGCGGTCGCCCCACTCGACGCGCATGACCTCGTCAATGCGGGCGAGGGTGGTCTTGGGCAGCGGGCCGAGGGAGTTGCCGTCGAGGTAGACGATCCCCGGCGGCATGCGGAAGCGCGAGCGAAATGCCGCGAGAGGATCGGCGGCGTCGATGGCCTGGAGGGATGCGCGGGTGTGTGTCGGCATGCGGCCTCACCTTTGAGGAGTGGAGATGATCGCGGCACTGAAGTGTCGGCGTACGCGGGCGCGGACTGAAGTCCGTTTGGGACGACGCGTTCGGACGAGACGGGCGCAGCATGCTGCGCCCCTACAGCAGATGTTCGTTGTGCGCCTCGCGGAGTGCCAGTGACGCTAGCATACCGTAGGGGGCAAGCGTCGCCGCGCGGTGCGCGTGGCGCCGGTCACTGGCCCTCGCGCGAGTCGTCTGGTGGGGGCGGCGAGCCGGCCATCGGCAGCGGCTTGCCACGTCTGGCAGGCTTCTTCTCGGTCGGCGTGGGCGATGCTGAGGCGGGAGCGGGCGATGGCGAGGCGGCGGGGCGAGCCACCATCTGCAAGGGACGGCCACGAGCGGATGCGTCGGGTGCCGGCGCTGGATCGGGCGCGGTTGGCGCGGTTGGCGCGGGCGTTGGTAGAGCGCCGAGCATCTGGAGCGGGCGTCCGCGACCGGACGCGGCGGGCGTCGGGGATGCGTCGGATGCGGGCGAGGTGGGTGGCGGCGCGGGCGTGGCGTTCATCATTGGCAGGGAGCGGCCGCGGGTGGGTTTGGCGGTGGACCCTGGCGTGGTGGGGGGAGGCGTGGCGGGCTGGAGGACGCGCCAGCCGGCGGCGGCTTCGTCCATCAGGTCGATCAGGCGTTGGAGGCGGGCGATGGTGTTGGTGATGTTGGTGCGCTGGCGGGGGTAGCCATCCTCGTGCATCTCGCGGACCCAGGCGCGCAGGTCGTCATCGGTGAGGTCGTACCACTTGAGGTCGGCTTGCAGGCGGACGTGGACCTTGTAGCCGGGGTCGAAGGGCCTGCCTTTGCCTGGGGTGGCCTCGGCGGGCTGGTCGGCGGCGCTCGGCTCGCCGTAGAGCTCGGTATAGAGGGCATCGAGGTCGCGGATGCGGAAGAAGTTGCCCTTGCCGAAGCCGCTGTAGGCGCGGAGTCGCCCGTCGCGCACGAGGCCCAGCAGGGTATCGCGGTCGACGTTGAGGCGGCGCAGGGCTTCGCCTTCGTCCAGGAAGGGGAATCTATTCGGCTGCATCATGGGATGGGTCCGTTCCAGGTATGGCGGCCTCGGTGGGGTCGCCGAGGCCGCCGGGGTGCTCGTAGAAGAGCAGCAGGGTGCTACCGTAGCGGCGCTCGTCGGTCTTGCGGAGCAGGGAAAGCGGGGCGGCCTCAAGCTCGGCGGCCTCGCGCGGGTGGATCTGGACGATGACCTGCCCGCCCGGCTCGGTGAGCGGCTGGGCGTCTAGCACGGCGAGGGCGCGTGAGGCGAGTCCTTCGTACTGCGGCGGGGCGACGTAGACGATGTCATACCGCGTGCCATTGGCGCGGGCGCTGGCGAGGTAGGCGAAGGCATCCGCGCGCAGGACCTGAGACTGGCGCTCGAATCCGGTGATGGCAAGGTTCTGGCGGAGGCAGCGTAGGGCCTCGGGCGAGAGCTCGACGAAGGTGGCGGCGGTCGCGCCACGACTGAGGGCTTCGATGCCGATGCCGCCGGTGCCGGCGAAGAGATCGAGGAACCGGGTCTCGACGATCTCGGGGGCGAGGATGTCGAACAGCGCGGTCTTGACGCGGTCCATGACGGGGCGCGTGCCGGGGGTCTTTGGCCCGACGAGGTGACGACCCTTGGCGGAACCGGCGACGACGCGCATGTGCTCGCTCCTTCTGACGTTCGCGGCGCGGATCGCGCTCACATTCATTGTAGACCATTGCGGCGGGGGAGGTGGGGAATACGCGGAAGAAACACGGAGTTGAACGGAGGATGTCGGAGTTGAATGGAGGGCATGGAAGGGGGAACCTATTCCCTACATGCCCCCACTCGTGGGGAACCCGCCTCCCCTAAGAGGGAAGGGGGCATGAGGCGGGATCTGAGCTTGTTTTGTGCGGCGGAAGATCTGGCGAGGTCGATGGGGCGGAAATGGTGGCTGGAGGCTGGATATTTCAGGATTTAGGCTGTGGTGGAGAGCGTTTGGGTGGTCGCGGAGTGGGGACATTCGATTCCGCTTCCTTCCGCTTTTGCGTCGAGAGGAGGGGCTCCGTGGAGATTGCGGCGCGTTCGCGGGGCCTCGGCGTGTGAGGCGGAAACGGGGGCCAGGGTGGATGGAGGGATTGGACTACGGGGACGGTATGCAGCGGGGGATCTAGATATTTTGTTCTGATCATTGTACCATGGAGCACGAAGGGGCGCAAGGGGTGTTCGGCGTCGGGAGGTGCGCGATGGGGTACGACGAGGCGACGGCGGAGCGCGTGCGGCGCGTGCTCTCTGGGCGGGGGGATGTGGTGGAGCGGCGGATGATCGGCGGGTGGTCTTTCCTGGTAGGCGGCAGCATGTGTTGCGGGGTGACGAGCGGCGGGCTGCTGGTGCGCGTCGGGGCCGAAGGGCGCGAGTGGGCGCTGGCGCAACCGAACGTGCGCCTGATAGAGCTTGGTGGACGGGCGCTGACGGGGTTCGTGCTCGTTGAGCCGGCGGGGTACGCGAGCGATGAGGCGCTGGCGGCGTGGGTGCGGCGCGGCATCGAGTTCGCGGAGGGGTTGCCAGAGAAGAAGGCGAGTGCGCGGAAGCCGCCGCAGAAGGCGCAGGATAGCTAAGGCGATGACCTGGGAAGCGATGGTATATCGCGCGATGGATCGCGGCGCTTCAGTGCCGACGTAGGGGTCCCTGCTGCGCCTTACAAAACCTCGCAGGGAGTGCGAGAGGAAACAGAGCAGCCAGATCAATCTCCAACGGCTAGGTGCTCCTCCACCATTGCTGCCCTTTCCCTTCTCGCAGTCGCTCGGGTATCGTGGGGCCATCACTGCGTGTTGGAGGCGCGATGACAGCTGACGAACGTCGACTTGACAGCATTCCTGACGAGGCGCCGCGTGGACAGCAGCACTGGAAACGGTGCCTGCAAGCCATGCTGACGTGGTGTGCCTGCATTCTTGGGGTGGGCTTTAGTCTCACTGCGGGCGGTGTTTTCAACACTCCGCTCACGGGCATGTTTCAACAGGCCGTGTACCTCGTCCTCTACTTCGTGACATCCCTCGCCGGATGTGAGGTCTTTATGGTCGTGGGATTCGTCCTCGCTGTGCGGGCGATGAGGCAGAATCTGGACTTCAGGAGAGGCAACCCGGGCTACAGTAGGGCTTTTATATGGGGTTCACGCTTGGCGCTAGCTGGCTTGGTACCGCTTGCAATCGGCTGCTTGTGGTTGTGTTGGTACGCTCCCGGCCTTCTGGAGGGATGGCGCCCGCCGAACAACGAGGTAGTGGGGTTTTTCACGCTACTGGGAACTGCCCTTGTACCGTTCTGCATTGGAATAGTACTCATCTGTGTGGCCTTCATCTGGGCCATTTGGCACCTGGTGCGTTCTGTGGTTCGCGGCCCTTCTGGCAACTTGAATGCTTAGCGATCTCCGTTGGGTTTTGTTAGGCGCAGTTATCCACGGCAAGCCCGCCCCGGTCGCGGGGGACCCTGCCTCCAATGCGGGGCGAGGGGAGACGGCGGCGCGGGCGGGTTGGGGCGAGCTAGGCAGTGGTCGTCGCAGTGGCGGTTGAGGCGGGGCGCAGGGCGCGGAACCAGAGGGGGATCAGGGCGAGCCAGCCGATGAGCAGACCGAGGGCGGCGACCCAGAGGCCGGCCTGGGCGGTCCACGTGCCGGGCTGGAGGCCGAGGTCGGCGGAGTGGGCCGCGATGGCGCCGGTTCCAGCGTAGCCGACGATGAAGAAGAAGGTGGCGGTGGCGAGGTAAAGGGTGATCCAGAGGCTGAGGCCCGGCGTGAGCCTGCGCCACCACCAGAGTCCCACGACGACGAGGATGGCGCCACCGACGAGCAATGTGGGGATGGCAAAGAGCGCGGCGATGGGATCGAAGGCATCGGTCTGCGTGGCGATGCCGTAGTGGAGCACGCCGGTGAAGGCGAGACCGGTGCAGTTGCCGAGGAAGAGCGGGCGGTCGGTGCAGTTCACCGCCGTCCACCCCATGCCGAGGACGCCGATGAGGAAGATGATGAGACCGAGGGTGAGGCCGCCGGCGGCGGGGAGGCGGGCCAAACGCGGGCGGGCGGGCTGGGGTTGTTGGAGTTGGGGAGCCGATGTGCGCGAATGTTTTAAGGCTCGCGCCTCAGCGACGAGGAGTGTTGCAAGCCCCAGGGCGATGATGAGGAAGGAGGCGAGGTTCAGCGTCCAGCCCAACTGATAATGCGGTGGGCCGTCTCTGATCAGTTGTCGCGGTGTGAGCGAAGGAACCAGATCCGCTATGCCGCCTTGGTAGTCCCAGTAAGGGTTCAGCGCCTGTGAACCCGCCAAGGACGCTAACTGGAGTATGATGAATGCGATGAGCAGATTGACCCATGGAAATCGGGTACTTCGGAAGAGCCAAAGAAGCGGCAGCAGCAATAGGCCCGCAACGGTCAACACATGGATGTAGAATTCGTTGCCAAACGGTGGCAAGATGTCTCCCGGTGAGAGTAACAGTACGTAGTGAGTGCCGCTCTGCAATACGGATGAACTATCAAATCCGCTGACCTGCCACCACCACATCCAGGATGAAAGGGCGAGGCCGACGGCGCCGATGGTGACGAGGATGCGCCCGGTGAGCCAGAGGCGGCGCGGCCAGGTGGGGGCGTTCGGAGGCGTGGCGTTGGCGGGCGCGGAGGTCGTCGTGGCGTCGGCGGGTTCGCTCATGGCGGCGCTCCTTCTACCTAACCCCTACCCCAGCGTGCGCACCTATCGTGGCTAGTCTACCATGCGGCGAAATAGCGCAGGGGGTGGATGCGATCTTCGCGCGATGCCGCTATACTGCTCGCATATGGGGAATTGCGAGTGGGGGCGAGGGGAGATACGTATGTCTGATCCGCGGGGTGAGCAGCGGGCCGATCCGTCGGCGCCGCTGTATCCGACGGCGCCGCCCATGTATCCCGCTCCGTCGCCGTGGTTGCCCGCCGGCTATCCGCCGCCACCACCACCTCCTTCGTATCCATACCTGTACCCGTATCTGGCGCCGTATGGGCAGGGCGAGCCGTCGTCGCGCAGCATGAGCCAGTGGGCGATCTGGAGCCTGGTCTGTTCGCTGGGGTGCTTCCTAACATCGGGTTTGTCGGCCATCCCAGGCGTGATTTTCGGGCACCTGGCGCTGAGCGAGATTCACCGTTATCCGTGGGTCAAGGGGAGAGGGATGGCCATCGCGGGGCTGGTGATCGGGTATCTGGTGCTGGCGGTGGGGGCGTTGGCCGTCATCTTCATGGTGTTCGCCCTCTTGCTAGAAGGCGCGTCCTCCGATTAGTGGGCGCGCGGCGGGGAGAGCATCTCGCGTTAGTGCGGCAGGCGCGTCACCTGGAAATCTTCGCCGGAGGTGGCGAACGGATCGAGGTCGCGGTGGGGTGCCGGCGGCGGGACGGTGGCGCCGACGGTCCACCAGCGGGCGCCCTCCATCGGGAGGATGGCGAGCCAGGCGAGGACGAGGCCGAGGAGGGCGACGGCGACGCCGGTGGTGCCTTGCCACGCGCCGCTGGCCTCGCTGGTGAGCGCGGGCGAGGAGGTGATGACGTCGCCGACGCCGCGATAGGCGAGGAAAGCGGTCCCGCTGGCGGCGGCGAGCCAGAGCGCGGCCCACAGCGCGACCACGCGCGAGGAGGGATGCCGCCAGACCGCGATCAGCAGCAGTGCCGCGCCGCCGATCAGCGCGCCGTAGAGCGGATAGATGCCCTCGGAGAGGTTCCAGACCGCCGAGGAGATGTGCTGGGCGAACTGGGGGCTGAGGGCGTCGGCGGAGTCGAGCTCGCCGCAGGCGCCGGAGGCGAGATGGTTGAAGGTGAGGTGGAGCGAGGCGCAGTTGACTTCGACCCACGGGATCGCCAGGAAACCGAGGAGCCAGAGTCCCGCGCCGGCGGTGAAGAGGCCGATGGCCGCCCAGCGGCGTCGCGACGTGATCGGTGCGGCGGGCGTCGCTTCCATGGCGGCCTCGGCACTTGGCTGTTCGCGAAAGAGGAGCACGGCGCCGAGCCAGGCGCCGGCGAGCCCCAGCAGCGCCAGCCAGAGCCCCCAGCCGAGGCTGTGCATGGTGAGCGCGACCTGCACGAAGTCGCTTTGCCTGAAGGGATCGTAGCGCCAGATGATGAGGGCGAGCGCGAAGGTGGCGATGGTGGCGACGGCGAGCCAGGCCGCGAAGGCGTAGAGCGGCAGCCGGCGCGCGGGTGGGCGGAGGCGCTGCCAGAGCAGCGGGGCGATCAGCAGGCCGATGGCGGTGACGCCACCCCAGGCGAAGGACACGACGCGGCCGGCCGTCTCAGGGTCGTAGGTGATGTTGCCGCGGGCGAGCAGGAGGTAGACGCCGAGGCTGCTGTCGTAGCTGAAGGAGTACGTGCTGGACGTGAGGTCGATGCCGGCCTGGCCGACGGTGTAGGTGAGGGTGCCGGTGATCCAGGGCGCCCAGGCGGCGATGGCGAAGAGCGCCGCACCGGCGAAGGCGAGGATGCGCGCGGCGCGTGCCCGCCAGAGCGCGGAATCGGCGAAGAGGCCGTGTTCGCGTAGGAGCATCGTTCGTCCCTCCGGTTTTCCTTCCAGTCAGCCCTTACAGCGAGAGATGGTAGACGCTCCAGACGCCACGATGTTCGCGCAGCATGACGCCGCGGCCGACCGCCCAGCCTTCGCCGGGGGCCGACATCGCGATGTCGTTGAGGGCGGTGCCATGGATCACCAACCCTTCGCGCTGCCACACGCCATCGATGTAGTGCAGGGTGGCGGCGCCATCGCCGGCGATGTAGCCTTCGTCATGGCCGAGCATAGTGATGGCGTGGAGCTGGTTGGTGGTGGGGCTGGTGACGCGCAGCCAGGCGTCGTGCTGCCAGTGGGCGATGTAGCCGGGGCCGGTGCCGCTGGTGATGCCGACGATCCAGGCGTCTCCCGCATCCACCGTGGCGACGGAGGTGACGGCGCCCGGCAGGCCGGCGTCCGCTTCGGTCCAGGCGCCGTCGACGTAGTGCAGGGCGAAGGGGACCTCGCCCTGGCTGTTGTAGAACGAGCCAACGGCCCATCCTTCGCTGCCGTCGGGCGTCATCGAGAGATCGCGCAGGACACTGATGTCGAGGCTCGCCGAGGGCGTGGGCTGTTCGAGCGTCCACTCGCCGTCGTGATAGTGCGCGATGAAGCTCGCCGGGCCGTTCGGATTGCTGACATTCCCAATTGCCCAGCCCTCGAAGGGCGATAGCATGTCAATGGCGCTGATGTAGGCGTAGTTGCCGTCTGTGTTGTCGAGGGCGGGTGCCTGGGTGCTATGCCATGAGCCGCCGAGATATTGGTAGATGGTGCTGGCCTCCGCGACCCAGAGGTAGCCGCCTGGCAGGGCGTCCAGCGCCGTGATGTCGCTGCTGCTGGGTACATCGGCGACGCTTGACCAGGTGCTGCCGTTCCAGTGGAGCAACTCCTGCTGGTACGCCCCGATGCTATCCTGTGCACTTTGCCCGCCGGTGGCCCAGCCGTCCGACTCGGAGACCATGACGACGTTTTGCAGGTTGAGGCCGGGCACGCCGGAGTCTTGCTGACTGGCGACGAGGGTGGGGGTGGCTGGCCCGGGGCCGAACGAGAGCCGCAGCGGCACGAGCGGGTAGGCGGCGAGGGTGCGCGCGAGCAGCACGACGATCAGCAGCGTCGCACCGAGGGCGAGCCACGAGAGCGTGGGACGGGGCCGCGCCGCCTCGGGCACCGATCCCGCCTCGGCCCGTGCCACGTGCTCAGGCGTTGCCCCCCGCTGATCCACCTCGCGCATGCCGTCCTCCCCGGATCTTCCGCACGACACCCGCAGTATAGCTCAGCCGCTATCGGCGCTCCCCACGATGTCCTAACACGTCGCGGCGTGGCAGTACAGTGCATGCTTCACAATTTGCGGGAGTAGAATGGGCGAGGATGCGCGGCGCGGGGGATCGCGGCGCCGAAGTGCAGCGCACGGGACGCGGTCTGCGGTCCGCCGCGGGGCAGCACCACGAGCGTGAGGAGGCGAATGGGATGGTGCAGGGCAAGCCCAGCCGGACGGCGCTCGGCGTGGCGCTGCATCGCGCGGCGCACCAGCTCGTGGATCAGCCGCCGCTGGCGTTCGCGGACCCGCTGGCGGTGACGATCTTCGGCGCTGATGGGGAGGGCGTGGTGCGGCGGTGGTTGGCGCGTCCGCGAGCGGGGGCGGGATACATGCGGGCGCAGATGGTGGCGCGGAGCCGCTTCGTCGAGGATGCGCTGCGCGAGGGCGTCTCGGCGGGCGTGCGGCAATACGTGCTGTTGGGCGCGGGGCTCGATACGTTCGGGCATCGCAATCCGTATGAGGCGGCAGGGCTGCGCGTCTTCGAGGTCGATCACCCGGCGACGCAGGTGTGGAAGCGCGCGATGTTTGCCGGCGCGGGGCTGACGCCGCCAGAGTCGCTGACCTTCGTGCCGCTGAACTTCGAGCGCGAGCGGCTTGCGGATGGCCTGGCGCGGGCGGGCCTTCGCTTCGAGGAGGCGGCGCTCTTCGCGTGGCTCGGCGTGGTACCCTATCTGACGCTCGACGCCATCGACGCGACGCTGCGTTTCATCGCGGGGCGGGCGCCGGGGACCGGCGTGATCTTCGACTATGGCGAGTCGCCGGAGACGCTGCATCCCGCCTGGCGTGGGGCGTATGAGGCGGCGGCGGCGCGGGTGGCCTCCGCCGGAGAGCCGTGGATCACGTTCTTCGATCCCGCCGATCTCGCGCGGCGGCTGCACGCGCTCGGCTTCGCCGAGACGCGCGACCTCGACGCCGACGCGATCAACCGCAGGTACTTCGAGGGGCGCGGCGATGGGCTGCGGCTGCCACGGCACGCGCATCTGATGCAGGCGACGGTCGGTGCGGACGAGTCGCGGCGCTGAGATAGTGGTGTAACATGGCGAGGATCGTGGCACTGAAGTGCCGGCGCACGAGGGGGCGCGGACCGAAGTCCGCTTGGTGTGTAGAAATGCGGTCGTGTCAGGCGTGATAGGGATGGGCGCCGCTGAGACTAGCTGAAAAGGAGCGCGTGCCATGAGCGACGTTCGCCGCCTCGACAAGAGCGAGCTATCCCTGCTGGTGCCGATTGTCGCCAATGCGTACCCGAGCTTCGGCGTCCACTCGGCTGAGGATCAGCGGAAGATGGCGGAGCGCTGGGCCGCGCAGCTCACGGACCCCGCCGTGGGCTTCTTCGGCGCGTTCCGCAGGGAGTCGGATGGGGCGCTGGTCGGTGGCATGAAGCTCTACGACTTTCCAATGAACCTCTATGGCGCGCAGGTGCTCACCGGGGGCGTGGGCATGGTCGCGGTCGATTTCTTCGCGAAGAAGCAGCACGTTGCCTTCGATCTGATCCAGTTCTTCGCGCGGTACTATCGCGGGCGCGGGGTCCCGCTGGTGGAGTTGTATCCTTTCCGGCCAGATTTCTACGCGCAGATGGGCTTTGGCTACGGCACGAAGGCCAACGAGTATCGCTTTGCGCCGGCGAGCCTGCCGCACGGCACGGGACGCGCGCACGTGCGGGCGCTCACCGCGGAGGACGCGCCACTGGTGGCGGAGTGCTACGAGCGCTATCAGCGCGGCACGCACGGCATGATCGCGCGGTCGCGCGAGGCGTGGGATCGCGTCTATGCCCATGCGGAGTCGCGCTTCGCGGGGGTGGTGCGCGATGGGCGGGTCGAGGGGTACCTCATCTTCACCTACAAAACAGCGCCCTCCGTCAACTTTCTGACGCAGGACCTCGACGTGGAGGAACTGGTCTACGAGACGCCGGAGGCGCTGGCCGAGCTGCTGGCCTTCCTGCGAAGCCAGGCCGACGAGATCCGCCGTGTGGTGTTGCGGACGCAGGAGGAAGATTTCCACCTCGTCGCGTCGGACCCGCGCGACGGGACGGACGTCGTGTTCCCGTACGTCACGCACGAGACGAACACGCAGGGCGTCGGCCTGATGTACCGCCTCGTGGACGTCCCCGGCTTCTTCGCCGCCGTGCGCGAGCACGACTTCGGCGGGCAGACCTGTCGTGTGCAGTTCACGGTGCGCGATAGCTTCTTGCCGGAGAACGGCGGCAGCGTGGTGGTCCACTTCAACGCGGGGCGCGCGCTGGTGGTCGGTGACGGCGATTCGGACGTGCAGGTGGCGCTTGACGTGGCGGACTTCTCGTCGCTGGTGATGGGCAGCACGCCGTTCGCGTCGCTGCATCGCTACGGGCGCGCGACCGTCTCCGATGCCGCCGATCTCGCCACCCTCGACCGACTCTTCCGCACCGAGCGGCGGCCCGAGTGCATGACGGCGTTCTGAGGTGGGTGCGTAATGCGGCGCGATGATACGAGGCAGACTTGCCATGCGGGTGTAGCGTAGGAGGCATGACGCCAGCAGAAGAACTCACCGCCCTGTCGGTTGAGACTGCGCGGCAGCGCGAGCAGATCGCGGTGCTGGTGGCGCGAGTGCACACGTTGGAAGCCCGCCTGCGCCGCGCACGCCGCGTGCTGGTTCTCGGCGCGCTTGCGGTCCTCCTCGCGGCTGGCGCCGGCCTGCTAGTCGCGTGGAGTCATGGCGCATTCGAGAGCCGACTGATGTACTGGCGCGAACGCGGGCGGGACTGCGGCAGCGTCGACTACGGCCCCAACGGCGCGCTATTGGATTGGGATCGGAGCGTGGCGGAGCGGGCGGTGGCCTGCTTCGCGGCGGCGCAGGCCCACTGCAAGGCCGCGGTACTGACGCGGGACGCGGGCAGCACGGATACCGCGGAGACCGACACATTCGTCGTCGAGCCCTGGGACGCCGGTGGGGGCTGCGACGCGGGGATGCGCTCCTTGTTCGGCATCGTGGGCAACCCGCAGACGACGACCACAGAGACGCAGTGCGCCCAGGTGACCAGCGCCAACGGCGAGCTGACGATCAGCGGGTGCCCGGGGTTCAGCGACCTCACGATGCCGTGAGCGGCATCGGAGGATCTGCGCCGCGGCACGGGTCCAGCGTCGCGGCGCCCTGCCGAACCCATGCCACCAGCGTTCCCTCCGAGAGGCGCGCTCCGAACACGTCGCCCAGCACCTCCCGCACCCGACCATAGGGCACCAACTGCTGCTCCACCAGATAGACGCAGAGCGCTCGCAGGCATGGCCCGTACTGCGCCCGGATCGGCGCCTCGGGCGATGCTGTAGCGGATGTCGCTTTCCTCTGGTGGTTGGCGTACGGGGGCATGCCGCCTATCGACTAGTCCGGCACCGAAGGGCTCTGGTCGGCCTCATCCAGACGGGCGGGAGTGTCAACCTGGTTGAGTCTGTTCCAGAGCAGATAATCAGTCGATTTCTTGGGAACATAGGCGTTTTCGGGATCGGCAACCATACTCGCGGTAGCTGCGAACTCGCCACGCTCCAGGTGCCTGAGGTCGATGTACTTCGCGCCCTGTTCCAGTCGAGTCCCCGCCGGGACGATGGTAATGGCCGCGAGTTCGTCATCCGTCAAAGCCGCGAGTATGGTATGCATGCTCTTTATCTCGTTGGCTGAACGGGCTCCAGGCAGCATGGCCTGGTTCACGCCGTGGTTCTCGCCGGCGAACTCGTGCGGATTCAGGTCGTGAGCAAAAACCTGGTCGGGGTCGGTCTCATACAACGGCTGATTTTCGTCTCGGTGGTTTTCGTGGAGCCGAGACTGCTTGCGACCCGAGTGCGCATCCGAATCGCTGCCGCTACGCTTCTCGCCACGTTCCTGCATGAGCTGAGAATCGGCCTTCTTGCTTATCTTCTTCTGGTAGGTTGACGGCTGGTGTTTTTCTTCAGACATTGGTCTTGCTCCCTCTGAGGTGCTTGCGTGGTATTCCTCTCCTCGAGGAGGAGTAACGGTTCCCGATCTGGTACATCCCATCGTGCCCTGCAGTTTCCATACCAGATCGCGCTTCCCACCAGGCCACAGGTTCCCGCAAAGTGTTTTGGAAGCCTTGTACCGCGTAGTTCATGAAGGCCGGTAGATCTAGGGCTCATCTGGGCCTCGTACCCCCTTCATCGGCGTTTTTTGAGAGCGACCGCCGGCGTGTACATGATGGCGATCTGAAAGTGGGACGCGGCGTTCGGCGAGATCGTGGAATCGCTCTTTTCGGCGGCGTAACGGCTACGCCTTCACGCCACACTGTTCGTCGGTGGAGTGGCGTGAGCCGTTCCTGATCACCAAGAGTGCGTGCGCTCAGTAGGCAAGGATGGTTGAGATGCGCGAGGAAAGTCGGCTGCGCGAGGGCGTCTCTGCCGTCGGCTCGGATGACTATGCGCGCGTGGTCGAGGTATGGGAGGCGTCGGTTCGCGCGACGCATGCATTCGTCACGGAGGTGGATATCGAGGTCATCAGGCCGCTCGTGCGTGACGGCCTCCCCAATGTGCCCCATCTGCTCTGCGTGCGCGATCGCGATGGTCAGGTGGCGGGCTTCATCGGCGTGGAGGATGGGAAGGTTGAGATGCTCTTCGTCGATCCGGCGTGGCGCGGAAAGGGCATCGGGCGCCGGCTGCTGAGCTACGCGGTGACGACGCTGGGCGCGAGCGAGCTGGACGTCAACGAGCAGAATCCGCAGGCGCTCGGCTTCTATCTGCGGATGGGCTTCGAGGTGGTGGGGCGCTCGCCCGTGGACAGCATCGGCAAGCCGTACCCGCTGCTGCACATGCGGGTTCGCAGCGCTGAATCCCCTCGCTGACGTGCGCGGTGACTGGTAAGGTCCGCGTCGCCTGAGTGGGCGCTCATTCCCGTCTTGTGACGCTGTATGGAAGCGTGGCGTTATCCGTCCGATATGTGGCGCGGACAGCCATTGGCAGCGGATACTTCTTGACGTACATTCGTGCCAGATCGAAGTCGTCAGGAGCGCGGTTATGACTCTTCCCTCACCCGCCCACGCCTCACCCTCACGCGTGATCTTCCTCTTGGTGCCGCAGGTCAACCTGCTCGACCTCGCGGGGCCGGCGCAGGTCTTCGACGTGGCGAGGTATCACGGCGCACCCTATCAACTGATCTTTTGCACTGAGGAGCCCGCGGTTGTGAGCGCGCAGGGGCTTGCGTTCGCGAAGGTCGGGCCGCTGGGGCCGGTTTCCGAGGGCGATCTGGTGATCGTGCCGGGGCCGAGCCTGCTCGCCTACGTGGCGGGGCAGGTTCGGGTGGGCGAGGTGGCGCTGGAATGGCTGCGGCGTGCGCACGCCGCCGGGGCGCAGGTCGCCTCGATCTGCACGGGCGCGTTCATCCTGGGCGAGGCGGGGCTGCTGGACGGGCGGCGCTGCACCACGCACTGGGAAGTGACGGGCGCGCTGCAGATGCGCTATCCGGCGGCGCGGGTGATCGAGGCGGCGCTCTTCGTCACGGACGATGGTGTGACGACGAGTGCGGGGATCGCCTCCGGGATCGATCTGGCGCTGGCGCTCGTTGAGGAGCGGCACGGGCCGTTCGTGGCCGCGCAGGTCGCGCGCTACCTCGTGGTGTATCTGCGGCGCGACGCTGCCGACGCGCAGGAAAGCATCTACCTCGCCTACCGCACGCACCTGCATCCGGGCGTCCATCGCGCGCAGGACTACTTGATCCAGGCGCAGACCGAGCCGGTGGTGCTGCGTGACGTGGCGGAGCGGGCCGGTATGCCGGTGCGGAGCCTGCTGCGCGCCTTCAAGGAGGCGACGGGCATCACGCCGTTGCAGTATCACCAGCGACTGCGGCTGGAGGTGGCCGCGACGTTCCTGCGCAATCCCGCGATGCGCGTCGAAGAGGTGGCACGGCGCTGCGGGTTCGACGATCCGCGGCACTTCCGGCGGCTCTGGGTGCGGACGTTCGGATCGCCGCCGTCGCGCAGCCGGGCGCGCGGGGCGACGTAGCGTTCTTTGATGGTCGTGTGCCCATGATCTTTTTCGGGGAGGAATCGATGGCGAAGGCGGATAGCCGGATCGGCGCGGTGGCGGCGATCGCGGGGGCGGTGCTGATGTTCGTGGGGACGCTGCTGCACCCAAGCTCGGCGGAGCCCAATGACGCGCGGGCGGCCTTCTCGGAGTACGCGGCGTTCCAGCCGTGGGTAGCGGTCCACCTGACGCAGCTGGCCGGGGTCGTCTTGCTGATGGCGGCGCTGGTGCTGCTGGCGCGCCGGCTGGCGCAGGGAGTCGCAGCCGAGTGGGCGGTGCTGGGCCTGGCGGGGGCCGTAGGCACGATCGCGCTCTACGCGGCCTTGCAGTCCGTGGATGGGATCGCGCTGCGGTTCATGGTACAGAGCTGGGCCGCGTCCGCCGATCCGGAAAAAGCGGCGATATTTCAGGCGACGCTCGCCGTGCGGCGCATCGAGATCGGCCTATCGAGCACGTGCAGCCTCTTGAGTGGCGTCACGGCGACGCTCTTCGGGATCGCGCTGTGGCTGGATGGCCGCGCGCCGAAGTGGCTCTGCGCGCTGGCCGTCGCGGGCGGTGTGCCGTCGGTCTTCGTTGGCGGTGTGATCGCCTACACGGGCTTCTCCGATCTGGAGTTGGACGTGAATATGGTGGCGAGTGCGCTGCTGCTGGCCTGGATGCTGCTGGTCGGCCTCTACGCCTGGCGGCGCGCGCCCTTCTGGCGCCTGGCGTGACGCGACGGAATGCTCAGGGGACCGCGCTTCCAAGCGCCCGATGCGGGGGGTACAATGAACGCCCATATGCTTGGCTACGCGAAGGCGGTCTCGTGCGCAAGAATCCATTCGTGCGGCCCTTTTTGAAGTGGGCGGGTGGCAAGCGCCAATTGCTGCCGCACATCCTGGCGGCGTTGCCGGAGCGCTATGGATGTTACTACGAGCCGTTCCTCGGCGGCGGGGCGGTCTTCTTCACGCTGCAGCCAGCCCGCGCGGTGGTGAACGACAGCAACCCCGAGTTGATCAATTGTTACGCGGTGGTGCGCGACGAGGTCGAGGATCTGATCGCCGCGCTGGAGGAGCATAAGGCGCGTTCGTCGAGCGAGCACTACTACGCGGTGCGCGCGTGGGATCGGTCACCGGAGTATCGCCAGCGCCCCGCCGTGGAGCGCGCGGCGCGCGTGATCTACCTCAACAAGCTCTGCTACAACGGGCTCTTCCGCGTCAATCGGCGCGGGGAGTTCAACGTCCCGTTCGGCAGGCACGCGAATCCGGCGATCTTCGACGTGCGGGTCTTGCGCGCCGTCAGCGCATATCTGCGGAGCAATGCCATCGAGCTGCGCTGCGAGGATTTCGCCATCGCCACGCGCGACGCGACATGCGGCGACGCGATCTACTTCGATCCGCCCTACGATCCGATCTCGCCGACCGCGCTCTTCACGAGCTACGCAGCGGGCGGGTTCGGCAAGGCCGAGCAGGAGCGGCTGCGCGCCCACGTCGACGAGTTGGCCGCGCGGGGCTGCCGCATCGTGCTGAACAACGCCTACACGCCGTACATTGCCACGCTGTATGCGGGCTACCCGCACACCGTCGTGGGGGCGGCGCGGGCCATCAACTCCGATGCGGCGCGGCGCGGCGACGTGGACGAGATCCTGGTGACCAATGCTCCCCACTCCCGGCATCCGCGTGTGCGTCGTTAGCTCGGCGGTCGCGGGAGCATCCTTGCCCCGCGACGCTCGCGGTGTGTCTCGCTGTCGACGGTCTCGGCATCGGCGGTTTCCGCTCGACGGTGGACTGGCGACCGCGTGAAGGTGGGCTGCTCGCGCCAGCGTTAGCAGGCCTTCGCGACGTGTTCCTCGCAGAGGCTCGCCGGCGCGAGCGCGTCCCACGGCTCCGCCACCAGCGCCCACGCGTACGACTCGCGCGGCCCGCGCGGCCCGTGCGGCTCCGCGGCGCGACGCTGATCGACCGCGCCGTCCCAGGCCGCGGTCGCCGAGCGGAGCGCGGGGACGCGGTGCGCCACGGTGGCACGTTCGCGCGCGAGGTAATTGAGGTCGTCCAGGTCGAATGGCATGCGCAGGAAGGTGATGCTCGCCGCACGATCGGCGAGTGGCAGGGACGGCATCTCTCGTTCGCCGGCGGTGACGCCCAGCAGCACGTCGGCGCCCGCCAGCGCCGGCGACGCCAGCAGCTCGGCGACGGCGCGCATAGTCTCGGGCTGACCCCGGCCGATGCAGATCAGCACCAGCGCAAACCGCGTATGCCCGCGGAGCACCTCGCGGGCGGCGGAGCAGAAGGTGTGCGGCTCCGGCGCGTAGCCAAGCTCGGCCAGCACCTCGCCCATCGAATCGCGCAGGTCGTCGTCGTCGGCCACCACCATTCCCAGCGATCCTTCGGCGTCATCCATGCCGTTCGCGACGAGATTCCTCATGTGGTCCTAGCCCTCCGTTACTGGTGGCCGGTGTTAACCGTGACACCTGATAGAGATTCGGCGCCCACCATTAAGGTGGGCGGTACCGAGTCGAACCGACCATCACCCCTCCTTTCGCATTCACTAAAGCGCTAGCCGAGCAATTATAGTGGCACACTCCATGCAAATGTTCCACCGCTGTAATAGGAACATTTGCCTATTAGCTGTACATTCGACTCACTAATCGATAAAATTCATTCGGATTATAACTAAATCCATGGATAGTGTCAAGTGCTCGGCGTGTCGAGGCCCTTGGTTGGCCGTGAAACGGAAGGGTGGTACGTGGTGCAGGCGATCCTTAGGTTTCCATGGCAAAGGCGGTCGACCACCCATGGAACCTAAAACATTTGGCCAGCTCCTGCGCTTGTATCGCGAAAGCTATGGCGATCGCGCCGGGCTGAATCGACCGGGGCAGCCCAGAATTGAACTGAAAGCCCAGGCACTCATCAACTGCCTGTTCGAGCATGGCGTGCGGATCAGCGCGCCGTCGTTCAGCGAGATCGAGAAGGGCGTCTCGCTGCCGCGCGAGGCACAGGCGTTCTACGACGCCGCCAGCGTCTGCCTGGCGCTCAACCCGAGCGAGAGCGAGGCGTTGTTGCTGGCCCTCTCGCGCGACATCCTCACCAACCGCCTCTCGCCCGAGACGGCCCACAGGGTGATCGACGCGCGCTACGCCGACCGCGCGGCTAAGCCGCCGGCCTAGCGCACGGCGCACAGCGCACACCCCCATCGCACTCATCGGGAGCATTCATCTTCGTGGCGCGCCCAATCTTCGCCCAATCTTAACGAAAAGGGCGCGCCGCGCTTTTCGCGTCCCCGGTTGCGTCCCCAGTCCCTCTATTCCTACGTTCCTCTATCGACAGACGGCCGTCGTTCGTATACCCTCTATCCGAAATAGTGCCTGCGCCACATTGCTGCCTGCTTGCTGCGCCGCAAAAACACGACTCGATTGCATACCCGGCAGCGGGCGGTGTAGAATGCGGCAACGGTCAGACCTTCACTCTATATACGTGCGAGATCACGGCCTGGAAGGTCGGGCGGGGAGGGGAAGGATATGGCTGCATTTGGCAGCGAGCTCCGAAGTTGCCGCGAGGAGCGCGGCATGGGGCCTGCCGATCTGGCCGCGTGGCTGATCCAGCAGGGGTTTGCCTCGCAGCGCTTCACCACGGTATCCGAGCTTGCTCAACTGCTGCGCACGATGGAGGCGGGCGCGCCTAGTGTGTGGCGCTGTGAAGAGGCGGTCGATTTTCAGTTGCTGTGCGTCTCGTGTTTCGGTGTCCAGGGGTTGCGCGTGAGCGTCGCGCTGGCCGCCGAGCGTCCCGAGGAGGCGCCGAGGGCCGGAGCGATGCTGCGCGATTGTCGCATCGACCAGCAGTATTCGCTTCCGCGTTTCGCGGCCCTATTGCTGCACGCGGGCATGCAGTCCGCCCTGATCGAGACGACGGAGGACCTCGTCGACATCCTGGAGTTCATGGAGCGGGGCGCGCTGTGCCCGTTCCTCGGGCGCGAAAGCGGCAGCTTCGCCCGCGCGCTCGGCGAGGTGCTCTCCGACGACTGCGCCTCGGCCATCGTGCTGGCGCAAGCAACTGATCTGCTTCGGCAGATCCTCCCGAATTTTTGGTAGTGTGAGGGGCGTACAGTCCTGGGGTCTCGCACGTCTGTACCTCTGGGTGTACACTATGGGCGCTCGTTCGATCCTATGGGTCCTTTGGGGAGCTGGACGGCGGGCGAAGGTCTGAAGACGTTGCCAGGAGTCCAC
Source organism: uncultured Chloroflexia bacterium (assembly GCA_963841205.1). Classification (GTDB taxonomy): domain Bacteria; phylum Chloroflexota; class Ktedonobacteria; order Ktedonobacterales; family JADMIN01; genus CAWAWP01. The sequence continues at coordinate 39,489 of CAWJCH010000018.1, read as the reverse complement.
TATGAGTCAACCGAGTCAATCCGACGGCTCGCCCGCGCTGCCTGCCGCCACGGTCCGCAGCGACGCGCTCATCCTGGCGACGATCTGCGAACAACTGCGCGCGGAGCTGACGCGACCGGCCTATGCTCGCCTCGTGGGCGGCGATGCGGTCCCGCTGGCCGCGACGCTCGAGTCGCTCTACGCGCTGCAGGAAGCGCCGGATAGCCCTGGCGCGGTGGCGCTGCTGATCGAGAGCCTCGACCAAATCCTCGACGTGGGCCAGCGCATGCGCACCGTGGTGGATGACCCCTGGTCGGCGCGACCGCTGAACAGCGCACCGAAGATGAATACGTATGGCCGGGGCGAGGCGGAGGCGCGTCCGCTCGACCTGTTGCTCCGGCAGGTGAAGGCGAAGCTTGACGAGCTGCGCGCCCTGGTGGACGAGCAGCCGCCGATGGCGCCGCGCGCGCGCGACCCCCGCCTTGAATCTCTCGACGACTGACGCCGGCTCCCCCTCGCATTCGGCGCGGACGCAGGGATGGCGCCAGTCTAGCGAGCCATACGGGCTAACGCGTCCCTGGTGGCGCGGCGAGCGGGGCCGCGCCGCGCGAGGAAGGCGAGGGCCACCGCGCCGACGACGCTGACCGGCAACCAGACGGGCACGGGGTGGGTGAGCGGGTTGCCCCCGCGCCCGTGATTGCGCCTGGCTCGACGCGCGGCGCGCACGTTGCGGCGCGCCGCGCTCTCGACGACGAAGTGGAGCTCGCCCTGCTCGGCGCGCTGGAGCACCTGGTCGAGGCGGCGGGGAACGCTGGCGAGGCTGCGCACAGTGGCGAGGCCGTCGCGCAAGAGATTGCGGCCCAGGGCGTCCCAGCTCTCGACGCCGAGCAGGTTGAGGATGCCCTCGACGCCGCCGGTGCCGATGTATTGGCGGGCGTAGGGCGTGGCGACGGCGACGAAGTCGAAGCTGGGCGAGAGCGTGGCGGTGAGGCCGAGCAGCATGCCGACCATGCGCCCGAAGAAGGCGAGCTGTGCCGGCAGCCGGAAGGGCTGATCATACAGGCTCGTCTCGACGTCGCCCAGCACCTCGCGCGGGTCCAACTCGTCGCGCCGGCGGCGGTTGATGCGCTCGCGGTGGGAGTGCTCTTGGCTGAAGCCGGCGGACCTTCCCCGCTCCTGCCTGCCGTCGCGCACCCGCGCCCGCCCGCCGGTGGCCATCGAGCCGAAGCGTACCAGCAAGGCGCCGACGAGACGCTCGACGGCTTGACGGTCGGCGGAGTCGCTGAGGAAGCCGAGGGCGTCCAACCCGCGCACGAAGACGGCGGCGTCCTGCGTGACGGTGGCGGTGAAGCAGTCACGTAGGCCCTTGCGCATGCGCGGCGTCACCGTTCCCATCATGCCGAAGTCGAGGAAGACGATCTTGTCGCCGGCGGGGTCCGGCTGGATCAGGATGTTGCCGGGGTGCGGATCGGCGTGGAAGTAGCCGACTTCGAGCACCTGCGCGAAGTAGGACTGCGCAAGGCGCGTGGCGAGCCGGTCGCGGTTGACGTGGGCGGCGTCGAGCGCGGCGATGTCGTTGACCTTGATGCCGTCCATCCATTCGAGGACGAGCACGCGGCGCGTGGAGTGCTCTTCGAGGACGTCGGGGACGCGGATGCCGGGGTCGTCGGCGAACACATCGGCGAAGCGCTGGGCGTTCTTGCCCTCTTGGATGTAGTCGAGCTCCTCGGCGACGGTGCGGCTGAACTCGCGATAGAGGCCGCGCAGGTCGGTGACGCGATCCGCGGCGGGGACGAGCCAGGCGACGACGCGGAGGACGAAGCGCAGCGTGCGCAGGTCCGTGCGGACGATGGCGTCGATGCCGGGGCGCTGGACCTTGAGCGCGACGGTGCGCCCGTCGAGCAGCCGCGCCTGGTGGACCTGGCCGAGCGAGGCGGCGCCGGCGGTGACGGGATCGATGCTGGCGCAGACCTCGCGCCAGGGCCTGCGCCACTCGCCTTCGAGCACGGTGACGATATCCTCGAAGCGCTCGGCGGGCACTTCGTCGTGGAGGGAGGCGAGCTCGTCGAGCGCCTCTTGCGGCAGCAGATCGGCCCGCGCGCCGAGGAACTGACCAAGCTTGATCAGCAGGCCGCCAAGGGCGACGGCGGTGAGCCGGAAGTCGTGCAGGACGCGGACGAGCTGCTCGACGTTCGGGCGCACGTCCATGTCGCCGCGTGCGTGCGCCTTGACGACGCGGCTGCGCTCGCGGTTGATGATGTAGAGCGTGCGCAGCAGTAGCGTGGCGACGCGGTACGAGCGCCAGACGGGGTTGCGCCGCGCCCACGCCGCCGATGCGGTACGGGCTCGGGCGATGGGATTGCGTATCACGGATGGACACTCCAATGAGAGGAGGCTGTATGCCCTGAAACGGTGGTGAAGTGATGCGCCGAGGCCGTGACTGTTCATGTTCACGATATATCGTATACGGGCGATCCACCGTTGTGGTAGCGGGGGAACCTAACCCCTAGCGCTTCCCTACGAGGGAAGGGGCCATGAGGGGAGTGTTGTGGCCGTGAGGCGAAGTTGATGGTGCTGGCGGGTGGAGACACGCTCTGTTAGGCGCGGACGGCGACGCGGGGGTCGGCGGTGTCGGAGAGGATCTCGAAGGCGGCGCGGTGGGACGCGGTGAGCTGTGTCGGCGCGGCCCAGCCCTGCGGGGTTTTGTGGGTGAGGGTGAGGGCGCAGGAGGCGATCTTGCTGTTCATGCAGATTTTGGTGCCGCCGGGGGGATTGCGGTAGGTCAGGCCGACGAATGCCGCGCTCGGCGCCTCGATCTGCCCCTCGATGCGGATGGCGTCGGTCTCCCCACGGAAGTGCCAGGTGAACGGGGTGAACGAGCCGGTGGTTTGGCGCCGCAGCCCGATGGCATTGAGCGCGTATTCCTGGCCGTGGTGACGCAGGACGAGCAGCGTGATGAAGGGACCCCAGAAGGGGCCGATGCGCTGCCGCACAGTGACGGCCTCCAGGAAGGTATCGGGGGCGCTGTCGAATCCCGCCACCTGGCCCCAGGCGTAGTAGTCGGTGTGCTGGGGTCCCCAGTTGTGGTTCTGGCTGCCAACCCAGTTCTCGATGACGATGCGCTCGCCGTTGACATCGAGGGAACCTGAGAAGGCCGCCAGTGGCAGACCCACGAGGCTTTTCGCCTTCGGTCGCGGACCGTCGTAGGCGGCGAGTGGCAGCAGGAAGAGGGGTGGCTCTGAGCCTGTGTACGTGAGGTCCCAGGCGATGCGCTGATCTCCAGTGGCGGCGGCTCCCGTGAGCGTGCCAGGTTCGAGGCGTGCGTCGCCGACGCGGACGGAGAAGCGCGCGCGGTCGAAGGCGCAGTCGGTGAAGGGAAGCTCGCTTTTGACGGCGGTGTGGCGGTCCGTCTCGCCGTCGAACGCGATGGCCCACAGCTCGCCCTGCGCCTGCTCGGGATGCTCGCGCGGGCTGAAGATGGTGTAGCGAATCCAGAAGGCCAGCGGTCGGGTCGGATGGTTCGCGCGCAGGAAAAAGCTCTCGTAGTGGCCGGTCGGCTGGCCGGGCTGGTAGCGCGTGGCGTTGGCGGTCTGGCGCGCAGCCTCAAGCGTGTTGCTCATCGTTCCCCCTCCGATGCGCGGTACTGTCCCTCGCCCTCCCACCCTCTTGCAAGAAGGCGATCGTGGGCTACTCTCGAAGATCCCGACAAGCGCCTGAGGCCGCAGCCTCAGCGCCAGGCAGGCACTCTCGGCATATCGTACATGCGCAGGCAACCTGGCCGTCGCGCGGTATGTGCTATACTGCCCATACTACAGCGGTGAGTCCCAACGAAGACGCCGCCTTCTCCACTCGCGAGAGGGCGGCGTTCGCGTTTTTCCGACGCGGGAGGCGAGTTCATGGTGACGCCTCTTCACCTTCCGGCAGAAACGGCAAGATCGGCAGAAACCGGAGCGGCAAAAACGAAAATCCGGCGGATCGGCAAGTGGCAGCGCTCACACGCCAGCAAGATCGGCAGAAATGGCAATGCCCGACTGCCGGCGGCAAAGGCGCTCCTGTGCGCATGCCGCCCGCAATTGCGGACCAACTCCACCATTGCCGTCTCCCGAAACGCGGCAATTTTGGCGATGCCCCCCGTCCGCTCGCGCCATGCAAGACGCGAAAATCGGCAGAAACGGCAATATCGTCGGTGAGACACACCGCGCATCGGGACATACAAAATCGCCGGAAACGGCAAGATCGGCAGAAATCGGCGCGGTGAATCGTGAAACGCGGCAAAAACGGCAACACCGGTCGCCTCACACGATCCCCTCGCCTCGCGGCCTCTTCCCCGCGAGGGGAAGGGGCCGGGGTTAACTTGCATCCCTTCATCCCATGCGCGTAGGCCGCTCGGTAGGGCTGTGATACACTGCCGGGGCGCGGCGACGAGATGCATCCAGGGAAGCGAGTGAGCGGGCGATGGCGAAGCGCGTCAAGGAGCGAGCGGCGGAGGATGCCGCGCCGGTCGTTGAAGCCATCCCCGCGGAGGATGCCGCGCCGGTGGACGCCGTGGTGCTCGTTGAGCGCGAGGTGGAGAAGGTCGCGCCGGCCACCGAGCGCGTCGTGGACGAGGCGACGCTGCGCGAGATTGTCGAGCGCGATCTGCGGCAGGGCGGCGTGCTCTCGCGCTCGCTGCCGGGCTACGAGGAGCGGGCGGCGCAGATCGAGATGGCGCGGATGGTGGCCGACGCGCTGACCACCGGCGAGCACGCGCTGATCGAGGCGGGGACCGGGACGGGGAAAAGTCTAGCCTACCTGCTGCCGATCATCCGGTCGAGCAAGGTCGCGCTGATCAGCACGGCAAACAAGGCGCTGCAAGAGCAGCTCTTCTATAAAGATATCCCGTTCGTGCAGCGCAACGTGCAGATGTTCAGGGCCGCCCTAGTGAAAGGCATGGGCAACTACCTGTGTCTCGACCGGCTGCCCGAGGAAATGTCGTTCCAGAACATCGTCAAGCACCCCGCCTTCGCCAAGATGGAGGCGCGGCTCGATCCCGACGAGGATAATTGGGATGGTGACTTCGATCTGCTGGCCGAGACGCTGCCGGCGGACGTGCGCGGGCGACTCGCGGCGGATAGCGATCAGTGCGCCTGGCGCTCGTGCAACTACTACCAGGACTGCTACGTGCGCAAGATGCGCGAGCGGTCGCGCGACGCCCAGGTGATCGTCGTCAATCACACGCTGCTGCTGCTCGACGCGGCGATGGGCGGCTTCCTATTGCCGGAGCGCGACGTGATCGTGATCGACGAGGCGCACCATCTGGAGGAGGAGGCGACGCGCGCCTTCACGGTCACGGTGACGCCAGGGCGAGTGGCAAGCCTGATGGCGCAGCGGCGCCTGCGCGACCACGCCAGCCAGGGCGCGCAGATGGACGCACAGGAGGCCAACGAGCGCATCTGGTCGGCGCTGCAGCGCGTGACGCGCCCCGACGCGCGGGGGCGGCAATTGCTGGCGCAGCCGCTGGAGGAGGGGTTGCGCCTCGCGTCGGCGGTGGACGCGCTGGCCACCAGCCTCCAGGTGAACCGCCCGGCGAACCAGGACGACAAGGAGGAGCAGCTCTACGAGCGGCTGGTCAAGCGCACGCGCTCGCTCGCCTCGGACCTGCGCGTCGTCTTCGGCATGAAGGCGCCAGAGGAGCGCGTCTATTACGTGGAGCAGATCGGCGGCATGGGGCGCCGCGCACCGCAGCCCAGCGTCTCGGCGGCGCCGCTGCACGTCACGGACATGCTGCGCGAGCAGCTCTTCGACAAGATCCCGACGATTGCGACCTCGGCGACACTGGCCGTCGGCGGCGACTTCCGCTTCTACCGCACGCGCGTGGGGCTGAACGCGGCGAAGGAGGCGGTGCTGCCGCTGGCCTTCGACTATCGCGAGCATGCGCTGCTCTATGTCCCGCGCATGCAGCGCGAGCCGGCCTTCGGCGCGGCGAGCGGCCCCTACCTGGACGAGCTGGCGGAGCAAATGCGCGAGCTGGTGGTGGCATCGGAGGGGCGGGCGTTCCTGCTCTTCAGCAGCCAGAACGCGCTGCGCGGGGTCTTCGACCGGCTGCAAGGCACGCTGGAGACGCTGGACTACAGCCCGATCGTGCAGGGGCGCGACACCGGGCGGCTGGAGATGCTACGGCAGTTCCGCGAGTGGCCGCGGGCGGTGCTCTTCGGCCTCAAGAGCTTCTGGGAGGGCGTGGACGTGGCGGGCGAGGCACTCTCGCTGGTCGCCATCGACAAGCTGCCGTTCGATCCGCCGGACGATCCGGTGCAGGAGGCGCGGGTCGCGAAGATGAAGGAGCGCGGCGAGAACTGGTTCGGCGACTACGTGCTGCCCCAGGCGATCCTACGGCTGAAGCAGGGCATCGGGCGGCTGCTGCGCACCTCGGACGATCGTGGGGTGATGGCGATCCTCGATACGCGGCTGCACACCAAGGGCTACGGTCGCCAGGTGATCGCCGCGCTGCCCCCCGCGCGCCGCACGATGCGCATCGAGGACGTCGAGCGCTTCTTCGAGTCGGCCTGACGACGTGTGGACGTGATGGCCTGAGTGCGATGGCGTGACGGATCGGAGGGTGGGGTGATGCGTCGAGGGCTGCCGCCGCTGATCGCGTGGGGGCTGGTGGCGAGCCTGCTGCTCTCAGCCTGCGCCTCGTCTATTTCGGGCGTCGGCCCGCCGCAGGGGACGGCGACGGGGTCCATCGCGCTACAATCCTTCGCCAAGGGACTCGACGCGCCGCTCTACCTGACCTATGCGCCGGGGCAGACGGACCGGCTCTACGTGGTGGAGCAGACGGGGCGCATCGTGATCGTGGGGATGGACGGCAGCGTGCGCGCGCAACCCTTCCTCGACATCCACTCGCTCGTCTCGTCCGGCGGGGAGCGCGGGCTGCTCAGCGTCGCCTTCTCGCCACAGTACGCGCAGAACGGCACGTTCTACGTGGACTACACGGACGTGAGCGGCAACACCGTCATTGCGCGCTACACTGTCTCGCCGAACGGCCCCTACACGGCGGACGCCAGCAGCGCTCGGACGCTGCTGCACATCAAACAGCCGGCGCCGAACCACAACGGCGGGCTGCTGCTCTTCGGCCCCGACGGCTACCTCTACGTGGGCATGGGCGACGGCGGTGCGGGCGCCTCGGCGAACGGGCAGAAGACGGACACGCTGCTCGGCAAGATTCTACGCCTCGACGTGGATCACACCTCCGGCGGCCAACTTTACGCGATCCCGCCGGATAATCCATTCGTCGGCAAGGCGGGGGCGCGACCGGAGATCTGGGCGTATGGCCTGCGCAATCCCTGGCGCTTCAGCTTCGACCGCGCGACGGGCGATTTCTTCCTGGCGGACGTGGGCGAGAACACGTACGAGGAGATCGACTATCAGCCCGCCGGGAGCACGGGCGGCCAGAACTACGGTTGGGCGGTCTTCGAGGGGGATAGCTGCTTCGCGGGGCAGTCGGCCTGCGCGGCGACCACAGGGACGACGAAGCCGATCTACACCTACACACACGACGACGGCAACTGCGTGGCGACGGGCGGCTACGTCTATCGCGGGACGAAATATCCCGCGTTGGACGGCATGTATCTCTTCGGCGACTACTGCGGCGGGACGATCTGGGGCTTCCCCGCCGCGCAGGCGAAGAGCGGCAGCGTCCACGCGACGACGCTGCTCGACACGCATTTGCAGATCGCGTCCTTCGGCCAGGATGCGGCGGGCGAGCTGTATGTGGTGAGCCTCGACGGGTCGATCTCGAAGGTGACGGCGAGCTAGGTCGCACAACTCGCGCACGCTCCCCTCAACACAGATGGTCTGGATTTGTGCGGCTATTGTGGAGAGCAAAAGTGCAGAGCAGCATCGTGCAGCCCGAAACAAGATGGAGGAAGCCATGCCAGTCGTCGAATCACGAGCCCCAGCTGTCTCGCGCCGAAGACTGGCATCAATGCCGACGAATCGCAGATGAGGATCGACCAGAAGGCAGTCCGGCCTCTGCCTCTGAGGCGGAGGCCGATTTGCTGCGTGCCACCGAGCGTGAGCGCTTGCGCGCATTGGTGGAGGTGGACGTGGAGGTCGCGCATCGGCTTCACGCCGACGATTTCCAACTGATCACGCCGGCCGGGGTGGCGCTGTCAAAGGAGCAGTATCTAGGAATGGTGGCCTCTGGTGAGCTCGACTACCGCGTGTGGGAGCCTGACTCGCCGATTAACGTACGCATGTATGGCCCGGTGGCGCTCCTCCGCTACCGGTCACAACTCGCTAATATTAATGGAGGGCAGCAGACGGGCCTCCGGCACTACTGGCACACCGACACCTAACCTGAGCGGCGCGACGGACACTGGCAGGTCGTCTGGTCCCACGCGACCGAAATTCGCTGACGGCTCCAATGCCGCGCGATAACCGTCTGCGCCTCCCCGATCGCTCATGCAGTAGGAGAAGCAAGAAGGGGAAGATACTATCTTGAGGAAGGCCACCGCATTCATGCCCCCAAATGCAGAGAGGCGCGGACTTGCAGTTACCTTATCCACGAGCACCGACAGCAACAGCTAATACGTGATCGCCAGTGTCTGAGATGCTGACGTCGAAGGCGGTGAGGCCGAGGGTGGCCGCGTGGGCGAGCGCGCCGCCGTGGAGGACGAGGTGTGGCTTGCCGCCGTCGAGGCGTACGATCTCGATCTCGCGCCAGGCGATGGTCGCGCCGATGCCGGTGCCGAGCATCTTGGCGCAGGCCTCTTTGGCGGCGAAGCGGCCCGCGAGGCGCTCGATGCGCCCACCGGCCTGCGCTAATTCGCGGTCGGTGAAGACGCGACGCAGGAAGCGATCCCCGAAGCGCGCGTGCGTCGCGAGGATGCGCTTGCGCTCGAAGAGATCGACGCCGATGGCGATGGTGGCGAGCGGCGCGGGCGCGGCGCCTTCGAGAGGCGAGTCGAAGGGAGACATGGGCGGCTCCGTGGCTAGGCGGCGAGCTGCATCCCGCGCGGGCGAGGCGGGCAGTGTGATCACGCCCTATACACGGTAGCACAGGTTGCGGCGGCGTGGGGCAGTGCGTTCGTGAGAGCGGATAGCAGACGATGCGAGCGCCGCGCTCGGTGGGGGCAGGCAGGCGCGTGGGCGAAGGGAGAGCATCGTGAAGCGCATCCTGGTGACGGGAATATCGGGGACGGGTAAGTCCACGGTGGTCGGCGCGCTGGCCGCGCGAGACTACAAGGCCGTGGACCTGGACGGCGATGAGTACTCCGAGTGGGTGGAGCCCGAGGGGGATGGGGACGACGCAGGCTCGACGGTGGAGGTGGGCCACGATTGGGTCTGGCGCGCGGATCGCGTGCGGACGCTGCTCTTGACCGAGGACGCCGAGGTGCTCTTCGTGAGCGGTTGCGCGGCGAACATGCGGCAGTTCGTGCCGCGGTTCGATCGGGTGGTGCTGCTGAGCGCGCCCGCTGAGGTGGTCGTGGAGCGGCTCGCCACGCGGACGACGAACGCGTATGGCAAGCGGCCCGAGGAGGTCGCGCGCGTGCTAGGGCAGATGGAGACGGTCGTGCCGCTGCTGCGTCGCATCGCCGGGCACGAGATCGACAGCAGCGCGCCGCTCGATGCGGTGGTGGAGGAACTGCTGCGGGTGGCGGGCGAGCTGGCGTGACGCTCGCCGATTGAGCGGCGCATAACGAAACGCCCGGCGTCCGTGGAGTGGGCACCGGGGCATAGCGCGTGTTTGCCGGGTAGGTGCTAGCGAGAGCCGCTGCCGCTGGGGGCGGGGGCGTGGCCGTCAAGCTCGGCGACTCGCGCGGTAGCGGTGGCAGGCTGCTCGACGCGCGACACCTTGGCGCGGCGGAAGTGGTCGTCGGTGAAGGTGGGCGGCTTGCCGCCGCGCCCGATGCCCTGATAACGGAAGCCAAAGAGGCGCATCTCAGTCGGGTCGAAGAGGTTGCGCCCGTCCACGAAGACGGGACCCTCCGGCGACTGCCGCATGGCGTCGTAGAGGCGCTTGAGATTGACGTTGCGGAACTGCTTCCACTCGGTGACGACGATCAGGCCGTCGGCGTCTTTGGCAGCGTCGTACTCGTCCGTGCAGTAGGTGACCTGCCAGTCTGGGTAGAGGCGCTTGGCGGTCTCATCGGCGACGGGATCGTAGACGCGGACGACGGCGCCAGCGGCGATCAGCCATTCGACGATCTCGATGGCGGGCGCCTCGCGCATGTCGTCGGTGTTGTCCTTGAAGGCGAGGCCCAGCACGGCGATGGTCTTGCCGTCGAGGGAGCCTTCGCCGCCCAACTCTGCTTCGAGCTTCTCGATGGGGACGTGGCGCTGGTCTAGGTTGATCTTCATCACGGCGTCGAGGAGCTGTGGGTGCAGACCGGAGTTGTCGGCCATGTGCGTCAGCGCCTTGATGTCTTTCGGGAAGCAGGAGCCGCCGTAGCCGACGCCGGCGTCGAGGAAGGCACGCCCGATGCGCTTGTCGTAGCCCATGCCGGCGGCAACTTCCTTAACGTCCGCGCCGAGGCGGTCGCAGATGCGAGCCATCTCGTTGATGAACGAGATCTTGGTGGCGAGGAAGGCGTTGGAGGCGTATTTGATCATCTCGGAGGTGTAGACGTCCGTGATGACGATCGGCGCGCGCAGCGGCAGGTAGAGCTCGGCGGCGCGCTCGGCGGCGGCGCGGTCCGTGGAGCCGAGGACGATGCGGTCGGGCTGCGTGAAGTCCTGCACGGCGGAGCCCTCACGCAGGAACTCCGGGTTGGAGACGACGCTGACCTTCAGCGAGGTGTCGCGCAGGTGCTCGCGGATCACGCGGGTGACGAAGTCGCCGCTGCCGACGGGCATGGTGCTCTTGTTGATGACGATCGTGTCGCCGGTAAGGTGCTCGGCGATGGAGCGAGAGGCGGACTCGACATACGACATGTCGGCGCCGCCACCCTCGCCGTCGGTCGGCGTGTTGACGGCGATGAAGATGAAGTCGGCGCCGCGGCAGGCCTCGGCGTAGTCCGTGGTGAAGTGGAGGCGGTCGGCGAGCGTGGTGCGGCGCACCACGTGCTCGAGCCCCGGCTCGTAGATCGGCAGCTCGCCGCGCTGGAGCTTGGCGATCTTCTCCTCGACGACGTCCAGGCAGGTGACGTCATTGCCGACATCGGCGAGGCAAGCCCCGGTCACGAGGCCGACGTATCCCGTGCCGACTACGCAGATCTTCGAGCGTGCTGTCACGTCGTTTCCTCCTCGCCACCGGCGCCATTCGCCGCTGAGATTGTACCTCGCGGCGCCGAGGTACTGGCATACCTGAGGCACAGGACTCGCGCACTGGAGTGCCAGCGTGAGTATCGTCGGGGATCGCGGCACTCCAGTGCCGGCGCACGGTTAACGCGGTTGAATCCCGCTTTATCCCGTCCGGCGACCCACCTGCACTCGGCGCCACGGCCCAGTATGTACTGCTGGCGTTCACGGTGCGATACACATGGCCCAAACGGGCTTGATGCATCCCCAAGCGGACGCGCTGTGCCTTAGAGAGTATGCCTTGCGGAACACGTTACGCGCCATCCCTCGCCTGCACGAAGGGATTGGCCCGTCGCTCCTCGCCGATGGTCGTCGCGCGACCGTGGCCGGGATAGACGGCGAGCGATTCGGGCAGCGTGTAGAGGCGCGTCGCGATGCTCTCGTAGATCGCCTCTTCGTCGCCGCCGGGGAGGTCGGTGCGCCCGATGCCGTGGTGGAAGAGGGTGTCGCCGGAGAAGACGCAGACCTCGCTGCAGACGAGGCTGACACTGCCGGGCGTGTGCCCCGGCGTCTCGATCACGCGCATGGTGACGTCGCCCGCCGTGACCACGTCGCCCTCGATGAGCGTGGCGTCCGGCTGCATCGGCTGCGGTGGCAAGCGATAGCCATAGCGCGCGCCAAGCTCGCGGACGGCGGGATCGTAGAGATACGCGTCGGCGGGGTGCGCGCGGACGGGGACGGGACTCGGTAGGCCGGCGAGGACGGCCTCGGTGGCGTTGATGTGGTCGAAGTGGCCGTGGGTATGCAGGATGGCGACGACCTCGACGTGCAGCTCGCGCACGCGCCGCAGGATGCGCTCCGGCTCGGCGCCTGGGTCGATGATGAGGGTCTGCCGCGTCGTGGGGCAGGTGACGAGGTAGCAGTTGGCTGCGATCTCGCCGACGGTGAGGGCTTCGATGCGCGGTTCGGCGGATACGGTGTGGTCGGGCATGTGTAGGTTGGGTGTCCTCTCCCCGCCGGGGGGCTTCGCTCGGGTCACTTCACGGAGTGTACATCGCGCGGAAGTGATGGCTCAAGCCCGCAGAGCCTGGACGCGATCGGGGCGCGAATCTTGCGGCAGCGCTGCACGTCGCCAGACTAGGAGGTGGGTGCGGCCAAAACCGCCCGGAGTCGCCGTCCGGGGTCGCTTGCGGGCGCTCGAAACGTCGCTCGGCTGTGATAGCCGATACGTCGTAAGTCGGTATGACGAGTATGACAAGAAGGAGATCCGCATGTCGTACATCACCGTCGGCAGGGAAAACTCGGGGCCGATCGAGCTGTACTACGAAGATCACGGGACGGGGAGGCCCGTCGTGCTCATCCACGGCTTCCCGCTGAGCAGCACCGCCTGGGAGAAGGAGGTCGCGGCCTTGTTGGGAGCGGGCCATCGGACCATCGCCTACGACCGGCGCGGCTTCGGCAAATCGAGCCAGCCCACCACGGGCTACGACTATGACACGTTTGCCTCGGACCTCAACACGATCATGACGCAGCTCGACCTGCGCGACGCCGTGCTGGTCGGCCACTCGATGGGCACGGGTGAGGTGACGCGCTACCTCTCGACCTATGGCTCCAAGCGGGTGCGCAAGGCCGTCACGATCTCGCCCATCCCGCCGTTCCTGCTGAAGAAGCCCGACAATCCGGAGGGCGTGGACGCCAGCGTCTTCGACGGCATCAAGAAGGCCATCGTGAAAGATCGTCCGGCCTACCAGACCGCGTTCCTCCACAACTTCTACAACCTGGACGTCACGCTGGGCAAGCTCGTGAGCGATGAGGTCGTCCGCGCGAACTGGAACCTCGCGGTCAGCGCGTCTCCCACGGGCACCTTGCAGTGCGTGGACACGTGGCTGACCGACTTCCGCAACGATCTGCCGCGCATCGACGTGCCGCTGCTGATCATCCAGGGCGATGCCGATCGCATCCTGCCGTTCCCCGCGACCGGGAAGCGGATGAACGCCGCTGTGAAGGGCAGCCAGTTGATGGTGATCGAGGGCGGCCCGCACGGCATCCCGTGGACGCACGCCGAGGAGATCAGCCGCGCCTTGCTCAAGTTCATCGAGTAGCATCCATACTGGCGCGGGGGTACTGCATTTGGAGGCCAGGAGATAGCGTGTTCTGCCGCTGCATTCGCAGCAGGATGCGCTACCCCTGGCCTCCTTGTAGGCGACCATCATGATCGAGCGGCGAGTGGCACGATCTCGCGCAACTCTAGGCCGGTCCGGGCGGCGATCAGCGCATGCAGGGCCGCTGCCTCCGAGCGGTACGCCTCGCGCCGATCACCCTCGACGTGGCGACCGGCGAGTTGCGCGTCGGAGGGCTCGCTCCACTCCATGGTCTTTTTGTCGGCGAAGAGGATGTAGAGCGTGGCGCCGCCTGGAGCGCCTGAATCGGGTGGGAGCACCCCCCAGGCGTGAACATCACCCCACTCAAGCGTGACGATCTCTTTGTTGTTGTAGCCGAGCGCGTCGATGCCGGCACTGTCCGCGACGATAGTGGGGTTGGCATTCTGGTAGTTAGAGTAGGCGATGAGCAGGCCGAGGAGGAAGCACAGGATCATGCAGCCCACGAGAAGCGCGAGCGTGCCGATCGACAAGAAGCTATTGCTGCCTCCTCTGCCTGGCAGGGTGAACTGGCTGAGAAGCAGCCCGTAAGCGAGGATGCCGATGAAGAACAGCGAAAAGAATCGCGCTCCTTTGAAGAGCGTTGCGCGCAGGAGACGGACGGCCAACTCGACCGACGTATCTGGCGGTGATGCCTGCTCTATAGCTCGTGCCGGCGGCTGAAGCGGCGTTCGCGCGAGCGGCATGGCGAGCACTTCGTCCACGGTAACGTTGTTTGGGGGCTGGATCGCGCCGCCGGATCGCGCATCGTACCCGGCAGCGCCTATGCGTATCGGCGTATGGCCGCGGGCGACGAGCGTGGCGAGCAATCGCCTCACCTGCGTCTCGTATGGCTCGTCGCCGGTCTCGTAGCGATAGTCACCGAGGTGGAGGAAATTGGCAAGCTCTGCGTCGGCTGCGGCGGCGAAATTGAGGATGAAGCCGCGGCGTGCTCCGCGAATCAGGTACGACTCCGCGAACGGAGGCCGGGCGAGGGTGCGCAGGAGGACGCGCAGCTCGGACCAGGGGATGAGTTGACGCGGCGAGAGGAAGTCTTGCAGGCTGGTGCCTTCATCGTCCGCGACGATAGTCTGGCGCCTCGTAACAATCCCCTCGTGCGCCACGGCTACAACCGCTGCCAGAGCCAACACGAGCGGCAGCAGGACGGCAGTCCATTCCAGCGCCGTCAGGGATGGTACGCTGGACGGGAGGATGTGTTGATGCACGATCCGCGAGGGATTAATCCACTCGACCGCGCTCGGATCGACGAAGAATACGGCAAACTCGCCGGAGACGCTTACCATGGCGAACGCAAAGGGCGCTAGGAACACCGTGAGCGCCAGGTGACTGAGGTATGCGCCGAGCGGCAGCGCCCGCGTTATCTCGATACGCTCGCCGGAGCGCAACGCGAGCGCGGGATCGGGCTGGGTAAGGAGGGGCGGCGCGAGCCGGTCGCCGCCGCGCTCGATGGCCCGGAGAGCACGCTCGGTGCCGATGAGTTGGGTGGTAGTGAAATATACGACGAAAAGCCCTATCGGGAGGAAGACGAGGAATGCAGTGCCAGCGAAACCATAGGTCGTATAGCCGGTGCCCGTCGCGTAGCGGTACACCACCACCCCTGCTAGCATCAGCAAGAGGACGCCGAAGAGCACGTTGATCGAGGCGCGGCCACAGTTGCCGTGCGGAGCGGGAAACATGATGTCGTCCCTCAGCGGCTAAGCAGGGCGGAGAGGATGAGGCGGTCGAGGGATTCGTAGTCGCGGGCGGCGATGGCGGACTCGATGGCTTGCTGGTCGAGGGAGCGGCTGACTTCGACGAGGCGCAGGAAAGTCCAGAGGCTGTTGGCGAGGTGCGCGGTGGCGCGGTCGGCGGGCTGCGTGCGGATCGCCTTCACGTCGAGGCCGATCATGCCAGTGGGCGCGTAGCCGTGCTGGTCGAGCACGCGCACCTGATTGAAGGCGCGGCGCAGGTCGACGGAGCCGAAGGAGCGGTCCTGATCGTACTTCGGGCCGTTCTGGTCGTTGAGGTGGACGCTGAAGAGTTTTCCGAAGGCCAGCGCGAAGGCGATCTCGTCCGAGGGGTCCAGCCCGGCGAGGACGGCGTGGGCGGACTCCATCAGCACGCCGACGCGTGCGGGATCGCGGGTGAGGCTGGCGAGGGCGAGGCCGTGGCCCATCGTCGGGATGTACGCCATGTCCATCGGCTCGTTGGGCTTCGGCTCGATGGCGATGCGAATCTCCGGGTCGTAGGCGAGCAGCGTATCGACGGCCTCGGCGAGCTGCTGCGTCGCGCGGACGGCGTCCTTCGCCTCGCGCAGATACGTGCCCTCGCGGGCGAGCCAGAGGACGATCAGCGTCGTATCCAGCTCGCGGGCGACGTCGACGCTGCGCTTGGCGCGATCCAGGGCGTAGGCGCGGATGGCGGGATCGTTGGCGGTGAAGGCGCCGTCGATGGTGTTGGGGTGCTCCCAGAGGCGCGGGGCGACGAACTCGGCGGTGAGGCCGGCCTCGGCGATCTGCTGGCGCATGGCGCGCGCCCGTTCGCCGATCTGCGCGGGGGTGAGGTCGTCCAGGCCGGGCACGGCGTCGTCGTCGTGGAACTGGATCGCGTCGAAGCCAAGCTCCTGAAAGACGGCCAGCTTCTCGGCGAAGGCGCGCGCGGGGCGGACCGGCGGGCCGAAGGGATCGGCCCCCTCGTGGATGTTCCAGGGGCCGAACGAGAAGCGATAGCCGTACTTTTCCATGCGATTCTCCGTTGGATAGGCCATGCTGCAATCCCACCTGTGCGCGCCGCCGCTACACTCTAGCACAGGCTCTCACCGAAGCACACGGCGAGACGGCGTAGGGCAGCCTCGATCCAGGGCCGTGGACCGATCTATGCTCCGAGCGGGCGTTGCGGCATCTGACGCCACTGGGCGCTACGACCGGAAAGCCCGGCGCGACGAGCAGCGCGCGAAGAAAGGAATGGGCTGCGATGGACCGGAGACTTGAGGGAACCGTGGCCTTGATCACGGGGGCGAGCAGCGGCATCGGCGCGGCGACGGCACGCGCGCTGGCCGAAGAGGGCGCAGCCGTCGCGCTGGCCGCGCGACGCAAGGAGCGGTTGGATGCTCTGGCCGCGGAGGTGCAAGGCAACGGTGGCCGCGTGCTGGTGATCGAGACCGACGTGACGCAGAAAGAGCAGGCGCAGGCCGCCGTCGAGCGCACGGTTGCGGAGCTTGGGCGGCTGGACATCTTGGTGAATAACGCGGGCGTGATGCTGCTCGGCCCGATCGTGGACGCGCCACTCGACGAGTGGGATCAGATGGTCCACCTCAACGTCCTTGGGCTGCTCTACACAGCGCACGCCGCACTGCCACACCTGCTGCGGGCGGCTGAGGACTCGCCGCGCAAGGTCGCCGATCTCGTCAACGTCAGCTCGATCGCCGGGCGCGTCGCGCGCAGTGGCGCGGGCGTCTACGACGTGACGAAGTTCGGCGTGGTGGCGTTCACCGAATCGCTGCGGCAGGAGGTCACGAAGCGCCATGTGCGCGTCTCGGTGATCGAGCCGGGCGCGACGGCGACGGAGCTTTCGAGCCACGTGCGCCAAGAGGTGCGCGAGCAATCCATGCGCGCGTTCTCGGGGATCGAGCCTATGGAGGCGGAGGACATCGCGGACGCCATCCACTACATCGTGACACGTCCGCGCCGCGTCGCCATCAACGAGATGTTGATTCGCCCGACCGAGCAGGTGTAGCTAGACGCGATCGTTTCGCTCGCCTCTAGAGGTCCTTGCCGGGGTTGAGCAGGTTGTCGGGATCGAAGAGGGTTTTGATGCGGCGCATCCAGTCGAGGGCGGCGCCGTGCTCCTCGGCGAGGAAGTGCCGCTTGACGATGCCGATGCCATGCTCGCCGCTGGCCGTGCCGCCGAGGCTGAGGGCGTGCGTCACCAACCGATCCGAATACTCGTACGCCCGCGTATACTCCTCCGGCGGTGTGGCGATCGTCGTGTGAAAGTTGCCGTCGCCGACATGGCCGATGATGCTGCCGGAGAGCTGCAGCTCGCGGAGCAGGTCCTGCGCGTAGGTCACCAGTTCGACGATGCGTGAGAGCGGTACCGCCGTGTCGGTGATCAGGTAGCGGTGATCGGGGTAGCGGCTGACCAGCGAAGGATACGCCTTATGCCGTGCCTCCCAGAGGGCATCACGCTCGGCGGCGCTCCGTGCGCGGTCGATGGCTGTCGCGCCCGACGCGTTGACCAGCTCCTCGGCGAATTCGGCCTCGGCGGCGACCGATGCCTCGGTGGAGGAGTGGAACTCGATGAAGAGCGTC
The DNA here is from genome assembly GCA_963841205.1 of uncultured Chloroflexia bacterium. Taxonomy (GTDB): domain Bacteria; phylum Chloroflexota; class Ktedonobacteria; order Ktedonobacterales; family JADMIN01; genus CAWAWP01. The sequence goes on along the minus strand of CAWJCH010000018.1, from coordinate 21,842 downwards.
GGCTGCTCACTATACTGCCGGCTGAGCGCCGCGTTGATGGTCTGGATCGCCAGCTCATCGAGCAGCTCGAGGCGGGCGACCGGCAGTGCGCTTGCCGTGATTGCCGCGGCGGCCTGCACCGCCGAACGTAGATTGGGGAAGACCACGCGCAAGGTGTGGACGTGCTCGGGGACGGGATGCACCTTCAGCGCCAGTTTAGTGATAATGCCAAGCGTGCCGCCAGAGCCGACGAAGAGGTCCTTGAGGTCGTAACCGCTGCTGGTCTTCTGCACGGGACGCCCGAGCTGGAGCACGTCGCCGTTGGCCAGCACCACCTCCATCGCGAGGACGTTGCGCCGCATGCCGCCGTACTTCACGGTGGTGGTGCCGCTGGCGTTGGTGGCAGTCATGCCGCCGAGCGAGGCGTCCGCGCCGGGATCGACGGGGAAGAAGAGACCGGTGGAGCGCAACGCAGTGTTGAGCGCGATGCGCGTGACGCCCGGCTCGACCTCCACGGCGAAGTCTTCGGGGGAGATGCGCAGCACGCGATTCATCCGCGAGAGGTCGAGGCTGATCGCGGATCCCTGCGGCACCACATGCCCCTCGAAGCTGGTCCCCGTGCCAAAGGCGATCACTGGGGTTCGCGTCTCGCGCGCCCAAGCCAGCGTCTCCCGCACGTCCGCGACGGACTCGGCGTAGACGACGGCGAGCGGCGGCACGCCCGGCGTGGCGTTCTCGTCGCGGCCATGTGAGGCGAGCGCATAGGGGTTCGTGCTGACCTTCTCGCCGAGCCGTGCTTGCAGCGTGTCGAGCATTGGTATGCCTCTATTGGTATCTTCGTTGACGCGCCATGGGTCCATTGTAGTCTCAACGGGTGGGGCGCCGACTCGCGAGCGGCGCGATGCTATATCAAGGGGTTCCTCGCAGCCGTTCGAGGCCGTCGAGGATCAGATCAAGCCCGAACGCGAACTCGTCCGCGTAGTCGTAGCCGGGCTTCAAGGCATGCTCGACGATCATCTCGGCGAGATGCGGGTACTCGGCGGCGGGCAACTGCTGGAGGATGTTCCCTGCGAGCTCGGTAGCCTCCTCCGAGGTATGGGACGGCAGATTCACCTGCTGCAGTGCAAAGCCGTAGATGTAGCCGTCCATGACGGAAAACGCGTGGGCGGCCATGTCGATCGTGAAGCCTGCCTCCCGTAGGCTACCGATCACCGCATCGTGGTGTCGGAGGGTCGCGGGACCAGGTTTGGTCCGCGACTGCATCAGGCTGGTCGCCCATGGGTGGCGCAGCAGGGCGTCGCGGGCCGAAAGCGCTCGCTGACGCATGGCCGCCTTCCAGTTCGTCCGGTCCGACGGCACAGCGATCTCGCTGAACACGAGATCGACGATGCCATCGAGGATGTCGTCCTTGTTGGCGACGTGATTGTAGAGCGACATCGCCTCGACCTGAAGCTCTTGTCCGAGCTTGCGCATGCTCAGTGCCTCGACGCCCCCCTTGTCGGCAAGGTCGATGGCGGCACGTAGGATCCGCTCCCGGCTCAACGGAACTCGCGGCTCCGCGCTCTGTTCGCACTGATCCACCATCAGCACCCTCCTCACAAAATATGACTTCACGGGAACCCCTTGACAAGACTTACGCCGTAAGTGTATCATCTCTCACAGGTACTTACACTGTAAGTTGCGGCTCTCGAGTGAGGAGACCCGCATCAACCGTCCATCAAGGGAGGCTTTGACAATGGCTGCATCATCCGCGGTATCCGTTGCATCTGGTCGGCTCGACTCCGCTTCTTCGAACGAGGGGACGCCGGGCTCGCCGAAGCGCCTCGCGCGCCTCGCCGGCGTCCTCTACCTGCTCGTCGGCATCTTCGGCGGCTTTGCCGAAGGCTACGTGGAACCCAAGATGTACGTCGCCGGCAACGCGGCGGCCACGGCGGGGAACGTCGCCGCGAACGCCGGGCTGGTCCGCCTGGGCGTCGTCGCCGACCTGTTGGATCAGACCTTCTTCCTCTTCCTGGCCCTGACGCTCTACCTGCTGCTCAAGCACGTGAACAAGAGCGTGGCCAGGCGCCATGGTCATCATCGTCGCGCTCGCGGTCGGCATCACCTGCCTCAACACGGTCTTCGAGTTCGAGGGCTTGCGGGTCGCCACCGGCGCGGTCGACACTTCGGCGCGCGGGTTCGAATGCGATAGTGCTGCTCCTGCTCGACACCCAGCACTATGGGATCCTCATCGCGCAGATCTTCTTCGGCCTGTGGCTGGTGCCGCTGGGCTATCTCGCCTACAGGTCGTCGGGGATGTTCCCCAAGTGGCTGGGCGTCCTGCTCATCCTGGGCGGCGTCTGCTACCTCGTGGACCTGCTCGCGGCGTTCCTGGTCCCCGACGTTGGCAACGATCCACTCCTACATCGTCATCCCCTCGGCACTCGCGGAAATCTCGATGGTCATCTACCTGCTCGTGATCGGCGTGAAGACCGTGAAGACCGCCAAGTCAGAACAGCGCATCCCCGCCGTGGCGTGAACGTGTGGCGCTGGCTAACTGAGCCGAACCCACGCGCCAATGGATGCGTACATCAAAGTACGCTGTAAGGAAGAAACCGATGAATCAGGTCATCTCGCCTGGGAGCTTAAGTGCGCCGTACCAGTCGCCGCAGGGGGACGGTCGAAAAGCGTGACGTGACGGGTTCTCGCAAGGCGTATTCGGCACTAATTGAAGTGCTAATCCCGATCGGCTATGCGATTCTCGCCGCGGGCACCATCGCTGAGGTCTTGGTGGTCCACATCGGCCGCGTGCTCTCGATCCCCGGTGGACTCTTTGAAGTGGCCTTGGGCTTCTGGCTCGTCATCAAGGGCTTCCGGCGCGAGGCTTACCATCAAGGGGTGATGCGATTGATGAGGCCACGCCGTCAGCCAGGAGAGGAGAGACATCATGAAGGCGTCCACGCGGCGTCCCGTGGCGGCCGTCGAGCTTAGCGCTCAGACCGACGACCCGCTCCAGGTCTCCCATCGCGAAGGGCGACAAGCACGTCGACGTCGCTTCCGGGCGCCTACGTGCCTCTGGCTACCGAGCCGAACAGCAGCGCGAACCGGACGTTCTGCTCGGTGCGCAGCGCTGCCCTCAGAGTCGAGAGCAGCCTCCACGAGCGTCGAACGTACTCCCGCTCGGACAACGACATGGCCAACGTCCTCGGGGACGGTCGAGTCGCACGAAGGCTGCCTTCCGCAACCGCGCGCCGTAGCGTGCGTTCATGCACACCTACCTCACGAGCCAAGATAGCCAAGTCTGTCATGAGTCCATTATAGACAGACCATGTGTCCGTTCCAGCATTGTCATATGTCCAATCGAGTACCGACTGCCCTAGCCTCAGCGAGCCAGCCGCTACTCGTTGTCGAGCGGCGGGTATCTGGGCGGCGCCGTTCCCCGTTGCTCGCTCACGCGTGGCATCGCGTCGCCGCCATCGATGCGCTCGCGCAAGCGTGAGCATCACGCGCCATTCATCGCCGTAGTCGAACACGTAGGCGATCCGTGCGCCGATCTGGAGGCGGAGCTCGTCGACCGGCACGTCCGCCGTCCTGCTGTCGGTGTCCGGGGCGCCCGGGATGACGCGCTCAGCGGTGGCTCGCCCCAGAACTGGCCGTCGAGCCAGAACGAGTGAGGTGATCGTTCTCCCAGTTGAACGCCTGCTGGATCGCGTCGTGCAGCGCCGTGAGGTGTTCGTGCGCGGCGACCGCGACCGTCGCGCTGACGCCGCTGACGTTGAGCAGCTCCGCGTCGAACACGAACACGGCGCGGCCGGTCACCTCGGTTCGGCTTCGCTCCGAGACAATCTGGCCGCCCGGCTGAGCGAGATCAGCGCCCGCCAGCTGTGCGGCTCGGCAGGATCCGCGGTGCGCTCGATCAACCCATAGGCCTCGCCACGGCAGAGGACATCGCCGACGACCCACGAGCACGCCCGCTCGCTCGGCGGGTCCCCGTCGGGGCCCGCGCCAGCCCCACTGCGCCGCCTCATGCGCCGGGGCGACGAGCTGATCATGCGCACACGGTGCTCCTCCTCGAGCCTGCCGACGACCACGTTGGCGACCATCGCCGTGAACGGGTCACCGCCACCGAGATCCAACCCGAGTTCGGTCCAGAGCAGCGCGATCGGGTCCGCCGCGAGCTTCCGCCCTCTCGGCGGTGATGAGGAGCTTGCGCCCGCGTCGGCGCACGAGTCGACGCCCTGCGTGCAGCCCTCCGCGCAGCTCTCCGAGCAGGGGCATGTCCATACTCCCGGTGCGGCGGCCCGAACAGCTCGGCGTTCCACCAGTTGGGCCAGCGCTCGGCGATTTCGCGGACGACCACTCTCGCGAGCGCGTACGTCTGAGTCAGCGGGACACCGTCGGCGCTCGCCATCTCCAGTAGCCAGCGGGCCGGGAGCTGTGGCCGCGGCCGCCAGCTCCTCCAGGCGTCCCGGTGTGCGGTTCGTCGACGTCGACGACGATCATCGTCGGCCAGAGTCGCACAGCGGTCGGCGGCGCGGCGTATCCGCGGGCGCAAAATGCGAGAACGCGTCAGCGGTTCCGCCGCCGCGTGCGGTATTTCATCTCGGCATGACCTTCGAGCAGGCGTCTGAAGAACGGGCGACCTCGACGTGGCGCGGGCGATCCTCGACGAGCTGGTCGATCTCCCGGACACCGGCGGGCTCTGGATGCCCGAGTGCTACGCCGACCTCGCCCGCGAGTACGACCGGCAGGGTCGCCACGATGACGCGATCGCGTTGCTCGAGCGCGCGATCGAGCTCGGCTGGGGCGGGAAGCCGCACCCGCGATCCGACATCGCCGAGTTCCACCTCCGGGCGGGGCGACACGAGGAAGCGGCCGCGATCTGGGCCGAGCTGAAGGCCTCGGATCCGGACGACGTATGGCTCTACAACGCAGCGGGCCTGTCCTACAACGAGATCGGCAGAGCACGAGCTCGCCGTCGCCTGGCTGGGTGAGGGCATCGAGCTCGCGATGCGCACCGACGACCCCGAGGGGATCATCAACCAGCTATCCGACGTCCGCCGACAGAGTCTCGACGCGCTCGGTCGGGACCTCGACGACCTCGAGCAGCGGGTCGATCCGTTCATGGAGGAGTGGCGCTCGGAGGAGCGTGCCCGGAGCGCGGCGGCTGGCGCGGCTGATCGAGTCCGCGAACTCCATTCCGGTGATCCGAGACACGCCCGCGCTCGACGAGCCCGACCGCGAGGACGTCGCCGTGTCGCATCGCCTGGTTCCCGTCCGGCGAGTACGAGGAGGCGATCCGGCGCTGGCCGAGCCTCGCCGAGGACTGGGCCGACGTCCCGCACAGCGACTACTGCGGTCGCCTCGACGGCAACATCAAATGGATGCGCAGCCAGGGCGTCCCGATCCGTGCGATCGCGCCGATCGTCGTCGAGGACTATCGTGGCTTGGTGCGCCGAGCACGATGAGGACCCCGAGGAAGCGCGAGCCGCCTATGCAGCGCACCGCATGCGCGACGGCGAGGCGATCCCGTGGCCGCCCGGGCGCAACGAGCCGTGCTGGTGCGGCTCAGGCCGGAAGTACAAGAAGTGCTGCGGCCCGGCCCGGCCCGTCCGATGCATGATCCGGAGACGTAGCAGCGCCGGCGACAAAATCCGATGGTCCGCCCGGCGGACCGATCATTGCCAGATAGCCGGAGCGGATCGGCAGTCAAGGCGGCCCACACGGCCGCCCGAAGCGAGCCGCGAAGCGGCGCCCTTCTCTTCCTCACCGAGGCCGAGGCGCTGCCATTCGACGAGGCGGTGGTGCTCGCGCAGTCGAGCGAACAGCGCATCCTCGCCGGCGGCGTCTGAGCTTGGTCGTTCCGTTGGGAGATCGGCGGGATCTTCCAGTCCGGGCGGCTGTACGACCTCGCCGTCGTCGTCGTCGTCGTCGTCGCCGTCGCCGTCCCGTCGCCGTTGACGAGTGTGACATCGGGGGAGGTCGTGACTCCGTGCAGTCGTTTGAATGCGGCCGCGGCACCAACTCAGGAACAACGAGGACCAGAGTGCCCGTCGTGTGCTGGCGACTGTTCTTGGCAAGCAGCGTCCAGCCGATTTCGAACCGTCCGGTGGACGGGACACGGACGGAGAGCGCGTCGGACGCGCTCCCAGCTGCCGTTGCACAGACCGGAATGGCCGCCCTGAGGATCGGCAAACTGTACATAGACGGTACAGGCTAACCCGTCTACCTCCACCAAAACAAAAACCCCGCCTGAGCAAGGCTTTCCTTAGATCGGGGAGACAGGATTTGAACCTGCGACCGCCCGGCCCCCAGCCTGAGGGATTTGGGTGCGCGTCAGTCAGATGGGCCCATATCCGCTGGGATTTCGGTCTCTGGGTTGCTGTCGGTTTCGCTCAGTTTGTTCCCCGTCTTGTTCCCCGTCAGCGCAAACGCTTCGTTGACCATCGCGACCTCGCGTTCTGACGGGGCGTACTGCATGTAGATCTGGGTCGTCTTGACGTCGGCGTGGCCGAGGAACTCTTGGATCGAGCGGATGGGCTGCCCGCTGGCGGCCAATCGCGTACCAAACGTGTGCCGAAGATCATGGAATCGAACCGGGCGGACACCGGCAGTCAGACATGCCGCCTTGAATCGCTTGGTCACCTTCGAGCGGTCGAGCGGATTGCCGGTCTCCGGATGGGCGAACACAAGGTCCTCGTCGGCCGAGTAGCTGCTGCGACGTGACCACCGGTCCAGCTCGCGGGCGATCCGATCGGCCATGGGCACCGATCGTCTCGTGGAGAGATCGGACTTGCCGTCGGCCGAGTGCTGGCCGCGGACGAAGGCGTTGCGAACACGAATGCGCTGGACGTTCCAGTCGACGTCGCGCCATCGCAGTCCGAGCAGCTCGGACTGCCGCAGTCCCGTCATGGCAGCTGTGAGGATCAGTACCCGCAGCACCGGACCCAGGACGTCGGGCGGCGGCGGGGGGGCGGGGCCCGAGCGGCCTTTGCGGCTCGGCGCCGGTTCTCGGACAACCACCTGATCGGGGATGCCACGAATCACCGCCTCGAGCTCCTCTACGGTCAGGAACCGGAGGTCCGGACTCACGTCGCCCTGACGACGCCGCCCGGGGCGAGTGACGTGTCGGACTGGGTTCGCGCTGACAAGTCCGCGCTCAATCGCGTACTCGAACACCGAGTACACGTAGGTGAGGACGTTGCGGACGGTCTTCGGAGATAGGCCCTGACTGAGCATGTGCTGGGCGACGGCTTCGATGTCTGCCGGCCGCGATGTCTGCGAGCGGCATCGTCCCTACCACAGGGGAGATGTGGATCCGGTCCATCGATTCGCAGTTTTCGAGATATGACGGCCGCGAGCCTCGCAGCTGCAGCTGGCGGCGGAGCGCCGCAGAGACTTCGGCGAGCGTCTGAGCGGGCGCCGCTCGGTTACGCCGTGGCGCCTGCTCCTCGGCGCCCTGCATGTGTCGAAACTCCTTCTCGGCCTCACTACGTGTGAGGCCGTCGCGGGCGCCCGGCGCCCTGATTGGACCAACCTTCCGGTTCAGGAGCCGCCCGTCGTCGGTGCGCCAGCGGGCGTAGTAGGAGCCGTGCTTCTCGTAGAGATGGCCGGTTCCCCAGACACGCCGAGGCATACGACGATTTATACGGCGCCTCGCGGATCGACAGCAGGACCCGTGTCGCTTGAGGTACGAGGGGAAGCCGCGGGAGAGGTCAGGGGCCGAAGAGGTGCGTGTCGGCTCGTCGAGCGCCGCGGCGAAGACTGGGCCTCGAGGTCGCAGAGCCAGGCTTCAACCGCGCTCTCACGAAAGCGGCGGTAACGGCCGAGGCGAACGTGGGGAATGAGCCCGGCGCGCGCCTGCGCCCAGACCCACTGCGGGGTCACGCCCAGTCGCTGGGCGATCTCCTCTGCGGTCAGCAACCTATCCATCGGCGGACCGGTGCCGCAATTTGCGGCAGCTGCTCGATCGTTTTCGTCCGGTGACGCGGCATAGCGATGACCTATTGTAGGATAACGCAATCGTGCTATTTGCACTAGATGCTTTGACGGGTGACGCTCGTGTCCGAGCGTGATCAGTCCGAGACCGACGATCCTTGGCTGACGCCGGCTGAGATCGCCACTGAGATCAGGGTCAACGCGGCGACGATCCGGCTCTGGATCTCGAAGGGAATGCTGCCGGCCACCAGAGTCGGGCAGCGCAAGCTGTTTGTCCGGCGGTCAGACGTCATGCGGCTCCTGGCCGAGAACAGCACGGCCGGCGGCGCTCACCCCTACCGGCGCGCGCCGCACCCGGCGGACACGTCTGCGGCAAAGGGTGGCTGGTCGACCAGCAGCCTCTTCGTCCGTATCGTATCCCGCTCGACGTGAATGTTGGTGACCGGATCTTGTTTGGCAAATACACCGGCAACGACATCAAGATCGAGGACCAGGAGTATCTAATTCTTCGGGAGGAAGAAATCCTGGCGAAGGTTGCCGGAATCGCCAAAGCGGCATCCGGCAAGAGGTAGGTTTCAGCCAACCGGAAGATTCCGGAAAAGGCAGAATTGGTTAATCACCCGGGAGGGTGAACTCTCATGGCAAAACAAATTGTGACAGGCGAGAATTCACGTCAGGCGATTTTGCGCGGCGTCAACATTCTGGCGGACGCCGTAAAGATCACGCTCGGCCCTAAGGGGCGCAATGCGGTGATCGAGAAGAAGTTCGGTTCCCCGATCATCACAAAAGACGGTGTGACGGTGGCAAAAGAGATCGATCTACTGGACCCGCTCGAGAACATGGGCGCACAGATGGTGCGTGAGGTTGCGTCCCAGACTTCGGATGTGGCTGGAGATGGCACCACCACCGCAACTGTGCTGGCCCAAGCGATTTTCCGTGAGGGTGCACGAACGGTTGCCGCAGGCGCAAGCCCGATGGCACTAAAGCGTGGCATCGATAAGGCCGTCGCAGTCGCCGTAGCAGAGATCAAGAGGCACTCCCGCGAAGTGAAGGGCGACATGATCGCGCAGGTCGGCACAATCAGTGCCAACACCGATAAGGAGGTTGGCAGCATCATCGCCGAGGCGATGAAGAAGGTCGGCAAAGACGGCGTCATCACGGTAGAGGAATCCAAGACGATGGAGACAACCCTTGAAATCGTCGAGGGGATGCAATTCGACCGCGGTTACCTTTCACCGTACTTCGTGACCGATTCGGAACGCATGGAGTGCGTTCTGGACGATGTTCGCATTTTGATCCACGAAAAGAAGATCAGCTCGATGAAAGACCTTCTGCCATTGCTCGAGCAGACGGCCAAGTTGAGCAAACCATTGCTGATTATTTCTGAAGACATTGACGGAGAAGCCTTGGCTACTCTGGTAGTGAACAAGCTGCGCGGTACCTTGCAGTGCGCAGCGGTGAAAGCCCCGGGCTTCGGTGATCGCCGCAAGGCCATGCTCGAGGACATTGCAATTCTCACCGGCGGTAAGGCCATCACCGAGGACCTTGGCCTGAAGCTGGAGAACGTGAAAATCGAAGAACTGGGCAGCGCCAAGAAGGTGACCATAACCAAGGACAACGCCACCATCATCGCCGGCGCCGGCAAGTCCAACGAGGTCGAAAGCCGAATCAAGCAACTCCGTTTGCAGATCGAAGAGACCACATCGGACTACGACAAGGAAAAGCTTCAGGAGCGTCTGGCGAAGCTCGTCGGCGGCGTGGCGATTATCAAAGTGGGCGCGGCAACCGAGACCGAATTGAAAGAGAAGAAGGCTCGCGTCGAGGATGCCATGCACGCTACGCGAGCGGCAGTTGAGGAAGGCATTGTCGCCGGTGGCGGCATTGCGCTCCTGCGTTGCTTGCCGGCTCTGGAGAAGCTCAAGCTCCACGACGATGAAGCCATCGGCGTGAACATCGTAAAGCGTGCGCTCGAAGAACCATTGCGACAGATTGCCCAAAACGCCGGGCATGAAGGCGCGCTAGTAGTAGGCCGCGTGCGCGAATCGAAAGAGGAGAACTTCGGCTTCAATGCAGAGACCGGTGAGTTTGGCGACCTGGTCAAGGCCGGTGTGATTGATCCAGCTAAGGTCACCCGTCTGGCACTCCAGAATGCTGCCTCAGTCGTCTCCTTAATGCTAACAACGGAAGTTCTGATCGCTGACTTCAAGGGGGAAGAAAAGGCGGTCGCGGCTGGCGGAGGCGGCTACGGTGGCGGAATGGGCGGCGGCTACTAAGTTTCATTGAGGCTACGCCCCTGTTGCTGGCAAACGCGCAACAGCGAACAAAGTCGAGCGGCATTCCATTTATAGGGAATGTCGCATCTCGCTTCGAATTCCGCGTATTTCGTTGACGAGGAGGATTTTCATGATGATAACTTCCATAAGTGTTTTGAGCACCCATCTGAGACCCCTTTGTTCCCGGGACAACCATGCCATGAAGTACGAATCTGGCGGCTCCAGGGCAAATTCCGGCCCCGATGCCTCGTACCATTGCGACTCCACGGGATGCAGCCCCCGCTACAATGCGAGCGATGGGTATTACATGCTCATGGGAATGCCTGGTCACACGTATGCTGTCGACGAGCCTGGCGTGAACACCGTGAAGTGCCCTATACACGGTCGCTGGTTGTACCGTCGACACAATATCGATGCCGAATCGGGTGTGCATTGGTCTTGTGGCGTCGAAGGCTGCAATTATGGTTACGATGCCAACACAAAGGGCGATTGGGTCAGGACCTAGTAAAGGCATTGTCCAACTTGGATCAGACGCGGAACTTCCGACCTCAACCAGCCACAGCATGCTTCCCACCGTACCAGACCCCATTTGCTCGGCTAAAGCTGCATTCCGGCGGCGGCTGTCCGGTATGCTGTTGCAAGCTGGCCAGCGATGCCGAATGAATCTCAAGTGTGAGGTTTTCTTAAGCGGCCACCTCAGGTCCAATGTCCATGACATGGCGCGAGTACCATGAATATTCAAAACACAGTGTCGAAAAACTTCGGCGGACTCGGCACTATCTCGACTGGGCCAACATGCCCGATCCGTTTCGTCACTATGAAGGCGTGCCCGTGCTCGATTTACCCGCTGATCCCCCTGCTCCGGAGATCCCAACCCTTGAGGTGATGGCAGGCAAAACCGGAACGACGCTGGCCAGAGACGGTGCGGCATTCCTGTCGCAGTTGATGTTCTACTCAGCCGCGATCAGCGCGTCCAAACAAGTGCCCTCAACTGGATCGACCTACGCACTCCGGGTAAATCCTTCTTCCGGGAATCTTCACCCGACCGAATTTCATTTCTGTACGCGAGGGCTCGTTGAGTGGCCCGACGGCCTCTATCACTATCGCCCCTCCTCCCACATGGCAGAGCAACGCGCTCTTGGGGATTTTTGCAGGAAACTGGTTACCACCGATCCCCCCCTCGTCTTTGTTCTGAGCAGCATTGTCTGGCGCGAAGCGTGGAAGTACAAGGATCGCTCCTATCGTTACTGCTTGCACGATATCGGACACGCGTGGCAGGCACTCGCGCTTGCTGCTAGAGCAATGGGATGTGAAAGCTTTGCTGTTGGCCAATTCGAAGATGACAAAATTGCGGAGATCTGCCTCTTGAATAAAGACGAATGGCCCATGTTAATCGTGCAGCTTGTTGGATCTTCCATTCCCCAAGACTTGCTGGGCCCTGGCGAACGCCATTTGCAGGGAGGTCAGCCCAACCGGCTTTCGGAGGAGCAAATCGCCTATCCATCGATTGAGAAGATCCATGCGAGCACGAAACTTCTCGTGGAGCCCGCGTCAACTGACGTTGGGTGGCAACCAGGAAGGCGCGGGGGAATCGCCTTGCCACAGCCCGTTTCCACGAATCGCACTTTTGGTGAGGTGGTGCGCACCCGGCGTTCTGCTCTCGACTTTCGCGGCGGAAATGAGTCCATCTCTCTATCACAACTGGCAACTCTGCTGACGAGCACACGAGAACCTCTCTCCGCCGACTTCACTGCGCGACCTTGGGTTCAGTTGTATCTCTACGTCCAGCGCGTTGATGGCTTGGCGCCGGGAGTTTATCGCTACTGGTCGGAATGTGAGGAATTGGAACTGATAAAGGCCGGTGATCAATGTCTTATTGTGACAGCGCTCAGTCTTGGACAAGACCTGGCGGGGAATGCCTGCGTGGCATTCTCCATGATCGGTGATTTCGAGAGCGCCACACGAGCCTTCGGCGATCGCGGATATCGCTACGTACATTTCGAGGCGGGTGCGCTCGGTCAACGGATGTATCTTGCGGCCGAGGCTCTTGGACTTCGAGCAACTGGAATCGGAGCGTTCTTTGATGACGAAGTACACCGATACCTGAGCCTGAGCCCCAAGCAGGGACAAGTCGTCTACCATTTCGCGATCGGTTATCCAGTCCATGATCCCCGACTAGAGGCCTAATCGCTCATGGTCGTCAATTTGGAAACGATTCCGAAAAGGAACAATTTATCGGTGTGGTGGATTTGGTGGGTGGGGGTTGCCGGCTATTGAACGACGAAGTTGAAAGAGATCACGTCGTCGAGTATTGCGCCTCGACCAAGTCGAGCTCGTACTCGAGCTTGCGCATAGTTTCGTCGCCGATTTGATTGTGATTGCGCAGGTTGAGGAGCGCGCCGCGCTGCAAGGCGCGGATTTTTCGCGAAAGTGCCAGATAGCGGTCGTATTGCGCGGGGCGGTAGTCGGCGCCACGGAGTTCGGCTTCTTCAAAGCGCCTGAGGCGTCGCTCTTGCAGACGAAGCAGTTCGTCATATACAGGCAGAAATTCTGGTCTGTCGCTTTCGCGCGCTGTTTCGAGGTAGGCGACAGCGGCCTCGATCAAGCCGCGGCGTGCCTGTGCTTCTTCGATATTTTCTCCGTCCGATCCGGCAAGGCCGAGCAGGCGAATAAGCGGCGCAAGCGTGAGCCCCTGGACCACGAGCGTCACGAAAATCACGCAGAACGTGACGAAGATAATCAAATTGCGCTGGGGGAAGGGCGAGCCGTCTTTCAGCGTTTCCGGCAGCGAAATCGCGGCGGCGAGCGCCACGACTCCGCGCATGCCTGTCCAACCGATCACCAAGACCGCCCGGGGATTCGGGAAGGGTTCCGGCTGATGCAACAGACGGCGGCGAATGAAATTGGAGACCCACGCTCCCGGATAGACCCAGATCATGCGCAGAAGCATCACAACCAAACTAATTAGAAGTCCGAACCCGATCAAGCTGCCCCGGCTGTATTCGTGGATGCCTTCGAGAACGTAGGGTAACTGGAGCCCGATCAAAATAAAGACGAAGCCGTTGAGGATAAACGTAAGCATGTCCCACACGGCGTAGCCCTTGAGGCGCGCGCCAGACGACAAATACAGCGAACTCTGGTGGCCGAGATAGAAGCCGCAGATGATGGTGGCGAGTACGCCAGAGGAGCGGACGCTTTGGGCAAGTAGATAAGCGAAGTAGGGAGCAATCAGGCTGATGGTCACTTCAATGGAGGGCTCGTCGATTATCGAGATCGTGTAATAGATCAGCTTGCCGACGAGGAAGCCGATGACGATCGCGGAGGCAACGAGGAAGATCAGGCGGCCGGCGCTTTCGGCGAGGGTGGGCGTGTAGCCGGAGACGAGAAGAGCGGAGGCATATTGCAGGGCCAGCAGGCCGCTGGCGTCGTTGACCAAGCTTTCGCCCTCGATCACGGCGGTGATACGTTTCGGCAGGCCGAACCGCTCCGCGATTGACGTCACCGCAATCGCGTCTGTCGTGCAGACCACCGCGCCGAGAACAAGTCCGAGCCGGAAGTCGAACCCGGGAAGAATCCAGTGCGATATCGAGGCGACTCCGCGAACCGTGAAAAAGACCAGACCAAAGGCGAGCATCGAGATACTTACAAGGTTGTAACGAAACTCGGGCCAGGACGTGATGCAAGCCGCCGAGAAGAGCAGCGGCGGTAGAACGACAAGGAAAACGATGTCGGGATTGAGCGCGATATGCGGGGCCCGGGGGAGGAAACTGAGGATAAGTCCGCCGATCACGAGCACAATGGGATACGGAATCTGGAAACGTTTGGCCAGCGCCGCAAGTCCGGCGACAAAAAGCAGGAGAAGAAGAAAGATGACTTCAATGCTGTGGATTCCGGCGGATTCCATGGCGTCCGCGTTAGGATATCTCACTCGAGTTGTCTGGCCAACTTCAGGGTGGTCGATGCCTGACCGGGACGCTCTGCCTACTTGGGCAGTCCCGTCCTTCCCACACTCGCCTTTTCCAATGAGTGATCACCGACCCTGTTAGCTTTTCCCGCGACCCACACCCACCCCAACCATCCGCCGTCTAGCCCGCCTGCTAGGCAGTTGCCTCACCTTTAAACGGTTTCAAGCACCCATGAAACAATTAAGTGCTTGCAAGTTGGCAGACAGAGGTGATTCTTGTCTTGGTTCGAGTGCATAACTCTGATCATCGACTCCAACACGCCCGGCCGCAAGAGATTCGACCTATCCCTTGGTCAGTATTGACGCAATTCTTGACCCAAAAACGCCCTTTTTGCCTCTTCGTTTGCGGTCAATCAACGGCAAAACCCAAGGAAACACCTAAGACAGTCTGTGAAAAAGAAGAAGAAAATGAAATTTACTGCACGTGCAAAAAAAAAGCTTGCGCGTCGGTCTAGGCGAAGTCGTTGGTAGATACTGAGATACCCCCTACCCTTTTGTTATCAATGACTTACAGCCAATCCAAGGTAGACACAGCGTCAACCCAAAGACGACACAATGACGATACAAAGTCAATGCAATGAGCTACTTAGAGGGGTCTTTCTGACGCTTAGAAGACCCAAGGTAGACCCATAGACCAACCCAAGCCCCCTACTTCCTATCCCTACCAGCTTGACTCTCTCTGATCTTCCCTGTCTGTTCTCTACCTTATTAGGGCAGCCTGTACAGCCTGTGTGTGCCTTCGGCCTTGCTGCCACCAGTCTGATCTTCATGTGACCTGCTCTGTGTGTTCCTCTGCCTGTGGCCGCGATTCAGCCCGGCATAGTGGGCAGTCCAAGCATCGTGGACACTCAGCGATGCAGATAGGGTTCCAACGCTCATCCCAGTCCTGTGTGATGTGTGGGTGTCTGTAGTGACAGACAGGGCAGTCAGTCTTCATGATCTGTGGCGCGAATAGTGGCTAGATTGTGGCGCGATTACCGTGCCCGGCTTAACCATCGGCGCGAGCCAAAGCCATACCCAAAGAGTAGGCGTCATAGACCCAGCGTCACCACAGTGGCAGTCACGATCACACCACGGTCAATCACCACGGTGTCATACCCACCCGAACCACCACGGCCCAGACTCTCTGTGTCTCGCACGCCCTGTGCAATCGTGGTGGCAAAGGTGTCGCACATCTCGCCGTGTCTCATATCGTTTCCAGCCAATCGCTGATTGCCTTGGCCAGTATCTCAGCCAGCCAACCAATCGTAGAGTCAGCCGTCAGCGGCTGGTCTGTATACTGCTCAGTGGTGAAGGTGTACTTCATCAGATCGTGCGCGTCACTACCGTGACACACTTCTCTACATACAGGTTCAGGGTGTCTTTCACAGCGGTCACCTGTAGGATGTATTCGCCGGGTGCTGAGATGAATGCCTCAGAGATCACGGCACTGTAGCTGCCGGGTGTCCCATTGATGTCAGTCATGCTGATGTTATTGCAGCCCGTCTGTGGGGTCTTCGTTGCTTTGTCCACCAGCGTTGCGGTCACCGTTGCCCCAGTGACGAACGCGCCAGTGCTATCTGTCAACCCAGTGACCGTCAGAAGCTGGAATGGGCACGAGTCTGTCCACTGGGCACGCGATCTGCTCGCGCCGAGTGTTCCCGGTATGAACGAAAACTAAGCGAGTTCCAACAGTCGGACCGTGCACGCCCGGACCTACAACCTCCACAATACCTACGCCTTTAGCGCCCGACTGCAGGCAATTCCGGTTGATAGCCATAGCGTCCGCGCACCATGTGCAGATCCGATGGGTTGATCGGGCTCAGCATCACTCGGACCAGCGCTTCGTCAGGGGCCAAAATCGGAATACGGATCTCCGCCAGTTTCAACACGCTCTTCGGTTCACCGGTCTCGCGAAAGATCAATGCTTTCATCTATACCTCCTGGGCCTTTAGCCGAAGGCTGGATCGGGGTCGAAGTTCTACGACTCCGGGAACAACAATCGGAGCCAGTGATGATGAATCCTGCAAAACACGAAACGGAAGCCTCGGACGCTTATTGGCCGGAGTTATACTAACAGTCAGTTTTCCGGTAATCCGGGTGTTCTCAGTGGGTCGACGCAACACAAAGCACAGATCGACTCTACATTGAAAACAAAAGCTAAAACCCTGGGGGGTAGATGGATAGGAACACTGCTCTGGCTAGGTTTTGACTGAACGCGGTCAAATAGATAGTTTGCGCTTGGAAGTATTGTCGAATCACTGCAATGCACGGTGTTGCATCGACCGTTTGAGCCGGAAGCATTATCGCCCATATGGGTCCCAGTACCAACATGTTCGATTAACCCACCTGAATTTTTAACATTCATTCTTGACAAGATTTTTGATTGGCGTTGGAATGTTGCTCCTAACATCTACGGTTAGCCGTCTCTGATAATTGTTGCCGTCCGTTGGAGGCGCCATGAACGAAAGTACTCCCACTGTGAAGGTGTTGCTAGCGGACGATACCGCTTTTGTGCGAAGAACAATCATGGGCCTGCTGGAAGGAACGTCGAATATACAAGTGCTCTCCGAGACTGACAGCATTGAGGAAACAATTTCGTTGGCGTCAGCTCTCAGGCCAGACGTAATTATTTTGGACCTGAAGTTGTCTTATTCCAATGGAGTCAGCCCAGATTTTCTTCGGAATCAGTTTTTTCTTTGCGGG
The DNA here is from genome assembly GCA_963841205.1 of uncultured Chloroflexia bacterium. Lineage (GTDB taxonomy): Bacteria > Chloroflexota > Ktedonobacteria > Ktedonobacterales > JADMIN01 > CAWAWP01. Next base: position 5,024 of record CAWJCH010000018.1, on the reverse strand, counting down.
TCACGGGTATTGGCCATGACTATCTGTGACGTTGAAGCCGAAGAAATTAAACAACTCGCCGAATCCATCGGTGCAGCTGTTTTGCTGGACAAAGCTAATCTGCTCCATGAACTCATCCCCGCCATTCTCAGTCAGAAGAAGACCGTAGCGGGCCAGCAAACTCCTGATTAACGCGGTAACCGTCCAAGTGGGTCCCGATACCCAAGTTACCGGTTATTCGACCTACCGGACGTAGTACGTTCCGAGCCTAAATACATCGAATTGGGAGTCCGAGCGTACTTGTCCCTCAAATCCCCGCCAACCCAGGTAGAAGGTGTCTGCGTATTTTTTGTAAATAGATGAAAGCAATAGAAGGCTGGTGGGGGAGGTGACCTGGTTCGGTTGTCGTGAAGAAATGCTCATTGGTCATCCTGTGGTAGAGTTCTGCGAGTAAGTGATGCATGGATGAAAGTAGCAGGGGCGCCTCTAATGAGCAAAGGGATTGAGATTCGTTGTTACGACTACGTGAATCATCCGTATAAGACGGTTTGCGATGCATTGAGGCGAGACGCACCCGATGTGTTCCAATCGGCCACGAGAGCCGCGACTTCCCGGGCGCAAGCGGTTGCCGCCGAGCTCCATGTGGAGCTGGGGGGCATCGGTGTCAAGGCGGAAATCAGGATTTCTGTCAACAGCATCGAAGAGAAGATGGCTGATGGGATGTCGGGACCGGCCACGCGGTTATTGCTCGAATGGGAAGCTGCTACGGCCCCAGACTTGTTCCCGTTCATGAAAGCCGAGCTTTCCATTTACCCCTTGACGAACACCGAAACGCAGTTGGATTTTTTGGGGCATTACGAACCACCGTTAGGCCCCTTGGGAAGAGCCATCAATGTGGTTGCCGGTCATCGGATTGCGGAGGCATCCGTCCATCGCTTCATCGATGAAGTGGCGGAATATCTCCGCAAAACGCTCACTACTCGCCTATGATAGGTTGAAACTCCGGATCAGGCATGGGGCGAATCTCCGGATTCCGCATGAGCACGCGCGCACAGGCGTTCCAACGCAAAATAGCATCATCGTTTCCGGGTGGCCGGAGTGCGGCGGCTAGTTCGTAGCGTCCCATAGCTTCGCGCAGGGCGTGATAACAGTTCGCGTTGCTGGAAAGTCCGTGTTGGTTGAGGTACGCATGTCCCTGACGCTCCCAGATGAGACCTGCGTAGTATGCACGCTCGTATCCACCTTCGATACGGGGCAACAGTTCTTCTGCGGATTTCATCGTAGCGCCGTAGCCAAACTGATCAGTGCGCGCAAGCAGAAGCGAAATGAGAGCCTGCTGGTGGGACGGTGAGATAGCCAGAATGTCCAGACAAATGCTTTCAGCAAGGCTCGGTTCGCCCAAAAGCCGGTAACGTTCGGCTTTCTCCAGGGCTTTCGGAACACTCTCCGCCGAGATGGATTTTAGATCGAATTGCATACACACCTCCTAGCGACCAGAAGCACTGAACACACGAAAGATCTTCGTCAAAGGGTCGAAGAAGCGGTCCACCACGCGCTCCTTTAGCGGGATGATGGCATTGTCGGTGATGGTGATATTTTCCGGACAGACCTTGGTACAACATTTCGTAATGTTGCAGAGTCCGATCCCGTATTCATGCCGAAGGCCGGGCACCCGGTCCTCTGTGTCCAGCGGGTTCATTTCCAGCGCCGCGGTATAGACCAGGAAACGAGGGCCAATGAACTGGTCGTGCATGTGATGCTCGCGCAAAACGTGGCAGACGTCCTGACAAAGGTAGCACTCAATGCATTTGCGGAATTCCTGGACGCGATCGGCATCCTGCTGCGCCATGCGCCAGGTTCCGTCGGGTGCCTCGGGAGGGCGGGGCTTGAATTTGGCGATGCGCTTCTTCACGCTGTAATTCCAGGACACGTCAGTGACCAAATCCTTTATGTGAGGAAAGGCTTTCATCGGCTCTAGGGTCACGGGCTTCTCCAAAGGAAGGGAGTTCAGGCGTGTCATGCACATGAGCTTAGGCATGCCATTGATTTCAGCAGAACACGAGCCGCATTTGCCGGCCTTGCAGTTCCATCGCACGGCGAGATTGTGGGCCTGCTCAGCCTGAATGCGGTGAACGGCGTCGAGCACGACCATTCCAGAAGACACCTCGGTGGTATAGTCCTGAAACTTTCCAGCGCCTTTTTCGCCGCGCCAGATTCGGAATGTGGCCGTGGACATTACTTCATCTCCTCTATGATCTGCTTAAGTTCCAGCGGCATCTCCAGAATGGGCTCACGCCGAACCTGCATCTCGCCGCTTGATCCCTTTTGGATAACGATATTGAAAGATCCGAATTTGTCATCCTTGGCAGGGAAGTCGTCACGGAAATGCGCTCCCCGGCTTTCTTTCCGCTCCAGCGCCGCCCGAGTCACCATTTCGGACACTGCGAGCAGGTTGTGGAGGTCGACGGCAGTGTGCCACCCGGGATTGTATTCGCGATGGCCCTGGACACCGACACGCCCGGCACGCGCCTGGAACTCCCGAATGTGTTCGAGGGCCTGCAACATCTCTTTCTCCTGACGAACGATGCCGACCAGGTCTTGCATCATGTCCTGCAAAGCATACTGAACAGCATAAGGCCCTTCAGCGCCATCACGTTCGAACGGCGCCAGTGCTTGTTTTTCCGCCGCGACAACCTCCTCGGAACGGATGATGCCCAGGGAGTGATCCTTCGCATAGGATGCGGCGTATTGACCGGCACGCTTCCCAAAGACCAGCAAGTCCGACAGGGAATTCCCGCCCAGTCTGTTCGCACCGTGGAGTCCTGCGCCGCATTCTCCCGCAGCGAACAGCCCAGGAACGTCGGACATTTGGGAATCAGGATCAACCCGGACCCCACCCATCATGTAGTGCGTCGTTGGTCCGACCTCCATCGCTTCCACCGTAATGTCAATGTCCGCGAGTTGCTTGAACTGATGATACATGCTCGGAAGCTTCTTTTTGATGTGCTCCGTTGCGTTTGGAATGCGGTCCTTAATCCAGGCGATATCAAGGAAGACGCCGCCGTGGGGACTGCCGCGCCCTTCGCGTACTTCGCGGCGAATACAGCGAGCCACGTGATCCCGCGTAAGGAGTTCCGGCGGCCGGCGCGCGTTTTTGTCCCCTTGCGTGTAACGCCACCCTTCTTCTTCTGTGTTGGAGGTCTGATTGGCGTAAGCGGGGGGGATGTCGTCGAACATGAAACGTCGGCCGCCCTTGTTGCGCAACACACCTCCTTCCCCCCGGACGCCTTCCGTGACCAGAATGCCGCGAACGCTTGGCGGCCAGATCATTCCCGTGGGATGAAACTGCACGAACTCCATATCCTTCAGGGAAGCTCCAGCCTGATACGCCAGAGCGTGGCCGTCGCCTGTGTATTCCCAACTATTGCTGGTGATTTTGTAAGCACGTCCAATTCCCCCGGTTGCGAGCACAACGGCTTTGGCACGGAAAACATGGAATCTGCCGCGTTCTCGGTCGTACCCGAACGCGCCTGCGATGCGAGTGCCGTCCTTCAGCAGCGCGACCACGGTGTACTCCATGAAAACATCCATGCCGAGGTGGATGTCGTGATCCTGCAAAGTGCGGATCATTTCGAGGCCCGTTCGGTCACCCACGTGGGCGAGTCTTGGATAGCGATGGCCACCGAAGTTGCGTTGCAAAATGCGTCCATCCGAAGTCCGGTCGAAAACCGCGCCCCATGCTTCCAACTCTCGCACACAGGCGGGAGCCTCTTTCGCATGCAATTCGGCCATACGCCAACTGTTCAGGTATTGTCCGCCGCGCATGGTGTCTGCGAAGTGAACGCGCCAGGAATCCCGGTCGTCAATGTTGGCGAGAGCAGCCGCAATGCCACCTTCGGCCATGACCGTATGAGCCTTACCAAGCAGTGATTTCGAGATGACCCCGACTTTGACGCCCGCCGCAGTGGCTTCTGCGGCAGCGCGCAAGCCCGCGCCGCCCGCTCCGATCACCAATACGTCGTGCTCGTGGGTTGAGTATTCAGTCACTACAGAATCCTCCAATCTCTCCAGATACCCATAGAGCACAAACGGACGTACAGATCTGCAAAGCCTACAGAAAAGAGACTCAGCCATGCGAACAACATGTGACGCCTGTTCAGGCAACTCGCACAGTCATAGGCGCGGTTTCCGGCTTGCGCAGCGGAAAGCCGATCTCGAAAGCCTCCGATCATGTGCCGCAAGGAGTGGCATCCAAAAACGTAACATGTCAGCAGAACAACGTTGAACAGTAAGACCAACGTGCCCAAGCCGATTCCTAAGTGGCCGTCAAACCAGAACGCTTGCCACACGTCATGAGCCAGCAGGACGATGAAGATTAGCGCTAGATAGAGGAAATAACGGTGAATATTTTGCAGGATGAGAGGAAAAGAGCCCTCGCCGAGATAGCTCTTGCGCGGCTCTCCAACAGTGCATGAGGGCGGATCGGCCCAAAACGCTTTGTAGTATGCGCCGCGGTAATAATAGCAGGTGAATCGGAAACCGCCCGGAGCCCACAAAATTAACATTGCTGCGGTGACCCACGCGGGCATCCACACCGGCTTCAGGCCGAACCACGACTTTTGTGGATCCCCAAACAGCTCCGGCGAATAAAAAGGAGAGATGTAGGGCCCGAAAAACGGTAATGGTCTCCCTGCATCGCGGCCCATGTGGAGTAAACGATAAACGCGGGAAAAACCCATGAACACAGCGAGAGGTTGAATCCACCAATTGTCACGTCGCGAGGTTTGCGCGAACTGTGGAACGCACCAAGGGAACATCAACTTGCCCCATCCTAGTTCTCCTCGCATTTTGGCGTACTTGCTGACATAAAAAGCGCGCGGCCTGATTTGGAAGGGCCTTTCTGTAAAGGGTGTGGCGCAGCTGGCTGCGGCAAAGGCCCGATATGGTTGTCTGCGGCCGAGGTCACCCCCTACAGGTCACGGAGATGTTGTCTTGAGTTAAAGGCGGTAGATATCACGACCGGAATTGCTTGTCAATTATACGCA
>CAWJCH010000017.1:0-76051 GCA_963841205.1 uncultured Chloroflexia bacterium | reverse complement strand
CCAAACCGCTCAAGGCGTCACCGACCGTGTCATAGTCGTGCAGGTACACCTCCTCGTATTTGACCGAGCGCCAGAGCCGTTCGACGAAGACGTTGTCGAGCGCCCGCCCGCGGCCATCCCAACTGATGCGATACCGGCCGCTGCAGGCGCCCGGTGTAGAGTTGGCTGGTGAACTGGGCGCCCTGATCCGTGTTGAGGATCTCCGGCGTTGCCCGTCCCAAGGCGGTCTCGAGTGCCTCGAGGCAGAAGCGGCCATCGAGGGTGTTCGATACCTCCCAGCGAGGACGTAGCGACTGAACCAATCGAGGATCGCCACCAGATAGAGGAAGCCGCGGCGCGTCCGCACGTCGGTGATGTCCGTGCTCCAGACGTGATTGGGCTCCCGGATCACCAGGTCGCGCAGCAGATAGGGAAGCGCTGCGCTGCCGCTCCTGGCTGGCTCAGCTGGGGCTTGGGATAGAGTGCCTCCAGCCCCATCAGGCGCATGAGTCGCGCACCCGCTTGTGATTGACGACGTATCCCTCGTGCTGGAGGCAGGCCGTCATGCGGCGAATGCCGTAGAACGGCGTCCGCGTGTAGTGCTCGTCGAGCCGCCGCATCAGCAGCAGGTTCTCCGCGCTCTCGCCGTGCGGCTGGTAGTAGTAGCTCGACCGGGCCAGCCCGACCAGGGCGCATTGGCGCGCCACGCTGATGCCCTCCGGCGCTGCCGGCGTGATCAGCTGCCGTTTCTGCTCGGTAAAAGCGCCCCCCTTTTGCGCAGCCAGTCCAGTTCCACCTTGAGTTGCCCGATCTCCTGGTAGAGCTGCGCCAGCAAGGCCTCTTCAGCTTTCTGCTTGCGGCTGGCGTGCCCCTCAAAGACCTGTGGCAACTCGTCGAGCGCACGCTTCTTCCATTGCGCAATCTGTACCGGGTGCACGGCATACTCGGTGGCGAGTTCGTTGAGCGTCTTCTGTCCTTTGAGGGCCTCGACTGCCACCTTCGCCTTGAAGGCGCTGCTCTAGCGCTTGCGCATCGTCGCCATCCCATTCATGTTCCCTCTGCTCCATCACCCCCTGCTACTTTAACATAGCCCCCTGTCCAGTTCTTGGGGTACATCACACCCCAGCATGGCGACCGTATAGCTGGTGGTCTCGACGAATTTGAGGTAGTCGCCGGCGTCCCACCAGCCGCCCGAGGCATCGATGCGAAGGCCTAGCGACGAAAGATCGCCGGAGAATCTCCCATTGTTGTTCATGTTGGGCGTGAGGTAAGTCATCGCGCTGCTATCATTCAGGTCGCCCCGGCGCCGTACGCAACGCCGACGGGATGTAGTTGGGCCCGTCGCGCTCGTTCTGATAGAAGGACAACGCATTACTGAGCGCACCGGTGTAGAGGGTCGCAGCCGAATTCAGGGCGAAGCTGGATGAGGTGGCAGCGATGGGTCCGCTGACCGCGATGGTGTAGGTGCCGGCCGCGGAGACGCTGCCGAAATCCAGGGCGTAGACGTCGGGGTACGCCGAGCTCCAGGACCCCAGGCTCGCGCCGACCGTCCCGGAAGCAACGGTTGTCCCGCCCGAGTTGCGGACGCTAAAAGTTGCTCCCGCCTCAGACGCGGAGGCCATGAGGTACGCGCGCTTGGTGGCGGAGGTCGCATAGCCGAGCTGATTGACGCGAATGAATGCCGTACCGGTCGCCGCTCGGGCGGCCCCGGCCCAAACGCTTGATACCAGCAGCGCGGCGATCGTGAGACCGGTGAGAAGCATGCCCGTGAGGAGCGCACTGAAACGACGCCGTGTCCGCGAGGCTGCGCGAGGACGCATGGTGTTCCTCCTCGAGGGGTGTAGGATCTGCGCCGCCAGGGAGCTGTCGACATCCACGCCGGCGTGGCGGCCGTCACAGAAAGCGGATCAATCCCTTCGACCTGCCGTGTTGCGTGCAAGCCGAGTCACGAGGCAACAGGGACGCGCCTATCCCTCCGAGCAAGTTTCCCTATGTACCTCCTTTTCGCAGTGATGCGGTGCTTTGCTGCGCCTCGGGGAGCACCGCCGGCGACATGGCGCTGGCCAATCCGGCCAGGGCACAAGTCTGCGCGCCAGACGTGCGGTGCAGGCCACGCCTGCGGACGAGACCGCCACTAGGAGCCACGGACGACATATCCAGGCGGCCCACGCCGCAACACAGCAACTCACGCCCGCAAGTCATAACTGCGCCCGATAGCTTGTGATCGATCCCGGGAGCGATTCCGGGAGCGATCACAAAGCGGATAGTCTGGCGCCGCCCGTTTGTCAAGCCGTGGCGTGTCCCGGCGGACAAACACCTCGTGCAGTGCCAGTTGGGGGCGACGTATGTGTCGCATGCTCGCGTATAGGGGAAGTGGCGTTTTGCGCCCAGATGTTGGCTTGATTCGCTACTCGAGCGAGCGGGACCGCCGAGGATGCGCTTCCGCGATCTGCGGCACGTGGCGGCGTTGCTGCTGGGGAGAGGCATCGTAGCAGGTCAGGCCGTGTTGCGGAGCAAGTGTAGCATTGAGGCATGACATCAGAAGCCCGAATCGCCGAACTGGAAGCTGAGAACACCGCGTTGCGAGCGCAGGTGGGAGAGCTGTCGGGTCTGCGGGAACAGGTGTCGGCCTTGCTCGCGCGGGTGCAGGAGCTGGAGGCACGCGCGGCGAAGGACAGCCACAACAGCGGCAAACCGCCCTCCACGGATGGGCTGAAGCGCAAGACGAAGAGCCTGCGCAAGCCGAGCGGCAAGAAGGCGGGCGGACAACTGGGCCACCGCGGCGAGACGCTGCACCTGGTGGCGACCCCTGACGCGGTGGTCGAGCATCGGCCGAGCGTCTGCCCGGCCTGCCCGGCCGACCTCGACGCGGCGGCGGTGGTGGGCCGCGAGCGGCGGCAGGTGTGGGAAGTGCCACCGGTGCGCCTGCTCGTGACGGAGCACCAGGCGCTCCACGTGCGCTGTGCGCACTGCCAGGCGGTGAGCGTGGGGACCTTCCCGGCGGAGGCACCGAGCCGGGCGCAGTATGGGCCGCAGCTGCGGGCATTGGCGGTCTACCTGGTGGAGGAGCAGTTGGTGCCGTTGGGCCGCGTGCCGCAGCTGCTGCGCGACTGGGTCGGCGCGCGACTGGGTCGGCGCGCGACTTGGTCGGCGCGCGACTGGGCCGCGGCACGCTGGTGCGCTGGATCCAGCAGGCGTCAGCGACGCTGGCGCCGGTCGAGGCGCAGCTGACGGCGGCGCTGCGCCAGGCGCCCGTGCTGCACAGTGACGAGACCGGCGTGCGGCGGGATGGGAAGCTGGCCTGGGTGCACGTGGCCAGCACGCCGACCTTGACGCGCTACGCCGTGCATGCCACGCGCGGCAGCGCGGCGACCGACGCGATGGGCATCCTGCCCGACTACACCGGGGGTGAGTGTCCACGACGGCTTCACGACGTATCAGCGGTACGCGCGCTGCCGCCACGCGCTCTGCAATATCCACCACCTGCGCGACTTGACCTTCCTCTCGAGGAGCAGTACCAGCAGTCGTGGGCCACGGAGCTCAAGGCGCTGCTCCTCGAGAGGAAGGCCGCCGTCGAGCAGGCGCGGGCGGAGGGGCTCCGCTCCCTCCCAGCCGTCCTTCGCCAGGCCTTCGTCCTGCGCTACCAAGCGATCCTCGCCGCGGGGCACGCCGCCAATCCGCCGCCTGAGCGCCGCCCGAGGCAGCGCGGACGGGTCAAGCAGACGCCGGCGCGCAACCTGCTCGAACGCCTCTGGGTGGGCCAGGAGCAGGTGCTGGCCTTCCTCGACGACCTGACGATCCCGTTCGACAACAACCAAGCCGAACGCGACCTGCGGACCTGCAAGATGCAGCAGAAAGTCTCCGGCTGCTTCCGCAGCGATCCCGGCGCAGACGCTTTCGCGCGGCTCTGTGGCTATCTGTCAACCCTGCGCAAGCAGGGCCAGCCGCTCCTCGCCGCCTTGCAGGCCGTCTTCGTCGGCCGCCCCCTCTATCCTGCCTTGGGCTGACCTGCTACGACGGCCACGGACAAAAGGAAAACCGAACCTCCTGCCGTGGCGCTTGCTCAGAGGCGGTCGCGGCTAGCTGCCGATGGTATACCAGGGATTGCCACCTTCGGGGGCGCCAGCCACACCTGCGGCGGTGCCGACGACGTAGTTGCGGAGATCATTGGATGCCGAGGTTGCCCAGAACTGCGAGCTGTCCCACTTCCAGGCGGGGTAGCCGCCCGCGTCCGGGGTGTAGGTGTGGAAATCGGGGTCGCCGGCGTGGCCGGGGGACGTCACGCTCGCCGTGATGACGGTCGGCGAGGGCGTCGCGTTGGTGAAGGCCACGAGGTGCCCGTTCGGCGAGATCGCCATCTGCACCAATCCGGTGGTGAACATGTACGACGCGATCTGGCTGGCGCCGCTGCCATCGGCGTTGGCGTAGTAGATCGTGGAGTGCGCGATGCCGAAATCAGGCCCGGGGCCGGCGGTGGTCACCTGATAGGCGACGTGTGCGCCGTCGGGGGAGGCGTCCCACCCTTGGAACGGCGAGTCCCCCGAGGAGCACTCGCAATTCTTCACGCTGCCGAGATTGATCGATCCCGCGAGGACGGTGTGGCTGCCTGTGTCGTAGCGACGCAGGACGGTCGAGAAGGTCAGCGTCCCCGAGTTGTAGGAGACCGTGTCGTAGAAGAAGGTCGAGCCCCGCATCTCGCCCTCGAGGGCGCCCGGGAAGCCCGACAGCGCCGTCGCGCTGCCCGCGCCGAGGGTGTACTCGAAGAGGCCGCCCGCGTTGACGATCCAGAGGGTGGAGTTGTTCAGCCACCCATAGGTGCGATCGTTGGCGTTCGTACTCGTGGTGCCTCCACCGGGCACGTCGGTGTACATCCCGGTCGAGGCGTCGATGATCTCCACCGTTCCCCTGGAGGGGCCGTCGCCGCAGATGTAGCCGAGCACCGAAGCGATGTGCATCAGGTCCGGCGAGAAGACGGGGAGGCCCCAGGTCGACGGATCGCACCCGTCGGCGGGCGGGGGGAAGTGGGTGATCTGGTGCGCACTCCCACCGTTGACGCTCGCCCATATCTGCGGCATGTGCACGCTATCGTGCTGAATCCAGGCCAGCGCGTGCGGAGGTGCGGGAGCCGGCGTGGCGGTCACGCCGGCGTGCGTGGCGGTGGCAGTGCCGCTACCTGGCGTGCCGCTACCAACGGTTACGGTAGCAGTGCTCGCGCAGGCAGACACCAGCAGCACAACGAGGAGAAGTGGCGCAGCCAACACGAAGCGGCGCGGCATGTGGAGCGAGATATGCGGACGCATGAGACCCCCAGATAACCGATTGCGTAGACAGAGCGCAAACTGGCGCGTGAAGCGACCAGCAACGAGGATAAACGCGTGCGTTGCTTGTTTATCACAACCAATCGGTAACGCATCAGTAACGCATAGTTGCTCGAAGACACACTGGATGAGTACGCCGTGACCCACAACCATCTACACTGCAGCGTGCCCGATGCTCCGGATCGACCATGTGGCCGACGCGCCGCCGAGGGGACCAGTCTGCAACCGTATGCTGCTACGCCGTATGACAACACGTTGAGAGGCAGGGCCGCTCGTACTGCTGCCGTTTTTGCTGCCGGAAGGGGGAAATACGAGGAAGCGGCTCTGAGCGATGAGGCTCAAGGCCGCTTCGTTTGGGGGTTTGTGAAGGTGGGACCGAGAGGATTCGAACCTCCGACACGCGGTTTAGGAACTCGTTGCTTCCTGTTCGTCTGTGTCCACTGACGTTCGTCAGCGTCCAATATTTCGTGACAATTTGCCCTCGTTCATTCGTCTCAGTCCCTCTCCGTTCGCGCCCGATGATGTCAAAACTGGTGTCAGGCACCACTAACTACAAGCCATCTCATAAAAGTGGGGCGGACTGCACGCAGGCAGCTGCGGGCAAGGGATAGGTGGGCGTGACGTGTGCTGCGCGAGGATAGAGCCGACCGATCGTGCCCCGACAGCGGCCGCCCTACACCGCTATCATGCCCGGCGTGACGACGCAGATCGACCCGCTCGATCCGGCCAACGGTCCGTCGGTGCAGATCGCGTCGAAGGTGCCGGGGTCGAGCGCATTGCCGTGGGCGTCGCGGAAGGATAGCGGGGAAAGGGTCGCCGCCAGCGCGGCGCTCTTGTACAGGTGATGCGTCCCCGAGGCGTCGACGACGTCCCGGACGTGGACGGCGTCGGGGGGGGAAGAACACTGTATACAGCGCTTCCTCCGTCGACGCGTCCCACGGCTGGCGGTCCGTCGGCTGGAGGAAGAGTTGCGCGACGCGCTCGCCGGCGGGGACGAGGGTCAGGTTGAGCCAGAGGAAGACGCCCGTGCCGATCGCCGTCGTGTATTCATAGGCCTGGCCGAGGCCGACCGGGGCGCCGTAGGTGGCGGTGAACGCTGCCGGGCTGCCCCCGAGTACGGCGAGGTGCCCGTCGACGCCGGGGCTCGTGGCGGTGCTGGCCGGTGGCTGCGCACAGCCGAGGCAGGCCAAGAGCGCGCAGAGCAGGGGGATGCTCCGGTAGCTCCGAAGCGATATCACGCGCCCCCAGACTCCTGAGCAGCCTTGCATGCCGACCTCCATCGCCCACGATCCGACCCCCGACCGGGTGCGGCTCGATCGTCGCCCCACGGCCCCCGCGCTATCTTACTGATCCATGTGCAGATTGATAAAGGGGTGGTAGACTGCCGCCATGAAGACTGAGCAAGCCCGGCTGGACTGGCGCGAAGGACGGCGGCGACGCGCCTGGGAGCTCAAAGAAGCGGGCTGGAAACAACGAGACATCGCCGCCGCGCTGGGAGTGACCGAGGGAGCCGTGAGCCAGTGGCTGTCCCGAGCGCGTGCGCGAGGGGTGGAGGAAGGGTTGCGGCGCCATCCAGCCCCTGGTCCTGCCCCCAAGCTCAGCACAGAGCAGCTCGCTCAGCTGCCAGCGCTGCTCGATCGTGGGGCCGAGGCGTACGGATTTCGGGGACAGGCCTGGACGTGCAAGCGGGTCGGCGAGGTGATCCGACGCACTTTTGGGGTCACCTATGATCCCTCCCATATCAGTCGTCTCCTGCATCGGCTGGGCTACAGCGTGCAGCGACCGATCGAGCGTGCCACCCAGCGCAATGAGGAGGCAGTGCGCCTGTGGTGGGAACAGCGCTGGCCGGATCTCAAAAAAAAGCAGCCGACGAGGGGCGCGTGATCGTGTGGGTGGACCAGTCCGGGTTTTATCTGCTGCCGCACCACATCCGGACCTGGGCGCCCCACGGCAAGACCCCCATCTTGCGCGTGCCGTTGACCCGCGATCACCGCTCCGCGATCGCCGCCCTCACGGCCGACCAGCGGCTGCTCATGCAAACGCAAACCGAGGCCTACCACAGTATCGATGTCGTCCGGTTTCTCCGCCTGCTGCTGCGCAAGGTGGCGGGCAAGCTCCTCCTGATCTGGGATGGCGCCCCGATCCATCGCGGCCAGCCGATCAAGGAGTTGTTGGCCCGCGGGGCGGCCAAGCGAATCCATCTGGAGCGACTGCCGGGCTATGCCCCGGACCTGAACCCGGTGGAAGGCATCTGGCACTATCTGAAATGTCGCGAGTTGGGCAACGTCTGCTGCACAGATTTCGCCGAGCTCGATACCGCGCTACGGCGCGCCAAGGAGCGTCTGCGCCACAAGCACCACGTCCTTCGCGGCTGTATCGCCGAGTGCGGTTACCAACTTTAGTACTCTATGCAGAGATCAGTAATAACTAAGGTCAGAGTGGCTACCTACATCTCTTGACCTTTTGGTAACGATTCGAGGGGTGCAATTTGCAGTCCAAAGGGCGGGGATGAGCGCGCATGGTGGAGATTTCTCTGGCATACTCTCCTCAAAAGTATCGCGGAGAGCACGCCACCTTGCTGTGACCCTATGAGCGTTTGGAAGTGGCTTGAGACGACGATGTGCTCAACGCAAAGATATGAGGCTGGCAATTGTACGTAGCAACTCAGATCCCTGTGCCTGCCTCACAGAAAGGAAGCCGCAGCATGGTCAGTCGTCCGAAACCAACGCCCTTGCTAGAAACGTCTCTGCTGATCACCTTGCTGCTTTCATTCGTCACTTTCTCGAGTACCGCAGTCATATCTTTGCTCTTGGAAAGAATACCCTTCAGTCCGGTTGTTGCTCACCCGTGGACTGCCGCTTCGTTTCTGGTAGGGATAGCTGGGACCCTTATTCCCGTAACCCTGCTATGGCATTGGTAATCTCACGGAGACGTCGAGCTCCGGCAAATCACACATTGCGGACTAAGTTGCACGAGACAATTGAAAACGCGACGTACGAACTGCTCTATGCCGGGCGTTTCCGAAGTACTCGAGTTCTGCGAACTACGTCCCTCGCGGTTACGCCCGGAACTGGGCTATGTTCGGCGGACGGGCAGAGATCTCGCAACCTCAAAGAGTTGGGCGCGGATGTCGGAAGAATCGTTGTGCTTTGGTTAGTCGTCTTCTGCATTCTCGGGGTGGAGCATATCGTTGGTATTAGACTTGGGCTCGATGGATGGCTTTCTGTTCTATTTTGGTCAGCAGCAATTTCGGGCTGTTGGATGGTTGCCTCGATCGCAGCGAATATTGTGCTGCAAATGCAAGTCATTGAATTGAAAAGCAGTACGCCGGAACCTGACCGCTGAGTGTTGATTCAAAATTAGCGACGGCCTCTAGTGCTCAGTCCACTTGGGATTTGACAACCAGGACGTGTGCAAGGTGCTCAACCGCCCGTTGCACGTCTCTGTCCTCAGCCCATGCGTGCGTGGCCTGAGGATGCTCGTTGCAGCTCAAGATGCCGCCACCGAGGTAGGCAGTCCCGCTGTCTATGCTGTCGCCCAAGAGAAGACGAAAAACATGCGAGACACGAGACCAGGTTGACAGGAATCACAACGTGAGTCGAGGGGCGTGCTGGTGAAGACCCACCTAGGTGATGCTCCGGCGCCGTTGCAGCCGTCAGGCAGGATAGGCAGCGGTGTACGTGTTGCCCTGCCCGTCGATGGACACGCCGTTGAGCGGGGTGGCCCAGAGCACGCCGCCATCTGGGCTCGAGTCGTACTCCACGAACGACTGCGGCGCTGCGCCGAGCAGTTGCCACTGCGCCGCGCCACTGGGAAGGCGGTACAGCAGCGACGTGCCGACCGCGATGCTGCCCTGCACGACGACGGCACCATCGCTGGCGACCGCCACGAGTCGCACATCCTGGAGCGACGCGGGCAGCGGTGGTGCGGGCACCCAGCTGCTCCCTCCATCGACGGAGCAGGTGATGGCAGTCGCGGCGCCAGGCGGCAGGATGCAGATGTGCCACGGCTGGCTGCCAGTAGGCGTCTGCACGGCGAACAGGTTGAGCGCGGGCGCCGTGAAGTTCGACCAGTGCTGCCCGCGATCCGCACTCGTCCACCAGTGGAAGACCGTAGCGCCAGTGACGCCGACCGTTGCCAGCACTAGCAGGGCGCCGGTCGATTGATTGATCCAGAACTGGTACGGCTGCTGGCCAGCAGCGATGATAGCGCCGTCGATGTCCTGCCATGTCCCGAGCTGATCGGTGCTGATCGCCAGGTGTGCAGCCAGGTCTGGGCCGGCCTGAGCCTGCCGCACCTCGTACGTTGTGCCGTTGAGCGTCAACATCTCCAGCTCAGCCGGAGGCAGGGCATATGGATTCGCCGACCACGTCTCATACGTACGCCAGGTCAGTCCGCCGTCCAGTGTCAGCAGCGAGTAGCCATCGGCATAGGGCGCAGACGTCGACGAGGCGGCGCTGAGCGTGGCGATGTGCGGATCGAGCCCATCCGCATCGATGCCACAACTATACGCTGGCTGGACGCTCGTGGGGACCGACAGCGGCTGCCAGGAGGCGCCAGCATCGTGTGTGACCCATGGCAGCGGCGGCGAGCCATGCACGGGATCCGCCACCGTGCAGACCCATGCGGTGGTGCCGTCCCCTGGCAGCCCCATGATGGGCTGTCCGCCTCCGCCGCCCGCATTCGGAGGCTGATAGTGCGGTGGGACGGAGATCGTATGCCAGGTCAACAAGGTTGCTGGGGTCGGCGTGGAGGTCACGGCAGCGGCCGCGCCTGTCGAGCGCGCCGCGCTGGACGTCGGCATGGTGCCAGCCGCGCACGCCGGGAGCGCGACTGGCAGGACGGCGACCGCGACAAGCGCGCAGATGCGCCGCAGACTCAGGCGCTGGCGCACCCGGCGCTCGACGCGTGCGACGCTTACCCGCCGGACCTGGCGCTTCAGGTGTGCAAAGGTCTCCACGTTTCCGTTCCTTCTGGTGTACACCGAAGCCAATCTCAGCCTTTATCGTACACGCACTCGCAATGGCTGCTGTGACACCGGTTCCGTCACGCAGATCGCGGCTCCTCGTACTCAGCCCACTTGGGTACGGATGACGGGATAGAGCTCAGCGAGGGCGGTACGAGCGTCCTGGGAAGCGAACTGCCAATGAATGGCGCAGTGCGCGTCGTTGCGCTCCGCCTCCAGCGCCCGGACCCGCCGTTCCAGGGTCGCCGCGTCAGGGACGGGACGCGAGAGGCAGCCGCGCTCGAATACGCTGATTTCGATCTCGGCCATGTTGAGCCAACTACCATGCTTGGGCGTGTGATGGAATTCCACCCGCGACGCAATCGCGCGGGCGCGCTGCGGAGGGAAAGCCTCGTAGAGCGCGGCGGCCCCATGGGTGTTCAAGTTGTCTAAAACGATGCGCACGTAGTCCACGTCGGGGTAGCGCTCTTCCACCAGCCAGCGCACCACCTCGGCGAAGTCAACCTTCGTGCGTCGCTCTGTCGCCGCCACGTGCCGCCACCCAGCTAACGGTTCTACCATGACGAAGAGGTTGGCGGTACCTTCATGCACATACTCATAGTCCCGCCGCTCGGGGCGTCCCGGTGCGCCTGGCTGGGTCGGGCGCGTTTCGGTATGCAGAACCACTGGCTTCTCGTCGAAGCAGACGGTCGGGTAGCGTGGATCGTAGGGCTCCTCGTACAAGTCGAGCACGTCCTCCATCGCCGCCACGAACTCGGCGCTTACCTCTGGAATGCACCATTGCTGGTGCTGCCACGGCTTGAGTTGGTTCTTTGCAAAAGGGCGCGAATGGTTTCGGGTGAGATGCGCTCCACAAAGCCCAGTTCAACCGCTCTGCCGGCCAATAGGCGCAGCGTCCAGTGGTCGTGCCCCTCCGGGACGGGGCTGCACGCGACGGCGATAAGGTGCGCCTGCTGCGAACCGCTGAGCGCCTGACGATAACGGACTTGCCGTTTGTGGCGCAGCACGCCGTCCACCCCGCCGTCCGCGAACCGGGCGCGGACGTTGAGGACGGTGTTGCGGCAGACGTCGAAGGCGCGGCACACCTCAGCCAGGCTCCAGCCTTCCCCCAATTTGAGCACTACCTGAGCGCGGATGCGGGCACGGGCGCTCGCGTGTCCGGAGTGGACGAAGGTCTGCAAGCGGGACCGGCCAGTGTCGGACAGCCCGCATTCCGCACGGTCAGTTGGGACTTATAGAATTCTTCGTAGGCGGGTCCAAGAAGCGCAAGACCTGGCGATGGACGGCGTTCAGGCGTAGGACCTGGGTGAGGCGCGTGCTCTGGCCATGTCAGGTGGTGCAGATCCAGGCCCTCAAAACACTGGAAGAGCCAGCGCATCGTGGGCCGGGCGGTGGGCCGACGCAATTGGTCGGGCACGGTCTGCTCGGTCGCGTGCAAGCGCTGGCGCACGCGCACTTCAGCGAGTCGGTAGACCAACAAGCACAGCACCATCACGAAGGCCAGCGCCATGATCCGCTGCGGCTTCTTCACAAAGACCGAGGAGGCCAGGAAGAGCGGATCTTTGAGGAAGGCGAAGCCGCGTTCCACCGCCGACTGGGCTTTGTAGGTCTGGATCAGCTCCCGATCGGGAGCGTCGCCACCTCCAGGACGTTGGTCGCAATCAGGAAGGCCGCCTTGCGCCGCACCTCCCGCTCGAGGGCGTCGGGTCGAGTTGGAGCTGGGCCTGGACCTGCCATTGCTGCTCGATCGGCTGCGCCTCCTGGCGCGGACGTCCCACCCGCCCATACCTGGGGACGGCCACGACCGTGGCCTGCACCACCAGCCACGGCGGGAGCTGTTGACGCTCCCGTTCCAGCGCCTCCTGGGCATCCGGGGCGCAGGCGAAGGGGCGGTGGCTCAAGATGCCACCAGCGCCTCTCCCACTTGGCCTGCTCGCGCGCCGCCTGCCGCTGCAGCGTGGCGCGCGCGCGCTGTTTCCCTGCGCGTGACGCACCACCAGCCAGCGCTCGCGGCCCTGCGGCAGCTCCAGCGTCCGCCCCCACCACGACAGCTGTCCCTCGTCCTTGCTGCCAGGTGGCCGGCTCCTCGCGCACGATCGCCTGCGCGACGGCCGACGTCTCGGGCACCCGACTCACCCAGGCGACCTCTGCCTGTTGAGCGCGCGCATGTTCGCTTCGCTGTAGAGCCCGCTGTCGGCGACGTAGACCCGCCGTGTCCCCGCTGGCGCGCAGCTGCCGCGTGAGCGCTTGACCACCGGGGCAACGACACCTTGTCACTGGCGTTGCCGTCCAGCGGCTTGAGGAATTGCGGCACGCCGTCCTGCGAGGTGACCAGCGCCAGCATCCACTGCTTGAGGTCCTCGCGGTGATCGCGCGAATACCCATAAGTCACCGCGATCGTGTGCGCGTCGAGGTCGCCCTCCATCGGCGGTACTCCCCACTCACCGAGAAGGACGTCGTGTCGGCGTGCAGCTGGGTCAGCGGCACCCCAAAGGCCCGCCGCGCCCGCAGCGCCATGCCCGCAAAGAGCGTCGTCACATCGTGCGCGTAGAGCCAGTCCAGCGTGCGCCCCAGGCAGTCGTCGTTGAGGTCGGCGGCCGTGATCCCGGGCCCCAGCAAGCGCTCCACCGGCTTGTCGTCAAAGAACTGCGGCACCAGATAGAGCTGCCGATTGCTGAAGCCCAGCCCGTTGAGGACCATCGCCACCGTCGCCGTGCCCACGCTCACCTGCTGGCGCGACCCGCATCCTGCGCGTCCAGCTACTCCGCCACTCCGATCTCGCGACACACTTCCGCCACGATGCCCAGATGATTGAGATGCTCCACGACCACTTCTACGCCATCTCTCCGCTCCCTTCGATTGATGAGTCCACCCTAACGATATCCTCCATCCTCGTCAAGTCCAACTGGACTGAGTACTAGAAGGTTTCTTGCATTGTAGCTACAAAGCCTACCTGAAACTAGCCAGAGAACAGGGACGGCCTGCAGACTATGAGATACTGCAACGAGAGGCCCGAACCCGAGTTCGACACGCCGCTGCCGACAAGCTGGCTGGTCGGTACAAGGCCGTGGATATCCTGCATGGAGTTGCCCTCACACCGGCCGCCCTGAAGGAGGGCGTGCCTTTGCTCCTTGACGCCCTCTTCGAAGATCATGCTCTCACCATCCGCTTTGATGCACTGCAGAAAGAGGCCGGTCGATCCCGCCTAGGCGATTTCCATTACATTCCCGTGGTGTTCCATGAGGCGGAGCGGCCTCGCCGGCAGCAGAAGGAGATGCTTGAGCTGTGCGGCGCCATCCTTAGCGACCTCCAAGGACGTCAGCCGAGCAGCGGCATTCTCGTGCACGGACAGGCCGGCACGGTCCGCAAAGTTCGACTGGCGCCTAACGGCCAGCAGGCGAAGCGAGCCTTGCAGGAGATCAGTCAGATCCAGGCTGGCGAGGCGGTGCCGCAGCTGATCCTCAACCGCCACTGTCAGATCTGTGAGTTCCGCCAGGGGTGCCACGCGAAGGCGATGGTGGCGGACGACTTAAGCTTGCTGGGCGGCATGAGCGCGCGGAAAATCAGGAAGCATAACCGCAAGGGAATCTTTACGGTGACGCAGTTGTCCTGCACTTTCCGCCACGCAAGCGGAGAAAGCGGTCGAAACAACAGCAGAGCCAGCCGCATTACCCAGCCTTGCAAGCCCTGGCCATTCGGGAAAAGACGATCTACATCTACAGCACGCCAGCCCTGCCGGATGCTGCGACCCGGGTCTACCTTGATATCGAGGGCGATCCAGACCGACAATTCGTCTACCTTCTCGGGATGATCGTCGAGCGCAACGGGCAGGAGGAGGAGCAGTATTCGTTCTGGGCCGATACTCCGGACGAGGAGCCCTACCTTTTCCAGCGTTTTCTCGACACGGTGGGGCCCCTCCACGACGTTCGCTTCTACACCTACGGCAGCTATGAGACAGCATTTCTGCGACGGAAGACCATGCGGTTCGACCGGGACGGGCTTGGTGTACGGTTAACCTTCTTCCCATGCATTATGCTAGACTGCTCGTAAGGTGAGCAGGCTGGCGGGGAGAAGGGAGTAAGGGAACATGGCGACGGCGACGACAACGCCTACGGGGTCGCAAGGATCCAAAGCCTCGAAGGTCCCAGCGGACAAGTTGGCGCGGCAGCGCCTCAGCGTGCTGGAGCTGGCGCTGAGCCTGGGCAGCGTCAGCGAGGCCTGCCGGCAACGGGGCATGAACCGCAGCCAGTTCTATGAGTTCAAACGACGCTTCCAGGAGCAAGGGCTGGCGGGACTCAAGGACCTGCCGCCGATCCACAAGACCCATCCGCAGACGACGCCGCCCGAGACGGTCGAGCGCGACGTGCGCATGCTCAAGGTGCAACAGAAAGTGTCGGGCTGCTTCCGCTCAGATCGTGGAGCGGATGCGTTCGCGTGCCTGCGCGGGTATCTTTCCACCCTCAGAAAGCAAGGCGTGGCCCTGCTGGCTGCCCTCGAGACCGTCGTCGCCGGTCAGCCACTCTACCCAGCCTTCGCCTGAACGGTCGCCATTTGACCTACTTGACCACTCCCCACGGCTGAAGCCGGAGGATTCTTGGGCTGACCACCGCTCACCTAGCGAGCTAGGAGCGTCTTACACGGTCATGTCGTGGCCCGAAGCCACCTCCACACGCGTCGATTCCCGCAGGCCCTGCGGTAGGGGGGCGAGTATCGCACACCTGGTCGGTGGTTGTCCGGTTGTCGGGAGCGCCTGACGGCGCGCGGCGCTTCCTCCCCGTGGGTGCACCGAGGGGTCTTCGCGCCACATTATTTGATAAACCAGCCGTCTATCCCAAGATCGTGGCCGGCGACCATGCGTGGCTGATACTGCTGGGCGAAGAGCTGGCTGACCAGTTCACGTCGACTGTGTACGCCGACCTTCGCAAAAATTGCCTTGAGATGATCCTGCACCGTATTGGTCGTGATGCAGAACGACTCGGCGATCTCGCTCGTCGAGCGTCCCCGAGTGACGAGCTGCACCACCTCACTCTCGCGGCGAGAAAGCGCGTAGGCCTGGACGATCAGTTGCGCGATTTCCACAGGACGCGCCACCTCGAAGATGACGGCGATGTGCCCGTTCGCGTTTGCACCCGACGGTCGTGATGCATGGAGTACCAGCCACTGCCCCGACGCGGTTCGCAGGCGCACCTTCGGCGCACGTTCGAGCGCTTCATCGCCTTGCCGCTCGGAAGCTTGCAAACGCGCCGCTGCCGCATAGACCGAGAACGGCAGGCCATTGGTAAGCTGTTGGTCGCCCTCGGCCACCTCCGCGAGCAGGCGTTCGGCGGTAGGGGTTATCGCCGCGATTGAGAGGTCGTCAGCCAAGAGCAGCAATCCCGGCGCATCCGAGTTCGTCGAGTTCGTCGAGGTCGTCGAGTTCGTCGCCGCGCTGTAGAGTAGGGCGTTGCGCAGACCCTCGGCCAGATGCGGCGCAAGTTGGCGCAGATACGCTGCCTCGAAGGCGGTGAACGGCGAGCTTGTACGGTCGCGATGCAGGCAGAGGAAGCCCCAGCAGAGGCCGTCTGCGATCAGTGCCGCCCGAAGCTCGTCGCCCAAGCCGAGTGGAGCCAGGATGTCTCGGTAACGCCGGCTCTGCTCAAGCTGACGCTGCGTCTCCGCAACCAGATCGCCGATCGGCTGCGTACCTCTTGCCAGCCAGGCGAACTTGTTCACATCGTCCTGAAGAAACTCGTTCTCGATAAACTGCGGCGTCGCCTTTTCGAGGATGCCATCGACCGTCGCGCCGGTAAAGAGCAGCGTCGCGGGATCAGCCGTCGCGAAGAAGGATACGTCTAGTGGGATGGCGTGTCGCAACTGCTTGATGACTTCACGCCTCAGGGTCCGCGAGTCGCATCCCGACCGGCACAGCCGGATGATCTCGCACCTCACCCGCTCTGCCGCTACCTGATGCTGCGTCATACTCGTCCCCGCGCTCCAAATCGATCTGCTCTTGCAGGGCGCATCATACGCGCTGGCTGCCCACTTTGCGAAAGTATCCCAGGTTTCTGGGATGGTCCCTGCAGTGCGCGACTGCTATCCTTGGGGCAGTGAAGCCCGTTCATCCAGGGCGGTCACGGAAAAGCCAAGGAGAAGCGACGATGTCGATCAAAGAGAACAAGGCGCTGGTGCGCCAATTTGTCGAAGAGTTCTGGAACGCTGGCAACGTGGCCGCAGCGGATACGCTGATGGCGAGTGGCGCCACCATTACGCTGCCAGGAGTCGGCCAGGTGAACACCGAGGGCTTCAAGGGATTTGCGAGTACTATACGCGGCGCTTTCCCCGACTGGCACTCCACCCTCGAAGAGATGGTGGGCGAGGAGGAGACGGTCGCCGAGCGCTGGACCGGACGAGGCACGCATCAGGGAACGTTCCAAGGCATCGCGCCAACCGGCGTACAGGTCGTGGTTCCAGGAGTCGTGTTCTATCGCATCGCCTCTGGCAAGATCGTGGAGTTCCGCGGGCAGTTTGACGGGTTAGCGATGATGCAGCAAATTGGCGGCATCCCCGCTCACAGCTAATTGGTCAAACGCTCGCCCACCTGCCGCGAATGCACCATGATACCGCCTCATCCTTCGATGGGGCGGCACTTGTTACAAGTCATCTCATAAAGCCCGTCGGAGCAGGATGAGGATGTAGCCGAGATGGACGAAGCCGAGGGAGCGGCAGGGTATGCGCGTGAGTCTGCCGATGGTTCGGTGGAGCAAGGTGTCGCGCGACGGGCGGGGTCCGGTTTGGCGGACTGAAACCTTATGGCGGTCGAGAACGCGATGAAGGGGCCTGAGAAACCGTTTTGAAAGTCATCCAGCCGGGCTGGAACGCGCCCCGGCGCGGGTCATGCGCCGGAGCATCAGGTGGCTCATCCCGGCGTAGATGAGCGCCTCGCTGGATTCGACCTGGTACTCGTAGTCCTTGCTCAGCCGGCGCAGGCCGCCCCACCAGCTGAAGGTGCGCTCCACGATCCAGCGGTGCGGCTGCACGGCGAAGGCGCTTCGGGGCTGGGTGTCGGAGCGCTTGACCACCGCCAGCGTCCAGCCCATTTGCTGGCGCAGGTCGTCCGCGAGCTGGCCGGCGTAGCCCGCATCGGCCCAGATCAGCGCGAGGCGGGGCAACTCCGGGCCGTACAGGCGCAAGGCCTGGGCGAGCAGCCGTGCCCCGTCGCGGTCCTGCACGTCAGCGGCCGAGACGACCACCTTGAGGACAAAGCCCTGTGTATCTACCAAAAGATGCCGCTTGCGCCCGCTCACCTGCTTGTGGGCGTCGTAGCCGCGCGGCCCCCCTTTGACTGGTCTTGACCGATTGGCTGTCGAGGATCGCCGCGCTGGGCGTCGCTTCCCGCCCCAGGTGCCGGCGCGTCCGCTCGCGCAGCGCTGTGTGGAGGCGCTCCGCTGGCTCGATGACCTCGGCGTGTCCGTGAGCCAAATCGACGCCGATGGCAACGTGATCTTCGCCTCGGCGCCACCGCGCTCCGAAGACGTGCGGATTCGCCGTGCCCAGGCCATCGCCCCCTGGACCGGCTCGGGCATGCAGATCGCGTGCCTGCTCTTGCGGCGGAAGATCGAGGGGCAGGCGGCTGTACTCACTCGCCTACTGGGGGCGGATGAAGCTGTTCAGGAGGTGCGCGACGCGCTTGAGGCTTTGGAGAATGCGGCCGACGCCGAGCAACTCCGGTGGGTCGAGGCGCAGGCGGCCGCCGTCTACTGGGGCGCGTGGGCCTCCGTCTCTGTGCGATTTGCCCGCAAGGACGAGGCGAAGATCCCGCAGCAGTGGGCGACCTTCGACTCGCGGAGCTCGCCGCTGACCAACTCGCCGCGGAAGGCCGCCAACCCTGCCAACGCGCTGCTCAATTACCTCTATGCGATCCTCGAAGTCGAGGCACGCATCGCCTGCCTCGCGCTCGGGCTCGACCCGGGCATGGGCGTGCTGCACGCCGATCAGCGGAACCGCGATTCGCTCGCCTGCGACCTGATGGAGGCCGTACGCCCCGAGGTCGACGCGGCGGTGCTGGACTTGTTGGCGTCGCACACCTTCGCGGCGAGCGACTGCTTCGAGACGCGGCAGGGGGATTGCCGACTCCTCTCCCCGATGACCCAGCGGTTGGCGGAGACCGCGCCGCAGTGGTCCAAAGCCATCGCCCCGGTCGCCGAGGAGGTGGCCCATCTCCTCTTCGAGGCCTATGAAGCACTGCCATCGATTGGCAGCTTGTCGCCACAGGCCGTCCGTACGGCGTCGGGGGTGGGGCGAGCGCGTAAGGCGTCGGCCCTCGCGACGCCATTGACTCAGGCGCATCGCAGCGCGGGTCGGGAGCGTCAGCGGAGACGTCCCGAGGTGGATGCGGGGCTGTCGCTCACGGTGTTGCCGAACGGTTGCCAGGGCTGCGGCGTCCCGTTGGACGATGCGGAGGCCGGCTATTGCGACGCGTGCCGCGACGAGCGTCGACGGGAGTTCATGCCCGACTTCACGGCGAGCGGCCCCGAGGCGTTGGCGCGTCGACGAGCAGCGGGCGACGATCCCGCCCACGGCGGCGAGGCGCGAGCCAAGCGGAGCACGCGACACGTCGAACAGATGCGCGCGAGCGCCGAATGGGAGGAAGTCCATGGGGACGATGATCGCGGCGACCTTGACTTCGCCCGCGACATCCTGCCCGGACTGGAGGGCATCTCGCTCGTCGATCTGATGCAGGCGACGGGGCTCTCGCGTCGCTACTGCTGGCGCATCCGCCGCGGCGAGACGGTGCCGCATCCGCGCCACTGGGACGCCCTCCTGCATGTCGGGATCCGAAGCCCGATGGGCCAGGGCGGTCGCCCGCCGCATCGTCGCCTAGTGGGTCACGCGGGAAGTGGCCCGCAGAATGCGAAGGTCGGGGGGAACAGTGTGACGCTGCAGAGCCGCAGGATCGAGTCGGGAGGTCTCCCCGATGGCACGCCCCCAGAAAGAACCGCTCCGTCCCCTGAGCGCGGCGGAAGCCGCCCAGCTCCAGCGCAGCGCGCGCGCCAGCAGTGAACGCCATGACCGCCGGCAGCGCGCTCAGGCGCTCGTCGCCGTGGCCAGCGGCGCGTCCTTCCAGGCGGCAGCGCAGCAGGTGGGCTACCGACGCAGCGGGACGGTGAGCGCGGTGGTGGCGCGGTTCAACCAGCAGGGTCTGGCCGCGCTGGACATTGCCCACGGGCGCGGGCATCCCCCCACCTATGGACCCGCGGAGCGGGCGCGCATCCTGGCGATGCTCCAGCGCCCGCCGCAGCGGCGGGCAGACGGGACGGCGACGTGGTCACTGGTGCTGCTGGAGCGCGCGCTGCGCCAGGAGGCGGCGGGGTTGGAGCAGCTGAGTGCGACGACCATCCGCGAGGTGCTGCGTGCCGCGGGCTACACCTTCCAAGGGACCCGCAGTTGGTGTCCGACCGGCACGGCGCGACGCCGACGCGCGCGCGGGGTCGTCACCGTGGTGGACCCCGAGGCCGAGCGGAAAAGGGGCAGAATCGAACAAGCGTACGCCGGAGCGGAGGCGGCGGGGGTCGCGCTCTGCTGCCAGGATGAGGCTGGCCCGTACCAGACCGTGCCGTATCCCGGGGCGAGCTGGGAGCCCGACGGCCATCCCGCCCGCCAGCCCCACGAGTATGAACGCAACGGCACCGCCAAGCTGCTGACCCTGTTCCGCCCGGCCACTGGCCAGGTGCGCGCCCACGGCGTGACACGGGCTCCTAATGCCGTGCTCCACCCCTGGCTCAAGGCCGAAGTGGAGCAGCTCCTGGCCACGCTGCCTGCCGTCACGATCCCCGAGGCGGAGCGCCCTGCCCTGGCGCGCTGGGAGACCTGGCTGGGCCCGTCTCGCTACGGCCCGCTGCCGATGCCCCCACTTCGGCTGATCCTGGTGTGGGACAATCTCGCGGGGCATCTGAGCGCGGAGTTGGTCCGCTGGCTGTTCGCCCACGGCGTCTTGCCGCTGTACACCCCGCTCTCGGGCAGTTGGCTGAACATGGCCGAGTCGGTCCAACGTATCCTCGCACGCCGGGCCCTCGCTGGCCAGCACCCCCAGACCCCTGCAGAGATTCATCACCTGGTTGGAGGAAACCGTGGCCGCCTGGAACCAGCACCCCACCCCCTTCGTCTGGGGCGGCATGCGCCAGGCACGGCGGCAGCGCGCCAGGCTGCGACGTTTGGGCGGCTCAGGCGCCGCCTTGCCCAATGGCGCCTCAATTCCCGCATGACCCACTAGTGTCGGTTCAAAGTGGGTAAGCGAGAATGTGGTATCCTCGCCGGTATGAGACCTCCTATTTTTGTGCGTCCCCTCACGGACGCCGAGCGTACGGGCGTGACCGCGGGGCGGCGCTCGAAGGACACCGTTGTCTTGCGGCGCTGCCAGATCCTGCTGGCCAGCGCCCGCGGCGAGCGCGCGCCCCGCATCGCCGAGCAGGTGGGCTGCGACGACCCCAAACGGTGCTTGCAGCGCTGCACGCCTTCAACGCGCGTGGGCTCGACGCGTTGCGCCAGGGCTCCTCGCGGGCCCACCATCCCCGTCCGCAAGCCTTCCCCGGCGAACGCGCCGAGCAGTTGCGCGCGCTCTTGCACCGCAGCCCGCGCGAGTTCGGCCACCCCACCAGCGTGTGGACCTTGGAGCTCGCCGCCGCGGTGAGCTGCGCCCAGGGGCTGACGGCGACCCAGGTCAGCGGCGAGACGATTCGCCTCACGCTGAAGCGCCTGGGCCTGAGCTGGATGCGCGCCAAGCAAGGGATCACCAGCCCCGACCCGGAGTACGCCCGAAAAAAAGGCGCCGCGACCGTCTGATCGCGCTGGCCACAGCGCACCCCGACTGGGCGCTGGGCTTTGCCGATGAGGTGTGGTGGAGCCGGTTGGCCCAGCCATTCCTGCACGCCTGGGCCGAAGCGGACCACCCGCTGCGCCTGGTGGAACAGACGGTCGCCAAACACGATCCCGACCCCAAAGCCATGGCCTGCTACGGCGTCTTGCTGCGGCGCGCCCAGCAGGACGAAGCGGTCTGGCTGCGCTTCGTGGACGGCCGCCCCGTCAGCGCGCTGACGACCCCGTTCCTGGACTGGTGTTGCGGCAAACTCGCGGCGCAAGGCGTGCCGGTCTGGGTGCTGATCTGGGACAACGCCTCCTGGCATGTCAGCAAGGCGGTGCGCGCCTGGATCCGTGCCCACAACCGTCAGGTCACGCGCCAAGGCCAGGGTGTCCGCATCCTCGCCTGCTACCTGCCGGTCAAGAGTCCCTGGCTCAACCCGATTGAGCCCAAGTGGGTCCACAGCAAACGCGCGATCGTCGAGCCCACCCGTTTGCTCAGTGCTCACGAGGTGGCCGAGCGCGTCTGCGCCTATCACGGCTGTGCCCACGAGCCTCACCTCACGCTACCTGATCCTATTCTCGACAAGGCCAGTTGATCACGCACTAGCCAGGCAGTCCTAGCCTACTTGGCCAAGAGCTACCTCCCGACACACGAGCATGCGCAGAATGCCCACAAGGCAAGGGGACGAGGAAGGGGCACTCGCCGTGGGTGGGCACACGTCACGCGAAGAGCTTCGCGACCTCCTCGAACGTGGGCGCAACGTCCGCGGATGTGGCTATCCTGCGTCGTCTCTTGAGTTGTTCTTGCGGGCGGCCCGCTTGGCTCCTGATGACGACGAGATACACAGGGACCTGCAGGCGACGCGGGACCAGATCCGCAAGTTGTTGCGCGTCGTGGAGGCCTACGACCACGATCCCGTTCGCACGTCAACCGACACCAAGGCCTTGCTCGAACTGGTGTATGCACTGACGGGCTTGAGTCGTGAGGAAGAAGCCGTGGCCGCAGCGCGGCAGGCCGTGGCAGTCGCTCCGGATGACTGGGATACGCTCTTCACCTTGGGCCATCAGCTGAACAACGCCGGCCGCTATGAAGAGGCCGTCGCCGTTTTCGATCGACTGATCGCCCTGGACCCCGAGTATACGGCTGGGTGGACGTTCAAGGGGATGGTCCTCTGCAACCTGCGGCGTTACCCGGAGGCGCTGTCCGTGCTCTACCGGGCCGTCACGCTCGACCCGCTCGACGTGGGCGGGTGGGCGCACACCGTGCTCGCACTCTCCGCACTTGGACGGACGGAGGATGCGAAAGCCGCACGCAAGCGCGAACGTACGGCGCGACTCGCCTCCCCCGTGGCCGCGTGGCGGCCTCGCGACGATGACGATGGCGGATCGACGTCGCGCGTACCTCGGCAAGAACCATCACTCTGAGGATTTGCCAATCACCTAGGCCGTCACGGCGGCCATCGCTCGCGCGATCACTTCCTCGGCGAGCTGCTTGTAGGCCAGGGCACCCGGCGACCGTGGATCGTGCTCGAGGATGGTCTGGCCGAAGCTCGGCGCCTCCGCCAGCCGGACGGTGCGCGGGATGATCGTGTCGAATTTCTCCTTGGGGAAGTGCTCGCCGATCTCCTTGACGACCTCGCTACCCAGCTTCGTGCGCGGGTCGAACATCGTCAGCACCACGCCGAAGAGCTGGATGCGCGGATTCAGCCGGTCGCGCACCAGTCGGATCGTGTTGAGCAGTTGCTGCATGCCTTCGAGGGCAGAGTACTCGCACTGCAGCGGCAGGATCACCCCGTCGGCGGCGGTGAGCGCGTTGACCGTCAGCAGGCCGAGCGAGGATGGACAGTCGATCAGGATGAAGTCGAACTCATCCTTCACCGCCTCCAGCGAGCGCTTCAGACGATACTCGCGCTACTCAAGGTAGATCAACTCGATGTCGGCGGCGTGGAGTTCGACCTTGGCGGGGAGCAGCGCGAGATTGGGGCGGATGTCGCGCCGAATCACGTCGCGCATCGAGACGCCGTCGTTGACCAGCACCTCGTAGATCGACTGTCCCACCCGTTGTGCATCAATGCCCAATCCGGTGGTGGCCTCGCAGTCAGGACCCAGGTCGACGAGGAGCGTCTTGTACCTCGCCTCCGCCAGGCACGCCGCGAGATTGATGGCGGTGGTCGTCTTGCCGACGCGGCCCTTCTGATTGGCGATGGCGAGGACGCGAGCACCGGGCGGGATCTTCGCAACCGGGCTCCCGCAGTGAAAGCAGAAATTGGCCGCGACGGGGAGTTCAGTTTGGCAGTTCGCACACGTTAGCGGACGATCCCGCGCATCCAAGGGATGCTGCTCAGCGGATACGCGCAGACGCAGGCGCTTACGCTGAAGGATGTATCTCATCAATGGTCGTAGCTCTCCAATCGGAGCAAGATGCAGACATCTTTCATCCACTGGCGGGAAGCAGATTTGCTCGCCCTATGTGCAACGGTCAGAGCATCTCAGATACAGCGAGAGGCCCGGTTGAGTGGCCCAGGGCGTAGAGTCAGGCGATGTCGGGGAGTGGCAATCGCAGGACGATCGGGATGTGGGCGAGGCGGCACGGGAGGTCGCTGCGCAGGACGGGGAGGCCGGACGTCTCCGACCGTGCGCTCTGCACTGGTCGGGCCGTTCACAGGTCGTACGGTGGCAGGGTGGTCGCGATGGTGCCCACCGCATTGAGGACGCCCTCGAGGACGCGGTCGTCGCCGACGAAGGCGTAGAACGCGTCGCCCGGTCGCACCGCGGGCGCGCTGCCCGCGATCGCATTGAGCATGACCTGCATCCGGACGCGGCCCGACTCCCCGAATGTCAGGGTCTCGCGATCGTACAGCTCGAAGTCCACCAGGTTGTCGTAGGGCTCCGTGGCGGGGAAGTGGACGTGGGAGTTCCGATAGCCGGAGAAGAGGAAAGGCGGCGGTCTATGGAGATCCACGCGGCCCAGGAAGGTCACCTCGGCCTCCATACAACACACATAGGTCCACATACCCCTATCCCCCCCTTCCGTCGTCCTGCAGCTCTGGACTCTGCAGCCCCCGCCGCCGGAGGCGCAGCTACACCCACGGCTCGCCGCGCCGCAGCCCGAGCTCGCGTGCAAACTGCCGCCCGATGCGCTCCGCGACACGTTCGCCGCCGAAGGGGAGGTATAGATTCGGCACGAGGAGTTGGTTGTATCGCCGAAGGTACGGCTGCAGGAGCGGTCTCCGCAGCTTGCGCACACCGCCGGCGGCATCCCGGAACCGAGCGGCGACCTCGGGCGTCACGGTGATTCCCAGGCCCAGTGCCGTAGACGCCCCGGCGGGTGCCAGGCGCACGATGTCTCCCCACGCGAGCCGCTGGACCCCGAACAACGGGAAGCGAGCGACAATGCCGTCCGCGTCGACGATCACCTGCGGCGCCGTGGCCACGAACTGCGGCAGCGCGTCGAGCAGCACGGAGTCCATGACGGCGACGAGTGCGAAGATGAGCAGTTGCAGCAACAGGCTCCTGTTGAACTGATCATCCAGGAGGGCGGCCGCGATCGCCCCGCCCGAGATTGCGACAATGCCCACGACGAACAGGGCCACCTTCGCCTTGTTGGGAAAGAACCTCAGCTCGGCTGAGTCGTCCCCGACTCTCGCGATGGTTCCATATGAGTCGCGCACGTCGACCTGCCTTGCCACGAGCAGCCATCAACGAGCTGGCAGCGTTCTACCAGCACTACCCTCTTCACCGGCCTGCGTGTGCTTCTGGTCCGCACGCGACTTGCCGGGGGAGCTGTCCGGGCCATGCTACGCGCGGAGACGCCGCGCGTCAATCGCAGTCGACGTCCTGCGGCAGGAGCCTCCTAAGTGGAACTCGGGGGCGCGCGGTCCGAACGATATTATTGCTCTTCTCCCGCGAACCGATTCTTGGGGGCAGGTCATTAGGGGCATTCGGAACTGACGCCGGCACACGCGGAGGGGTTCGGTAGGCGACGGTATGAGTGAGAGTGGGGGGCCCGTTTGGCGGAGGCACGTGCCGGAGGGGGGGCCGGCGGGGACACGCCTGCGAGAGTGCAGCATGTCGGGAAGCCTGGCGACGAGGACAACGGGGTCCGGTTTCGTGGGTTCCTCCTCCTATGAGCGATATAGGACGAGATTGACCCACCTAGGACGGGGCGTGGGGAGACCTCTCGCAGAGATTGACGGCTCGCCGAAGTGGCGGCCGTCGGCAGGTACCTGGACGAAACAACCAATGAGAGGCGGAGGGGGTCGCCTCTCAGCGTCAGTCCGGTGTCATTTCCGAAACGGATACTGGAGCATGCTGAGTGGACTCCTCCTGCTTCTGCTTCGTCGGAACGAGCCGTCCAAGCATCCGGTCTGGCGGGCGAAGCGCCCACGAAGCGAGCGTAATCAAGGCGAAGATGAGGGGCCCCCAGATGAGGGTGGCTGGGTCATCGCGACCACGCACGACGCCGGATGCCGCCGCCCCTATGTAGACGAAGAAGGCCCCGGCATACGCCCATTCCTTGAGCCGCGGAAACCCTGGCACCAGCAAGGCGATGCCTCCGGGCAGCTTCCACACTCCAAGGATCGTGAGCAAGTACACTGGATAGCCTAGGTGCGTCAGGATCTCGGCGACCGGCTCACCGGCTACCAGCGAGGTTCCTCCATGCACCAGATCCGTCAGGCCCCCTAACAGCAGCTCCCACGCAACGACGGCGGTGGTGGCCCAATAGCCGATCACTTTCAGTTTCATCGTCGCGTCTCCTTCAGTGCGCCCCGCGGGAACCAACCTCCCGATCACATCGGCGAGGTTTCTCACGTCACTCCTATAACGGAACGCGACGAGGAACTGTGACCACACAGGCAGCTTGCTCGCCGCGAATCCACCGCCGCTTACTGGGGAGAGATCAATGGACAGGAAACCAGGAATGGATGACCGCGACCAGCTGGCGAGCGAGGCGAAGCGGGCTGGGAGGGGGGGCCAGTTTCGCGAGGCTCTATCTCCTATCCCGTCAATCGCCAACGGGGATAGGAGATAGAGGGTCGCGAAACCGGATCCCCCCGTCGTCGCCCCGTCGCCCCGTCGCCCCCTCGTGCTGGCTCCGATCTTCGCCAGCAAATGAGCCGGTACATCCAGCGTACGCGACTCTTCACAAGGCGTCGACCTGCTCTAACCTGCTTAAGCACAACGATGAAACGCTTAACTCGCTGCGTCTACAATCGGATGCAGATTCCGATCGCGACGCCGACGGCATGCTTGCCGCTTGCGAAATGGGGCGCTCATGTCAAATATGCCCCGCGCAGGAGCTACCTATGGTCGGCCACAAGCTCTGCTGGCCTGACCCCCAAAGTGAGCAATGCTACGTATGTCAGGGGTGAAAGGAGCGAGGCGGATGGCGACGGCGACGCAACGAGCGATTATCGCGGCGCTCCGGGTACAGCCAGAGATCGATCCCGCCGACGAGGCGGCACGTCGCATCCAGTTCTTGCAGGACTACTTAACCCACGCACAGTGTGACGGCCTGGTCCTCAGCATCTCGGGCGGGCAGGACTCGGCTCTCGCCGGCCGGCTGTGCCAGATGGCGGTGGAGCGGCTCCGCGTCCGACGTGCACGAGACTACCGCTTCATTGCCCTGCGACTCCCCTACGGGAGACAACAGGACGAAGAGGATGCGCAGCGGGCTTTGCGGTTTGTCGCTCCCGACCAGACCTACACGGTGAATATCCAGTCGGCGGTCGACAGCGCCGTGGCCGCGCTGGAAGCCGCGACCGGTCTTCCCATGACCGACTACAATAAGGGCAACCAGAAGGCGCAGCAACGCATGACCATCCACTACCGCGTTGCGTGCCAGTTCAATGCGCTGGTGGTCGGAACCGATCACGCTGCTGAAGCGGTGGCCGGCTTTTTCACCAAGCATGGTGACGGTGGCGTGGACCTCACCCCCCTCACCGGCCTCACCAAGGGGCAGGGGCGCTCATTGCTCCAGTATCTGGGAGCGGAGGAACGGCTGTATACCAAACCGCCGACTGCGGATCTGCTGGATGTGAATCCGGGTCAACTGGATGAAGATGAGCTGGGAATCGGCTACGCGGTCATCGATGCCTATCTCGAAGGCAAAGCGGTGCCCCCTGAAGACGCGCGCCGCATCGAAGCGCGCTATGCTGCCACGGAGCACAAGCGGCGGACGCCCGTCACCCCGTTCGATACCTGGTGGAAAGCCGACGAGGGTAGCTAGTCCGCCTCCGAGGGATGACACTCCGCCCGTCATACGACCCCCCAAGGAGGGGGCGGCTCCGCGTGGCGCGACGCCCCCCAGGGGCGCGGACCCTCTCGCGGGGCAGACGTGGGCAGGGCCCACCGCACGGATGAACGGCGCTCGCGGACCGAGAGACCGGTATCGGCACCCCTGCCAGCGACGAGACGGCGCTCATGAACGGAGGGGCAAACGCAGGGAGTCAGGTTCACGGCGGCGACTGGCAGCGATCGAAGACACGGCGGAACTGCCCCAGGGCCGGCAGCATCTGGGCGGAGGAGGGAAGTGTCGCGGGCGTTATCTCCTATCCCGTCAATCGCCAGCGCGACGAAGCTCGCATCTTCACGTCGGGGACGGGCTAGGTTGCTGCTTTTACGATGCCCTCTTTCAGCACCGCGGGCTAGGCGCCGTATGCGGCGAAGCCGCCGGTGATGAGGCGCGCGGTGATGGCGGCCATGTCGTCGGGGGTGTAGGGCATATCGCGCTCGAGCCACCATCGCGCGAGGGCACGCAGGACAGCCGCCGCATAGGTAGCGAGCAGGCCCACCGACAGATCCTGGCGGCCGCCACGCGACACAATGGCCTGGCCAACCTGCTCTGCGATGTAGGCTTGCAGCCGCTGATCGAAGACAGGGTCTGTTACCGTCAGGAGGACACGATAGGTGGCGGCGTGCTCGGCAAGGTGGTGAAAGGCGGCATGAATCCGTTCGCCAGGGCCACTCGCCGCCGCCGCGCTCGCGAACACATCGTCGATCACCTGGCGCTGACTGCGCTCGAAGAGATCGCGCTTGTCGGCGGCGTGCAGGTAGAAGGTCGTGCGGTCCACACCCGCACGCTCGGTGATGTCCTTGATGGTGACGGCATCGAAGCCATTCTCAGCTACCAGCTCGATGAGGGCTTCGCGCAGCAGGCGGAGAGTTTCGCGCCCGCGCTCGGTGGAATGCGGCAGGTGGGCCATGGGGGAGAAACCTCGGAGACCATTCGGTGGGCACAGCACAGGGCCTAGTCCACTATAGCACGGGGGTCTCCGACGCGTTACATCTCGCGATACACACCCGTGACGACGCCCTGGATCTCCCACTCGCGCGACCACTCGCGGCTGGGGACGTAGATGGGGTCCATCGTAGCGTTGGCGGGCTGGAGGCGGATGCGCTTGTGGTCGCGCTCGGTGAAGAGGCGCTTGACCGTCGCGGCGCCGTTATCCACAAGGTGCGTGGCAACGACGATCTCGCCGTCAAGCGCGGACTTCGCCGGGCGCACCAGCACGTAGTCGCCATCGAAGATGCGGTCGTCGATCATGGAGTTGCCGCGCACGAGCAACGCGAACTCCTCGGCGTCGCCGCGTGTGTGCGCCGAGAGGTCGAGCTCGGGCCGCTCGTCGGCCTCGAAGTGCTCGATCGGCTGGCCCGCCGCGATGCGCCCCAGCACCGGCACACCCGGTTCGTGAGTCAGCCGCAGGCCGCGCGCCTTGCCGTCATCCTTGGCGATCCAACCCTTCTCGACCAACTTGCCCAGCACGTAATGCACGTGGCTCTTCGACTTGATGCCAGTTGCCGCGCAGATCTCGTCGATCGTCGGCGGGCGCCGTTCGCGGCGGATATAGTCGCGCACGACGTTATAGACGCGCTGCTGAATCTCCGTCATTGGCTCGCTCATAGGTCACCTCAAATACCGTTCTGGTGCATGAATTTATGTTCTGAGTATATCGCGCCGGAACGTTCTTGTCAATTCCATCAAAAAATACGTTCAAATTCGTGCGTGGCCGGCCGCATGACGCCGCGAGGTCTGGGGCGCGAGAACGTGCGTAACAGGTCTCGTAGACCTGTATGTCACCGCGCCGTGACCACACATCATAAGGGAGATACATTATGCGCATCCACGCACGTTTTGCCGGACTGTTTGTCGTGGCGGCCACGCTCGCTGCGATCGTCATCGCTGGCTGCGGCGTCTCCAGCACCACTGGCGCCGCGAGCGCGACGAACACCGCCACGGCGGGATCAGCCGGCACGCCAACGCCGATCATCAAGGTGGCGAGCGCCACGGTCGGCGGGGCCTCGCGCATGATCCTGACCGACAACAACGGGATGTCGCTCTACTTCTTCGATCTGGATACGTCCACCACCGCGGCCTGCTCCGGCACCTGCACGCAGGACTGGCCGCCGTTCCTCCTCCCGTCGGGTGATCCCGGCAGTGCCACCGCACTCCCCGGCCAGCTCACCACAGTCAACGATGCGAATGGCCGCCAGGTGCGCTACAACGGCCACCCGCTCTATCACTTCTCCGGCGACCAGAAGCCCGGCGACACCAACGGCGACGGCGTCAGCGGGAAGTGGCACGTCGCCACCCCCGACGCTCCGGCCGCTGCCGTGCCGACCAGCACGCCCGCAACGGGCACCAACAACACGCCGACGCCCAATCCCTACAACTATTGACCGACTCGTGGAACGCGGACGCTGTGCCATGTCTCGATTCGTTGACACTCCCCATGGCTAGAGCCAGGGGATTCTCGGAGAACGCACATGGTACCCCATCACGTTAGCCCCCGAAGGGCCTGCCCGGCCCCGCAAGGCGTTGACGGCATCGCCGGGCGAGTGTGTGACCTCAAAGAAACCCGACGCAAGCGCAGCGCACCATGTCCGACGTACGTCGATGCTTTTCCCCGTGGGAACGATTTTCCACGGAACCGCCGAACCAGCATGCCGTCGGCAAAGGTACAACGTGCCGACACCGGTATTCTCATGCAAGCGGGCAAAATCGGCAATCGAGCGTACCACTCGTCGCCTGCGGGCGACCCGGCTTTCACCCCCATACCGAAAGGCAGGGGGCCTCAGCCGGTTTCTTCGCTAGGGCATCGTCGTGCCACTACGCTCGGTTGCGTCACGCGGGAACGAGTTGCTGAAGCCGTGCCTGCCATCTCCAGAGCGATGCTCCGCTCTGGAGATGGACGCTGCCGAGCCAGCGGTCGATGCCGCGTAGGTCGAGTTGGTCCGCGGCTCGCGCCAGCACGGTTCGGCCCGCCTCGGTGAGGACGAGGCGTTGGGCGGCGAACTCACCGGCGCTGGTGCACTCCGTCGGCATGCGAAACGAGCCCCCGTCGGCACGCGCGACGAGCGGATGTGGGCCAGCGCTGAGCTGTCGCAGATGCGCCCAGAGCGGCAGGTCGCCCATGAAGAGCGAGTCCTCCTTCGCCTGCCACGCCGTGAATATCGCACAGGGGGATGCATTCCCCGAAGCGAGAACCTCGAGCAGCTCGCGCTCCGTCCGCGAAAGGCCATTCTCCATCGACGGGAACTCTTCGAGGTGCTGTACGAGCGCCGCTCGCAGGAACGGCAGCGCCGAGGTATCGCCGCCGAGCAGCCCCGCCAACGCGGTGGGGTCCGGCGAGCGAAACGCAGCCCAGGCCTCCTGCGCCAACGCCAACTCCTCGGTGGTCACCGTATGGCGTGTCGGAAAGAGCGGCGCCAACTCAACCGCCTTGACACTCCCCACGGCTGAAGCCGGGGGATTCACGGTTCTGCGCCGCGGCCTACGCCACGGCTCCCCGAAGGCTCTGCCCGAGCCGCTCTCTATTCTCGGCGGCATTGTGGTCTCGATGGAGGCTCGTGCCGCAGTCCGGGCAGGAGTGCCAGCGCACTGAGAGTCCTTTCGAGACGACGACGCCGCAGCCAGAGCACGTCTGGCTCGTGTAGGCAGGCGGCACGGCGACGACCCGCTTCCCAGCATCCGCTGCTTTGAACGCGAGGATGGTGAGGAACTGTGCCCAGCCCGCATCGGCGATGCTCTTGGCGAGATGATGGTTCCTGACCATGTTGGCCGTCTGCAAGTCCTCGTGATAAATCACATCGAACCGTTCAAGGAGGGGATTCACGGTCTTATGGGCATGGTCAAGCCGCTGCCGGGCGACCTTCCAGTGCGCCTTGGCGAGCAGCTTGACCGCCTTCCTTCGGCGTCTGCTTCCTTTCTTCCGTCGGCTCACCCGACGCTGGCAACGCCTGAGATACTTCTCGGCGGCGCGCAGGTGCCGAGGATTGGGCACGGTGCTCCCGTCCGAGCAGGTGAGGTAGGAGTCGAGCCCCATGTCTATGCCAGTCTCTTGCTCGGTCTTCGGGAGGAGCCGGAGCGGCACCTCGCACACGAGAAGCACACGTACCAGCCATCGGCCTCACGACTCACCGTCACCGTCTTGGGCGTACCCTCCAGGGGACGGGACCAGCGCACCGCGATACGTCCCAACTTCGAGAGGATGAGAAAGCCATTATCAAGCGATGCGCCGTTGCCGAACTGCTTGAAGGTGAAGCTGTTGTAGCGGTCCCGGCCTTGGAAACGGGGATAGCCTGCCTTCTCGCCCGCTTTCACGCGGCGAAAGAACGCTTGGAATGCGCGGTCCAGCCGCTTCAAGACATCCTGCAAGACCTGGCTATGGGCTTCGGCAAACTCTGGCCGCACCTCCTTGATGCCGGGCAGTTGCGCGCTCTGCATCGCCTCGGTGACGCTCACCCGGCATTTGCGCCAGGCTTCCCGGCGCTCTTCGAGTCCCGCATTATAGAGTTCACGACAGCGCCAGAGCACAGCATCCATCGCCCGCGCCTGGGCAGGTGTAGGGTGCAGCTTGTCCTTGAACGTCTTGCGCAGCGTCTCAGTACTCATAGACCAAGCGTGTACTACCTACCAGGCGCTATAGCAAGCTGGAGGACCATTCATCCCCCCGCTAAAGCAGGGGTTTCTGGCCCGTTTCTGTAAGCTCCCCGAGCTCGCCGAAACGCGCTTTGCCTCGGAACGGCCCGATGCAGATCAGGCTCAGCCGCGTCGCGCCGAGCGCTCGACCGGCGAACCAGTCCAGCAGTTGCAACAGTTGCAGTTGATCGTAGAGATCATGCTCGAACCAGAGCGTGACCTCGTCCTGTTGATCGAAGCCTGCGAGGGCGGCATCGCGCTCGCGGAAAGCGGTCAGCGTCGCGTCGAAGCTTGCCGCCAGGCCCGCACCGGCAAGGAAGCGTGCCCGCACCTCACTCAATGCTGGAAGCGCGAGGCTCGCCGGAACAGGCCCCTCGTGCAAGATGTCTCGCCACGGCAGCACGATGCCCGCGATGCCGCTCGCGCGGAGCGTCGCCGCGGTGCTGTCACCGTTTGTGATGTGGAGCATTTCTCGGACTCCGCACCCTCACCTCGCTCGACGTCGATCGACGCACCTATCGTCCCCATCGCTCAGACGCCGCTCCCGCCCGTCCTCCGCGAAGGCTGTGATCGGGGCGACGAGTACGCGGAGAGTCCGCGCACGAGACGTCGCGGCAGGCCCGGACCCTCGTAGATGAAGCCGGTGTAGAGTTGCACGAGGGAGGCTCCGGCGTCGAGCATGCGGCACGCGTCGTCCGGCGTGGAGACGCCGCCGCAGCCGATCAGGGGCAGGCGCCCCCCCGACCGCTCGGCGAGGCGCCGCACTGCCGCGAGCGCCCGCGCCAGGAGGGGGCGCCCGCTCAACCCACCCGGTTCGTCGCGCAGCGTGGAGGGCGTCTGGGCGCTGAGGCCGTCGCGCGAAAGGGTGGTGTTGACGGCGATCAGTCCGCTCGCGCCGCGCGCCAGGCAGACGCCCAGCACGTCGTCCAGTGCGGCGCCGTCCAGATCTGGCGCGACTTTGACCAGCAGCGGCTTCGGCGCGGGTCGTCGCTCCTCTTCGGCGCGTTCTCGCAGGCGGCCCAGCAGCGCCTTCATCAAGGCGTCGAGCCGGTCGCGCTCCTGCAGCTCGCGCAGGCCGGGCGTATTTGGCGAGCTGACGTTGACCGCGAAATAATCGCCGTAGGGATAGAGCGCATCCAACGAGGCGATGTAGTCGGCCTCGGCCTCTTCGAGCAGGGTCGCCTTCGACTTGCCGAGGCTGATGCCGAGCGGAACGTTCGCCCTGCGCTCGCGGGCGAGCCGCGCGGCGACGGCATTGGCACCCTGATTGTTGAAGCCCATACGATTGATCAGCGCGGCGTCCCCCGGCAGCCGGAAGAGCCGCGGGCGCGGATTCCCAGGCTGCGCTAGCCGCGTGACCGTCCCCACCTCGACGAAGCCGAAGCCGAGCGCCGCCAGCGCCGGCACGGCCACCGCGTTCTTGTCGAAGCCGGCCGCCAGCCCGATCGGGTTGGGGAAGCGCAGCCCGAAGACCTCGACCGGCTGCGCCATCGTTGCCGGTCCCTCAATGGACATCGCAGCGGCAAGCCCGCGGGTCAGCGCCTCGGAGCGCGAGATCGCCGCCAGCGCGCCCAAGACCCGCTCATGTACCGACTCAGCGTCTCCGCCGAACCGGAACAGCGCCGGGCGCAGCTAGCGAACGATAGATCATGCGTCTTCCCGCTGTAAACGAGGCGGTCGATAGCGACGCGCTTCCCGGCTTGAGGGTCGAGCTAATCCTAGGTACTGCAGAGCATGATGCTGCCGCTTGGCAACTCTCCAGTGCGGGCGAAATCAAGCCCTCGTCCTGCTCTCTGTGAACGCTGTGTCCTCAGCGGTTACGATCTCCGCCTTTGCTTCCGTTCCCTATGCTCCCGCCTTCAGCAGCGCTGGGACGAGCAGCGCGCCGTCGGGCGAGCCCCAGCCGGTGGTGTAGTCCCAGGTCGGGGTAGCGTTGTAGTAGAGATTGCCACCAATGGCGACGTCGTGGTAGACGCCCCTGTCGGTCGCGCCGAGCGCGTACAGCGCCGGATCGAGGAAGCCCAGCGGGCCTTTCGACTGCTTCGAAGCGAGCTGGTTGGTGAGCAGGATCAGCCCTGCCCAGAGCGGCGTGGCCGCGCTCGTCCCGCCCACGATGGTCCAGCAGTCTTTGCCAGAGCAGCCCTGATCCGTGTAATAGATCGCGTAGCCGGTCAGCGGATCGGCGGCGGCGGCGACGTCCGGCACCTGGCGCATCCCGTCGCTGTAGGAGTTGCTCACCCCTGGGCCGGTCTGCCACGACGCCTTGGAGTAGATCGTACTGACGCCGCCACCGCTGCCCGCGCCCTCTAGCGGACCCTCCCAGCCCGCCTCGTGGCCGTAGCCGCCGGAGCTGTTGAGGAAGAGTGCCGTGCCGCCGACCGCCGTGACGTACGGATTCGCCGCCACCGCGCCAACCGAGAGATTCGAGTCGGCGCAGTCATAGGCGCCGTTGTCGCCGCTCGCCACCAGCACCGACATGCCCTCGGCGTTAGCGCGCTGGAAGGTATCGTTCAGCGTACTGATGAACGAGCTGGCCGTCGAGGGATCGAGGGCCGCCTCGCAGGTACCCAGGCTCACGCTCAGCACCTGCGCCTTATGGTCCGAGACGATCTGGCTCAGCATCGTCGCCACGCTGCCCAGATCCTCCGCGCTCTCGTAGACCAAGACGGAGGCCTTCGGGGCGATGGCGTTGACGATCTCGATGTCGAGCACCGGCTCCGGGCTGGTGCCCTTCGGCCCCTTGCCCACCTTGATCACCTGTGGCGGCGGCGCTGAGATGCCGAATTCCTGGTCGTAGGATTGCACGTCCGACTGGCGGAAAGAATCGATCTCGGCCAGCGCGACTGTCTGCCCCGAGCCATCCAGGCCGCTGGTGTAGAGCGGGCCGAGATTGTAGGCGCCCTTGAGGTCTGTCGGCGTCAACCCGTATGCCGCGGAGTCGTCGGCCCCTCGATGCGCCAGTGTCGCGCCGGTGTGCAGCGCGGGGCGCGTATCCAGCCCCAACACGCCGCTGACGGCGCCGTCGAAGGCGGCGGGCAGCTTCGGGGCCATCGACGGCGCGTTGGTCATCGTCCCTTTGGCGTCGCGATAGGCATCGATCTCCACGCCGAAGAACGCTTCGAGCTGCGCCACCGAGCCCTGCGCGCCGAACAGTAGCCGATCACTCGCCAGCGCGCCCACCGTCAGCCCGCCAGAGGCCAGCGCCGCCGTCACGCGAGCTACGTCCGCCGGGGTCGCGCCGAACCGCGCGGCGATCTGGTCCGGACTGAGATAGTGGTGGTAGCTGGCCGAAGTGGGATCGCTGATCGCCTTGAGCGCGGCGGCGAAGGCGTCTGGCGACTGCCCGCGCAGTATCAAAGAGATGCTGAGGATCGTGTCCGGCGCGGCGGGGCCGACCTTCATAGGCGGCTTGGTACTGACCGTCGGCGTCGTGGACGAACTCAGCGGCGCGGATTTGCTCGCTCGCGGCGTGCTGGGGGATGCGCAGGCAGCGGCCCCGCTCAGCACGAGGGCCAACGCGAGGCCCGCCGCGAGCCGCGTCCACCGGCGGGTCGGTCTATCGTCTGGTCGTACGCTCATGGCTTTGGGCCCGTCCCCGCACGCCTCCGCCTCTGCGCCCTCCCCTATCTCCACGCGATGCTGTTGACGATGTGGTCATACTCGGCATTGGGCACGACGCTTGGGTCAGGGCTATTCGGGTCGAGCGGGCTGACCGCGGTGAAGGTCAAGCCAGTGGTGCCGCGCACGCTCGCCATGATCTCGATGAATATCGGCGTGTTCGGCGCGTTCGGATCGGCGGTGTAGCCGTCGTAGGACTCGCCAGCGCCGGAGACATAGCCCACCTCCGCGCCGAGGATCGGCCCGTCGTCCTGCAAGCCGGAAAACTGGTTCGGATCGAGCTGATCGT
The DNA here is from genome assembly GCA_963841205.1 of uncultured Chloroflexia bacterium. Classification (GTDB taxonomy): domain Bacteria; phylum Chloroflexota; class Ktedonobacteria; order Ktedonobacterales; family JADMIN01; genus CAWAWP01. The sequence continues at coordinate 40,124 of CAWJCH010000017.1, read as the reverse complement.
TGGCGGTCGAGGTGAGGAGCTGCTGCGCCGTGGTGCCCTTCGAGACGTTGACGCTGCGCACGAACACCGTGACGTTGCCGAATTGTGTGCCCGCTTCGAGCGTCACGCTGGTGCTGGTCTTCGACGCGCTCCACGGGTCAAAATAGGTCAGCGAAAAGGCGTTGGTGCCGATGGTGGTCGCCTGGCCGTTGGAGAGCTGCGGTGGCGGACAGTTGCCGGCGCAGGGCGTCGGTGTGGATTCGGGCGTCGGCAGACCCGCATCGAGGCTGCACGCGGCGAGGGCGAGCAACAGCGCCGGCGCGGCCAGCAGCAGGCGCCAACGAGCCGCGCGATCGAGTGTCTTAGCCATTGGCGGCCTCCCCTGTGGCCTGACCGGGCGCCTGCCGGTCATCGGGCAGCGGGCGACGATGGCGTTTCGAGGTCGAGCGAAGGGCGATACCGCAGCGCGGGCAGAAAGCATCGTCGGCGACGATGCTGTGGCAGTGTGGGCAGCGCAGCATGCCGCCGTGGCCGATGGGCCGCGCCTTCTCCAGCAACCCCACCTGCAACACGCGTCGCAGGAGCAACAGCATGACGACTAGCGTCGCGCCATACCAGATCAACTGCGGCGCCAAGCCCGGCGTAAAGTCGCTGCCCAGACTCGGCACGATCTGCCCCAGCAGAGCCAACACGAAGGCCACCGGCAGCGCCACGATCGGCCCGAGCAGCCGCGCTTCTGCCCGCCGGCGACGGTCGCGCAGCAGCCAGAGCGACGCGCAGATCAGCCCAGTCGTCGCCGCGTTCAGCAAGGGCGTCAGGAGCGCGATGCGGATGGTGGGCAGCGCCAACGTCACCGACGAGCCATTTTGCGGGACGGAGCCGATCAGGTTGAGCCACGAGAAGGCCAAACTCTGCGTCGCCGCGAACCCCAGCCCGGAGGCCGCACCGAAGGCCAACCCATCCAGTATCTCGTCGAAGCGCGGTCGCCAGAAGTAGAGCAGCAGCGGGCCAACCAGCATCAAGACCTGCGCGACCACCGGCGCCGCCACCCCCGTGGCTAGCAGATACGTCGTGCTCGGCGGCCCCAACAGCGGGCGCAGACTCAGCAGCGGGCGGTACGTGAGGATGCTGAAGCCCAGCCCCAGCACCGCGCCTGCGAAGAAGGTCGCCGCCAGCACCGGGAACGGCTCATCCTCGTAGATCTGCGCTTCGAAGAAGTAGAGCAGGTAGAGTACGGGCACGAAGAGCGCTGCCAACAGGATGGCGAGCGGCACGTAGCGCGCCAGCGCGACGGCGAAGATCGCCACGGCGGCGAGCAGCAGCAGCCAGCGCGCCTGGAGCGTGCGCCGCGAGCCCAGGTGGGGGAAGAACGTGGTGATGATGCTCGGCTGATAGAGGTGCTCGCCGGGATGCGCGGCGTAGGCGCGCGCGCGGGTACTGCCAGCCGGGACGGTGGTGTGCTGGTGCGCGCCGCAGTGAGGGCAATACAGCGCGCCCTCCGGCAGCTCGCGACCACAGTTTTGGCAGCGCATTGGTGCTCCTGCGTGGCTCTCAGAGAGACGACGAGAGGCGAATGGAGAGGTTCAGCGTCGGTATCGCCGGGCGCACAGACCCCTATTCTACACGCTGGTGGCTAGTGACCGGCGAGTGGGGGAGGCGTATTGCTCCTCCAACACCTGAGTGTACGAACGGTGCTGCTGCATGGGTGATATGCGGGTGCGTGTCATGCTGTGGTGAGGTGGTCACGATACGTCGCGCCTGGCGGCAGGAGGGCAGCACCGAACATCGGTTATACTGGTGAGAAGCAGCAGTGCCGGGGAGCGTCAGATCCCGGCCGCCGTGGAGCCGCCTCGACAGGCGTAAAGGAGCGTCACATGGAGCCGACCGATCCGCGCGACCCGAATGCCGCCGCGCCCGCCGAGTGGCCCGGCGAGCCATGGACCGGACAGGGCGCCAACGAGAACCCGACGCTGCCGCGCATGGCGCCGATCCCCCCGCCGCGGGGTACGCCCGCCGCTGAGCCGAGCGCGACGCAGGCCAACGACGGCATCCCGCCACTGCCGCGCTATGCGCCCCCGCCGAGCGGCCAGGCGAACGGCGCACCCGTGTCGCCGGCGATGCAGGCCGCGCAGCAAGCGTCCCAGGGCTACCCCACGCTCACGAGGCCGCGGGCGGGCGGCCTCGGCGCGAACGCGATTGATTTCGCGGCGGTCCCCACGGGCGCCTGGCTCGCCGGGGGCGGTGGCCTGGCGATACTGCTCGGCTCCTTCCTGCCATGGATCACCGACACCGTCACGGGCGCGAACAACCACGTCACCTCGCACTCGCAGAGCGGGTGGGACCTCTCGGCCTTCGGGCGCGTCACCGCGCTGATCGGCCTGCTGGCGCTGGCCCTCTTCGTCGTGCGGCTGCTCGACGTTCGCCTACCGGTGCGCCTGCCGTGGAGCGACCGCAACATCTATTTGGCGCTCGGCATCGAGGCGCTGCTGCTTGGCATCCTGTACCTGATCGACAACGCTCACAGCGCCCAGAGCGTCCACGGGCTTTCGGTCGGCCCCTCCTTCGGGTTGTTCCTGACCATCCTGGGCGCGATTGCCCTCACGGTCGGCGCGTACATGCTCGATCGCCCGAATCTCGTCGCCCGCCCAACGCCACCCGCGCGGTGACCGCCGCTCGCCTCACGATCACCTCAGATGTCCGGGTGCCCCTACCCAAGGTAGAGAAGGACTTGCACATGGAATTTGAAATACTTTACCAGGACCTTGCGCATGGCGCAGAAATAATCCGGGCACTCGTCCTTGGTGTCACGCAGGCAGAGGCGCAGGTCAAGCCAACTCCTGAGTCGTGGTCGATCCTTGAGGTTGTCTGTCATCTAGGCGATGAGGAACGCGATGACTTTCGACAACGCGTCGATCTCACGCTGAACCGTCCCGGCGAGATATGGCCTCCGATTCATCCAGGGGCTTGGGTCACAGAACGGAAATACAACGAGCGCGATCTTGAGCAATCACTCCATGACTTTCTGGCGGAGCGCGGTACATCATTGGTCTTCCTGAAGGGTCTGGAATCTGCAAATTGGAATGCCAGCGCCACGACGCCATATGGCGAAAGGAAAGCTGGCGACCTGCTGGGTTCCTGGGTTGCGCACGACAATTTGCACATGCGCCAGCTCGTCGAGTTGAGGCGGGTCAGGCTGGAAAAACTCACCGGTCCTTACGACATTAGCTATGCGGGCGAGTGGTGAGTCAGCGGTCTATGCACGAGATCCTGGCTGGCTTGAGCTTCACAGCCATTGGCGTGCGCCCAAGACCGCGCTGACTGGACAAACCCACTGGCAGCGGGCGAGACATGGCGCCCGGACCGAACGCCCATGCCGAAGGTAAAGCGCAACGGCGGCTCCACATGAAGTAACGGCAACCCTTCTACCTGAATGGGCAAGCGCATTTCAGGTAACCCGACAAAGCCCATGTGTGTGGCGCCCCTCGCTTGCCTCGCCGTTCTCATTTCTGCCGCCACTCAACCGTCACCCCACCGTCAATTCAAAAGGATAGATCCCTATGCACGCCAGGGACGGTCTCCGCCTGATCGACTCACCGCGCCGCGTCCAACTCGCCGACTACGATCCCGCCGACATCGGCGACCTCTCGAAGTCCGATGCGAGGGGTGAGCTTGCCAAGCTCGAGGGGCGGCTTCTACGGCTGCAAGAGCTGCTCTACGCCTCGGCGCATCAGAGCGTGCTGATCGTGCTCCAGGGGCTCGACACCGCCGGAAAAGACGGCACGGTCAAGCACGTGATGGCCGGTGTCAACCCCACCGGCTGCCAGGTGTGGAGCTTCAAGGTGCCGACGCCGGAAGAGTTGGCGCACGACTTCCTCTGGCGCGTCCACAAACGCACCCCCGGCCGCGGCACCCTCACCATCTTCAACCGCTCGCACTACGAGGATGTGCTGGTCACGCGCGTCCACAAGCTAATTTCGCGCGACGTCTGCGAGGCGCGCTACGAGCAGATCAACGCCTTCGAGCGGACCCTCGCCGAGAACGATACCATCATCTTGAAGTTCTTCCTGCACATCTCGAAGGACGCGCAGGAGCGCCGGCTACTAGCCCGCGAGCGCGACCCCAAGGACGGCTGGAAGCTCTCGGTCGCCGACTGGCGCGAGCGCGAATATTGGCACGCCTACCAGGAGGCCTACGAGGACGCCCTCAGCGCCTGCGGCACCAAGCACGCACCGTGGTACATCGTCCCCGCCGACAAAAAGTGGTATCGCAACGTCTTCATCGCCCGCGCCATCGTGGACCGCCTCGAAGAGCACGCCCCCGCCTGGGAGAAGGAGCTAGCCGAACGGGGCCGCAAAGCCCTCGAAGAGATCCGCGCCGCCCACGTCCACGAAGAAGATCCCGCCGACGTGGGCGAGAATGCCGGGACGGATGGACACGGCGACAAGAAAGCGAAGGCGGAAAAGTCCGCGAAGGCGTAATCGTCCCTGCGGATCGCGCACATCTGTAAAGCCTTCGGTCACAGATTTCTTCGCCCCTTGACAGGTACACAGGCCATCAGTATACTTGCTCACAACCGGTTACGGAAACGGTTGCGGTAACGGTCGCGTAAGCGGTAACGGGACCGAGATCGCAACCGAACTTCCGCCAACAATCCCGGCTTTCTCGCAACCATCGCGGGTCTCTTCCTCTGCTCTCATCCGCCCCATCGTGGGGCACTCGCCCGGAGGCGCTCAATGTCGAGCAACGTCACCATCAACGACATCGCTCGGCTCGCCGGCGTCTCCAAGGCCACCGTCTCGCGGGTCATCAACCAGAAGCCCGACGTGGACCCCGCCACCCGCACCAACATCCTGCGCATCATGAACGAGCAGGGGTTCGTGCCCAGCATCACTGCCGCCGGTCTCGCGGGTGGCCGCACCCGCCTGATCGGCGTCCTCGTCCCTTCGCTCACGTGGCCGCTGATGCCGCAGATCATGCGTGGCATCGGCGAAATCGTCGAGCAGAGCCCCTACGAACTGGTGCTCTACAGCATCAGCCACGAGCAAGATCGCAGCGCCGTGATCGACCGCATCCTCGCTGCGAAACTCACCGAAGGTCTCCTGGCCGTTTACCCTGGTCAGGCGACCGCGTACCTCAACGAGCTCCACGACGCTGGCTATCCCGTAGTGATGCTCGATGACCAGGCGATCCCGACTGGCACGACCGCCTGGGTAGGCGCGGAGAACCGCACCGGCGCCTACACCGCCGTCAGGCATTTACTGCAGCTCGGCCACCGTCGCATCGGCCACATCAAAGGTCGCATCGGCTACGAATGCTCCGATGACCGCTATCGGGGCTACTGCGACGCCCTCGCCGAGGCGGGAATTGATCCCGACCCCGACCTGGTGGTCCAGGGCGACTTCCTGGTCACCGGCGGCGCTGCCTGCGCCCACCAGCTCTTCGCGCTCAACGAGCGCCCCACCGCCATCTTCGCCGCGAGCGACGACATGGCCTCTGGGGTGATCGTCGCCGCCGAAGAAGCGGGACTCCGCGTGCCGGAAGACGTCGCGCTCGTCGGCTTCGACGACGCCGCGCCCGCTGGGTTCATGCGGCCCCCGCTCACCACCATCCGACAGCCGTTCTACGAAATGGGCAAACGTGCCGCGGCGTTGCTACTCGACGCCGTCAACGCGCTGCGCCAGCCCCTCCCAAGCTGGCATACCGCACAGCGCGATGCCGCACCCATCCGCGAATTCCTTCCGACCCGGCTCATCGTCCGCGACTCGTGCGGCGCATCGCGTCGCGTCTCCGCCAACACGCTCGCCGGCATACCCCGCTAACCCGGAGTCCCGCGCGAACCGCTCCCGTGGCGGCGCCGCAACATGCACGCGCCTTCCCCGTATCCCGCGGGCAACAACCCTGCGACCCGCTGGCCGCCGTGCCGGTCGGCCCGTTGTGCGTCATGCGCGCCCCTGGCGCCTCAGCGCCGCGCACCCACCCGTCCCCAGGCACCATGCCGCGCCTCGGCATGCTAGAACTGCTCGCGGATCACCGCTCGATCCGCGCACTCCATCGCTGGGAGGTTCCTTGTGCGTTATTGGTCACGTCGCGTCATCGCGATCACCTTCGTCCTCGCCATCGCGTCCACCCTCCTCGCCGGCTGCGGCGGCGGCGCCAGCTCTGGCGGCGTAGTCAACCTGACCTTCTGGAGCTTCAATCCCCCGATCCAGAAGCAGGTCGACCTCTTCAACTCGACGCATTCCAACATCCACGTCACCTACACCACCGAGCCGTCGGGCTTCGGCCAGTACTACCCCAAGATCCTCGCGGCCCAGCGCGCGGGCAACGCCCCAGACGTCGCGCTGATCGAGTATCAGTACGTCCCCACCATGGTCGCCAACGGTGCCCTGGTCGACATCTCCAAGTACGGCGCCAATGACGCCAAGAGCCAGTTTGACCCCGCCGCTTGGGCGCTCGACAGCGAGAACGGCGCGCAGTACGGGTACCCGCAAGACACCGGCCCGATGGCGCTCTTCTACAACAAGTCCATCTTCACCAGGGCCGGCATCAGCAGCCCACCCGCCACATGGGCCGAGTTCGCCGCTGACGCCGTCAAGATCCACGCGCTCGGCCCGAACTACTACATCGCCACCTTCCCGCCCAACAGCACCGGCTGGTTCCAGGGCCTCGAGTGGCAGGCGGGCGCGCAGTGGTTCACGATCGACTCCGCCAAGCAGGCGTGGAAGGTCGCCGTCAACAGCGCCGCCTCGAAGACCGTCACCGACTTCTGGCAGGGCCTGCTCGACAAGGGCCTCATCGGCACCACCGCCGACTTCTCCGCTGACTGGGCAACGGGCCTCGACAATGGCAACATCGCCACGTGGACCTCGGCCGTCTGGGGCCAAGGCGTGATCCCTGGCGACGCCAAGACCCAAGCCAACAACTGGGCCGTCTCGACCATGCCGCAGTGGACCGCCGGCCAGAACGTCACCGCCATGTGGGGCGGCTCGGGCATCTCGGTGATCTCCGGCACCAAGCACGCGGCCGAGGCGAACGAATTCGCGCAGTGGTATCTCACCAACTCGCAGAGCCTGCAGATCGGCGTCCAGCAGATCGGCTGGTATCCGTCGAACCTGGCGGCCCGCGCCACGGCGGTGACTTCCCCCGTCGCCTATTACAACAACCAGGTCGTTGACCAGATCTTCACCGCGGAGAACGTGCAGCCCGGCTGGCTCTTCCCGCCGAACCTCACCTCGGTGACGAATCTGCAAGGCGACGACTTCAGCGCGGCCATCGCCAACCACACCTCGCTCAGCGCCGCTCTCGATCAGTTGCAGAACCAGATCCTCAGCGACCTGACCGGCAACGGCATCAACGCCGAGGGCGCGTAAGCTCCCCCGACGCCGCTCGCGGCGCCTGACGTCCTTCACGACGTCACGGCGCTGGCGGGAGGGGTGGCACGCACCGCTCCTCCCGCCGTCCAACCACCCGCCGGGCTGCGCGGCGTTCGCCGATCCAGTCCGGCGGTCCTCAGCAATCATCCTCGTGATCGATTCTCGACCAATCGCTCCTTACGCGCCAACGCTCCTTTCAGCGCCGTCATGGAGAAGGCAGGACGTCAATGGAGACCCAGGTGACCGCACAGGCGTCGTCGCCGCCGAAGGGCGCGCGCCGCACCGCCGAGCCGCGCCTTACCGCGCTGCTCAGCCGCGTTCTGCGCAAGCTCTTCCCGTATCTGCTCGTGCTGCCATTCGTCGTGCTCTTCGTCGCCTTCTTCGTCGCGCCGCTGCTCTATGCCTTCGACCAGAGCCTCTATAAAGAAGTGCGCAACGGCCTCGGCTTCGGCCCGCCGCAGACCGTCTGGGCCGGCCTGGAGAACTACGCCAAGGCGCTCCACGATCCGCGCTTCTGGGACGGCTTCGGGCGCGTGCTGCTCTTCGGTGCCGTGCAGATCCCGGTGATGATGATCATCGCGCTCGTGCTGGCGATGCTGATGGATTCGGCGGTGATCCGCTTCCGGCGCTTCTTCCGCCTCGCGTACTTCGTCCCCTACGCCGTGCCAATCGTCGTCGCCGCGATCATGTGGGGCTTCCTCTACAGTCCCAGCTCCAGTCCGATCGTGCAGGCGTTCACGGCGCTGCACCTCCCCGCGCCGAACCTCCTCAGCCCCCAGACCACCCTCTGGTCCATCGCCAACATCTCCACCTGGGAATACGCCGGCTACAACATGATCATCTTCTTCTCGGCGCTGCAGAGCATCCCGCAGGAGATCTACGAATCAGGCCGGCTCGACGGGCTTTCTGAGACGGGGATCGCACTCCGCCTGAAGCTGCCGCTAATTGTGCCGGCGCTCGTCATCGGGCTGCTCTTCTCCATCGTCGGCACGCTGCAGCTCTTCAACGAGCCGACGCTGCTGCGCAATCTCTCGCCGTCGATCAGCTCGTCATACACGCCGAACATCTACGCCTACAACGTGGCCGTGGTGAACACCGACTTCAATTACGGCGGCGCCATCGCAGTGATCCTCGGCGTGATCACCTTCGCCTTCTCATTCGGCTTCTTGCGGCTCGCCAGCCGACAGTCAGGGGGCGCCGCATGACCAACTTGCCGCTCACGACGGTGCCGCGGGAGAAATCACTGCGGTCAGCGGGCTTCCGCATTCCAGGCTCGCGCAACATCCTCGCCTACATCCTGTTGATCGGCCTGGCGATCTACTTCCTCACGCCGCTCTACTGGCTGGCGATCGCCTCGACCAAGGACAACACCGATCTCTTCTCGAGCTTCGGCCTCTGGTTCGCGCACTTCAACCTCTGGCAGAACCTCTCCGACACCTTCACCCACGCCGACGGCGAGTATCCACGCTGGCTGCTGAACACCGTCCTCTACGCAGTGGTCGGCGGCTTCTTCAGCATGGTCGTCTCGATCATGGCGGGCTACGCGCTGGCGAAGTTCCGCTTCGTGGGCCGCAACCTCGTCTTCGGGCTGGTACTCGGCGCGGTTCTGGTGCCGCAGACCACGCTCGCCCTGCCGCTCTACCTGGTCCTCAGCAAGATCAACCTGACCAATACGTATTGGGCGGTGCTGCTGCCGTCGCTGCTCAGCCCCATCGGCGTCTTCCTGGCGCAGGTCTACATCACCGCCGCCGTGCCCAACGAGCTGATCGACGCCGCGCGGGTGGATGGCGCGGGCGAGTTCCGCACCTTCACGCGGGTGGTGCTGCCGCTGCTTGGCCCTGGCATGGTGACGATCTTCCTCTTCCAGTTCGTGGCGATCTGGAACAACTTCTTCCTGCCGCTGATCGTGCTCAGCGATTCCTCGCTCTTCCCCGTCAACCTGGGGCTGGCGACCTGGCAATTCTCTCCCGCCGCGCACGAGCTACTCAACCGCCTGATCGTCACCGGCTCCTTCATCGCCGTGCTGCCGCTGATCTTGATGTTCCTCTTCCTGCAACGCTACTGGCGCGCGGGGCTCTCCTTCGGCAGCCTCTCCGGCTCCTGACGGCGCGCGTCCCACCGCGATCTTTCGACTTCCACCCGCTAACGGCGCATACAGACGCGCGCACACAGGTGACATTCATGACATTTCCGAGCGATTTCCTCTGGGGGGCTGCGACCTCCGCCTACCAGATCGAGGGTGCCACCAAAGAAGACGGCAGGGGCACCTCCACCTGGGACGTCTTCGCCGCCGAGCCTGGCCGCACGTACCTCGGCCAGACCGGCGAGGTCGCGATTGACCACTACCACCGCGCCGACCACGACGTGGAGCTCATGGCCGAGCTGGGCCTGAACGCGTACCGCTTCTCCATCGCCTGGCCGCGCATCCTGCCACAGGGCCGGGGCGCAGTGAATCAGGCCGGACTTGACTTCTATAGCCGCCTGGTGGATGCGCTGCTCGCCAAGGGCATCACCCCCGTCGCCACGCTCTATCACTGGGACCTGCCGATGCCGCTCTACGAGCGCGGCGGCTGGCGTAACCGCGAAACGGCGCTGGCCTTCGCCGAGTACGCCGACGTCGTGGCGCACAAACTGGGCGACCGCGTTCAATGGTGGATCACGCACAACGAGCCGTGGTGCAGCGCCTATCTCGGCTACGTCTCCGCCGAGCACGCGCCGGGCATTCGCGGCGACATGCAGGCGGCGGTGGACGTGGGCCATCACCTGCTGCTCTCGCACGGCCTCGCCATCCCGCGCATCCGCGCGCACGCCCCCGCGGCGAGGGTCGGCATCGCGCTGAACCTCTTCCCTGTCTTCGCCAACGATCAGCGCCCGGAGACGATCCGCGCGGTGCAGCGGGCCGACCGCTTCCACAACCGCTGGTTCCTCGATCCGCTGCTGCGCGGCGAGTATCCCGCCGGGCTCTTCGAGGACCTCGGCGTAGCGCCGCCGCCGATCCAGCCCGACGACTTCGAGATCATCGGCACGCCCAGCGACTTCCTCGGCGTCAACTACTACAATCGCTGGATGATCCGCGCGGGCGCCGACGGCGCGAATGGGACCGACAAGCGGGTGCTGGAGGGCATCGATTACATCCATGATCTGCCGAGCGAGACCGTCACCGACATGGGGTGGGAGATCTACCCGCACGGCCTTGGTATGATTGTGGAAGAGTTGAACCGCGCCTACCGCCCGCCCGCGCTGCTGATCACCGAGAATGGCGCGGCCTTCGCCGACGAGTGGAACGGCAACGGGCGCGTGGCCGACAGCCGCCGCGTCGCCTTCTTGCGCGATCACCTCGCCTCGGTCGAGCGCGCGATCGCGCACGGCGTACCGGTCGCCGGCTACTTCGTCTGGTCGCTCTTTGACAACTTCGAGTGGGCGCAGGGCTATAGCAAACGCTTCGGGCTGGTGTATGTGGACTTCGAGACGCAGCGCCGCATCGTCAAAGACAGCGGACGCTGGTATGCCGGATTCATCGCGGGCCAGCAGGCGCTACACGTCCGTTGAGCTGTCTTCGAGGCGCGGCCAAAGGTGACGCCCTCCCACCGAAGGGACCATGTGCAATGGCAGACGTGCGGTTCGAGCATGTGACGAAGCGCTACGGGCAGCAGCCGCCCGTAATCAAGGACCTCAACCTGACGGTGGAGGACCACGAGTTCCTGGTGCTGGTGGGGCCGTCGGGCTGCGGCAAATCGACGGCGCTGCGCATGATCGCCGGCCTGGAGGCGATCACCGAGGGCGACCTCTACATCGGCGACCGCCGCGTCAACGACGTGGCCCCCAAGGACCGCGACATCGCCATGGTCTTCCAGAACTACGCCCTCTACCCCCACATGTCCGTCCGCGACAACCTGGCCTTCTCGCTGAAGCTGCGCCACCGGAGCGCCGCCGAGGTCAACGCGCGGGTCAGCCGGGCCGCCGAGACGTTGGGGCTGGGCGACTACCTCGAGCGCAAGCCGCGGGCGCTCTCGGGGGGGCAGCGCCAACGGGTGGCGCTGGGGCGGGCGCTGGTGCGCGAGCCGCTGGTCTTCCTGCTCGACGAGCCCTTGTCCAACCTCGACGCCAAGCTGCGCGTGCAGACGCGCACCGAGATCGCCCGCCTGCACCAGCAGACGCGCACCACCTTCGTCTACGTGACCCACGACCAGGTCGAGGCGATGACGATGGGCGACCGCATCGCCGTGCTCAACGCCGGGGTGATCCAGCAGCTCGGCGCGCCGCAGCAGCTCTACGACGCGCCGGCCAACCTCTTCGTCGCCGGCTTCATCGGCAGCCCCGCCATGAACTTCTTCTCCGCCCGCCTCGTGAAGGATGCGCAGGGCGTGTCGGTGATCTTTCCCGCGGCGAACGGCTCTGCGCCGCGCGCATTCCCGCTGGGGGCGGCGCTGGCGCAGCAGCTCAGCGCGCAGGCGCAGGCTGGCGATGGACGCCCCGTGATCGTCGGCATCCGCCCCGAGCACCTGCACCTGGCCGCCGCGGATGCCCCTGGCACGCTACCTGCGACAGCCGATGTCGTGGAGCATCTCGGCAACGAGCAGCTCGTCTACGTCAAGGCGCCGGGAGCATTCCTGCCGGAGTCCGCCGCCAAGGCGCAGGAGCTCGCCCCGCAGGCGGCCAGCGGCGCCACGGTCGCGCCAGGGCCGAGCGTGGTGATCCGCATCGACGCCGACACGCATGTTAATCCGGGAGATCGCGTGGCGCTCGCGATTGATAACGATCACGTCCACGTCTTCGATCCCGCGACCACCGATCGCTTCAACTGACCAGGGGGAGGCCATGCACGCCGGACGCTCGGACGCTCCGCGCCGTACGGGGCCAATTCTTTCGCCCGCTCCATCGACCACGCCGAACCGGGGTATCCACCTCGCCGACATGCGCGCAGCGAACCGTGCCTGCATCCTGACGGCGCTGGAGCGCTACGGGCCGCTCTCGCGGGTGGCCCTCGCCCGACGGATCGGGCTCTCGCGCACGACGGTCGGCACGATCATAGGCGATCTGCTGCGCGAGGGGCACGTCCGCGAGGTGGGCACCGTTCCCTCGGTGGCCCCCGGCGGGCGCCGGGCGATCTTGCTGCGGCTGAGCGAGGCCTAGCCCAAGGAGGCTGCGCAGTCTCTCGCCCATGGGGAAGTGAGCATCACGCGTGTAAAGGTGTTGTTAAAGAACGGCTGCATGCATTGAACACCCTTTGATTGTATGGTAACGTCATCCCTCGGCAGGAGTGTCATCCTACTTCTGCTTGAGGGAGCAACGCGATGACGATCCAAGGATCCGCGCGCGAACGGCCTCCAGCCAATCGCTCGCAGGCACACCCAGGAGTCCACCCACTCTCCCCACTGACCCATCGCAGCCAGCGATTCCAACCGCTGCCGGCGCCGCTCGGCGATCCACCCTATCACTTCGCCCTCGAGACCGCCATCCCCGGCATCGGCGAGATCGCGCAGCAGCAAGGACGAATCGTCTTCCACACGGTCGGCGACACGGGCGGCATCAACCAGGCGCAATATCAGCGCAACGTGGCGGCGGCGATGAAAGGCGATCTCGACCCCGCCGAGACGCCCGAAATAAAGCGGCCCCGCTTCTTCTATCATCTCGGCGACGTGGTCTACTACAACGGCGAGATCTCCAAGTATTACCCACAGTTCTACGACCCATACGACAATTACAACGCGCCGATCTTCTCGATTCCCGGCAATCACGATGGCGATCCCGTCGACGATACCCAACCATCACTCGACGGCTGGGTGGCCTACTTCATGACGGCGACCCCGCACGTCGACCGCACGTCGCAGGATGCTCCTCGTGTGACGCTCTCCCTGCCGAATGTCTATTACACGCTGCTCTGCCCTTTCGCGACGATCGTTGGCATGTACACCAATGTGCCGGAGCACGGTTCGATCGACTCCGTCCAGTAGCAGTGGCTGACGAATGAGCTGGCGACCGCGCCCGCAGACAAGGCGCTGATCGTCGCCCTTCACCACCCGATCTACTCGTTCGACGACCATCACAGTGGCAGTCCGCGCATGGCCGACGCGCTCCAGCACGCCATCAACGATTCGCGACGCGTCCCGAATATCGTCTTGACGGGACATGTACACAACTTCCAACGCATCGAACGATCACTCGTCGATGGCGGCCCGACGCCCTTCATCGTGGCAGGCAACGGCGGTTACTTTCACCTGCACGGCATGCACGCCGAAGACGGCACCACGGATGACACGACCGGCGCGCACCTGATCGCCAGCAACCACAAAGATCACGGCTATCTCACACTTTCGGTGGACGCGCAGAACATCACCGGATCGCTGACCACGGTCAGCGAGGCCGACGACACTGTCACGCACGACGTCGACACCTTCTCGTATCCCGCGACGGGGTTGCACCTGGCCGACGGCGTCATGGTCAGCTTGTAATCTCAGCGCTGCACACGGGGTCGGCGGAGTCGTGGCAGCAACGTTCCAGCGTGCGGACAGGCCCGAAGGAGGTCCCATTGGCTGGCGAGGCGTGGAGCAGAACTTCTAGCCGGCCTCGGCGTCAATGCTCGCCACCGTCTGATCAACTTCTTTGCCCGGCGAACGGGGCGTCTTGGCGGCGGTGACGCCGACCGAGGCACAGGTGACGAGGGCGATGCCCACCAGCTCGCGCAGATCAACCAACTGACGCAGGATGAGGAAGCCGGAGAGCGCGGCGACGGCGGGCTCCAAGCTCATCAGGATACCGAAGACATGGGTTGGCAGCCGGCGCAGCGCCTCAATCTCCACCGAATACGGCAGCGCGGATGAGAGTAGGGCGACGCCGCAGCCCGCCAGCAGCACGACGGGATTGAGCAGCGCCGCGCCTGCGCTGACGACGCCGACCGGCAACATCGCCAGCGCCGCGACGCACATCGCTAGCGCCAGCCCGCTCCGTCCGGGGAAGAGCCGCCCGACCCGCGCGCTGAGAAAGATGTAGCAGCCCCACAACACACCCGCCAGCAGCGCCAGTGCGATGCCGAAGGGGTCTAGCTGAGCGCCGGTCCACGGAGCGAAGAGCAGGATGCCGCCCGCCGCCAGCCCGACCCAGACGAAGTCGAGCGCGCGTCGCGACCCAATCACGGCAACGGTCAGCGGCCCGGCAAACTCTATCGTCACGGCGACGCCGAGCGGGACGCGATCGATCGAGGAGTAGAAGCTGAAATTCATGCAGGCCAGCGTGAGGCCGAAGAGCAACACGGTCAACGCGTTCGCCCACGTGAGGCGGCGCAGCAGGCCCAAGCCGCCCTGCGTGGCGACGAGGATGATCGCGGCGAAGCCGATGCGCAGCAGCACCGTCCCGCCGGGGCCCGCCACGCCGAAGAGCTGCCGCGCGATGGCCGCGCCGATCTGCGTCGAGCCGATAGAGAGCAGCACAAGCACCACGGGCGGCAACCTCCCCGCGGGAACAGGCGTCGCGGGAGAGACGGCTACGCGCTGAAGATCCTGAACGTCGGCCATAAAGGACGTGCCACCAGTGTCAATGAAAGGTCAGATCGCCGCTCGGACTGCGGCATGGGCCGGAGTGCGACCCATCCACCTAGCATAACACTCCGGTGAGGCGGAGAGATTCACTCCGTCGGCGTGCGGCGCGAGGTGATCACGCCGGTGCTGAGGCCGAACCAGTGCATGCGGCCCAGGTGTCGCGCGTGCTCGACCTTGAGGCAGCGATCCATCACCACGTCGAGCCCGCCGCGTTCGGCGATGGCAGCGCCCTCCGGGCTGATCACGTCGAACTGCAGCCAGAGCGCCTTCGCGCCTATCCGCACCGCCTCCTCGGCGATGGGCGGCACGGCCTCCGGCGCGCGGAAGACGTCCACCACGTCCACCGCGAAGGGGATCGCGGAAAGCGAGGGGTAGCAGGTCTCGCCCAAGATCTCCGTCTCCTTCGGGTTCACCGGAACGATGCGGTAGCCGTGGCGCTGCAGGTAGAACGCGACGAAGTAGCTGGGTCGCAGCGGATTCGGCGAGAGTCCGACGACGGCGACGGTCCGCGCAGTGTCGAGGATGCGCCGGATCACGGCCTCATCCTGATAGCGCGACCAATCGGGCGCCTCGGAGTCATGCGTCTGGGCGGTGTCGGTGGTCATGCGTGTGCCTCCGGCGTCTCGTGAGTCGCGACCGCGCCTGGCTCCCTCCCCGCCGCGGCGGGGAGCAGGGTTCCCCGCTGGGGGCCCGCGGGGGAAGAGGAAACCGCCAATTGCGCCGCGCGGAGTCCGTGCTCCAGATCCCAGAGCAGATCGTCGAGCGTCTCCAACCCAACGGAGAGGCGGATCGTGCCGAGGCCGACGCCCGTCGCGGCGAGGTCTTCGTCGCTGAGCTGGCGGTGCGTCGAGCTGGCGGGATGGATCACCAGGCTCTTGGTGTCGCCCACGTTGGCGAGATGCCGCCAGATCTGCAAGCCCTCGATGAAGCGCTGCCCGGCCACGCGCCCGCCGCGCAGATCGAAGGCGAAGACAGCGCCCGCCCCGCGCGGCAGATACCGTTGCGCCACCAGATAGTACGGGCTGCTCTCCAGCCCCGCGTAGCGCACGCGCTCCACCTGCGGGTGCGCCTCCAAAAAGCGCGCGACGCCCTGCGCGTTCGCCACGTGGCGCTCCATGCGCAGGGGCAGGGTCTCCAGGCCGAGCGTATAGAGGAAGGCGTTGAACGGGCTGAGCGGTGCACCCAGATCGCGCAGCACCTCCGCGCGCAGTTTCATCAGGAAGCCGTACGTGCCGAAGGTCTCGTGGAACTTCAAGCCGTGATAGGCCGGCGATGGCTCCGCCACCGAAGGGAAGCGCCCGTTGGACCAGTCGAACGCGCCGGAGTCCACCGCCACGCCGCCGATGCTCGTCCCGTGGCCGTCGATGTACTTCGTCGCCGAATGCACCACGATGTCCGCGCCCCACTCGATCGGACGGCAGAGATACGGCGTGGCGAAGGTGTTGTCCACCACAAGCGCGACGCCGTGGGCGTGGGCGATGTCCGCCACCGTGCGGATGTCGAGGATGTTGCCGCCGGGGTTGCCGATCGTCTCGGCGAAGAAGAGTTTGGTCTTCGGCGTGATCGCGCTTTGCCACGCGGCGGGATCGTCGCCGTCGATGAAGCTGAACTCCACCGAGAGCTTGGAGAGCGTGTTCTTGAACTGCGAGATGGTGCCGCCGTAGATCGCCCGCGCGGCGACGACGTGATCGCCGGGCTGTAGCGCTGTGAAGATGACGCCCGCCTGCGCGCCGAGGCCGCTGCCGAAGGCCACCGCGCCCGCGCCGCCCTCTAGATTAGCGATGCGCTCCTCGAAGACGGCGACGGTCGGGTTCATGATGCGCGTGTAGATGTTGCCGTACTCTTGCAGGTTGAAGTACGCCGCGGCGGAGTCGGTGTCCTCGAAGACGAAGGCCGAGGTCTGATAGATCGGCACGGCGCTGGCCCCAGTGTAGGGATCGGGCCGATGCCCGGCGTGGACGGCGCGCGTCTCGAAGCCGAAGGCGTGCGCCGCTTCCTCGCCCTCCGGCGAAGGTCCGGTGGTCGGGCTATGCGAGTTGGATGCCTCATCAGCGCTCACGGCGTATTCCTCCTGCGGTCGCTCACACGCGAGCGCGAGCCCCACCGCTAGGCGGGTACGCTCGCGGGCGCTGCGGAGGCCAGCACTTCATCGATCTGCTTCGAGAGCTTCGCGCTGTTGGCGAAGCCATAGTTAATGGCGCGGGCGCGGCCCGTCTCGTCCAGCACGACGGTCGTCGGCAGCGTCAGCACGCTGTAGCGCTGCGTCAGCTCCGGCGAGGTCGGCGCATGAACGTCGATCACGCTGACGGTGCCTTGGTGCTCGGCGAGAATGCGCTGCAGGACGGGATTCTGCAGCCGGTGACATTGTACGCAGTCCTCGCTACCGAAGGCGAGGATGCGGACGCGCGGGCCACCGCGCGTCGCGCCGAACGCGCCGCTCGTCAGCGGCTCCAAGGCGAGGACGCGCTGGCCGCGCCAGGCGATCAGACGCCGCGCGATGAGCACCACGACGTAGGTGAGCAGCCCAAGCAGCGCGATGCCGCCGAGGCGAATAAGGGTGTCTGATGGGGTCATCGGGCCGATCCTTCCGCGCGGGAACGCTTAGACGCCGCGCCAGTGGAAGCCGCCAGCGTAGCGCACGCGCGGCATCAGGCCGAGGCGGCCAAGATGGTAGTAGACGAAGCAGCCCGCGCAGAAACCAACCGTGAAGTTCAGCGTCGAAAGGACGAAGACGATCAGGTCGAGCACCCAGCCGGCGGTCGCCGCGGTGGTCAGAAAGAGCACCAGCGCGGAGGCGGTAAGGAACGTCGCGCCGATAGCCTGCGCGAAGCGGTGCGGCGCGGGGTCATCCTCCACGACGCGCGGCTTGAGGAGGTGCAGCGGCACCAGGATGCCGCGATAGATCAAGCGGAATGGCCCGATCGCCGGGACGGCGGCGCTGATCAGCAAGATCGCGGCGGCGACGGCGACGAGGATCGGCTGTTGGAGGATGAAGGCTAGCGCCGAGAGCAGCACCGTGCCGCCCTGCGAGAACTTCAGCAGGCGCGAGTCCACGCGCGGGATCGAGGGGGACGCAGCGGCTGTCTGGGCCATAGGTCATTCGCCTCCGATACGATGAGAACGAGCACGCCAAAGTGTCGGGCGACAACGCGCTCCGCCTCACTTCAGAGAATAAAGTAAACTATGGTGATGCACAAAGTCAACATTACCCTCGTTGCCGCGGGCATGCGCTCCGCGCGGCCATGGGCTCCGAGACGGCAGCGCGGGGTCTATCATGGCGTGGAGGAAGGAACGCACGCGCCTGCCGACAGATGGGCGAAAGGCGTTGCGGGGTATTTCGCGGCATTGCTATAATGGGGCGGCAAGCTGAGGCGTCCTGTGATCGCGCTCGCTGCCATTCCGTGCGGCCCGATGGCGCGAAGGATGGCGCGAATTCTGGCGGCATCCGGCATGCGGCAGCGGCGAGAGGGACACGTATGCTTGGAAACGTGCTGAAGAACCGCTACAAATTGATCGACGAGCGCGGCAGCGGCAGCATGGCAACCGTCTATATTGGGCGCGACATGGAGACCAATCGCCTCTACGCCGTCAAGGTGCTCAGCCGCCAGGCCGCCGCCGAGAGCGAGTTGGTCGAGCGCTTCGAGCGCGAGTTCGAGCTGCTCTCGCGGCTCTCGGGCCCGCATGTGGTGAGCCCGGTCGATTTCGGCAAGGATAAAGGCTGCCTCTTCATCGTGATGGATTACGTCGACGGCCACACGCTCAAGCATGCTGTGCTCACCGATGGCGCGCTCCCGATCGAGCGCGCCGTGGACGCCGCAGAGCAGGCGGCGGCAGGCGTCTCGGCTGCCTGGGAGAAAGGCGTCGTCCATCGCGACATCAAGCCGCAGAATCTCCTGCTCACCGTCGATCACACGGTGAAACTGACCGACTTCGGGCTGGCGCGCAGCCACGAGTCGCGCGACATCACAGTGACGGGCTTCTTCGTCGGCACGCCCTTCTACGTCGCGCCCGAGCAGGTGGAGAACAGCCGCAAGGCCGACGTGCGTGCCGACCTCTACTCACTCGGCTGCGTATTCTTCGAGCTGCTGACAGCGCGGGTGCCCTACGACGGCGAGCACGCCTGGGACGTGGTGATGCAGCACATCAATGGGCCGATCCCATCGGCGTGCTCGCTGCGCCCCGATCTGCCCACCGAGTACGACGACTTCTTCGTCCGCGCGCTCGCCAAGGATCCCGCCGGCCGCTTCCAGACGCCGCACGCCTTCGTCGAGGCGATGGCCGCGCTGCCGCAGCCGCCGCGCCGGGCCCCCGATGTCGCGCGAGCCGTGTCGCAATCCTACGCCGGAGCGGTGCCGACGAAGCCGTACGAGGAAGAGACCATCGCGGTGCTGGCGGCGCCGGACGGCTCGCCGCTGCTCCTCGCCGCGCCGGATCTGATCGTCGGGCGCAGCGACCCTCAGCGCGGCTTCTTCCCGGACGTCGATCTGATCGCGCTCGATCCGCAGCAGACGGTGTCGCGCCGCCATGCGCGCATCACCCACCGCGCACACCAATATTTCGTAGAAGATCTGAACGCCTTCAACCGGACGCGCCTCAACGGCGTGCAGTTGGAACCGCATCAGGAAGTCGAGCTTCATGCGGGGGACGGTATGCGCCTCGGCAACGTCGAGCTGCGCTTTGAGCTTCGCCCACGCTAGGCGACGGAGTCGTTCTGGAAGGAATGGAATGCAATGAGCACATTCGGTCAGATCGCGCGCGGCGCCTTCGGCGTCCTGGGCGATAGCGGCATCAACGGCTCCGTGGCGGTCGCTGCGGCTGCGCTGGTGGTCGTGCTGACGATCGTGGTCGTCTTTGTGATGGTGCTGCGCAGCAACGGCTCCGCCAGCAAGACGGCACACGGCCTCGGCTACGACGCCCAACGCGGCCCGCTGGGCCAGCCGCAGAACGACCCCGACGCGGCTTGGGGCGGGCGCCCGTCCACCCCGGCGGAGGCCGCGCCGTGGGGCGCGCAGCCGCGTGCGAACCCGGCGAGTGGCTGGGGTGCGGCGCCAGATCTCGCCTCGAACGGCGCGCAAGGCGGCCAGTTCGGACAGATGGGAGCAAGCGCGCCTGCCTCCAACGCAGGGGCGCGCGGCGGCTGGGGCGCGCCGAGCGCGAACGGCTGGGATGCCCCCGCCGCGCAGCCGGATGCCGCGCCGTGGAGCGCGCCGCAGCGTGGAACCGGCCCCGGCTGGGACGCGCCGAATCCGCCGAGCCGGCCTGCCGCACCCTCGTGGGACGCCCCCGCAGCTGCGCCGGCCAGCATGCCTGCCGCCGGTGGCTGGGGCGCGCCTGCCAGCACTCCCGCGGCAGGCGCCGGCACTCCGGCGTGGGGCGCTCCGGCGGCCGATCCTGCGCCGTGGGACGCAGGCGCAGGCGCGAATGCGCCCGCCTGGGGCGGCCAACCCGCCTCCCCTTCGGCGCCCGCCGCCGGTGGGTGGGGCGCCGCTCAGGCCGACCAGGCGAACATGCCCCCGTGGGCGGCGGCAGCCGCCGCGCGCCAGGGTGTCCCTTCGGCCCCGCTGGCCGGTAACTATGGCGGCTACGACGCCGCGCCCGCGTTCGGCGAAGATCGCACACGTGTCGCGCGGCCGGGTGGAGCGGGTGGCCCGCAGCGCCTCGGTGTGATCGTCGTGCGGCAGGGCAAGGAGCCGGGCCGCGTCTTCGAGATCCGCAGCGACCGCATGACGATCGGGCGCAGCCGCGACAGCGACATCTTCCTCGAAGATCTGGCCGTCTCGCGCCTGCACACCACGGTGGGCCGCGACAACGCCGGCAACTACAGCATCCGCGACGAAAACAGCGCCAACGGCACCTACGTCAACAACCAGCGCATCACCGAGCAGCCGCTCGAAGAGGGTGACGAGATTCAGGTGGGCCAGTCGGTCCTCGCCTTCATGAAGCAGTAGCTCGGGAACCAACGGCGGGCGCATGGCGTCCTTCGGAGTGCGGCGTGTCGGGGCAGCGGCAGGGGAGCGAGCGGTAGTGAAAGCGCTAGACGACGACCTGATCGGCCTGACCCTCGGCTCCTGCGTGATCGAGGAGCTGCTCGGCCAAGGCGGCATGGCGCGCGTCTACCGCGGGCGGCAGGAGAAGCTCGATCGGCTGGTGGCCGTCAAGATCCTGCCGCCGTACTACGCCGCCGATCAGAATTTCGTTGACCGCTTTCGCCTGGAGGCGAAGGCGCTCGCCAAGCTCTCGCACCCCAACATCGTCGTCGTCCACGATGCCGGGGAGGAGAGCGGCCACCTCTACATCATCATGGAGTACATCAGCGGCGGCACGCTCAAGCAGCGCATCGTCCCCGGCATGAGCGTCCCCGAGATTCAGCGTGTGACGCGCGAGGTCGCCTCGGCGCTCACCTATGCCCACGAGGTCGGCATCATCCATCGCGACGTCAAGCCCGTCAACGTCCTGGTGGACCCCAACCGGCGCTCCGTCCTCAGCGACTTCGGCATCGCCAAGGTCTTGGAGGGCTCGGAGCGGCTGACGGGCACCGGCGCTGGCGTCGGCACGCCGGAATACATGTCACCAGAGCAGTGTCGCGGCAACGTCGTTGTGGATGCGCGAGCCGACATCTACGCGCTCGGCGTCATGCTCTACGAGATGCTGACCGGGCGCCCGCCCTTCCTGGCCGATAACTACACGGCGCTGGCCCACTCGCACATCTACGAGCCAGCGCCGCCACCGTCCCGCTTCAACCCGCGCATCTCGCCCGCCGTGCAGTCCGTGGTGCTGAAGGCGCTGGAAAAGAGTCCGGCGGACCGCTTCCAGAAGGCGACGGAGCTTTCGACGGCGCTCGACATGGCCGTGGCCGCGCAGGCGCCGATGCAGCTGCCGACGGGACGGCCCGCCCCCCAGCCGGCGTCCATGCGCGCTCCCGCCGCCTATCCCGCCACCGTCTGCCCGCGGTGTGCCCACCCCAACAACGCCAGCCAACGCTTCTGCTCCGCCTGCGGCGAGCCGCTCGGCGCGGGGCAGCGACCGCCGCAACCCGCTCCCAACCCGCAGGCGACGGGGAGCTGGCTGACCTGCCCGCACTGCCACTCCATGAACAAGGCCATCAATCGCTTCTGCACGCAATGTGGCGGCAACCTCCTCGTCGGCGTGGCGCCGGTCGTGTGCCGTGGTTGCGGCGCGCGCAACAGCCCCGCCCAGCGCTTCTGCACCACCTGCGGCACCTCGCTGCGGTGACACCTGGTCCGCGCGGCTCACCGCCTGTCCCCTTTTCCTTGTAGTACGGCCCGTATCGTGCTGTAAGTGTTAGTTAATGTGTCACAGATCTTACGCCAGTGCGGTAAAGGGGTAGGTTTCGCGGTGGTTTGAGACGGGGAGAGGGGGTGTGTCACACGCGTGAACACCGGTATCAAGCACTTCGAACCGTTGACGACTTTCCGCGGGCACCCGGTATCACACTGGTTTTCTCGAAGGCCGTTCGCACGTGGGGTAGAGGCAGCATAGCCCACAGGAGACAGGGAGGACGCGATGACTATCGCGGAGGGCATCCTTCAGGACGAAGAAGAGGCCGCGTCGACCGAGCAGGCGAATCAGCTCGTGGACCTGAGCCTCCAGGTGCGATTGATGCTGGGCCGGCGGCTGATCCTGGCGCTGGTGGCCCCGCCGAGCGGCGCGGACGACGCCTTCACGAACCTCGCCGCGCGGCTCTCGGCCTTCCCCGAGGTAACGTCGCTGGTGATCCTGCCGCGCTCGACCAAGATCGACGAGGCCGAGCGCGTCGTGGACGAGGCCACTCGTGTGGATGCCGACGCCGTGCTGGTGACGCTCGCCTCCGGCTCCCCCACCACGCAGCTCGTCGATAGCGCCAGCGTGCCGTCGCTGAAGTGGCCGCGCGACGTCCTACGCGCCGCCGAGCGCCTGGGGCAGCGCGAGCGCGCCTTCTGGGGGCTGATCGGCGACGAGGTCAACCGTGAGGCCGCCCGACGCCTCGGTTTCGAGGACGGCTTCGCCATCGCCATCGCCGCCCACGATCTCGTCGCGTACCTAGCACAAGACGCCCTCAAGCGCGAACGACTTCGCCGCCAGGGCGGCACGCCCCCGCCGTGCGACCGCTAGCGCGACCCAAGTGCGTGTAGAAGCGATCGTGCAAACTCTGGTGGTGGTGAACGGCGAGCGCGACTGGCAGGGCTATCTTCCTGGCATCGAGGTGCATCACCTAGTCTCGCCCCAACCGCTCGCGCAGCCGTGCAATGGCCCGCTCCGTCACCGCCAGATCCGCCTGGAGCGCCGCCTGCTTGTAGTCGCGCACGAGCATCTGATATTCAAGCAGGCGCGGGCGTCGCGAGGGGCGATTGCCGTAGTCGCGCAGCGCGCGCTCCATATCGTCGAGCTGCTCGCGGAGCGACGCCAGGTGCTCGTCGAGGTGGCGCAGCGCGGTGGCGTCGTCGGTCTGGCCGCAGAAGAAGAGCCGCGTCAGAAACTCATCCTTGGTGAAGCGCGGCGGCACCGGCTCGTGCAGCCAGCGATCCAGCTCGGCGGCGCCGACCTCGGTCAGGCGATAGACGCGCCGGTTGGGGCGTCCCTCCTGGTAGATCAGCTCAGAGGTGACGAGGCCGCGCGCAGCGAGTGCCTTCAGTGTGGTGTAGATCTGGCTGTTGCCGGCGTTCCAGTAGGTCGCCAGCGAGCGGTCGAAGGCGCGCTTGATGTCGTAGCCAGACATGGGATGCGCGCCCAACAGGCCGAGGATGATCGAGCGCAGCGTGTTACGCGACGCCTCACCCTCGCCCTCCGAGCGCGGGGTCGCCTCGTCCTCGCGCGCCGTCGCCATCGCCTATCCTCCGGGCATCGCCTTTTCGTCGCATTCTAGCACGCGCAAGAGCGGACATCAGTCCGCGTCTCCCGCTCGCCAGCACTGCAGCGCCGCGATCCCCACGCCACATGCATCTACGCGAATACATTAAACAGCACGAGAGCCGGCGCCATCCTCCATGCGATGACCGGCTCTCGTGTTTGCTGCTCGGACGAGCATCGCATACGGCTATGCGGCGTCGATCGAGCTTTCGGATGGCTCCTGCGCGCGCTTCTCGCGGTTGTTCTCCTCGTCCTCACCGACGACGTTGAGCGCCCGCTCCATCTCGACGCGACGCGTCGCTCGCTCGCGGCGGAGCAGCTCCCACAGCATATCGATCTCCGCCGTCATCGCACGGATGCGTGCGCCGTTGGCGGAGGCGAGGATGGGATGCGCAGCCGACTTGGAATAGAGACGCTGTCGCTCCTTGGTGACCTGCTGGATGCGCGCGAGGGCGCCGTCTCGCGGATTCTTGCGCGCCTCATCGCCCAGCGCAAGCTCGACGATAATCGCTTCAAGCGGCGAGAGCTCTGTTTTCCGGGGTGCCGTTGCCATTCTGTTCCCTTCCTACGGAGTGAAGTCTGTCCCGGCGTACACGCTACTCTAGGGCGCCGCCCTGGTACCCATCTTCAGACGTATCGCCGTCCGCCGCGGACACCGAGACCGCCAATCCATCCCTCCCGCCCGCGCCAGCGGCGCCGCCACCGACTTCGGAGGCGTTTCGGCGCGAGTTCGTAGGAAGGTGCGGTGCTCCCTCTTGCCGAGGACGGCGCGACATGTTATACCAGTGGCACAACGGCGCGGCGACGAGTTTTCGCGCCCGCACCGCTCTCGGAACGCACGGGGCATTCATCGCGCGATGCCCCATTGAGGCTGCCAGGGAGCCGGTGGTGCAGGGGTCGTGAGTTCGCAGATGGTGGAAAGGGCAGCAGCGATGGCATCCGATCCGGGAGCGGTCGTCACACTTTATGAGCGCATGCCACTTGGCGCGATGCAGCAGATGGCGGACAGCTACCTCACGTGGTACGTCGCCCGCGTGACGCAGCGTCTCGACGAGATCGCGGCGGGGCTGCGCATCGATCTGCGCGAGAACGACGCCAAAGAGGCCTCGTACTGCCCGACCGCGCGCGAGCAAGAGGCGATCGTGCGGCTCCAGCGCAGCGGTGTCACGGGCATGGATCTGCTCGACCGCATGGTAGAGCAGGGCGAAGGCTGGCTGCTGCTGACCATGCGCCGGCTCGATCACTTCGAGCGCACCGGCCTGGCCCCCAAAGACTACTCCGCCTGGTGCGAGCACGCGCTTGCCGGAGCCTACGACTGGATTGACCACCGCCAGCTCGAAAGCGCCGCCGGCACGCCCGCCGGGGCCACCGCCCGCGCCCGCTAGCGCGCGACCGCGACGCAACCCGCTCGCTGATGCTTGGTTCGCCGAGCATCAGCCTTTTTGTGCACCCAACTCCTCCTCTCCTCCATCCTCCCCACCAAGCACCCCATAGCAAGTCTGTTCGTACAGTTGTACTGTGCGCAGCCGGGATTTGTCCCGGCCGTACGGATTTTTCCATTTCTTGCGGACACGTCGAGACGCGCGGGCCCGCGCAGGCGGGCTTCGTGGCCATCAGGCCCCTAGGCGCGGGTTCAGCCGCCAGCCGGCGCCGAAAAGAGGAAATGGCATCAGGCCGGAGAGCGCCGAATCCGCTACCCCGCCTACTCGCGATGCACCCCGCAGGCTGTAGGAGCGCGATACGTCGCGCCCACCATCCCCACGCCCTCCACTCTCCATCCCACCCCTCGCCCGTCATAGGCTTTAACTTTTCATCGCTGGTACTCAATTTAGTTAAGTCGGTATTGACATTATTGATCTCGCGGACTACTATTGCGTCAGACGGTGACGGACGACCACACGGCGGGGAGCAATCGCGGTGCCTCAGATCAACGACGTGGATGGCGCGTGCCCGGTCTGCGGCAACGCCATGACGATCACGCGGCTCAGTTGCGGCCGCTGCGGCAGCGCCCTCGAAGGCTCCTTCCGCCTGACCGGCCAGGGCGGCGCCGGCGCGCGAACCAGCGGACCCCTCGCCCCGCGCGGGCAGCTCGAGAGCCGCTTCGGTCGCCTGGCGCGCCTCACCGACGCCCAGATCGAGTTCGTTGAGACCTTCCTGCGCTGCCGCGGCGTGATCAAGAACGTCGAGGACATGCTCGGCATCTCGTACCCGACCGTCCGCGGCCGCCTCAACGACGTGCTCGACGCGCTCGGCTTCACCGCCGAGGACGATCTCCCCGCGCCGGACGATCGGCGTGCACGCCGCGAGATCCTCGCCGATCTCGCCGCCGGGCGCATCAGCTCCGACGAAGCGCACCGCCTCTTGCAGCGCCAGCCATCCCCCGCACCGGGCGCCCCCGATGAGGACACCCCTCGCTAACTCAACGCGCACCATGAACGAGGTCGCGGCGCTTCCGCCGCGTCGCACGTGGAGGACACAGCACCATGGATCCTTCGTTCGGTCGGCTAGAATATGTCAACGCGCGGCACGCCTCTATGCTGCGCCAGGCCGAGGTTGAGCGCGCCCTGCGCGACGGCGCGGCACCGTCCCCTTCCGCGGGTGACACACTACTGGCGCGCCTGGGCGATGCCCTGGTGGCGACCGGCGAGCGATTGCAGGAGCGACGTCCGGCGCCCGCGTCAGCGATGGCGCTGCTTCCCGCGGAGGCGCTGGCGGACCCTAGCGCGGACCAGATGCCCGCGCTGGCCCTCCACTTCTACCAATATGCCGACGGGCGCATCGAGACGCGCGTCTTCTGCCGCCTGCTCGACCCGCGCGACGGCTCGCGCGTGACGGCGCTCCTACAGGGCGTCAGCGCGTAGGAGCTTCCCGCCACCCCGTACCGCCGCAAGCCAACCGGCCTCCCGCGCGAGGAGCGTTCACACGAAAGGTGTTGACCATGGAACCATATGACGGCGAGCCGACCTCGCCCGAATCGCAGGCAGGGTCCACAGGGCCGATGCAGCCGATGGCGCCCGTGCCCCCTATCGAGCCAACAGCGGCCGTCCCCCCCATCCCGCCGGTGCCGCCCGTCGAACCGGTGCAACCAGCCGAGCCAGAGCGGCCCCAGGCTGAGGCGCGCGCGGAAGAGCGCGGCCCGCGCATCGAGATCGATCTGATCCAGGGCGATGCGATCCTTCGCGGCGGCGCCCCACAGGTGCTGCTGATGTCCCCCGGCGTCCGCGCGGAGGACCACATCGTCAGCGACGTGGACGGCACGCTCCGCTTCCACCGCCTGCCCGACGACAGCGAGCTGAGCGTCCCCGACGGTTCGCACGTGCTGATCCGCCAGGTCTACGGCGACCTCACGGTGGAGGGCCTCGACGGCTTCGTCACCGCGCAGCACATCCGCGGCGACCTGACGCTCACCCACCTCGCCGTGGGCGACTTCATCCACGTTGAGGGCGGGCTTCGCGCGACGGACGGCGGCAGCCTGCGTGTGCGCATCGCCGGCGGCGACGTCAAGCTTGGCGACTACGAAGATGCCCCGCTGCTGGGCCATGTCGGCGGCGACATCGAGGCGCACGACCTCGCCGGCCTGGAGGTGCGCGAGTCCGTCGGCGGCGACGTCGAGCTCGAGCGCTGCGGCGCGGTGACGCTGATCGGCACCATCGGCGGCGATCTGCGCGCTGAGCGTACCAGCGTCGCGTTGCGCGCCAGCAGCGTCGGCGGCGATGTGGAGCTTTCCTTCGCGGAAGGCGTCACGCTCGCGGCCGTCGGCGGCGATCTGCGCATCGTGCAGGAGGCCGGCGGGGCCATCGAGGTCTCCAGCGTCGGCGGCGACGCCGATCTGCGGCGCACGCGGGGTCGGGTGCGGCTCGGCACCGTCGGCGGCGATCTTGACGTAGAAGAGGCAACCGGCGGCCTCGTCGTCGGGCGGATCGGCGGCGACGCCGATCTCGACACCCCCCTCACCGCCGGTGCGGAGTATAAGGTGCGCGCCGGCGGCGACATTAACCTGCGAGTGCGCGGCGAGGTGAACGCGCGCTTCGTCGCGCAGACGCACGGCGGCGAGATCAGCACCCGGCTGCCCCTCACCGTCGAGCGCGGGCGCAGGCGTCACCTCGTGGGCGCGCTCGGTCGCGGCGACGCGACCGTCACATTGGAGAGCGGCGGCGACATCACCATCACCGCCACGGATCGTTTCGAGGAGGAACGCGACATGAACGACGATTTCGGCACGACGAGCACCACCGACCGCGAGGACGACCAGCCCGGAGCTCGCTCCTGGGAGACGAGCGTGGGCGGCCAGCGATTCCGCGTCCAGTGGGACCGGCAGCCGGGCAGGGCGAACTTCCGCTTCAAAGGCCCCTTCACCGAAGATAGCGACCCAGACGCCATGAACAGCGGGCCGACGCGCGACTTCAACTTCGAGTGGGAGCGCGGCAAGTCGCCCCACTTCTCCGGCGAGTACCAAGAGCAGTTCAACGAGCTGCGCGAGAAGGCCGAGCGCGCCGCGCGCAAGGCCGCCGAGCAGGCGCAGATCTACGCCGAGCGCGCAGCCAAGCGTGCCCGCGACACCGATTGGGAGGCCGTTGGCCGCGAGGTCCGCTCCGCCGTCGAGCGCGCCATGTCCGAGCTGGAGAACGCCTTCGGCTCCATGCGCAACACCTGGGAGAATCGCCCGTCGAGCGGCGGCTCATCGGGCGGCACCGCGAGCGGCCAGCGTCCCTCCGGCGCGCAGCGCGTGCGCATCGAGGTCGACGACCCCGACGCGGCAAATCAGGCCGCCGGCGAGACGCCCTTCGCTCCGCGCACCGATGACGTAGAGGCGCAGCGTCGCGCCATCCTCGAGCAGCTCCGCGGCGGCACGATCTCCCTCGACGAGGCCGAGCGCCAGCTCAACGACCTCCGCTAACCCCACACATCCCTTGCAGAGATTGGCCCGAAAGCCCCGGTTTCAATCGGGGATGGGTAGTACCTTGCGATTCCCGCGCCGGGATGCTACACTGCTCGATAGGCTTCGGTCTTCGCTCTGGGGCATCATGGCGTGGGGTGCGACCCCTAGAAGCCCCCGGCGCGAGTCGGGGGAGATGTCACAACCCGCGAACGGCACACCTTTGGGGGAACGTGCCGCTCGTGCTTTTTCCCACCGCCCCTTGCCGTAAGTGGCTGGTTGCGTTGCTGACGGTCGAGCATACAGTTTCCCCCTCTCGCCGCGGCGAGAGGGGGCCAGGGGGGTAGGTCGATCCGCCTACACGGCGCGCGCCGGGGCCAGCGCCGGCTCGGTGATCACCAGATCGCACGTCGCCGCGTCCACCGTCCCCCGCACGCCCAGTGGGATCGTCGCCAGCCGCCCGCCGTGCCCGAACGGCAGCGGGTAGAGTACGGGCACGCCCAGCGGCCCCAACCGCTCCTCCAGCACTTGCTCCAGCGTCTTCGAGTGCGGGAACGGCGAGCCGCCGCCCTCGTCGAACTCGCCGCCGGTCAGGTCGCCCACCACCACGCCGCGCACGCCAGCGAGCTTGCCCGCCTGTTCGAGCTGCACGAGTTTCCGCTCCAGGCCGTGCGGGCTGTCGCCCACCTCCTCGAAGATGAAGATGGCGTCGTCCAGGTCCAGTTCCCACGGCGTGCCCATCGTCTCCAGCAGGTCGCCCAGGCACCCGCCGACGACGCGCCCGCTTGCCGTCCCCGGCGCGATGGCGCGCACCCACGGATCGCCGGGATCGCGCGGGATCGGGCCGGTCGTCTCCCCGCCCAGCACACGCAGCATATGGTCCGCTGTGAACGACGACCACACCGCCACCAGCGTCAGCGACGGGCCGTAGAACGTCACCAGCCCCGCTCGCCGCAGCAGCGCCGTGTGCAGCGCACTGATGTTCGACGAGCCGATGAACGGCTTGGGATGCGCCGTGATGGCCTCGTAATCGAGCAGCGGCACGACCTCCGCGGCGCCGGTACCGCCGCGCAAGCACTGGATCACGTCCACCTCAGGATCGGCGAACATCGCCATCAGATCGCGGGCGCGCGTCTGGGGGCTGCCCGCCGTCCAGTCCGTGCGCTCGTGGATGCCCTCCCCCAGTTTGACGCGATAGCCGCGCGCCTCCCACCAGGCGACCCCGCGCAGCAGGTCCGAGCGGCGATTATACGGGCTGGCGGGCGCCACCACGCCGACGGTCCCGCCCGGCGGCAGCGCCCGCGCGATGAAAGGGCTCATACGGTCCTCCTCTGCGGTCCCCGGCTGCCCTCGCAGCCGCGTTGCCCATCACGGTAGCACGGCCCAGCCGCCTCGGCAGGAGGGAAAACGCCTTGCAGATTACTCTCGCTCGATCACCACAAGCGGAATCTCGCGCGTCGTCTTCTCCTGCTGCGCCGGGAGATAGGGCACGATCTCCGCCTGCCGCGCGATCAGGTCCGCGCGCTCTGCCCCTTCCGCCGCCCGCGCCGCTGGGTCTGGGTGCGCGCCGACCAAGAGCCGCCGGAGATGCCGCGGCGTTTTCACGTCTTGCCCCGCCGCTGGGTCGTTGAAAGAACGCTCGGCTGGCTAGGGCGGTGGCGCCGCCTGAGCAAGGATGACGAATACCTGCCGGCGACGTCGGAGTGCGTCGTCTACGCCAGCATGATCCGTGTCATGCTCCGCCGCCTTGCCGGATCCTTGGCCTAATGGCTTCTCAGATACCCTCTAGGTTGTTTTAACTGTGATTAGTTTTGGCTTACGGCAGGCCGCTACTGTACATAACACCGGGAGCGCAAAGGGCTCTGGAGGATCCAGATGCGCACGCGGATGTGTCGGGAGATTCGAGGGCACGGTGGCGTGCGACTACCTTTCACCCTCACCGGTCTCCTCATCCTGCACACGATCCACCTTCGGCAGGAATTCGACGACGAGATAGGTCACGACATCCCACGAGTTGCGGATGCCGAGGAAGAGCAGCAACAGGATCGCACCGGCGATTCCGAACAGCGCCAGCTCGGCATCGCGCGGCAGCAACGTCGCCGTAATGCCGAGCGCCGCGTACGCGGCGAGGGGGAAGATCCCGTACCATACCCAGTCTTCAATCATCAGTAAGTAGTTTTCGACGCGGCGCAGGCGCCGTAACACGATGCCGGAATAGCCCACCCCACAGGCGCCGATCACGACGAGCAAGACGGTGACGGTGGTGAAGGTCTTCCACGGCGCACTGAGGAGTGCGGCGACCAGGAGTACGGCGCCGAAATGCACGATCGTCGGCGTGGTGAACGCCGCGAGCCCCGCGCTTTGGCCGGGAAGCCGCCGTCCCGCGGTCAGCGTGATCACCACGAACGTCAGGCCGGTCAGCGATCCACCGGCGGTGCCGATGACGACATAGAAATTGCTCCAAGCTTGGAGTTGCGTCACGCCGACCTCCTCGTCCGCGACTTGCGCCAGCACCAACGGATGGAGTGATTGTAACCGACGGGGAGGCGGCGAGGTAGGCCGCGTGGGCGAGCCGTAGAGAACTCAGCTTAGACGTTGCTTACGACAAGTTGCTACTGCACATAACGTGGAGTGGGGTGAGGCGCGCGGAGCGCGTGATGAGCAGATATCGTAGGGCGTGACCTAGGCCCCAGGCAGCGTCATCAGTGGCGCGATCACCGTCCACTCGGCAAGAGATGTCTCTCCAAAGGTGGGTTGCGATCTGAGCCACGCCCCTTCGAGGGTGGATGCCTCCTCGAGTGGCGATACGTGTGTGGCTGCATGGTGATGGCAAAGGGGGAGTTGGCACTCTGGGCATGCAAAGGTGGACGTCTCGCGACATCCATCGACCGCACAGAGGGGAGATGGGTGGCCATGAGCAGGGTCTGTCATCGAGCTTTCCTTCTTGTGCTGCGTTGACTTGTCGGGCGCTGCCCATGCCGCGGCAAGGAGCCACCGCTTCATGTGCGCACAGGATTTACGCGAAAATAAGACGGGATTTTGAGGGGTTGGTTACACATCCAGGGCCGCCATAACAGACCTTTTACGGGACTATTACAATCCTTGGAGTGAGGTTAGAGGCTTGTGGACGCGCCTTTTCGAGACAGTCGAGCGCTTTGAAAACAAGGATCCTTAGAAAGGGTCTGGTATGGAACCGAAGTGGTATCGGATACAGGACATTGCCTGGAATCCAGAAGGCGATGACGGGAGCAAAGACCAGTAAGAACTCTGGGAGATGATTCGAGCGGTGACACCAGAGGCGGCGTCCGTCGCATTCTGCGCAGCTGAGGGCTATCGATACGTCGTACCGATACGTGTAGGGCATTCCGGCGTACCGATCGACACGTCCTACCACAACTTCCGGCTGAGTGCCCCTGCCTTCAGGCATGGGGATGAAAGCCGGGTGGCCGTCAGGCCACGAAGTACCAATAGTTGACGTTGCATTATCTATCATGACATACTGTCTGCATGAGAGAGATGCACCGCAACAACAACGTCGTCTCTATCTGCTGGTATCACGTGATAGTCTGCCCGAAGTACCGGCGCAAGGTGTTGACGCCGCCAATAGATGAACGGTTGAAAGTTATCCTCGCTGAGCAGATTGAACGCTGGGGGCAAGAGTTGATCGAAATGGAAGTCACGCCCGATCACGTCCATCTGCTCGTGGGGTGTGACCCGCAATTCGGTATGCACCGGCTGGTGAAGTTGCTCAAGGTGCACAGTTCGCATGCGCTGCGTGCAGAGTTTCCCGCCTTGAAGCGGCGCCTCCCCTCGCTGTGGACGAATAGTTATTTCGTCAGCACGGTGGGCGGCGTGACGCTGGAAACGCTAAGGCGGTACGTGGAGAGCCAGAAGGGCAAGTGACCGGTGCGCGAGACGGTGCGCAAGACGTACAAGTACAAGCTGATGCCATCGCCCCGCTCAGGAGCGGGTGATGGCATCAGCCTTGGTGCGCTGCCGCGAACTGTACAACGCGGGCCTGGAAGAGCGGAAAGCGGCCTGGGAGCAGTGCGGCATCTCCGTGAACTTCGCCATGCAATCCGCCCAACTGCCAGGCATCAAGGAGATGCGGCCTGAATACCGCGACCTCAACGCACAGGTCTTGCAGGATGTCTTGCACCGGCTGGACAAAACGTTTCGGGCGTTCTTCCAGCGTGTGAAGAAGGGCGAGACCCCTGGCTATCCCCGCTTCCAGGGCAGGAACCGCTACACCAGTTTCACCTATCCACAGGTGGGCGAGCCTATCCACAGGTGGGCGAGCCTGGCGGTGCGGTGCTGGATGGCGGTATCCTAAGCCTCTCCAAGATCGGGCGTATTCCCCTGCGGTTGCATCGACCCGTGCAAGGCACGCCCAAGACGGTCACGATCTCCAAAGTGGCGGATGGCTGGTACGCCTGCATCTCCAGTGCGGAGGTGCCCACGGAACCGCTCCCGCCCACTGGGCGGGAGACCGGCATTGACGTGGGGCTGACGGTGTTCCTGGTGACAGCGGACGGGGAAGACGTCGAGAATCCCCGGCACCACCGCAAGGCCGAGAAGGGGCTGAAGAAAGCCCAGCGGCGCGTCTCGCGTCGCAAGAAGGGCCGCAAGCGATGGTGGAAAGCGGTTGGGCAATGCGCCAGGAAGTATCAGAAGGTCAAGCGCCAGCGGCGCGACTTCCAGCACAAGACGGCGCTCGCCCTCGTACGCGAGTACGACGCGATCTATCTGGACGACCTCCAGGTACGTAACCTATCGCGCCGCCCCCGGGCGAAGTCGGATAGCAAGGGCGGCAATCTGCACAACGGGGCCAGCCAGAAAGCCGGCCTCAACAAAAGCATCAACGACGCGGGCTGGAATGCCTTCCGACGTCTCCTCACTTGCAAGGCAGCGTGGGCCGGCACGCGAGTGGAAGCGATACCCCCAGCGTTCACGACGCAGGACTGTCGCGGCTGTGGCGAGCGGGTGTATAAGAGCCTATCCGTTCGCACCCACGTCTGTCCCTCCTGTGGCTTGATTCTCGACCGTGACGAGAACGCAGCGGTCAACATTCTTCGGGAGGGGCACTCCCGTCAGGCGCTAACGCAGCCCGTTGGGGCATACGTAGCCTGAGCAGCCCCGGCGTTTACGCCTGGGGAGCATGTCACTCACCTCAGACGCTGCTTACGGTAGGCTGCTACTCACATCATGACGCAGTCGCCAACCCGCGTGAGGGCGTCGGAATCTTCCGGACCCGTTTTGTAGGTCATCTCCATCCGCACAGGGTGCCCCCAGCGCGTACCCGCCATGGTGATGAACAGCAACCCAGGAACAAACCGAACGCCACCTGGCTCAACTTTCGCATCGGCGACTCCGTACTCCATGGCTGCGGCTCGCACGACAGAACGCAGCCACAGTTCAAGCATGACTGGGTCCATAAGGTCTCCATCATTCAGTGATGTCACTTTGATGAGCGAGCAGGCGGCAGTGCCTGCAGCTGCTACAGTTCGGCGGCGTCTGCCAGTACACTCCGCATGCTAGGTCCCAGGTCAATCACCATTTTGGCCCTGTTGCTATGTTGATCAACTTGACGGCGCTCGTTACTCAAGGGTTGTTAGAACAGGCGTGACATGGGCGGCAATCGCTGGATAGTAACCATCTGCGGGAGTATGCGATTCTTTGACCGCATGCTCGAAGTGGCAGTGGAGGAAACGGCGAAGGGCAAGATTGTACTCATGCCCTATGTGAAGAAGTCTGGCGAGAAGACTGAAGCGGCAGACTTGGACGAGCTGCACCGCGACAAACTCAGTATCTCGGATGAGGCGCTGTTCGTTGCGCCTGGTGGCTATATGGGCGAGTCTACCAAAGGCGAGTACGCATTCGCCCAGGCGTTGAAGCTACCTATCACCATCGTCGAGTAGCCGCCGCGTCTAACACCGATTAGTTCGTGCCAGGCTCATTCAATTCAAGCGACCGTTGTTTCTTTTTTTCTCGCTTACGTTGGCGAGCGGTGAGCAGTGAAGAAGCAGCTACCGTGACTAGGAAGACAACGTAGCCCACCAATTGAGTTAGAACCAAGGCCTCTCCGGCGCCAGGCGCTATGTAGTTCAAAGCGTTTACTAGAGCGGTGGATAGAAACGCTCCGCCAGCAATGAACAATGCGTAGGACATGATACTTGCCAAACTTTCTCCTTCTCCGAAGTAGGCCAGTGCTGAGGAAAAGCCGAGTAACGGTACAGCGATAGCACAATTGGTAATCGGTGATTGGAGGGCTGGGTGTACGGGCGAGCCGCTGATGCTGATAGCTGACAATAGAAAGGCAATCCCGACGCCGAATAAAACGCCGCCTGCTGCGATGACAACTTTCCTCAGGCCTTCGGCTATAAGCGACCAAGCAGTGGGCTGTGTGCGCATCGCCAATCTCCCTTCAGCTTCTCGACCAAACGGAAAATTGATGCGCTCCTTTTCGGCGACCATACAGGCATCGCAAATGCTGAATCATTCAGCGTTTCAATATAGCTCATCTGTACGGTAGCCGTCCGCGAGTCGTACAGATGAATTTATGTCAAGTCACCGAACTAATAGCAAGGGAAGGGTAGATGCCTCGGAGGCGCAAGAATTCACCACTTCAGCAGGCGGTCGACGCCGACGCCGACGCCGCCTATGTTCGTGTTTCCACAGAGGACCAGGCGCGGTCGGGCTTGGGCCTGGAGGCACAACGCACCCGTTGCGCGGCGATGGCGATGGTGAAGGACTGGCCGGAGCCGGTGTTCTACGCGGACGAAGGTATCTCCGGCACGAAGGGGCCGAAGCATCGCCCGGCGCTGGCGCAGCTGCTCGCCGACGCGAAGGCGGGGATGTATCGCGCGGTGATCATCTCGTCGCTGGATCGGTTGGGGCGCAAGACGCTGCTGGTGCTCCAGCTGGTGGACGAGTTCCGGGCCTGCGGCATAGCGTTTGTCAGCTGTAAGGAATCGCTCGACACGGCGACAGCGCAGGGCCAGTTCGTGCTGACGATGTTCGCAGCGGTCTCGCAGCTCGAGCGCGACCTGATCGCCGACCGCACCAAGGCCGCGCTGAGCGAGATCGACCGCAAGGACGGCGACCGCGGCGGTAGGCTGCCGTATGGGTATCGGCGGATCCTACGCGCAATCGATGTGGATCGGCATGGCGCTGTGGTGGTGCGCTGCATCTTCGGTTGGCGAGAGGAAGGACAGACGCTCCGGGCGATCGCCGCCAACCTGAACAGGCGTCATCACCCGAGCCCGCTCGGTGGCAAGTGGTCGTTCACGACGGTGAAGGATATCCTCGACAATCGCGAGATCTACGAAGGAGGCGTACGCGGCAACACGAAGGTCCGATGGGCGGCAATCCTGAAGAGTGACGAGGCGCGAGCCTCGTAGGGCGAATGGAGACACACATGTTCGGCGACGAGACGACAGCGGACGAGGAGAAGATGCCGGAGACGCCCGGCGACCTGACGCGCGAGCTCATCATGACGCTGAAGGAGGCGTCGGCGCAACGCATCAAGGATCTCGACACGACACTGAGGATCATCGATTACGTGGCGCGCGACACATCGTTTGACATGCAGGACCGATGCCATCGGATTCGGGTGTTGGTCGCCCGGGCGATGAGCACGACGCGTCAACTCCAGGGGTAGCCGGCGTTTCTAGCGACTATCCGAGCAGTGTGCGACTCTGCTATACTTCACATAACGCAGTGGGGTCAAGTCCGAGAGTTGGCTCTCCCGCGGACTTGGTGAACCAGGCAAGAGGTAAGAAGAATTGGTGCGGTATGGTGCATGGTGGTCCCCGGAGAGGAGGCGCCAGGTGCGTACCGGTTCGACGATTCTGCCCGACCCGACCAGACTGCATCTCGTGCAGTTGACTGCAACCGAAGTTGGTAGCACGGCGGTTGTCGAGACGACGCAGGCGCGCGCGGTGTCCCCTGTGCGGCGGCGCGTCGACGCGTGTGCACTCGCGGTACGTGCGCCGCGTCAGCGATCTGCCGTGGCATGGGGTAGCCTTCCGCCTGCTGCTCCACGTGCGGCGGTTCTTCTGTGACCGCCTGGGGTGCGCCCGCCACGTCTTCACTGAGCGTCTGCCTGGCCTGCTCGCGCCTCACGCCCGTCGCACCGAGCGTCTGACCTTGTGGCTGCGCGCGGTGAGTTTCGCCGTGGGCGGCGAGGCCGGCGCGCGGCTCTTGCGCCCGCTGGGGCTTGCGCCCGCTGGGGCTTGTCGCCAGCCCCGATACCCTCCTGCGCGAGATCCGCCGGACCCCGCTGCCAATGGGGCCGCCACTCGAAGTAGTGAGCGTGGACGACTGGTGCCTGCGTCGCGGCCAGCGCTACGGCGCAATCGTGGTCGATCTCGCGCGTCGGCAGGTCGTCGACCTGCTGCCCGATCGGGCAGCGGACACCTTTGCCACCTGGCTGCAGGCCCAGCCGCCGGTGGCGGTGGTCGGCCGGGAGCGCGGGGCGAACTTCGCCGACGGGGCCAGTCGTGGCGAACCGCAGGCCGTGCAGATTGCCGATCGCTTCCATGTGCTCAAGAATCTGGTGGAGGCGCTGCAGCAGGTGCTCGGGCGGGAGCAGACCCTGCTGCGTCTGGCGGCTCAGGGAGCGCCAGCGCCAGGGCGGGAGGGTATGGACGCACAGAGCAAGCTGTTTCTGGCCCGCGTGCGGGGCGATACTATCCCACGCCAGCACGCCCGAGCCGAGGCGCAGACGCGGCGCCAACTTCGCTTTGACGCCTGTCGACGGCTGCACGCCGAGGGCAAGCGCGTACGCGAGATCGTGGATGCCCTGCACATAGGCCCCAATACCATACGCCGCTTCCTGCGCGCCGAAGCCTGTCCCCAGCGGGCGGCGGTCGCGCCGCGCCACTCCCGGCTAAGCCCCCTCGAGCCGTATCTGCGCGCACGCTGGGATGCCGGCGTGCAGAACGGACGGCGCTTGCTCACCGAGATCCGGGCGCGCGGCTATCGGGGCAGCGGCTCCAATCTCTACACCCTCCTCGCCCTCTGGCGTCCCGGACCGCGCCGGCCGGGCCCCTATCCCCGCCAGCCACGCGTTACCCCGGCACCACCGCCACCGTTGCGTGCCGCGCCCCGCGCCGTGGGGTGGCGGCTCTTGCATGAGGAGGACGATCGCTCACGGCATGAGGCGGTGTTTGTCGACGAGCTCCTCCGCCGCAGCCCGACCGTGGCCACCATGCGCGGCGCCGTCCGACGCTTTTTCGCCCTGCTCCGTCAGCGGCAGGTGGATGGTCTGGAGACCTGGCTGGAGGAGGCGGGCGCCAGCGGGATCCCTGAACTGGCGGCCTTCGCCCAGGGAGTCCGGCGGGATGTGCCGGCCATCCGCGCGGCGTTCACCTCCCCGTGGAGCCCGGGGCAGACTGAAGGGCAGATCACCCGCCTCAAGCTGCTCAAGCGCCAGATGTATGGGTGAGCCAGCTTCGATCTGCTCCGGCAACGCGTCCTCTACCGGCCAACTGGCTAGCGATGGCCCGGCAGCGCAGGCACTCGCCATTTCACCAAGTCCGCGGGAGAGCCAGATACCGGACTCAATAGCCGCGCATGGTGACTGGTGTGAAAATAGCGTACGAAGGGGTCAAGCTGCAGGGATAGTGGGCTCCAACGAAACCGTGTATCCCAACGCCTCCAAGCGGCGTACCAGCCGATGCTGGACGACGTTCCGATCCCGCTCGTCGAAATCGTGGCTGCCCAAGTCGTGCTACGACTCCTGCTCGCGGGTGAGGAGGACATCGACCATGACGAGGATCGTGTGTGCCACCGCCACGACTGCGCGCGTGGCTCCCCGACGCGCCGCCAACCGCCGGTCCTGCGCGGCCAGGGAGGTGTCTTTCGTGCGTGCTGTCGCCTGCGCCGCTTCGACCAAGGCCGTGCGCAGCCAGGGACTGCCTTGGCGCGTGCGCCCACTGCGGCGTTTGCCGGCGCTCTCGTCATTGCCCGGGCAGGGCCCGGCCCAGGAAGCGCGGTGGCCCGCGCTGGGGAAGCGGGTGAGATCGGTGCCGATTTCGGCCACCAGCACCTCGGCGGTGCGGCGGCCCACCCCGGGAATGGTCTGGAGCCGCTCCCGTGCCGCGTCAACAGGGCGCACACGCTCGGCGATCTCGGCGCTGAGCCGTTCCAGGCTGGCGTCCAGGGAGTCAATGGGGGCCAACTGCTGGGCAATGAGGAAGCGGTGCTGGGCGCTGAACTGGCCAGCCAGGGCTTGCTCCAGCTGCGGGATCTGCTCGCGCAGCCGCCCCCGGGCCAACTGCGCGAGCGCGGCACTCTCGGTGGTCCCTGCGACCAGCGCCGCGAGGATGTCGCGGCCGGACGTGCCGAGGATGCCGGTCGCGACCGCAGACAACTTGCTGTTGGCTCCTTGCAGCCCTTTCTGCAGCCGGTTCACCTCGTTGGCCCGGTCGTGGATCCGGGTCGTGCGGTAGCGGGTGCGATCGCGCAGTTCCCGCTGGGGACGGTCGGGGATGAAGCTCGCGCGCAGCAGGCCATGGCGCAGCAGGCCTCGCAGCAAGTCGCCAATCCACTCGGCGTCCCGTACGTCCGTCTTGCGCCCGGGGACGACCTTGACATGCTGGGCGTTGACCACCAGCACCTCAAAACGGCCTGCCAAGAGGTTCTAGATGGGTTTCCAAACACGCCGGTCGATTCCATGGCCACATGGGGGCATTCGGCCGCCGCGAGCCACTCGCTGAGCGCGAGCAGGTCGTTCGTCATGGTGCCAAACGTCCGGATCTCCTTCGTGGGCGTGCGTGGGCGTGCCCGCTGCTCCGGGGACAAAGCGGCAGGCGACGACCGACCGCTTGTGGATATCGAGGCCACAACACCGTGCGTAGCGGATCTCCATGAGGATCTCCATGAGGATCTCCATGGCGCAAGCTCCCTCCACTCCCTTCTCCCGACGGAGACGGCCGGCATGCGTGTCCTGTTCCGCACGATACTGGTGTGCGTGCCCCGCACGAGCGCTGCGAGGAAGCGCCCCCGAGCGGGCAACAGACGGTGGTGCCCGCAGGACACGCGGGTCAGACTCACCTGCGGGCTCACGCCGCGACGTGACGGGGCACCAGATTCACGCCGCCCTCCCCACCGGCCGTCTCCCCACCGGCCGTCTCCCCACCGGCCGTCTCCCCACCGGCCGTCTCCCCACCGGCCGTCTCCCCTCAGCAGCATACTGCAGCCGACCCACCGTCTGCCGCATTTTCATGGCGCGGTGGTGCCCCGCTCGACGGGGCATGGCTGGCTCACCTGAAAATGGGGATGGTCACGACCCCCCGGCGAGCGACGGCGCTGCCAGATCGATCCTGGACGCGGTTGCCTGCTCAGCGCGGAGCTGTACCTCGAAGCCACGGTGCGCGAGCTGGTGGACCAAGCGCTGCACACGGGCGGCGGGATCGTGGTGCCGGAAGTAGTCCTCGCCGAACTCGCGGTACGGTTGGCGACGCGCGATGACGTGATAGATGACGACGAGCAGCGCGTGGGCGAGCGCTA
>CAWJCH010000016.1:0-106787 GCA_963841205.1 uncultured Chloroflexia bacterium | reverse complement strand
GAGAAAAGCGGCCGAATCGACCAGCCACCAGTTTACCCCGAATCGCGAGAGGTTTCAAAACCCTAATTGCGAATTCATCCCCCCTGAACGACAGGCTCGCCGCCTTTCAGTTCCGCACCGTCCGGGGGGAGTTTCCCCTGTCTGCTGCACGCACCAAAAACTGCCACCGTGGCTCTGTTGTATCGATTCAAATTGGGCATCGTCGTGCGCTGCCGAATCGCCATTTTATGCCGACCCCATAGTTTACCGCCGCGCGGGAAGTTATCATCAGGGGTCTATTCAATTTCACGATCCCGTCTAATCTCTCTCGACTCGATCTGTATGCACCCGCCGCAATCGTTGGAAACCCCGGTCGATCCGCACGATGCCCCGCCGCCGGCTGCGGTTTACAAGCCGACGCCGCTCAGTTGGCGATTGGGTATCGCCGCGGTAATCGCCGCGGTCGGGTTTGCGGCCTATGGAATGCAGGAAGCGATCGGAGTACGTGGTCAGGCCGTGGCGGGAGTGATCTTTTTTTTCGGCCTAGTCGCTGTGTTCTCGGCGAATTTGCGTGCGGTGAACTGGCACACGATTGTCTGGGGGATGGCGCTGCAAATCGTGCTGGCGTTATTAGTACTCGGCAAGGGCCGGACATACGAAATCACAGCGATTATCTGTTTCGCCGGAATCGTACTGGCGGCATTCATCATTCATGTTCTGCCGGTGGTGCGCGGCGGAAATTGCGCTGGCCCGGCTTAGTGGGCGGGCTAATTGCAATCGGCATCGGGTACTGGATTTTGTTCATCAAAGGTGTGCATGAAGCATTCGACGATCTGGGTGGCTACGTGCGTTCGTTCATCGATTTTTCCGACAAAGGGGCCGAGTTTGTGTTCGGCAACCTCGCCAACCAGGAGACATGGCAAAAGTTTTCGGCAATGATTTTATTTTTTGTTTTGCTTTTAAGGCGTTGCCGCCAATTTTGTTCGTTTCCGCATTTTTTACCGTGCTTTATCACTTCGGCGTGTTGCAGTGGTGTGTGCGAATGTTGGCCCTGGTAATGGTTCACCTGATGCGCACCAGCGGCGCGGAAACGCTTTCCGTCGCGGCCAACGTGTTCATGGGGCAGACCGAGGCGCCGCTGATTGTGAAGCCGTATGTGCCGCGGATGACCAACTCCGAATTATTTGTATTGATGGCCAGCGGCATGGCCCATATTTCCGGCGGCATGATGGTGGTGTACATCAGCTATGGCGCCAATCCGGTGGCGGTGCTAACGACGTGCGTCATGGCCTGCCCGTGCAGTCTGTACTTATCCGAAGCTCTTCCTGCCGGAAGTCAGCAAACCGGAAACAGGTGGAACGGTCCAAACCAAGCGGGAAAAATCGCCGTACGTGAATGCGATCGAC
Source organism: uncultured Chloroflexia bacterium (assembly GCA_963841205.1). GTDB lineage: Bacteria > Chloroflexota > Ktedonobacteria > Ktedonobacterales > JADMIN01 > CAWAWP01. The sequence goes on along the minus strand of CAWJCH010000016.1, from coordinate 105,402 downwards.
GCCGCCGCCACCGGCACGACCGACGGCCTGCAACTCGCCCTGAATGTGGGCGCAATGCTGATTGTGTTTATTGCCTTTGTGGCAATGTTTGACGCAATTCTCGGCGGCATTGGGCCGCTGCTGGTTAACTGGAATTCTGAGCGGCCGACAAATCCCGATTGGTTGAACGGTCTTTCGCTGGGCAAAGTCTTCGGCTGGATATTTTCGCCGGTGGCGTTCCTGATGGGAGTGGCGCAGACGATGTCGCCAAAGTCGGCAGCTTGCTCGGTTCGAAACTGTCGATCAACGAGCACTTCGCCTATTTGCAAATGCGGCAAATGCTTCCCAAACCCGACGCCACACGGCGTCGTCACGCCAGGCCTGATCAGCGAGCGATCGTTCTTCTTACCGCGTTTGCCCTGACCGGTTTCGCGAACTTTTCCTCGGTCGGCATTCAGTTGGGCGGCATCGGCGCGATTGCACCCAATCGCCGGCACGATTTGGCCCGACTCGGAATGCGGGCGTTGTTCGTGGGTTTCACCGCGACGCTGTTAAATGCGTCGATCGCCGGCATTCTGTTGCCGCCGTAAGCCAGGAAGGCATTGGCGACGCAATCGATAGCGCTTTCTGCTTGCCAACGCTGCGGCCCTTTTACCGCTGCATGGACGTTGCCGGTTGTCGCTGAGCGATTTGTTGCTGCTCGGCGGTCAATACCTTTAGAAAGCCCGGCGAAACGTGATTCAGCACGATAATCTCGCTTTCTCCTTGCGGATTTCCGCGGGGCCGGACGATGCAAACCACTTCCGACCCTTCGTCGGCTTCATCACGCAGCGCCGGCACCGCGGCCGCTTCGTCCGCCGACATCGCCTGCGGTTTATGATCCGACACGCGGTTGTCGACCAAGCAGGTTGCAATTGGCGATCGATCATCGTTCCTGTTATGCCTGAACTAACGCGTGATGTGTCTCGGTTTTGAACATTCACGATTGGCCATCGACCTGGACCACTGGCCGGTTCTCGATGTCGGCGACCGTCTGTTGCATCCGGTCGGCCGATGCCGGTGCTTGCCCATCTCGGTAGACGAACGACAGGCCAACGTGGTCGAGTTCTTCACGCAATGCTGGTAGCGAAGCAAACAAGCCTTCGTTTCCTTCCGGATCGGCTGCGTAGCATACGCCAACTACCTGGCCGTCCGGTGTAAATAATCCGCCGCCACTACGGCCTTGCGCCGGTTGAAACGCCACTTGCAAATTAGGTGCACCCACATAACGGTTGATCGACGTCACGTGAGTTTCTTTAACCGTCGCATCCGCGCCTCCATCGCAGCCGATGCTAACAACTTGATCGCCCGTTCGGGATGCGTAACCCACTGACGCTAGGTGTGCCGCTTTCACCGAATACGTCGTGGCAATGCGGATCAGCCCAACTTCTGATTTCATATCGTAATCGATCAAGTGCCCGGCGACCCCTTGCGGCGCGGCCGGGCCAAACAGGTCGACCCAAATCCGTCCGTCCTTCGCCGCGTCGCGGAACATGTGGCCGCAGGTGATGATCAATGCCTCGCCATCGCGGGAATCGATGATCGTTCCCGATCCGCGCGAGAAGCCGTTTTCGTCTTCAATCCTTAGCCGCACGCTGGCACGAAGCAGTTCATCATATTGCGAATGGTCATACCTAGGCGCAACTGCTGGATTTTCATCCATGACGACGGGATCAGTTTGAAAGCGACTCGGATGTGCTCGCGCCCCGCCAAGTAATTCACCCCGATCGGTCGTCGGGAACGGAACGGCACCCGTCGCTGAGGCAAGGCTTCCCGGCGATTGCGCGGAGCGGCGTTGACCTCGGGACTCACACCATTGCGGGTGAACATGGCTTCCAGTCGGCCGCTATCGGTGACTCCGACGGTGCGATCTACTTCGCGACCATTCACGACCATGACGAAGCAGGGAATTCCTTGGACGCCGTAGCGGTTTGCCAGATTGCGCTCCTGGTCCACATTGACACGCCGCACGGGGTAGCCTTCCGCTAGCAGTCCGCTTACGGTCGAATCCATTTGCCGGCATGGACCGCACCAGCTTGTGCGGAAATCTAAAAGTACGCTGTCGTTGCCACGGGCCGCATCAACGGGGGCAGAGATTCGCTAGGGGCCGCGACGGAAATCATCGCCGCGGCAAGATATGCCAAATTCATGTGCTCCCTCCTCGGATCGCAATAGGTCGCTGCCAGGGAGCACTGAAAACGAGAATGCGGCTCATGATTGCTTCACCTCGGCGTCCTTGCCGATAGCCGGCCGTCGTTAAATCTCGGCTGCACTCGCAGCTTCATTTGCCGCCGACCGATGGAAGCTCACACGCTAGGGATACCGCGAACCCGACGCCCTTCCCTGGAGTCTGGGGGCTAGGATCATCGTGCAGTTGGCGGATTGCCACAAGGGCAATTGGCTGGCTCGGTGCGGCGTTTCTCCGTCAGCGCCCGCGCTAACGCTCGTGGTTTCACCATCTTCGCGGATCTCGACCCACTCGCCGTTCGCGCCGCCAGCGAACAGGCCATGCTGCGACTGCGACGTGGTGAAGTTGATCTGGCGATCCATCCCAATTGCGGGACTAACCTGGCCGTGGGAGCCTCCGTGATGATGGCCGGCTCCCTCTTTAGCCTGACGGCCCTCCGCGCCAGGACGCGCCTCGCCACGGCACTTGCCAGCTCGCTCGCCGGGTTAGCCCTCGCGCGACCGCTCGGCCAGTTGCTCCAGCGCCACGTCACCACCTTGGCGGAGGTAGACGATCTTCACATAGTGGATGTCGTGCAGAGGCGCATTCTTGGCCGCCCCTCCGTGGAGGTGCTGACGACCAGAATGAGGTGAAGAAGCGAATCGCCTACACGGTTGCGCGACCGTCGCGTTACAATGTGGAGCAAGTACGCTCGCGAGCAGTCGTGAGAAAGAAGGCCCCAAATGGTCTTGACGTTTGACAAGCCGCTCAGCACGAGCATCGACCTCTTCTTTCACATTCTGATCATCTTCATGTTCGTTCGCGTCATCCTCTCCTGGGTACAGCTACCTGCCGCCAATCCCATCGTGCGTTTCTTCGGCAATGTCGTCGATCCCATCGTCAACCCGATCGCGCGGCGCCTGCCGCGCATGAGCGCGGGCGCGTTCGATATCGGCTTTACGGTCTCGTTCATCTTCATGTGGTGGGCGCTCTCGGTCATCGACGGTTACATCCTGTACTCGTTGCCGCCGTATTGGTGAGGTGAGGGCATACTCGATGCGACCGGCGTCCTCACGAGAGCCGGAGCGGCCGCTCCGGCTCTCGGTACGGGTGCTCCCGCGGTCGAGCCGCGATGAGATTGCTCGCGAGGGTGACGGCCTGCGCGTGCGCGTGACGGCATCACCGGTCTCCGGCGCCGCGAATGATGCATTGGTTGCCTTGCTCGCTCGCCGGCTTAAGGTGCCTTTGCAGGCGGTGGCCGTGGTCCGCGGCGCCGCGGCACGCAAGAAGGTCGTCACGGTGGGCGGCCTCACCTCCGACGAGCTTTGGCAGCGCTTGAGCCTCTGAGCGCACAGAACGAGCAACGCGCCGAATTGACAATTCGCCGCGCGCGAAGTGTACAATAGGCTGGCGTCGACGCCACGCTCGCGCGAGAGCAGGCCACTCGCGGCGCGCCGCGCGGGAACGGAGTGTGATCGGGACTCGCATGAAGGACAGGAAGAAAACGCCCCCGCGCACGGAAGCAGCGACGTATGAACCCACCGAGCTGTTAGACGAGCCTACACTCCGCGAGTTGGGCATATTGCCAGCCGACATTCACCCACCGTTCGACGTCATCGGCGACATCCACGGCTGCATCGATGAGCTGCGTAGTCTGCTCGGACGTCTCGGCTACGCCCCACGAGGCGGCGGCTACGCCCACCCCGAGGGCCGTCGCGTCGTTTTCGTCGGCGATCTCGTCGATCGTGGACCGGCGAGTCTGCCGGTGCTCGGTATCATCCGCGCGATGCAACAGATGGGCGTGGCGTTTGCTGTCTTGGGCAATCACGATCTGAAGTTCCTGCGCTGGCTTCGCGGCGACCACGTTCGGATGGCGTATGGACTCGCCCTCACCGTCAACGAACTCGTTTCACTGCCGGATGCCGAGCGCGACGCACTGCACGCCCAGCTCACCAGCTTCTTCAGCCGGCTCCCCGGCTACCTGCTGCTCGACGCCGGCAAGCTCGTCGTCACCCACGGCGCCATCCTTGACAGCATGATTGGCCGGTGGGATCGCTCGGTGGCCTCGTTCTGCCTGTATGGCGAGGTTGACGGCGTCAATGGGCAGGGTAAGCCCGTGCGCCGCGATTGGGGCGCGGCCCGCGCCGGGCGCGTCTCGTCACCAGAGTCCGCCCCGTACATCGTCTACGGGCACAACGTCGTCAGCAGCCCGCGTTGGGTTAACAGGACGCTCGACCTCGACACCGGCTGTGTCTACGGTGGAGCGCTCACCGCCCTGCGCTATCCCGAGATGGAGGTCTGCACGGTCAGCGCGCAACGGGCGTATTTCGCAAGGTAACCGGGAAATTGGGCGCGAAAAACGTGCCGCCCTAAGCATGGAGGCGCGGCACGTGCAGCGAGCGGAAAGGGTGGGCTAACGTGCGCCCGCGCGGGCCGTACGTTTGGCCTTCGGCTGCGGCACATACTTCTGATGCGTCCGGTAGTGCCGGTAGCCATCGAGATCATCCCGATAGCGGAAGATGAAGTATATCCCCCAGCGGATGGTTATCGCGGCGAGCCACACCAGCCAGGCATAGCGCCAGAAGCGCCAGGCGAAGAGCGAGCTGTCAGCCGCCCAGCGGAAGAAGATGACGAAGAGACCGACCAAGCCGATTACCGCGAAATTATTCAACATAGTATCGAAGATACGCTTATTGAGTGCATGACCGCCGACGAGGCGGCGGCGCCCCTCAATTTGGTAGTAGCCCCAGACCACCAGAAGGCCGATGCTCACCGCCAGCCACAGCACGTAGAAATGGAACTGTTCGGGGTTCGGGCAGTCGGCGTTGCCGCTCGCGGGACCGCCGCCAGCCGTGCAGGGATCGGTGAAGAGCCATTGGATCAAGTTGAAGTTCATCGGACCGATTTCCTCTTCTCACCGCTCGGTATCGCTGATAAATTGCGGGTTCCTGCACCTGCACGACAAGTCCATGATAGCAGAACGCAGCGTGGCGGTCAAACGAGATGACGAGGGGAAATCTGTCTTGCGTCGCGCCCCGGTATCGCATACACTACTCACGCTATGTCACTCGCCAACATTTTCGACCTCGCCAAATACTACGGCGCCGACCTGATCTTCGCCGGCGTTTCCTTTCGCGTTGAAGCAGACGACCGCATTGGTCTGGTTGGCCCCAACGGCGCAGGCAAAACAACCCTCCTCAAGCTGCTGGTCCGCGAGCTAGAGCCCGACGAGGGCTCTGTCACCTATGCCTCCAGCACGCGCGTCGGCTACCTGCCCCAGATTGCCGACTTCCACCCCACGCGCTCGCTCTACGACGAAATGCTGGCGGTGTTTGACGAGGTGCGTGGCTGGGAAGATGAACTCACCACGCTCGCGGCGCGCATGGGTGACACCGAACTGATGGCGAGCCCCGACGCCTACGCGGCGCTGCTCGATCACTACGCCGAGGTGCAGGCCCGCTTCGAGCATGCAGGCGGTTACACCATCGATCAGCGCGTCCGCCAGGTGCTCGACGGCCTCGGCTTCAGCCGTGAGCAGCAGGCCGCGCCCGCGGCGCACCTCAGCGGCGGCCAGCAGACGCGCGCTGCCCTCGGCAAACTGCTGTTGCAGGACCCCGACGTCCTCTTGCTCGACGAGCCGACGAACCACCTCGATCTCGCCGCACTCGAGTGGCTCGAAGAGTACCTGAACGGCTGGAAAGGCGCCGTGATCGTCGTCTCGCACGACCGCTACTTCCTCGATCGCGTGACGACGAAAACGCTGGAGGTCGCTTACGCCCAGGCGCACGAATACCCCGGCAACTATTCCAAATACGTCGAGTTGCGCGGCGATCGTGTCGCCCGCTGGTGGAAGGAATACGAGGAGCAGCAGGAGTACGTCGCGCGCACCGAAGACTTCATCCGGCGCTACAAGGCGGGGCAGCGCTCGCGTGAGGCGCGCGGGCGCCAGACGCTACTCGACCGCCTACCGCGCATCCAGCGCCCGCCCGCCGACGCCGCGCTCAAATTCAAGCTCGGCGCTACGATCCAATCGGGACAGGTCGTCCTCACCACCGAAAAGCTCGTCATCGGCTACGAGGCGGGGCGCGGCGGCGACGACCATCAGCAGAGCGCGGGGCTCCGTGTCCACGTCGCGGACGGCGAGATCCGGCGCGGCGACCGAGTCGGCCTGCTTGGCCCCAACGGCGCGGGCAAAACGACTTTGCTGCGTTCGCTAGTGGGCCAAATCCAGCCGCTCGAAGGACGCGCCATGCTCGGCCACAACGTCCAGATCGGGTACTACGCGCAGACTCATGAGAACCTCAACCTACGGGCGACGGTCCTTGATGAGGTGCGTCGTGCCAGCCAACTGAGCGAGGAGGGCGCGCGCAGCTTCCTCGGACGCTTCCTCTTCAGTGGCGAGGACGTCTTCAAGCCGGTTGGTGCCCTGAGTGGCGGCGAGCGCAGCCGCGTTGCGCTGGCGAAGCTCACGCTGCAAGGCGCCAACTTCCTCATCCTCGACGAGCCGACCAACCACCTCGACTTGGTCGCGCGCCAGGTACTGGAGGAGATCCTGGTCGACTACGACGGCACGATCCTCTTCGTCTCGCACGATCGCTATTTCATGGACGCGCTGGCGACGAAGCTCTGGGTCCTCGCCGACGGCGAGGTGACGATGCACGTCGGCAACTACACGGCGTTCCGCACGCGTGGCGCCCGCGCAACCGCCGAGGCCGTCGCCGCCGAGAAACACGCCACGTCGCCCCGTCCTTCTGGCGCAGTGACGACCGTCCGCCGCGGCGCGGTGTCGCAGCGGACGGTCGAGCGGGTGGAGTCGGAGATTGCCGCGCAGGAGGAGCTCGCCGCGCGGATCGAGCGCGACCTCGAAGAGGCCAGCGCCGCTGCCGACGTCTCGCGCATCCAGCAGCTTGCCGAGCAGCGCGCCGAAGCCCTCTCGGCGCTTGAAATGCTCTATGACGAGTGGCAAGGAATGGCCTCATAGCCCGCTCGAACGGCGTCGGCGCGTCGTGATGCTGCGCAGCATGCTGGCATCGGGTAGAATGATCGAGGGAACGGCGAATGAGCCGACGCCAGACGAGCGACGTGAGGGGGCGCGCATGCCGTATATTCTCGGCCTGACGGGCAACATCGCCAGCGGCAAGACGACGATCGGGCTAATGCTGCTCGAGCTTGGGGCCAACTCCTACGTGGACGCCGATTTGGTAGTCCATGAGCTCTATCTACCGGGGCAGCCGCTGGTGGCTGATCTCGTCGGCGTGTTCGGACCTAGCATTTTAGATGCTGGCGGTGGGATCGACCGGCGGGCATTGGGCGCGCTCGTCTTCGGCGACACGCGGATGCTGCGTCAACTCGAAGAGATCGTCCATCCTGCGGTGAAGACCGCGTTGCTCAACCGGCTCCGCGACATACCCGAAGGCTCCGTCGGCGTCTTTGACGCGGTGAAGCTGGTAGAGTCTGGGTATGCGCCGCTCTGCGACGGTCTCTGGATCGTCACGTGCCCGCCGGAGACGCAGCTTCGCCGCCTGGCGGAGCTGCGCGGGCTGACCGAAAACGAGGCGCGCGCAAGGCTCGCGGCGCAGCCCCCGGTTGACGACAAACTGCTGCTCGCCACCGAAGTCATCGCCAACGACGGCTCGCTGGATGATCTGCGCCGGCAGGTTACGGCGAGCTGGCGGCGCTTCACCGCGTTGCTCGCTGCGCGGCGCTAGCGTACGACCATCGCGGGCGATTCGCGCGGGTCCCGGCAGCAGGGGAGGCCACATATGCCCCGACGCACGAAGATTGTCTGCACCCTCGGGCCGGCCACCGATGGCGAGGAGCGTGTCGAGGCGCTGATGCGCGCGGGAATGGATGTCGCGCGCATCAACTTCTCGCACGGCTCGCTCGACGAGCACGAGCGCCGCATCTCCGAGGTGCGCGCCGTCGCCGAGCGACTCGGTCGCTCGATCGCGGTCCTGCAGGATCTCCAGGGACCGAAGATTCGTACGGGCTCGTTGGCGGGCGGCAAGCCAGTGTTGTTGAACGATGGCCTTCTCTTCACCATCACCACGAGGCCGTTGGATGGCGACGCGACGCGCGTCGCGACCACATACGCCGCACTGCCGAGCGACGTGGCCGCCGGCGATCGTGTTCTGCTCTCGGATGGCGCTATCGAGCTGCGCGTCGAGGGGGCGGAGGGAACCGATGTGCGGTGCCGCGTCGTGCACGGCGGCGTGCTCGCCGAACACCAGGGCATCAATCTGCCAGGCGTCGCGGTCAGCGCGCCCGCGCTCACAGAGAAGGACAAGGCCGATCTGGTCTTCGGCGTGCGTCATCGTGTGGACTACATCGCCTTGAGCTTCGTGCGCCGCGCGGAGGACCTTCACGAGGCGAAACAACTGATCGCCGCGACGCTTGCCGAATCGAAGAAGCCGCCGGAGCCGAACCTCGCGGTGCTGCACCCCTCCGCATATGCCGCAGAGGCGACCATCCCGCTGATCGCCAAGCTCGAAAAGCCCGAAGCCATCGAGCATCTGGATGACATCCTGCGCGTCGCGGACGGCGTCATGGTGGCGCGCGGCGACCTCGGCGTGGAGATGCCCCTGGAGCAGGTGCCGCTCGTCCAGAAGCGCGTCATCGCGCGGGCCAATGCCTTCGGCCTGCCGGTGATCACCGCCACGCAGATGCTGGAATCCATGATCCACAGCCCGCGTCCCACGCGCGCCGAGGCGAGCGACGTGGCGAACGCCATCCTGGACGGCACCGATGCGGTGATGCTGAGCGGCGAGACGGCGGTGGGTGATTTCCCGGTCGAAGCGGTACGTGTCATGGCGCGCATCGCCGAGGAAACAGATGGCCACTGGACCGCGTCGCCCACGGCGCCAGCAGTGAGTCAGGCGGGTTGCGCGCGCGCGGTCTGTGCCGCCGCGCACACTTTGGCCGAGCAAGCGCACACCAAACTCATCGTCGTCTTCACGCGCACCGGGGCCTCCGCGCATCTCATCTCCAAGACACGTCCGAACGCCGCCATCGTCGCCTACACCCCGTTTGAGATCGTCTACCGTCGCTTGGCGCTCTGGTGGGGCGTGGAAGCGCGTTCGAGCGAACTACGAGGTGACACCGAGGAGCTCATCGACTGGGTCGATGGCCGCCTCCGCGAGGAAGGATTAGCCGAGCGTGGAGATCACGTCGTCATTGTCGGTGGCATGCCATTCGCCGGCCATGCGCGCACGAATTTCGTCAAGCTTCACCGTGTCGGCGAAAGGTAGGCCGACCGGGGTAGCTCACGTCTCCCTGCGCTGCGGGCTCAGGATTGGCGCGCGACGGCCGACTACCGAAACGCCGAACTCGATGTACCAGTGGCGCAACCGAGCGCATTTGTCGACTGCGCTGGCGCAGAATACAAGGCTATCCCCCGCAATAGAGCAAGATCTTGGTCTGGCTTCAACGTGCTGCACGTAGACAAAACGTAGACAAACGCCGCCCGTCTTTAGGTGAGCTGCTGGAGGCTGGCTCGCTGGGCGGCGTGCTCGGCCTGTAACCGGTGGGGCTGGTGTCGTGCCCAGAGTCGGTCCACGGTAATCGCGTCCCAACCGGTGGGTAGGACTACTGGGCGCTCGCACCACGACGATGGGCTGCCGTCGTGCAGCCGCAGGCCGGTCAGCCCGTACAGGCAACTGGAGAGAAATCCACCCAGGTTGGCGGTAAAGGGGCCAGCGAGGGGCTGGTTTGGAAACACCGATGGGCTGAACTCGGCGGTGATAGCGAAGGGCTCCACGACGAAGTTGCTGTACCCCTTCTCGAAGAGGTCCAGCGCGGCCGCTCGGTCGCCTACCCGGGCGGCGTACGTGCCCAGCATGGCCGATAGCATCGGCTCACCCGCGTACCTGTCGGCCAATGCCACGTAGAACCGCAGTGTCTCGCGCTCGATGCGCGAGTCCGTCTGGTAGCCGAGCGGGAAGAGGCCCGCCGCTGCGCCCGGTGTGGCGCCCTGGGGTTCGTCGGGCTTGTAGCCGTCATGGTTCGCGATGACCCCGGTTTCCGGGTCTACCGGAATCACCAGCCCATCTGCGATGGCCGACCACTCCGGACGGTCCGGCATGTCGAGCGCGCGCGCCAGCGCCGCCGTTTCGCGCAGGGCGATTGCCGCGGCCATGTTGGTGAACGCGTCGTTGTCAACAGTCGTACCGGTCTCGGCGATGCCGGTCACTCCGCGGACCTCGTAGCCGCGTGGTGTCAGCAGCACGCGGGAGGTTATCCAATCCGCCACGGCATACATTACCGGAAATGCCTCGCGGCTGGCGAACTCGCGATCGCCAGTGGCGTGGACATACCGGGCGAAGGCGCAGGCAACGTCCATGTTGATGTGATGCTCAGTGGCAGGGGCCGCGGCGTCAATCGGGGTGGCCTCGTGGCCGTGTTGCAGGCTGCTCTCCCACGGGTACTGGGCGCCGCGGTAGCCGGTCAGAGCGGCGTTCGCGAAGGCGGCAGGCAGCCGCGTCGCGCGGTAATGCAGCAGGCCGAGCGCTGCCTCCGGGTGGGTCAGCAGCAGCGGGGGTATCGCGAACGTCTCGATGTCCCACATCAGGTGACCCCGGTAATAGTGGTAGGTCGGCCAGTAAGCCAGCCCGAACACCGAAGTGGCGGATGGAGCCGCGCCGTGCACCGAGGTCTGCAAATAGAAAAACGCGGCGTCGGCCAGCGCCTGCCAGCGCTTCGGCGCGCCTGCCAGGACCAACCGCGCCTGCCAGAGCTGCGCCCAGGCGGCCCGGTTATCCGTGCGCAGTCCGTCAAAGCCGCGCAGCCGCGCCGCATATGCGAGCCGCGCCGCCTGCATGTACGGCTGGGAATGCATGGCGAGCGGCACCAGACTGCTGTACTGGCGCAGCACGTACTCCTGGCCGGCAGTGGCCCGGAACGAGTAACTGGTCATCAGCGGACCCGTCGCCAAGTGGCGCAGAGCGCGATCGTACCTATCCGTGCCAGACAACTCCGTCTCGTACGCCAGCCCACACGAACTGAGTTCACCCGGACTCCGCCAATCGAACGGTCCGCCCACCACCGCACCCCAGGAACCGGGCACCTCCCTCGCGTCGAGCCCCGCCGAGAGGGTCAGGTCGCAGTCATGGTCCACGCGCACCACCGTCTCCTGCAGCGCCACCGTTGGCCGTGTCCGGCTGCACAGGGTGACCACCCCGATATCGGCCCGGATCCCTCCTTCTTCCAGCGTGAGACTCGTGTGCAGCTCTCCGCATGAGAAGTCATATCGTTGCTCACGGAGGATCGCGCGTCCCGGATCAGTCAGCGCCGCTTCCCCGATCTGCACATTCCCCGCGAGCGGATACGGGGCACGGGCAAACGCCTCCACCCCGGTCAGCGGATCCAGACCCTCGAACCCGCTCACCATCGCCACCCCGTAGAGCTGTGGAATGTGCCCGACGCGAAGCCCCAGCATGCCATTCGCTACATACGCCGGTAGGTACTGCGCATGCCACGCTGAAACCGGAGGCGGACTGATCGGATCTGTTGGTTTGACCATCGGTGAAGTTCCTGAATCACCACGTCCATGCTGCCGCCGGGCTAATGGTCATAAGATGACCTGCGGCACCGCACTACCCGTGCCAGGTGGGCGCTCGGAACTCAGGGGCGGGATGGCATAATCCGGCACGTACCCGGACCGGCGGCGTTATCGCAAGCAGGATAGCTGGTTGTGCGCCCGTCAGCCGTTGCTCGCTGTGCCGGTGCACCCCCTCATCAGTTCGTTGTTCGGGTCCGGATCCGCTCACACGATGTCGCGGCGGCCCCTGCAACCATAGCCATTCCTAAGGTTCGTTTGGCTCGACACATGTTGATTTCGGTCGCATACGCCACCCTCGTCAAATGCCCGCACAACAGCAATCGCCCCCTCTCCCGCGAGAAGGGGCGATGCGGACCCAGCGGTCGACCTCACCGCTGGTCGATCGGCTTGAAGACGAAGCCCTGTGGTCCGACATACTCCGACTGGGGCCGAATCAAGCGATTGCCGATCAGCTGCTCCAGCACATGGGCCGACCATCCCGCGACGCGACTCACCGCGAAGGTCGGCGGATAGAGGTCGCGCGGCAGTCCCACCGAGTTGAGCACCGTTGCCGAATAGAACTCGACGTTGGTATAGATGCGGTGGCCTTCCTTGCGGTTCAGCGCCTGCACGGCGTAGTCTTCAGTGCCCTTGGCCAGCGCCCAGAACCCCTCCGTCGAGGCCTGATGCGCCATCTCGCGCAGGATCTCGGCGCGCGGGTCGGTGGTGCGGTAGATACGGTGGCCGAAGCCCATGATCTTCTTGCCGCCGGCGACCTTGCTGTCTACCCATGGCTGAATGTTCTGCACGCCGCCGATCTCGTCCAGCATATCCATCACAAGCGACGGGGCGCCGCCGTGCAGCGGACCTTTCAGTGCGCCGATGCCGCCGATGATGCACGAGGCGAGGTCCGACTCCGTTGACGCGATCACCCGCGCCGTGAATGTCGATGCGTTCATGCCGTGGTCGGCCAGCAGCACTAGGTACGTGTCGAGGCTCTTGACGTGGTTCTCCGACGGCTTCTCGCCCGTCAGCATGTAGAGGTAGTTGGCGGCGTGGCCCAACGAGGCATCCGGCGCGATGGTTTGTTTGCCGTTTCGCAATCGGTTAAAGCCCGCCATGATCGTCGGAAAGCATGCGGTGAGGGAGATGGCCTGCTCGTAGGTCGGCGTCCCGCTAATCGGCAGCGCAGCGCCCGCCGCGGAGGCGACGGTGCGCAGTGCATCCATCGGCTCGGTCGAGGGCGGCAGCGCGCGCAAGGCGGCATCCGCGGCCGGTGGCAGCGTCCGTTGGGAGCGCATTGCCGCGTTTAGCTCAGCGAGCTCAGCACGGTTCGGCAGTCTGCCCTTCCACAGCAGGTGGCAGACCTCTTCATACGAGACGTTGGCGGCGAGTTGGTCGATCTCGTAGCCGCGATAGACGAGGCGGCCTTCTTCGCCGAAGACGTGACTGATGTTGGTGGAGGCTACGACGACGCCGTCGAGGCCCTTGGGTGCCACACTAGATGAGCTCATGTCCTGCTCCTCGTCGACACGTGACTACGCGAGTATCTCCATGGGCCGCTTCGCCCACACCGGCTGGCGCGACGCTTCGTGGCGCCTCCGTCATCCTGATACTACTTGATTTCTGTTGATGTGTCCAGGGTAACGACCGTACACGCCTTGCGAAAGGTTGACCCGCATGGTTGACGCTCAGCGCCGCCCAACGCTATACTGGCGAGGTGAGGCCTGAAGCCGCCGCGCGGGTGCCAGCGGAGGAAGAAGCCGGAGGGCTGACATGATTGTGATGAATGGCGAGGCGTTCCTCTCAGCGCACGAAGCGTGCGATCTGCTGCACGTTAAGCCCGCGACGCTCTACGCCTACGTCAGCCGTGGCATCCTGCCGAGCTACCGTCAAGGCATTCGCCGCACCCGCCTCTATCGCCGCGACGATGTCGAGCGCCTCACGCGCCTGCGGGGTCCCGACGGGGAAGGTCTCGAAGCAACGCCCCTGCCGGACGAAGAGAACACGACCGACGACAGCCCGTGGATTCCTTACGTCTGAGCACGACTGTGCCGATGGCCTAGTTTGGCGGGTACGTAGCGGAGCCGTGCGTGACTTTCCCTCTCTGATCCCCTCCCGCGTCACCATTCCACTGTTTGACGGCTTCACGACTGTTTGACGGCTTCACGACGGCGGGCATATAGTGATGGGCAGCCCGCCGACTGGCATGCACTGCGGAACAAGACATCTCCGTTGGCGAGGAATGGATGAGCGAGTACCATGCCCCAGGTTTTCGACGAAGGCGTCACGTTTCCCGCCGCAGGCCGCCCCACGTACTTGCTCGAGGGTCGGCTCGCACGCATCCCAGGTCAGACCGATACGCCTGCACCCCGCGATCGTCCTCTGCCACTCGCAGCCTGCCACCAGCTCTCTCGACGAGCCGCTGCTCGAGCGCGTCGCGGAAGATCTCGCCGCCGCGGGTATGCTGGTGTTGCGCTTCAATTTTCGCGGCGTCGGGCGCAGCCAGGGGGCGCAGACTGACGGACGCCTCGAGCCGCTGGACGTGGCCGGCGCCGTCGATTTCCTCCTGGCGCAGCCAGGGGCCGACGCCGCGAAGCTCGCGCTGATCGGCCACGCCTTTGGCGCGTACGTGGCGCTTACTTATGCGGAGCACGACGCACGGGTACGCACCGTCGTGGCCGTCAGCCCGCCTGCGCTGCGGCTCACCGCCGAGCTCGCGCAATTTGATCGACCAAAACTCTTCGTGACGGGCGAGTATGACGAGGTGTCGCCGCGCCACAAACTCGAACCCTGGATCGGTGCGCTCCCCGGCGGCTGCGGCCTGCGCGTGATCGGCGGGGCGCGTCACCTCCTGCGCGGGTATGAGACAATCACATCCGAGACGGTCCGGCGCTATCTGACCCGTTGGGCGGAAGCGCCGAATCTCTAAAGCTGAGGCCGCTGGCGACGTCGACCACCACGACGGGGGCGCGTACTCGCCATCGCATACACGCTGAGAGTACCTGGGGCGGAGGCTCCGTGACCATACACACCACCGCAAATCCACTCGTCGTCCAGAGCGACCGGACGTTGCTGCTGGAGGTTGACCACCCGCTGTATGCCGAGGCGCGCGACGCCCTGGCGCAGTTTGCCGAGTTGGAGAAATCTCCCGAGCACATCCATACCTACCGCCTGACGCCCCTCTCGCTGTGGAACGCCGCCGCGGGCGGCTGCGACGCGACGCGCGTCATCGAGATGCTGATGCGCTTCAGCAAGTGGGATCTGCCGGCCAACGTCGTCAGCGACGTGCGCGACTATATCGGCCGCTACGGCAAGGTGAAGCTCTCACGGAGCGGCGACGAACTGCTGCTGACCTCCGAAGACGACGTGCTTATCGCTGAGGTCCAGCGTCAGAAGCGCATCCAGCCCTTCATCCTCTCACAACGCGACGCCCACACGTTGCTTGTCGACAGTGCTCGTCGCGGCCACATCAAGCAAGCCCTCGTCGCCATCGGCTACCCCGCCGAGGATCTCGCGGGCTACGTCGAGGGAGACCCGTTGACGTTACAGGTGCGCGACCACACCGCCGCGCACGATCCCTTCGCCCTCCGCGAGTACCAACAGGACGCCGTCTCCGCGTTCTATGCCGCCGGCAGCGTGCGCGGCGGAAGCGGCGTGGTGGTGCTACCCTGCGGCGCAGGCAAGACGATCGTGGGGATCGGCGCGATGGCGGCGGTGCGGCGTGCGACGCTGATCCTGACGCCGAACACCGTCGCGGTGCGCCAATGGATCGCCGAGCTGCTCGACAAGACGAATCTGTCCCCTACGGAGGTCGGCGAGTACACCGGCGACCGCAAAGAGATACGCCCAGTCACCGTCACCACCTATCAGATATTGACCTACCGGCCCAGCGACGGCGAAGACTTCCCGCACTTCGGCCTTGTCACCGGCCACAACTGGGGCCTGATCATCTACGACGAGGTACACCTCCTGCCCGCGCCGGTCTTCCGGCTGACGGCCGAGATCCAGGCGCGCCGCCGGCTCGGCCTCACCGCCACCCTCGTGCGAGAGGACGGGCGCGAAGCCGAAGTCTTCGGCCTCGTCGGACCGAAACGTTATGACGTCCCGTGGCGCGAGCTGGAACGCCAAGGCTGGATCGCCACCGCCGAATGCGCCGAGATCCGCGTTGCCCTTCCCGACGACCAACGCATGACCTACGCGCTGGCCGAAGAGCGCGAGAAGTATCGCATGGCCGCGGAGAACCCCCGCAAGATGGAGATCGTGCAGAGCCTGCTGGCGCAGCATGCCGACGATCAGGTCCTCATCATCGGCCAGTACCTCGACCAGCTGAAGTATCTCTCAGATCTGCTCGGCGCGCCGCTGCTCACCGGCCGCACCAACAACGCCCAGCGCGAGAAACTGTACGATCGCTTTCGGCGCGGCGAGTTGAAGCGTCTCGTCGTCAGCAAGGTGGCGAACTTCGCCATCGATCTGCCGGACGCCAACGTCGCGATCCAGGTCTCCGGCACCTTCGGCTCGCGGCAGGAGGAGGCACAGCGTCTTGGTCGATTGCTGCGGCCCAAGTCCGACGGGCGGCCCGCGCATTTCTACACCGTCGTCACGCGCGACACCCGCGACCAGGACTTCTCTGCCAACCGCCAGCTCTTCCTCACCGAGCAGGGTTATCGCTACACCATCCAAGACGCCGAATCGGCAGGACTTGTGGCGGGCGTCACGAGTGACGCAACCAGGTCCAACGGATCGAACGGTGCAAACGGCAAGGCGGCCGCCACGTCGCGGGAACGCACCTCGGCGCGCTGAGCCCCGCGTCCCGCGCTGCCTCAGCATCGCCTGCTCGTTTGGCACGAATCTCGCGGAGAGGCTGACGCGGGGCCCGGGTGAAATGGTATACTACGGCAAAGATACACCCTAATTTCCCCGCATTCCGCGCCCCTCCACGCCGCGCCGGTGCGTCGCAAAAAATCGCCAAAGAGGACGGTGGCCCCGATGGAGAATATACGCTTCAACGATGTCCCAGACCTCGACCGAGCGTTGCTCATCGGCGCATTCTCTGGCTGGAATGATGCCGCGAGCGCGGCGACCTGGGCGGTGAAGTTCCTCATCAACCAGTGGGAAGCCACCGCGTTCGCCGAGATCGACCCCGACAACTTCTTCGACTTTTCGGAGTCTCGCCCCCAAGTACGCATCTCAAACGGCGCCGTGCGCCGCGTCAGTTGGCCCTCGAATCGCTTCTATGTCCACCGTGCCGATCGCGAGGCCCAGCCCCCGCAGCGCGACGTCGTCCTCTTCCTGGGTGAGGAGCCGCAGTATCACTGGAAGAGCTTCGTGGACGAGATCCTCACGGTCGTGAAGCGCTGCCACGTCGAAGACGTCATGCTGCTCGGCGCGCTCGTCGCCGAGGTACCGCACACGGCGCCGGTCAACGTTCGCGGCACGGCGAGCAGCGCGACCCTCCTCCGACGACTGGACCGCGCCAATGTCGAGCGCGCCAGCTACGAGGGAGCCACCGGCGTCATCACGGTGGTACAAGACGCCGCGCGCAAGGCGGGCGCCGGGGCCGCGAGTCTCTGGGGCAGTGCGCCGCACTACGTCTCCGCCACGCCCAACCTGCCCGTCTCCGAAGCACTCCTCGAAAAACTGAGCGCCTTTTATGGGTTCGATCTGCGGCTGGGCGACCTCTCGCGCGCCGCGCGCCGCTTCACCAGTCGCGTATCGTCGCTCGTCGCCGCCGATCCAGATGTGGCGGCGTATGTGCGAGAGCTGGAAGAGCGGGTTGGCGAGGTTGGTGGGGGTAGCCTCTCCGTCCCCGGCGACACGTCTGGGGTGCATCAGCTCAAGAGCGGCGGCGAGTTGCCGAGCGCCGAAGAAGTGATCCACGACGTCGAAGAATGGCTGCGACAGTTCCGCGATGAACAAGGGGGTGACGGTGACCGAGACGAGTGACGCAACCCTGCCTGCGGCTCGTCTAACGTAGGAAGGACAGTGTGGTGGATGTGGTGAGGCGGGTGACTGTGCTTCATGCCGCTTTGTGGGCGTCATGAAATGGGTGTCGCGCGCATGTGGTGAGGTTGGAGGAAGAGCGAAGTGTCCACGAAACGCCACGCGGCTGCGCGGCGGCGCCAGGCGCAGTCAAGGAAGACCTCCGGAATCGAGCGATCGCCGGGGCGATCTCCTCGGGTAACCCCACCCGTCGAGCCGCGGCCGAGCGTATCCGCGCCCACTCCCGTCTTGACGCCGCAACCGCTCCTGCCGCCGTTGCTGGCCTCGGGGAGTTTCGCCGCTCGCGCAGGCGAACAGCTCGACGTCGGGCCGAACACCCTCGGCGAGCAAGAGAACGATAACCTGGGATCGGACTCGCACGATCTTGAAGACAGCGCCACTGCTCCGGACGAGTCCGAGGAGATCGCGAGCGTTCCGGCCGAGGCAGCCGTGCACACTGGGAATGCCGATGCGCGGTTTGACGTCGACTCACACAAGTACCAGGGCTACCAAACCCCGCTTGAGTCCGCCGCCGATCGCGTGGCATATATCATCTCGCCGCTCGTCGCGAGCTTTCGCGCGTATACTCCCGCCTGGCGAGAGTCCTTCCGGCGCCGCGAGCGCGACTGGCGACAAAGCTACTGGTACCGCGAGTTGCGTCTCGCCCCGCGTTTCATCGCGGGATTGCTCTTCGTCCTCGTCGCCAGCACCTTCGCCGTTGTCGTCGCCACCAAAGCCGCGACGCTCTCGCCGTCGGCGCTCATAACCGCCGGGGCGACGCCCTCGCTCTCCGGCGGCATCGTCCTACAGCAGTCGCCCTCCGGCGGCACCCCGACTGCGCCGACCTCTGACTACCTCATCGGCGTGTGGACCTCGAACGCGTCGCCGCCCACCTCCGGCTCGGTGCAGGTCTTTGTACGCTTGACCCACACCTCCCAGGCCGTGTCAGGCATCCCCGTGAGCATCTCAGTGGCCCTCCCAGGAGGGGCCCAATCCTTCGGACCTATCAAGACCGACAGTTACGGCCTCGCCACCTTCACCCTGGTATATGCTGGTACGACCACCGCACGCCCCATCTACATCACCGCCACGGCTACCGTCGATGGCCAAAAGCTTACGCAGCAAACGTACTTCGTGCCCCAGTAGGTCCCCGAGCGAAACAATCACGCGTCAGTCGGGGATGTCGAGCGTGAGCTTGCCATCCTCGACCCAGACAGGATAGGTGTCGGTGGGGATCGTCGCCGGCATCGAAAGCACCGCGCCCGTGCGGATGTCGAACTGGGCGCCATGGAGCGCGCACTCCACGGTGTAGTCGTCCACCATGTCGCCATCGGAGAGCGAGAACTCCTCGTGAGTGCAGGTGTCCCCGATAGCATAATACTCGTCGCGCACCTGAAAGATGGCGATCGGCGTTCCACCGATGACCACGCGGAGCGGGCGACCCGGCGCAACGTCGTGCTCGTCGCCAACCGCGACTACTGCCATGTCGTCGTACTCCTTCGACTTCGTCCAACTTCGTCTAGTCGGCGGGCGCGTCGCCGACACGCGCCTGAATCTCGCGCCGCAGCGTATCGCGCAGCCCAGCGATCGGCACGGCCTCAACCAGCGGATCGACGAAGCCCTCGACGATCAGGTGCGTCGCGTCCGTGCGCGAGAGTCCCCGGCACATGAGGTAGAAGATCTGCTCCTCATCCACCTTGCCGACCGTCGCGCCATGCGAGCAGCCGACGATGTCATTGCAGGCGATCTCCAGGTTCGGGATCGAGTCGGCGCGAGCGGAGCGGCTCAGCGTCAGGTTGCGGTTCTGCTGGTATGCCGCTGTCCGGCTCGCCCCTGGAGCGACGCGGATCAGCCCGGAGAAGACCGAGCGCGCCTTGTCCGTCAGCACGCCCTTGAAGAGCAGATCGCTCGTCCCTGCCTTGCCATAATGATCTTGCAGCGTATAACGGTCGAGGTGCTGATCGCCGTCCTCGACGTACAGACCCTGCATCTTCGTGTTAACGCCGTCGCCCCGCAGAATCGTCTCAACGCGACCCTTCGAGACGTGACTGCCAAGCTCCACCGTCTGCAAGATCAGTGTGCTGTTGCTCTCAAGCAGCCCCCGCTCAGTATGCAGATCGTAGACGGCGCGCCCCCAGTGCTGGACGCCAGTATAGCGTAGCGTTGACTCCGGCCCGAGGATCAGCTCCACCACGCGCGAGCTGAAGCCCTGCCGCTGCGCATCGTCGGAGGCGAAGCTCTCGGCGAATGTCGCGCTGGCCCCGCGTTCGAGCACGATCAGCGTGTGGTTCAGGCTCGACGCCCCGTCCAGGTTGGCCGAGATCACCGTGCGC
Source organism: uncultured Chloroflexia bacterium (assembly GCA_963841205.1). Taxonomy (GTDB): domain Bacteria; phylum Chloroflexota; class Ktedonobacteria; order Ktedonobacterales; family JADMIN01; genus CAWAWP01. Next base: position 85,367 of record CAWJCH010000016.1, on the reverse strand, counting down.
AACGGCTCCTCGACGTTGACGCCGGCAGGCACGTAGAGGAAGGTGCCGTTCTGCCAGAACGCGGCATGCAGCGCGGCAAACTTGCTATCCGAGGATGGCACGCAGCGCGTCATGAAGGCGTCGCGGACGAGATCACCGTGCTCGCGCACCGCCGTCGCCAGGTCGGTGAAGATCACGCCACGGCTGCGCAACTGTTCGTCCAGCCGATATTCGACGGCCCTGCCGTCATCGAGCCCCAGAAAGCCGCCGTAACGCTCGCTCCGCTCGGCTGCGGGCAGCATCGTCTCCGACGGCATGTTTTCGCTGCCGTCGAGGCCAAGCGGATCGATATCGTCGAGGTGCAGCCCGCGGATGTCGGTCCGGCGCCACTCTTCGTCTTCGCGTGTAGGCATCGGCTGCTCGGTATAAAGCTTCCACGCGGCGAGGCGGCGCTCACGAAGCCACTCCGGCTCCTCGCGGCGGCGCACCAGCTCCGTCACTGACTCCAAGTTGAAGCCGCGACGTGCGACGGGGGCAGTCATAAGGTCACTATCCTCTCAGGTCACAACAGAAACGGAGCGGCGCGTGCCGCCCCGCTTTCCGCAGAGTTTGATTGCGTCGGGAGGCACCTTGGAAGGCGCGCTCCGTCAACCCACGGACCCCGACATCTCGAGCTGGATCAATCGGTTCAGCTCCACCGCGTATTCCAGCGGCAGCTCCTTGGCGATCGGCTCGATGAAGCCGCTGACGATCATCGTGTAGGCTTCGGCCTCGGTCAGCCCGCGCGTCATCAGGTAGAAGAGTTGCTCCTCGCCTACCTTCGAGACGGTCGCCTCGTGGCCGATCTCCACGTCCTCTTCTTCGATCTCGATGTAGGGGTATGTGTCGGTGCGGCTCGTCTCGTCCAGCAGCAGCGCGTCACAGCGCACATTGGACTTGACGTTCGTGGCGCCCTTCTGCACCTTGAGCAGCCCGCGATAGCTGGAGCGCCCGGTGCCCTTCGAGATCGACTTCGAGACGATCTGCGACGACGTGTTCGGCGCGACGTGCACGACCTTGCCGCCAGCATCCTGGTGCTGGCCGTCGGAGGCGAACGCGACCGAGAGCACCTCGCCGCGCGCGTGCTGACCCATCAGCCAGACCGCCGGATACTTCATCGTCAGCTTACTGCCGAGGTTGCCGTCCACCCACTCCATCGTCGCGCCCTCTTCGGCGATGGCGCGCTTCGTCACCAGGTTATAGACGTTCTTCGACCAATTCTGGATCGTCGTGTAGCGCACGCGCGCATTCTTCTTGACGATGATCTCCACGACCGCGCTGTGCAGGCTGTCCGACGTGTAGGTCGGCGCCGTGCAGCCCTCGACGTAGTGCACGTACGAGTCCTCGTCGGCGATGATCAGCGTCCGCTCGAACTGGCCCATATTCTTGGCGTTGATGCGGAAGTAGGCTTGCAGCGGAATCTCGACCTTGACGCCCTTCGGGATATAGATGAAGCTGCCGCCGCTCCATACCGCGCTGTTGAGCGCCGAGAACTTGTTGTCGTTCGGCGGGATCACCGTCGCGAAGTATTTGCGGAAGAGCTCCTCGTGCTCGCGCAGCCCAGTATTCGGGTCCACAAAGATCACGCCGAGCTTCTCAAGGTCTTCGCGCACCTTGTGGTAAATGACCTCAGACTCATACTGCGCGCCCACGCCCGCAAGATACTTGCGCTCGGCCTCCGGGATGCCGAGCTTCTCGAATGTGTCCTTGATCTCCGTGGGCAGGTCGTCCCAGGTCTTGCCGGCCTCTTGGGTCGGCTTGATGTAGTAATAGATGTCGTCGAAGTCGATCGTGCCGAGGTCGCCGCCCCAGGTCGGCATGGGCCGCTTGAGGAAGGCATCGAGGCTCTTGTGGCGGAAATCGCGCATCCACTGCGGCTCGCTCTTCATCTGCGAGATCTCTTCGACGATCTCGTGCGAGAGCCCCTTGCGCGCCTTGAAGACGTAATTCTCCGGCTTACTAAAGCCCCACTTATATTCGTCTAGCTGGACCCCGACCTCTGTCTCGGTGCTCACGCTGTGGCCTCCGTGGAAGAACGAGCCAGACTTATGCGCGACGTCCCGCAATTCCGACTCTTTCAGTCGGATATAGTATGCCACGCCGCCGCAATCGTGGTCAAGGGGATATGCGGCGCAGACGAGCAGTCTCCAATTCGGCTAGGAACCTAGTACAGGTTCGGCTCTTGGGCTACAATGGTTGCTGGCTGCCAGCACGGCGGCCCCGCGCAGAGACGACGATCCGAGGATGGTTCGACGCATGAATTGGAACGAGCTGATTGGCCGGCAACTTGGGCGCTATCTGCTCTTGGAAGAGATCGGAGTTGGCGGCTCGTCACGCGTCTACCATGGGAAGGATACGGAGTCGGAGCGCGAGGTCGCCGTCAAGGTCCTGGCTAACGACGCCGAGGATAGCGTTGGCTTCGTGCGCCGCTTCGAGCGCGAGGTACAGGTGGTCGCGCAGCTCTCGCACCCCAACATCGTCGCCATCTACGACTCGGGCAAGACGGACGATGTGGTCTATCTCGTCATGCAGCTCGTGGCTGGAGGCACCCTCCGCGCGCGGCTCGGCAGGCCGCTACCCCTCTCCGAGGCGACCGCGGCGATCGTGCAGATGGCATTTGCATTGCACCATGCCCACGAGCGCGGCATCATCCATCGCGACGTCAAGCCCTCCAACATGCTGGTCAGCGTCGACGACCCTCGCCACCTACTGCTCTCGGACTTCGGCATCGCCAAGCTGCAGGGCACGCGTGGCCTCACCAAGTCGGGCACCACCATAGGTACACCCGAATACATGTCGCCGGAGCAGGCAGAGGGCAAAGAGATCGATCCGCGCGCCGATGTCTACTCGCTCGGCTGCGTGCTCTACGAGGCGCTGAGCGGCCGCCCGCCCTTCATCGGCGCGACGCCCGTCTCCGTGCTCTACCAACAGGTACACTCACGCCCGGCCTACCTGCGCGGCCTCAACGCCGACGTGCCCCGCGAGCTGAGCCGTCTCCTCGATCAGGCGCTCGCCAAGCGCCCCGAAGAACGCTTCGGCACGGCACAGCGATTCGCCGAGGCTCTGCTGCCCTTCTCGGAAGGCGCTCTGCCGCCCATCAACTTCGCCCGTGCGACCGGGGATACGGGCGCGCCGCAAACGTACGGCCCCCACACAGTGGTGCCGGGGCGACCGGACGTGCGAGTCGCGGAGCCGCCCCCGTTAGGCCTTGGTGAGGAGGGCCTCGACGCTCTCTTTCCGGACGGCAGCAAGTTCACCGGTGGCAGGCGCGTGGTCCTTTCGCGCCCGCTCGTCGGCGGCGAACTGATCGAAGCCGCACCTGGTTGGTCCGACGATCCGAGCGCATTCCTGCAACCTGAGGAGCGCCGGTCGATCCCGCTGCCGTCGTTTCGTTTGCCCACCAAAGAGACGCGCAAGCTCAACCTGCCGCTGACCGCCGATGGCCAGCTCGACATGGATGCCTTGCTCTCGTCCATCGACGGTCAGTCCACGGTCGCGCAGCCTGGCCGGCTCTCGTCGCCACACCTCTCGTCGCCGGCTCTTCAACGTGGCCGCCCGCCGCGTCCGCAGAGCGAGCCCGTCTGGCGGCCGCCTCTCCCCGAGGCCTCGCAGAAGTTGCGCGCGGCCGCGCCAAAGGCCACAAATCGCCGCCCACTGTGGACCGGCCTCTCGGTCGCCGCCCTGCTGATCGTGTCGCTCGCCGTCTGGGTCGCCGTCAGCGCCTCATCGCTGGGGGTCACTGTCGGCTCTCACAGCACCCCGCACCCAACTGCAACGCATACCACCGCGCCGACGCCTAAGGCCACCTCAACGGTGCCGGTAGGCACGTCTACTCCGACGCAGCAGGTGCTCGATCGGCAAGCCGCATCAACTTTCAGCGCGATCACTCTTGGAACAGCTTCCGACCTTACGTGTGATGCGGGAAATGCTCGCCGGCAATTTCCGACAGGCATTAGCAAAATCTACATCAACCTCTGTGCCTCTGACCAAATGGGGAACATGCAGTTCCTCGTAAATTTCCGATCAGGTGGGCACATACTCTTAACCTTAAAATCTCAACTGGGCGCCGATCAGCACGAATACTTGTACTGGCAGCCCAGTGGGGGAGCGCCATCAGGAAACTACGACGTCCAAGTAAGCATGACCATCAACGGTAAAGATGCGACAGCCGCCGACATCACCTTCACCGTAAGCTGAAATCGCCTATCCTCGCCGAGACCTCACCCCGCCGCGCGAAGCGTCTCCTTCGGCCGGCTGCGATTAACCCGCCCAGGTCGCATCGAGGCGGCGTCCCGCAGTTGATTGGTGATCCAGTCGGTGAGCGTGTCGCTCTGCACGATGCCGCGCGCGAGCTCGGCGCGCCGGTGTCGGTCGTGCTCCGAAAGCGTCAAGGCCTCGTAGATCTGATCGGCAGTCTCGGCGACGTCCAGCGGCGAGATCGGCAGCACCGCCTCGGCGAGTTGGTAGTATGCCCCTGCGGTGCGCGAGAGAATCAGCACGGCGTCGCGCTCCGACGCGAGCGCCGCCTCCTTGATGACGAGATTCATGCCGTCGAAGATCGGATTCACTAGGACGACGTCGGCGCGACGCAAGGCAACCAGCGCACGGGCGCGATTGTTGTCCACGTAAGCAATGATTGGCTTCCAGCCCTTCGATCCGTACTCGCGATTGATGTGTCCGATCAGGCGGCGCACCTTGCGAGCGTACTTGCGATACGCCGGCACGTCCTCCCGCGAGGGCACCAGAAACACGAGATGGCGCAGCGTGCCGCGTAGGTCCGGGTGCGTCCGCAGCAACTCCTCATACGCAAGTAGGCCGCGCTCGATGTTTTTCGTCGGCTCCAACCGATCCACCCGCACGATGACTCGCATCTCTTCCGCGACCTGCGGCGCCAGCTCGTTCGCCGCGACCCTCGCCGGTGCCGACGCCAGGGTCTTCCGAACGTCCTCGGCATCAACCGTGATGGGGTAGGCGTGGGCGATCACTCGCCGCCGTCGGCGCACGAAGCGGCCCGCATCGAGATCCACGCGGGCCTCGGGCAGGACGACGCGGACACACTCGAGAAAGCTGCGCGCATCCCGCTCCGTCTGGAACCCGATCACGTCGTTGGCGGCGAGCCCCTCGAAGATCGCGCGCAGCATGCCATCCGGCAGCAACTGCCAGTATCGCACCGATGGCCAGGGAATATGGATGAACTGCTGGATCGTGGCATTCGCCAACCGCTGGCGAATAAAGCCCGCTGCGAGGTATAGGTGGTAGTCCTGCAACAAGATCAGCGACTCCGCGCCGTCGACATCTCCGCCTTCGCGCCGCGCCTCGTCGATCACCGCATCGGCGATAGCCTGGTTGACGGTGCGGTAGCCGCGATCCCACGCATCGTGCTGGCTGTCGGTGAAAGTAGGCCATTCCGTCGGGTTCCACAGATAGTGCTGAAGAAACCACAGATACTGGTTGCTTATCTCGTCGTAGTGCAGGTGATACACGTCGTCGGGGACGGCAACGTAGCGAACCGTGACCGCGTCGCGGCCGATCCGCACGTCTCGCGTCGTGGCGCTGCCCTCGGGAAACGCGAGCCGGTCGCCCTCCGTCATCGCGGCGGCGACCCAGGTCAACGGAAGTTTCCGCGCCAGCGCGGCCAGCGCCGTAACAACACCCCCAGACCCGTTCTTCTTGACGAGGTGCCCGTTGGGCGCGCGCCTGAACTCGACGGGACCTCGATTGCTCGCGATGATCAACCGGCGACCCTCGGTGAGGGTCGCGAGATCAGTATCTTCGGACTGTGCGCGTGGGTCAGTCATGTATGTCGGCCTTTCAAGGGTGAGACGCTATGCGAGATTGGCGAAAGTAAAGCAACTGCGTCACGTCAGCCGGCGGAGTGCTCCGCCTCATCCCACGCAGGGCGGGTGCCATGAGAACGCCTGCGCAGGCGTTCTTGCGGCGCTGTGCTCGCCGTTTCGGAACCTGACGCATGCTCTCAGCATGTGCCGCCGGTTGGGTTTGACACGTCGCTCGGGCGTGGGCTATCGTGTAGCGTACCGCGCATTGGCTCGTGTCGCCGCGCGACGACGCGACCGACGGCGGGAGCGGCCGGGACGCATGAGCGTCGGTCGCCAATCGAAGGAGCACTGGAATGTCTTCGCTGTACGATCCCCGTAACCCCGCGGGGCAGGGTCCGGCGGCAACGCCGACCGATCTGCTGGTGCCCACGGTACTTGAGCAGACTCCCCGCGGTGAGCGGGGCATGGATATCTACTCGCGCCTCCTCAAGGAGCGCATCATCTTCATCGGTACGCCGATCGATGATCACGTCGCTAACCTCGTCGTAGCGCAAATGTTGTTCTTGCAGTCCGAGGATGCCACCAAGGACATCTCCATTTATATCAACAGCCCGGGCGGCAGCGTTTATGCCGGCCTGGCGATCTATGACACGATGCAGTTCATCAAGCCCGACGTCTCCACCGTCTGCATGGGCATGGCGATGAGCATGGGCGCGGTGCTGCTCGCCGGTGGCGCCAAGGGCAAGCGCTACATCCTGCCGAACTCGACCGTGCTAATCCACCAGCCGCTCGGCGGCGCTGAGGGCCAGGCGACCGATATCGAGATCACCGCGCGCGAGATCCTTCGCCTGCGGACCACGATCTACGACATCTTGGTCAAGCACACCGGCCAGACGATGGATCGGATCAAGCTCGACTCCGACCGCAACTTCTACATGACGGCGCAGACCGCCGTAGAGTACGGCATCGTCGACGACATCCTGGTGCCGTCGCACCAGATCGAGGCGGCGCTGACGCGCTAGTAAAATCCTGGCTTTCATCCCCCTGCCTCAAGGCAGGGGGATGAAAGCCAGTCCGGTCCAATGGCCGTTGCGCTACTCGTTCGGTAGACGAGTGCCCTGTACGGCCGAGCAACGTGGCCTCTTCGGACGCCACACCGTACAATCGGGCCGGGCAGGCCCGTCAGGCGCTAACGCAGCGGGGTACCCCATGGGGTACCACATGGGGTACCACATACGTAGCCTGAGCATCCCCGGCGTTTACGCCTGGGGAGTGTCAATCTCGCATGTTTAAGGGCGGTTGGTGTTCGGCTGCCCAGTTGAAGAGGGCCTCGATGTGGGGGACGTATCCTCCGCGTCGAGGCTTCTCGCTGCATGCGGTGCAGCGCAATCGGGAGCGCGCAGTGGTGGGGAAGGAATCGTTACGCTGGCGGGTCGTCCGCCCGCTCTTCGAGTTGCTCTACACCAACCGCGTGCTTTACTGGGCGGCCAGCACGATCCCCTTTGCCGGCAAGTGGCGCACCTGGCAGCGGCTCGTCCTCCCGCGACTGCACGGCCGCGATGTTCTGGAGGTCGGCTGCGGCCCCGGCGCCCTGCTGATCGACCTCCTCGCGGCGGGCTATCAGTGCAAGGCAATTGATCGCTCGCCGCAGATGGTCGCCGCCGCGCAGGGACGTCTCCGCCGCGCGGGCCATGATCCCGCAACGGTTCACCAAGCCGATGTCCGCCAATTGCCCTTTGCAGGCGCATCGTTCGACAACGTGGTAAGCACCTTCCCGACGGAGTACATCGTCGATCCGCATGCGCTCGCCGAGATCGCCCGCGTGCTGCGTCCCGGCGGCCGCCTCATCGTCGTGCTCGGCGCGACCCTCGTACCCGCGAACGTAGCCCTGCTGCCTTTCGTCGCCATCCAGCGTCTCATCTACGGGCGCAGCGTCCCATCGCCGACCACAACGCCGAGCACCGCGGAAACCTCATTCGCGCGGCTGCTCCGCTCCGTGGGGCTTGTCCCACGAGAGGAGATCGTGCGCGTTCCCTCGTGGCGGGCCGTGCTGTATAGTGGTGAGAAATCTGCATAGCGCGCGAGTCACATCGAGCGTCTAGTAAAGGGTGCGCGCGGCCCGCACGGCACTCCCAGGCGGCCTTCAGTCGGCAACAGCCGCAGCCGGCACCTCGATGCCGCCATCCGCCCCGACGATCTACCTACATGGAGTCACCCAGTACCCGACCATGCATCAAAAGAGCATCTCCACCCTCGAATACCCCAAAATACTCGAACGACTCGTCGGCGAGGCGTCGTTTTCAGCTAGCAAAGCGCTGGCGCGGGACCTGCTGCCCAGCGCCGACGCGGACGAGGTGCGACGCCGCATCGCCTACACCACCGAGGCGCGACGCCTGCTCGAGATTCGCCCCGATATCGGCGTCCGTGGCGCCCGTGACGTGCGGCCACACGCCTCCGCTGCTGAGCGTGGCGCCGTGCTCTCTCCCGCCGAGCTGATCGATATCCTGATCACCCTCCGCGCCTCCGCGCACGTCGGGCGCACCATCACGCGCGTCGACGAATCATATCCCTTGCTCAAGGCACTCGCCGAGGACCTACCCGCGCGCCCGCAGCTAGAAGGGCGCATCGCCGAGTGTATCAGCGAAGACGGCGACGTGCTTGACTCGGCCTCGCCCGAGCTGCGCCGCCTCCGCGCGGAGCTGCGCAACGCCCAGCAGCGCCTGCAAGAGCGCCTCGCCACGCTGGTGAACGAGTTCCGCTCCGCCCTGCAAGAGCCGATCATCACTATGCGGTCGGACCGCTACGTGCTACCCGTGCGCGCCGAAGCGCGCGGCCAGGTGCGCGGCATCGTCCACGACCAGTCTGGCAGCGGTGCCACCATCTTCGTCGAACCACTGGTCGTCGTGGAGATGAACAACCGCCTGCGCCAACTGGCACTCGACGAGCGCCAGGAGATCGAGCGTATCCTCACCGAACTCTCCGCCGAGGTCGCACGCGAGTCGCCGTACGTCCGCCTCGCCGTCGAGCTGCTCGCCGAGATCGATCTACACCTCGCCAAAGCACGCTACGCCGGCCTGATCCGCGCCGGCGTGCCGAAGGTCAACACAGCGGGGCGGCTCCGCCTGATCCAGGCGCGGCATCCCCTGTTGGCGGGCCGCGTCGTGCCGATCGACTTCCGCCTGGGTGACGAGTTCACGATGGTGGTGATTACGGGGCCGAACACTGGCGGCAAGACCGTCGCGCTCAAGACCGTCGGCTTGCTCTGCCTGATGGCCCAGGCCGGCATGCACGTCCCCGCCGAAGACGGCTCCGAGCTGCCCGTCTACACCGACATCTTCGCAGACATCGGCGACGAGCAGAGCATCGAGCAGAGCCTCAGCACCTTCTCCTCGCACATGAGCCGCATCGTCGAGATCCTGCGCGACGCCGAGCCAGGTAGCCTCGTGCTGCTGGATGAGCTCGGCGCCGGCACCGATCCGAGCGAAGGCTCAGCGCTCGCGCGAGCAATCCTGTTGCACCTGTTGCGGCGCGGGGTCGAGACGCTGGCGACCACGCACTACTCCGAGCTGAAAGCGTTCGCCCATGAGGAGGCTGGCGTTGCCAACGCCTCCGTCGAGTTCGACGTCGAGACGCTCTCGCCAACCTACAGGCTCACCATCGGCCTGCCCGGTCGCAGCAACGCGCTCGCCATCGCCACGCGCCTCGGCCTGCCAGACGAGATCGTCGAGCAGGGCCGCGAATATCTCGGCACCGCTGGCGTCGAGATGGAAGGGCTTCTCGAAGGCTTGCAGGCCGACCGCAAGGCCGCCGCCGACGAACGCTTCCACCTCAGCATGGAGCGCGCCGAGGCCGAGCATCAGCGCCGCGAGGTCGAGCGCCAACGCTACGATCTTGAGCAACGTCGCACCGCCATCCTGAACGAGGCGCGAGAGCGCGCGCGCCGCGAGCTAGAAGCTGTGGAGGCAGATCTCGCTCGCATGCGCTCCGAAATCGCGAGGCAGCGCGTCGCCCCCGAGCGCCTGGTCGCGCTTCGCCAGCAGGTCCGCAACCTCGAAGATCGCGTCGCCCCCATCCCACTCCGCGCGCAACCGCCAGCCGATCGTGAGCTCCCCGATGAGGGCCAGGAGGAGCCGCAGGCGGGGCCGCTCCAGATCGGCGACATGGTGCGCGTGCGCGCAATGAACTCACGCGGCGAGCTCCTCTCGCTCCCAGACGCACGCGGCGAGGTTGAGGTTCGGCTCGGTTCATTAAAGATGCGCGTCCGCGCAGCCGACATCGAGCGACTGAGCCGCCGCCAGGCCCGCTCCGGCGCGAGCGATGCCAGCGCCCCTGCGCTCGTCACGGTGCCGAACATCGAGTCGGCGGAGGCGCCCGATCTCCAGCTGGATCTGCGCGGGCAGCGCGTCGAAGAGGTCCTCCCGCAGGTCGACGCCTACCTCAACGACGCGTACCTCGCCGGCATGCCTTTCGTGCGCGTTCTCCACGGCAAGGGTACCGGCGCGCTCCGCCAGGCCATCCGCCAGCAGCTCGCCAAGCATCCCCTCGTCAAGACCTTCGAGTCGGCCGCGGCGAATGACGGCGGCGATGGCGTCACCATCGTCACCCTCGCCCAATAGCCGTCCGTTCCCCAGAGACTCACACGCGCCAGCGACCTACGTGCCGGCGGCGCCCACGTTTCAATCGCGCATGCCTGAAGATAACGAGCCTGCCGGCGGCCACGATGTGCTATACTGCCGCCGAACACGCGCACCGCCGCGCCCCTGGGCATGGCGCCCGCACATCTTGGAGGTGCATCCGTGCCAACGCGCATCATTCTCGCGGAGGACGAGACCGTCATCCGCATGGATCTGAAGGAAGAGCTGCAGCGCCAGGGCTATCTGGTGGTCGGCGATGTCGGCGATGGGCAGAGCGCCGTCAACCTGGCGCGCGAACTGCGCCCCGAGTTGGTCATCATGGACATCCGCATGCCAGAGATGGACGGCATCACTGCTGCCGAGATCCTGACGCGCGAGAAGATGGCTCCCGTCGTGCTGCTGACCGCCTTCAGCGACGATGAGCTAATCGAGCGCGCTCGCGACGCCGGCGTCGTCACGTACTTGACGAAGCCGTTTCGCTCCAGCGACCTCAAGCCCGCCATCGAGATTGCCCTCAGCCGCTTCCAAGAGTTCAAGTCGATGGAGGCGCGCGTCAAGGACCTCGAAGATCACCTCGCCACGCGCAAGGTCGTCGAAAAGGCCAAGGGTGTGCTGATGACTAAGCACGGCGTCTCCGAGCAGGAGGCTTTCAGGCGCATCCAGAAGGCCAGCATGAACAACCGCAAGTCTATGCGAGAGATCGCCGAGGCAATCCTTCTCGCGGAAGAGCTGCATACCTAAATGGCTGCACCACAAACCACCTACACCCACAACGCCTCCGCTCGCGTGGTGGGCGTGCGCTTCCGTCCCGCCGGCCGCATCTACTATTACCATCCACAAAATTTCGATCTGAAGGTCGGACAGTGGGTGATCGTCGAGAGCGCCAAGGGGATGGAGTGTGGCCGCGTCGTCATCGCGCCACGCCAGGTCGAGGCCTCGGAGCTGCCGAGCGAGGGACTCAAACCCGTGCAGCGCCTCGCCTCCGAGGACGACCTACGCCAGCTCCTGGCCTTCAAGTCGAAGGAAAAGGACGTGTTGCGCCGATGCGCCGAGCGCATCGAGACCCACGCGCTCCCGATGAAGCTCGTCGAGGCCGAATACACCTTCGATGGCACCCGCCTCACCTTCTACTTCACGGCCGAGGAGCGCGTCGACTTCCGCGCGCTGGTCCGCGACCTCGCCTCGCAGTTCCACACGCGCATCGAGCTACGCCAGATCGGTGCCCGCGATCACGCGAAGATACTCGGCGGCGTCGGCGTCTGCGGCAAGACGCTCTGCTGCAGCTCGTGGCTCACCGAGTTCAACGTCGTCTCAATCAAGATGGCAAAGGAGCAGGGGCTACCGCTCAACACCGCCAAGATCTCGGGTATCTGCGGACGCCTCATGTGCTGCCTTGCCTACGAGAACGACGATTACATCGCCGCTAAGCAAGAGATGCCAAGCTACGGCGAGGTCCTGCACACGCCGTCGGGCGCCGGTCGCGTGATCGGCATCAACGTGCCGAAAGAATCCGTCGATCTTTCGCTCGAGAGCGGCGCCGTCATCAGCGTCCCCGTCCGCGAGTTGCCGGGCTACGACAAGCCGCGCGAAGAAGCCCGCCCGGTGCATCAGGGCGAAGGGTGCGGCAAACCCAATTGCGGCCGTAACAAACATCGGGTGCAATCGGCACCCGGCGCGCACGCCGAGTCGTCCCCCGATCTGCTGAATTGACCGTTTGGCTTCTAGTAAAACTCTCGGCTTGCCTCCCCCTGCCTGAAGGCAGGGGGAGGCAAGCCGGGCGGCCCGTGCGAGCCGCGAGATTGCCCGACCGTGCCGCTTTCCCACCCATCCGGCAGAATGTAGCGCCCTGGAACAGCCGACGATCCGCAAGACCTCCAAGTACAAACTGCTACAAACTGCTACAAACTGCTACAAACTGCAGCCACTGCCCGAACAGGAACAGGCGCTGGAAACCGTCCTGTGGCAGTGCCGCCCGCGCTCTCACGCCGCCCTTCACCAGCGCAAGACGTGGTGGGGACGCGGAGAAGGCAGGGGTGCCACGTACTCCCAGCAGAAGGCCGAATTGCCCGACCTGAAAGCCGCTTTCCCCGAGTACGCCGAGGTCAACGCGCAGGTCTTGCCGGATGGCATCTTGCGCGTGGAGCGGGCCTATCAGGCGTTCTCCCGGCGTGTCAAGGCGGGTGAGCAGCCGGGCTACCCCCGCTGCCAGGGGCGTAACCGCGACAACAGCTTCACCTGCCCGCAGGATGGCGGCGGCGCCGTGCTGGATGGCGGCATGCTGAACCCGTCGAAGAGCGGGCGTCTGCGCCTCCGGCTGCCCCGTCCGCTCCAGGGCACGCCCAAGACCGTCACCCTCGCGCGGGAGGCGGACGGCTGGGAGGCGTGCATCTCGTGTGCGGAGGTGCCCACGGAGTCGCTTCCTCGCAGCGGGCGGGAAACCGGCATCGACGTCGGCTTGCAGGTGTTCCTCAGCACCGCCGATGGGGAGCAGGTCGAGCCTCCGCGCCACCAGCGCAAGACGGCAACGCAACTCGCCAAGGCCCAACGGCGCGCCGCTCGCCGCAAGCAGGGCAGCAAGCGTCGCAAGAAGGCGGTGCAACTGCTGGCCCGGCCACAACAGAAAGTGCCGCGCCAACGCACCGCCCAACGCACCGCCCAACGCACCCGCCCAACGCACCGCCCAACGCACCGCCTTCCACCACAAGACGGCCCTGCCCCTCCTGCGGCACCTACGACGCGATCGAGCGGGAAGACGTGCCGGTCCGCACGAGGGGGCGGAATCGCCCCCTCGCCACGAGCATCCGTGATGCCGGCTGGGCGGCGTTCCGCCCCCTCCGCACGAGCCCAGCAGCAGACGCTGGCCCAGCAGCAGACGCTGGCCAGTGGGTTGTCGCGGTGTCCCCCGCGTTCACCAGCCAGGACTGTGGCGGCTGTGGCGGCTGTGGCGGCTGTCGGCGGCTGTGGGGAGCGGGTGCCCAAGAGTCGCGCGGTGCGCACCCACGTCTGCCCCACCTGCGGGCTGGTCATGGACCGCGATGAGGACGCAGCGCGCAACATGCTCCGGGCCGGGCAGGCCCGGCAGGGAGCGGTGGCGGTGGCCGCCGCGACGAACTGAGAAGCCCCCGGCGTTAGCCGTGGGGAGCATGTCACTTCAGCCGAGTGGCCCGAAACATGCTCTGCCCTGTCGGTAGGGGCCGCGATTGCTCACGCGTCAAGTGCGATGGAAGCGGTGGCGGTTGACGGTCCCGTCCCCTGTGGATGGATCCCCGCAGGATTGGCTACTTCGCTGGTGGTCGCAGCATGTCGAGGATGCACTTCCAGGCCAACGTTCCGACTCGTCCTGGGGTCAATACCCCAGCAAATGAGCGGCACGACTCGTTGCAAGATAACCGAGCAGCGTACGATGACTCGCGCACTGCGAGTAAGCGCCCATCGTCGCCGGACTCTGCCAGTTCGCGCCGGGTGCTGGCGCCGGCTTGGCTCGACTTCGTGAAGCGCTGGTCGCCAGCTTTCTTCCCACCTGTTGCGGGTATCCTCCTCCTCCTCCTGGCGATACTCTTCAGCAATCAGCACGGGACCGCGGGAGCGCCGATCGTCTCGCCCACCACCCTCATAGAGTTGCTCGTTTTCTACCTTGTGCTCGGCATGATTTGGGGGTTCGGGCTCTATCTCGCAACCGACAACACGCCGGGATGGCTGCTTATGGTGTTGCGCGGGCTCGTGTCCTATGTGGTCGTGACGGCAAGCGTCTATTGGGGTATCATCGGCGGCGTTGTGCTCGTTGTGCTACTCGCCGCACTCGTCGCGTGGTACGGCCGGCGTCGCGCGTACGAGGTGCCGACGGGATCCACTGCCGTCACGACGCTGGCCGGCGCCTATTTCCGCACGCTGGCTGCGGGTGTATGGATGCTGGCGCCGGGCGAGCGTGTCCACAAAACTCTAGAGTTACGAGTCCACACGCTCGTCTGCGGCCCGACAGAGGTTCTCGCTCAGTCCGAGGACGGGCAACCTCTTATTGCTCGTGCGGCCGCCGTGATCGGGTTCCGCATAGCGCATTCTGCCGCACATCGGGTCGTACTCACTGCCGAAGCATGGACGAATGAGTTACGCGACACCGCGGTCGCCACGCTGGAGCTTTCGCTAGACGAGTGGGCACGGCTTCCCCAGGACGACTCGGTCGAGCATCCTGCCGAGCAGCTTTGCGCGATCTATCGCCGTGCTCTTATCGAACGCGCCGGCGAGCTCGGGATCCGGGACATCACCGTCCACATGCAAGATGTCTCATTGCAGAACGAAAACGAGAAGAATCGCTCAGACACAGCAAGTGATCAACGACGAATTCTGGTCGAGCCGCCCCAGCCTGGTGCCGAGATTCAACGAGCATCGACCACGCCGCTCCCCACGCCGGCAAGCGGATCGTATGCTCCGTTTTACGCACGCCCTGCCACACCGGACGACCTCGCGGCGCCTCCTCCTCTTCCCGACGCCCTCGATCCTGAGACGCTCACCGGGGCTTATCAGGCAATAGCCGAACAGCGCATCACCGATCCCGTGACCATCCGCGCCATTGCCGAGGCGTTCGCCAGCTTGGCGCGCGACCCCCTGCGCGCGGCGCAGGTCAACTTCGACGCCGAGAGTGCGGCGCGCATCTTGATGGGCCACGCCGCCAAGCTAGAGCGCAGCCGCAAGCAGTAATCTCCAAGCAGGTACTCGATCATGCCACCACGCCCGACACATCAGAGCATCTTTGCTGCGCCCTCGGCTCGGTGCTCAACCCTACTGAGCCTGCTCGGCCATCTTAGCAAGAGACCGGTCGAGCCAGTACTCATACCAAACCGAGAAGCTCATGCGTGTGTCTGGATCGGGAGGGATTATCATTGGCTCGATGCCTCCATCGCTGGTTCTCCCATCGAGCCACATGTGGCCCCGTTCCTCGCCGATAACTACGAGAAGATCGAAATAGCCATCTCCTTCAGGGGAGACTCGCAACGCCCCTGGGGCGAACGCATCGCTACCATAGATCTCGTCGAATATCGCGTAGTCTCGATCCCGCACCAGCCCAATGTCCTCGGGTTTAATATTCCAATAGCGCACGTGTGGAAATGGGAGCCGAAGGAGGTGCACGTCATCAACGCTCTGCGTCAATGCGGTTTTGAGGGGGAAATCTCCATATGCAGGTCCGGCCCCACCGTTGCCCATGAACAGCAGGAAGTTTCGATACTCCTCCGGTATATCAATGCCATACTGCGATTCCGCTTCGCGTATCTGCTCCTTCGAGAGACATGGATCGAGCACGTAGCGATGGGTAGATGCGCCGAATACCTTGAACTGCGGGTCGCGGCGTCGCAGCTCGTCCAGCTTCGTCTGCAAGCGGGCAATATCAGGTGGCATAGCAGAACCTCCACGGGTCCCCATCATAACTTATACGCCAGTATGCACCTGTCGCAATCCCGCGCCCCGTTCCTCGACCGCTACTCCTCGTCCGCCGCGTCCGCCGCGTCATCATCCTCATCCGCTGCGTCCATGCCGCCCGCCTCAGTCCACAGGATGCGCACCGCGTCGCGCGCGACACCATAGCTGAACCCGCGCCGCTGCAGAAACTGCCCCATCCGCGTGCGGAACGTTTGGTAGTCGATCCCTGCCATCAGGTGCAATCGCTGCCGCCCCGCCTCGAGTGCGCGTTCCGCATCGCGCTCTGGCTGGCTCAGCTCCTCCACCGTTTCGCGCGCGACGCCGCGTTGCCGCAGCTCCTGCTCCAGAGCTCGTGCCGAGCGTGGACTGAACCGCTCGCGATTCTCCACCCAAAACGCCGCAAAGTCGCCATCGTTCAATAGCGATCGCTCCGCAAGCCGGTCGAGGATGTGATCAACGGCCTCGGGATCGGGCGCTGGCTTTTTCGGCTTTGGCGTCAACAACCGGCGGCGAACCTCGGCGCGGCTGCGTGGCCGCGCGGCGAGGAAGCGCAGCGCCGCGTCGTAGAGACCATGTTCGGCAACGCGCGTCTTCAGTTCGTCCAGTTCCGCGGGCGCCAGCGTCTTCCCGACGTAGAAGCCTTCCGCGACGACCGTCGCCTCATCCACCCCCAGCGCGAACGCACCGTCGATGAAGAGGTTGTAGCGATCCGGACGGTGTACCCGCGGCTCCAGTGCAGTGATGGTGAGGGATGGTAAAGTAGTCATCGAGGTACTCTTCTTTGCGATTCGCATCATCCCGGAAGCCGCTGCAGTCGCGCGAAAGCCCATTCGATACGCCACGCCGCTGACGTCAGCAGCGGAACCGACGTCAACGTGCCTGCCGCCGCGTCGGCGAGCAACCGCAGCCAGAAGACGACAGCCGCGACGCCGAGCAGGCCGAAGAGCCCATAGAAAAGCAGCCCAAAGGCGAACGCGGCGACGCTGTCCGAGGCGAAGCCGCCGATCAAGACGAGCGCGACGAAGAGCACGATCTGCGCGATGCCAATAAACCCGTAGAAGGCCAGCGCCCGCGCCGCGTGCAGGCGCACGAACGCATTGCGCCGTTCGCGCAGCAACACCACCACCGCCGGAGCGAACGGCAGCGCATAAACCGAGAGCGCGCGCAGGCGCGGATTGCTGAGGGTCACAATGCTGGTAGTCGGCGCTTCCAAGGCCATTCGCCCACGATCCTGCCCGATGATCGGGCTCGTCATAGCGCGCGACGCAATCTCATTGCGCGGAGCTGGATGGTCGATTTCCGCCGGTGAGGCCTCGCTCTGCGCGCGCATCTCCAGCGGAGGTGGCGGTATCGCAGGGATGCGCGAAACGCGCGCCGCATCACCGCCGTGAAAGGATTCAGGCATGCGGCGCTGGGAGGGACTGTTCTTCGGGTGCGGCGTACTGCGTGGCATATCGACCTAGTATCGGCAAGGCAAGCCCGCTCCCCGTCCATGCGGCGATGGTCAACGAGGACCAGAGAACTACGATGGTAAACGCTGTAAGCACAGCAAGTCCCCAGCCAATCACGCCAAAGACGCTCCAGTGCGTTGCGCGGCTGATGTCCACCATCAGCGCTGTGAGGACGCTGGCCACCACGCCCGCGACCGTTGCCAGCGCGCTAAACAGGATCGATTGTAGCGCGTGGAATCGCACATTTCGATTTCGACGCTCATTGAAGAAGATTAACACCCCCGAGACCCACAGGAAGAGATAGCTCACCCCCGCCGCCGTATTTGGAGTGAAGGTGAGAGTAGTGGCGACCTCGGAGTGAGGCGTCGGATGGGCGGGCAGATGCGGGGATACGTAGCCTTGCGCGGGCGCCGCTCGCCCAGGCGATGCGGACCCTTGTGCGCGATTCGGCGTCGCCGTCACGCTGGAGGCCGGCAATGGGACATTGGGAGCTGTGACGATCGTGGTGTCCCGGTCCGTCGTTGCGTCGATGTCTGCATGCGGCTCTGGCAGCTCGTCGTTCGGCGGCATTGGCTTGTTCGCTTCCCGCGGCGTCGGCGGCTGCGCGTCCTGGCTCATGGCGAACGACTGCGACTCTTCGGCGGAGCGCATTTGCATGTGCTCGCCTCCTCCAGCGTCCCGGTACTCCACGCCCGCCCCTCACGTACAGGTATAGACGTGGGGTACCCTGACTTAGCCACCCACGTAGCGCAGATATTCGTCGGCCAGTGCGCTGAACTGCTTATGCGGGCCGTTGCCGCCGAACTTCTGACGCAGCGTCATGACGTTCTCTTCGATGTCCGCGGCCTCCGCCACCTCCACCGCCTCGGTGATGATCGTGTTAAATATCGGCGGGTGGATGCCCGGAATCGCGTCGCGGCGCATGCTCATCACCGTCTGTTTGTGCAGCCGGCTGGTAGGCCGGAATCGCGAGACGACGATACCCAGGCCGAAAATTTCGTGCTGCGCGCGCAGGGCGAAGTCGGCCATGCGGTCGAGCACCAGCGGCACGCCGAGCGTCGAGAGGATGTCCGGCACGACCGGGATCAAGAAATAGCGGCTGATCGCGATGCCGTTGAGCGTGATGATGCCGAGGTTCGGCGGGCAGTCGATCAGCACGTGGTCGTAGTGCGGCAACACATCGCGCAATGCCTCGCGGACGGCGTACGTCGGCCCTGAGCGGAACGTGTCGAGATCGGCGATCTTGGTAATCTTGTCCTGGATGCGGTGCAGGCGGATGCTCGACGGCAGCAGGTCGAGCCCCGGCACGCCGCCAGCGACGTTCGACACCCGCGACATGATCGCCTCTTGCGCAGAGAACTGATGGGTGCCGTCGAGTTGGTCCTTGAACAACTGATAGAGCGTCTGCCCCGCCTGATCGCGTTCGCGCCACCGGCGTTCGTTGACCATTGCGATCGTCGCGTTGGTCTGTGGGTCGAGGTCGATCACGAGGACGCGCTTCGAGTGCTCCCCGGCGAGGTAGTGCGCGAGCGCCATAGTCAGGGTGGTCTTGCCCACGCCGCCCTTTAGATTGATGATACTCGTGACGACAGCCATCCCCCGACACCTCCAAGTGATCGCACGCACACCCCGCGCCTTGCATGCGCCATAAGTGTAACCCCATCCTAGCCGAAATGGGCCACCCATGTCCACTATCTATGCAATGCGTCCCGTGTGTCGGCGGCTGGGACGGCGCCCCTCGCCCATCGCTTCGAGGGCGTGCCCGAGCGCGAGGAGGCTGTCGAGGTTATTCGCCGGCAGAAAATCGTCGATGAAGGGCAGCGCCGCGCGCATCCCCGCCGTGACGGGCCGGTAATCCTCCTGGCCCAGCAACGGGTTGAGCCAGATCAAGCGATGGCAGTTGCGTCGCAGCCGTTCCATCTCCCCGGCCAGCGCGCGCACGTCGCCGCGATCCCACCCGTCGCTGATGATCAGCGCCACCGCACCGCGACCCAACACCCGCCGTGCCCAGCGATAGTTGAAGGCGCGCAGCGAGTCGCCGATGCGCGTGCCGCCCGACCAGTCCGCCACGCTGCGCGTCACGTCACGCAGCGCCTGATCTACGTCGCGCCGATTGAGTTGCCGCGTCACTCGCGTCAGCCGCGTGCCGAAGACGAACGTCTCAACGTTTTCCAGCCCATTGGCGACTGTATGCACGAAGTGCAGCAGCAACCGCGAGTAGACGCTCATTGATCCGCTAATGTCGCAGAGGATCACCAGCGGTCGCGGCTTCCAGCGCCGCGCGCGACGCGCCAGTTCGATTGGCTCGCCCCCCGTGCGAAGACTACGCCGAATCGTGCGACGCAGATCCAGCTCGCGACCGCGTCGGGCGTGCCTGAGACGCCGCGTCTGCCGTTCGCCCAGCCGCCAGCGCGCCCGTTCCATCAGCGCGCGTGCCTCCTGCAGCTCCTCCCAGGTGAACTCCTCGAAGTCCTTGCGTCGCAACACCTCCTCGCGACTGTACGCGTGTGCGAAAGCGGGCTCATCATCCGGCGCGGATTCCTGCTTGGCGCGCCGTGCCTGCGCCAGCCGCGACGCCGGGTGCCGCGGCTGCTCGCGGATCGGCGTCCCCACCGACGGCGTTGCATCTTCCCGCGCCCGCTCAGACCGGTGACCGGGCAGCGGCAGCGTCCGGCGTCGCGCGCCCTCCAACTCGGCGGGTAGCGTCGCTACGCCGTCCGATGGAACGCGCCAATAGTAGGCGAACGCCGCATCGAACATACCCTCGTGCTCGTGCTTCGAGACGAGACTGACCTTCAACGCGGTGTAGAACGCCTCGCGGTCGGCCACGTCGATCAGCGGTAGGCATTCCGCCAGCTCGACCACGCGCCCCGTGCCAACGTCCAGTCCCAACTCCCACAAGAGCCTTGAGAAATCGACGAGGCGAGCCAGCAACAGCTCGCCTCGCGCCTCCTCGGTCGCGCCGAGCTGCACAAATCCGCTCACGACTGTGCGCCTCGCACGCGCTCGACCAGCCGCGCCAGCAAGTCGGCTTCCACGACTTTTTGCAGGTCGTCCTGATATTTCAGCAGCGCGCCGAGCGAATCGCGTGCCCCCTGCTCCGAGAGAGCCGACTGGCCGAGGGTGAGCAACGCTTCGAGCCAATCGAGCGTCTCTGAGACCCCCGGCGCCTTGAAGAGATCCTCCCCACGCAGCGCCTGCACGAATGCCACCACCTGTCGCGCCAGTTCCTCCGGCGCCTCCGGCACCCGCGCGCGCACGATGGCGAATTCCTTCTCCAGCGTCGGGTACTCGATCCAGTAATACAGGCATCGCCGCCGCAGCGCGTCATGGATGTCGCGCGTGCGGTTCGAGGTCAGCACCACGATCGGCGGGTGCGCCGCCCGCAGCGTCCCAATCTCTGGGATCGTGACCTGAAAGTCGCTCAGAAGTTCGAGAAGATACGCCTCGAACTCCGCGTCAGAGCGGTCGAGTTCATCGATCAGCAACACCGGCGCGCGGTCGAGCGACGGATCGATCGCCTCGAGCAGCGGCCTCCGCACCAAAAATTCCGGCGAAAATACGTCGCGCAGCGCCGCCCCCGACCGGTCGGCTGTGGTCGCTCGTGCCGCCGCGTCGCCCTCGAGCGAGCGGATATAGAGCAATTGCCGCGCGTAGTTCCATTCGTAGACCGCCGTAGCGAGATCGATGCCCTCGTAGCACTGCAATCGGATCAGCCGAGTACCGAGCGCCGCCGCGAGCACCCGCGCGACCTCCGTCTTGCCGACCCCCGGCTCGCCCTCCAGTAGTAGCGGCTTCGAGCGACGCACCGCCAGGAAAATCGCCGTCGCGAGCCCGCGATCGGCGATGTACGAGTGCGCCGCCAGCGCGGACCGCACCGCCTCCACGTCGCCGAACGGAGTCTGCTGAGAAGTCGACTCGTCGGATGGCAACAGACGTCTCCCTCGTGAACGCCGCCCACTTCATTCCGGGCACAGACAACCGTTGCTTACGGCAAGCGGATTTATGGGCTTTTCCTAATGAGATACGAACACCGCGTGCTGTCGGGGCTCCCCCGCATGCCCCCGGCCCGCCGCTACGAGGGAAAAGTCCGACAGTGCCGCGACCCGCGCCCACCGGCACTTCAGCAGCGCGTTCCCCACGAGCGGGGCATGCCCGGGGTGAGGCCCCCGCCTGCGCCCACGGATTGTAGCACGTATGCGCCTCTCGCCAGCCTCGGCAGCAGCGAAAGACAACCCGACCGCCCCGCCTCATCACCTCAAGAAGGCGTAGGCGTATAGCAGCCGCATGGTCGCAGGAAGTTGGCCTCGCTGTTCCCATAATAGGGCATCGGATCGACGTACTGATTGTCCCAGAAAAGCGAGAAGTGCAGGTGCGGCCCCGTAGACCACCCCGTCGAGCCCTCAAGCCCTATCGGCTGCCCCGCCACCACATTCTGGCCCGCCTTCACCAGCACCTGCGCCATGTGACCATACAGCGTCGACACGTGATTGCAGTGGCTAATCACCACCGACCACCCGTAACCAAGATTCGTCCACCCCGCCCAGATGACGATTCCCCGCTGGGCCGCCACGATCGGCTCGCCGTAGGGGCCAGCCGAGTCGATCCCCAGGTGATACCACGTGTAGCCGCGCACCCAGTCCGACCCAGGATTCGGCGCCACCATCTCATAATCCGTCGGCTTTGGACCCGACGGCGAGCAGAGTTGCCCTTTAATCGGCGTGCCCGCGTACGAATTCCACCAGTCGTTGCCGAAGGTCGTGCTGCCATTCCCCTGCACCGCCGGGGCGGCTGGCCGGTAGGTCTGCCCGTAGAACGGGTCCGCGGGAATCTTGTATTTCTGGCCGAGCTGCAATTCCTGATCGGCGCGCATGTTGTTGAGCTCGAAGATGCCGCCCGGCTGCACGCGGAACTTCTCCGCGATCCCCTCCACCGTATCGCCGGCCTGCGCCACGTACCATGTGTAGCCAATCGTGGTCGAGGTAGCACCCGTTCCGCTGACGGTTCGGTAGAGCGATTCGATCGTGGTGGCCGGATCGCTCCCGCTCACTGCGGAGATGCTGAAGAGGCCGGAGATCACCGTGCACGCGATCGCGAGATAGATCGCCAGCCGCATGCCGAGAGGCCGCGCGCGGCGCTTGACGAACGGCTCCCCCATCGAGACGCCGGTCCCGCGGATAAAGACCACTGGCGACCGCGCATCCAGGCTAACTTCGCCCTGGACGGCCGGCAGCCGCTCCGACTCCAGCGGCGCGGTGAATTCCGCCGCGTGCACCGCCGGGATCCGCTTCGTCTCCCGAGACAGGGACGGAATGGCACGCGGGCCACCTCCGGACTCAGCCGCCCCCTGAACTTGCGCCGTCGCCGGAGCAGCCTTCGCGGCGACTTTCGTCGTGAAGCCGGTTGGCTTCTCCTTCGGCGATACGTCGCCCACGAGCGGCTGCGTAGATGTATATGGCTCGACCGTGGGTAGTTGGAGCCAGGCAACATCGCGCCCGTCACCCTCGGTAGGCACCGTCACGGGATTATCTGCGTCGTGCTCGCCCATCGTCAGACCTCCACTCTACGCTCTCCCACAGGATAGCAAGCGTCGAAGGCGAACGCACGAAAGCAGGCGAGATATCCTAGTACGATCAGAGCGGCCACTATTTTCCGAAACGTCAGACCCGCTCGCCTGCATCCGAGCGTGCCTCCCGCACGTATACCGATCAGCGAGGCACGAGGCGTACATCGATCGCTCCCGCTTGCGACGTGGCCCTAGCAAGGGTGCCCTATGATCAGCGTTATCGTTGGGATCGGATGGCGCGCATCGAGCGTGTCGAAGGCGCGTCGGATGCGCGGAAGTGCGGTATAATAAGCGAAAGCCCGTCGTCTCCGCGCCACGTGGCGCTGATGGGGACGCTGGGAGTTCGATCCGCGGCAACGCGTCCTTCCGGGCGGGGGAAAGCAGGTAGGCGAAGGCATGGCAGAACGATGGTTCTTGCGGGCGCAGAAGACGAAACGCGGCAAACCCGCGTCCGCCGCAACTGACGCCCTTCGAGATAACCTCAACAACGGCAACAATGGCGACGGACCGACCAATCGCAGTCCGTTCCAGCAAGAGCGCCCCCCGCAGGCCGGCCCCAATGGCGCGGGGCGGCCGCAAGGCTCCGGCGGCGTGAGTTGGTTGCCGCGCATCCTCATACTGATCGTGATGCTGGTCATCGCCTTCAATGTATATGAGTATTTCGGCGCGAACAACTCGAACCAGATTCAGTACACCTACTCAGACTTCATCACCCAGGTCGACGACGGCAACGTCGCGCAGGTCACGATCACCGACCATACCAACATCACCGGTACGCTCCGCACCAAGCGGAGCTCCGGCAACGTGACCTCCACCACCTTCGAGACCACGTATCCCTACACCGACGACACGATCCTGCAGAACGAGCTGTCCGCGCACAACGTAACGATCACCGGCGCTTCAAGCAGCAACAACGACCTGTTCATCAACATCCTGATCAACGTCGCCTTCATCGCGTTGATCATCGGCTTCCTGCTGTTCATCTCGCGCCGCGCGACGCAGAGCCAGCAAAACATCTTCAACTTCGGGCGCAGCCGTGCCAAGCTCATCATGGAAGATCGTCCCAGCACGACCTTCAACGATGTCGCGGGGGTCGATGAGGCCAAGTCTGAGCTGGAGGAGGTCGTCGAGTTCCTCAAGACTCCGGCCAAGTTCCAGCGACTCGGCGGCAAGATTCCCAAGGGCGTCCTGCTCGTCGGCCCCCCGGGCACGGGTAAGACGCTCCTCGCGCGCGCCGTGGCAGGTGAGGCTGGCGTGCCGTTCTACTCGATGTCCGGTTCCGAGTTCGTCGAAGTCCTGGTCGGCGTCGGCGCCAGTCGCGTCCGCGACCTCTTCGACCAAGCCAAGAAGGCCGCCCCCAGCATCATCTTCATCGACGAGATCGACGCCGTCGGTCGCCAGCGCGGCACCAGCCTCACCACCAACGACGAGCGTGAGCAGACCCTCAATCAGCTCCTCGTCGAGATGGACGGCTTCGACGCCCGGCAGGCCGTCGTCGTCATCGCCGCGACCAATCGCCCCGACGGGCTCGATCAGGCCCTGCTCCGGCCCGGCCGCTTCGACCGCCGGGTAACGGTCGACCGCCCGGACTGGAAGGGCCGCCAGGCGATCCTGATGATCCACTCGCGCGGCGTGCCGCTCGGCCCCGACGTCGATCTGCAGTTGCTGGCGCGAGCCACCACCGGCATGGTCGGCGCCGACCTTGCCAATCTCGTCAACGAAGCGGCCCTGCTCGCCGCGCGCCGGAACCTCGATAAGGTCAACATGGCCTGCTTCAATGACGCGCTTGACCGCATCCAGCTCGGCGCGGAACGTCCATTGGTGCTCAGCGAAGAAGACCTGCGCGTCGTGGCGATCCACGAGGGGGGCCACGCCCTGATCGGCCTTCTTACGCCGCACTCCGATCCCGTCACAAAAGTGACCATCGTGCCGCGCGGCCAGGCGCTCGGCGTCACGCAGTACACGCCGCTCGACGATCGCTACAACTACTCGCGCGACTACCTCTTCGGGCGCATCATGACGGCGCTCGGCGGGCGCGGCGCGGAGGAGGTCGTCCTCGGCAGCATCACCACCGGCGCGGAGAACGACCTCCAGCAGGTCACCCTCATCGCTCGTAACATGGTCGCGCGCTGGGGCATGAGCAGCCGCATCGGCCTGATCTCATTCAGCGACCGTAACAGCCCCTTCGGCAACGGCGTCGGTGCGGACTTCGGCCAGCGCGAGTTCAGCGACTCCACCGCCGCGGTAATCGACGAGGAGACGCGCGATCTCGTGCAGGCCGCGTATCAGCAGGTCAGGACGCTACTGACGGAGAACAAGGCGACCCTGGAGCGGATCGGCGCCGAGCTGCGCCGCCACGAGACGCTCGACGCCAAACAGCTCAGCCAGATCCTCATCGAAACGGGGATCAATCTCGCCGAGGTGGCGCCAACTCCCAATGCCGAGACAGTCGGCCTCCAGCCCGATGCCTCGCCGGGTCCGCAGACCCCGGTGAACGGCGCGGGAGCCGGCAACTCACTCCCAGGCGGCCTGGGCGGCATACAAAACTAGCGAGCGATATCGATCAAGGGTCCGGACGACACCACGGCGTCCGAACCTTCGCTGTGTCTCAATGTCGCGGCTGCATCGGCTGCTTACCTGACCTTCGGGCTAGCACTCGTGCGTCTGCAACGTGCGCCTGCAACGTGCGTCTGTCAGGCTGGGCGACGCAGAGGTCAGGATGCAGCATGGAACTGCACCGACGTTTTCTCTCGGCGGGGCGCGCGCTCGTCCCGTCCGTCCCCGCCTTCTTGGTCCTCGCTGTTTGGGCGAATGACCGCCCCTGGCTCGCATGGCTCATCATTGGGGGTGGCCTCTGCCTCGAAGCCACCCTCGCGGCCTTCTTCGTCAATGGCGGCTTTCTGATATAGCCGCCATTGACGCGGCACGCCTCACACCGTCACCCACCGCGCGCCAGTCGCGGTAGCCTCGAGCCGCCCGACTCCTGCGATGTGTGCCGCGATCAGTTCGGCTCCTTCGCGCAACGTCGTCGCGATGAACCGTTCGCGGCTCGCCAGCATCGCCGCCGGCTCGGCCCACGTCGCCATCCACTCGGGATGTTCCACCTCGACGGTCGCGTGAAACAGATCGCCCACGCAGTACAGCACAGCCTCCTCAGACGCCACCCGCACCAGGTGATGCCCGGGCGATTCCCCCGGTGCCCACACGACGCTCACGCTGTCGCTCAGCGCCCGGTCGCCATCGACGAACCGCAGCGCCCCAACTCGATTCAGTACGCCGAGCGTCCTGTTCTCCAGCGATCCCGGATCGGCAAGCGCGGCCTGCGTCTCCGCCGATTCCCAGTCTGCGCGCCCGAGCAAATACTCGGCATTGGCGAACGTCGGCGCGTACTCGCCGTTTTCCCGCCTCGTCGTCCCCGCGAAATGATCCCAGTGCGCGTGCGTGATCACCACCCGCCGCACGTCGGCAAGCGCGAAGCCCATTGCCACGATCTGTTCCGCGATGCCGGGTGGCGGCGCGTAGCCCGGTGGCAGCCACGGCGAGTCGGCGGGAACCGTCGCCGCGTAGTCGCCGACATCCACCAGCATTAGCTCGCCGTCCGCCGCGATCAGCACGCTCTGGCTCGGGAACGTCTGCGGCTGTTCGAAGACCTCCGCGTAGCCGGCGCGCCAGGCCGATTCTGGCACATTCAGCTCGTCCTTCAGCGTCATCACCAGATCGCCGGCGTTCAGCGGAATGCCGCGCGCCGCTCCGATGTATATTGCTCCGCCGTAACGCATCGTCCACTCCGATCGCCACTAGGCAACAGTGCCCGCAACCTGTACACTGCGGCCAGTATAGTCGATGTGGGGCGCATCTCGGTGCCTTTTCGCCGCGAGTTCGAGGTCAACGCCTCCTGGTCGGCATCGCATTTGCTGAGAAGAAAGGGCGAAACCCACGACGAGCGAGCGTCTCGAAGCGTAGCCTCGCGGTGGTTAGCGCCCCGCGAGAGAGAAAAGGAGCGCTGGGGTGGCGACAGTCGTACAGAAAGATCCTACGAAATCGGTCAACCGTAGGCGTCTCATCACGGCGGCGGCGACAGTCGGTGTCGTCGGAGCCGCGGCCATCGCGGCTCCGCAGGTGATCCCCTTCGCCGAGCAGAAGCTCCAGGACGCCGCGCTGGCGGAGCTGAAGTCCATCGAGGGCGTCTCGCTCGACGCGGCGATCGAAGCCGCCGAGATCACCCGTGCCGCCGTCAAAGTCATCGTGCTTCCCGTCGCGCAGCTCGTCGCCTTCCTCGGCAGCGGAGCGCTGGGTATCGTCATCCTCGCCCTGCAAGGCGCGCATGACGCCCTGAGCTTCTTCCATCTCTCCACCTCGGTGGTAGATTCGCTACAGACGATGGTGACGTCTTGGCAGGCTGGCCTCAACGGTTTGCCCATCTCGCTCACGGCCTACGCCAGCGCCGACATCACCAGTGCCGAGACGTATCTGAAAGCGCTGCGCAAAATGGTGACGCAGTAATTACTCTCATCGCGACAGGGGACAGGAGGACCACGCATGAAAGTCATCGGCAATCTCCTCGGCGCACTCTTCAAGGCATTCTTCCGCACCGTATTGGGCGCCATCATCGGCGCAGTCATCGGCGGCGGCGCGGTGTTGATCATCTCGAATCAAAAGGCTGGGACCGCTATCTGGCCGTTGCCCGGCGGCCTCACCGAGGTTGCCACCATCGCCATCGCAGTCCTCTCCGGCTACGCGGTCGGCCTCACCGTGCTCGCGGCAGCCGCCGTTCACGGTCTCGTCACCGCAGGTGAAGATGTCGTCAAGGAAGCCACCACGGCGGGCAACCTCGCCGAAGACGCCGTCAAGCACCTTTAGTAACCAGGCGTACTGCTCCGCCAGCGCCTTGCTCCGCCCGTTCTCGCATGCTATCGTTCGGTGGCGACGTGATGGCACGTCTCTCCAACGAAGGAGTCGAGAGCGATGACGCGGCAGGGCACTTTTCCATTTTCCGAAGGGACCTCGACAGGCGGAAGTGGCCCGCGACCCGTGCGTGCCCCACGTGGCACGGAGCTTTCCTGTAAGGGTTGGCAGCAAGAAGCCGCCCTTCGCATGCTGATGAACAACCTCGATCCCGAGGTCGCCGAGCGCCCGGACGATCTCGTCGTCTACGGCGGCTCCGGCAAGGCCGCCCGTAACTGGGACTGCTTCGACGCCCTCGTGCGCTCCCTACGCGACCTCGAAGGCGACGAGACGCTCCTCGTCCAGTCCGGCAAGCCCGTCGGTATCTTCCGCACGCACTCCGGCGCACCCCGCGTCCTCATCGCCAACGCCAACCTCGTGCCCCACTGGGCCAACTGGGACGAGTTCCGCCGCCTCGAAGCCCTCGGCCTCACCATGTACGGCCAGATGACCGCCGGCTCGTGGATCTACATCGGCTCGCAAGGCATCGTCCAGGGCACGTATGAGACCTTCGCCGAGGCTGCCCGCCAACACTACAACGGCACGCTCAGAGGCACCCTCACCCTCACCGCCGGCCTCGGCGGCATGGGTGGCGCGCAGCCCCTCGCCGTCACCATGAATGAAGGCGTCTGCCTCGCCGTCGAGATCGATCCCTCGCGCATCCAGCGCCGCCTCGAAACGCGGTACCTCGACGAGTTGGCGACTGATTTGGACGATGCCCTCTCCCGCGCCGCGGACTATCGCCAGCAGGGCGTCGCTCGCAGCATCGCCGTGATCGGCAACGCCTCCGAAGTCTTCCCCGAGATCGCCCGCCGCGGCATCCGTCCCGAGCTCGTCACCGACCAGACCTCCGCGCACGACGCGCTCAACGGCTACATCCCCGCTGGCCTCACTCTTGATGAAGCGGCGGCTCTCCGCCAGCGCGATCCCGCCGAGTACGAGCGCCGCTCCCTCGCCTCGATGGCCGAGCACGTCCGCGCCATGCTGGACTTCGATGAAATGGGCGCTGTCGTCTTCGACTATGGCAACAACCTGCGCGGCCAGGCCCTCCGCGCCGGCGTCGAGGATGCGCTTCAATTTCCCGGCTTCGTCCCAGCCTTTATTCGCCCGCTCTTCTCGCGCGGAAAGGGGCCCTTCCGCTGGGTCGCCCTCTCCGGCGATCCCGCCGACATCCGCCGCACCGACGAAGAGATCCTGCGCCTCTTCCCCGAAGACGCCGCCCTCGCCCGCTGGATGCACATGGCCCAGGACCGCATCGCCTTCCAGGGCCTCCCCGCGCGCATCTGCTGGCTCGGCTACGGCGAGCGCGACAAGGCCGGCCTCGCCTTCAACGAACTCGTGCGGCGCGGCGAGGTCAGCGCCCCCATCGTCATCGGGCGCGACCACCTCGACTCCGGCTCCGTTGCCTCCCCCTACCGCGAGACCGAGCGCATGCGCGACGGCTCCGATGCCATCGCCGACTGGCCGATCCTCAACGCCCTGCTCAACACCGCCAGTGGCGCCTCTTGGGTCTCGTACCACCACGGCGGCGGCGTAGGCATCGGCTACTCCCTCCACGCCGGCGTCGTCATCGTCGCGGACGGCACCGACGAGGCCGCCGAAAAACTCTCCCGCGTCCTCACCAACGACCCCGGCACCGGCGTCATGCGCCACGCCGACGCCGGCTACCCCGAAGCCATCGAGACCGCCCGCACGCTAGGCGTCAACATCCCCATGCTTGGCGACGCCCTCACCAACACCTAATCCCGCCCGCGGCGCCGCTCAGCGGTAGCGTGGCGCCGCAGACCCACGTTCCCGTACCCCGATGTGAGCATCGAAACCGCCACAAATATCGCGGTCCCAACTCGCCGCCCTTACGGCCCACCACCAACGAAACACACCCACTCCGTCCCCTCCCATGCCTGCAAATGGGGGCTTCGTGGCCGCAGGCCCTCCAGGCGCAATTTCACCCGCCGGCCATCTTATGCCGCCTATACTGCTTGTTCCTCATTGTGATATCGCCCGCACACCTGCTAGGAGTTCGCCCATGACCAACCTCAACGACCCCACCTACCTCCTCACCCGCCAATACAGCACCGCCGACAACCTCAACGCCCGCATCGAAATCCATCGCCGCTTTAGCACCAACCCCTACGGCTGGCAGCGCTTCGTCTTCGACCGCCTGCTCGCCGCGCTCCCGCCACAGGCCGCCATTCTGGAGATTGGTGCCGGTCCCGCAGAACTTTGGCGCACCAACCTCGACCGTCTCCAGCCCGACTGGCGCGTCACCCTCACCGACTTCTCCCCCGGCATGCTCGCCGTCGCCCACCAGACCCTCGCATCCTCGCCACAGTTCGCCTACGAGGTCGCCGACGCTCAATCGCTCCCCTTCTCAGACGCCGCCTTCGACGCCGCCGTCGCCAATCACATGCTCTACCACGTCCCCGACCGCGCCAAAGCCCTGAGCGAGTTACGCCGCGTCCTCACGCCGACCGGCCTCCTCTTCGCCGCCACCAACGGCGAGCGCCACATGGCCGAGCTAGCCGACCTCACTCTCGAAGCCGGCGCACTCGACGCCTGGCGCGCCACGCCCCAGCTCGTCGCCGCCTTCAGCCTCGAAAATGCCCGCGACCAGCTCGCCCGCTACTTCCCCCGCATTGATCTCGACGTCTACGAAGACGCCCTCGAAGTAACCGAAGCAGCGCCCCTCGTCGCCTACATCCGCTCCCTCTCCGGCGCCTCCGACCTGCCGCCCGATCGCCTCGCCCACCTCCAGCACATCATCGAGGATGAGATCGCCGCCAACGGATCCGTCCACATCACCAAATCCGCCGGCCTCTTCATCGCTAGCTAACCCACCCCACCGTCTGATCCGCCCGCGTTCAAGCGAACTCTCGATTCCGAGCCCGCGCAAGCGGGCATCGTGGCTGCCGGACCCGAGTAGTGAGTTCACCCGCCGGTCCATCTGCCTCAGATCCGCCTGCCCCTCCCTGCCACAGCGGGGAGAGGCCCCACATCCCGTGAGAGAGCCACCCACCGTGATACCATGACACCAACTCCACATCCGTCAATTCACCCGACAAGAGAGGTGGCCACCCATGAGCACCACGCAGTTAAGCTCCATCAATCCCGCCACCGGCGAAGTCATCGACACATTCGAGGCCTACAGCGCGGCCCAGGTAGACGACGCCCTGCGCCAGGCGCGGACTGCCTTTACCGACTGGCGTCGCACCGCCTTCGCCCAGCGCTCCGCCGTCCTGCATGCCGTCGCCAGCACCCTTCGCCAGCGCAAGGCCGACCTTGCCCGCATCGCTACCCTCGAAATGGGCAAACCCATCGTCGAGAGCGAAGCCGAAGTCGAGAAGTGCGCCTGGAACTGCGACTTCTACGCCGAGAACGCCGAAAGCTTCCTCTCCGACGAGCCGATCGTCACCAATGCCGCCGCTAGCTACGTCTCCTACAACCCGCTCGGCGTCGTCCTCGCCGTCATGCCCTGGAACTTCCCCTATTGGCAGGTCTTCCGCTTCGCCGCTCCCGCCCTCATGGCGGGCAACACCGCCGTCCTCAAGCACGCCTCCAACGTCTCACGCTGCGCCCTAGAGATCGAGGCCGTCTTCCGCGCCAGCGGCCTCCCCGAAGGCGCCTTCCGCACCCTCCTCGTGCCCAGCTCCGCCGTCGAATCGATCATCGCCGACCCGCGGATCGCCGCAGTCACCCTCACCGGCAGCGATGCCGCGGGCGTCTCCGTCGCCTCCGCCGCGGGCCGCAACCTCAAGAAATCCGTCCTTGAGCTGGGCGGCTCCGATGCCTTCATCGTCCTCGACGACGCCGATCTAGATGCCGCCGCCGAGATAGGCGTCAGGTCTCGCTTCCAGAATACCGGCCAGAGCTGCATCGCCACCAAGCGTTTCATCGTCGTGGATGCCATCGCCGACGCCTTCACCGAGCGCCTCGTCGCCGCCACGTCCCGCCTCCGCGTCGGTGATCCCCTCGACCGCGCGACCCAGATCGGCCCGCTTGCCCGTGCGGACCTCCGCGATGCCCTCCACGAGCAAGTCCTCGCCTCCACAGCTGCCGGCGCCCGCATTCTGCTCGGCGGCACGCCCCATGGCGACCGCGGCGCCTTCTACGAGCCGACCGTCCTCGCCGACGTCACCTCCGACATGGCAGCCGCCCGTGAAGAGACCTTCGGCCCCGTCGCACCCATCCTCCGCGCTCGCGACGCCGAGCACGCCGTCGCCCTCGCCAACGACTCCCAGTTCGGCCTCGGCGGCAACCTCTGGACCGCCGACATCGCCCGTGGCCGCGACCTCGCCCGTCGCATCGAGTCCGGCAACGTCTTCATCAATGGCATGACTGCCAGCGACCCGCGCCTCCCCTTCGGCGGCGTCAAGCGCAGCGGCTACGGACGCGAGCTTTCGTCTTTCGGCATCCGCGAGTTCGTCAACATCCAAACCGTCTGGATCGGCCCCTCCATCGGCCCAATGCAGCCTATCGCCGCCGAATAGGCCAATCTGCAAAACTGAGGGAACCCTGCCCCATGCCCCTCGCTGAGCGCTCTAACCGTCTCGGCGGTGGTGGACGCATTCGCCGGCGCAGGCTCACGCCGCGCACGGTGAGATGTGCCGTCATCGGTACGTAGCAGTCAGCAGGCGTTGTGAGATACCTGTCCACTGGTGTGAAGCTGCAGCGCTACTGCTTAGTCAGTAGCGATTGGCATCTGCAATGGCGACGCAAGTACCTGAGCATCCTCCAGGATTGCGCCATTGCGGTTTCCACACGTGGGCATCTACGCATCTGAGCGACAGGAGGGGACCGTGGAGCCGGGTTTATTGGAGATCATCGTGCCCATCTACCTCATGGCCGCGCTCTTTGCATGGAGCTTCGGCGTGGGGGGAGCCCGCGAGCAATCGCCATCCTGGCGACCGTTGGCCTCGTGCTGACGGTGCTCGGCGTCGCCGCGCTGTTCCTGGCCATCCTGTGGATTAGGGACTGTTTGACGAATCACGAGTCGAGCCGGATAACGATGGACGCGAGGTCTGGTACGCCTTCGTAGTATCCCACAGCATAGGGGACTGTAATTTGACGAGGTGCGGGGCGTCTGTCAAGCATGACAGACGGCCTTAGAGCACCCAACGAAACCCCTCTCAGGTCACTACGGCTCCGCGTGAACTGCGGCGATGAGGGGGATGTCGGCATTCAAAGCAGTCAGGAGGATCTTCACGATGTTGCTTGAGCAGAAGAACGCGGTGATTTACGGGGCTGGCGGCGCGATCGGCGGCGCGGTGGCTCGCGCCTTCGCCCGCGAAGGGGCCAGCGTCTTCCTGACAGGTCGCACATCGGAGACGCTCGATGCGATAGTCCAGGACATCGTCCGGGCAGGAGGAAGAGCGGAGTCGGCGGTGGTCGATGCGCACGACCAAGACGCGGTGGAACGCCATCTCGGCGATGTCATCGACCAAGCGGGGCGTGTAGATATTTCCTTCAACGCGATTTACATCGGCTACCAGCAGGGGGCGCCACTCACCGAGATGTCGCTGGAGGAGTTCGTACCGGCCATTACCGATGTCATGCGGACGCAATTCATCACCACGACCGCCGCGGCTCGCCGGATGATCGCGCAACACGCCGGCGTGATCCTGGCCATCACGGCCACGCCGGCGCGCCTGTTCGCCCTGGACAGCGGCAACTTCGGCGTGGCTGGCGCCGCCATCGAGCGCCTCTGTCGGCAGCTGGCGGGGGAGCTCGGACCCCACGGCGTGCGCGTCGTCTGTCTGCGCTCGGCAGGGTCTCCGGACGCGCCGGTGGTTCGGCGAGTGATGGCCTTTCTCGGCGAACAAGAGGGGATCAGCGGAGCAGAGTTCGAAGCGCGCGTTGCCGAGCGCACCTTGCTGAAACGGTTGCCGAAGCTCGCCGAAATCGCCGACGCCGCCGTCATGATGGCCTCCGAGTATGCCAGCGGGATGACGGGGACGGTGGCGAATGTCACCTGCGGCGAGGCCGTGGACTAGGGAGTCGTTTGTGGCAAGGAGAGAGTAAGGTAGGCACGCTCAGCGCTTGCGTGTCCTTATCGCTGGTGGATGCTTGATTCGTCCGACAGACTCTCTGCGGGTTGGCACAAGTTGTGAGGCGACGAGTCGTGAAAGGAGTGGTGACGTTCGAAAGCCGTAAGGAGAGTCGCGATGTCAGAGCCCATGGAGCAGCAGGAGGCTGGCGCAGACCTACGGCACCTGACGAAAACGGATCCCGATCCCCGTGTGCGCCGCCGCTCGCAAGCGGTCGTGCTGGCCGCGGAAGGGCAGACAGAGGCGAGCGTCGCCCGCCTATTCCACACCGCTGCCTCTCGCGTCCACGTCTGGCACGTCTTGCAGGAACGGTTTGCGGCCGAAGGCCGCGCTGGGCTGTTGGATCGCCCGCGTGGCGGACGCCCGCATGCGCTGAGCGACGGCGACCGGGCGTTTCTGGAAGCGGCGCTCGAACGCGGACCACAGGCGTCTGCCTTGCCCAGGACCGTGTGGAGCATTCGTGACCTGCAGGCGCTGCTCCAGCGCGAGCGGGGCGTCGCGGTCAGCGTCGACACCGTGCACCGCGCGGTGCGCGCACTGGGCTTTCGCTCGCGCCGTCCACGCCATGATCTGACCCATCGGCAGGATCGCGAGGCGGTGGCGGCGGCCAAGCACGTGCTGGACTGGCTCCCAAAAAACAGCTGCTGCGTCCGACCGACCCGCTGCTGAGCGCCTCCATCTGGTCTACGTGGACGAATGTGAGGTCCACACCCACCCGTACCTGGTGGCAAAGGTCTGGCGGCGCAAGGGGCAACCCCTGAGGGTTCCGGCGGCAGGTGAAGACCAGAAGTGTACCGTCTTCGGCGCCGTCGACTATGCCAGCGGGCAGGTGCTCTGGCAGACGAGCCCACGGAAAGGGGAAGCGGCCGGCAGCGCCTTCCTCGACCACCTCGCCGCGGCGTTGCCACCGGGCGAACCACTCGTCGTCGTGCTGGACAACGTCGGCTACCACAAGAGCCATGCGCTGCGCGAGGTTTGGCGACGCTACGCCACCCGGTTCGAACCTTTCTTCCTGCCCGCCTACGCCCCGCCACTCAATCTGATCGAGCGGCTCTGGCGCTATCGGAAACAGAAGCTCGCCTGCCACCGCTGGTGGAACGATCTCGACCGCCTGATCCAGGCGACCGAGACGCTGCTGGCCACGCTGCAGGTGCATTTCCATGCCCTCGACGGTCCGAGCTTTCGACCAACCCACAACTTGTGCCAATCCGCTTAGCGCGCCCCGTGGGTGCTGATTCCATCGGCCGCACCGCTGACAAGGCTTGGTCGACCGCCTGGGTGCTCGTGCCGTCGCGCCCGGCGAGCGCCCGCTGGGTCAGGATCCCGGGACGAAGGTTGCCAAGCCGTCGAGGAAGTGCAGCCAGGCGGCGGTGTCGCGACAGGCCGTCGTCTCGACGAAGGCCGCGCCCTGCGATGCGCCAGCGCCCCGAACGCCCAGCGAGAGCCGTGCCGGGCGAGCTGGGGCGGAAGTGTGGGCGATAGGCGTCGTCGCTCCCGCTCGGGCCGGAAGAGCGGCGCGCGGCGACCGGGCCAAGCTCGTCGAGGCCGATCACCGTGCGGCCCGGTGGTGGCGCCGTGTAGAGCCCGACGATGGCCCCCTTTTTTCGGCGAAGTCCGGATCCGTACTCTCCCGCCAGGTCCGCGGCTTCTGCCATTTGATAGGCTCGGCCTTGAGCAAGCGTCGGATCTGGCTGCGCTTGATCAACACCCCCTCCTTGGCCAGCTCAGATTGGAGCCGATCCAAGGTCCAATGGCAGGTCGGCGGCACCTCCCCTTCCGCCGGCTTGGGCGGCAGCGCGCGCGCCTTGGCGATCACGCGACTGTACGCATCCTCGGGGTAGGTCCGCGGGCGTCCCGCGCGAGGGGCGTCGTCCAACCCGTCCAGCCCTGCCGCGTTGAAGCGCTCGACCCAACGCCGCACACCCTTCTCACTCTGCTGCAGCTGCGCGGCGATCGCCGGGGCGGTCACGCCGGCCGCCGCCAGCTGGATGAGGCGCGCGCGTCGCGCCAAGCGCACCGGCGCCGTCTGGGCCTGGACTATCCGCTCCAGTTTCGTCCGTTCCTCGTCGGTCAAGGCCCGCAGATGCAGCGTCATGGCGCACACCTCCTCACAGTCCCCCACGGGCCTGCAAGATCGGAGCCTCTACTTGCGGAACGACGCACTTAGTTCCAGCCCCAGACCAACGCACGGCCTCAACCTCTTACGGGGCTGGGCTACCTCATCCTCTTGCTTCCAGGTGCGCTGATCGAGCTGTCCGGCGTCGTGCTGACGATCGCGATCTGCATGATCGGCGTGCGGCGGGCGGCACGCCGGCCCGAGTCGCGGTTCACTCTGTTGCTGATCGGCGCACTCGTGCCGATAATCGCGGCGACGCTGGCAGTGCTTTTCCCCTACGCGCTGTCCGATCTCCTTGGCTCGTTGCCCTATTACGCTGTTCACGCGTACCTGCTTGTGCTGCTGCCAATTGTGTCCGGCACTTTCAGCACTCTCTATGCGGTTCGGGTGGCAGTGGTGAAGCGCGCGGTATGGGGCGGGCCACCAAGGTGAGGTCTGGACCAGCCGCATGCCTGGGAGCCAAGGGATGGCACCTGACAGCAGCGGCAGTAGGCGCGTATGCACACTCCGCGCGGTCGGCGGGATCGTTTACTTCGTCACACCGCACGGTAACCTGGCCCATCGTACCAAAGCGCGACCCAGCCTGAGACGCGTCGCCCGCGAACGCGTAGGGCAGCGCTTGGCTGCAACCAAAGCTACGAAAGCGCCAACTGGCATACACACCGCCAATGTGCAAAACCGGTGAGCGGACCTGACCGGCAATGTCCGTCCTTGTCCGTATCCGCGGCCGTCTTTTCCGCCCACCACTGTGCTATGCTGCCCTCGCGCCAATCAGTCCAGTTACGACGGGTAGGTTGCGCACCTCCGCCCCTCGCCCCCACAGGGCGAGTCGAGGTCCCCCACGAGCGGGGAGCTTGGCCGGGGGTGAGGCACCTCTATCGTCGGCCTTCACGAGATGCGCCCTGGCCTTCAGGCCAGGACACGCACTTCCCACGTCACACCCTCCCCATCCTCCAGCCCCGCCCTCGATTTCCGCCCCCAAACCTCACCAGATGACCCTACTGACCTCGGCATCGTTTGCTAAACCGAGTAGCCACAGTGGACCGAACAGGCCTGGATGAGGTCGCGCTTGTAGCGCAAGCGCTCTTTGGCGCGGCGCAGCTCCAGGTTGAGTTCGGCCAGGTCGCGGCAGCAGCGGTTCTTGAGCTCGACGCGCTTGAGCAAGTTCCAGATCCCCTCGTCCGGATTGAGGTCGGGCGCGTAGCCGGGCAAGCGTTCCAGGTGGAGGCGCTTCGCCGCGCCGCGCGTGAGGAAATCCTTGATCGGCTGCCCCTTGTGGATCGGCGATCCGTCCCAGATGACCAGGACCTTGCCGCGCAGCTTGCGCGTGCCTCACGCGCAGGAAGCCCACGACCCCTTCGGCGTTGAAGGCGTCTTTCCGCGTCTGCAGGTCGAGGCGCCCGTCCAGCGTGATGCCACTGATCGCTGCCAGATGGTCATGGGGCAGGGGGACGTGTAGGATCGGCGTCTGCCCCCGCGGCGCCCACGTGCGCACCGCCAAGGGCAACAGGTAGAAACCGGCTTCGTCTCCCCAGACGATGGTGGAACCTTCCTCAGCTGCTTTTTTTGGAGCGCTGGCCAGCGCTCGGCATACCACTGCGCAATGGCCTGCTCGTCGCGCTGCGTGGCCCGCTCGATAGGCTGCTGGCGACTCCAGCCCGCCTGGCGCAACAAGCGGCTGACCTGATCGCGGTGATAGCGGACACCAAAGGTGCGCCAGATCACCACCGCGACGCGGCTGGCCGTCCACACGTCGCCGCGGAATCCATACGTCTCGGCCCCGCGCGCCAACAACGCCGGGATCTGGGCGCGCTGCTCGACCGTCAACTTGGCGGGGCCACCGGGGCGGGGCTGCGTGCGCAGCGCCTCCACGCCCTTCTCGTGCGCCCGCTTGATCCACTGGCAGACGGCGGCGCAACTGACGCCCAACGCTGCCGCGATGTCCTTCTGCCACCAACCTTGGTGGTGCAACTCCCAGGCGCGCTGACGCTGCCATTCCCAGGAGTCCGCGAGTCTCTTGGATGTACTCATACCCCCAGTGCTCGCAAGATTCATGCTCTCACGCCGAGGTCAGTAACTCCATCCCTCACCGAAAGGAAAACACCCCGATGCCCTATCCCCACTGTCCGCACAATACCCGGCCCGTGATGTATCGCGGATTCTCCCAAACGCAAAGCGGAAATCGTCGAGCGCATGATCCCACGCGAATTGGCTTTCTTCCCCCAAAAACCGCCGATCAAAACGAAAAAGCGGAAATGGATCGCAGTGGAATGACATCACCCACGATCGGCACAGCCTTCACTCCGCATGAATTCTACGCCGACACATCAGCGCTTCCCTTCTCCTGTCCCCCTCTCCCCGCCGGAAGAGGGGTTGGGGGTCAGGAATCCTGTCTTCCTACCCCCGCAGCTCCGCGCCGAGCCGTTCGCGCAGCGCCGCAATCAACGTCGCCTGAGCCTGCTCGATCTCCGAATCCGTCAGCGTTCGCTCCGGGGATTGGTACGTCACCCGATACGCCAGGCTTTTCCGCCCTGCCGGGATGTTCTCGCCCACGTAGACGTCGAAGAGCCGCACGTCGCGCAGCAGCGCCCCACCCGACGCGCGAATCACCGCCTCGACCTCCGCCGCGGTCACATCCCGCGTCACCACCAGCGCCACATCGCGCTGGGCATCCGGGTACCGCGGGATCGCCTGGAACGGCACCCGCTCCGGCACCGCCGCCACCAAACGCTCCAGGTCCATTTCCATCACGTACGCCCGCTTCGGCAGATCGAACCGTTCCGCCACATCAGGGTGTACCTCTCCCAGGATTGCCGCCCGCTGCCAGCGCCCCGCCGAAGCCGCTAGCGCGGTCGAGCCGTCGGCGACGCCCGATTCCCCGACCGGCAGCACCTCCAGCACCGCACAGCGCCCCGGATGAAACGTCGCCTGCCGCGCCGGGGTGAAGCGGTATGCCGCCACCTTCAGCCCGTCCAGCAACGTCTCCACCACCCCCTTCAGGTCGTAGAAATCGGCGTCCCGC
Source organism: uncultured Chloroflexia bacterium (assembly GCA_963841205.1). Lineage (GTDB taxonomy): Bacteria > Chloroflexota > Ktedonobacteria > Ktedonobacterales > JADMIN01 > CAWAWP01. The sequence continues at coordinate 46,383 of CAWJCH010000016.1, read as the reverse complement.
CCATGTTCCAGCCACGACTCCGTCAGTGGACCCGTCAGCGCGATACCCAGCGTGCGCCGCTCCTCGGCCAGCCCCGTGCCCGCCGCCAGCTCCGGCGTCGGCAGATAGCGCCGCCCCAACTCGAAGAACCACAGCCCCGCATCCTCGTGCTTCGCGTTGTTGCGCAGCACGTTCAGCAGCCCCGAGAGCAGCGTCAGTCGCAACGCCTCCTGGTCCGTGCTCAACGGATTGCGGATCGTGATCGCCGGCAGCCGCTCCGCGATCGCCTCCAACTGCCGCCGCTCTGCCGCCTTGCCCTCCACAGGGGCGACCGACACGCTCCCGTTCGTCTGACCCTCCTCCGCCGCCACCGGCGCCAGCAGCAGCCGCTCCTCGCGGGGGGCGCCACCCGGCAGCAGGCGCGCCATCGCCAGGCGGCTGGTCAGCGTATAGGTCAGCGCCTCCGACAGCCCCGCCCCCACCAGGATGTCGCGGATCGCGCTCTCCCGCTCGAACCACTCGTCGTGGTGCAGTTCCGGCAGCGGTCCCGTCGGCAGCAAGCTTGGGATGCGGTCGAAGCCGACGATCCGCGCCACCTCCTCCACGAGATCGGCGCTCTCCTCCACGTCGCCGCGCCACGTCGGCACCGTCACGCGCAGCAGCCCCGACGCCTCATCCTCCTCCACGCCAAAGCCCAGCGCGCGCAGACTCCCCGTGATCTCGCCGCTCGTCACCGTCATACCCGTCAGCCATGCCACCTGCTTCGGATCGAACGTGATCACGCGCCGCTGCACCGGCTCCGGATAGAAATCCCCCCGCCCCGGCGCCACCTGCCCGCCCGCCAGCTCGCCCAGCAGTTGCGCCGCCCGGTCGATCGCCACGGCCGTCAGCTCGATATCGGGATTCTTCTCGAAGCGCCCCGACGACTCCGTGCGCAGCCCCAGCGCCACCGACGTGCGCCGGATATTCGTCGGATTGAAGTGCGCCGCCTCCAGAATGACGTTCGTCGTCTCGCCCGAAACCTCCACGCGCTCGCCGCCGAAGATGCCCGCGATCACGTTCGGCCCCGCCGGATCGGTGATCAGCAGCATCTCCGGCGTCAGCTTGCGCGCTACCCCGTCCAGCGTCGTCAGCTCCTCGCCCGCCGCAGCGCGCCGCACGATGATCGTGTGATCGACCACCTTGTCGTAGTCGAAGGCATGCAGCGGCTGTCCCAGCTCCAGCATCACGTAATTCGTCACGTCCACCACGTTATTGATGGGCCGCATCCCCGCCTGCGTCAGCCGATCCGCCATCCACCGCGGCGACGGCCCGATCGTCACGTTGCGCACCACCCGCGCGGTGTACCGAGGGCAGAGGTCGGCGTCGCGCACCTCCACCTTCATCAGCTTGCTCGCAGCCGCGCCCTTCTCCTTCACCTCAATCGAGGGTGGCCGCAGCGTCTTGCCGGTGAAGGCCGCCACCTCGCGCGCCACACCGACCATGCAGAAGAGGTCGCCGCGATGCGCCTTAATGTCCAGCTCGATCACCGGCTCCCCGATGATCGTCCCCAGTGGCACGCCCAGCGGCGTCTCCGGCGGCAGGATCAGGATGCCGCCGTGGTCGTCGCTGATGCCAAGCTCGCGCGGCGAGCAGAGCATGCCCTGCGAGAGCACGCCCATTGCCTTCTTCTCCTGGATCTCGATCGCGCCCACCTTCGCGCCGAGCTTCGCCAGCGGCACCTTGTCGTGCAGCTTGATGTTCGGCGCCCCGCAGACCACGCTGAACTCCTCCGTCCCCGTCGTCACCCGTGTCGCGCTGAGGTGGTCCGACCCCTTGATGCGTTCCAGCCAGATGATCTCCGCCGTCACGATGCCGGGGTAGCCGTAGTCCACCCGTTCGACCTCAAGCCCCGCCATCGTCAGCCGCTCGGCCAGCGCATCAGGCCCAAGTTCGATCTCGACGTAGTCCTTCAGCCAGTTATAGGGTATCCGCATCTATCCTCTCCTCGTTGCCCAACCACGCTATGCTGTCGCCCCGCGAGCGATGGCGACCAGGTCCGCGACGACGCCGAACGCCGTCTGCCCCGGCCCGCCCTCGCCCTCGATGATCGTCAAATCCTGCATCGTATCTGTGTGAAGTTGGATCGCCGCCTCCATCCCGGAGAGGTGTGCCAGCAGATCGCTCGGCGGCAGCGCGGCCACTGTGACCTTCGCCTGCACGCCCTCGCCCTCGCGCCTCGCCTCCACCACCTGCTTCAGCGTCTGCCCCGGCAGCAGTTCGGCCTGCGCCCGGCGCATCGCCTCGGCACCCAACCCGTCGCGGACCACCTCGCCGGGCTGCAGCTTGGCCCCCATCAAGACGTTGGCGAGCACCGTCGCCTTCACCGACGCGTCCCACCCCTCCAAGTCATTCGAGGGATCAGCCTCGGCGACGCCCAGGCGTTGCGCGCCCACCACCGCATCCTCCAGCGACTCGCCGCTCGCCATCCGGCTCAGCACATAGTTGCTGGTGCTGTTGAGCAGCCCGCGAAACCCCTCGATCCGCGTTGCCGGCAACGACGCCTCCGCCATGCCGAAGATCGGCGTCCCATCCATCACCGTGGACTCGAAGCGCAGCGCGACGCCACGCTCCGCCGCCAGCGCCCGCAGCTCGCGGTACGCATAGGCGATAGGCCCCTTATTCGCCGTCACCACATGCCGCCCACCCTCCAGCGCCGCGCGAATATGCTCGATGGCAGGCTGCCCACTCTGCGGATTGAGCGTCGTCAGCTCCAGCACCACGTCGGCGGGCACCTCACGGATCGCTCGCAGAGCCTCGTCCACCGTCGTCGCGCCAGAGGCATCATCCGCCCTCACCGGCCAATCCACCGGGATCAGCAACGCCGGATCGGCGCCATCCCCATACGTGACCAGCCCGCCAGACCGCGTGTAGACGCCGGTATAGCTCACCGTCAGGTCAAACCGCTCGCGCAGCTCGTCGGCCTTGTCGGCCAGCATCACCGCCACGGCTCGGCCCACATTGCCGAAGCCGAGCGAAAGGAGGCGAAGGTGCATCGCTGTCCTCCCAATCTCAATCGGGTCATCGCACAATTAGCCCTAGCTGAACTGTCGCAAGAAGCGCAGGTCGTTCGCCGCGTAGCGCCGCAGATCGTCCGTACCCCAGCGCAGCATCGCGATGCGTTCCACGCCCAGCCCGAAGGCGAAGCCCCGATACACCGCCGGATCGTAGCCAACCTGCCGCAGCACGCGCGGGTCCACCACACCGGAGCCGCCCATCTCGAGCCAGCCGGAGTACTTGCAGACGCGGCAGCCCACCCCGCCGCAGGTCATGCAGTCCATATCAAACTCCGCGCTCGGCTCCGTGAACGGGAAGTAGCTTGGGCGAAAACGCACCTTGCGATCCGCGCCGAACATCTCGCGGGCGAACCGCTCCACCACGCCACGCAGCGTCGCCATTGTGGACACCTCGTCGATCAGCAGCCCCTCCACCTGATGGAAGACCGCCTCGTGGCTGGCATCCACCGCCTCATTGCGATACACCTTGCCGATCACCACCGCGCGCACCGGCGGCTTCATGCTCTCCATCACGCGGATCTGCATCGGCGAGGTCTGTGTCCGCAGCAGCACCTGCCCCGGCACGATCCAGAACGTGTCCTGCATGTCGCGCGCCGGATGGTCTGGCGGGATGTTCAGCGCCTGGAAGTTGTGATAGTCGCTCTCCACCTCCGGCCCGTCGTAGAGCTGGAAGCCCATGCGCTCCATCACCCGCACCACGTCTCGCGTGATGATCGAGAGCGGATGGTAGTGCCCACGCGTCGGCTCACGCCCCGGCAGCGTCACGTCCAGCCGCTCACGCTCCAGCGCGGCGGACTGCTCTGTGGCGCGCAGCTCCTGCCGTCGCGCGTCCAGCAGTCGCTCCAGCTTCGCCTTCACCTCGTTTGCCGTCTGGCCCACCGTCTTGCGCTGCTCCGGCGGCAGCGCGGCCAGCCCCTTGAGGATCGCCGAAAGCTCTCCCCGCTCGCGCCCGAGGTACCGCGTGCGCCAATCCTCAAGCCCGTCCGTTGCGCCGATTGCCGCGAGCTCGCCCGTCGCGCGCTCGCGCAGCGCGGCCAGTTGCTGCTGTTGCTCGTTCTCTGGTGCCGTCATGGCCCTAAGTCCTTTCTCAGCGTTATAGGCCGGTCGAGGCACAAGCCTCAGAGCGTCCTCGAAATCCGGCACTGGCCGTGGTCTTCAGGCCACGATCTCCAACGGCGGCGCTCGTCGCAAACACAACCGGCGCGATCGCCGGTGCAACCCGCTCCATCTAAGTCCTCCCCGCGAATGATAGGCCCCGAAAGGCAAAGAAAAAGGCGCCTCCGTCCGGGACGAAGACGCCAAACTGGCTCCGTGGTACCACCCGCGTTGGGCGCGCTCGCAGCATCCTGCCACGCGCCCCGCTCTCGCGCCTCATAACGGGAGGCCACCGTCGCGCCTACGCACCGCATCTCGTGGACGCGGCTTCAGTCGCCAGCTCGGGAGTGAACTTCGGACGGCTCCGATGGGTCGAGGCTCTCAGTCGTGGACCCCGACTCCCTGTCTATCCGTGCCGCCTACTCTCTCCGTCAAAGCAGGATATTCGAATGTGTGTCGCTCTCTGCGCTACCAAGCGCCTTCGTCTCCGCTTCCCACCTGTGAGCGGGCTTCTTCGGCGCGACGCTGACGCCCTGCCTCAAATAGTATCACGCTGGCTGCGATGGCTGCATTCAGCGACTCGACCTTGTTCCACATGGGGATGCGCACCCGCTGCGTGGCCAGCCGGATCGCCTGTGACGAGACGCCGTGCGCCTCATTACCGATCACCACCGCCGTGCGCTGCGTCAGGTCGATCCCATCATACGGGGTGTGGGCGCCCGCCTCGGTCACGATCACCTGCCCCACCACGGGCGAGCCCGCCAGCGCCTCCGAGACCTCCTGCCACGACCGATCGGCCTGGATCGGCAACATGAAGTGGGCGCCGCTCGCCGCACGGACCACCTTCGGCGAGAGCGGATCGGCGCATTCCGGCGCCAGTAGCACCTCGTCCACATCCGCCGCCAGCGCCGAGCGCAGGATCGTGCCCATGTTGCCGGGATCGTTCACCGCGTCGAGCACCAACAGCACCGGGCGCATCCGCCCGCGCCTTCTCGCCCGCACCCGGTGCGCCGAGACGTCCTCGGAGGCGACGGCGGCCACCACGCCCTGCGGTGTCTGGGTATCACTGGCTCGCTCGATCGCCACAGGCGAGGCGTCAAGGGCCTCTGCTCCCCGAGCCCGCAGCTCCTCGATCTGCCCGAGCGCCTTGCGACCCGCAGGTGTGCGCGCCAAGTGCTCTGGATCGAAGACGATCAGGCGCGGCGTCACGTGCGCCTCCATGGCGGCTTCGAGTAGGTGTGGCCCTTCGACGAGGAACGCCTCCTCCGCGTCGCGCCCCTTCTTCGTCTGCAGCGAGCGCAGCAACGCGATGTGCTGGTTCGACGGACTGGTGATCATCGCCACATCCCCTATGCGCTCAGCTCATCCTGCCCGTGACGCAGAAGCGCCGCGGAACCGGGTTGGTCCTCACGGCGCATGGAAGCAAAGAAGTTGACACTCCCCAGGCGTAAACGCCGGGGATGCTCAGGCTACGTATGTGGTACCCCATGTGGTACGCCCACTGCGTTAGCGCCTGACGGGCCTGCCCGCCCGATTGTACGGTGTGGCGTCCGAAGAGGCCACGTTGCTCGGCCGTACAGGGCACTCGTTCTACCGAACGGGTAGAGCAACGGCCATTGGACCGGACTGGCTTTCATCCCCCTGCCTCGAGGCAGGGGGATGAAAGCCAGGATTTTGCTAGGCGGTCTTCTGCAACGCTGCCTGCGCCGACTTGACGAGGGCGCCAAACGCGGCGAGATCACTGACGGCAAGATCCGCCATGATCTTGCGGTCAACGTCGACGCCAGCCAGCGACAGCCCATGGATCAGCTCGCCGTAGCGCAAGCCGTACATTTTCGAGGCGGCATTGATGCGGGTGATCCAGAGCTGGCGCATGTCGCGCTTACGAGCACGACGGTCGCGATACGAGTATCGCAGCGCATGCATCATCGACTCGCGCGCCGTCTTTATGAGACGATGGCGTGCGCCGTAGTGTCCTTCGGTCCTATCAAGGACCTTCTTGTGCTTTTTGTGGGCGGTTACGCCGCGCTTTACTCGAGGCATCTTCATTCTCCACACGCGTCGCCGCCGGCGGCGCGATCAGGTCTTTACGACCGTCCTGGCGATTGACACTCCCCAGGCGTAAACGCCGGGGATGCTCAGGCTACGTATGTGGTACCCCATGTGGTACCCCATGTGGTACCCCACTGCGTTAGCGCCTGACGGGCCTGCCCGGCCCGATTGTACGGTGTGGCGTCCGAAGAAGCCACGTTGCTCGGCCGTACAGGGCACTCGTTCTACCGAACGGGTAGAGCAACGGCCATTGGACCGGACTGGCTTTCATCCCCCTGCCTCGAGGCAGGGGGACTAAGCCAGGATTTTGCTAGCTGTAGGGAAGTAGGCGCTTCATCTTGTGTGAATCGCCGACGGACATCACCGAGAGCTGGCTCAGCGAGCGGTTGCGTGCCGGATCCTTCTTCCGCCGATACTTCGTCCGAGCAGATGGCAGATGCCGGTATTTACCAGTTCCCGTAACGACGACGCGTTTGGCGGTCGCCTTATGTGTCTTGAGCTTGTAGTTCTTCATCTCTCACTTCTCCGACCCGCTGCGCTTCATCAGGCGGGCCGTCGAACGTTGCCTCTCTCGCAATACCGTCCGCTGCGCCACGCACCGAGAGAGTATACCATAGGCGGATTGCGGGCGCAATCGGTGATTCCGACGATCCTACCGGTATCGGTCGGTGTTCGATCTTTGGAATGCGACGAACTAGCCTTGTCGATGGTGATAGGATGTGGGCGGGCAGTTCGCGCCCGCAGGTGCGCGCCGAGAGAGGCAGGCCACCCATGATCCCCGGTGAGATGGTCGCATTGATGGAGCGGCGACGGCTCGTGGCGGAGGTCCGCACCTCGACTGCGGTGCAGGCATTGAGCGTGGTGGATGCCCTCGCGGCGGGCGGCGTGACAACGTTCGAGGTCTCGCTGACCATCCCGGGCGCGCACGAGATTCTAGGCCATCTCGCCACTCGGACGGATGTGACGGTCGGCGCGGGCGCGGTGCTCGATCCACGCCAGGCGCGCGAGATGATCTCCTTTGGCGCGCGGTTCATCGCCTCGCCCATTCTGGCGCCGGAGCTTGTGGCGGCGTGCCGCGACGGCAACGTGGCGTGCATCCTCGGCGGGTTGACGCCCTCGGAGATCATCGAGGCGCAGCGGGCCGGGGCAGATATGGTCAAGCTCTTCCCCGTCGAGGCGTTGGGCGGTCCGATCTACGTTCGGGCGCTGCTTCAGCAGTTGACGCACGTCAGCCTCCAGGTCTCGGGTGGCTTCACCGCCGAGCACATGGGCGAGTATCTGGAGCTGCCGGTGCGCACCGTCGCATTGGGCACGCTGCTGGTGCCACGCGTGCTGGTGGACCGCGGGAACTGGCAAGCGATCACCAACCGCGCGCGCGCCTTCGTCGAGTTCACGGCCAATCCCCATGCGAACGCGGCGCGGTTCCTGGCGATGATGGGCGTCGCGCGTCGCCCGGCGCCCACCGCTGCGATACCGCCGTCTGCCCTTCCCGCGCCTGCCGCCAGTGCGCCAGCCCAGAGCACGCCGCCCCCCTTGGAGCCCTCGGCCAGCGGGAGCTTTCGCCCATGGGACTCGCGGCCCGTCGACTCGGGCGACGACGAGGACTGGCTGCGCTAGCCCCTGGCGCGACATCGGGACATACGCCCTATAATTCGGGACGAGTCAGTCGGCGCGTCCCAGCCCATGCGTCACGCTGAAGTAGTTGTATGAAGTCTCACCTCATTCCGGAGACCACCGTTGGCCGAACCCATTGCCGATACCGCGTCCGACGTCCGCGATGAGCGGGCTGAGATAGCGCGTCGTGCCCGCGAGAGGCGGCGCAGCCGGCTGTGGCAGCGGACCTCGATGCTGCGCGCGGCAACCGAGGCGGTGGCGCTCTTTTCGCTGGGCCGAATCGTCAGCCTGCTGCCGGTCGCGCTCTGGCCGGGGCCGCTCTTCGTGCTGGCGCCGATGGTGTGGCTTGGGCTGATGTTCCTGGCGCCGGTCTGGGCGGCATCGCGGGTGGTCTCAACCCGGCGCGAGAAGATGAGCCGACGCTTCTGGCAACTCGCCCCCCGACTGGCCCTCATCTGCACGTTGGCTGCCGGCGTATTGGCCTTCGTCACGCACACGACGGGCACGCCCGGCGACTTTGCGCGCGGCGAGGCCATCCTCTTGATTGCGTTGGTGGTGTACTTCACCATCGCGGTGGTCTGCACGCGACTGGCCTATGGTGGGTTTCTCCGGTTCACAATGCCGGCGGGGAACGGGCGCGTGACGCTGTAGACCGTTGACACTCCCCAGGCGTAAACGCCGGGGATGCTCAGGCTACGTATGTGGTACCCATGTGGTACCCCACTGCGTTAGCGCCTGACGGGCCTGCCCGGCCCGATTGTACGGTGTGGCGTCCGAAGAGGCCACGTTGCTCGGCCGTACAGGGCACTCGTTCTACCGAACGGGTAGAGCAACGGCAATTGGACCGGACTGGCTTTCATCCCCCTGCCTCAAGGCAGGGGGATGAAAGCCAGGATTTTGCTAGGAGTCGGCAGTGAGCGGTTGGCGGCCCGCGAAACCGTCCTCGATCTCGTGCCACCAGTGAATGCGCTCGCCCTCGCCGAGCCGCCAGCACAGATAGATCTCGTGCCCGTCGCGCAGGTTGGGGAAGTCGATCAGGCCGGTATCGAGGTCTTTCACGAGCACGCCCAGAGCGTTGATTTGCTCCAATCGTGCCTCGATGTGCTCGCGGACCTGCATTGACGCGGCACCGGCGCCTCCGGTGGAGGTATGTGGCAGGTGGCCATTGCTCTTCACGCGCTCGCCCAACTCGGCACCTCGTTGGGCCGAAGTCGACTGCTCCGCTCGGAGGGCTTGCATCTCGCGGAGCAGCGGCTCGATCCGCGGCAGCAGCGCCTCCGCCGTCTCGCGCGTGAAGTAGCGTGGCATGAGGTACGCTCCTGAGCAGCTGCTTGTGGTAGGCACTTCGACGAGCTAAGACACCGCCTCGGGGGCCTGTGTGAGCGCGATGATCGCGCCGGCGCCCGGTCCGGCGTGCGTGCCGATGACGGCGCCGAGGTCGAACGTTTGGATCTCGCCCTGCCAGAAGGCGCGGATCACTGCGGTGAGCTGCTGGCCGATGGCGTCGTCGCTTTTGGCAACGCCGATTGCCTCGAAAGGCGCCAGCGCGGCGACGATCTGGCCGATGCGCTCCTGCGCCTTCGACCTGGTGCGGACCCGTTCGACGGCGACGACGCGGGAATCCTTCACTTCCAATATGGGCTTCATGCTCAAGAGGGTGCCGAGGAAGGCCTGTGCGCCGCCGATGCGACCGCCGCGTTTCAGGAATTCGAGGGTGTCGAGCACGGCGTAGACGCGGATACGGCCGAAGAGGCTGTCGGAGTGGACCTTCAACGATTCGAAGCTGGCGCCGCGCTGGGCCTCAGCGGCGAGGATCTCGGCGGGGATGCCGATGCCGCCGCTCACTTGGCGGGAGTCGATTACTTCGACGGGGATACCGGTCTCGGCGCTGATCTGCCTGGCGGCGACCACAGAGTTCGAATAGGTCGCGCTCAAGTCGGAGCCGATGTGCATGGCGAGGACGCCGGTGGCGCCGTCTTTGATGAGTTTGCGATAGACCTCCTCGAAGGCGCCGGGGGAGGGAGTGGAAGTGGTCGGCAGCTTGGAAGCGGTGACGAGCTTGCGGTAGAAGGCGGGGCCATCGAGATCGACGCCGTCCCTGTAGGTCTCGTCTCCAAAATGCACGGTTAGCGGGATGACCTCGATGTTGAGCGCCCGCGCGCGCTCAGGTGGGACGTCCGCCGTGCTATCCACGAGGATACGAACTGCCACAAGTTACCGTTCCCTTCATCACACACGCATGGTCGTCAAAGGTTGTCCGCCGTCGAGCTTTTACCGCGGTAGCGTCACTCGGCGGAGATGATGTAGGCATAGTAAGGTTGGCCGCCTTCCACGACCTCGACCTCTACTCTGGGATACTTCGCTTTGATGCGTGCGGCCAGTTCGTTGGCGTGGGCCTCGTCGGCGTCGGCGCCGAAATAGACCGTGAGGATCTCGTGCAGGTCGGCCTGCATATGGGCGAGCGTGTCGTCGATGACGGCTTCTCGGTCGGGCGCGGCGGCCACGAGCTTGCCGTTGACCAGGCCGATGTAATCACCCTCCGCGACGCTGACCCCGTCGATCTGCACGGAGCGGACGGCCCGGGTGATCTCGGCGGTGACGACGCGGCCCAGCGCGGCGTCCATCGCCGAGCAGTTTGTCTCGAAATCTGCTTCGGGGCTGTAGGCGAGAAGCGCGCTGACGCCCTGCGGCAGGGAATCGCTCGGCACTACATGGACGATTTTGCTGGTGAGCCCCTGCACCTGCCGCGCGCTGAGGATGATATTGCTGTTGTTCGGCAGCACGATCACCTTCTCGGTGGGGCAGGCCTCGACGGCTTGTAGCAGCTCCTGCGTGCTGGGATTCATCGTCTGGCCGCCGGGGACGAGTCCAGCGGCGCCGAGGCTTTGGAAAAGTCTGCTCCAACCGTCGCCCGCACTGACGACGACAGTGGCGACCTCGCCGAGGAACTGCGCTTGCGGCGTGTTAGGGGCTGGCGTGGCGGCTGGTGAGGTGAGCGCGGGTGCGGCGCTCGGGCGGCCGTGCTCGCGGGCGCTCTCGGCGGCGTAGCGCAGGCTCTGCTCTTGCAGGTTCTCGATATTGATGTCTTGCAGGCTGCCGAGGCTGACGCCGTAGTCAAGAATCTTGCCCGGCGTCTCGGTGTGGGTGTGGACCTTGAGCAGTGTGGCGTCGCCGGCGACGACGGTGGAGACGCCGCCCATCTCGGTGATGGTGTCGCGGATCGCCTCAACATCGAGGTGCTCGCCGTGGAGGAGGAAGACCACCTCGTAGCCGAACTCCTCGTCGACGGTGATATCGCCGCGATGGATCTCGGCGTGCTCGTCGCGCTGCTCTGTACGCGTCATCTGCACCGACTCGCCGCGCGAGAAGCGCCACATGCCTTCGAGGATCGAGGCGAGGCCCTGGCCGCCCGCGTCGACCACCCCCGCCTGTTTGAGCAGCGGCAAGAGATCAGGGGTCTTGGCGACGGCGGCTTTGGCGGCGGTGACCATGTCGCCCAGGGTGGTCTGCATGTCGCCGCCGCCCGCCGCGCTGGCAACGGCCGCCCCGGCGCTCTCGCGGGCGACGGTGAGGATGGTGCCCTCAACGGGCTTGATGACGGCGCCATAGGCGAGCTTCGCGCCCTGCTGGAAAGCCGCGGCGAATTCGACCGGATTGAAGGAGTCTTTGCCATCCAGTCCGAGGCTGACGCCGCGCAGGATCTGCGAGAGGATCACGCCGGAGTTGCCGCGGGCTCCCATCAGCGCGCCTCGTGCGAGCTGCGCGGAGACGACGCCGGCGGACGTTTCGGTGGAGTCCGCTATCGCGGCGGTGGCCGAGCGCATGGTGAGCGACATGTTCGTGCCGGTGTCGCCGTCGGGCACCGGGAAGACATTGAGGGCGTTGATCGCTTCGCGATGCTGCTCGAGCCAGGCGTGGCCGGCGAGGATGGCGCGCTTGAATTCTTGCCCATCGTAGACACTCGGCGGCTTGTTGGGCTGCGAGGGTTGTTGCGCCCGCCCGAAGCGCGAGAAGAAGTGTGCTGCCATAGGTTCGCGGGGAACTCCCGCCCTCCGTTTCCCTGTGCGCCCCCGACGCGCCGCGCCGCGAAGATGATGCTCGCGACCTGGGCTGAGTCCGCTGAAACCTTTGCTACATACGGTGTCACTAAGATGTCTGTGCCGCGCACGACTCGACCAGTGACCGTGTGGCGGAACTGTGCGCATGCGCACGCGGGATAGTCTGCCCATTCTAGCACGCGAGATGCACGCGCGGTTGCGCGGGCAATTTCGCCATGTTATACTGATTTGGTGCCTTGTTGGGCAGCATGTTTGCAGCGGTCGCGACTCGGCGCATGCCGTACAGAGCAGTGAGACGACCCGCGCCGAGATGGTACCATTCCGCCTGCGTGCGGTCAATCGCCCGTGAACTGCGCCGCAAGAGCCGGGTCCGTCCGCCAAGGCGGATGGCGAGAAGGCCGCGGAAACCTGACATTTGAGCGCTGTGTGATCGGGTGACGATCGCGGGTGGCGCGCTCCGTAGAGGTTGAAGGGATCGTTACCAATGTCCAATCGTTGTGACGTCTGCAAGCGCCGTCCGCAGTATGGCAACAAGGTCAGCCACTCGAACCGGCACACCAAGCGCCGCTTTCTCGTGAATGTGCAGCATCGCCGCCTGACCATCAACGGGGTGGTGAAGAACGTGTACATCTGCACGCGCTGCCTGCGGACGATGGTGAAGGTTCCGAAGGTGCGGACGCGGAAACCCACGACGGCGCGGGTCGCGACTGCTGCGGCGCCGACCGCGTAGCGCTGAGATGGCGAGCATAGGGCCGGGGATACGTCCCCGGCCTTTTTCGTGGCCACAGACTCGCACAGGGCGGCGGGAGGCGGAAATCGGTCGTCGGGATCGGGTGGCGTTGCGCGCACATGACGCTCCAGTTGGCTTGAATTCCCGGCTTTCGTATGCTTGGACGGTGGTGCTTTGCGGATGGGGGACGAGTCGAGGACGATTCGCGGGTGCTCTGCGAGGGGGATGTGCTGAGGAGGGTTGGTGGAGGAATACGAGGCCGAGACGGCAATTTTTCAGACTCGCCGGGGTGGGGAAAGGGATTTTGAAACGCTGCGGCGATGGCCGAGTCTCGTCGAACGTTTTCCGTTTCCTTCCGCTTTTGCGTTTTGTTCGGGTGCGGAGACCGATTCCAACGGGGGGATGCGGACCTCTGCGGCGGGAACGCGGAAGCTGGATCGGACAATCCTCTGTGTTGGGCTGTTGCGATAGGTGCGAGATCAGGCGGACGCTATGAGTGGCACCCCAACGGTGGACGGCGTTTGGATGCTGGCTGTTGAACTTATGTTCTAGTGGAAAGTGTATCACATGGCTTGCTGGAGCGCAAGGAGAGCGGCGCGGAGTTGAGTACGCGCGGATGACGAAAGTGTAAGAGAAACTCGCAGTGACTCGTTCGGCATTGCATTGCGGATTTGTGGATGCTTGACACCCGGCGGGAGGACGGCATACGATGGAGCTGTTTTGTGCATAGCGTGATTGCTTTGACGCGAGACGAGTACACTGGGCCGTTCTTCAGAGAGCCGCGACCTGCTGCGACGCGGTGATGGTCCCGTCGGAAATCCCCTCGCGAGCTTCCCACTGAGGCTTTGTACTCGTGCAGGCGAAGGTCGGACGCGAGCCCAGCGTTAGCGGGCATTCGAGGTCGGCGCGAGCATCTCTACAGGAGGGGCGGGCCGGCGAACGAAGGTGGCACCACGGAAACGAGCGCCGTCCGTCCTTTGCGATGGGCGGCGCATTTTCATGGAATCGCGGCCATTCAGGCCGGTGGAGGGACGTATGCTGGACCTGGCCTTCATTCGCGAGCATCCCGATCTGGTCAAGGAAGTCGCCGTGCGCCGCAAGACGGCGGTGGACGTGGACGCGCTACTGCTATTCGATGCGCAACTGCGCGAGACGCGGCGGCTGGCGGAGGATATGCGCGCGGAGCAGAATCGTATCAACAAAGCGATCCGCGACGCGGGCGCGGATCAGGCGGCGCGTGAGCTTGCTATCGCACGCGGGCGCGAGGTGGCGGCGGCGCTGAAGGAGTTGGAGCCGCGCGAGCGCGAGCTTGATGCACAACTCCGCGAGTTGCTGTTGCTGGTGCCGAACATCCCCGACGCGAGCGTGCCGGAGGGCGCGGGGGAGGAGGACAACGTCGAGGTACGGCGGGTGGGCGAGCCCCGCGTCTTCGAGTTCGAGCCGCTGGATCACGTGACGCTGCTGCGGGGGCTGGACATGCTGGACATCGAGCGTGGCGTGAAGGTGGCGGGGTCGCGAAGTTACATCTTGAAGGGCGACGCGGTGCTGTTGGAGCTGGCGTTGCTGCAGTTCGCACTAGATCGTATCACGCGGAAAGGGTTCCAGGCGCTGAGCGTGCCGGCGTTGGCGAAGGAGTTCTGTTTCATCGGCAACAGCCAGTTCCCGCGCGGTCGCGAGCAGGTCTACGCGGTACCGGAGGACGAGCTATACCTCGTGGGGACGGCGGAGGTGTCGATCACGGGGATGCACAGCGGCGAGATCCTGCGCGAGGCGGATCTGCCGGTGCGCTACGTGGCGTGGTCGCCGTGCTTCCGGCGCGAGGCGGGAACCTACGGCAAGGACACCAAGGGCATCCTGCGCGTACACCAATTCGAGAAGATCGAGCAGTACGTCATATGTCGGGCCGATCACGAGGAGTCGGTGCGCTGGCATGAGGAACTGCTGGCGAACGCGGAGGAGCTGGTACAGGCGCTTGAGCTGCCGTACCGCGTGGTGAACATCAGCACGGGCGATCTGGGCGACGCGAAGGTGAAGGGTTATGACATCGAGACCTGGGTGCCGTCGGAGGGGCGCTACCGCGAGACGCACTCGGATTCGTACTTTCACGATTACCAGGCGAGGCGGGCGGACCTGCGCTATCGCGGCGACGACGGCGTGGTGCGCTACGTCCATACCCTCAACAACACGGCACTGGCCTCGGCGCGGACGATCCTGACGCTGGCGGAGAACCATCAGCAGGCGGACGGGACGATTCGCGTGCCGGCGGCGCTGCGCCCCTATCTGGGTGGTCGCGAGGTGTTGGGCCATCCGTGGCGGTGAGGGAGGCTAGCGGCTTCCCGACCTGAAGGCCGGGGCGAGTCCGAGTACCGGGTAGGCAGTTCGATGGACCCGGCGGAGGCGGCGTTGCCTCGTGTCGGGTCCACTTTGTGTTCACGCGGCGCGGGCTAGTGCGAGTCGTACCAGTAGAGGTTGTAGGTGTGCAGGATGGAGACGAGCGACGAGCCGGGATTGCCGGTCGCGGTGTAGTGGCCGGCGTCCCAAGGGGAGCGACCGAGCGCGCGCGCGGCGGCATCCACACCGCTGCTGGCGGCGGTGGGCGCGACGGCCTTGTAGTAGCTGAGGTGGGCGACGTGGACGTATTGGCGGACCCCATCCGCCGGGGTGCGCGCATAGGAGAAGGCCGAGGGTGAGCCTGGGACGTTGAGCCCCGCGACGGTCGGTTCGCCGGGGATCGCGCCGCAGTTGCCGAAGTTGTAGCCGGTGTAGGTTGGGGTGTGCCAGCCCTGCTCAAGTCCCCACTGGGCGAGGATCAGGCTCGTCGGCCAGCCGGTCTGTTGATGGGCGCTATGCGCGTAGGGCAGCACGAAGGCGACGAATGATTTCACGCCGCTCGCGGTGCCGAAATTCGGGGGCGATGATGTGTTCGGCGCCTGCGGGGCGGAGGGCGCCGCAGCGTTTGTAGTCAACGGGATGCAGAGCTTCTGGCCGACGTAGATCAGGTTGGGGTTCGCGATGTGATTGGCGGCGGCGAGCTTGAGCGCGGTGGAGTGATACGTCACGCCGAGATTGCCGAGCGTGTCGCCGGATTTGACGGTATACCAATCGCAGCCGGCGGCGGCGTCCACCGCGACGACGCGCGGAACGACGGCGAGGCCCGCGACGAGCAGGATGACGAGGTTTGCCAGCAGCCAGAGCGGCGGCAACTTGACGCGGCGGGATTGACCACGATCGGCGGTTGACGTTTGTTGGCGAGCTGGAAGGCGGATTGCAGGGCGATAGGCGCCAATCTCGGCGAGGCGGCGTGTGATGGGCTTGGGGCGATATCGTTGGAGAAGCGCCTCCTCGCGCTCGCCCAGCCTAGGTTCGATGCGATCCGCTTCGTCGGGCGCCGGCGTGTCCGGAGCGTAGCGGGGAATCGCGTGCAAGGACCCCGAAAGGTCCAGGGATTCGGCGGTGAGCGGCGCGAGGAGCGAGGCGACAAGGTCGCGGGCGTCGTCAAAGGACGTGGTAGCAAGGCCTGTGGGAGATTGCGGTCTGGCTCTCTCGATCGTCCCTGGTGTCCCCATGTGTGGCCCTTTCCTGTGTAGCGCGATGCTCGCGGTGCGGCCCGGTCAATTCTTCATCCGGACTGGGTAGGGGTCACTCTACCAACTCGTGCATCCGCACGTCGGCCCAGTAGGACCGGACGAAAGTACTGTTATGTAGTGTCGTCCCGTTGCTGGCGGCAAGGTACCGCGTGCTGGCGGGCGCTGGAGCGGCTCCAGGAGTTGTCGGGCTCGCGGCGTTGTTAGGCGTGGACCAGGCCAAATCGCAGGTGGTGTTGTGCGCGAGGAGTAGGCGATGTTATTCTCGCTCGTCAAGCTCGAAGGTTTCGAGGACGTAAGAATCGCTGGTGAGATCGCTGTCGGAGGCGGGGCGGAGGCGCTGCAGGCGCAGCTCGGCGGTGTCGAGGATCTGTTGGCAGCGCTGGGCGAGGCGCACACCCTCTTCGTAGAGGCGTAGCGCGTCGTCGAGCGGGAGTTGGCCGTTTTCGAGGGCGGCGACGGTCTCGTCCAGCCGGCCAAGCGCCTCCTCGAAGGCGAGCGGCTCTTCGGGGTGGGCGCCATCGGGCGAGGTGCCGTTGCTATGCGATGCGCTGCGTCTGCGTCGCTCGGCGGTCATATGTGGTCCTCCTGACGCGCCAGCGGCTGCGCATCGGCTCTGTGGGGTCGTTCAGGTGGTGCGGGCTCGGCGACATCGGCTGTGGGATGGCCGAAGGGCGACGCTGCGGACCTACGACCGCGCGGTGGGGGATGTGCAGCGGTGGGTAGGGGCGGGCCAGCGATTGCCGCGAAGGCGCCGTCGGTGACCTGAATCGTGAGTCCGTCGCCAGGCGTGACCTGCGCAATGTTGGTGACAGTGGCGCCGTCCTCGGCTCGGCGTACGACTGCGAAGCCGCGCCCGATGGTGAGCAAGGGGCTGAGCGCGTGGAGGCGCAGGGCCGCGCCGCGCAGCTGTTCGCGCTGGAGCTCGAAGCGGTGATCGCTGAGGACGCGTACACGTTGTAACGCGTCGTCTATGCGTTGGCGCGCCTCGGCGATGCGCTGGCGTGGGCTCGCGCGGTCGAGTTGGTGCTGGACGACGGCGATCTGCACACGCCCTGCCTCGACACGCGCGGCGATGAGGTACGCCAGGCGCTCGCGGGTCACCTGCAGCGCCTCGTGCCAGTCCGAGGCGTCGGGGACGACGGCAGCTGCGGCTGCGGTGGGGGTGGAGGCGCGGTAGTCGGCGACGAAATCGGCGATTGTGAAGTCGGTCTCGTGGCCGACGCCGCTGACGACGGGGATGCGCGAGCGGGCGATGGCGCGGGCGACCGGCTCTTCGTTGAAAGCCCACAGCTCCTCGATTGAGCCTCCACCGCGCGCAAGCACAATGACGTCCGCATCGCCTTGCGCATTGAGCGCGTCGAGTGCATCGGCGATCTGCTGGGCGGCGGCCTCACCCTGGACGAGGGCGGGCGCGAGGGTCACGCGGACGAGCGGGCAGCGCAGCCGCAGCGTGCGGACGATGTCGCGCAGGGCGGCGGCGGTGGGCGAAGTGACGATGCCGATGGTGGCGGGCAGCGGCGGTAGCGGGCGCTTGCGCTCCTCCGCGAAGAGTCCCTCGGCTTGCAGTCGAGCCTTCAACTCCTCGAAGCGCAGGTGCAGCTCGCCAATGCCCGCCTCTTCGATGGCGTCCACGTAGAACTGGTAGTCGCCGCGCTGTTCGTAGAGGCTCATGCGGCCGTGCGCGAGGACGGCCGTGCCATTGCGCATCGGGGGGACGCCGCTCGCCGTGCCGCGGAACAGCACACAGCGCAGCGCGGCGAACTCGTCTTTCAGCGAGAAGTAGCGGTGGCCTGAGGCGGGCTGCGTGTAGTTGCTCACCTCGCCACGAACCCAGACATCCTGGAGGTTGTAGTCCTCCTCCAAGAGGTCTTTGACGTAGCGCGTGATCTCCACTGACGTCGACGACTCGCATGGGCAATTGACTCCGATGAGATGTGCTGAAACTCGTCCCGTGGACTCCCGGTGGGCGCAGCACCACATTCTGTGTGATGTGCAGGTGCATGGTGCGCCGAGATCACAGATCGGCGGAAACGCGAAAGCGGCCTCGTGTCACATCGTACGACACGGAGGCCGCCAGTGAAACATCTGTACCAGAAGTCCGGTGAAAGTTGGGTGGGCTGTGCGGGTTACTCGGATGGACTATTCAAGCACGAAGAGCGGCTGTCCGTACTCGACAGCCTGGCCTTCCTCGACGAGGATCTCGCGGATGGTGCCGGCCTGCGCGGCCTCGACCTCGTTGTAGACGGCGAGCGCCTCGACGGCGGCTACGATCTGCCCTTCGCGCACGGGGCTGCCGACGGAGACGAGCGGCTTCGAACCGGGCTTCATGCTCGTGCGGAAGACACCGACGAGCGGGGAGCGCACTTCGCGGCGTTGCGGCTCTTGGGCATCGGCGGGCAGGGGCACCTCGCCGGCGAAGTACCCGTCATACTCATCGTCGGAGACGGGGATGACGACGGGGGCAGGTTTGCGCAGCGTGAGCTTGATGCCCTCGCCTTCCTCGACGGTGATCTCTTCGATGTCGCCGGAGGACATGAGCTTGATGAGCTGATGCACCACCGCGACACTCAGATTGGCCTCCGCCTGCGACGAAGCGCCATTTTGCCCAGCCCGCTCGCGTGCCATCGTCGTCCTCCTGCTGAAGTCGCACAGGCCATTCGCTCAGGATCGTTAGCTGACGCGCTCGACGTACGTGCCGGTGTCGGTCTTGACGCGGATCTTTTCGCCCGTGGTGACGAAGAGCGGCACCTGTACGACGAGGCCGGTCTCGAGGGTGGCGGGCTTCGTGCCTCCGGTGGCCGTGTCGCCCTTGAAGCCGGGTTCGGTGTAGGTGACGACGAGATCGACGGTAGTCGGCAGATCGACGCTGAGCGGCTCATCCTTATAGTACAGGATCTCGAGCTTCATGCCATCCAGCAGATATTGCTTCGCGTCGCCGAGCTGCTCCTCAGTGAGCTGCACCATCTCGTAGGAGTCTTGATCCATAAAATAGTAGTTGTCGCCGTCGTTGTAAGAGTATTGCACGGTGTGGTGCTCGAGATAGGCGCGTGGGAAGCGATCGCCCGCGTCGAAGGTTCGCTCGAAGATGGAGCCGGTGCGCAGATTCTTGAACTTGATGCGCACGATGGCACCGCCGCGGCCCATCTTGATGTGCTGCCAATCCATGATGGTGCAGAGCGCGCCGTCTAACTCCACCGAAATGCCTTTTTTGAGATCGCCGGTCGAGATCATGTGTCCTCCAGTACGGTCGCATGGGCGCGACGACGTGCGGCGGCTGACGTTGAAAAGCGCCGCGGTCGCGCCTCGTATGCGGGGGTGGGTGGTCTGCCTGAGTGCACGCCGAGCAACGACTGGCGCGCATAGCACGATAGGCGCAGCCGGCGGAGGCCGGAGGGCCAACGTCCATTCTATCACCACAGCGGAAATGCGGCGCACTACAGGCATTTGAAGCGCGCGAGCGGAGATATTAAGCCGCTTAGCGGGGAAGGCTGAAGCGTTTGTGCGAAGTGGTGAGGATGTGGATGCCGTCCTCGGTGAGGATGGCGGTGTCTTCGATGCGCACGCCACCCCACCCTGGGATGTAGACGCCCGGCTCGATGGTGATCGCCATGCCAGGCTCGAGCGTCTGATCCTCGGCGAGTTTGCGCAGGCGCGGATCTTCGTGGATCTCGAGGCCGAGGCCGTGCCCCAGGCTGTGGAGGAACTTGTCGCCATAGCCGGCGGCGGTGAGCGCGTCGCGGGCGAGCGCGTCGGCCTGTTTGCCACTGCATGACGGGGTGATGCCGGCCTCGCTGATTTCGAGCGCGTGCAAGACGATGTCGTAGATGTGGTGCGCCTGATCGCCTGGCTCGCCGAGACAGACGGTACGTGTCATATCGGCACAGTAGCCGGCGAAGCGGGCGCCCATGTCGATGATGATCGGCTCGCCGAGGGTGAGCACGCGGTCGGTCGGGGTGGCGTGCGGCAGGGCGCCGTTGGGTCCGCTGGCGACGTGCGGATCGAAGGCCATGCCTTCGGCGCCGCGCTCGCGCATGTAGCGGTCGATCTCGCGGGCGACTTCGCGCTCGGTCATGCCGGGTTGGAGGTAGCCGCAGAGGTGGGTGAAGGTTTCGTCGGTGATGGCGACGGCGCGCTCGATGGCGGCGATCTCGTCGGCGTCCTTCACGGCGCGCAGCGGCTCAACGAGCCTACGCGTCGGCACGAGGTCGGGGGCTTGGCCGTCTCCCGGCTGATCGGCGAGCGCGGCGGCGAGATCGTCGCGGAGGGCTACGGTGAGGTGCGCGGCCTCGAAGCCGACGCGAGCGGCGCCGGAGTCGCGCAGCAGCCTAGCGACGAGGGGTGCGAAGTCGCCGTCGCGGCGGACGATGGTCGCGCCGGGGGACTCGTGTTCGGCCTGCTCGGTGTAGCGGCCATCCGTAATCAGCGTGACGGTGTTGCCGGCGACGAGTAGGGCGCCCGCGGAGTCCGCGCCGGAGTCGTGCCCGGTGAAGCCGCTCAGATAGCGGCGATTCTCTGGGTTCGTGACAAGCAGCGCGTCGAGGTTCTGCGCACGCAGCGCGTTTGTCACTCGCTGGACGCGGCGCTCGTGCGCGAGGATGCGGTCGACGGCGTTGGGGTGATCGGTGACGGTCACAGGGATCTTCCTCTCTTCGGTGCGGTTCGATCAGCTGTTGGATCGGTCAGCGGCTTGGCGGTCCAACGAGTGCCACGCTCGTCCTGAAGCAGAGCAACCAGGGCTTCGAGGGCGAAGAGGTAGCCGCGCCAGCCGAGGCCGCAGATCTGGCCGCGGCAGACCGGCGCGAGCTGCGAGGTGTGGCGGAAGGGCTCGCGGGCGTAGATGTTGGAGAGATGGACCTCGACGGCGGGTTTGCCCGTGCCGGCGAGGGCGTCGCGAAGGGAGACGCTGGTATGGGTGAGGCCACCCGCGTTGATGATGATGCCCGCGGCGTTGGGCGCTTCGGCCTGGAGGAAGTCGATCAGGGTACCCTCGGAGTTCGATTGGAAAGGCGTGACCTCGCAGCCCAGCTCGGTGGCTCGCGCGGCCAATCGCTGGTTGATCTCGGCGAGGGTCGTCGTGCCGTAGATGGCCGGTTCGCGAGCACCTAGCATGTTGAGGTTGGGGCCGTGGACGGCAAGGATGCGCAGTCGGATGGGTTGTGTGGCGTCGCTCATCGCGATAGCTTCGGCGCGGATACCCCCGCTTCTCGCTGCAGGCTGAAGCGCCGCTGGCTTTCACGTGTATACAGTTTTGGGGACCGCAGGGCCGCGGGAATTTACGCCCGTGGAGCGGGCCGAGAACCATGGTCCCAACGAGCGTGTCAGACCGCCCCAGGGCATCTGGACGGCAGTGCTCGGCCCAGGAATCCCCTAGCTTTAGCTATGGGGAGTGGTCAAGTGGATAACTCATTACTGCGTAAGACATGCAAGTACCGCCGGTATCCGAACAAGCAGCAGCAACGCCTCCTTGAGCAGCAGCTTCTTGAGGAGTGCCGCTGGCTGTACAACCATCTGCTGTCCGAGCGTCGTGCTGCCTGGGAACAAAACCAGGAGTCAGTACGACTCTATGACCAGCACGCTACGCTGCCCCCGCTGAAAGCCGAGCGGCCAACGCTGGCGGGGGTGCAGTCGCAGGTCTTGCAGAACGTCGCCGTGCGCATTGATTTGGCGTTTCAAGCCTTCTTCCGCCGTGTTCGCGAAGGCGACAAAGAGCCTGGCTACCCACGCTTCCGTGGCAAATGGCGCTACGATAGTATCACCTTCCCGCAGGTGCCTGTCGGCTGCAAACTGGACATGGATGCTCGGCGGCTGCGTGTCATGAACGTCGGGCAGGTGAAGATCATCTTGCATCGCCCGGTGGAAGGCACCCCCAAGACGGCTACCTTTCGGCGCAGTAGTACCGGTAAGTGGTAGTTGGCGTTCTCCTGTGAGTGCGCTGAGCCGTCGCCACTGCCTCCAATGGGGCAGCAGGTGGGGATCGACGTAGGGCCGAAGCCGTTTGCCACCCTCAGCACCGGGCAGGAGGTCGCTAACCCGCGCTTCTTCCGCCAGGAGGAACAGGCGCTTGCCAAGGCACAGCGCCGACTGAGCAAAGCCGAGAAGGGTACACCCGAACGTGCTGAGCGGCGCCACGTGGTGGCACGTGTCTACGAGCGCACCACGTGGCGCCGTGGCGACTTTTCCCATCAGCACAGCCGCCGTATTGTGAACCAGTTTGACCTGATTGCCGTGGAAGACCTTGCGGTCAACCGGATGACGCATACCCATTGTCTCGCCAAGAGCATTCATGACGCGGCGTGGAGTCAGTTCGCGGACCTCCTCTCCTACAAGGCAGCATGGGCCGGTCGGAGGTATGTGGCTGTGAACCCCGCGTACACGAGTCAGGATTGCTCGCAGTGTGGACATCGGCAACCGCTCTCCCTCTCCGATCGCACCTACACCTGCCCCTGCTGTAGGGTGGTGCTAGACCGCGATCTCAACGCGAGTCTAAACATTTTGAGAGTGGGGCAACACTCTCTGGCTTCGGCCTAGAAGCCCCCGGCTTTCGCCGTGGGGAGTTGTCACCGCCGATTCCGTTGAGATGGTGAGAACGGTGGGCAGGCACGTCTCTCGCTACAAGTATGGTGTCCATCGCTGTTTGAGACTACGCGACGGCGCCGATCTCGCGTAAGGTGGTGCGCACCTCGGCCTCATGGACGTCGCTCACCAGCGTGGAGTCGCCGAGGCGCGTGGGCAGCACCCAGCGCACCTTGCCGCCGCTGACCTTCTTGTCCCAGAGGGCCGCTTGCAGCAGGGCATCGGCAGAGAGGCCGTTTGCGCGGGTAGGGAGGCCGAAGCGAGTCAGCAGCGCTTCTTGGCGGGCAACGACCTCGGCGGGCGTGACGCCCAGGCGCAGGCCGAGCCGCGCGGCGGCGCACATGCCGACGGCGACCGCCTCGCCGTGCAGCCAGGCGCCATAGCCGGCGACGGATTCGATGGCGTGGCCGATGGTGTGGCCATAGTTCAGCAGGTGGCGCCGCCCACCATCGGTTTCGCGCTCGTCGCCCTCGACCACGGACGACTTAATGGCCACGGAGCCGGCGACCGCCTCGGTGAGCGTCGCGGGCCGCATGGCGAGCAGCGCGTCCACGTCGCGCTCGAGCCGTCCGAAGTAGTCTGCATCGAGGGCGACGCCGTGCTTGACGACCTCGGCCCAGCCCTCGATGCGCTGGCGCGTGGGCAGCGTCAGCAACAGAGCGGGATCGGCGATTACGAGCCGAGGAGGGTAAAAGGCCCCGATCAGGTTCTTGCCGCGCGGGTGGTTGATGCCCGTCTTGCCGCCGAGCGAGGAATCGACCTGGGCCAGCAGCGTGGTCGGCACATGCACGAGCGGCATGCCGCGCAGATAGGTTGCCGCCGCGTAGCCCGCCAGATCGCCGACGACGCCCCCGCCGATAGCGACGAGCAGGTCACGCCGCTCGGCGCGGTGCTCGGCCAGCCAATCGTAGATGGCGTTCAGTTGCTCGGTGGACTTGCTCTGTTCGCCGGAAGGGACCGTGAAGACGATCTCGCCAATGCCAGCCGCCTTGAACATCTCGTGCAGCGGGCGCTGGTAGAGTGCGAACACGTTTGTGTCGGCGACCACATACATGCGTTGGCGGGCGTTCAGTGCGCGAAGCCGCTCACCGAGGGTCGCGATGCCGCCCCAGACCACTGCTGCGTCGTAGGTGGCGGGTCCGGCGGCCACGGCGCGCGTCGCTGGTTGAGCACAGTCGGGCGGCACTTGGCCGCGCCCTACGAGACCAGCGAGCACGCGGCGCGCCACCTCATCCGGCGCCACCTCATCCGTCCGCACGTCGTCATCATTCAGCTGGTACGCTGCGCGCCTTCTCAACGCGACCTCTTCCATGCGCGGCAACGGCTCGCCAACGTCGAGCATAGGTCGCACCTCGCCGACCGTGTTGTTGTGGAGCGCCGCGTCCGCCCGCAGACGCCCCAGCGCCGTCTCAGAGGTGCAGCCCAATTGGACGACCCAGCCGGCGCGTCGCATCAGCTCGCCGTTCTCAGGCCGCTCGACGATACCGGCGCCGGTAGCGATGACGGCGCGTTCGTATGTTGCGGCCTTGGCTAGCGCATCGCTTTCAAGCTCGCGAAAATGGGGCTCGCCGTCCTCGGCGAAGATGGCGGAGATGCTCTTGCCGGCGGCGGCCACCACGATATCGTCGGTGTCGGCGAAGTGCCAGCCGAGCAAGGCGGCGACGGCGCGGCCAACGGTGGTCTTGCCGCTGCCGGTGGGGCCAATGAGGAAGATGCGTTCGGCGTGCTTCGTGTCCATGCGAGGGATTGTAGCACCCACCCTCGACACGTGGGCTCTCGCTGGCTGGGCGGAAACGTGGCAAGAGGTGAGCCGCGCATGAGCAGACTCACCCCTCGCGAACGCCACATTGTGCGAAATGTCTATGCGTCGTAGTAGAGCGCGTACTCCAACGGCGACGGGCGCAGGCGGACCTCTGCGGACTGCTCGCGCTTCATCTCGACGAACTTCTCGATCAGGTCGGTGGTGAAGACGTCGCCCGCCACGAGGAATTCATGGTCGGCCTCCAGCGCGGAGAGTGCCTCGTCGAGCGAGCCGGGGACCGACTTGATCGCGAGCTTCTCTTCGGGGCACATCTCGTAGATGTTGCGGTCGATCGGGCCGAAGCCGTGCTTCTCCGGGAGGATGCCGTTTTTGATGCCGTCGAGGCCGGCCATCAGCAGGGCCGAGAAGGTCAGATACGGGTTGCAGGTGGGGTCCGGCGGGCGGAACTCGACGCGCTTTGCCTTCGGATTATCCGAGTACATCGGGATGCGCACGGCGGCGGAGCGGTTGCGCTGCGAGTACACCAGGTTCACCGGCGCCTCGTAGCCCGGCACTAGTCGGCGGTAACTGTTGGTGGTGGAGGCGGCGAGCGCCAGCACGGCGGGCGCGTGGGTCAGCAGGCCGCCGATGAAGAGTCGCGCCAGCTCGGAGACGCCGGCATAGCCTTCGCTGTCGGCGAAGAGTGGCTTCTCGCCCTTCCACAGGCTCATGTGGACGTGCATGCCGGAGCCGTTGTCGCCGAAGATCGGCTTGGGCATGAAGGTGGCGGTCTTGCCCGCGCGGCGTGCCGTGTTCTTGACGATGTATTTGTAGAGCATCACGCGGTCGGCCATGCGCAGCAGCGAGTCGAAGCGCATGTCGATCTCGCACTGCCCGCCGGCGGCCACCTCGTGATGCTGCGCCTCGATGGGGATGCCGCACTCCTCCATCGTCAGCACCATCGCGGTGCGCAGGTCTTGCAGCGTATCGTTCGGCGCGACCGGGAAGTAGCCTTCCTTCGGGCGCATGCGGTGGCCGAGGTTGGCGCTGCCGTTCCTACCGGAGTTCCAGTGGGCCTCTTCGCTGTCCACCACGGCCCATTGCTCGTTCTGCGACGAGCGGTATTTGACGTCGTCGAAGACGAAGAACTCGGCCTCGGGACCGAAGTAGGCGGTGTCGGCGATGCCCGAGCCGGCGAGATACGCTTCGGCCTTGCGGGCGATGTAGCGCGGATCGCGGGAGTAAGCCTCGCGGCGCGCGCCGGGCTGCGTGACGTCGCAGATCAGGCTGAGGGTTGGTTCGGCGGTGAAGGGGTCGAGGACCGCGGTGCCGGGGTCGGGCACGAGCAGCATGTCGCTCTCGTTGATGTCCTGGAAACCCCGAATGCTGGAACCGTCGAAGCCGATACCTTCGGCGAAGAGGGTCTCGTCGAGGACGCGGGCGGGCACGCTGAAGTGCTGCCACGTCCCCGGTACATCGGTGAACTTGAAGTCCACCATGCGGATGCCCTTCTCTTGGACCATCCGCAGCACGTCCGCGGGCCTTGCCGTCATGAAATGCTCCCCGGCACTTACAGAACAGGGTGTTGCGCAGTGCGCATTCAGGGCACACTGCACAATACAACACTCAACAATGAGCGTAACCGAGTTCAGCAGACATCGCGAGGGCAAATGTAGACAAGTCACGCGGACGATGATTGTGCAAGTTGCACTACATTGAGGCGTGGGTGGCGCATTTCCTAGCGGATCGTTCGCAGACAGAGGAGCAGCGAACTGCGGAATGCGGCGATGCGCTCGCGGTAGGCGTCCTCCGGCTGGCGCGCGCCGGGCTTGCGGGGATCGCCAGCCGCGACGTGCCAGTTGCGGATGGCGAGGCCGATGATGGTCTGGTGCAGCGCGTGACCGAGACGATATGCGCGCAGCCCCGTGCCCACGAGCAGGTGACGCTCGACCTCGAGGCGGATCGTGGCATCCTGCACTATCACATACTCCTCGGGCGTCACCTTGCCGGAGAGCACCTCGCCGGCAAGGTAGGTGCGCACGATCTCGGCCTCGCGCGCTAGGGCGGCGACCAGCACGCGGAAGAGCACCGCCTGCGCGGCGAAGAGCGGCAGGTATGCGCCGAGGAGGATGGGCAGCGTGGAGAGCGGCGACTGCGCGGTGGATGTCGCGGCGCTGCTGCCGGCGAGGAGGATGGCGTTGAAACAGGCGTGCAGTATCGCAGCGACGCCGAAACCAATCAACGCGGTGGGCCAGACGCCTCGCCGTGCGTGCCTCTCGCGCCAAAAGCCGAGGCCCGCGCCGAAGAGTGCACTGAAGGTGGAGTGGCCGAGCCAGCTCAGGAGGATGCGGTCGAGGATCAGGCCGGGGAAGGCACTGGTGGGGCCGAGTGCGAGATAGGCGTAGTTCTCGACGAGGGCGAAACCCGCGCCTATGACGAGACCGTAGATGATGCCGTCGGTGACGTTGTCGAACTGATCGCGGAAGACTAGCAGCAGTAGGATCAGCCCCGCGCCCTTGACACCTTCCTCAAGGAGGCCGGCGGTGATCGACTGCATCAAGGTGTTGCCTGCGCCTGGCGCGGAGAGCGCGGCCGCGACGGCGCGCTCAGCGAAGAGGGCACTAGGTATGGCGATCAGAGCACCCCATAAGAACGCCAGGAGGAGCAGCGAGAACGGTTCGCGCTCGTAGCGATCGATCAGCATGACGAGTAGCGCGACGGCGATTGTGGGGACGAGCGGAAGCGCGACGGCGGCGGCGATGCGCCCCCAACCAGAGGCACCGAGCGCTTGCTGGCCGATCAAGAGCACGGTGACGAAGGTGAGGTCGCCGCCAATAAGCAGCAGCATAAGTCCGGCGAGGGCCAGCCCCCACCAGGCACGGCGACCAATCCGTGCGCGTACGGCGAACTGCAAGGTAACGCCGGGTGTGAGCATGTGCGGTGCTGCAGCCTGGCGCGCTGGAGCCTCGCTCGCTCTGTCGCCCGGCCTGTCATCAAGCTGGCTCGGTGCGCGCGGCGTCAGCCATTCGAGGTAGGTTGCACCGAGCTGGAGCGTTGCGCCGGGGGCGAGCGCGGCAGCCTGCCCTGGCGCGAGCGGCAGAGAGTCTATGCCGATGGGCTGCTGTGCGGAGAGGTTGGCGATGGTCCACTCGGCGGCTCCGCGCTCGAGGAGTGCCTGGTAACGCGAGACGGCGGGGTCTAACAAGACGGCATTGTTGTGCAGATCGCGGCCCAGCGAAACGGCCGCGTCGGAGACGGGATACACGTGGCCGCTGAGCAGTGCCAGGGGTGCGGGCGAGGGTGCACGGCGTGGCGGGGGCGCCGCAGGCACCACACGCAGGACGCCGAGAATCTCAGGCGTGGCGTCAGTCTCGAGCATCGGAGCGGACGTGCTCGGCGTCGTGGCGCGTCGGCACACGCTTCCCGATCCTCCGGCGGATACACACCTTCATGTGGGGCGTGTTGCCCTACTATAGCGAGTATGGGTCAGGCGTGCGACACGGCGGGACCTGTGGCCTAGTCGTCGCTCCTGCTCGACGATGGCGATTGCTTTCCGCGGAGGCTACGCGACGCGCGACGGTAGCGACGTTGCAGCGGGCTGGGTCCGCAGGCCGAGGGTGGCAGCTCGTCGGGTCGATATGAAGTGTGGGGCGGGCGATCGGGCAGCGCGCGGAGCATGTCGGACGGCACGCGCCAAAGGTGTTGGTAGGCAGGCGCGAGCTTGCAGCCGGAATCCCAATCTCCGAGCCACTGCGGCGGCACGAAGATGCACACCTCGCCCGCCGGCTGCGCCTCCTGGACGCCGGGTAGCAGCCGCCACGGCACGATGGCGGCGACGACGTCCACCGGCGGGAGCGTGCCCCCGGCATCGTGCGCGGGCCAGAGGACGTAGCGCTCGATGGTCTTCATGGTGCGTTGTGCGTTCGTTGCGGTAGGGCACGACGGCGAAGGGAGAGCAGTGTGCGGGTACATGCTACGCCGTGGCGACGTGCGCGAGCAATCGCAGGGATCTGCGTGGCGAGGTTGCTTCTAAAAGCGTGGTGCTGCTTTTTGGACGTGATGCGCGCTAGATATTGTATAGCAGGGACACCCCTGTGAGGGCCGAGCGTCCTCACGCTCACGTTGGAGTTGTTCGAGATTTGACGAGGTGAGCTCAAGGCCGCCACAAGCCGCTGGGTTTCAACCCAAGCGGTGAGGCGTCCTGGGCGTTCGCTTGAGATCCTGGCCGCTTACCGCTTTCGCGCTGCCCGGTTGGAATAGGGACACATGCACGAGACGAACCTGCGCAAGACCTATCAGGAGAAATTGCGCCCCACGCCCGCCCAGGAGCGGGCGCTGGATGCAGTGCTCTGGCGCTGCCGCACGCTCTACAACACCGCCCTCGAACAGCGCAGCACGGCCTGGCGACGCTGCCACGTCTCGGTCACGCGCTCTCAACAGGAAGCGGAGCTGAAGGCGATCCGCGCCGAGATCCCCGAGTATGCCGCCCTCCACAGCCACGTGCTGCAGGACGTGTTGGCCCGGCTGGACAAGACGTATCAGGCGTTCTTTCGCCGCGTGCAGGAGGGGGAGAAGGCGGGTTTCCCCCGCTTCAAGGGACGGAGTCGCTATCATTCCTTCACGTTCAAGGAGTATGGCAACGGGGCACGGCTGGATGACGGCTCTCTCGTCCTGTCCAGGATTGGGCGCATCGCCGTGCATTGGAGTCGTCCAATCCAGGGCACCATGAAGACCGTAACCTCTCCAAAGAGGCAGACGGCTGGCATGTGTCGTTCTCCTGCGCCGACGTGCTGGTAGTGCCGTTGCCCCTCACGGGCAAAGAGACGGGAATTGATCTGGGCCTCAAGGTGTTCCTCATCACGGCGGAGGGCGACATCGGTGAGAACCCGCGCCACCATTGGCAGGCCGAGCGCGAGCTGAAGAAGGCGCAGGAGCGGGTGTCCCGCCGCACGAAGGGGAGCAACCGCCGCAAGAAAGCGGTGAATCTGTGCGCCAAGAAACATCAGCATGTCCGTAGGCGGCGAGACTTCCACCATAAGACGGCGCTCGCCTTGGTGCGCCAGTACGACGTGATCTATCACGAGGCCATTAAGCTTGCCAACCTCGCCCGCCGCCCCGCCCCGATACCGGATGGGAACGGCGGCTATCTCCATAACGGGTCCAGCCGCAAGGCGGGCCTCAACAGAAGCATCCACGACGCCGGATGGGGCCAATTCCTGTCCATCCTCGCCTGCAAGGCAGCATGGACTGGCAAGCGAGTGGAAGCGGTCCACCCGGCGTATACGTCGCAGGATTGTTCAGGCTGTGGGGAGCGCATTCAGAAGAGTCTTTCCACGCGCACGCATGTCTGCACGTC
Organism: uncultured Chloroflexia bacterium; assembly: GCA_963841205.1. Lineage (GTDB taxonomy): Bacteria > Chloroflexota > Ktedonobacteria > Ktedonobacterales > JADMIN01 > CAWAWP01. The sequence continues at coordinate 16,542 of CAWJCH010000016.1, read as the reverse complement.
CTGCGGACTCGTACTGGACCGCGACGAGAACGCGGCCAGGAACATCATATGGCTCGGACAGAGACTTCGGGGACTCGCAGGGATACCCGCGGGGATGAACCGAGAACCCGTAGGGCTTTAGCCCCTGCGGAGTGTCAGGAGGTGAGCCATGCGGGATACGGCGGGCAGCTCGTTGTCGAGTTCCAGCGGCGAGGCGCCGCGTTACCTGCCGATCGGCGACTACGGCGCGATCGGCGACTGCCGCACCGCGGCGCTGGTGGCGCCGAACGGCTCGATTGATTGGCTCTGCATGCCCCACTTCGACAGTCCCGCAATCTTTTGTCGCCTGCTGGATGCGGATCGCGGCGGCTACTTTCGTCTCGCTCCCGAGGGAGACGCGCACGCAAGCATGGTCTACGCGCCGGGGACGAATATCCTGGAGACGACGTTCGATACCGAGAGCGGACGGCTGCGGCTGCTCGACTTCATGCCAATTCGGCAGCGGCGACCGAGCGCCAATTTGCTCCAGCGCATCGGCGCGCGCTTCTCGCGATCGCCGACCGGGCTAGCCGCGGGCCTAGAACGCGAGCTCGGCAATGATGTGGCCGCGGCCCACCGCGTGAACAGGATTGCGACGTGCCTCGAAGGCGGGGTCAGCGTCGCGCTGACGCTGAAGGTCACCTTTGACTATGCGCGCCGGGCTCCAAATGTCATCGAATCGTCGAGGCGATCCGGAATGGCGAGCGCCATCCTCACCGACGGCGAGCGGTACGTGGCGCTCGTGGTGCGCTGCGACGACGCCCCGGTGGGCACTGGTGGGGAGATCGACTTTGAAGGCGACGCGAAGCTGCTGCGGTTGCGGGCGCCGCTCGTCGCGGGCCAGGGCCTGATCGCCGCTCTGAACTATGCGCGCAGCCTCCAAGAGGCCCGCGACCTCAGGGATCGGCTCGCCACGCACTCGTTTGCCGCCGATCTGGATGAGACGCGCTCGTACTGGCAGGAATGGTCGGCGAAGAGCGTCTATGGCGGCCCGTATCAGGACGCGGTGCGGCGCTCGGCGTTGGCGCTGAAGCTGTGCACCTTCGAGCCGACGGGCGCCATCGTGGCGGCGCCGACGACTTCCCTGCCTGAATGGATCGGCGGCGAGCGCAATTGGGACTATCGCTATACCTGGCTCCGCGACTCGGCGTTTACGCTCGACGCGCTGGGACGCCTTGGCTATTATGACGAGGCCCGCGACTACGTGCACTTCCTGCATGATCTGAACATCAAGAGTGGCGATCAGTTGCGCATCATGTACGGCATTCGAGGGGAGTTCGGCGAGCAGCTAAGCGAATCCGAGTTGGCGCACCTCGAAGGCTACGGTGGATCGCGGCCCGTGCGCATCGGTAACGGGGCGGCGGATCAGCGGCAACTGGATGTGTACGGTGAGCTACTCAACGCGGCCTACGCATACGTGACGCACGCGGGCTATCGCAGCGAGAATCGGCACCTGGCTGGTCGCGACCGCGACCTCAGTCGGCTGGTGTCGCTCATCGCCGAGTACGTGGTGGAGCACTGGCGCACTCTCGATCAGGGCATTTGGGAGGTGCGGGGGAAGCCGAGGGCCTTCGTCTATTCGCGGGCGATGTGCTGGGTCGCGCTCGATCGTGCCTGCGTCTTGGCAGATGGCCATGGGGCGAGCGAGCGGGCGAGCCGGTGGCGTGCGGCGGCCGATGACATCCGCCGCGACGTCCATGAAAACGGGTATGATCGCGACCTGGGCAGCTTTCTGCAGGCCTATGGCCCCGATGTCGCGCGCGCGCTCGATGCGGCGAACCTTCGACTGCCGCTGGCTGGATTCATGCCGCCGGACGCCACCGAGGCGCGCGGCACCGTGGAGGCGACCAAGCGCGCGCTCGCCGCGCCAGGCGCATTGCTCTATCGGTATCGGTCGGTCGACGCAGGAGGCGCTCCCCTCGAGCACCAGGATGGCGACGGCCTACAGGGCCGCGAGGGGACGTTCTTGGCTTGCGCCTTCTGGTTGGTGGAGGCGCTGTGCCGTGAAGGTGCCGTTGATGAGGCGCGTGAGCGATTTGAGCAACTCTTGACATTCTCCGGGCCGCTTGGCCTTTTCGCGGAGGAGGTGGACGCGAAGTCGGGGGCGCTGCTCGGCAATTATCCACAGGCATACACTCATATTGGTTTGATCACCTGCGCGGTGATGTTGCAACTGGCGCAGGAGGGGTTGCCGCCCGCGCCGGAAGGTACTGCGGAGGGCTAGCCGCGCGCTGTGCAATGTGCGAACATACGCTACGACTGTACGGTAAGGGTCTGCGAGGCCGGGCATGCGGAGTGGATGGGAGGGAACACGATGGATCCACGCACCGACCCGCGCCAGCCGCGCGTCGTAGACCTACGCCGGTCGCGGTCGCCAGAGATCGAGGTAGTCGCCTGCGAGACGTACGATTTCTTGCTGACGCTACACGTCGCCCTGGCGTCGCCGGACCGCGATTACTCCGATTACGATATCGGCTCCGAGTGGTGCGCGAAGGCACGCGAGCGCTGCAAGGAGGCCGACCCCGAAGCGTTCCGCGCGCTCTGCCGCTATTTCGGCTCGCTGACCTTGGGCGGGCTGCACGCGACGCTTATCTCGCTGGTGGCAGAGAGTCCCGCGCCGCGCGACGTTCCTACCTTCCTCGCGTGGTTAGAGCAGACCGACAGCGTGGAGCTGATGGAGGCACTGCTCGATCAGGACGATCTCGGGGCCGACTGGCCTCCGCTGCTGCGCGCTGCAGTCGCCGAGGCGCGGCAAGGCGCCGCCGAGGGCCAGGGGGCGGAGAGCGCGTCGAGCCAATTGCTGCGCCGCTTCGGTCTGGAGGTGCGGCCGAACGTCTCCGCGATGCTGGCCGATCCCGATGCGGCGCGCGCGGAGCTTGCGCGTGGGCTGCGCGTGTGGGAGGCCACCGTATTCGCGCCCGAAGGTTCGCGCGTGGTGACGGCGCTTGCGCGCCAGGTGCGCGAACTGGAGCGGCAGCGCGCGCAGTTGCCGCTCGATGAGTTCATCCGCGTGGCGATGCATAACGTCGAATGGCAGCGGCATGTCGGCTTGCGTCGCATCATCTTCGCGCCGAGCTATTTCAGCGGTCCGGCGGTGTTCTACCACTTTCGGCGCGGCACGCTCACGTTCTGCCTACCGGTGCAGCCGACACTCATGCACGCCGCGGATGAGCCCGCCGACCCGCTGGACCCGAACGATGAGTTACTGGGCTTCTTCATGGCGCTTGGCGACCCCACGCGCTTGAGGATTCTGCGCCTGCTCTCGGAGCGCGAAATGTACTTGACGGAACTGGCCGAGCACCTGGACTTGACCAAGGCGACGACGAAACACCACATGGTTAAGCTGCGCGCGGCGCAGTTGGTCACGCTCTACGATCGCGACCGCATGACGTTCTACGCCCTGGTGCCGGAAGTGCAACGACGAGCGGCGCAGCTCCTCAGCTCCTACTTGTCGGCCCCGGCGCGCGCCGCGGCAACCGAGCGCTCGCAGTCTTGACCCTCCCCGCGGCTGAAGCCGGGGGATGCTCAGTTCACCACGGCGGCCAACGCCGCCGCTCCCTGACGGGCCCGCCCGGCCCGTTGGATGTTCTTGGCCGCGTTCTCATCGCGGTCCTGCAGTGCGGGCACACATGGGTGCGCACGCTCAGGCTTTTCTGCACGCGTGCCCCACAGCCGCTGCACTCCTGGCTGGTGAACGCAGGAGGTACCGCTTCCACTCGCTTCCCGGCGCATACTGCCTTGCAGGCGAGGATGGAGAGGAAGCCGCCCCATCCGGCGTCTCGAATACTTTTGTTGAGTCCGGCCTTGCGCGCGGCCCTGTTCGGCACATACCCGCCGCTCCCATCCGGTATCGGGGCGGGGCGCCGACTGAGGTTGGCGGGCTGGATGGCCTCGTGATAGACGGTGTCGTACCGGCGGACCAACCGGAGCGCCGACTTGTGGTGGTGGTCGGCGCGCTGGCGCTTCACGGTCTGATGCGCTTTGGCCAGCAATTGCACCGCCTTCTTGCACCGGTTGCTCCCCTTCTTCCGCCGCGAGACCCGCCGCTGCGCCTTCGCCAGCTTCTTCTCGGCCCGCCGGAAGTGGCGCGGATTCTCCACCACCTCGCCCTCCGCCGTCACCAGGAACACCTACAGCCCCACCTCGATGCCCGTCTCTCGCCCGGTGCGGGGGAGCGGCTCGGTCGGCACCTCGGCACAGGAGAAAGCTACGTACCAGCCATCCGCCTCACGCAAAACGGTGACCGTCTTGAGCGTCCCTTCCAGTGGGCGCGACCAGCGCACCGCGATCCGGCCAATCTTGGACAGCACCAGGAAACCGTCGTCCAGCCGCGCGCCCCCGTGCTCCCCCACCTGGGGATAGGTGAAGCTCTTGTAGCGATCGCGCCCCTGGAAACGCGGATACCCCGGCGCCTCACCCGCCGCCACCCGCCGCCACCCGCCGCCACCCGCCGGAAGAACGCCCGGAACGCCTTGTCCAGCCGATGCAACACGTCCTGCAACACCTGGGCGTTGAGGTCCCGGCATTCGGGGCACACCTCCGTGATGCCTGGGAGTTGTGCCGATTGCATGGCAAAGTTGAGCGAGACGCGACATTGCTCCCAGGTCGCCTTCCGCTCTCCCGGGCCCGCGTTGTCGATCTCGCGGCAGCGCCACAAGGCCACCGCCAATGCCCGTTCTTGCGCAGGGGTTGGCTTCAACCGGTATTTGAAGGTCTTGCGTAGGCTATTGGGTTCCAACGGCCCCTATTCCGCCCGGTGGCTGGAAAAGCGGAAGGGTCCTGGGAGAGTTGTTGCCTTGCAGGCGACTCGGCGTGCACCCCATGCCTGACGGCAGGGGCACTCGGTCGATTCCTTTGGTAGGATATTCCTCCCACGCCGTCGCGTCACTTTTCGAGCGGAAACGTCGCTCCGGAGCAGGCTGCGTGCGGCATGACGACGCCTGGACGCTCGCTGAGACGAAAGCGTATGCTGTCGAAGTCCGGCGGACGTGCGTCAAGTATCCCCCACCCCAGGCCGCCGCGTCTGCTTTGCCTCCCCACACACCGCCAGGAGCGATTGCCATGGCTCGTCCGCCTAAATCATCTCCACACGACACAAACCACGCGGCGCACCCTAGAGAGGCGGTGGAGGTCACGAATAGGGCCGCTTCTGCGGCACCGTCGGGGTCTGCGCGGGCCGGGGGCGACGACGAGACGATGGTGCGTGCGGTGATCCGGCCCACGCCGCCGCAGTCGACGCCCGCCGAGACGCGGAAGCACACGCTGGCCAGCGCGATTGCGCGCCAGGCCGTGGAGACCAAGCCCCTGCCACCCACCGTCACCGCTGCCGCGGTGGGCCAGAGCACACCGGTTGCGAGTGCCCCGAAGGCGCCGACACCGGCGCAGATCGTGACCGCTCCAATGGTACCCGAAGTGGAGGATGAGGTTGCGGATGAGGTGGACGAGTGGTCCGCCGCCGATCAGCCGACGATTTACCTGCCCCCGCGCGCTTTCCTGCAGCAACGATCGGGTAATCAGCAGGCCAACGAAGCGATCCAGCGACTCGCCCCAACGGGGGCTTCTTCGCGCTCACCACGCCCGACCGCGCCACGCGACGTGCCGGGGCGCGCGGCTCCCCCGATACACCCGGCGTTCGCGCTCGGCGAAGAGCGACTCGCGGCTCCTGATGGGCGGGTCGCGCCCAACACGCCGCCCCCAGGCGTGCCGCGCGCCGCGTTGGCCAACCCCCGCATGGAGCGATTCCAGGAGTTGCGGCAGCGGCGCATGACGATGGATCCCGACCAACGCGAGGCCGAGGGCGCTCGGCCGGTGGCCGAGTCGGTTAGGCGATGGTGGGGCGATCTGCTGCCGGGCGTCGAGCGAGCGCTACGCCACCAGCACGAGGCGCGGGATAGTGGGGTGCATCCGCTCTCCGCGTATGACGAGACGCCGGCGACGCGACTCGGCGACGCCTTCGGGCGGCTTTCACGGTCTGCCCGGGAGATCTCACGGCGCACGCAGGCTGCCGTCACGCCGGCGTTCCGACGCCTGCACGACCAGGCGGAGCAGCGCGCACAGGCGCTCGTCGAGCGGATGGAGGGCAGCCCGGCGCGCCAGCAAGCGCCGTTGCTGGGGCCAGGGCGCATCGCGGTGTTCTTCCACAGCGGCGTGACGGTGAGCCACGCACAGGCGTTGCTCGCAGAACACCAGGCGCGGCCCATTCGGTTGATCCCGCGCAAGCATGGATTCCTCGCGATTGTGCGACCGGGGACGGAGGAAGAGACCGCCGACCGCTTGCGCGACGACGAGCGCGTGCGCGACGTGGCATACCTCGAGTTCGACGAATACGGCCAGCCGGTCGAGCCGCGTTGACACTTCCCACGGGGAATTCTCGGTTCGACGCCGCAGCCTACGCCACGACTCCCCGAAGGGCCTGCCCGGCCCATTGGATGTTCCTGGCCGCGTTCTCGTCGCGGTCCAGGACGAGGCCACACGACGTACAGACATGGGTGCGTATGCTCAGCGATTTGGGCGCGCGCGCCCCACATCCGCTACAGTCTTGGCTTGTATACTGGGCAGGAACCGTTACAACCCGACGCCCGGCGCATGCTGCCTTGGCTTCGAGGATGGCACGGAACTGCGCCCAGCCCGCGTCTGAGATGGACTTGGCGAGGTGACGATTCCGCACCAGGTTGGCGACCCGCAGATCTTCGAAGTAGATCGTGTCGTAGTGGCGCAGCAGGTGGAGCGCGGTCTTGTGGTGGAAGTCGGCGCGCTGCCGCTTTACCGTCTGGTGCGCCTTGGCGAGCAGCGCCACCGCCTTCTTGCGCCGTTTGCCGCCCTTCTTGCGGCGAGAAACCTTGCGCTGGGCCTTGATCATTCGCTTCTCCGTCTTGCGGTAGTGGCGCGGGTTTTCGACCGCCTCCCCCGCGGCGGTGACGAGGAACGCCTTCAGGCCGACATCAATGCTCGTCTCTTCGCCGGTTGGTGGCAAGCGCTGGGCGGGCACGTCCGCGCAGGAGAGGATGACATACCAGCCGTCCGCCTCCTGCGAAATGGTGACGGTCTTGGGTGTGCCTTCCGGTGGACGGCTCCAGCGCACGGCTACACGCTCGATCTTGGAGAGAACGAGGAAGCCGTTCTCCAATCGCGCGCCGTTTTTGTACTGCGGAATAGGTGAAGGAGTGGTACCGGTTACGCCCTTGGAAGCGGGGATAGCCCGCTTTCGTTTCACCGGATTTCACGCGGCGGAAGAACGCTTGGAACGCGCGGTCTACGCGCAACACCACATCCTGCAAGACCTGGCTGTGGACCTCGGCATAGTCTGGCATCGCCTCTTTGATGCTAGGCAGTTCGGCCTTCTGCTGATAGTAGTTCACCGAGATGCCGCGCAGGCGCCACGCTTCCCGCCGCTCGCCAACAGCGGCGTTGTAGCCATGGCGACAGAACATAAGGGTACAGTCAAGCTGGCGCTCTTGTTCGGGCGTCGGCCTGAGCTTGTACCTGTCGCTCTTGCGCGTCGTCTGGTCTTCCACGACTCAGCGTCCCTTTTGGTTCTCCACGTAGCGTTGCAGGGTTTCCAGCGTCACGCCACCCACCGTGCTGACGAAGGAGCAACTGTCTTGACTGTCAAGTGGCAAGCAGCGTTGGTTGCCAGGGTGTGTGGTCCCGTAGGACGGCATGCAGGATGGTCAGCAGCTTATGCATACAGGCGACCAAGGCCACCTTCTTGGGCTTGCCCCGCGCCAGCAGCGCCGCGTAGAAGGCCCGCAGCACGGGGTTGTGGCGCACCCCTACCAAGGCGGCCATAGACAGCACCGCCCGCACCTGCCGCCGACCGCCCCAGATGGCGCGGCTGCCGCGCCAGGCGCCGCTGTCACGGTTGAGCGGGGCCAGGTCGACCAGGCGGCCACGCGCTTGGCCGAGCCCTGGCCCAACTCGGGCAGGTCGGCGACCAGGGTGAGCGCGACCGTCGGGCCCACCCCGGGCACGCTGCGCAGCAGCTGGTCGCGCTCGCGCCAGAGCGGGCTGGCATGCAGGTGCTCGTCCAACTCCCCGTCCAGCTGCCGCAGCGCCTGTTCCAGCCAGGCGATGTGCGCGGCCAAGTGGGGGCGCACCGCTGGCAGCGCCTGCCGGGAGCGGTTCTGCTCAGCGGTGAGCAGGCCCACCAGCTGGTGGCGCCGCTCCACCAACGCGGCCAGCGCTTGGCTGGCGGCGTCGGGCAACGGGCGGGGCTCGGGCCGCAGCGCCTCGGCGAAGTGCGCCAGCACCGCGGCATCCAGCGCGTCGGTCTTGGCCAGCCGGCCGCTGGCCTTGGCGAAGTCGCGCACCTGGCGCGGATTGACCACCGCCACTGGCCGCCCGGCGAGCGCCAGCGCGGCGACGACCAGCCGTTCCAGACCACCGGTGGCGTCCAGCACGATCAACTGCGGCGGTACTTCGGGCAGAACACCACGTGGTACCGGCAGATAGAAACGACGTCGTTGTTGCTGCGCATGTCTTTCATACAAGCAGTGTACAACAATAGATGGCAACGCTGCAACTACTTGTGCGGTTGGTGTCGCACTAGCCTCGGTCGTCTAGTGTCGGCGGAGGCGTGTAGCGCGTGCGCAGCTTCTCGACCAGGGTGGCGATCTCGACCCAGATGTAGTGCTGATACTCCAGCATGGTCGCCTGGCGCTCGTCGTAGGCGCGGCTGGCGCTGTTGTGCTGTGCATTGTCCACGAAGCGCTGCGCGAGCTCGTAGGTGTGTCGGGCGCGGCCGTCGAGATAGTGCTTCAGCTCGTCCAGATCGCCCAGCAAGGATGTCACCACCTCGTCGGCGGTCGGTTCACCAGCGGCTTGGGAACGCCTTCGGCGCGCCGACGATTTTTCGTCAGACATGGCGCGATCCCCTCGTTCTAACGTGGTGCCGACTGGGGCGGCGGTGTGACGTCCACCCGCAGGGCATCGGTGAATCGATTGAAGTAATTGAACAAGCCGATCACGGACGCGAGCTCGACGATCTGCGCATCGTCGAAGTGTTCCTGCACCGCAGCCCAGATGTCTTCATTGACACCGTGCGAGTCGGTAGTCATGCGCTCGGCCAGGGCGAGGGCCGCGCGCTCGGCGTCGGTGAAGTAGCCGGGGTGCGCGTCGACGTTATACATCGCGTCCAGCAGCTCCTGAGAGACGCCCTGTTTTTTGGCAAGGGCCGTGTGCGACGCGCAGCAGTAATTGCAGTCGTTGATCTGGGAGACGCGCACGGCGAGCATCTCCTTCAACCGCTCGGGGACGGTGCCCGTCGTGAAGATCGCGCGCATGTGCGCCTCGGCGGTCTCCATGATCGCCGGTCGCAGGGCCATGGTGCGGAACATGTTGGGGATGTTGCCGCGCTGGGTCTCGAATCGCTCGAAGACTGCGCGAGCCTGGGCACTGACCTCGTCAGGCTCCAGCGGTCGAATACGCGGCATAGATCAAGCCTCCGTCGCGATGCGTGATGCGTGTGACTGTATGGAGTGGCATGTTGTGCGTTTAGCGGGTGCGCGTGTCATCCTCGCCGCTCGACCCCGGTTCTGATGGCGCCTGGACGCGCGATTCGAAGCGACGGTAGATGGCCGTGGCGCGCGAGCAGACGGTACCGTTGGTATCGCGGCAGACACCCTCGACGAAAAGGATCTGCCTCCCGCCGCTTTGCACAGCCGCCTCAAAGGTAAGCGGGGCGTCATATGCCGGGTGCTCGAAGGTTACGTCGAGTTTCACCGTAACCTGTGGCTTCAGCCCGTGGGCCAGCGAGGCGACGGCCGCGCCGGTGACGATGTCGAAGATGTACGCTTGCACGGCGCCCGTGACGGCGCGGCCGCCGACGCCCGCTCCCCGGTGATGCGGCCCCGGCTCGAAGTAGACCGTCGCGTGTCCGTCGCGGCTGTCGGTGATGCGCGCGCCCATCCAACTCAGCATGTCGAGCTGGTTCCAGTATTCGAAGAAGGCAACCGGCTGGCCCTCAGGTTGCTCGCCGGCGCTCTTGCCGCGCTCGACCGCCGCCGAGGCGCTATTGTCGTTCGCCATGTGTCGTGCTCCCTCTGCGGCGGCGCCATGAAGACGAACAGCGTCGACACCCCACCGGCCTCATCAGAGTATAGCGCGACGGGCTTCGGCAGCGTGATCCGGCACGCGATTGCACCGCGAACAAGAGATCTGTGTTAGGTTGTAAAAACTTCGCCAGTTTCCGCTCGCAGCCTCACCCGATTGTCCCACTCGGACAGCCGTCGCTTGGAGTCCTCGGGTACAATTTCGGCGAACTCAACGGCACGCGAACCGCAGTCGCCGTTCGGCGGCGGGACGATAGTCGCGGACTGAACAGCATGACAAGGATGTTGCGTCCGCTGGCCGAGGTGGGACGATCGAGACGCGACACACGTGGCGCGCGAGGGAGGGGTGGACATGGGCAAGGACTCTCAAGGGTCGTATCGCGATCGGTATGCTCGGGGCCGTGACGATGAAGATATGGATTATGCCTCTTCCGATAGCGATTATGGCGCCGTGCCGCCCAGGTCGTCGCGCTCGGGAATGACGCCGCCGAACCGCGGGCCGGGCGCACGCTCGGGTGCGGGAGGACGCTCCAGCGCACCGTCCGATCCCGGCAATTCCAGCGGGCGACGCGGCGCCGCGGGCGGTGGGCTGATCCGCCCACCGCTTCCTACCGCGGCCGTAGGCGTGGACGACGGGCGGCGCGCGGGTCCGCCACCAGCGGCGGGACGTGGCGGCCCGCGGAGCGTGGCGGGTGCGTCGCGCGAAGGCAACGGCAGCACGCGAAGCCGCGCCGACTACGACGAGAGCGCCGAGGCGCCGGCGGCGTCGAGGGGTTCACGCCGCTCGATGGCCTCGCGGGCGCGCGATATGTCGCGCTCGATGTCACGGCAGCTCAGCGCCATGATGTCACGCGTGGGCCGCTCCGTTCGGCAGGACGACTCGCGGGTGAGCAGGGTCGCGCCACCGACTCCGCGACGCTCGCCCGTTCCGCCGGAGATCGCGGCGGAGGTCGCCGCGCGGCCGTATCGCCGCTCGCGCGCGCGCATGATCACGGCGAAGTGGCGCAGGAGCCGCGTGCGCCCCAACCCGATCGCCTTCGCGGTCGGCGCGATGGTGGCGATCTTGCTCGCGGTGGTGTTGCTGGTGGGCGGCGGCGCGGGCATGGCGTACGCGGTGAACTATTACACTGCCCACATCGGGCAGGTTCAGGCGATCGCGGCACTGCGCTACAACGAAAATAGCACGATCTACGACCGCAAGGGCAAAGTGATTGCGGTCGTCAAGTCCAATGACAGCAGCTACAAGTTCTACAACTCGCTGCAGGACATCAGCCCGCTGGTGCAGTGGGCGACGATCGACACCGAGGACCGCACCTTCTACTCCAACCCGGGCCTCGACATCGTCGGCACGCTGCGCGCGCTGCTGGCCGACGTCCACTCGGGCGGCGCGGCGACGCAGGGCGGCTCTGGCATCACGCAGCAGCTCGTCAAGATCGCGGTGCTCGACGACGCCTCGAAGGCGTTGCAGCGCAAGATCAACGAGGCGATCATCTCCGTGGGCATGACGGAGACGCAGGCCTACGACAAGAACTTCATCCTGGAGATGTACCTCAACACCATCTCGTATGGCGACCAGAACACGGGCATCGAGGCGGCGGCGCGCAACTACTTCGGCCTGCAGCCAGATCCGACCGATCCTGTTACGGGGAAGACCACCACGGCCAACGAGAAGCTCGACCTCGCGCAGACGGCGATCCTCGTCGCGCTGCCGAACAATCCGACTGAGTACTATCCCCTCCAGTTCACGCCCTCCTGCACGAAGCTGCCGTGTACCAAGGATCAATGGAGCAATCCGTGGGCGCCCAGCCAGACGTGCCTCACGCACGCTTCGAGCTTCGGGCCGGATTGGTACGCGATCGGTGGCCCTAACGGGCACGAGTACCTGGTCTACTGCCGCGCGCTTGACGTGCTGCAAAACCTCAAGGAGTACGGCACGGGCAATAGCGGCCTGCACTTCACCGACGCGCAGTTTGCGGCGGCGCGAAACGAGGTGCTGAGCATCCTTGAGAACCAGCAGATCGAGCACTTTGCGGGCGCCAGCAACGGCTCAGCCGCGGACCAGACGAGCATCGACAAGGCGCCGCACTTCGTGCAGTACGTGAGCCAGATCCTCTCGGACGACTTCGGCATCGATCACCTTGAGTCCGCCGGCCTGCACATCTATACGACGCTGGACCTGGATCTGCAAAATGAAGTGCAGACTTCAATTCAGAACTATGTACAGAAACCCTACCAAAACGAGTGGTATGATGTGCCGCCTGCTATGTCCCTGGAACAACGGCCTATCCGCGCCCCTAAGTGATCCATGCAACGGCAACGCACACAATGGGGCAGCCATTGCGATAGACCAGTACACCGGCCAAATCTCGCGATGGTCGGTTCGGTGGATTACAACAGCAAAGATCCGAAGGTGGCGGGCGCCGTGAACATCGTAACCTCAGTCAACCGTTCGATGGGATCCGCGACGAAGCCACTCGTCTACGCGACGGCATTTCAGATGGGCTGGAATCCGGGCATCATGCTGCAGGATCAACCGATCTGCTTTCCAACGGACGTCGGTCTTGATCCAACCACCAACAAGCCATTCCACAACCCCGATGCGCAGGCCTGCGACGGATGGTACGCCCCGCGTAACTACACGGCTGACTCTTATGGGGGCACGTTCCCGTTGCGCCGGCAGCTCGACGATTCGCTGAACATCGCGGCAACCGAGACGATGAGCTTCGTCGGCGATTCAACCGAGACGTCACCTAATATCTTGACTATGGCGCAGCGCCTCGGAGTCACCACACTCACTGCCGGTCAATTGGGGCCAGCGACCGTGCTCGGCACGCAACCGATCCCGCTGATCCAGTTGACTGGCGCCTACGCCACGTTCGCCAATCTCGGCAAGCGCAATCCGCCGCAGGCCATCCTGGAGATCACCGATAGCACGGGCACCGTGCAGTGGAGCGCTGGGAAGGCGCCGAATACGCAGGTGATCAGCCCGCAAGCGTCATACATGATGACCAATGTACTCATCGACAACGACGCGCGTGCGCCGGACTTCAAGCTGCACAACCCGCTCACGTTTGACCCGCCGTACAACAACATGCAGCTGGCCGCGAAGACGGGCACCTCGTCGGGCAACGTGGGGCCACGCGACATCGTGACGGAGGGCTACTCGCCATATATGACCCTCGGGGTCTGGGTCGGCAACAGCGACTCCAGTGACCTGACGCCCGGCATCATCGGCATCGCCGGCGCGGGCTACATCTTCCACGACGTGATGCAGTGGTCGGCGAAGCACTACAACTGGGATCCGAACGCCACCTTCCAGATGGCGGGCGGACTGGCGATGGGCGACTTCAACTGCAACACGGGTCTCGCGCCGTACAACGGCTCGACGACGAAAGACCTCACGTGCGCATTCGCGCCGAAGCCTGCGCCAACGTGCAAAGTTGGCGCGCCGCCCTACTGTGCCACCGACCCATATAATGGTGATCTCACCCAAGGATTCCCGAGCTGGATCGGCCAAACCTCCGGAGAGGATCGTGACCTCTACGTTGTGGGGCAGAACTGGGTGCAGTCGTGACGGTGAGGTCGACTCCCCCACGCGACCGCCATTCGTGTTGTACGTAGACGGCGGATGTACTGGCTACCCGCGAAAAACGCACCGGCTGTGAAGTGTGCGGTATCCACCACAGGCCGCCCCTCGGTCCCGATGGGGCGGCCTGTTCGCGTCGCGCCAGCTCCCGCTGTCCCTCCGCGCGGGGGAGCATCCGACGTGGTATGCTGTGGCGGATTGGCGTGCGAAGGATTGACCGTCGCGGAGACGCATCTCGGCGTGCCGGCGGCGGCTCGACCTCGCGCCGCAATGGCTACAGCGAACGTGGTCTGAGGCGTATGGCGCTGCTGACGCGTGTGCAAGCGGTGCAACTCTCGGTCGTCTCCACCTCGATCATCACATCGTATTCAGCACTCACATAAAGGAGGGGAGCGTGGCTGCTACATCTCACTCCACCCCGGCCGCCGGGTCGGCGGACTCGCGCCCGGTGCGCACACGCTATGCGCCGAGCCCCACCGGCTTCCCGCATATCGGCAATTATCGGACGGCGATCTTCGAATGGCTCGCCGCGCGGCACTCCGGCGGGGTGTTCGTGCTGCGCATCGAAGACACCGACCGCAAGCGTTTTGTGCCCGGCTCGCTCGACGCCATCTTGGAGGGTCTGCGCTGGCTCGGGCTGACCTGGGACGAGGGACCGGACGTCGGCGGTCCGTACGGTCCATACACCCAGTCAGACCGGCTCGGTACCTACAGGGAATACGGCGAACAGCTCATCGCGCAGGGCGACGCCTATCGCTGCTATTGCACGGAAGAGCGGCTCGAAGCGATGCGCGCCGAGCAGGAGGCGCGCAAGGAACCGACGCGCTACGACCGCCGCTGCCGATTCCTCACGCCCGAGGAGCGAGCCGCGAACGACGCCGCTGGCATTGCCTCGGTCATACGCTTCGCCGCGCCGATCGACGGTCAGACGACGTACCACGACTTCCTGCGCGGGGACATCACCTTCGACAACAGCACGATCGACGACATGGTGTTGCTCAAGTCCGACGGCTACCCCACCTACAATTTCGCCAATATCATCGACGATCACCTGATGGACATCACGCACGTGATCCGCGGCGAGGAGTACATCTCCAGCGCGCCGCGCTATGCGCAGGTCTATCGCGCGTTCGGTTGGCCGGAGCCGGTGGTGGTGCATGTGCCGCTCGTGCTCGCGCCCGACCGCTCGAAGCTGGCGAAGCGTCACGGTGCACTGCCGCTTCTCGACTACCGCGACCAGGGCTATCTGCCAGAGGCGGTCGTCAACTTCCTCGTGCTGCTTGGCTGGTCGTATGACGGCTCGGCGGAGTTTTTCACGCTGGATCAACTGGTGAAGGCGTTCGACATCAAGCGGATCGGTAGCTCGCCGGCGATCTTCGACAAGGAGCGGCTGAATTGGTTCAACGGCCAGTACATCCGCCGCCTCACCCCCGAGGAACTGGCCGAGCGAGCAATGCCTTTCCTGCTTGACGGTGTGCCAGAAGTGGCGCACGTCGCCGACCGTGGCTACGTGACGCGCGTGCTGGCCCTCGATCAGGAGCGCATCAAGACGCTGGCAGATGTCCCTGCGCTGACGAAGTTCTTCTTCGTCGAGCCGCAGTATGAGACGGGCCTGCTGCTGGGCAAAAATCTGGACGCCTCCCGCGCCATCGATACGCTTGGCGCGCTCATCCCTGTGCTGTCCGAGCAGCGCGAGTGGGAGCCGGAGGCGCTACTCTCCGCGCTCGATCAGTTCGTCAGCGACCGCGGCTTTGTCCGCACGAAGGCAGACGGCAGCCAGACCCCGGATCGAGGGCCGGTCTTCATGCTCGTGCGCGTTGCGGTGAGCGGACGCAAAGAGACGCCGGGGCTGCCCGAGATGCTGGCGGTCCTCGGAAAACAGCGCGTGCTGACCCGGTTGGCGGCGGCCCAGCGCAAGCTTGAGGCGGCGCAGGGAGCTTAATGCCCCGTCGCGTTGGGGCATTGCCTCAGGTCGCGGCACTGCAGTGCCGTCGTACGGTCATGCGGACTGAAGTCCGCTCCACATTTGGCTACGATCGCGCCGAACGTTGTTAAGGCGCGAAGTGCAGGAAGGCATTGGGGAATGTCAGACGAGCGTGAGGCGCGGCTACGCAAGCTGGAAGAGCTGCGCGCGCAGGATATAGATCCCTACCCCATCGAGAGTCATCGCACGCACACGACGGCTGAAGCCCTCGCGGAGTTCGACGCGCTACAAGCGGCGGGCGCGCACATCACACTCGACGGCCGGTTGATGTTGCGGCGGGACATGGGCAAGGCGACGTTCGCTCACATTGAAGATGGCACGGGGCGCATCCAGATCTACATCAAGAAGGACGTCGTGGGCGAGCAGGCGTTCAACCTGCTCAAGCTCATCGATCTCGCCGACTTTCTCGAAGCGAGCGGAACGCTCTTCACCACGAAGTCCGGCGAGAAGACGCTCCAGGTGGATGCGTTCAGATTGCTCTCGAAGTCGCTTCAGCCGCTTCCGGCGAAGGGCGCGGGCGGCGATCTGAAGCTCTTCGATCCGGAGACGCGCCACCGCAAGCGCCACCTCGATCTGCTGGCGAATCGCGAGATCGAGCTCCCCATCTTCGTCGCTCGCGCGCGGACGCTGCAAGCCATGCGCGGATTCCTGGATGGGCGCGGCTATCTGGAGGTCGAGACGCCGATTTTGCAGCCGCTCTACGGTGGGGCCACCGCGCGCCCATTCGTGACGCACCACAACGCCGCGGATCGCGACATGTTCCTGCGCATCGCGCCGGAGCTGTACCTGAAGCGGTTAATCGTCGGCGGGATTGAGCGCGTCTACGAGATCGCGCGCAACTTCCGCAACGAGGGGGTGGACCGCAGCCACAACGCCGAGTTCACGGCGATGGAGTGCTATCAGGC
>CAWJCH010000015.1:0-521040 GCA_963841205.1 uncultured Chloroflexia bacterium | reverse complement strand
CAAGCTAGCACAATTCTGGGCTTTAAACAATCATACAGACGGGCGATGTACGCAGCACCAGAAGGGCAGGGGCTTGAGGTCGAGGCCACGATTCACTGTACGGCGCATGCCAGCTCATGGGAGCGAACGGCGCTGGGCGCATTCCCCACTAGAGCACGCGCGTTTGCATTACGAGATTGCGCTCGTGAAGAGGAGCCATTGTCAGACACGTGCAGCGTCGTTATGCAGCGCAATCCTCTCCAATTCGTCCGCGGCGCCGACGGCGCCCTGCATGGCGTGGATTACGGCGGCCAGGCGGCTGGCAGAGGCGGCGTACGACGGCTGCCGTAAGACCTCGAGGACTGCTGAGCGGATGGCTTCGGAGCCTGCCTCACCGTCCAGTGCGGTGCCCGCGCCGAGCCGCTGCAGCGTCGTCGCCAGGAACGGTTGGTCTGCCACCGGGTTGGGCAGTGTCACCAGCGACGCATGCGCCGAGAGGGACGCAGCAACCGTCCATCGCCAGGCGTGGGTCACGGTGACCGCCGCGGACGGCAGGACGAGGGCGTGCGGCACGAAGCGCCGGATCGTTGCGTTCGCTGGCGCGGGACCGACGTCCTCGAGTTGCGCCGCTGAGACCAGCACGCGGACGGGCTCCCCGGCGAGGGCCTCCATGGTGTTGCGGATGCGACCGCGCTGGTCCCACAGCCGCGTCGTGGTGAAGCTGACGAGCACCAACGGGCAATCATCATCGACCGCCCACGGCGAATCCCATTCAAGGGTAGGGTACCGCTCGAAGATCGGCCCCACGTAGCGCACAAGGGGATCCGCGCCCACCGCCGCCGGGTCTAGCTCGGGGATGGTCGTCACCAGGGTTGGGTATCCTGCCCAGGCCTCCGTCAAGAGGGTCAAAGTGCCCAGGCCAGCCCGCTCTCGCAGCTGATTTAGTGGCCGCCAATCGGGCCGCTCCCATCGGCGAGTTGGGCGGCGGGATCAAGCCCGCGATCGACGAGTGCGCCAAAACCGCGACGGGGGTCGCGAGACGGGTCGCCGCGGCCAGGGCGCCTTGCAGCATGAAGTCGACGACCACCACATCGGCGGCACGGCGAGCGACCGCTTCCGGGAGGTCGTCGAGGTGCTGGTGAAGGCCCAGACGTGAGCCATGAGGCCGGCGATGCGCTCGCTGGGTTCGTGCGCGCGATAGATATCGAAAGAACCGCTCCGCCGCAAGGCGTGGAACGCCAATCCCTGCGCCGCAAAGCGCGGCCGGTGCGCCTGCGTCGCCGAGGAATTCGACGTGATGACCGCGCAGGGACAGCTCCTGCGCCATCCCGACGGCTGGTGGCACATTGCCCCCCGCCGTCCCAGGTCACGAAGAGGATATTTGCCATCTCAGTCTGCCCACTTTCCCGGCGAGAATGGCGGCAATCAGCCGCGTGACGCGTCCCTCGGCCTGCCCGCGATCGAGCTGTCGGTCGCGACGCAGCAGCTTCCAGGTGTACACGTCCGTCGCCACCACGAGGAGGTCCGCGAGTTCCTCGTGGTCATCCGGCGCGCACGCTTCGAGGTAGGGCGCGAAAACCTTCTCGACCCACTCCCGGTCGATCCGACGGCCCCCGTCCATGCCCGCGCGGATGCGCTCGTTTGTGATTTCCTGCCCGAGCAGCAGCAGGACCGCCTCGCCGTGCCGCTCGTCGTGATCGAAGAGTGCCCGGACAGCCGCCCGAACGTCACCGGCGGGAGCCTGGCGCTCCTCGCGTACTTCCTCCTGAAGCAACGCCTCGACAGCCGCTAGGAGTGCCTCGCGGGTGCCGAAGTGGCGCAGGATGGTCTGGACGGTGACGCCGGAGCGCCCCGCCACATCGTCGAGGGTGATGTCCGCGAGAGGCCGCCCCTCCCACAACAGGTCGGCGCCAGCTCGGAGGATGCGCCGGTGCGTCTCCTGCATGGCCGCTTCGCGGGACGTCATCGCGTAGGGGCGCTTTTTCATGTTAACAGTTACTAACATTAAAATGGCTTATTGTCAACCCCAACCGGTCGTGTGTTTGGCTGAGACAACTTTGACGCAGCAGCACACCGCGCAGCAGCACACCGCGCGTAGCACACCGCGCAGTAGCACACCGCGCAGTAGCACACCGCGCAGTAGCACACCGCGCAGTAGCACACCGCGCAGTAGCACACCGCGCAGTAGCACACCGCGCAGGCACCCTCACGCCATGGAAAGAGGGAAAAGGGCGACGACCGCGCGCATGCCGTAGACACGGCGCTATGCGGGCGACCAGCGATCACGGGGAAATGCCTTGTTCTGCCGCCAAGGCAGGCCAGTAGCTCTGCGCGAAGATGTGGGCGACGAGATCGCGTCGGCTGCGTACCCCCAACTTGTCGAAGATGGCCTTGAGGTGCTGCTGAACCGTGAGCATCGAGATGCACAGGTGCGCGGCGATCGCTTCCGTGGAGCGACCCTTAAGGACCAGTGAAGCCACCGCCTGCTCGCGGGCGGTGAGCGCGTACGCCTGCAGCACGAGTGGCGCGATGTCGTTGGGCGTCGCCAGGTCGATGATCACGGCGATCTGGCCTGCTGGAATCGAAGTGGAAAGGCGCGACGCGTGGAGCGACAACCAGCGGCCCGCGCGACTGCGCAGGTGCGCATGCGGGATGGCGCATGCCGTTCCTTGTGCATCGCGCTCTAACCCTCGTAGTTTGTTGACGACCGCATAGACTGGCAGCGGCAGGGCATCGTTCCGCGTCCACCCGCTCACCTCGTCCAGCAAGAGCTCGGCGCCCGGCGTCGTGGAGACGACGGTGAGATCGTCCGCGAGCAACAGCAGGCCCGGCCCATCGCTGGCCGGAGCGATCTCGGCCACATCGAGCAGAAGTGCACCCCGAAGGCCGGCGGCGAGATGTGGCGCGATCGCGGTGAAGAGGGCGACGTCAGCGGGGGTAAAGTCCCGATCGCGCTTCAGACGATGCAAGCACATGGCGCCCCACACCGATCCCCCGGTTCGAAACACGGCACGCATCTCATTGCCGAGACCCACAGGCTCGAGGATCTCGCGATAGCGCTGGCTTCTCATCAAATCCCCATGCGTGGCCGTCAAGAGCGTAGAAACTGAGTGGGGGCCGAGTGCGAGATCGGAGAACTTGTTGAAGTCGTCCTCGAGGAACTCGTTGCCGATGTAGGCAGGAACGACCCGCGGATCGAAGCCAACGCTCACCGCGCTATTGAAGAGCAACGTCTCAGGATCCGTGGTTGCAGCCCAATAGGCCTCGTACGGCATGACGCGCTGGAGATGCTCGAACACTTCGAGACGCAATGCACGGGCATCCAATCCTGAATGGCAGAGACGGATGATCTGCCGCTCGACCAGCTCGGCGGCCAAATTGGCACTCATACGCACCTCGCAGGTCCGGGGTGCCGTGAGGAATCACCCAACCAGCACGCCCCAACGCGCAGTATAGCATCGTGAGGAGCCATGATAGATACCACTTATCTGGTATCGCCGGGTGAACGAGGGCACGTCATAGTGTTCCCGGAGGACGCACCTGATGGGGCGTCCTGAAGTCTTCCGGATACCGAGGAAAGAGGAGCACATGATCACGGTGCACATCGACCAGCTAGAGTTACTCAACGTGTGGTCTGAGCAGGACCCGACGGTACAGACTCGAGTGAACTTCCCGTTGTCCAAAGCCGCCGGGACCGCGAGCACAGCGGCGGTCTATTTCGAGATCGATCCCGGTCATCGGCTGGCAACCCACACCGACAGTGCTGAGGAGACCCTCCTGATCCTGGAAGGCGCGGCTGAAGTCTCAGTGGGAGACGAATTGGGCCAACTGTCTGCTGGGGCAATAGCCGTTGTTCCAGCGATGGTGCCGCATGGCCTGCGCAATACGGGCGAGAGTGTCGTGCGGGTGTTCGGATTCTTTGCCAGCAACACGGTCGTATCGACGTTCGACCAGCCGCTGATGCCCTTCAACCAGCGTGTCGTGGCCACTCCTCCTTCCGCCGAAGCAAGCCAGGTTCCTGCTGGCGCCACGAGGGCGTAGAGACCGTGGCGGGATGTTCCTCCGAGACAACACCGGCAACTGCTAGAGCGTTTGGCTGCATAGCAGTTGCCGGACGAGTTCCATCCCCCTCTGGCCCGCTCACCACCGGCGTCTCGTCCTCGCTGGTGCCAGCCAGCCCAGCCTAATCAGGACCCTCAATGAAGAAGCAGCGTATCGTGGCCGTCATGGTGGTCGTGAGTACCACGCTGGCGGCGTTGACAGGATTGGGAGCAACAACCGCCGATGCCGCCAGCGTGTGCACCGGCGACCTTTGTGTCGTGGTCCCTGACATCGTGCAGACACCGCTCGGCCTGGCAACCATCACGGTCAGTGCCACCGATGTGGTGACCGTGTAACTCGCCCCGACCACCGCGAACACGCTGGTCGTTGGCATTCCGTTCGGCTTCCCGCCGGGGCCGCCGACTTTCGTACGGACCTCCATCGACACTAGTGGGGGCCTAGTAAACATCGACACGTACCTTATCCCGATCCCGCTAGGCCCGCCGACTCGTCTCGCCCTGCCGAACCTAGCCATTGTGTCGATCCATCCCCCGGGTCCATGCCGGGTACGCACCAACGGAACAACGGTGGTGTTCACCCCAATCATCGGGGATTAGCCTCTCTGGGGGATGCCGGCTGTGTGAGCATCTCCATTTCCTGGTGGTACGCCGCCTCCAACTCACATAGTCTTCGCCGCGGCTTCCCTTCCTGCTCCGCGACCGCCAATTTGGCCCAGGCGTCCGCGACCCGCGCCTCGGCACGAGCTATGTGCTGACGAAGTGGAACGCTAAGCGTGTCGCCGTCGACGGACTCGAGTCGCAGGATCATTACCGAGTTGTGCCTCCTCATCGCGGACGGCAGCCCGGAAGGGCAGCACCTTCTCGGCGATCGGAAGGGGCAGGCCTCGCTGGCGCCGCCGCTCGCGCACCAGCGTGCCGAAGTCGATGCCCTGCTCCCGCTCGACCGCCTCCAACTGGGGCAGCGCTTCGCCGAGCGCGCGCGCGAGCGTCCATTGCCCGCCGTTGGAGTGCAGGATCGCCGTCCGGCTGGCCAAGTAGCCGTACTGGCCGTGATCCAGCACCTTCACGTCGTACCCGCGCTGCTTGCGACGGATCAGGCGGCGCGCCTCGGTCGGCGCGTCGGCGAAGGTGGCGGACTGGACCACCCGCCAGACCGGGTCGGTCGGCCAGCGGGACCGCCGGGAGTCGGAGCCTTCGGGCATGACGCGCCGGATCCACGCCGCGTCCACCGCGTCGGGGCAGGGCTCTCCGCGCGGCCGACGACGGCATCGAACACGTCCTTTTGGTGCTCGAGGAACTCCCACGGGTCGTCCAGGCACGAGCGCGCTTCTCCGACCAGCCCCAGCTCGCGCAAGATGCACCGCGATTTCCCAAAGCGTTTGGTCGCCTCAGTCGAGGCGATGCACGGCCCCTGTCTAGCAGTCGATGTCGCCTCGTGTTCACCTCCATGGTCACGCTTTATGCGGACGGTAGTTGCCCATTCCGAGGTCAAGATGCCATGTCAACCGCCGCTCTAATGGATTTCTAGCACGATACAGACATGAATCTAACGCTGTGCCATACGGCGCCAGCCTTTTGTGCGACATACTACCATCGCGCAGAGACTGCCCTGCGCACGATCATCCATACGAGTAACCGCGGCACAACGACGTACCGCACAAACCACCCGAGGGAGGGTACGAGACATGGCTAGCAAGATTCGCCCCGTCGGCGATCGCGTGGTGGTGAAGCCCAGCGCGAAGGAAGAGACGACCAAGAGCGGCATCGTCATCCCCGACACCGTCAAGGAGAAGCCGCAGGAAGGCACGATCATCGCCGTCGGCGCCGGCAAGCTCACCGAGAAAGGTGACCGCCAGCCGCTGGAGGTGAAAGAGGGCGACAAGGTGCTCTTCGCCAAGTACGGCGGCACCGAGTTCAAGCTGGACGGCGAGGACCTGCTGGTCCTGCGCGAGTCCGACATCCTCGCCGTGCTCGAAGGTTAGTCTATTGGCTGCGTTGGGCAAAGGCGTGTCGGCGCGAGGAGTGCAGCAGACCGCGGCGCATACGCCCAGGATACCCAGCTTACGCCCAGGGTACCCAGCACGAGACGAGAAGAGGAGACTACAGACACATGGCTAAGCAGCTTGTCTTCGACGAGCAGGCGCGCCGCTCCCTGAAGAAGGGCATCGACACGCTGGCGGGCGCCGTCAAGACCACCCTCGGGCCCAAGGGGCGCAACGTCGCGCTCGACAAGAAGTTCGGCGCGCCGACCGTCACCCACGACGGTGTCACCGTCGCCAAGGAGATCACGCTCGAAGATCCCTTCGAGAACATGGGCGCGCAGCTCCTCAAAGAAGCCGCGACCAAGACCAACGACGTCGCCGGCGACGGCACGACGACCGCGACCGTGCTGGCCCAGGCCATCGTCAACGAGGGGCTGAAGAACCTCGCCGCCGGCGCCAACCCGATGCAGCTGCGCGCGGGCATCGAGAAGGGCGTCGCCGCGGTGGTGGAGTATATCCGCGGCGCGGCCACGCCGGTCGAGGGCAAGAAGGAGATCGCGCAGATCGCGACCGTCTCCGCCGCCGACCCGCAAATCGGCAACCTGATCGCCGAGGTGATGGAGCGCGTGGGCCGCGACGGCGTCATCACCGTCGAGGAGAGCAAGGGCATCAACTTCGAGACCGAGTACGTCGAGGGCATGCAACTCGACAAGGGCTACATCTCGGCCTATTTCGTGACGAACTCCGATCGCATGGAGGCCATCCTCGAGGACGCCTACCTGCTGATCACGGACAAGAAGATCAGCGCCGTCGCCGACATCCTGCCGGTGCTGGAGAAGCTGACGCAGATCGGCAACCGCAACATCGTGATCATCGCCGAGGACGTGGACGGCGAGGCGCTGGCGACGCTGGTCGTCAACAAGCTGCGCGGCATCCTCAACGTGCTGGCGATCAAGGCGCCGGGCTTCGGCGACCGCCGCAAGGCCATGCTGCAGGACATCGCCGTGCTCACCGGCGGCGAGGTGATCAGCGAGGAGACGGGCCGCCGCCTCGAGAACGCCACGCTGCAGGACCTCGGCCAGGCGCGCCGCGTCATCGCGAAGAAGGACGAGACGACGATCGTCGAGGGCAAGGGTGATTCCGCCGCGATCCAGGCGCGCATCAAGCAGATCAAGGCGGAGATCGACAACACCACCAGCGACTACGACCGCGAGAAGCTGCAGGAGCGGCTGGCGAAGCTCTCCGGCGGCGTGGGCCTGATCAAGGTCGGCGCGGGCACGGAGGTGGAGCTGAAGTTCCGCAAGACGCGCGTCGAGGATGCGCTCTCGGCGACGCGCGCGGCCATCGAAGAGGGCTTCGTGCCGGGCGGCGGGGTCGCCCTGCTGAACGCCGTCGAGGCGCTTGACACGGTGCATCTCGAAGGCGACGCGGCCACCGGCGTCCAGATTCTGCGCCGCGCGCTCGAAGAGCCGCTGCGCACGATCGCCGCGAACGGCGGGCAGGACGGCGCGGTGGTCGTCGAGGCCGTGCGCCGGGCACAGCGCGAGAACGGCAACAACAAGCACATCGGCTTCAACGTGCTCACCAACAAGGCCGAGGACATGGTCGTGGCGGGCGTCATCGACGCCGCCAAGGTGACGCGCTCCGCGCTGGAGAACGCCGCCTCGATCGCCGCGATGATCCTGACGACCGAGGCGCTGATCACGGACATCCCCGAGCAAGAAAGGGCCGCTGCTCCGGCCATGCCCGACTACTAGCGCGTACTGGACGGACGCTCCACGGTGCGCCTGCCTCCACTCGCACGCGATGCGCCGCAATGGGAAGACTCTCATTGCGGCGCATCGCCACATCGGCGGAGTTTCGGTGAGAGCTTTGCTCCGTCGGCAGTTTACGATGATGAACTGGCCCGGCAGCACGTTCGGCCGGGGTTCGCGGCAGAGGATCGGGCGGTAGCCCGGTGGCGCGAAGCGTTCCTCGGATAGTGTCAAAAGCTGGCGAAGTGGCATCGGTGCACGTCGATTTTGAAGCTGCAGGGCCACGAGCCGCTCGATACGCGGCCACTTCCGCATGATACGCTGCTTCCAGGGTCTCCATTGCTCACCGCGGGCTCCCCGCCAACTCGGCAGCCGCCAACCGCTCCCGCGCCTCCACCTCGCGCGCCTCGGCTGGGACGTTCCCAGGTCGACATGACCTCTGGGCTCGTTCGTGTCGCAGTTTGCTTTGTGCTCGGCAGTCGTCGTCGAATCATCGCGCACGGTATGGCGGAAGGGCAGGACCTTGTCGGCGATGGGCAGCGGCAGCCCACGCTGACGCCGTCGCTCGCGCACCAGCTCGCCGAAGTCCTTCCCGGCAGCGTGCTCAATAACCACGCAATGGTAGAATACGCACGTCAGAGTAAAGGGGGTGTTATTGGGAGGAAGACATACTGAATATGCCCTCCGAGTCCCATCCGGACCTTGCCACGCTTTTACGGCGACTCCGCGTCGCGCGGAACCTCAGCCAGGAAGAGCTTGCCGCCAAGGCTGGTGTCAGCGCCGCCTCAGTGAGCTATCTGGAGCGTGGCCTGACGCACGCGCCCCATCGAGACACGCTGCAGTTGCTCACCAACGCACTCGTTCTCACGCCTGATGAGGCAAGCGAATTTATCCGGGCGGGGCGACGGCACCGCGGTGCCATTCTGGCCTCGGGCTCCGCAGGAAGCGCAGCGCGGAATCCGCCGCCGTCGGTTGAGTTTCAATCCTCGGCGCTTCCACCTTATCGTCTGATTGCCCCGTTAACACCGCTGCTTGGACGCGCAACCGAAGAAGCGGTCGTCACACGCCTGCTCTCGCGAGAGAGCGTGCGGCTATTAACACTGACGGGACCGGCGGGTGTGGGCAAAACCCGCTTGGCGCTCAAAGTCGCTGTCACGGTACGCGAGCAGCCAGGCTTCGAGCCCATATTTGTGGATCTCGTAGCCGTACATCAGGCTGACCGTGTGCTCACTGCGCTCGCACTAGCGCTCGGCATACGCGACGCGGGCAGCCAGTGGCTCTTCGACGCAGTGATCGCGGCCATCGGTGATCGACGCCTGCTCTTGGTGCTCGATAACTATGAGCATGTGCTCGCTTCGGCCCCCCTCTGCGCTGCTGTGTTAGGTGCCTGCCCGAATTCCAAGGCACTGGTGACCAGCCGTGCCAAACTCAACATTCGCGGAGAATACGAGTTCGAAGTGCTGCCCTTGCCGATACCGGATCTCGACACGCTACCGTCACTCACGGACATGAAGCGTTTTGGTGCGGTCGAACTCTTCATCGAGCGAGCGCGAGGGGTCAAGGTGGACTTCGAGCTCGCTTCCGAGGAACAGGGGCGCTTGGCAGCCACGATCTGCGCGCGTCTCGATGGCCTCCCACTGGCCATCGAGTTAGCGGCTGCACAAGTCAAGAACTTTTCCCTAGACGCACTATCGACACGCCTTCAAGGTGTCACGACGCTTGATCTACTAACGGGCGGACCACATGACCTTGCTGACCACCAGCGGGCGATGCGCTCTACCATCGCGTGGAGTTACGATCGGTTACCGCTGCACGTACAGCGAGTATTTAGCGTGCTGGGCGCTTTCGCCGGAGGCGCGACAGTGGATGCACTGGTGACGGTCGCCGATCTCAATGAGGAAATCGTGCGAGAAGGTCTCGAGTCCCTTACAGAGGCCAATCTCGTGCGCCTCATTCTCGATCAGGACACTCGTCGCTACGACCAACTTGTGATCGTCCGAGCCTTTGCCCAAGACCGCCTACGTGCTTCGGGTGAACTCGCGATGGCGCAGCGATATCTTGCTGACTACATCGCCAGCCTGGTGGAAATCGCGAAACCTAACGCAAACGATGCGCATACCGCCCAACTCAATCGCCTCATTCCAGAGCACGAAAACATTGGGGTGGTTCTCGACTGGATCCTGGAGAACGACGAAATACTCTTCGGAATGCGACTGTGCATCGGATTACGGTACTTCTGGGAGCGGCGAGGATTCGCTCTCGAAGGTGTCACTTGGACGGAGCGCTTTCTGGATCGCGCGGCGCCGCCACGGACGGCGGTCGAGCGGGAGATCCACGAGAATGCATGGTCGGCGTCACTGGTACTCAATCATCGGTTGAGTCGATATGAGCTTGCTGCGAAAGCTGGCGAGCGGGCCCTGGCATTAGCCAGGGAAGGGGGCAATGCGACCAAGCTTGCCACCGCGATGAACGGCCTGGCCAATCCGCTCCTGAATCTCGGTGATCTCGATCGGGCAGAAGATCTCTATAACGAAAGCCTGGCGATCTATCGGGCGGAAGGCGATAGGGCTGCTGAAGAAACGTCACTGCTCAACCTGGGCGAACTGAGGAATGCGCAAGGCCGTCACGACGAGGCGCTGGCCTACCAAATTGAGTCACTGGCAATCAGTCACTCGCGCGGGGAACAGGAGGCAGTGCGCGCGCTGCTGCTTTCGAACACCGGCGAGACGTACATCATGCTGGATCGGCCCAGCGAGGCGCTTGAGATACTGCTAGAGAGTCGCCGACTCTTCGAGGAACTCAACGAGCCTACAGTCTTGGCGCTGTATAACCTTGGCCGCGCTACCTGGCGCATGGGGCGTTGGGATGAGGCGCTGGACTACCTGGAGCAAGCCGGCGCCTTCTCGCGGCGACAAGACGATGTGGCGATGCTGGTGCAGCAACTCTGCGTCATCGCAGGCATGGCGCTCGAACATGAAACACTCGACGTGGCTCGTCGCGCGCTGGACGAAGTGAACGCGATGCTCAGCCGCGTCAGCGACAAAAGGGTCCAGTGGCGCTTGGTCGAGCGCGCGGCTGGCTACGCGTGTCGCCAAGGCGCATTCGGGAAAGCACTGCACCTGTATGCGGCTGCGGCGCGAGGGCGAGACGCAACGCATGATCTTGTCGACCCTTCGGAGCGCCAACTCCGGGCGCGGGACCAAGCGACCGCGCTCAAAGCGCTCGGCAAGGAAGCCCGAGTGGAGGCGGAATCGGCATGGGTGGGAGAGAACCTGCTACTTCAGCAAGCTGTGGAGCTTGCTCGTGCCGCGCTTGCCATCGGCACACCGAACGCGAAGAGCTGATGGCGAGACCTGTGGAGCGCAGAAGTTGCGCATAGCAACTTGAGCATCATGGTAGCCAGGATAGATTGGCATCGCTCCAACTACCACGTGCGCCGTCGCTCCTTGACGCTTGGCGAGACGCCTCCACAGCCGCGCAAGTGGGCCTCTCTTCCACTACTTTCGCTCTTCTGGGGCTTCTCTGCGACCACCCCCGACAGTGTTGGTCGCAGCAGATCATTCGGAGCAACTCTTCCGGGGGGCACGAGTGGATATGCACATTTCTCCCCGTGGAGAGGGCGCGGGCGAGGCACTGCAAGAAAATCATGGTGATGCATGAACGCAAGGATCTAGGGCGATTGATGACGCCGAGCCTTATTCGCGATCGATCTTGCGAATGATTTCGCGGATTTTGGGTGGCTCGTCCTCCTCACGTCGAACATACTCGAGCGAGTAGCGATGGTTTAAGGACGGAGCAAGGCGTCCCGCCACTCCGGCCACGAGGAGATCGCGAGGGTGAGCATGTTCCGACGAGATCGCGCTCTACTTGCACTGGCCATGGCGGGCCTGATCGCACTGACCGCCTGCGGGGGGACGAGCAGCGGACAGAATGAGAACGGAACGCCGTCCACCAAGGCGACGGCGACGACCGCGCCGAAGGCCAAGCCGACGGGCGCGCCGACGCTCTCGGTCGCCTACTGCCAGGGCCTGATGTCCCTCGCCGAGGCCAACCAGATCATGCAACCGGCGACCGCGGCGAACACCATCCGCGTGGACCACGGCGGGACCGGTGGCTCGTGCAACTGGGAGTATGCCCAGTTCAAGCCGGTGGTCTCGGTGCTCTTCGAGCCCTTCCCGCAGGGCGTCTCGCTCGACGCCGTCGCCACGCAGGGGCTCACGGCATTGCAGAAGGCCCCGGGCGCGAAGTCCACGAAGACGACGGTCACCGGCGTGGGCGATCAGGCCCTCTACATCAGCGCGTCCGCCCAGATCGGCGCAGGCATCTGGGAAGACCTGCTGGATACCACCTTCGGCTCGATCTACATCTCGTGCAACTTGGCGGGCGCGGGCGCGCCGCCGGTGGCGTCACTGCAGGCGCCTTTGACGCAGGTATGCCAACAGGTGCTCGGTCGCTTGTAGGTGCACGGACTGTGCCGTGCGCATCGGCTAGCACGCATAGGAGCGCACGCATAGGAGCGCACGATCGTCGTGCCCCCGAGCGGTAGGACGGGCGTGATGGTTGGCGGGACTTCCCCTTTGCGGAGGCGGTAGGCTCCGATGGCCCCTCATATCACGCTGTCCTCGGGCCTTGGCGTTTCTTAATGCGCAGCGGCCACCAGTGAAAGCGGGTGGCCGAACGGATGAGGTCGCGGCGCTGCTGCAGGGCGACGCAGCGGCGGGCCTGCGCGTCTTCCAGTTCCTCGAGATCGACGAAATGGCGATTGACGAGCGCGGTGTTGGTGAGCGGCCAGAGATGCTCGGCGGGCTGCAGCTAGGGCGAGAGACCATGCAACGCGTGGCAGATCACCTGCGCGAACGCAACATCGAGGTGGTGATCGTCGACAACGGTGACGAAGCGCGGCTGCCCCACGATGCCCCCGTACGATCTGACATGCAGCGGCTCTCGTACTTCACGTCAACCGAGCGCGCCTCCCTGCACCTTACAAGCCCGCGATGGGTCCTGAGAGCGCCACCGGCAGCCGCGCCAGCCGACGGAAAGTGACCAGATCCTCGCGCCACTCGGGTTTCTCTGCCAGCAGCGCGATGCGCGGGTAGCGCCGCAACAGCGCAGCGATGGCAATCTCTCCTTCCATTCTGGCCAGGGGCGCGCCCAGGCAGGTGTGGATGCCGAAGCCGAATCCCAGGTGACGATTCGCCGTCCGGGTGATATCCAGCCGGTCGGGATCGGGGAATACTGCCGGATCGCGATTGGCGGAGCCCAGCAGGAGGATCACCGCCTGCCCTTTGTCGATCTGCTTGGCGCGCAACTCGCCGTCGAGCGCGGCGTAGCGGAGCGCCTTCTGGGTCGAGGGGTCGTACCGCAGCAACTCCTCGACGGCCGACGGGAGGAGCTGCGGCTGCTGGCGCAACAGGGCCAGCTGGTCTGCATGGAGGAGGAGGGCCAACATGCCGTTGCCGATCAGGTTGACGGTGGTGTCGAACCCGGCGATGAGCAGGAGCGTGCACATGACGATCAACTCCGCCTCGGAGAGGGTATCCCCTTGATCGTGGGCGGCGATGAGGGAGCTCAGCAGATCGTCTCGCGGTTCGGCGCGGTGCCCGGCGATCACCTCCCAGAAAAAGGCGAAGGCCTCGTGCGCCACGTGGTCGGCCTCGACCAAACTGGCCTGCGAGGGAGCGAGATCGAGGGTCCGTATCAGCACCCGCGACCAGCGCAGGAGGAGGTCACGCTGGTCCGCGGGGACGCCGATCATGGTGGCAATGACCTGCAGCGTCAGCGGAAAAGCATAGCCGGCGATGAGATCGAGGTCGCCTGACGCGCCGACTTCGTCGAGCAACGTGTTGGCGATCGCCTCGACGGGTGCGCGCAACTGCTCGACCATCCGGGGCGTGAAGGCCTGGCTGACGAGTTTGCGCAGGCGCGCATGGTCTGGGGGATCGTTAAGCAGGATCGCATGGCGTGCCATCTCGGCGTAGAACCGCATCTCGTCGGGGACTGGCGGGAGCGCTTCGGGGGGATAGACCGAGGCTAGATTCTTGACGAAGCCGGGATCCTTGAGGATACCCATGACATCGTCGTAGCGGGAGACGTACCATGCACCTGGTTGCGACGCGAGGAACGGCATCCCCCAATGGACCGGATCCGCTTCTCGCAAGTGGGCGTACGAGGGATAGGGGTCTTCATGAGTCGCCGGCGAAAAGGGGTCAAAGCGCTCGACGGATGGCATGGACTGCTCCTTCGTGCACCCCCACAGGCGCGACGCGCACAGATCTTGTCCCGTGCACCGTCGCCCACTAGGCTCGTTCCTCCTAATTAAAGACCGGGAGGCGAGTCGCCGGCAAGCATGGACCTCCTCCTGACCACTTGGGCTTAGCTGCCCGCCACGTCGGCCACATCGGCCACCACGCCAGGGTGAGCGCGACGAGCGCGACGCCCACGCCCGCTGCACCGCGCATCAGTCTACCGAGGGGCCTCTGCGGTGTCAACTCGGCAGGACTGGGCAGTTGGTGTGGAGTGGATGGCGGAATGGGGTTGGAGTATGTTTGGAGGTGAGGGAAGGGCTCCTGAAGGGAACGTGAAGGTATGAGACACCTACTGACCCTTGCATGAAGGGCTAAACATGGTACCCCGCCTGTCTGACGCACGCTTGCATGACGGAGCGCTTGTGGCGCAGGCGCTCCTTCGCCCGGCGCAGCGCGAGGGCCAACTCGGCCAGGTCGCGGCAGCAGCAATTGCCCAGCTCGACGCGCTTGAGCTAGTTCCAGATGCCTTCGTCGGGATTGCGTTCGGGGGCATAGCCCGGCAGCTGCTCCAGGTGCCGCCGCGCGGCGGCGCCCCGGCGCAGGAAGTCTTTGATCGGCTGGCCGCGGTGGATCGGCGCCCCATCCCAGATCACCAGCAGCTTGCCGTGCAGTTTGCGCAGCAGGACGCGCAGGAAGCGCACGACGTCGTCGGAGTGGTAGGCGCGCTCCTGCGTCTGCATGAACAGGCGGCCGTCGGGCGTGATCCCGCTGATGGCCGCCAGGTGGTCGTGGGTGCGCGGCACGCGCAGCACTGGTGTCTGCGCGCACGGCGCCCAGGTGCGCACCGCCATCGGCAGCAACTAGAAGCCGGACTGATCTATCCAGACGACCGTCCGTCCTTCGTCGGCGGCTTTTTTTCCAGGGCCGGCCAGCGCTCGCGCCACCAGGCGGTGATGGCGGCCTCGTCGCGTTGGGTAGCCCGGGCCACGGGCCGCTGGACGCTCTGCCGCAGCGCATGCAGCAGCCGGCTGACGTGGGCGGGATGGTACGTGACGCCGAAGGTGCGCCGGATCACCTCGGCCACCCGCCGGCAGGTCCACACCTGGCCGCGAAAGCCATACGCCTCCGCCCCGCGCTCCAGCAACGCGGGGCGGTGGGCCAGCTGCCCGGCGCTGAGCTTGGGGGTGGGACCCGGCGCGGGCTGGCGGCGCAAGGCCTCCACGCCCTGCTCGCGCGCCCGCGTGAGCCACTGGCTGACGGCGCCCGGCGTCACGCCCAGCGCGGCGGCGATATCCGGTTGCTTCCAGCCCGCTGCTTTCAACTCCCAGGCGCGTCGCCGCCGCCCTTCGCGCCAGTCGAGTGGGGCCGTTTTGGTGCTCATGCCGCCACGGTAGCACCACTTTAGCCCCCTACGCAAGGGTCAGTAGGTACCGGTCTGTGGCTGGTCGTATGCCAGCGAGAATACACTCCAGAAGCCAGTCGAAAGGTGACAGTCTGATGGATCCGAACGCGAAGGCACTCCAGTGGCGTCCTGGACAGCAGCATCTCACCCCGGAGCAGGAGGCGCAAGCCAAACGCTTTGCCCAGGCATACTGCCAAGACCAACTCTCCCTTGAGCCAGTGGATGAGCAAGAGGTCGAGGCGTGCTTACGGCAAGCGTATGAAGCGGCGGGACTAGCCCCACTGCAGCGAATTTACTGGCTGGATGGGCCACTGCAGTTGGTGGCAGCCTTCGATCCCGAGACTGTCGGCGTACGCGTCGAGGCCAGTGTATGGGACAGCGTCGAAGGCCCTCTCAGGGACCACCTCAAAGCCGAACTTTGGAGCATCCTCGGGACCAACTTGGAGGATAGTTTGTGGGCTAGTGCCGAGGCCAGCATTCTCGAGGGCAACATCTCAACCGCCGTGTGGATGTACGTCAGACATAAGGTGGAGGTTAGTCTGGGGGACGGTCAATCGCGAAGCGACCGGGATCGCCCCGAGGATGTACTCAAGCACAAGATCAGGTATAGCGTGGGGGGCAGCGTCTTTGCCAGCGTCGAGGGCTATGGTGCGGCGTTCTGGCTGGCCTACTACCACTTCCTTGCCGTCTCCCTTAGGCTGGTTGTGCTACAGGCGCTCGGACGCTTCAACCGATTGGTCTCTGGCTATTGGTTGGGCACTGAGGTGGCCCTGATTGTGCGTCGCCCCACGATCCTCGCGCTTGATGCGGCGGGACGCTTGCACAGCGCCAATGGGAGATGCATGGAGTATCGCGATGGGTGGGGGTTCTATGCGTGGCATGGGATGCAAGTGCCAGAGCAAGTCATCCTGGCGCCTGAGACACTGACCCGCGAAGATTTCTTTAATGAGTCGAACCTAGAGGTACGTCGAATCATCCAGGAGCGGATGGGCGGGCGCTTCGTCGCGGAACTGGGCGGGCGAGTCATCGCTACCAGCCTCCGTGGGACACTCTACGAGGTGCGCCTGCCGGAGGATGACCCCGAAGGTGTGGCGCGCTATGTCCAAGTGCAAGACACATCCACGTCGCGCCAGTATTTCTTGCGCGTACCTCCCAAAGTGCAGACCGCAACCGAAGCCGTCGCGTGGACTTTCAGCCGCACGATCGAGGACTTTCATCCGGCACAGGAGTCCTGAGTGGGAAAGACGGGGAAGTCGAAGGTGGGCAGGAACGAGCACAGTGTATTGGATGCATGAAGCTAACTAACCCGATGTGCGGATTTGATTAGGCAGTGGTTGATCAAGTCCGGCGAGAGCGCCCAAGGAAAGCGGCGCGATGCCGCTCGGTTTGTGTCTGATGAGTGCGGGCTATTTCGTCCCTGTCGCCCCAACCTGATCAACCAGCGTTAGCGTGTAGTTTTTCGTTGGGCAAAGTAGGCTCCAGTCGAAAACGACTTGCAAAATTGATCGGGCGGGACTAATATACAACCATATGGTTGTATATGAAAACGAGAGCGACGAGTCGCTCAACCAACTTTTCCGTGCTTTGGCGGATGGCACGCGCCGGGACATCCTGGCGCGGTCGCTGACGGAAACGCCGTCGGTGTCCGATCTTGCTGCGCGGTACGAGATGAGCTTCGCCGCAGTGCAAAAGCACGTCGCCGTGCTCGAGCGTGCGGGCCTCATTCAAAAGCGTGCACACGGTCGCGAGCAACTGGTCTCCACCAACCACGCGCGGCTGCAGCGCGCGAGCGAGCTCCTCGAGTACTTTGAATCCATTTGGCGCCAACGTTTGGCGCAACTCGACGAGGTTCTTCTACCGAAAGGAGACTGACGATGCCATTGACCTCTGTCACCAAAGACGCCGCAACGCTCACCCTCACCGTTGTGGGGGACTTTCCCGTTCGGCAACAACGCCTCTGGGACGCCTTTGCCGACCCACGCCAACTCGAACGCTTCTGGGGGCCGCCCTTTGCGCCCTCCACCTTCACGCGCCATGACTTCAAAGTTGGCGGTCGCTCCGAGTACTTCTTGAGCCTGCCGGACGGCGGAAAGTGGAGCGGCTCCTGGAAGTTCACTGCAGTGAATCCGATCAGTTCGTTCGAAGCGCGCGATGGCGAAGACAACGCCGAGGACGAGAACCTGCCGGCGTCGATGAAGTTCGCCTTTGAGGCCACGCCGACGGGCTCGCGCATTACCATCGTCACGTGGTTTGAAAGTGTTGAAGCCATGGAGCAAACGATACCGGGCATGGAAGAAGGGCTGCGCGCGGCGATGCCCCAACTCGACGAACTGCTTGCTGAACAGAGCGCGCCCGCTGCGTCCGCTTGACCCGACCGATCAATCAAACGACCAAGCATCAACCAACACCCTGGAGCACACCATGAAAAGCGTGACCACGTACCTGCACTTCAACGGCAACTGCCGCACCGCCATGGCCTTCTACCGCGAATGTTTCGGCGGCGAGCTCGAAGTCATGGCCTATCCCGAGGCATCCGGCCAACCGAACACGGATCCACATGCGCGCGTGATGCACAGC
Source organism: uncultured Chloroflexia bacterium (assembly GCA_963841205.1). Lineage (GTDB taxonomy): Bacteria > Chloroflexota > Ktedonobacteria > Ktedonobacterales > JADMIN01 > CAWAWP01. The sequence goes on along the minus strand of CAWJCH010000015.1, from coordinate 503,040 downwards.
CAGATTGCCCAAGGCGGCCAGGCGTTGCTCATGGCCTCGGACGCTCCATCGGGTTCGGACACGTCACTGCAGGACACCACCTTTTCCGTGTTCATCGATTGCAGCTCAAACGGCGAGCTTGAGCAGTTGTTCACGGCGCTCTCGCAAGACGGCAAGGTCACCACCCCGCCAAGCGACATGCCCGCGGGACGGTTCGGCATGTGCGACGACGCGTTCGGCATCTCGTGGATCCTCAACTGCGCGACGTCATGAGCAACGTGACGGAAACTCCCGTGAGAGGGCTCAAAATCATCGAGTACATGTCGCTACCGCTGGTTGATCAGATTGGGCGGGCGCGGCGGCGTCAGGCGGGCGACGTGGGCGAGAAGCGCGGCCAGCTCGGGCGGTGGGGCGGCGCTCGGCCAGCGTCGCCAGGAGTGTTGCACCTGCGCCCAGGGGCAGAGCCAGCTCCGCACCCAGCGCAGCGTCGCGGCCCAGACTACTCGCTCCCCGCTGATGCCGTGATCTCGGCGCGGGCGACGACTGCCGTCGGGGCCTCGGCGCCTACTGCGGCGGCACGGCATATAATTCCCAGGCGATGCCGTCGGGATCGTAGAAGCTGATGTAGGAGGCGCCTGTGGCAGGGTCCGGCTCGATGCCATGGTTGGGCACCCCGGCCGCGTCGAGCTGCTCTCGCAGGCCTTCCAGCTCCCCGGCGTCCGCGATCGCCAGCGCGAAGTGATCGAGCCCGATGCGGAACGGGTCGAACCGATCGGCAGGATCCGTCTGCTCGGCTTGGCCGATGAGGGCGAAGACCATGCCGTGCGCGTCTATGAGCACTTGCCCTGGCGTCTCCCGAAGGAGCCCGAAGCCGAGCGTGTCGACGTAGAAGCACTTGGCCCGGGCGAGGTCGCTCACCCGGAGCCCGAGGTGACTGAGGGGGTAGGTCCCAAACTGCATGGCGGTCCGTCCTTTCTGGGGCCTGCGTGAGCGGCAGGTGTCGGCGTGTTGGCGCCGGCACGTGGCGCCGTGGCCACCTCGGCAGTGTACCCCGCGGCGCCCACGCGTGGCGTCGGCGTGCGGATCTCGACGCGCCAGGTCGCGCCGTCACAGCAGGATCACCCGCCCGCTGGCGACGACGCACACCAGACTTTTCGTTGTACCGATCCTCGCGCAGAGGGCTCAACTCGCCGTGCTCGCGCTCGCACCTCGCAGGTCGTATGATACGTCCTTAGAATGCTCGGCAACACCGCGACGTGGCAGGATCATACCTGGATTGGCAGGCGACCCAGGCGACCCAGGCGATCCCCGCGGGCCGCATCTAGCGCGCAACAGCACGGAGGACACCGCACGTGCGTCCTATCAAGCATCTCTACCTGCAGGGAGCCGGACCTTGCCTGTGCTGTGTCGACTTTGGTGGAGACGGGCCGCCTATCCTGCTGTTACATGGTCTCGGTGGGCGGGCTGCTTAATGGTGGAATACTGCAAGCTGGCTAACCACTACCCATCGCGTGTTCGCCTTGGATCAGCGTGGTCACGGCATGAGCGACAAAGTGCTAGAGTCTGTTATGAACTGGAGTGGGGCTGGGTGCTAGCATGCCGTTATGGCTACCCCTCCCCGGTCTCCCAAACGCTACCCGAGTGCTGTGAGCGACGACGAGTGGGCCTTCGTCGCCCCCTACCTGACCGTGCTCGCATCGGACGCCTTGCAGCGCCGACCTGATCTGCGCGCGGTGGTCAACGCGCTGCGCTACCTGGCTCACACCGGCGCCCCCTGGCGCTCTCTGCCCAGCGACTTCCCACCAGGGGCCGCGGTCTAGCAGCAGGCGCGGCGCTGGATGGCGGCGAACTGCTTTGCAGCCCTGGTGCACGACGTACGCCGGCTCTTGCGGGTGCTCCACGGCCGCCAACCGCCGTCAACCGCGGCCATTCTGGACGCGCGGGTGCTGCAGGCGAGCCCCGCGAGTGGGGCGCGGGCGGGCGAGAACGGGCACCAACGCCGCACGGGCTCCACGGTCCAGGCCGCCGTCGACCCCCTCGGGCATCTGCTGGCCTTGGTGGTGCCCCCCGCCAAGGCCGACGAGCGCACCCCGGTGGCGGCGCTGGCCCAGGCGATCCAGGCCGCCACCGGCGAGCACGTCGAGCTGGCGTACGTGGACCAGGGCGCCACTGGCGACCAGCCCGCGGCGGACGCCGCCGCCCACGGCCGCCACCGGGCGGTGGTCAAGCTCCCGGTGGCCAAGCGCGGGGTCGTCGTGCTGCCGCGGCGCTGGGTGGTCGAGCGCGACTTCGCCTGGGCCGCGCGCTTCCGCCGGCTGGCGCGTGACGACGAGCGCTTGCCCGCCGTCTTGGCGGGCCGGCACTTCCTCGCCTTCGCCTGTCTCCTGCTTCATCAGCTCATCCATCTCTACTCACGTCCATAACAGGCTCTAGTCGGTGGTTGGTCAGGTTGGGAAAACGATCTGGAAAATTTGCCGATCCAGCCAACAGCAACCATTTGGCTCGATGTCCGATATTTTGAGCACTCTTCCCGAACTTGACCAACCACCGCTAGTGGGTCAGTTGTCATGAACGGGGCCATGTGGCATGCGGTATGCAGGAGCCTTCCTGGCAGGAGGAGTCAGCCAGGAGGTGGGCGATGCGACAGCAAGATCCCTTGCGAGCGCTGCGCGCAGACGAACGAAGCGTGCTGCAACACCTGAGCCGGTCGAGCCGCGAGGCGGCCGCGGTGGTGGCGCGGGCCAAGGCGCTGCTGGCGGTGGCCGCGGGGGCGAGCTACAGCGCGGCAGCGCAGGCGGCCGGGCGCCGCTCAGGGGATGCCATCGGACGGCTGGTCGCGCGCTTCAATGGGGCGGGGCTGGAGGCCCTGGTACCCGGGCATGGCGGCGGGCAGCCCGCGCGCTACACGAGCGCGGAACGGGAGCGCATCCTGGCCGAAGCGGTCCGTCCGCCCGAGCGCGAGCGGGATGGGACGGCGACGTGGTCGCTGGTGACCTTGCAACGGGCGCTGCGCCGCGCCCCGGACGGCTTGCCGCAGGTGAGCACGTACACGATCTGGTGCGCGCTCAGCGACGCCGGCTGGCGCTGGCAGCGGACGCGCACCTGGTGCCCGACCGGCACCGCCGTGCGGAGGCGCCAGCGGGGCCGCGTGCTGGTGCACGACCCCGACGCCGACGCAAAAAAGGGCTGATTGAGCAGGCGTACCGTGAGGCGGAGTCTGGTGGGGTGGCGCTGGCCTGCCAGGACGAAGCCGGGCCCTACCAGACGGTGCCGACGGTGGGACACCACTGGGCATCCGTCGGGCACCCGGCCCACCAACCCCACGAGTACCTGCGGATGGGGACGGCCAAGCTGCTGACGCTCTTCCGCCCGGCGACCGGTGCCGTGTGGGCCCACGGGGTGCCCCGCTGTCCCAATGCGGTCCTGCATCCTTGGCTCAAAGCCGCGGTGACGGCGCTGCTCGACGTCCTGCCGGCAGCGGGACCGGTGACGGACCCCGTGGCTGCGCGTGCGTGCTGGACGCGCTGGCAGGCGGGCTTGCGGATCCGCATCACGTTGCCAGCGGACCTGCCGCCCTTGCGCCTCCTGCTGGTGTGGGATAACCTGGCGGGCCACCATACCCCCGAACTCGTGCTCTGGCTCTTCGCCCACGGCGTCATGGTCCTGTATACCCCACTCAGCGGCAGTTGGCTCAACATGGCCGAATCCCTCCAGCGCATCCTCATCCGTCGCGCCTTGGCGGGGCAGCACCCGCAGTCCTCCCAGCAGCTGATCGACTGGCTGGAAGCGACCGCCCGCGCCTGGAACGCCGACCCGACCCCGTTCACCTGGGGCGGCCAACGCGCGGCTCGCCGGGTCCGCGCCCGCCAGCGCCGTCATGCCCTTGGCGGCTCCGGCGCCCAAGCGGCCCGTTCCTTCCGCTGCCGGGCACATGGCTACGTCCAACACAAGTGACCCCTAGTGCGTCGTTCCTCAACGATGGACGTCTTCTCCCCAGAAGGTCCCGGCGCTGACAGAGAATGCGTCACGTCTTTGCGACAGCAAGCGTGATAGAGGAACGACGCACTAGGTGACTTCTCGCGTGATGCCTATGTCACCGATGTCATCCGAGTGCTGGAAAGGCTCGCGGTAGGCCCGGCCATCCTTATCGGGCAATCCATGGGCGGGTTGAATGCCTTCTTGGCCGCTGCGCGACGTCCGGAGCTGGTGCGCGCGCTGATTGTGGCTGAGGCGTCCCCCGCTCAGAGTCCTCGAGTGCAACAGGGAGTGCAGGACTGGCTGAGCTCGTGGCCGCTCCCGTTCCCCACCCTCGCGCACTCGAGAGCGTTCTTCGGCGGCGAGACCTTGTACGCCCACACCTGGCTCGAAGTGCTCGAGGAGCATGCCGATGGCTACTGGCCGCAGTTTGACCGGACGACCATGGTCCGCTCGATGGCCAATGTCGCCGAGCGCGACTATTGGCAGGAGTGGGGGCAGGTTCGTTGTCCGACGCTGATCGTCGGTGGAGCGAACAGCTTCGTCTCGCAAGATGTCTTGCAGGAGATGGCTACGCGCATTCCCCTCGGGGACTACCGACAAATTGCGAACGCTGGACACGATCTGCATCTCGAGCAGCCAGAGGCATGGCGCGCCGTGGTCACCAGGTTCTTGCAGGAGCTGACGGACACTATCCAGACGAGCTAGTGCCTGTCACTACAGCGCCGGTCATTGTGGTGCAGTTTCATCTACTGTGGGAAGCCAGGACTTTCAAAGTTTTGTTAGGCGCAGTTAGTGGCTTTCCCTCTGGGCGAGCGAGATAACTCGTTGACCACTCCCCACGGCTGAAGCCGGGGGATTCTTGGGCTGACCACCGCTCACCTAGCGAGCTAGGAGCGTCGTACACGGTCCTGTCGTGGCCCGAAGCCACCTCCACACGCGTACCTTCCCGCAGGCCCTGCGGTAGAGCGTACGTATCGCACACCTGGTCGTTTGGTGTCCGGTGGTCGGGAGCGCCTGACGGCGCGCGGCGTTGCATCCCCATGGCTCAAGCCAGGGGTCTTCACGCCGCGCGAGCTGATAACCGTCGAGGCTGGAAAAGACGTCGAAGGTGTAGGTAGCGCTCATGCGTGTCTCTTTTGTTGACTGCCCGCGAGACCGTTGAGGGTATTCACCAGGCTGGTGGGATTCTCCAGCGGGCCGAGGGGTATGGCCCTGGTCTTCACGTCACGCCCTCCTCTCGTGCGATGGCGCCCCGCGCGCCATCGGCCCAGGGCACTCGTGGGGGAGGTGTCGCACAGGGCGGACCGCCAGACGAGTCTTGATCTGTTTCTGCTAGGCTGCTACAATGGCCCCGCTCCTCAGTTCCTTCGCCGCCCCGCACGCCGGGAGGTAGCACCATGAGCACGCCAGCACCTCGCCGATCTGCCGCGCCATATGGCGCACCAGCTCCACCCCCGGATCGTCTGCTCGGGTCACCACGCCAAGGCGCAGTGCCTCGCGTCCTGCGGATGATCGGTCTCATCCTGATCGTGGCGCTGATCCTCCTCGGTGTCTATCTCCTTGCCGGCGCCTTCTTCCCTCAGTAGGCGGTAGCCCTCAGCAGTCGCGAAACGACCGCGGTATCGTGCGACGCCGTCTGAGTACGGCTGAGTTACGGACCCGCGGTCGCCCGCGTTCTAGGAGGGACGAGGTTCCGTGTGTGGATGCGAGCGGAGTGGCCAGGTGGACGAGCAGCCGACCGTGCGACAGGCGGTGCCCACCGGGCACTGGCAGGGCGAAGACGGGCGACGGCGCGCGGACGTCCCGGACGTCCCGGGCGCGCCCGAGTTCGATGAGACCGTCCGCATCGCCGCCCCACTCCAGCTGCCACCGCCCCAGCTGCCACCGCCCCAGCTCCATCGCCGATGCCTTGGCGGCGACGCCTGCCTGATGGGCATGCGCACGCGTCGACCGGGTACGCTACCGCCTCCCTGGACGAGGGTGACGGCCAACGCCTCCCGTGGGGCAGCCTCCTCCTCGCGCTCTCCGCGGTCCTGGTGCTGGTGGCCCTCGTGGCCCTGCCATTCGCGGGCCCTCGCTCGCCCAGCGCCGTCGGGCTGCTCATCCACGGCAAAGCGATCCTGCTCTTGCTCACCGCCTTCGCCGCTGCCGCGGTGCTCGTGGTCGCGCTGTTCTCCCTGATCGCCCCGCCGCGGGACGGCTCGGGGCGCGCCGGCTCCGGCTTCGCCTGCTTCCTGGCGGCGATCGCGGCGGCCTACCCGCTCTACGAAGCCTACTCGGCGACGTCGTCCCAGGTGCAGGGGCCGGGCGGGGGGTTCTGGCTCTGCGCCGTCGGCGTCGCGGGCATGGTCGTCGGCAGCCTCACGGCGGCGCGCAACACCTGGTCGTGATCGCCCGGCTTCTCCCGGTCCTCACTCTCGCTCGTGGAAGCGGGCCGTCGGCGAGATCGTGCTGAAGGCGGGCATCGGGCGCAGCGCCGCGGGCAGGTATCGCCGCGTCTTCATCGCTGAGGCTGAATCCAACGCCCAGGAGGTGGAAGTCTACATGCCGAAGCAGCTCCCAAAGCCTGACCTGCCTGAGGATTCCGACTGGCCGGAGCCGATTTCGTCGTTCATGCCGCGGCCACCACGAGATGTGAGCCAACTGCCGACGGAATGGCTCAGTCAGCCGCCAGAGCTGCTCGGCGAGCCGCACGAACGGCGGATCAGGTTCGCCGGCTTCGCCGAGCAGCACGGCATCGAAGCCGAACGCCTACGCGCCGAGCTGCCCACGCTCATTGAACAGGTTGCTGAGTCAGCCAACCTCGTGACGTCGTGGGGTCTCCGCCTCGAGGCGCTCGAACGCCAGGGCGTGGAGCGGAGCGCCACTGAGCAGGAGGATTATGAGCGGCTCGTCGAGGCAGTACCCATACAGCGTGGGTTTTACGAGGACCTAAAACGGCGCCGCGCACAGACGGTCGCACAGATTGCGTACCACCGACGTACGGCGCTGAGTTGGCTAAGGCGCAGCGAGAGCGAACAGTAGCAACACCACTGCACCGGGCAAGTCGTGTGCTGCCGAGCACGGCCCGCCCTGTTTTGGTGTCTTTGGTGCCTACGGAATGTTGGCGTTCTTATCATCCAGCACGAAGCACCACCAGGCGCCCAACTCCGAACTGCGATGCACCACCGTAGGGTTAGTCATGGTCTTGGCGCGCTTTCGCGCAGGTTCGGAGCGCTGCCCGGCGGACTCCGCAAAGCAGCACGGCAACGTCACCGGCAGCACGCCGTCATCGTACCCCGTCGCGTCATTCCGTTGTAGAATGCCGGCGCTTCAGCTCGAGAGCCTGCGCCTGGCGGGTGCCCAAGCCACGACGGTGTACTGCGACGGAGGTACAACGGCCTGCCGCATCACGCTTGGGCGAGCGCCTGACGGCTGCGCTGCAGGAACTCGCGCTCGGTCGCGTTCTCGCTGCAGGCAATTGCCGCCTCGTACGCCAGCGCCGCCTCGGCTTTGCGGCCCAGGCGCCCGAGCAGGTCGGCGCGGATGGCATGGAACAGGTAATAGCCGCCGAGGTCGAGGCCCTCGACGAGGGTGAGCGCCGCATCCGGACCCGCGACCTCGGCCACCGCGACCGCACGGTTGAGGGCTACGACCGGGCTCGGATTGAGCGCCATGAGCTGGTCGTACAGTTGGAGGATCTGCCGCCAGTCCGTGGCGGCCGCCGTCGGCGCGTCGCTGTGGACGGCGTTGATCGCCGCCTGGATCTGGTACGAACCGGGCTGATTGCGCCGGAGACATTGCCGGACGATGGCTTGGCCTTCGGCGATGAGGTCGCGATCCCAGCGGCCGCGGTCCTGCTCGGCCAGCAGCACGAGGTTGCCGTCCGGGGTGGTGCGGGTGGCTCGACGCGACTCGACGAGCAGCATGAGCGCGAGCAGCCCCATGACCTCCGGCTCGTCGGGCATGAGCTCGGCCAGGAGCCGTCCGAGGCGGATGGCCTCCGTGCAGAGGTTCTCGCGGACCAGCCGGTCGCCCGAGCTCGCGGTGTAGCCCTCGTTGAAGATGAGGTACACGACCGCCAGCACAGATCGCAGGCGGCCGGGGAGGTCGGCCGATCGCGGGACCCGATACGGGATCCTCGCGTCACGGATCTTGCCCTTGGCCCGGACCAGGCGCTGGGCCATGGTTGGCTCGGGCACGAGGAAGGCGCGTGCGATCTCCTCGGTGGTGAGCCCTCCCAGGAGACGGAGCGTCAGCGCAACCTGGACGCCGGTGGCGAGGGCAGGGTGACAGCAGGTGAAGATCAAGCGTAGCCGGTCGTCGCGCATGGCGTCCTCCTCGGCTGGCGCCTCGGCCGGTTCGTCGCGGGCGTGCAGCAGGGCGGCCTGGGCGTGCCGGTCCTCGCGGAGCGCCTCCCGACGGAGGCGGTCGATCGCGCGGTTGCGGGCGGTGGTGATGATCCATCCCGCCGGGCTCGGTGGCAGTCCGGTGGACGGCCACCGTTGCGCCGCCGCGGCGAACGCATCCTGGACCGCGTCCTCGGCGATGTCGATGTCGCCGAAGGCGCGGACCAACGTGGCAACCGTGCGACCGTACTCCTCGCGGAACACGCGGTCGATGTCCGAGGCGGGCAGGGCCGGCGGCACGTCAGGCATCAGTCCGCGGCCTCGCCTTGGAACGGTCGCACCTCGATCGGCAGGGTGGTCGCCCGCGCCAGCTTGCGGCCCCACTCAAGCGCGGCGTCGAGGTCTGGCGCCTTGACGATCGTGAACCCGCCGATGTGCTCCTTGCCCTCGGTGAACGGGCCGTCGGTCATGAGTACGTCGCCACCCTGGAGGCGCACCACGGTAGCCGTGCTCGGGGGGTGCAGCCCCCCGGCGAAGACCCATGCGCCAGCGGCCCTGAGTTCCCGGTTCAGGGCATCGAGGTCCCGCATCACCTGCTCCAGGACCTCGGGCGGGGGCGTAGGGCCATCAGGCTGATAGATACTGAGCAGGTAGTGCTGCATCTGGTGTTCCTCCTCATTGATCAGCGATCGGGCAAGCACCTCAGCGCTTTTCCGGCGACCGGACGCTCCCCGGAACCAGAAGGCGTGTCGGACCTACACAGCCTTCCCCGCCGTCGATTCGGCCGGCTGGTACGTCGCGATCACCACGCCGGTGGTCGTCGTCTTCGTGTCCACCAGCCGGAGCGCGGCGAATGCGCCGCCGTCGGGGAAGAGACGGCGCCCCGATCCCAGCACCAGCGGGTGGATCGTAAGCAGGTACTCGTCGATGAGGTTGCGCCGCATCAGCGACTGGGCCAGCTCCCCGCTGCCGAGGATCACGAGATCCTTGCCCGGCTGCTCCTTGAGCCGGGCCACCGCGTCCGCGGCGTCGCCCGTGAGCAGCGTGGAGTTGCTCCACGGGAGTGGCTCTTCCAATGTCGTTGATGCCACGTACTTCTGCATGGTGTTGAGCACCACGGTGAAGGGGTTGTCGGTGCGGTTGGGCCAGACGGAGAAGAAGTCCTCGTAGGTGCGCCGCCCGAAAAGCAGCGCCCCGCCCTCGGACTGGGCCATCCCCTCGGCCATGACGCGGCCCATGACCGCATCGCCGTATGGCGTCGTCCAGCCGCCGTATGCGAAGCCGCCGCGGAGGTCCTCGTCGGGGCGGGCCGGCGCCTGCATCACGCCATCGAGCGTCAGATGCGTGACAACAACGACTCTGCTCATTGCACTACCTTCCTGCTGAGGTCCTGATCCTGACCGCCAACGCCGTGTCGGCTTCTCACCCTCTATTCTCACCCTTTATACGAACGACTTCCGACCGGATCGACAGGCGACACGGCGGTGCCACGAAAATTCGCGATCTTGTGCCAAGGTGTAGACGACTGAGGAGGTGGGGTGCGTGGCGGCCTCGTGACGGTGTAGGGGTCGGTCAATGCTTCTTGCGGACCTACCCGGCGGCCACCAACTCGACCAAGAACGTGTACCTGGCGCCGTAGTCTCGCGGCGACGCGCTACCCGATCAGCCGCCAGGCGCAGGCCCTCGAGCTGAAGCGCCGGCATTCTCCAACAGTTTCCCCCTGGGCAGAGCCCGCCAGAAGGGATGACAATGTGCTCCAAGGGGGTCGGCGTCCGAGGGCGACCTACCGTCGTGCCAGGAGCACGAGCCGGTCAACCGTTTGCTCGGGGTGTCGCGCCGCACCGGCCGTTGTCGCGCCCCATGGTGGGCAGCACGCAGGAGCGTCTGTCAGACCAGCAGACACCCCGCTGACCTCCGTTGCCTCACCGGCATTCGGGAGAGAGGAGCGGTGAACCATGCGTGTGTTACACGAGCGCTGTTGCGGGCTCGACCTCCACCAGAAATTCGTCGTGGCGTGCTTGTTCGCGACGGGACCAGATGGGACGGCCCACAAGGCGGTGCGCACGTACGGCGCCATGACCACTGACCTGCTCGCGCTCGCCGACTGGCTGCGCGAGGCCGACTGCGGCCCGGTGGTCATGGAGTCGACCGGGTGCTACTGGCGGCCAGTCTTCAACCTGCTCGATGGCCCATGCGAGGTCATGGTGGTCACTGCCTAGCACGCCAAGGCGGTCCCGGGACGCAAGACCGCTGTCAAGGACGCTGAGTGGCTGGCCGATCTGCTGCGTCACGGACTGCTGCGTGCCAGCTGCATCCCGCCCGCCCCGCAGCGTCACCTGCGTGACCTGACCCGCTATCGCATCCACCCTGACGCGCTATCGCATCCACCTGGTCGACGAGCGGGCACGACTCACGAACCGGCTGCAAGCTGTCCTCGCGGATGCCAACAGCAAGCTCGCCTCAGTCGTCACCGAGGTGCGCGGCCTCTCGGCACGGGAGATTCTGCAGCGCCTGCTCGACGGCGAGACCGACGCGCAGGCACTGGCCGAGCTGGCGCATGGGAAGCTGCGGGCCAAGCGGGACGCGCTGGCCCAGGCAGTCGTTGGCCGGTTGGAGCCCCACCACGTCTTCCTGTTGCGCGAGCAGCTCGCCCATCTGGCGTACCTGGAAGTACCTGGACGCGGCCGTCACGCGGCTGGACGCCGAGCTCGCCGAGCGCCTGGCCGCCGAGCGTGAGGCGATCGCGCTGCTGGAGACCATCCCGGGGGTCGCGCGGCGCACCGCCGCGGTGCTCGTCGCCGAGATCGGCACCGACCTCTCGCGCTTTCCTACCGCCCAGCACCTGGCCTCCTGGGCGGGGATGTGCCCCGGCAATGCCGAGAGTGGCGGCCGACGCCTCAGCGGCCGCACCCGCCACGGCAACGCCTGGCTGCGGCGCACGCTGGCCGAGGTCGCCACCGTGGTGTGCAGCCACCGTGGTGCGCAGGATGAAGGGCGCCTCTCTCGCGGCCCAATTCCGCCGCATCGCCGCTCGCCGAGGCAAAGGGCGGGCGGTGGTCGCCGTGGGGCACTCCGTGCTCGTCACCATCTACCCCATCTCCCATAGGCTCACCCTCGGGGAACCGTACCACGAGCTGGCGGCGCAGTACTTCGATGAGCACGAGCGCGAACACGTCCAGCGGCGCCTCGTACACCGCTTGGAGCGCCTGGGCTTCGCCGTCACCCTTGCGGCCGCCTCAGTGACCTCCTGACTATTTTCAGGAGGGTATGTCGCGACGGGGTATCATGTGCTCCTGCCGGCCAATTCGCTGCACTCACCGCGGAGGAAGCGGGAAATTCGTGGCCGTAACCGTACGCTTCAGGTGCCCCAGACCGCCCCTTTGCCTTCGCCTCGACGCGTGCGGAATGACGGGCTGCCGGGAAGACGCCCCACGTTGTGGACGTCGCGCCGTACCGCATGGCGAGCTTCTTGCATGGGTCACAGGGTGACCTGGCCCGCGTGCTCGTGGCGCATGCTTCAGGAGTCCGTCCCTTGGATGTGCACCGAAGGATACCCTCCTGTCGCGCGTGCCCTCGGGGTTGGAAACGGGGTTGCTCCCATGCCGTCGATGCCAGCGCCATCACCCAGCCCGCCGTCCGCCGGCGCCTCGCGCGCCTCCTCGGGCTGGCGTTGGGCCAGGGACCTGCTGCACGATCGGCTGCTGCTGGGCATTGTGGTGGCCTGCGCGCTCCTGCTCGGCTTCCAACTGGCGCTGCTCCTCAGCCAACCACCAGGGATCGGGCCGGCCATCGATTGGCTCCGCGCGGTCCTGAGTTGGCCCGAACTGGCGATCGTGGTCGCCGTCAGCCTCTGGCTCAGCCGCCGGCACCGACCGGAGGCGCTCTCCTGGTGGCTGTTCAGCGGGGGCGCATTGTGCTACGCCATCGCGCGGACGTGGTGGACGCTGGACGATACGCTGATCTACCACCACGGCGTCCCTTTCCCGACCTTCCCCGACCTCCTCTTCGTGCTGCAGTACCCCTTCTACTTCCTGGCGGTGATCTTCTTCCCCCTCGACGGCGTCTGGGGCTCTCGCCTGCTGGCGATCCTGGATGCCCTGCTCTGGATGGGGGCGGCGACCGCCGTCTTCTGGTACTTCCTCCTCGCGCCGCTCTACACGGCGACCAGGTTCTCGCCCCTCGCCAAGGCGGTCAGCCTGGGCTACCCGGTCGCCGATCTCTTCCTGCTGCTCGCCCTCTCGCTGATCCTGCTGCGCACGCTGCGCCACGGCGAGGATCGCCCGGTCGTGGCCCTGGTGGTTGCGAGCTTTGCCTGTTTGATCGTCGCCGATGTCGGGGCCGCCTTCCTCATCCTGCATCCCGCCCACGAGTACCGGACGGGGCAGCTCCCCGACTTCTTCTGGCTCGCCGCCGACCTGCTCATCCCGCTCGCGGCCGTCGTCCAGGTGCGCGTGGTCCAGCGCGTCGAGTCCGCGGGGCGGGCGGCGCTCGAGGGCCCGGATCGCCCGCGTCTGCACACGCTCGACGCGGCGGACGTCCGGGGGGCTCTCCGCCTCTTCCTGCCGCTCGTCGCCGCGCTGCTGGCGAGCAGCGCGATCGTCCTCCGCGCCGCCACGGATGCCACAGTGGGTACCATGTGGCCGCACATTGTCGAGCCGCTGCTGGTGAGCCTCTTCCTCCTGCTCCTGGTCATCGTGCGCCAGGCGGTCACCTTCTTGGAGATGAACCGGCTGCGCCGCACCATCTTGGCCGCCCAGGCCGAGCAGCGGGCGCGCGGCGAGCTCGATCGGCGCAAGGACGAGTTCCTGGCCGTGGTCAGCCACGAGATGCGCACCCCCCTGACCACCATGGAGATGTTCTTCGGGCTCGTCGCACGCCGCCCCGACTCGCCGCCACCGCGCGACGCGCTCGCCTATTCCCAACACAGCGTCCAGCGTCTCGCCCGGCTCGCCGACGATCTCGTGGACGACACGCGCGTCCTCCACGGCCGCCTCACCCTGCGCCTGGCGCCGTGCGACCTGGGCACCATCGCGCGCGCGGCCGTCGAGGAGCAGCGCGCGGCGGAGCCCGCTCGGGCCATCCTGCTGCACCCGCCGGCGGGCGGCCCGCCCCTGCCGATCCGCGCCGACGCCGAGCGGATCGGCCAGGTGGTCACCAACTACCTGACGAACGCGCTCAAGTACTCCGCCGCGGACCGGCCCGTCGAGGTCCGCCTGGCAAAGGTGACGATCGGGGGCGGAGCCGCGGAGCGCACGGGCGAGGCGGGAGAGGCGGGAGAGGCGGGAGAGGCGGGGGGGACCCGTGAGGCGGCGTGCGTCTCGGTGCACGATGCGGGCGTCGGCGTGCCGCTCGCCGACCAGCCGCACGTCTGGGAACGCTTCTACGTCGTCGAGGGCACCACGGTCCAGAGCGGCTCCGGCACCAGCCTGGGCCTCGGCTTGCACACTTGCAAGGCCATCATCGAGCAGCATGACGGCCAGGTGGGGCTCGACAGCGCCCCCGGTCGGGGTTCCACCTTCTGGTTCACGCTGCCGCTGCGCGTTCGTGACGACGGCGTGCCGTCTATTTCCGAGCCGCCATCGAGAGCCTGACGCTTCAGGCAGGCACGGAGGAACCTGTCGTGCTCCGTGCCTGCACTGCGGACTTCCAATTGTTCGGGGTCGCCACCGCGTCCGATGACCAGCTCAGCACGCAGGCCTGCGCGACTGTGCGACTGCGCGGTGCTGGCCACGCGAGAGAAGGCACGGGGCAGCGGTGCCAAAACGCAAGGCGCTCCACGGCGTAGTCGCCCACGTCATGGCGACGCCTAGCGTTTTGCCCGGCTCTGGGTCCGCCTCGGTGGGCGAGCACGAGCGTGGGATCCCAATCGTCCGCCGAAACGCTGGAGAGCGGCGCACATGCTGTGGCTCGATACCGGCTTCATACGGGGCGATGCCGTCAGCGGTCGTCGCGGCGCTTGCATCACCCACGCACCCGGTGCAGCTTTCCATGGCGCCCAGTCGGCACAAGGATCCGAGGCGCTGGTCCACTGCCTCGGATCCTTGCGCTGCTCATCCAGTCTGACAGGGCTATGGAAGGTACCGCTCTGGCGATGGCGCTCGTCGGACTCGACGTTACCAAAAGGGACACTTGAGGCAACTGAGCGAGCGCGCTGTGGTCACTGCAGTCACCGTAGGAAGAGAAGGAGTCGCTACCATACAGCTTCTTAGGTATTGCCTATCGGCCGGTGTGACGTTATTGTCACGCATCGGTGGTACCGTTCTTGTGAAATACACACGCTTCCCTGACTGGAACGCTGGCGCCCGAAGGCGTTCTCGAGATTTGATGCGGTGACAAGGACCAGGATCACCGCACGCACCTACCTTCTCCCAGAAGGAGAGACAGCTATGGGCCAATATGGGGCAGACGGCGGCTCGGACGCGCCGAATGGTCACGATGACGCACGTAACGGCGTCCAGGCAGGCCTATTTGAGTCATCGGTAGTGCTGCTGAGCCTGGCGAACGGAGTTCTGGACACCCTTCCTGACTCCCTAGCGGTGCTCGACCAGTCTGGCACCATCGTGGCCGTCAATCGGGCCTGGGAGACCTTTGCGCGCGAAAACGGTGGCCCCAGCGTCACTAGCAGTAGCATCGGCACCAACTACCTGGCCGTGTGCCAGGCGGCGTCGCATGACGCGATCGCGCGACAGGTCCTCCACGGACTCCGCGCCATCCTGGCCGGGACCGAGATGTGCTTTGTGCTGGAGTATCCCTGTCACTCTCCCACCAGGCAGCGCTGGTTCCTCCTGCGTGCAGTGCCCGCGCCAGGCGACCAGCGTGGCGCTGTCGTCGTCCATACTAATATCACCGCGCGCAAGCTCTCAGAACTGGCACTGACCGAACAGAAGCGCCAGTTCGAAGCCCTCTTGGCGTCCTCTCCCGACCACATCTTCCTGCTCGACCTCGCGGGGCGATTCACCTTCGTGAACCCGGCAGCGGCGGCGGCTATCGGCGCCGCCAATGGGCGCCCCGCGGACGCGATTGTGGGCCACACCGCGCGCGAATTGGGGTTGTTCCCAAGGTTCGTCCGCCAGTTCGAGCGGCAGCAGGTACGCGCCCGGGCGGGAAAGGCGGTGGCCGCCGAGACGCCTTTCCCCACCCCAAGGGGAGTGCGACGGTTCGAGTACGTGCTCAGCCCGATTTACGCCGAGGACGGCCGGCTGGAAGCGATTGCCGGCATAACCCGCGATATCGAGGCGCGAACGCGGCTGCTCGATGCGGCCAAGACCGCCCGGCGGGAGGCGACCCAGCGGGCGCAAGAACTCGAGGCGGTCTTCGCGGCGATTCCCGACGGGTTCCTCGTCATGGACCAGCGTGGGCGCGTCACGCGGGCTGGCGGACTGGATCAGACGCTCCTTGGACCTGCTCGAAACGAGGACGTCGCAGAGCGTGTGCAGCGCCTAGCGCTCCGGGATGCCAACGGGGTGCCAGTGGCTGCGGAACAGGTTCCGGCCATGCGAGTCTTGCGCGGAGAGGTGCTCAGCGGCGATCACGCCGTCGATGTGTTGGCACGGGCAGCAAACGGGCGACATATCGAGCTGAGCGTGACCGGCGGTCCGATGTACGGCGCGCGGGGACAGCTCGCGGGAGGCGTGCTCATCTACCGCGACGTGAGCGAGCTGCAACGGGTCCAGGCGGCGCGGCGCGAGGCCGAAGAGGCCAACCACGACCTGCACCAGTTGCAGACGTTGACGGACACCCTTCAGGTCCATGTGGAGCTCGACGAGTTGCTGGCCGAGCTGCTGCGTCGGGTGTGTGACGTCATGGCCGTGCAGAACGCGGTGATTCTGCTGCTCGCCGACGATGGGCAGCAATTGGTCGTGCGGGCTGCGCACGGACTCGAAGAAGGAGTGCACGCCGAGGTGACGATCCCGCTGGGGCAGGGCTTCGCCGGACGCATCGCCGCCAGCCGTGCGCCGCTCGTCGTGGATGACCTCTCCACCTTCCCGGTGGTGCGTCGGTTTCTGCGCGAGCACTTGCGTTCGGCCCTGGGCGTCCCGCTGGTGCTGCGCGAGCGCGTCCTGGGAGTCCTGCATGTCGACACCGCCGAGCCCCACCACTTCACCGAACGGGAGGTGCAACTGCTCCAGCGCGTGGCCGAGCGCGTGGCACTCGCCGTCGAGCGCGCGCAACTGTTTCAGGCTGAGCACGAGGCGCGACGAGACACAGAGGCGGCGCTCACGCGTGCGCTGGCCAGTGAGTCGCGTTTTCACCGCCTGGTGGATTCGGGTATTATCGGCATCGTGGTCGGCGATGGCGAGCGGGTCATCGAGGCCAACGACGCCTATCTGCAGATGTTGGGCTATACCCGCCAAGACCTGCAGGTTGGGAAGCTGACGCGGGAGGCGCTGTTGACCCAGCGGGACATGGCGGCGGCGAGCGAATACGCGGAAACCGAGGCCCTGGAGAAGGGGGTCAGCAGGCCATTCGATTCGGAATACATCCGCAAGGATGGGAGCCGGGTCCCGGTGCTGCTCGGCGTGGCCCTGTTGCAGCGAGAACCGCCGCTCTTCGTGAGCTTTGTGGTCGATCTGAGCGACCAAAAGCGGCTCGAGCGGTCCTTGCGGGAGAGCGAACAGCTCTTCCGCGCGACCTTCGAGCAGGCGGCGGTTGGCATGGCGCGCGTGGCGCCCGATGGGAGTTGGCTCGACGTCAACCAGCGGCTCTGCGAGCTGGTAGGCTACAGCCGCGAGGAGCTGGCGGAGCGCACGTTCCAGGACCTCACGTACTCCGACAACTTGACGGCCGATCTGGAATCCCGCCGACAAATGTTGACCGGCGAGCGCGACCACTATGAGACGGACAAACGTTATGCACGCAAAGACGGCACGCTCGTCTGGGTCCACCTGACGGTCTCGTTGGTCCGCGACACGACAGGGGTGCCCCAGTATTTCGTCTCCGTGATAGAAGACATCAGCGCGCGCAAGCAGGCGGAGCGCGAGCGGGAGGAGGCGCGGGCCAGCGAATTGGCGGCGCAGGACGTCACACGGCAACTGGACGAGTTCTTCGCGACGGCCGCGCACGACATCCGCACCCCGCTTACCGCCCTCATTGGGAATGTGGACCTGGCCCGCCTCCGGGCGCAGCGTCTGTTGGCGGACCTCGAGGCATCGGGTGAACAGGATGGGCGGGACGGCACCCTGGCGGCTCGACTCATGATGGCCCTGGACAATGCCGGCGCCAGCAGCCAGCGCTTGCAGCGTCTGGTGGCGGTGCTGTTTGACGTGTCCCGCGCCCGCACTGGCATGTTGGCCCTTACGTTCGCGCCCCGCGACCTGCGGACGCTGGTGGGCGAGCAGGTTGCCGCACAGCAGACCGCGACACCCGGTCGCACCATTGCGATGGATCTCCCAGATCAGCCGGTCGTCGTGCTGGCGGACGCGGACCGGCTGGGACAAGTGCTGACGAACTACCTGAGCAACGCCGTCAAGTATTCGGCCGAGGACCAGCCGGTGACGGTGCGGCTGGAGGTGACGGCTGGGCTGGCGGTCGTCTCTGTGCAAGACCGTGGGCCTGGTTTGCCCGCGGAGGAACTGCATCACGTGTGGGAACTGTACCATCGCGCGCGGGGCGTTACCGCGCAAAGCGAGACGGGCGGCATCGGCGGCAGCCTAGGGCTCGGACTGCACATCTGTAAGCGCCTGATTGAACTGCACCCCGGTGGTCAGGTAGGCGTCGAGAGCGTCGTCGGCCAGGGCTCCACGTTCTGGTTCCGGCTCCCCCTGGCCGCCGACCTCGCCTCCCATGCCTCAAACGCCTCCGATGCCTGCGCCACCTGAGTCTGCACGACTCGGGATCGAGCAAGCGAGGCGCGCATGCCAGTGCGGGGGCACAGGTCGACACAAGCGCCCCCAATCGGCTCCGAATTGCAACACAGGGAGGAGCTACGATAGCATGGGTTGGCAGACCACTGAAGGGAGTACCTAAGCATGCAACATCCGCTCGGTATGCCGGAGGTCTTCTCGTACCCCGACATCCATGGGGGCAGCCCGTCGTCGAATTCGGCGTCCCGATCTACCTCATCCTGGACATGCTCGCTCAGGGTTTCCTTCCCGAGGAGATGCGCAACGACTACGGCATCATCGCCAAGTAGGTATGCATCGCCATGCGCTTCGCCGCAGAGTGGGTGAAGCGCGAGGGCAGCGATGCTGCCTGACTGGCGGCTCGGCGTTCACCTCGTGGGGCGGGTGGAAACGGTCGTCAGCGTCGTCACCCCGCTTCAGGTCGGCGCCGACGCCGCCTGCCCCTGGTTCACCTGCTACACGAACTGCCACCATGTCCGCTCGACCACCCGTTTGGCCGTCCGATACCTGCGTTCCACGTCATCTTCCGTCGGGAAGTAGGCGAGAGGCACTCGTCTTCCCCTGCCGCCAGTCTACATTGCCAAGGAAGACTTGGGATCAGGTGTGGTCGCCCGGATCGGTGGGGAGAGCTTCCTTTGGTCAACAAGGTTGTTGATGACTTGAAAAAACAGCTCTCCTCCTATGCGCAAGATGCCACGCATCGAAGCGGCTATTCGAAATGCACTGCGGATCGGGCGGCTGAATGGCGATGCGTTGTCAAATACATGAAAGGGCCGAGTGCCGAGCTGAATATGAAGTAAGATGTTCTGCCGCGGAAAATTGTTGGGTTCATTATCACGCGTGGTCGGTGAGTATCTTTCCCCAAAACGTCGCGCCCAATGGACGAGAATATTCCTCGGTGGTAGAGTGCAGTTGACGCTTATGTTTACTCGCTGGCGGCACGCCCGTGGACTTCAGCGGCAGGTTGCAAACAAGGCGCAGGTGCCCATGAAACAGCATACGACCCCACCGCCGTTGCCACCAGCGCCGACGGCCGACGACGTACCGCATGTCCACGTCGTGAATTCGGACCCCGACTTCCTTGAAATGATCGCGGAGTTGCTCTCGGATTCGCGAGTGTGGGTGACGCTGGAGCAGATGCGACCCAACGTCGCGGTGACGGCGGACAACCTCCGCTCGGCGCGACCTGATCTGCTCCTCCTTGACGTGGTGCCGTTCCGGAACGACGCTGATTTGCTGCTAGATCACCTCGAGGCCGACGAGGAAATGCGCAGCTTGCCCGTCCTGCTCGCCTCGACGACGCCCGGATTCGCGGAGAAGGTGGCGGAGCGCCATGCTGGCTTCGTCCGCGACATCGTCGCGAAGCCGTTTGAGGTCGACGATCTGCTCGATAGACTGGGTCGGTTGCTCCACGCGTCGATCTAATGGCGCGAGACATGGAGAAGGCAGGCCAGGGGGACGCGCCCCAGGTGCCTGCCTTCGTGGTTTGTACGCAATCGCGGCAATTTGAACCGCATTCGGGGTGAACTACTTCTTGGCCGATTTGGCCGGCGCCGCCGGAACTTTGGCGACCGCGTCGTTGAGCTCTTTGCCGGCGGTGAACTTGACGCGTTTGCGAGCGGGGACGTTGATCTTCTCGCGGGTCTGCGGGTTGACGCGGACGCTCTCGGCGGTGTCCTTGACGGAGAAGACGCCGAAGCCCACGAGGCGAACGGTCTCGCCCTTTTCGAGCTCGTCCTTGATCGCGTCGAGCGTCGCGTTGACGAACTCGGTGGTCTCCTTGGCGCTCTTGCCAGCCTTGCCGGCCACGATCTTGATCAAATCCTGTCGTCCGATGGCCATTGGTGAACCTCCTCGGGGCGCACGCCTACGCTTGAGTGGTGGTCGCCCGTGCTTACTGACGCGCCTCTCGCGGAATCGCACCGATCACGTGATGATTCGGCGAGCCGCTGGACGCTCCACATCGGTGGCGGGATACGCCTCGATGGGCGCCCGCCTACACGCGAACAAACGTCGGGCCGATGCTTCAATTCGCAAGGCACCGGCGTTGGCGCCCGAAGTACCGAATTTTTCGGGCCCGCGCGATATCATACACAATAATGCGGCGGTTTCGCTAGAGTGGCGCTGATCCACTATTCTATTAGGACTTAATTCCTATCCCAATCAGGCTCCAAGCGGGATCTCAGCTGTCTACCAATGTCGCGTGCCTTGACGAGTCATCTCTGGCACTTGTACATGCTGCAATCTCTAATTGCAGGGCACTCGGCGCGTGCGGGCGGTGTGTCGCGTGCGCCTTAGAACATCCTCGGACCGGACAATCGGAGCTGTGCGGAGATCTGTGATCTGAACACTCTGTGTCCGACGATCGGCTCGAAGTGCGAAGGGTGAGCGCACCAGACGCGGACAGCATACCATGCAGTGGTGGCGCCCGGCTGTTAGCGGCTGCACAAAGTCGTCCGCCAAGCGGTATACTTTACGTTGACCACTCCCCACGGCTGAAGCCGGGGGATTCTTGGGCTGACCACCGCTCACCTAGCGAGCTAGGAGCGTCGTACACGGTCATGTCGTGGCCCGAAGCCACCTCCACACGCGTACCTTCCCGCAGGCCCTGCGGTAGAGCGTACGTATCGCACACCTGGTCGGTGGTTGTCCGGTTGTCGGGAGCGCCTGACGGCGCGCGGCGCTTCCTCCCCGTGGGTGCACCGCGGGGTCTTCGCGCCACATCCTTTGATAAGTTCGTCGGGCACGCGTGATCGGGGAGGCGCCCCATGATCGCTGGAGAGTCCGGGCTGGTGATCGGTTGGGGTGTGGCCGACCTGCGGCGGGAGCCGGATGCCGCCTCGGAGCTGGTGACGCAGGCGCTGCTGAATGTGCCTGCGGTGCCACAGTCATCCGCCGCGGGATGGATGCGTGTGCGGCTGCCGGACTATGAGGGGTGGATCGCCGCGGAGGCGCTGGCCACTGCGCCGACCCGCCGCGAGTACGTCGCCGTCGTGCGCGCACCGCGTGCGCCACTCTTCGCTGCAAGCTGGGGGGACGCCGTGCGAGGCTACGCCTATGCGACGACGAGGCTGCCGGTGCTCGCCCAGGAGACGTCGCCGGCGCAGGTACATGTGGCGCTACCCGGGGGCGGAGATGCCTGGCTCGCCGGGGTGGACGCTGAGGTGCATCCAGCGTACGGGCCGATGCAATTCGGGGGGCCGCAGGTCGCCGTGGCGCACGCGAGGCGCTATCTCGGCACGCCGTATCTTTGGGGAGGCGTGACGGTGGACGGCGCGGACTGCTCCGGCTTCGTGCAGGTCTGCTGGCGCGCGGCGGGCTGCGAGATCCCGCGCGACGCCGGACCGCAGTTCGAGGAGCTGCCATATCTTGTCGGGCGCGGCGAGCTGATGCCAGGCGATCTCCTCTTCTTCGGGCGCGGTGGCACCATCACGCACGTGGCGCTCTCGCTCGGCGGCGAGCGCTTCATCCACGCCAAGGGTAGCCCGGAGTGCCGCGTGCTGATTAACTCCTTCGATCCCCGCGACGCCGAGTACTCCCCGACGCTGGCGGCGATCTACATGGGCGCGCGCCGTATCGCCACCGCGGTGCCTCCACGGGCGGGGGCCGCCTGATGCAGGATGTGGACCCCTCCGCGCTGGCGGAGCGACTCGACGCGATTCTCACGCCGCTGGGAGGCCGCAGCGCCGTGGCCGTTCGCAGGTTGGCGCCTGTCTCATTCAAACGCCGAGCGCAGGCGGATGACGATGACGGGCCGCCGCCCGAGGCGTTGGACCGGGTTAACCTGCGCGCCGACGAGCGTTTCCCGGCGGCGAGCTTGATCAAGCTCGGCATCGCCGTCGAGGTGTTTCGCCGCGTCGATCTCGGTCAGTTCCGACTTGACGAGCGCTTCGACACGGTGAGCGAGCCGCGCGCCGGCGGCGGCGGTGCCCTGGACTATCTGCACGCTGAGACGCGACTGACACTACAGGATCTCTGCTTCCTCATGTTGGACCTCAGCGACAACACCGCCTCGAACTTCCTGATCGATCTGGTCGGCCTAGGCGAGATCAACGAGACGCTGGCGCGCACGGGGCTGAAACAGACGAAGCTGTCGCGGCGCCTGATGGACTTTGAGGCGCGGGCCGCGCGGCGCGACAACGTGACCTCGGCAAGCGACATGGCCGATCTGCTGGCGCTGCTGCATCGCCGCGCGCTGCCCGGTGCACCGCTGCTCCGCGAGCTGTTGCTGGCGCAGCAGATGGCCGACGACCTGCGCGCGTGGCTGCCACCCGAGACGCCCTTTGCCTGCAAGACTGGCTCGCTCGACGGCACGGAACACGACGATGCGGTATTCTCCGTGGCGGGACTACTCTATCCTCCGAGCGGCGAGGCGGTGGCGCTCTGCATCCTCACCGCAGAGCAGCGCGATCCCGCAGCGGCGCGTGTCGCCGTAGGCCGCGCCCTCCGCGCCGTGTGGGAGGCTTGGTGCGTCTGATAGGAGCCTCACGTTGGCAAGCCCCACTGCGGGGGCTCCGCCTCTCCTGCAAGGAGGGGGAGCCAGTCGGATCTTCGTTCGAGCAGCGTGCGAGGAGAACGTCCATGCCGATACTGCCCTATAACGGTGTCTGGCCGGTGATTGCGCCGGATGCCTTCGTCGCGCCGTCGGCGGTGGTCGCCGGCAATGTCACCATCGAAGCGGGGGCAAGCGTCTGGTTCGGCGCAGTGGTTCGCGGGGACAGCGCCGCCGTGCGCATCGGGCCGCGCAGCAACGTGCAGGACAATTGCGTGATCCACGTCGACGAGGGCCATCCCTGTGTCATTGGCGCGGACTGCACGCTGGGACACGGCGCGATCGTACACGGCGCGATGCTCGGCGACCGCGTGCTGATCGGCATCCACGCCAGCGTGCTCAACGGCGCCGTCGTGGCGGAGGACTGTATCGTGGCAGCGGGTGCGCTGGTGCCGGAAGGCAAGGAGATGCCGGCGGGGAGCCTGGTGATGGGCGTACCCGGTAAGGTGGTGCGGCCCGTCCGCGAGGAGGAGCGCGCACGCTCCCTCGATGGTGTGCAGCACTACCTTGACTATGCGCAGATATATCGCATGGTGCTGGGTGAGGCGGTGCCGCTGGGCTAGTGGCCCACATGGGTAAACCTAAGCCCTGACCCCCTTTCCCGTGGGGAAGGGGAATCCCCGCAGTGCGCGGCGGGCGACCTCTCCAGACGTCTTTGTCACCCACTTTCTGACCCCTGCACGAAGGGCTAAACATGATAGCCTGCCTGTCTGATGCAGGCCTGGATGACCGTACGCTTGTGGCGTAGGCGCTCTTTGGCGCGACGCAGCGCGAGGGCCAATTCGCGCAGGTCGCGGCAGCACCGATTGCCGAGTTCCACGCGCTTGAGGTCGTGCCAAATGCCCTCGTCGGGGTGCAGCTCAGGGGCGTTGCCCGGCAACTGCTCCAGATGCACGCGTCGGGCCCCGCCCCGGTGCAGGAACTCCTTGATCGGCTGGCCGCGATGCATGGGTGCCCCGTCCCAGATGACGAGCAGCTTGCCGCGGACGTTGCGCGTGCCGCACCCGCGGGAAGCGCACGACCTCCGGCGAGCGGTAGGCCTGGTCCTGGGTCTGCAGGAACACCCGACCGTCGGCGGTGATGCCGCTGATCGCGGCGAGGTGGTCGTGGGTGTGCGGCACGCGCAGCACCGGCGTCTGCCCGCAGGGCGCCCACAGGGCGCCCACGTGTGCACCACCAGGGGCAACAAGGAGAAGCCCGACTGGTCTACCCCAACGATGGTGCGCCCTTCGTCGGCCGCTTTTTTCCCAAGGCTGGCCAGCGCTCCTGCCACCACGCCCGAAGGGCGGCCTCGTTGCGCTGCGTTGCCCGCGCCATCGGGCGCTGCACGCCGTGCCGCACGGCATGCAAGAGCCGACTGACGTGCGCCGGGTGCTAGGTGACGCCGAACGTGCGTCGGCTGACCTCCGCCACGCGCTTGCAGGTCCAGACCTGCCCGCGGAAGCCGTACGCCTCCGGCCCGCGGTCTACGAGGGCGGGCAGCTGAGCGAGTTGCTCCGAGGTGAGCCGCGGCTGCCGACCAGGGGCGGGATGGCGCCGCAGCCCTTCCACGCCCCGCTCGCGTCCCCGCTTGCGCCATTGGCTGACGGCGCCGGCGGTCACGCCGAGCGCCACGGCGATGTCGTGCTGTTTCCAGCCGTGTTCCTTCAGCTCCCAGGCGCGTTGTCGCCGCCCCTCGCGCCAGTCGAGCTGCGTCGTCTTCGTGCTCATGCCGCCAGCGTAGCACTACTTTAGCCCTCTTCGCAAACGTCAGTAGATCCTCCATCAGCCAAGCTCAATCCCACGCGGCAGCCTCTCCGGTTGCCGCGACGAGGTTCCGTGGCCTCAGGCCGCGCCTGACCCTCCGTGATATTGCGCGCGCCGCTGCCTTGATAGTGTGTAGCGGGTGGATTTATCAAAGGATGTGGCGCGAAGACCCCTCGGTGCACCCACGGGGAGGAAGCGCCGCGCGCCGTCAGGCGCTCCCGACAACCGGACAACCACCGACCAGGTGTGCCCTACTCGCCCCCTACCGCAGGGCCTGCGGGAATCGACGCGTGTGGAGGTGGCTTCGGGCCACGACATGACCGTGTACGACGCTCCTAGCTCGCTAGGTGAGCGGTGGTCAGCCCA
The DNA here is from genome assembly GCA_963841205.1 of uncultured Chloroflexia bacterium. GTDB lineage: Bacteria > Chloroflexota > Ktedonobacteria > Ktedonobacterales > JADMIN01 > CAWAWP01. The sequence continues at coordinate 478,249 of CAWJCH010000015.1, read as the reverse complement.
AGAATCCCCCGGCTTCAGCCGTGGGGAGTGGTCAATTCTCGCCCTTCGTCTGCTTCACCGAACAGGGCATGGGCAAGCAACCACGAGCATGCCTGTTGCGCCGAGGGCCGTCGGCGTGCGGAAGGGCGTGCGTGTGGCAAGCGAAAGGGTCGCGAGCACTTATGGCTGGCACACGGATTCATTTCCCACAGGGGCGCCGACCGCATCTCGCGGCGCCAATGCTTCTCGGGCTGATCGCGCTTGCCGCGTTGGCGACGGCGGGGTGCGGCGATGCGACGGTGACGGTGCTCGGTGACAGTCCTACCTCACCCGGCGGGACTGCAGTATCGGGGGCGACGGCAACCGCGCCGAGCGCCGCGCCGACCGCGACGCCGTACCCTGGCCGTTACGACGGCACGTGGGTCGATAACGTTGCGGGGTCCGATGGGCAGGCAGGCGAGTTGGTGATCACCAACACTGGTGCCACCGCCTAGGTCCAAGGCTATGGCCCGTGCGGTACAAAGTGCGAGTGGGCAGCGTCTCATCCACGGTCGGCGCGTACAGCCTCGTGGCGAACTATAACTTCGGCAGCACCGAGAGCGCCCAATTGACCATGCAGCTCTCGTCTAACAACCTGAAAGTCGTCGATGCCGACACGCACTTCGGCACGAGCATACACTTTATGCACCAGGCCAGCGCCACCGAGGCGCGGGCGTTCCTCTATCTCAGCGAGTGGATCAATAACGATCCACACACATCCGGCATCCCGGAGCTGTACATTTACGGCTTCGGCACCGCGCTCACGATCCACGGGTACGGCGCCTGCACGCCCACCTACTGCGATTGGGGCACGCGGAGCGCCACCTACAGCGCCGATCCACTCCTCGTTCCGTTCGACTTCGGCGGCGGCCTCTACGATCACCTTTCGCTCACACTGCTCGACTCCGCCGGCACGACGCTGCAATGCGTGGATACTGCCGAGTCCGGCACCTACACGTATACCTTCCACAAGTCGATCATCTCATAGATGCCGCGGTGACAGTAGCGAGACCTGGCAACCGCCAGGAGATGTTGCTCGCGGTCCAGTTCGATGTGTGAGGTGCGCCACACGACGCCGAGCGAGGAAACGAATAGGATGGCGAGTTGACCACTCCCCATAGCTAAAGCTAGGGGATTCCTGGGCCGAGCACTGCCGTCCAGATGCCCTGGGCGGTCTCACACGCTCGTTGGGACCATGGTTCTCGGCCCCGCTCCACAGGCGTAAATTCCCGCAGGCCCTGCGGTACACAAAACAGGATACCATGTGAAAGGAGACGGCGCTTCCTCCCTGCAGCGAAAGCCGGGGGTATCCGCGCCGAAGATTTGAGATGAAACGAGGTGGACGACCGCGAGGGGTGAGAACATGGGGCATGAGCATGGCGTTGGGTGGGCGGCGCGGCTGGCATGGTTGCCACGAGCGATGACGCTTATGCTCTTGCTTGCGGGCTGTGCGTCCACCAGCGAGACAGCGGCGCGGGCGCCGACGGCTACTCGCGCCGCCACGGCAACGGCCACTAGCGCCGCGACGGCGATACCGGCCACACCGAACCCCGCAGGTCCCTGTGATCCGACGAAGATGGCGAGCCCCATGATGGTTGGCGACCTGGCGGTCGGCGCGCCCTACGTGCTCTATGGCTTCAACGCCGACTATATGCTGCCTGACGGCCTGCCCAACGCACCGCTGGAGTTGGACATCCACGACAACGGCGCGTACATCCACGGCGCAAATATCGAGAGCCAGCCGGTGGCCGAGCCAGTGGCGTTTGACATCGGCATCTGCAACACGTCCCGGGCGCAAACGCACCGCCTTACCGCGTTCGGCGCGACGTTGACCGCGCTCACGCCGTACTCAGGCCAGCTCAACACTCTGAACGGCTGCGCTTTCCTCTACGCCCTTCCATCGGGCGCGAACGGCGAGTGTGCCTCCGGATTCTCGCCCGATGTCGAGGTGATGCTGACCTTCGCGGCCTCGGCCTCGTCAGGGGCGGTCGCCACCGTCACGCAGGCACCAGCGGTGGGATTGGCCCCTGGGGTGGGCCTGGACGTGTCGTTTGGCATCATGCCGCCCACGCCGCCGGCGATCGAGCGGTTCCGGCTGGGCCTGGGGGTTGATGGTGCAGCAGTCACCTATCCGGCACTCGATACACAGACGGCGATCAATGCGCCGATCGCGCGGCATTGGGACGGTCGCGGCTGCACCGCGCCAGCGATGCAGTCACAGTTGCCGGCGAGCTATCCCGCGAACACATATTTCGTCTGCCCGCCAGCGTAACGATCAGGGCGTGTTCGGCTAGAACTGTCCCAGCGCGCAGAAGGTCGGCGTCAGCGCGGGATAGAGCGCACGGTACTGCGCGTAGAGCGCGGCGTAGCGGTCAGCGTTGGCACGGTTCGGCTCGGTTCGTGCGCCAGAAGGGAGTGTGGCGCACGCGGCGTCTACATCCGGCCAGAATCCGGCGCCAACGCCCGCGAGCAGTGCCGCTCCGTAGGCCGCGCCCTCGTCCGCCACGGCGGCCACCATCGTGACGCCGAGCACGTCCGCGAGAATCTGCCGCCAGAGCGCCCCCCGAGCCCCACCGCCAGAGAGGCGCGCCTCCTCGATGCCGCGCAGGCCGACTTCTTCGAGCAGGGCGAAGCAGTCGCGCATGCTGAAGGCGACGCCTTCGAGGACGGCGCGGGTCACATGGGCGCGGCGGTGGCGCACCGTCAGGCCGACGAAGGCGCCGCGCGCCAGCGGATCGGGGTATGGCGTACGCTCGCCGGAGAGGTATGGCAAGAAGAGCAGGCCGTCGCTCCCGGAAGGCGCCTCGGCGGCCTCTTCGACCAGCGCGGCAAAGCTGGTGTCGGGGGCCAGCGTGTCGCGATACCATTGCAGGCTGCCGGCGGCGGCGAGCGTGACGCCCATGACGTGCCAACGTCCCGGCACAGCGTGGCAGAAGGCATGCAGGCGTCCCTCTGACTCGATCAGCGGCGCGTCCGTCGCGGCGAAGACGACGCCCGAGGTGCCGAGCGTGACGGAGACCACGCCGGGCCGCACAATGCCCATGCCGACGGCCCCCGCCGATTGATCGCCGCCGCCCGCCACCACCGGAATGCCGGCGGGCAGGCCCGTTGCGTCCGCCGCGCGTTGCGTCACAGTGCCGGTCTCCTCAGGGCCTTCGTAGGTGGGCGCCAGCCAGGCGGCGGGGATGCTCAGCGCCTCGCAGACCTCCGGCGACCAGTCTCGGGCGGCGAGATCGAAGAGCAGCGTGCCGGAGCCGTCGGCCTTGTCCATCGCGTAGCCGCCGGTGAGGCGCAGCCGGATATAGTCCTTCGGCAGCAAGATATGAGCGATGCGGGCGTAGACCTCCGGCTCGTTGTGTCGCACCCAGAGGATCTTCGGCGCGGTGAAGCCGGGCAGCGCGTCGTTGCCGGTGACGCGGATCAGCCGCTCGCGGCCCACCAGCGCACGGATCTCGTCGCACTCGGCGGCGGTGCGCTGGTCGTTCCAGAGGATCGCCGGGCGCAGGACGTTGCCCAGGGCATCGAGGGCGACAAGGCCGTGCATCTGCCCCGTGAGGCCGATGCCCACCACCCGCGAGGCCGCGCCAGGGACGGCGGCCAGCGCGGCGCGGATGCTCGTCGCGGTCGCCTGCCACCACTCCTCGGGGTCTTGCTCGGACCAGAGCGGGCGCGGCGTCTGGAGCGTATGCGGCGTGGAGGCGCTGGCGACGACCGCGCCGCTCGCGTCCACCAGCAAGGCCTTCGAGCCGGTGGTCGATACGTCGATGCCGAGGACGAGTGGCGAGTCCATGTTGGCCTCCTGGAGACGCGGGCGGATACAGACGAAGATTCACCGCAAAGCCGCAACGAGCGCGAAGTAACCTCGCGATGCGAGGTCACGCGTCAGCCGTCAAGGATGGCTGGTGAGGTGCTTATGCGCCAGCGTCCGTCGCGTGGCGGCGAGCCTCCGCGCGAAGATCTCCGGATAATTGCAGCATCTCTAGGCGCAGCCGGACGAGCGAGTCTACGGACGTGCCCGATTGGCGCAGGCGTTGAAAGTGCGGACCTTCGCGATCATCGGCGGCTTGGGACAAGTGGGAGACGGCGATCTGAAGTGACGCCTTGCGCGCCTTTGCTTGCGTCAGTTCCATCGATCGCCTCCCGCTTCTCTCCAGTCCGTCTCGGTGTACTCAGCATCGTCTGCGGTGAATTATCCCTGCTTGTGGCGTTCGAGGATTTGCTTCTCGTAGTCGGGGGTGAGGCCGAGGACGTTGTAGATGTTGCGGTAGCCACCGATGGCATCGGCCTTCTTGCGCGTCTCGGCGAGCTGGGCGCGGTCGATCTTCTTGGCGAGATCGTCGATGAACTCCCATTGCAGCACGGATTGTCGCACCGCCTGCACCTGATCCTCGGTATAGGGATAGAGGTCATAGCCTATGCGCTCGCCGTGGGTGCCATAGCCCGCGTCTTGCAGCACCAGCGCCAGCTCTAGCGTCTGCATGAAGAAGCTCGCGCCGGTCATGTTATCGTCGTCGAAGGTGCCCCAGCCGGAGTTGGCGTGCTGGTGGCCGAGCTTGCCCTCGCTCGCCAGGATCGCCGCATACTCGCCGAGGTTCTCGCCGTTCATGATCAGGTGCTGCCAGTCCATGTTGACTTGTAGCTTCGAGGTGTCGACGCCAGCGCGGCGCACGCGATCGATGGTGTAGAGGCACATGCCGATGTTGCGCATGAGAATGTTCATGGCCGGCTCGGAGTTCTTGTGCTCCAGGAAGACCGTCACACCCTTTGAAGTGGCGTGCTCCACCAACTCGGCGACGCCGCCGATGAATTCGTCCCACGTGCGCTGGTAGTCGCGCTGGAAGTTGTAGTTGTAACCCTCTGCGCCCGGCCAGATGATGAAGTGTGCGTTGACCTCGGCGGCGAGATCGATGCCGCGCTTCAGAGTGTCGATGCCCTGACGGCGCAGCGCCGGATCGGGGTTAGTGAAGGCGCCGAGCTTGTAGGTCGGATCGGGATGCAGTCCCGCAGCGATGCAGTAGATGTCCATCGGGCCGAGCGCGCCGCGAATGGCATCAAGCGTGTCTTCATGGATCTCGCCGGGATAGTGGTATTCGAGGCCGTCCACCAGTCCCGCCAGGCCGTCCACGACGCGCTTCGTCCGTGTGACCATGTTTTCGCCGACCACCTCGGGATGGTAGCCCGGCGGCACGAAACGCGTCCCATTGGGGCCAAATGCCCAGATGCCCACGCTATTCTTCACGCGACTGCCCGATGCTGCACTGCTCGACATGCGCTCACTCCCTTTTGCTACGCTGGCTGGTCGTTGATCGCGACTCGGCGCCCCGCTTGCGCTTCGTGTCCTCAATCTGCTCGCTCACCTGCGTCGCTGGCCCCTGCTCGTCCAGCACGAACGCCATCGGCAGCAGATCGCCGAGGTGGAGATCGGCGGCGATGCCGTCTACATAGTACACCGCGTAGGGCGCTAGCTCCGCAAGCCACTGGCGGCACGCTCCACAGGGCGTGCGCTGGTAGTCGGGCGCGTGCTCCGGCGCGTCGATGCAGGCGATGGCGACTTTCGTGACGCGTGGCCGCGTGCGCACGCCCCGCTGCTCTTTCGCCATGTCAACGGGCTGCGGCGCATCCAGCAGGGACGCTGCAGCGAGTGCCGCGCGTTCGGCGCAGAGCGTCAGCCCGAAGGAGGCGTTTTCGACATTAGCGCCGGTGACGATTCGCGGCCCTTCTGGCGTCTCGACGAGCAACGCAGCGCCGACACGGAAGTGCGAATACGGCGCGTAAGCGTGACGCGCAGCCTCGCGCGCCTCCGCCAGCAGCTTCTTCCGGGTCATCGCGCCTCGCCTCTCGCCGGGGATGGTGGGGATGCCACGGCTTCACGCGGAGATGTGTCACGCGCCGTGTCCACAGAGTATATACTGCATCGCTGCCACTCGGGCATCACGATTGGCGGAAGGCACACTTTGATGCCTTCGCAGAGCGGTACGCACAGAGCGGGAGATCCAGGGGGCGCGGAATGACCACCAAAGATGCACCTGTCCGCGTCGTCTTCATGGGCACGCCGGACTTTGCCGTGCCGCCGCTGCGCGCGCTGGCGCTGCACGGCGAGCCGGGCGACCTCAGCCCGGCGGGACTTGCCCTCGTCGGCGTGGTGACGCGGCCCGACAAGGCGGCTGGGCGCGGACGGCAGGCGGTGCTCTCGCCCGTCAAGCAGGTGGCGCGGGAGTTGGGCATCTCCGTGCTTCAACCGGGTCCACTGCGGAAGCCGGAGGCGTTCGAGCGCGTGCGTGCGCTGGCACCTGATCTGATCGTGGTTGCCGCCTTCGGGCAGATCTTGCCGCCGAGCGTGCTAGCGCTGCCACGCTTCGGCTGCTTGAACATCCACGCCTCGCTGCTGCCGCGCCATCGGGGCGCCGCGCCGATCAACGCCGCGATCCTCGACGGTGACAACGAGACGGGCGTGACGCTGATGCTGATGGAGGAAGGACTCGACACCGGACCCATGATCGCGAAGGCGCCCACGCCGATCGCGCCGGACGAGACGGCGGGCGATCTCTTCGACCGGCTGGCCTCACTCGGTGGGACACTGCTGATCGAGACGCTACCGCGCTGGCTGCGCGGCGAGATCACGCCAGAGCCGCAGGATGACTCGCGCGCGACACTGACGCGCTTCCTCACCAAGGAGGATGGTCGCCTCGACTGGACGCAGGATGCGGCACGTCTCGCGCGGCAGGTGCGCGCCTTCACGCCGTGGCCTGGCGCCTTCACCACCTGGGAGGGCAAGCAGCTCAAGGTGATCCGCGCCTATCCGGTCGGCGCATCGTCCACCGATCGCGCGCCTGGGATGTGCTATGTCATGCAGGATGAGCAGGGCGTACGGCTGCTCTGCTGTGCCTGCGGCGGCGGGTCGCTCGCCCTCGACGTGATACAATTGGAGGGCCGCAAAGCCCTGCCCGCCGACGATGTGCTGCGCGGCTATCCGGCGCTCGCCACGGCGCGGCTGGGCGAGTGAGGGGCGAGGGTGAAGGCCCAGAGCGGGCGGGAAGAGGGCCGGAGGTTGAATCCGCGCCTGGATGGCACTGGCCGCGACGTCCGCCTGCGCGAACTGGGGAGAGCACCGATTTCACATCCGGTCCGCTGTTATGACTGATCGCGACACTACTCCAAGGACAGTCCCGACTTGACGCTCGATACCGATACCCTTACACCAATAACTGAGACATCCGCTGAATTACCCGCGCTCGTGCGCACCGATCTGCTCGGCCTGACCTACGAAGAGTTGGGAGCGTGGCTTCTCGAGCGGGGACAACCCGCTTTCCGCACCAAGCAGATCGCGGGGTGGATCTACGATTCGCTGGTGGAGAGCTTCGAGCAGATGCGGACGCTGCCCACGGCGCTGCGCGAGCGGTTGGGGCGCGAGGCGAGCATCGCGGGACCGACGGTGCGGACGGAGCTGGCCTCGAAGGACGGGCGTACGCGCAAGATCCTGTTGGAGCTTACCGATGGGCGACTGATCGAAACGGTGCTGATGCTCTATCCAGCCAGCAGCGAGGGACGCGCCCGCGCGACGGTCTGCGTTTCCACCCAGGCGGGCTGCGCCTATGGCTGCACCTTCTGCGCGACGGGGCAGATGGGCTTCGACCGCCACCTGACGCCCGGCGAGATCGTCGCGCAGGTGCTGCACTTCGCCCGAGAGCTGCGCCGCCAGCCGTGGGAGGCGCCCGACGGCGCGACCATCGACCACGTGACCAATCTGGTCTTCATGGGCATGGGCGAGCCGCTGCACAACTACGAGAACACCCTGCACGCTCTGCGCATCCTCAATATGCCGGAGGGACTGAACGTCGGCGCGCGGCACATGACAGTCTCGACCGTGGGGCTGGTCCCCGGCATCATGCGGCTGGCCGAGGAGCCATTGCAGATCAACCTCGCCATTTCGCTCCACGCGCCGAACAACGTCATGCGCCTGCGCACGATGCCGGTCACGCGCAAGTATCCGATTGAGATGGTGCTCGACGCCTGCCGCCAGTACGTCGCCAAGACCAACCGGCAAGTCACCTTCGAGTACGTGCTGCTGGCGGGCGAGAACGACAGCATCGCGCATGCGGAGGAGCTTGCGCGGCTGCTCGCGCCGCTGCGCCACCTCGGCCACGTCAACCTGATCCCGGTGAACGCGACGGCGGCGGGGTATCATCCGCCGAGCGGCGAGACGATCCGCGCTTTCCGCGAGACGCTGCGCGCGGGCGGCGTCAGCAATAGCGTCCGTGCCGAGCGTGGCGACGACATCGCCGCCGCCTGCGGCCAACTCTCTACCCACGAGTCGCGCAAGCGCGGCGCCATGAGCGCGCCGGCGCTGTAGCGAGTTCGCGACGCTGGCGGGCCGGCTGCGAGCGGGGATAGGGTCGCGACGTGCGGGCGGGCGGGCGGGAGGAGGCTGGTATGGACGTCTCGCGGGTGGCGCCGGAGCTGCGCGTGCCGATGAAGCGGGTCACCAGCATCCCATTGCCCGGTGACAGCGCGTTGGGGCGCTCCCTCACGCGCGCGCTGCTCGCCGTGATGCCCGGCGCGAAGGTCGAGGGGGTGACCCTGGAAAAGCCGAGCGACGCCACGCCGCACGTCCGCGTCTACCTCCCTGCGACTCGTCGCTCGACCGCGGCGCTCTTCTGGATTCACGGCGGCGGGCTGATTATCGGGCGCGCTGTGCAGGACGACCGATTGTGCGCGCAGACGGCCCGCGCGCTGGGGATCGTCGTCGTCTCGACGGAGTACCGCAAGGCGCCGGAGCATCCTTTCCCGGCGGCGTTGGACGACTGCACGGCAGCGTGGAAATGGATGCAGGGCGCGGCGGGACGCCTGGGGATCGATCCGGCGCGCGTGGTGGTCGGCGGGGAGAGCGCGGGCGGCGGACTCGCCGCGAGCCTCGATCAGCGGCTCCACGATATGGGAGACGAGACGCACGCCCCAATCGCGCAGTGGCTCTTCTGCCCGATGCTCGACGACCGCACCGCTGCGTGGCGGGACCTCGACGCCGTGAACAACTTTGTCTGGAACAATCGCGTGAACCGCTTCGGATGGCGCTCGTACCTCGGCGTTGAGCCGGGCGCGGAGGACGTGCCCGCCTACGCGGTGGCCGCGCGGCGCGAGGACCTCAGTGGGCTGCCGCCTACGTGGATCGGCGTGGGGGATATCGACCTCTTCGCCGACGAGGATCGCACCTACGCGGAGCGGCTGCGCGCGGCGGGGGTGGAGGTGACCGTCGAGATCGTGCCCGGTGCGCCTCATGGGTTCGAGGCGTGGGCGCCAAACGCCTCCATCACGCGCGACTATATTGGGCGTGCGCAGGCGTGGCTGGGGCGCGAGATCGGCGTAGGGGAGCCGGTACAGGGGTAGGGCGGCGGTCGCGCCGTAGGGCGTCGTTGCGTCGAGCCATTGGGGTGCTAGCAGGGGTGGGAGTCGAGATGGAAGAACCCGACGCGCGGCTGCCTATCGTGGACGGGCATCTCGATCTTGCGGAGAACGTAACGCTCTTCGGCTATGACCTCACGCTGAGCGTGGCCGAGCGGCGGGCGGCGGAGCGGCGCACGCGGCAGCAAGCGACGGTCTCGCTGCCGGAGATGGTGCGCGGGGACATCGCGGTCGCCTTCGCCACCGTGACGCCGGGGTTCCTCGTTGCGGACGTAGGGGCCGATTTCGAGCCGCAATCGGCGCTTTATTCGACGCCGGAGGAGGCCGAGGCGCAGGCGCTGCGTCAGATCGCGCTCTACGAGGCGTGGGAGCGGCAAGGGCTGGTGCGCCTGCTCAAATCCGTCGCCGACCTCGACGATCACCTAGCGCTCTGGCAGACGGACCGCACGCCGGGGCTCGTCCTGCTGATGGAGGGAGCTGACCCCATCGTCCGCGTGCGCGACCTGCCGGACTGGTGGCGCCTGGGCCTGCGCATGATCGGGCTGACCTACGGCGACACGGCGTATGGCACGGGCGTGGCAGGCGGTAGCGCCACCTTCAAGCCCGGCGGTCTGACGCAGGAGGGGATCGCGCTGCTTGGCGAGATGGCGGAGATCGGCTTCGCGTGGGACATCTCGCATCTCACCGAAGGCGGCATCTGGCAGGGGCTTGACCTGAACGTTCCGCGCGTCTTCGCCTCGCATGCGAACGCGCGGGCACTCACGCCGACCGACCGGCACCTCAGCGACGACGTGCTCCGCGCCGTGGCTGGGCGCGGCGGCGTGATCGGCCTCGTGCTCTACAACGCCTTTCTGGACCCAGGTTGGCGGCGCGACAAGACGATTCCCGTGAAGCTAGACGAACAGGTGCGTCGGCAGGCGAGTTATATCGCCGGCCTTGTTGGCTGGGACCACGTCGGCATCGGCTCGGACCTCGATGGTGGCCTGGGCCTCGAAGAAAGCCCCGCCGAGATCGACACGATAGCCGACCTCTCAAAAATCGGCGAGGTTGTGCCAACGGAGGCGCGCGAGGGCGTGCTGGGCGCGAACTGGCTCACCTTTATCAGGGCGTCGCTGCCGAACTCTTCCTAGGCGACCTTTCAGATTGGCACACGGCCAGGAGCTCAGGGAAGCAGCTCGTAGCCGGGGAGTGTGAGGAAGTCCGCGAGCTGGTCGTCGGTGGTGAGGCGGGCGAAGAGCTCGGCGCCGCGTCCGAGATTTTCCGGCGTGTAGCGCGACTCGCTCTGGCCGGCGCGCAGGCTCGCCAGCTCGCCGGCCAGGAGGTCGTTGAAGAGGGCGACCGTCACCTTGCGTCCGTCGTCGAGCACGCCCCTGGGGGAGTGGATCCACTGCCAGGCCTGCGCACGGGAGATCTCGGCAGTCGCGGCGTCTTCCATGAGGTTGTAGAGTGGGACGGCGCCGAGGCCGCCGAGCCAGGCGGCGATATATTGCACGCCGACCTTGATGTTGGTGCGCAACCCCGCTTCGGTGATGGAGCCGGTGGGCACGGCGAGCAGGTCGTCGGCAGTGGTATGGACGTCGCCGCGCTTGCGGTCGATCTGGTTGGGCTGGGGCATTATGCGGTCGAAGACCTCGTTGGCGAGCGCGACCATGCCAGGATGGGCGACCCAGGTGCCGTCGTGGCCGTCGGTGGCCTCGCGTTCCTTATCGGCGCGGACCTGGGCGAATGCGGTCGCGTTGAGCGCCTCGTCGCCCTTGACGGGGATGAACGCCGACATGCCGCCCATCGCATGCGCGCCACGCCGGTGGCAGGTCTGGATGCAGAGCAGCGCGTACGCGCGCATGAACGGCGTCGTCATCGTCACCTGCGCGCGATCGGGGAGCACGAAGGTGGGGTCGGCGCGGCGCTTCTTGATCGCGCTGAAGATGTAGTCCCAGCGCCCACAATTGAGGCCGGCCGAATGATCGCGCAGCTCGTAGAGGATCTCGTCCATTTCGAAGGTGGCGAGGAGGGTTTCGATCAGCACCGTCGCTTTGGTGGTGCCGCTGGGGATGCCAAGCTCGCTCTCGGAGAGCGTGATCACGTCGTTCCAGAGACGTGCCTCGAGATGACTTTCCATCTTGGGCAGGTAGAAATAGGGCGCGGTGCCGCGTGCTACCCGCTCGCGGGCGTTGTGGAAGAAGTAGAGGCCAAAGTCGAAGAGGCTGCCTGAGACTGGAGCGCCATCCACTGTCATGTGTTTTTCGGGCAGGTGCCAGCCGCGCGGGCGCACGAAGAGCACAGCTGTCTTCTCGTTGAGGCGGTAATCTTTGCCCTCGGGGCTGGTGAAGTCGATCTGGCGGCGGACGGCGTCGCGCAGGTTGAGCTGTCCCTCGATGAGGTTCTCCCAGGTGGGAGAGGTGGCGTCTTCGAAGTCGGCCATGTAGACGCGGGCGCCGGAGTTGAGCGCGTTGATGACCATCTTGCGGTCGGTGGGGCCGGTGATCTCGACGCGACGATCCTCGATCTCGGCCGGTATCGGCGCGATGGTCCAATCGGCGGAGCGGATCTCGGCGGTCTCGGGCAGGAAGTCGGGCAGCGACCCGGCGTCGAGGGCGCGCTGCTGCTCCTGGCGTTTGGCGAGCAGGTCTGCGCGGCGGGCGCCGTAGGTACGCTGGAGCTTGGCGACGAAGGCGAGGGCGTCGGGGGTGAGGATTGCGGCGTACTCGGGCGTGACGGGCGCTAGAATCTCGACGCCGGTGGGAGTGTCGCTCGACATGGGCGGACCACCTTCTTTCGATGTGCGGAGTCGCGGCATCGGAGTGCCAGGGTTGGGAGACGTGGCCGGCGGGTGGACCCGCGCCACGAAGGCCGCCGGCGCGGATTCGGAGCGGGTTCGGGCCGATACGAAGCATAGCTCGGATGGGGGAGAGGGACCAGAGGGAAACTAGGCTGCACAGTGGTGTGGGAGCGAAAGTGGGCGGCTCCCTCGGAGCCGCCCGGATCGTGCCGACCACTTTACCTACGATTCGCGCGGGTCGGACGGCTAGTGGAACTGTTCCTTCTCGGTGGAGCCAGCGAGCGCGGTGGTGGAGGATTCACCGCCGGCGATGACCTGGGCGACCTCGTCGAAGTAGCCGGTGCCGACCTCGCGCTGGTGCTTGGTAGCGGTGTAGCCTGCGGACTCGGCGGCGAACTCGCGCTCTTGCAGTTCGGAGTAGGCGGCCATGCCGCGCTCGGCGTAGCCGCGCGAGAGCTCGAACATGGCGAGGTTGATGGCGTGGAAGCCGGCCAAGGTGACGAATTGGAACTTGTAGCCCATCTCGCCGAGCTGCCGCTGGAAGGTCTCGATGCTCTGGGCGTCGAGCTTCTTGCGCCAGTTGAAGGAGGGCGAGCAGTTGTAGGCGAGCAGCTTGTCGGGGAACTGGGCGTGGATCGCCTCGGCGAAGCGGCGCGCCTCGTCGATGTTGGGTTCGGAGGTCTCGCACCAGATCAGATCGGCGTAGGGGGCATAGGCGAGGCCACGGGCGATGGCCTGATCGATGCCTTGGCGGACGCGGAAGAAGCCCTCGGCGGTGCGTTCGCCGGCGAGGAAGGGCTGGTCGCGCGGGTCGATGTCGCTGGTAATCAGGTTGGCGCCATTTGCGTCGGTGCGGGCGACGAGGAGCGTGGGGACGCCCAGCACGTCGGCGGCGAGGCGTGCGGCGACGAGGTTCTTGATGGCACTTTGCGTCGGGATCAGGACTTTGCCGCCCATGTGGCCGCACTTCTTCTCGGAGGCGAGCTGGTCCTCGAAATGGACGCCGGCGGCGCCGGCCTCGATCATGGACTTCATCAGCTCGAAGCAGTTGAGGGGGCCGCCGAAGCCGGCCTCGGCGTCCGCGACGATGGGGGCGAACCAGTGGGTGTCGTCGGTGCCCTCGGAGTGGGCGATCTGGTCGGCGCGCTGGAGCGCCTGGTTGATGCGCTTGACGACGGAGGGGACGCTGTTGGAGGGGTAGAGGCTCTGGTCGGGGTACATCTGGCCGGCGAGGTTCGCATCGGCGGCGACCTGCCAGCCGCTGAGGTAGATCGCTTCGAGTCCGGCTTTCACCTGCTGGACGGCCTGGTTGCCGGTGAGCGCGCCAAGTGCCGGGACGTATTGGCGCGTGTGCAGCAGATGCCAGAGACGCTCTGCGCCCAGGCGGGCGAGCGTATACTCGATCTGGACGCTGCCGCGAAGACGATCAACGTCCGCCGCCGAGTAGGGGCGGGTGATGCCCGCCCAGCGCGGGTCCTTCTTCCAAGTGGCCTCGAGCTCCGCCGCGGCGCCTGTGCGCTCCGTGGAGGTCCCTACGTGTGCTGCGTCCGCGCCCCGGTCGAGCGCGTCACTTACCTGATCACCTAACAGCGTGGTCATGCAAGCTCTCCCTCATTTCATCTCGCTGTGCCGAACGCTAACCAGTGCGCGACCGTGGCACACGAAACAACCCTCAAGAACGTACCATGGTCTGATATAATCAACAACAACAGTTTCTGATGCTTCGCATAAGGTGCACTTATGGATATTAACCTTCACCAACTTCGCATCTTTCATGCCGTGGCGGAACATGGCAGCTATTCCCGCGCGGCGGCGGCGCTTTACCTGAGCCAGCCGGGGGTATCGCTGCAGGTGAAGGCGCTGGAGAAGAGCATCGGCCTGCCGCTCTTCGAGAAGGTGGGGCGCACGCTGCACCTGACGGCCGCGGGGGAGGCGCTGCTGGGGTATAGCGAGAAGATCTTTGGCTTGCTTGAGGAGACGCGGCTGGTGATGGAGGAGCTGAGCGGAGGCAGGCGCGGGACGGTGAAGGTGGCGGCGAGCACGACGGCGGGCATCTACGTGGTGCCGCCGGTGCTGGGGGCGTTCCATCGCGAGTTCCCGGGCATCAAGCTGACGCTGGACGTGCTCAATCGGTTCACCGTGCAGAAGCGGCTGCTCGATAATGAGGTCGACATGGCGGTGATGGGGCTGATCGAGGACGCGCACGATCTGGAAGTCGCCCAGTTCGTGCCGAACGAACTGGTGGTGATCGCGTCGCCGCGCCATGCGATGGCCGAGCGGCGCGAGATCCCGGTGGCGGAACTGAGTGACGAGACGTTCCTGCTGCGCGAGGCGGGATCGGGGACGCGCATCGACACGCAACGGCTTTTCGAGGGGCGCGATCTGAAGTTGAACGTGGGGATGGAGCTGCGCAGCAGCGGGGCAATCAAGCAAGGCGTGGCGGCGGACCTGGGCATCGCCGTGATCCCCTTGAGTGCGATCGAGCTGGAGATCGGGGCGAAGCGGCTGGTGGTGCTGGACGTGTTCGGCTTCCCGGTGCATCGCCACTGGTATCTGGCGCGGCGGGCGGGGAGCCATCCGTCGGCGGCCGCCGCGGCTCTGTGGAATTTCATGTTGGAATATCGCAACAACCTGCAGGAACTGGCGGGCGTGAAGGCGACCGGCGGGCTGGATGGGGCGAGCGCGGGACGGTGAACAGGCGTCAGGGGGGCGGAAATCGGGGGTTCGGGAAGGACCCTCAGGAATAGCGGATATTCGCTCGATGCCATGCTTCGCGGCCCGCGGGCTCGGGCTACTCCACGGCGGAAGACGCCCCATTCGCGCGGCGGAACGAGGGGTACAGTGGAGGCGCGCATGCCTTTGTTTCCCGGATCGATGGTGGTGTGCGCGTTGCTCATTTCCGCTTTCTTCCGCTTTTTCGTTTCGATCGGGCTTTTCTCGGCTTGTTTTGGGGATTCATGAGGGTTAGGCGCCAAAAGGGCGGAAGTCGGGGTTCCTCACCCCCGGCTAGCCCTCCAGTGGGCGGGGGACCCCGCCTCGCCCCGGGGGGAGCTAACCCCTCCCTCTTCCTCCGCGAGGCGAAGGGATCGCGAAGTAGAGCCGTTCACCACGAGGGGGAGATTGGGCGAGAAGGTTCGCAAGGTATGGTGAGACGTGCGTTCATTGGGCACTCCGCGCTTGGTGGTGGCGGCTTGCGTTTCGGAGGAAGGATTGAAGCGGGGGGATTGAAGGACTATAGAACTTATGTTCGATAAAACGTATAGCATACGATGAGACCAGGCGCAAGGGCAGGCGGGAAGACGACAATGTGTGAGGCGTATTCGCGTAGGCGGACGGGAGAGCATCACCCGTGGGTCGCGGCAGGCCAGCGGGCGAGCATGCGGTTGACGGACCAGGCGGCGGCGAGGGAGGGTTCGTCGCCCCAGGCGAGGGCGCCGGCGAAGACGAGGCTTTCGTAGGCGGTCTTGATGGGGGCGAGCAGCATGGCGAGCTCGAAGGCGTGGGTGCGGTCGGCTCGGGCGCCCCAGGGCAGGGCGTCGAGGTAGGCGTCGCGGAGGGCGAGCTCGCTGGGGGTATAGAGCGGTCCGCTGGCGTAGCTCGACCAGGCGGCTGCTTCGCCGAGATCGAGCTCGCGGGCGTCGTTGAGGAGGCGGTCGAGGGAGAAGAGCGGGCAGCTCAAGGCCGCTTCTTCCCAGTCGTAGATCAGCACGGTTCCGTCGGGCTGCTGGACGGCGTTGCCCCAGTGGAGGTCGACGTGGTCGAGGGATTGCGGAATGTTGGCGGTGACCAGGGCGTCGGTCCAGTTGGCGATATGTGGGCGGAAGGAATCGAGCCGATCGGGGGTATCGTCGGGTAGGCCGAATTGCGCGGCGAGGCGGCGCGCTTTGCCGCGCCAGAGCGGTGCCTGGCGCTCGCGGAGATCGCGCAGGACGGTGTCGAACCACGCGGGGATGCCCTCGACGGGCATGCGCGGCAGCTCAGCCTGATGTTCTTCGGTCAGACTGGCACAGCGGATTTGGATGTCGGCGAGGGTGCGCGCCATGGCGAGGAGTGCGTCGAGCGTGTGCAGGTCTTCAATGGTCTGGCCCTCGAAGGGCGCGAAAAGCGACCAGGTCTGGCCGGGACGGGGCAAGGTCCACGCGAGGAGCTCGGGCGTGCTACGGGGGCAGCGCTCGGTGAGCAGGGTGTAGACGTGCGGTGCGCGGGCGAAGAGTGGGAGCAGAGACGCCTTGAAGACGACTTCGCGCGTCTGATCGGGAGCCGCGCCGGCGGCGGCGAAGGACGCGGTGACGCCCCATGCCTTCGCCTGGTGGACGAGTAGCGGGCCGACGATACGAGGCTGGCCCGGCAGCGCCGAGGCGATCCATTCGCGGACCGGCTCGACGGCTACCAGGGCTTCGGGCCAGATATGCTCGTCTGGGTCGTCGGTGTCGGAATTGGTGGTGTGAGCCATAGGGTGTTCTCCAATCTTTTGTGAGGTGATCTCGTGGGTGGGATTGGGCTCCTCACCCCCCCTTCCCACTCTCCCTGCGGGGCGAGGGAGACAGAGGCCGACGCTTTTAGCGGCTTGCCCACTTGCCAGCCAAGTAGGCGAGTGGTTCGAGACCTTCGTCCTCGTCGGGGTCGTCGAGCGGGGAGCCGCCGGCGCCTCGTATGCGGCGGTAGCTGTCATACCGCTGGCGATCTATGGTCCCACGCAACAGAGCGTCGCGGATGGCGCAGTCCGGCTCGACGATGTGGCCGCAACTTGGGAGGCGGCACGCGCCTAGAAAGGGGAGGAATTCGGGGAAACAGGTGTCTAGGTGGCGTTCGGTCTCGCGGTTTAGGCCGAGCGAGCGGATACCGGCGGTGTCGGCGAGGTAGCCGCCGGCGTCGCCGCTGAGGGGGAAGAGGCGCGTCGCGGTGGTGGTGTGACGGCCTTTGCCCGTCGCTCCGCTGACCTCGCTGACGCGCTGCCCGACGGTCGGCTCCAACGCGTTGAGCAGGCTTGATTTGCCGACGCCCGATTTGCCGAGCAGTGCTGTGGTGCGTCCGGCGAGCAGCGCGCGTAGTTCCGCGACGCCCTCGCCCGTCGCCACGCTGGTGCGCATGATGGGATAGCCTAGTTGGGCGTAGAGGGTCAGCCGTTCGTCGAGCCAGTCGGCGAGGCCGAGGTCCACTTTGGAAATGACGATCAGCGGCGCGATGGACTGCGCCTCAGCGACGACGAGGAAGCGATCCAGCAGGCCGAGATGCGGCTCTGGGTTGCGCGCGGCGAAGACGATCGCCATCTGGTCGAGCCCGGCGACGGTGGTGAGATCGCCGGCCTTGGGATCGGGATCGCGCCGCGTGAAGGAGCCGCCAGCGCGCGCGACGATCTCCTCGATGACGCCGGCTCCGGTACCGATCGGTAGGAGGCGTACGCGGTCGCCCACCGCCACCGGATCGTGCGGTCGTACACTGACCTTCTTGGCGGCGCGACGGCCGCTCTCACTTGCGCCGTAGTCGAGTATTTTGCGCAATCGCCCGCGGATAGTGCAGGTGTACGCGCCGGCCTCCGTTTCGACGCGGTACATGCCGCGACTGCCGTCCACGATCAAACCCTCTAGCAGCAGATCGGCGGCGTCCATTTGGGGATCGTCGGCGGTCTGCTCGTACCGTTTTGTCTTACTCAAACGGGCATGCTCCTGTAGCTGTTCATCTCGTACATGTCGCATTGTCTGACCCCTGCTCGGTTGCAGGCGCGGAAACGCGAAAAACCGGCGAGCTATGCCCGCCGGTCGTGCGAGAAGAATGGCGCCAGGAGCCGCTTGTGGGGCGGCGAGGACGTGAGCCTGCGCCAGTTGGGCGCAAGGGTGGGTCGAGGGAGCGGCGCTAGTCGTCGAGCACGGAGGCGGACGGTTTCATGACGACGCCTCCTTCATGCTCGTGCGCGAGTTTCGCTCAATATCTCTGGTGACACGCGCCCGTGGCGCATGCGCTGGAAGCAACTGTACCAGAAGGTGGCGCGATATTCAAGGCGGAGCGTGATGGCGCACATCGATTGCGAAAAGCCGGTGGGCGAAGCGCGTGAGGTGCAACTGAAGGGAGCCGAGATGGTGAGGCGGACGGGCGAGGCAGGTCTAGCCCTACGTCTGGTCGACGGTTTCGCCACTGAGGGCGGCGCGGGCGGCCTCGCGTCCGGCTTCTTTGATGCTGCTGCCGGAGCCTGTGGCGAGTTGACGCTCGCCGGCGAAGACGCCGACGGTATAGGTGCGGTCGTTGTCCTGGCCGGACTGCGCCAGCACTTCGTAGCGCGGCAGGACACCCGTCTGCCGTAGGACGTGCTGCTGGAGTGTGCCTTTGGGGTTGTTGTCGCTGAGGGTGGACTTGATCTCGGCGATGAAGGGCACGATCTCGCGATCGATGAACTGCTCCGCGCTGGTGCGGCCCTGATCGAGGAAGATGGCACCGACGAGCGCTTCGAGCACGTCCGCGCTGAGGGAGTCGCGCGAGCGCTCATTGAAGGTGCGCAGGCTCGCTACATCGGCGCGAAGGGCATGATCTACGCCGAGGGCGAGGCCGATGCGCGCGAGGACGCGACGGCTCACCACCTCGGACTTCAGGGCGGTGAGCTTGCCTTCGTTGGCGTCGGGGTAGGCCTGGTAGAGGTGCTCGACGACGCGCGCGCCGATGATGGCGTCGCCGAGGAACTCCAGGCGGTCGTAGGAGGCGTGGATGGGATCGGCTGGGACGGCGGAGTGGTGCGTCAGCGCGCGCAGCAGAAGATCGCGGTCGTGGAAGTGGACGCCGAGGCGTCGCTCAAGCTCAGTCAGTCGCTCAAGCTCAGCCAGTGTGGCGGGCTTTTCTTCTATCATCGATGGTTCCTCGCGCCGTGGGGCGTCTGGGCACTACGGCGCGGCGGTGGTCGGGACGCCCGCGCGGACGACGAAGACGAAGTCCGTCGAGCCGGGGTTGGGTGAGCCGATGGGCGTGCGGGTCCAAAGCCAGTTCCAGACGCGCCCGGCGGCCTTCGTCAACTGGAAGTTGGGCTGACCGGCCGGCTGCGCGGCGCCGTAGGTCAGGTAGGGGCCGAGACCCTCGCCGTAGAACAGGCCGTCGGTGGAGTTGTGGCACTGCGTCGTCTTCGTCGGGACGCACGGGAGGGGCTTGTAGCCCTCGTCCCACCACCAGCGCAATTTGTAGTCGTGCGCAGTGTAGCCCAGAGGCGTCGCGTCGAGATAGGTCTGGCCGTCGGTCTCCCATTGGGCGAGCACCATCACGTCCACCTGAGGCGCGTTGGCGGCGGTGGGATCATAGCTGTAGAACGTGTTGGGATAGTCGAGGAAGTACCAGTACGAGGGCCACTCCATACCGGCGCCGACGCCGATGCGGATGGTGTGCTTGCCGCCGTCGAGCTTCTGATCGGCGGCTTTTATCTTGTTCATGACGAGTTGCCAGTCGGGGGACGTCTGGACGTAGATCAACATCTCGTTGGGGGCGTTGGCGGCATCCACCTGCGAGAGCGTTAGCATGCCGTACATCATGGGCACGAGCAGGACGAGCGCGGCGAGCACACCAAGCACCGCTGGCTTGACGGCCGTTCTGACGATGATGCCGACGCTGCGCCCGACGTTGTGCACGCCGGTGGCGAGGTCATCGGCGGCGCGCAGGACGGCGGCGTAGGCGCCTTGCAGCAGCCGCGAAAGGACGACGGCGGAAAGCAGGAAGAGAGGCAGCAGGATGTGGATGGTGAGCCAGGGCATTTTCTCACCGGCCCAGGAGTAGATGCCGAGCGAGGCGACGAACCACCAGACGAGGAACATGCGGAAGCGCGTCGGGCGCGCTGCACTGTAGACGATGCCGATGAGGCCGAAGATGCAGACGAGCTGCTCGTAGAGGGGCATCACCAGCAGGTAGTAGTACCAGGGCTGGGCGCCGCGGGCGACGTCCTGCTGCTGGAGCCAGTAATAGAGCCCCTGCAAGAGGCCGAGGCCGACACCGCGCTGGAAGCCGGCGCCGATGGTGGGCGCGGGATTGTCGGCGGGACCGGGCGGGATGATCCAGAAGAGGGCGGCGAAGAGCAGCCAGGCGACGACGAACGCAACAAACCACTGCACCCAGGTGATGCTGAGCAGCAGGTAGATGAACGACTGACCCTGGGGGTTGACGCGCCTGCGCAGGCGGCCGATTGCGCGGCTGGGCGCGGTGAAGATGCGGTCGAGCCGCGCCGCCGGGCTGGACTGGTAGCGCGCCTGCAGCGCCTGCGCGTATTCCTCGTCGTCGGCGAAGGCATCGTAGTCCTGCGGCTTGCCGTAGATCAGGTCGTCGCGGTACATCTGCCAAAGCAAGGTTGCGATCACGAGCAGGGCGACGGCGATGCTGGCGAAGAGGAGGATCGAGACGCCGCGATCCTCCCACTCGCGGACGATCGTGTCCGGGGAAGGCAGCCCCTTATATTTGGGGTCGGTGGCGCTGTAGTTGTTGATGTAGGAGCTGACGGCGGATAACGTCTGCAAGCCGATCTTGGCGACGAGCGCAGCCACCGCGGCGAGGATGCAGAGCAATCCGGCGCGCGCGAAGAACGTGCGCTCGCGACCTGTGAAATTCTTCGGCAGGAGCCGCTCGACGCCATGCGCGAGGTCCCAGAAGAAGAGCAGCACGAGGAAGCCGCCGAAGATGGTGAGGGTGAGGAATGTCCCCTCGAAGGTGGCGTAGGCGAGGACAGTGAAGGCGAAGAGGGCGATGAACCATTTCGTGCTGCGCGATTGGGCGAAGCGAATAGCGCTGACGACCATCGCGAACATGAAGAAGTTGAAGTAGATGTCCTCGCGCAGGAAGCGGGAGAAGTAAACGAAGGTGGGCGAGACGGCGAGGAGGAACGAGGCCACCAGGGCGCCGACGCGACCGAGCTCGCGACGGAGCCAGAACGGCAGCGCCACGATGCCAAGGCCGAAGAGCGCCGGCAGGAAGCGGGCGGTGGTGTCGTTGATCCAAGGGTTGCCGACGGCACCGTGTACGAAGATGGCCTGCACGCCGAGGATGATGGCGAACATGAGGCCTTCGGCGTGGAACTGGAAAGGTCCATGCAGCAACGGGTTGTAGGCGTAACCGCCGGGGTTCTCGGCGAACTGGAGCGAGAAGTAGGCGTGCATACTCTCGTCGTGATGCAGCGGCTTGTCGCCGAGGCCCCAGAAGCGCAAGATGGTGGCGAGGAGGATGACGCCGAACCAGAGCCACTGTTCCGGCGTGACGGCGCGGAGGCGTGTCTGCAGGTTGGTGGCGAAGGCGGCGGCGCGGTCGCGCAATGGGGGGCGAGGGAGCGCGGTTGTTTCGGTGTCGAAGTCCAGGTAATCTTCGAGCGCCTTGGGGCGATCGGCGAGGCGAGTACCTGAGACGGCTGGTAGCGGCGGGACGTGCGCCAGCTGCGCGCCGTCTTTCGCGGAGGCCCGCCACGTATCGCTCGCGCTGGGGCTTGGCGCGTTCGCTACCGAGGAGCTAGCGAAGTCGTCATCGAGCGGCTCGGGCCAGTCGTTTTCGCTCGGCGTCGCGCGGGCGAGCGTCTCATCGGACGCGTCGCTGGTGGCGACCGAGGCCGGAATCGCGGGTTGCGTCCCGCTGGTGCCGGTGCTTGGCGACGACGGAACCCCCGTGCGGCGGTTGCGGAGATCGGCGTCGCGTGCGCCGTTCGTCGCGGCAGCGTTGCGCGGTGTCGTCCGTGGGCGAGACCGGGGCTGCCCAGTCTTACCCTTGCCCTTCGAGCTGCTCATGGCGCCCCCTATGACACGGCGTAGATGGTCACGCCATCATACTTGTAGACGATCTTGAGATACGCGCTGAAACGATCGAGATCGGCGGTCGCGTAGAGGTTACGCTCTGCCGCGCCGACGTAGACGTATCTGACCGAATATTGGTGCAGCAGCACGAGCACGCTCTGCTCGTTGGTGCTGGTGTAGACGGTGTTGATGGCATTCGTGCGCTGACCAAAGATGTCGGTTTGCTGCAACGGCGGCCAGTTGATGCGCCACTCGCCCTCGTGCCCGCCGGGCCAACCGAGCAGCGTCGGCAGCCCGGTGAAGGCGGAGATGCGGCTGAAGTGTGACCATTCGCAGCCAGGCGCCTCCAGGATGACTGGCGAGCCGCTGACGTGCGTGTTCAGCCAGGCGATCGCAAAGTTGTCGCCGCGATTCGACCCTCCACCAACCGCACAATCGGCGGGGACCGAGGTGCTGTCGTCCGCCATGTAGGCCGTGCCGTCGAGCGTGCCGGAGAGACCAGGCTGCTGCGACTGCGCGAAGTTATTGCTGCGCGCCGAGGTTGCCAACACGGGATAGATCAGCGCGGCGGCAACGAGCGCGACCAGCAGCGCGCTCCACAACAGGATACCCGCTGGCCGCAGACCGCGCAACGCTCGTGGGAGTAGGCTCGCCGCGCGACCTCCCCAATCGGTTGCCCTCGCCGTGGGAAGGGCGGATCGTCGGATACGAGGGGCGCCTCTATCCGAGGCCTGATCACCACTGCCATTGACGAGCGCCATCGCATTTGATGCCGCTACGGTGCCCGTGCCTGTTCCCGCCAGTGCGAGGCTGGAAGCTGGCTCAGGGCGGGCTGAGGTGCCGACCTCGACGACGGAAAATCGCGTGGAGGGGGCGAACGATGACGCCCAGGTCCGCCGCGCCGCGCCCACGAGCCACGCCAGCGCGGGAGCAGCAGCGATGCCGAGCAGCAGCCATGCCTGGTAGTAGAGCTTGAAGACGGTATTCATCCGCGAGTTAAAGATGTCACGGACGAAGAGCAGCTCGCAGCCCGCGACGAGCGCCGCCGCCGTGCCGAAGAGGCAGAGCATCCAGAGCTCGGCGCGCCGAGAATCGTCGGCTGCGGGGTCCTCACCGGCGGCCTCCGATTCATCACGGTCGGCGGCGCGGCGCGTCAACAGGGCGCGCAGGACGAATGCCGCGGAGCCGAGGACCAGCGCGACGCACCAGAAGATCGTCCATCCCATGTAGCCCTGAGACTTCAGGGTGAAGAGCACGAGGATGACGATCACCCAGAGGAAGATCGCCGAGCCGACGAGGCGTGCGTTGCGGTCAATCCACGGCCCCACGGGTGAGGGATTGCCCCGGTAGGCATTGCCCGCGCCGGTGAACCAGTCTGCAAACGCCTTGCCGGCCCAGCGCGCAAGCCAGATGACGAGCAGCGAGCCGAGGATGAAGACCGGCAGGCCGAAGATCGCCACCTCGTCACCGATCAGCGAGTGATCGGTGGGGCCGACGGGGCCGATGCCCTGCGAGGGCGAGACGAAGCCGCGGTAGAAGGGGAGGTAGGCAAGGAGGCAGAGCGCGCAGAGTAGCGAGCCGGCCGCGAGGGCGTTGAGGGCAAGGGTGGAGGACCAGCGCCGCCCGTGGGCCAGCCACTGCTGGATCGCCAGTGCCAGCAGTGCCAGTCCCAGGTAGGTCGGCAGATCCCAGCCGTTGATGGCGTACATGCCGCCGAGACAGATGGCGGTGACGGCCAACACGAGCCAGCTGAGGCGACCCTGCTGGAAGAGGCGTATCCCCTCGCCACGCGCCAGCAGGATATTGAGCGCGAGGCCAACGGCCAACGCTGCGAACGGCAGCGCGAGCACGTGCGCATGCAGGTCGGAGAGGACGAAGCTGAAGGCGGGGAACTCAGTGATGGTGTTGGGGATGGCGCGCGACGGCGGCCACCACTCATAGCCGAGCCAGAGAGGCCGGTTCGTCCACCATGCCCACGGATTGCCATGGAGCGAGAGACTGTATTTCGTCGCGTTGAGGGCATCCTGCCACCAGACCTGCGCTCCACGGAGATTGCCCGCGATCAGGACGAAGAAGACCGCGGCAAGACCGAAAGGGGCCATACCAAGGAGCGATCCACTGGATTTGTGGCGCAGCGCTGCTGTGAGATTCAGGGCGACGCCGAAGACGGCGACGGCGGTGAGGGCGAAGATCAGCGAGATGCCCAGGTTGAACGCGGTCCCCGGCTGCGTGCCGAGCGTCTTGGCGAGGGTCGCGATGAGGAAGTGGCCGAAGTAGTAGTAGTTGATGGGGTAGCCGCTGAGCCAGGGATCGGGCGCGGGGAGGTGCGGCGCGCGCCAGAGGGCACTGATGAAGGCGACGTCCATGAACTTTTCGGTGTCTACGACGGCGGGACTGAAGGAGCGGAACCAGGCGAACGCGGCGAACGCGACCGCGAAGAGCGCCTCGGTGAGAACGATATAGCCGCGCGCGCGCATGACGAGATCGAGCAGGCGCGCGCGAACCGATGGGACGCGGAGCAGCAGCGCGAGGTTGGCGGCGGCGTAGACCATGAAAGCTACGCCGATCCACGCGGCTGAGTACGGCAGCGCCTGGATCGTGATCAACGGGAACCAGACGAGCCAGCCGAGGACGAGGACGCCCAGTGGCTTCGCCAGCGCCCAGCCGCGATCCGGCAGGCGCGCGAAGACGGTGACGGCGAGCGGCAGACTCGCCAGGCCAACGAACTCGACGGCCAGCCACCAGACGAAGACGATCCCCATCAGCCGACGACCTTATAGATATCTACACCCGCGTTGTGGTAGACGACCTGCAATTTGCCTTGACCGACTAGTGCGGTGAATTTGGCGATAGCAGTGTCCGACATCGCTTCACAGACCGTCGCGTTGGTGGACGGATCGACGTTCTGCGCATAGCATGTACGCTCCATATCGCCCAGGTAGACGTACTGTACGCCATATTCCTTCAAGAAGCTGAGTGCCACGACTGCATCATCGGTGCCCCAGAAGGTCTGGAGGGCATTCTGGCGGATGCCGACGGAATCCGAGTAGCGTTGTTCGCTCTCGTGCGCGGGCTGGAAGACGTCTGGCAGGCCAGTGAACATTGCCACTCGCCCATAGAGTTCACGATAGTAAATGGTGTAGCCCGCCTCCACTATCGTCGGCGTGCCGGGGATGTTGGCGTTGATCCAGTTGATAGCCTGGTAGTCGCCGGGGAACCAACCTTTTAGGAAGTCTTCGCCGTTGAGCGAGAGTCCCTGGGGCTGGAGGCCCCCGGCGGGCGGTTGATAGCTTGCCCAGGCGGCGGGGTCCTGCACACGAACGGCGGTGCCCTCGAAGTCGTAGACCGTGGAGCCGAAGAGTAGGGCCGCGAAGATCGCCACCCAGAGGCTGCGGAGCGCCCAGGCGCTGACCGTTCCCAGCGGCACGGTAACAAGGCCGAGGACGTTGGTGAAGCGCGCACGTGGGGCGGCGCTGCTGTAGTCGGCGTCGACGTCGTCATAGGATGCGCCTCGATAGCGCGCTGAGCCGAAGAGGCGGCGCAGGATGAAGGAGAAGGCGAGCGCGCCGCCGAGGGCGAAAACCACCCATGCCTGGTAGTAAAACTTGAAGACGGTATTCATCCGCTCGTAGTCGGAGTTGTCGAGGAAGTCGCGGATGTAGATCAACTCGACGACGAGGGCGAGGCCGATCCCAAACAGCAGCAGCAGGTACGTCATCAGCTTGGCGGGCGAGTGGCGCGGGTTGAGTGCTAGCACCAATCCGACCGCCAGCAGAACGATCAGCAGCAACTTGAGGCTGGCGAAGTAAGCGATCAGGAGGATTAGCGCCCAACCGAGGGCCAGGCCCCAGGTGCGGGTGGCGGACGAGTAGGAGGGCTCCTGGTCGCGCGTCGCGAGCGCGGCCTCGAAGCGGGCGTGCAGATCGACCAGGAAGAACGAGGCGACGAGGAAGAGCCAGATGCCGAAGAGGATGAAGAAAAGGCCTGGTGGTGTCGGGGTCGTGACGGGTCCGGTGCCGCCGGGGAGCAGGTTCTGGTAATTCGACTGGAAGGGCAGGTAGAGGACGTAGGCGGCGACGAGGGTCAGGCCGAGCGCCACGACATAGTTGCGGACGGTAGGCCAGGTGATGGCGTGCCAGAGGTCGAGCCACCTCGCGTGGGGTCCGATCGGGAGGAGGCGCACCGCCAGGACGACGGCGACGAGCGCCGCGCAGGTCGGCACGTCCCACGTGTTGGTACACCAAGCCGCGCCGAGCGCCAGCGCGACGGCGGCCAGCGTGGGGGCGGCGTAGCGCCAGCGTCGCGCGTCACGGCGGGCGCTGGCCAGCAGCGAGGCGCAGCAGCCGATCAGCAGGACGACGATCGGCAGGTCGATGACGTGCGCGTGGAGATCGGCGAAGAGGAAGCTCCAGAAGGGATACTCGTTGATGGTGAACGGGATCACGCGGCTGCTGCGCCAGTAGTCGAAGGCTGGGATTGTCAGGTGGGCCACCGCGGCCTGCCATTGGCCCCAGAGCTGTTGCAGGCCATCGAGGTTGCTGACGAGCACGATGCCGACGCCGGCGGCGATGCCCGCCCAACGGCGGCGCGTCAGCCCCGCAACGACGGAGTACGCGCCGGAGAAGGTCAGTGCGGCGAGCAGCGGGATGGCGAGGTTGAAGGCCACGGAGGGCACGATGCCGGTGAGCTTGATTAGGACGGCGACGAGGAAGAGGCCGTAGTAGTAGTAGTTGATGTAGCCGCCGGAGAAGAACGGATCGAGCGGCGGCATGTAGCGGCTGCGGAGGATGGCGTTGAGGTAGGCGAAGTCCATCGGCTTCTCGCCGCCGTTCCAGAGCTGCCAGAGATCGGGGTCGAGCGAACGTATCCAGACGAAGAGGAGGAAGATCGCCAGGAAAGCAAGCTCGCCGACCAGTAGCGTCCGCCAGCGCGCGCGGACGAAGGCCAGCAACTCACGCCTGCGCCACCACGCCAGCGCGCCGCCGATGACGGCGAGAAGCCCGAAGCCAACGAAGACCACCCACCGATCGAACGGCACGATCTTGAGGCTCGACGGCAGCCAGATGGTGAACGCGAGCAGCAGCAGGCCGAGCAGCTTGCTGAAACCCCAGCCGCGGTCGTGGAGGCCATGGAAGACGTAGAAGGTGAGCGGGAAGGTGAGCAGGCCGAGCAGCTCGACGACGAGCAGCCACCAGAGGACGGGAATCTGGTTTGCCAGGCTATCCGGCGAGAACTGCGCGTCCATCGTTGGCGACTGTGCGTTGGCGGCGATGTTCTGTTGCGGCAGGAGCAACGACTTCTGGCTACCCGAGCGCGTGGATGCTGCAGGTAGAGAGATGCCGTCGGTCAGCAGCGACTCGATCTGCTTCTGGCCCAGCCCGGCGCCCTGGCGGACGAAGATCCAGACCGGCGGGTGATCGTAGTACGACCAGCTTTCCTCCGCACCGGAATCATCTTCATTGATACCGAGGAAAGACGGCTGCTCGGCGGCGTGATAGGCCAGCGTGAAGCCGAGTTTCCCGGCGAAGAGGAGTTGGTAGTAGCGGGTGCTCATCGGGTAGCGGTCGGGCAACAGCGGAATGGAGTGCAGCAGGTGGTTGCTGCTCAGCACGACGACGTCCGCGCTGGCGAGCTGCTGCGAGAGGGTGTCGGCCTTGGTGGGGGTGTCCTCGGCGTAGATGTCGAGGCCGACGATTTGGTACTCGTTGGGGTTGATGACGTTGCCGGCCTTGGTCAGCGGCTCGCCGAGGGAGTTCGTTCCGGTGGCGGGCACGTCGACGGGTAGGCCGCGATCCCGAGATCTCGTAGGTGACGGTCGAGCCGGCGGGGATGTGGTCGTACATCCAGGTCGACGCCTGGATGCGCGTATTGGGCAGCGAGTAGATGTGCATGAGGGCGAGCGTGAAGAACGTCGAGACGGCGAGGACGCCGACGCCGAGGGCGACGCAGACGGTGCGCCACCAGCGTGCGCCGAAGTGCGAGGTGAGCCGCCGCGCGGGCGCGGAGCCGAGCGCGCGCTGTGGGAGTTGGGCGATGCGCTGGCGGAGATTCGAGGCGGCGACGGCTGCCGGCGCTGAGGAAGCCGTACGGGATGCCGCCAGGCGTGTCGTGCCCCATCGGGCGAAGACCACGAGCGCCGCCGCGCCGCAGACCGCCAGCGGCGCGAAGACGGGCAGCATGTAGCGCGTGTATTTGACGTAGGCGCTGCCAACGACGGCGAAGTAGCCTGCGAGGAAGACGACGATGATGCCCCACTCGTCGCTCCAGCGGCGCCAGACACGCGAGACGGCCCAGGCGAAGCCAGCCAGCCCCAGCAGCGCCAGCGGAAGCCCCATGTCGTAGAGGATCATCTGCTGTAACTGGTAGATGAATGGGGTGGTGTTGGCGAAGTGGCGCACATAGGGATAGTCGAGCTGGCCGCGCGAGAGCATGGTCTGCTCGTTGATCTGCTGCCAGAACTCGGTGGAGTCGATGAAGGCGTAGGGGCTGGTGACGGCGAAGGTGATGAACGCGGCGCCGGCGATGCCAAGGAAGGTGAGCGCCGCATACTCGACGCCGCGACGCCGCGCGAGGAGGATCAGCGCGACCAGGATCGGAGCAAGGAGGGGCAACGCGCTGATTTTGGTGGCCATTGCCAGCCCGAAGGCGACGCCGATGAAGAGGCCACCGCGCCAACTGCTCCAGATGGTCGGCAGCAGTTCAAGCGTCTCTATCGAGCCGTCGTCGGCCTCGCGGTCCATGGTGGCGAGCACGCGATCACTGCGCTGGACCAGTCGCACGCAGGCGAGGAGGGTCAGCACGACAAAGAACGTGAGCAATGTATCGACGGCGTAGAAGTGCGAGACCTGTACGTCAAAGGGGATCACGGCGACGAAGGCAGCGGCTAGCACCCCGGCCCACCGTCCGGCGAGGCGTCGCGCGAGCAGGCCAGACACGAAGACGGTGCCGGTGTCGAAGAGCGCGGAGAGGACGCGGCCGACGAGGGTGAAATGGTTGAAGTCGTCCCAGGCGCCGCCGTCAGGTGGGACGAAGCGACCGCCGGTGAGGTGCGTAAGCCAGGCGAGCCCGTGCGCGACGGCGGCGACGAGGTAGAGCGGGAGGCTGCCGTAGGCGAAGAAGTGCGGGTTCAGGGGCGAATTGACGGAGAAGAACCAGCCGGGGCCGGTAGTGATCGCTCCACAGCTAGGGTCGTGCGGCGCGCCGAGAAGGGAGAGGCAGATGGCGCGGAACATGATCTCGCGCTCGTCGGGATGCAATTGGTTGTTGGCATCCCAGTTCAGGCCGTAGACGCGCGGCAGGAAGGCTACTATTGCAATGCCGAAGAGCGCCCAAAACGTCCAATCGCGACCGGAGGCCCAGTGGCGCACAGCACCGAATACGGCGCGCCCCACCTCCACGGGATCGCGCGGATCACCCTCGTTGGGGGATGCCTGAGGCGAGGGTTCAGCAATTTTCGACGGCGTCGAAAGAGAGGAACCATTATTGGAGGTGGAGGCCAGCCGAAGCGACGAAGAGTGCCCTCCTGCCTGCGTGAGCGATGGTTCGCTGCGGCGCCGGCGCTGGCGATTTCCCTTCTCCGGCACGCGCTTTCTCCCGCGCATTGTGACAACTGGGCGGCTGGCGCTCTCAGCCGCACGAGGACTTGCATCTTGGGCCACACGGCACGCCGCGAGCCGCCCGGATTGTAGCATTCTCCCGACTGGCCCGCAATTTATCCTTACATTTAGGATTGCGCGGCTGTGGGGGAGACGCTGCTTCGGCCGCCTAGGTTCCCGATGCGCTACGGGCGAGCTTGCAAGATGAGCCGTTGGTTCATACTGAGCCGCACAAGCTGTTGTAGCGGGGGATCGCGGCGCTGGAGTAAGGCTGGAGTAAGGCTGGAGTAAGGTTGTACAGGGGCTCGAATTGCTGTCCGCGGGATGTTGTGGGCGGAGGGGCCGATCGTGCCGAGGTTGAGTTCCTTATCGCTACCCCTATCCCTGAGGAGAGGGGGCAAGAGACGGGATCGACGTGGTGAAGTGCCCTACGGGGCGCCTACGGAAAACTACCTCTGCGTGCGGCGATGTTCGAGCGGGAGGTGGTGAGGGTAGGCGGCTGGCTCTATCCCAACACGAAGCTGTCCGAGAACACGTCGCGCCGCTCGGCTGTGCTTCGCTGGCGAGCTGCCTGCTGATGGCCGGTGATTTGCGCGAGGGTTCGCAGCGGCTCGGCTTCGGCGTGGCTGGCGGAGGGGAGTGCATCCGTGGGAGCCTGCGCGGGATGGACCTCTCGCGGTCGACCTGCGGCGTTGACTTGGGAATACCGGGGGGAGGGGGGATCCTCGCGCAACCATGACGGTGTCATGTCTTGGGAAGAGGCCGTCTGTCGCAGGCGGGTAGGCGCTACACGCTCGACGCGGGAAGGAGGCACGACGGCGCTGCCCGAGTCCGATAGCCACGCATCTTCGGCGAAAGGTGCGGTGTCGCCCGTCGGGATCGGTTCAAACCGAGGACGCGCGAAGGTCGGCTTCGGCGCTGCTTTCGTGGGAACCCAGGGGGCGCCTGAACCGGTGAGTGCGGGCGAGTTGGAGTGCGCATATGTCGCCGGCGCTGGGGAGCCGATGCCCGGCTGCGATGAGCTTGGCTGTGGCTGCGGCGCCAGGGGAATCGCGCGGCCCTCGATGACGAGCGTGAGGCCGACACCTCGGCGAAGGTTGTCGAGCTGGCGGCGCAGCTCGAGATTCTCGGCCTCTAGCTGTTGGATGCGACGCTGCTGCTGATCGATCCAGGTTGTTACGTTGCCGTTCCCCGCGCTCATCGATGCCATTGACTGTCCCCTGTTGGTGGAGGAGCCGCTTCGCGCAGCGCACGGCGATCACCTCGCGGGGCAGCATAACATAATGCGTCGAGGTACATGGAGTCGTAGGAGAGGAGTACTCAGGAGCGCTCGAAGGGGCGCACTTGTGAGAGGACAGCGCGTGGCGCGATTAGGCTAGCGGGATTGGATGAGCACGACGATACGATCCCAGAGCGCGGCGGCGACGGCGTCTTTGGGCAATATGTCGAGCGGCTCGACGCGCCCGTCCGCGAAATAGAACGTGACCTGATTCGTGGAGGCGCCGAAGCCGCTGCCTTCGCGCGAGACGTCGTTCGCGACGAGGAGATCCAGCTTCTTACTCGCCAGTTTCGCGCCCGCATGTACGGCCAGATCGATGGTTTCGGCGGCGAAACCCACGCGCAGCAGGTGGGGCCTCCGCTCCTCGGCGAGCTCGGCGAGGATGTCGGGGTTGCGCACGAGCCGCAGCGTGAGGGACCCGTCGGCATTTTCCGCGGAGGAGCCTTTCTTGATCTTCTGCGATGACGGCTCGGCGACGCGGTAATCGGCGACCGCCGCGGCCATCACCAATACATCGGCTTCCGCGACGGCGAGGCGCACTGCGTCGCGCATCTCGAGCGCCGTCGACACGCGTCGAAGCGTGACTGCCTGCGGAAGAGGCGTGCTGACCGTACCGGCGATCACGGTCACGTCGGCGCCGCGGTCGCGCGCCTCTTCCGCGATGGCGAAGCCCATCAGGCCACTCGATCGATTGCCGACGAAGCGGACGGGATCCATCGGCTCCTGCGTGCCGCCGGCGGTGACGACGACGCTTCGGCCGGCGAGATCGCCGTGCAGCCCCAGTAGGCGCCTGATGTGCGACAGTATGGCGGGCGTCTCAGGGAAACGCCCGATGCCGACCTCGCCGGAGGCGAGGTGGCCGAGCTCCGGCGGGATGACCGTTGCGCCGCGCTCTTTGAGGAGGCTGAGGTTGGCTTTTGTGGCGGGATGCTCGTACATGTGGTGCTCCATGGCGGGCGCGAGGAGCAGCGGGGCGCGCGAGGCGAGCGCCACGGCAGTGAGCATGTCGTCGGCGAGTCCATGGGCGAGGCGTGCGATGGTGTTGGCGGTGGCGGGCGCGACGACGAGCAGATCGGCGGAGGTGCCTAGCTCGATATGGCGCGCGGCGGCTTCCCCAGATGGCTCCCACAGGTCGCCGTAGACGGGCCGGTGACTCAGGGCCGAGAATGTCAATGGGCGCACGAACTCGGTCGCTCGCGCGGTCAGGACAACGTCAACGAGCGCTCCGGCTTGCTGCAGCTTGCTGACGATATCGGCGGCTTTGTAGGCCGCGATGCCACCAGTCACGCCGAAGACGATGCGCTTGCCGCGGAGCATGATTGCTTCACCTTTTGTGCTGGCCGTGCACGCAGAGCCGAGCGCGCACGTTAGAGATCCAGTCCCGGGAGTCCGTGCATCCCCAGCGTCACTGAAATCTCGCCCCCATGGTGGGTGTCGTGCTCGATGAGATGCCAGAGAATCCACCGCCGCGTAAAGACCTCGGGCTCGCCTGGCTCGCGATTGGTATTCGCGAAGGTATCATCCAGGTTCGCCAGGTTCATGTACGCGAGGGCGTCTTGCAAGACGCCCCAGGTTTGTCGCATACCGTCGACGAGTGCGGCGGCGTCGCGCTCTGGCATGCCCGGGCGATCCCATTGCGCAAAGGAGGCGAACGTCTCGTCGCCGATGCCCATCGCCATATGACACCAACGGCCGCGCGCGCCGATAATGTGCCGGCAGTTCTCAGCCACGCTGCGCAGGTGCGGCGACGGACGGAAGGCCAGCTGCTCCGTGGTTAAAGGCACAATTGCGGCGATGAGGAGCTCTTGATACGCAGCCCACCCGGGATACAGCGCAATGATGCCAGTGGATGGCGGTGCCACTAGAGTACCTCCCTGGGATACCGCTTCGTTCATGTGGGTTCACAGTATCACACGATCGGGCGCAGCAATAAAAACGCCTGAAGCAAGGTGCTCCAGGCAAATGGTTGTGTCGTATGCTCGCTGGGCCTGTGTGCGCGGGGAGACCGGCAACGTCCTATTGTCCCACAGGGCTGCCCCTGCAGTATCGTCGGGGCTGGAGGGCTTAACGACCGTGTTCGGGATGGGAACGGGTGGAACCCCTCCGCTATAGTCACCAGCCTCCCCGCGCACGCAGACACGCGAGAATGGTCATGAAGAAGAAGCGCGTTGAACTGGTCAGCTTCGCAGGCGGGGAGACCGGCAACGTCCTATTGTCCCACAGGGCTGCCCCTGCAGTATCGTCGGGGCTGGAGGGCTTAACGACCGTGTTCGGGATGGGAACGGGTGGAACCCCTCCGCTATAGTCACCAGCCTCCCCGCATGTGAAGATGCGGCTCGACGCGCTTCTCTATGGCTTCTCGGGCGATGATCGTCGGGCGGGCCGACGGTGGAGACGAGGGGACTCGAACCCCTGACCCTCTGGATGCAAACCAGATGCTCTCCCAACTGAGCTACGCCCCCAGGAAGATCATCGACGAGAAACACCGATTCGGTTGTCAAAGGTGCTGTGGGTGGGCCTGCCCCGGCTCGAACGGGGGACCTCAGTCTTATCAGGACTGCGCTCTAGCCAACTGAGCTACAGGCCCACGCGGGCCGCGAGGCGAGACCTGCGGCAACTGGAGAGTGAGAAACAGACAGCGCGCAGCACATACAACGGGCATCACTTCTTCGAACGCTGTGCACAGTTAAAATTCGTCATCCGGCAACCTCTGAGGGCCACCGATCGACCTGGGAATGGCTTCGTGGCGGAGGATGACAAGGCTCGTTGCCGAACCATGCGTCCAGACGCGTCTGAAGCGTGTATCCCTAGAAAGGAGGTGATCCAGCCGCACCTTCCGGTACGGCTACCTTGTTACGACTTCACCCCAGTCACCGACCCCACCCTCGACGGCTGCCCCCCTTGCGGGTTGGCCCACCGGCTTCAGGTGTTTCCGGCTCCCATGGTGTGACGGGCGGTGTGTACAAGGCCCGGGAACGTATTCACCGCGGTGTGCTGACCCGCGGTTACTAGCAACTCCGGCTTCATGCAGGCGGGTTGCAGCCTGCAATCCGAACTGGGACCGGCTTTGGGGGATTGGCTCCGCCTCGCGGCTTCGCGACCCGCTGTACCGGCCATTGTAGCGTGTGTGTAGCCCTGGGCGTAAGGGCCGTGCTGACTTGACGTCATCCCCACCTTCCTCCGCGTTGCGCGCGGCAGTCGGGCCCGAGAACATCTAACGGACCCCGGGGGTTGCGCTCGTTAGGGGACTTAACCCAACACCTCACGGCACGAGCTGACGACAGCCATGCAGCACCTGCACCCCCGCCCCCGAAGGGGACACGGCATTACCCGTGGTGCGAGGGCATGTCAAGCCCAGGTAAGGTTCTTCGCGTCGCATCGAATTAAACCACACGCTCCGCTGCTTGTGCGGGCCCCCGTCAATTCCTTTGAGTTTTAACCTTGCGGCCGTACTCCCCAGGCGGTCCACTCATCACGTTAGCTGCGGCACCGGAGGGGTCGATACCCCCGGCACCCGGTGGACATCGTTTACGGCGCGGACTACCAGGGTATCTAATCCTGTTCGCTCCCCGCGCTTTCGTGCCCGAGCGTCAGATGGCGTCCAGGGCGCTGCCTTCGCCGTCGGTGTTCTTCCGGATCTCTACGCATTTCACCGCTCCACCCGGAATTCCGCGCCCCTCTCCGCCCCTCAAGCCCGCCCGTCTGGGAAGCCCCCGCCCGGTTAAGCCGGGCGATTTCACCCCCCACGCGGCGGGCCGCCTGCGCACCCTTTACGCCCAGTAACTCCGGACAACGCTCGCCTCCTACGTATTACCGCGGCTGCTGGCACGTAGTTAGCCGAGGCTTCTTCCCCGGGTACCGTCCGTTCTCGTCCCCGGGAAAAGCGGTTTACGACCCGAAGGCCTCCGTCCCGCACGCGGCGTTGCTCGGTCAGGCTTGCGCCCATTGCCGAAGATTCCTCACTGCTGCCCCCCGTAGGAGTCTGGGCCGTTCTCAATCCCAGTGTGGCTGATCATCCTCTCAGACCAGCTACCGATCGTCGCCTTGGTGGGCCGTTACCCCCCCAACTAGCTAATCGGCCGCGGACCCCTCTCCCGGCGCCTTTCGGCTTTCCCGATGCCCCCCACGGGCACCGACGCATGCGGTCTTAACCCCCATTTCTGGGAGGTATCCCCCACCGCGAGGCAGGTCATCCACGTGTTACTCACCCGTCCGCCACTCGCCCACCAACCGAAGCCGATGAGCTCGTCCGACTTGCATGTGTTACGCACGCCGCCAGCGTTTGTCCTGAGCCAGGATCAAACTCGCCAAACAGTATCGTTCGGGCGTCGCGTGCTTGCGCACCGCCGACGACCGAGCAGTAGTTACTGCATGTTGAGCCTCTACGGCTCGCACAGGTTCTCAAAGTAATTCGGCGCCGATTCTCGACGAATCGGCGTTCCCGCTGTCTGTGCTTGTACGCTGCTGCTTCTCACTCTTCAGTTGTTCAAGTGCTCGCATCGGCATCGCCGTGCTTTTTGTGCCCTGTCGTGGGCGCAAAATCGATAGTACCACAGCGCTGTGCTTGCGTCAAGCTGTTTTTCGCTATTTGCCGACGAATTCGAAACATTACCCGAAATTCCCCCTGCAAGATGACCCATCCGTCGTGTTCCGGGCGCGGAGGGTCCGTCCACTCGCTAGATGTAATGTGTGTTCCCGCGCGGCGGCATGGGCGCCTTCGGCGGCTGGCACGGCGAGAAAGGATGCTCGGGCGATGCCCCAGGATAGGCTAGAGGACGGGCGGCATGCTTTCCGTTTGGAGCGGGCGATGCGGCGTCCCAGTCCGTCACCCGTCGCCTCCCCGCGGACGACAGCGAACCGTCTTGTCACCCATGTGAGTGGCGCACCGGTCCCGTATGTGCTGCGCATCAGCGCGCGGGCGCGGATGGTACGCCTGGTGATCCGCCCGGAGACGGGGCTCGAGGTGGTGGCGCCGCGCGGCACGCCCCAGTCGCGCATCGAGCAGGTGCTTGCGGAGAAGGCGCGCTGGATCGCGGCGACGCTGGACCGTATGGCGCGCGAGACGGCGGCTTACCCGCGGGCGCAGCTCATTGACGGGGCAATCCTGCCGTTCGCGGGGCGCGAGATCAGTCTGGCGCTTCGAGCGGGAGCGCCGAGCGGGCGCTACCGAGCCACCCTCGACGGCGACACGCTGACGCTGTACGTGGCGGAAACACGTCACGAGACGATTCGCCGCGCATTAGAGGCGTGGTATCGACTCCAGGCGGGCGCCATCTTCGTGGAGCACCTGGCTGCCTGCAACGCGGGCTATGGCTTCGCGTACGGGCGGGTGGCGATCAAGGAGCAGAAGAGCCGATGGGGGAGCTGCTCGCGCAAGGGTAATTTGAACTTCAATTGGCGGCTGCTGCTCGCGCCGCTCCCCGTGCTCGACTACGTGGTGGTGCATGAGCTTTGCCATCTGCGCGAACTCAACCACTCGCCGCGCTTCTGGTCGCTCGTGGCGCAGCGCTGTCCCGATTATGCGTCCCAACGC
Source organism: uncultured Chloroflexia bacterium (assembly GCA_963841205.1). Taxonomy (GTDB): domain Bacteria; phylum Chloroflexota; class Ktedonobacteria; order Ktedonobacterales; family JADMIN01; genus CAWAWP01. The sequence continues at coordinate 441,915 of CAWJCH010000015.1, read as the reverse complement.
CGGTGGCTGCGCGAACATGGGCGCGGCCTTCAATTCTGAGTGGGGCGAGTTGGGTCGCGTGAGGCGCTAAACGTCCGTGGTGGACCTGCGCGGAAAGTACCAGGCGGTGACGATTCGGCATACTACGTGCGTCGAATGCGGCATGTGATCCCAATCGCATGCAACGACGGGTCGAGGTGGGCGGAACCTCGTCCCGTCGTCTTTTTTCGCTCTCCTTGTTTCCTACGCGACTTCTCCCTAGTTCCAACCGTCGTTGATGCTTGTTTGGTTTGCAGCAACCTCGGCTGCTCGCGCATGCTGCCGCAGTGCTTATGTCAGGTACCCCTGGCTGAAGCCAAGGGGCTTGCAGCTCTCCCTTTCGACACACCCGACCCAGGGAAGTCCGCGTACGGCCGCCTGACACAAATGGCGGGTTTCTGCCCCGCCCGGCCCGACAGGGGCATGCGAGCGGTTGCCCGAAGCATTCCTGCCGCGTGTGCTGAAAGGGCGATCCCTTCATCAGCGCTGTGCTGGTTGAACCGTTGTCTCCAGGCCGCACCCAGTACGAACCGGAGTGCCTGAGCACCGCTGGAGTGTACCATCGAAAGGAGACGGCTATTCCTCCCCGGCCGGACGGTCCGGGGCTTCCTGGCCGGAGAAACTGTGAGATTTCTCCCGCACAGTTCGTACACTTGTATGCGTCGCGTCGTAGTGGCATCCATCGGGCGCGTTCCTGAAGAACGGTGCGACCAATGATGCTTGCGTAACAGTGGTAGACTGGCGACACAACGCGGAGCCGTCATATCCTACCGGCTCATCTCTCGTCGTCGAGTAACTATGCTCCTCGGAGGTCTGCACTCATGCGCATCTTCTCGCGACCGGCCGGTGGCCAGATTCGCCGCACGCCACGCATCCTCATGGCGACCGGCGTCGCTGCCCTGGTACTCGTTCTCTCGGCTTGTGGCGCCACGACTGCATCGGGTGGGGGACCTCGTGGCACTATTGCGCCGACGGGAACCGCGGTAGTAGTGTGCCCAAGCAGCTCAACAGTAGCGAGCTGGCATCTCGTCACGTCGGGGTCACTCACTATTGCTAGCGATACGACGTATGCGCCCGCGGAGTACGCCGATCCGGCCAATCCCTCAAACTATATTGGCTATGACATGGATCTGGCGCGCGAGTTCGCCCGTCGCCTATGCCTGACCACAAACATCGAGAAGGCCACTTTTAGCAACATCATCCCAGATATTTCGGGTGCACCGCTCGGGCAGCAGCGCTACGATATGTCGATCTCGTCGTTTACGATCAACACTGATCGCCAGAAATCAGTGGACATGATTCCGTACTTCCAGGCTGGCGAATCCATCCTGACGACCACTGCCAATCCCGCGAACATCAAGTCAATCAACGACATGTGTGGCAAAAACGTTGCCGCGCAGAACGGCACCGTTGAGCTCAGTGAGCTACAGGACGCCAACGGAACGGGTGATGGTTCCTCTGGCCAGGCCGCCGTCTGCAAGTCAAACAAGATCACCATCATCACAAATGATGATCAAGGTGTGGTGGTGGACCAAGTGCTCAACGGTCGCGCGGACGCTAGCTACCAGGATCAGCCGGTCACCGACTATTACGTTGTGCAGCACAAGGGGCAATTGATCGATTCTGGCATCACGGTTCAGCCGTCGCCTGAGGGCATCGTGATGCGGAAAGACAATCCGGCGTTGGAGTCTGCAATCACAGGCGCGCTCGCGGCAATGCGCTCGGACGGCACATATCTGCGCATTCTGACCGCTTGGGGTGTGCAGAACCTCGCGTATCCGCAGTAGTAGCACGTTCGCGCGAGCGCGATGAGTGTTGATTGGACGGCCGAGAATAGCATCTCGGCCGTCCAGTTGTATCGTTAGACCACTGCCGTACGCACACCGTCATCACACATCGAAGATGATGAGCGTTTTCATCGAACGACCGCCGGTCGCAGTGAGGTTCTATGTTCCTAGATCCTATCCTGCAATTCATTCAAGGCATCTTCACGCTGGGCAACACCCTAAATTGGGGCGTCGTGTGGGATTTCCTGTTTAGCATCTATTTCTTCCAAGGGGCCATCGTCACTGTCATCCTGGCGGTCTTCGGTCAAAGCATCGGCTCTCTCATCGGTTTACTTCTCTATTTCATGCGACGATCGAACATTTTCATCTTTCGGCGAATTGTGGGTCTCTACGTCTGGTTCTTCCGAGGCACCCCGCTCCTGGTGCAAATTCTCTTTCTCTACACTCTTTTGCCACACATCGGACTGGCACGACCCCTTATCGCCATTCACTTCTTCAAAAACTTTGGTTTCCAACTTGAGTCACCGTTTGATGCCTTTATCGTCGCACTTGTCGCTCTTGCCCTCAACGAAGGCGCGTACATGTCCGAAATCGTCCGTGCGGGCATTGATTCGATAGACGTTGGCCAACTTGAGGCCGCACGGTCGCTAGGCATGACGTATGGATTGGCTATGCGACGAATCGTGCTGCCACAGGCCCTGCGCATCATCGTCCCGCCGCTGGGCAATGAGTTCAATAGCATGCTCAAGAGCACCTCACTGGCCTATTCCATCGGAGTCTTCGAGATCTACGCGGTATCCTACGATCTTGGAAACTCGCAGTTTAGGCCGCTCGAGTTCGCTATTATCGGCGCCATATGGTATTTGGCATTGACAACGTTGTGGGGGCTTGCGCAGGCGCAGATTGAGAGGAAACTCAACTCCTCAACGATTGATCCGGCGCTGAGGGAGGAGGGCACCTGGTGGCAGCGCACATTTGGCTTGAGGCGTCCCGCATCAGGTGGAATTGTGGGCGAAGTGGCGGTTCCGGTGATTACCGACCATCGGTGAACGCCAAGCTGCGTACCTCGAAGCGATTTGTGATGTGTTGGAGGACCGAATGGCCTCAATCCCGCGGACAACTGATTCCCATTCAGGCAGTGGACTGCCGATGGTGGACGCGCGAGAGGTACACAAATACTTTCATCGCAACGAGGTGCTGCGCGGCATCACGATGCAGGTGCAGCGACGCGAAGTAGTCTGCGTGATCGGGCCGAGCGGGTCGGGCAAGACGACGTTCCTGCGCTGCATTAACCATCTCGAGAAGATCAACAGCGGGCGCATCTTCATCGAGGGCCAACTTATCGGCTACCGCGAGACGGCCGACGGCAAGCTTCAGGAGGACAGTGAGAAGAACATCGCTCGGCTGCGCGCGGAGATCGGCATGGTTTTCCAGCGGTTCAACCTCTTCCCGCATATGACGGCGCTGCAAAATGTGATGGAGGCGCCGATGCAAGTGAAGGGGCAGCCGCGGGAGCAGGCCGAGGCGCGCGCGCGCGCGCTGTTGCAGAAGGTGGGGCTGGAAGCGAAGGCCGACGCCTACCCGGCACGGCTCTCCGGCGGGCAGCAGCAGCGCGTCGCGATTGCCCGCGCGCTGGCCATGGACCCGAAATTGATGCTCTTCGACGAGGCCACCTCCGCGCTCGACCCGGAGCTGGTGGGCGAGGTGCTGAAGGTGATGCGCCAACTCGCCGAAGAGGGCATGACAATGGTGGTCGTCACGCACGAGATGGGCTTCGCGCGCGAGGTCGCCGATCGGGTGATCTTCATGGACGGCGGCGTGATCGTTGAGGAGGCGGCGCCGGTGGAGATGTTCAGCGCGCCGCGACAGGAGCGCACGAAGGCATTCCTCGCCAAAGTGCTGTAAGGGAGCAGACGGCGGGTGAATCCACGTCGCGTTGGGTTATTGTCGCTTCGAGGGGATCGTGGCACCGAAGTGCCGCCGCATGGGGACGCGGACTGCAGTCCGCCGCGCATCCCGCAACAACCAGGCACGATTCCGCATGGACCAGCAAGTAGGGGTTGGGCTTACGGGCACGAAGCCCTCTACCTCGGGCTATGTACGGGCGGGTACGTTTGGGGTGAGGCACCTCACGGTGAATGCGGCGCCGGCCATGCCACAGGGTAAGCGCTGTCCCACTTCGTGCTCGGGGTTAGCCTGGCGTTCCAATGTGGTCACGGAGATAGGCCAGCACCTTGGGATCGATCCGCGCGTCGGCGGGATCGTGCATCAGGCGCTCCTCCAGGTTCTCGCGGCCACCGTATGCCTCAAGTGCTTTGAAGGTCGCTTCATCGTAGTCGCCGGTGGGCGGTCCGTGGTAGTCTCCGGAGCGCGCGAGCAGCCCTTGCAACTCGACGGCAATGTGCGGGTCGATGGGCAGCAGGTCTTCGGGGCGCGGGCGGAGGAAGAGCAGCTCGTGCAGATCGAGGATGCGTGCGAGCTGCTCGATCGGATGCGGCGCGTCGTCCACTCGGAGATCGATCATGCGGTCGTTGAAGCCGGCGTAGCCGCCGCCCTCTCGCACTACCAGCAGCCCGGCGGACTGCTGACCGCGACTGTCGCCACCCGCCCGCTGACCGGCGGCGAGCGCCTCCATCAGCCGGTGCCATAGCGTCCCGGTCGAACGCTGAAAGGTCTCGGCCATCGCCGCCACCGTCGCTTCGCCGACCAGGATGTTGCCCTGCGCGGCGAAGTTTGGTCCCGCGAGGCCGCCAGCCCAGGCATGGCAGCCCGAACCCGTGTATGTTGCCGCGCGGCCTTGGGCGTCGACGACGCCTACCTGGCGCTGAGCGGCGTTCTCATCGCTCGCCAACAGCTCGCGCAATGCCGCGTCGGCGTCATGGCCCTGTGTTAGGAGATCGAGTCCGCGCGGCCCGTAGCTCGTGTTGGCGTAGGACTGTGTGGCGACGGCGCCGACGCCGGCACGCGCCCAGGGCACCACCGCGCCGACGCCGAGGAACTTCGACTGGACGGCGATGCCCAAGTCGCCCGTGGCGGGATCGCGTCCCACAATCGAGAACGTCATGCGTTGCTGCCTTTCGTATTCTCACGGCGTAGGCTGGGCGGAGGGCACTAGGTCGTGGCAGGGTGTCGCGTGAAGAAGTCGCGCACGGCGGTGAAGTACATCCCTGGCTGCTCTATGTAGGTCTGGTGGCCGGCGTTGGGGAAGATGACGAGCTCGCTGTCGGGTATGCCGGCGTGGAGATCGCGGGCGGCGCGCGGGGTGCAGGTGCGGTCGTATTGTCCTGTCATGATGAGGCACGGCTTGGCGATGTCGCGCAGTTGATCCTCGTATTCGATGGCGTATTCATGCTCGGAGAAATAGGCCAGCACCTCGGGCGAATAGACTGTGTTGTGCTCGCTCGCGAGATAGCGCTGGTACGCATCACTAGTGGTCGTCGCGAAGTGAAACGGCATCTGAAGCCGCATCAACTCGGCGAACTCTTCTTGGGTGCGCACGCTCGGCTCCAGCGCCCACGAGCGGGTGACGTCGTCGCGCAGCTCCACCGGCTCGAAGGCGGCGAGATTCGCCTGTATCTCGGGCATCGTCTTGGTGAAGCTGGCGGTGCAGCCCGAGAAGAGGTAATGCGTCGCTCCGCGTTGCTCGATGGCGTGCGCGAGGGCGACGAATGAGCCGAACGAGTGGCCAAGCACGGCGTATCGGTCGAAGCCGAGCGCGTTCGCCAGCTTCGTCACGTCCTCCGCGAACCGGCCAAGCGTGAGGGTTGCGGGGTCGACCCGCTCCGAGCGCCCCTGCCCGCGCTGATCGACGTAGATGAGGTAGAAGGTGTCGGCCAGCGCGTCCATCCACGGGTGCATCTCGGTGTGGTCGAGGCCCGGGCCGCCGTGCAGCACGATCAACGGATGGCGCTCAGGTGAGCCGACTGGAACATAGAAGACGCGCACACCATCTATCGTGACGTCCATTGCATGCCTCCGAAGAGCGAGATGTCCACCGCGCGACTCGTCACGGGTGGTAAGCTGAACCGTCTTTGGCCGCCAGCATAGCATACTCTGATTGAAGGCAGCGAGGGATGTTTGCGTACGCGAGCGATGATGCGAGATCGCCGCAAGCGTGCCGACGTGTGAGGTGAGCGCTAGCGGAAAACCGACTGAGGCCCCGTGGCTTCAGCTATGGGGATGAAAGCCGGGTAGCCCGCCAGGGCCACGACTCGTACCGATAGTTGCCGGTTTCTCACCTATCAGGCAGAATGGTAAGGTATGGAAACGTACTCCGGCGTGATCCACAAAACCTACAAGTATAAGCTGAAGCCAACGTCCACACAAACGCAGGCGTTGGAAGCGGTCTTGTGGCGGTGGCGCGTGCTCTACAATACCGCTCTGGAACAGCGCCGCACCTGGTGGGGGCGCGGCCAAGGCATCAGTGCCAGCTACTACCAACAGAAGGCCGAGTTGCCCGACTTGAAAGCCGCCTTTCCTGAGTATGCCGAGGTCAACGCACAGGTAGTGCAGGATGTGCTGCTGCGTGTTGACCGCGCATATCAAGCGTTCTTCCGCCGCGCGGCGCAATGGTGAAACGCCCGGCTACCCACGTTTCCAAGGCCGCAACCGCTATAATAGCTTCACCTGTCCCCAGGTGGGCGAGCATGGCGGCGCACGATTGGACAACGGCCTCCTGGTGCTCTCCAAGATTGGACGCATCGAAATCCGCTGGTCGCGCCCCATCGAAGGCACACCCAAGACGGTCACGGTCAGTCGAGAGGCGGATGGCTGGCACGTGTGCTTCTCCTGTGCCGACGTGCCGACGTGCCGATTAAGTCGCTCCCTGCGACGGGCCGAGAGACCGGCATAGACCTCGGACTGGAGGCGTTTGCCGCCCTGGCCGATGGGACGCGCCTTGCCAACCCGCGCCACTATCGCAAAGCAGAACGCAAGTTCAAGAAGGTGCAGCGGCACGTCTCGCGGCGGAAGACGGGGAGCAATCGCCGGCGCAAAGCGGTACAGTTGCTCGCCAGAGCGCATCAGCAGGTGCGGCGACAGCGCCAAGACTTCCACCACAAGACCGCGCTGGCACTGGTCCGGTGCTACGACACCATCTACCATGAGGATTTGCAGACGACCAACATGCTCAAGAATCACCATCTCGCTAAGTCCATCGCGGACGCTGGGTGGTCGCAGTTCCTGACCATTCTCGCTTTCAAGGCAGCGTGTGCCGGGAAGCGGGTCGTAGCCGTGCCGCCTGCCTATACCAGCCAGATATGCTCTGGCTGTGGCGCGCTGGTCCAGAAAGGCATGTCCGTCCGTTGGCATTCCTGCCCGGGCTGCGGGACGAGCCTGCACCGGGACCACAACAGCGCGAGGAACATAGAATGGGCCGGGCAGGCCCTTCGGGGAGTGGGTGGCAGTGGCTCCCACGCAGAACCGAGAATCCCCCGCCTTTAGGCGTGGGGAGTGTCAATAGCGGACGCGCTCGCAGAGCGCCACGCATTCGATGTGCGAGGTGAAGGGGAACATGTCGACCGGCTGCACCTGCACGAGCCGATAGCCGTCATTGCAGAAGAGGTGCAGATCGCGGGCGAGCGTGGAGGGGTCGCATGAGACGTAGACGAGCGAACGCGGCGCGAGCGCTTTGATCTCGCTCAGTGCGCGAGGATGGCAGCCGGCGCGCGGCGGATCGACAAGCACGATGTCCACCCGCTCGTTCTGCCGGCGTAGCGCGCCCAGCACGCGTTCTAGCACGCCTTCCGTCGCGGTGACGTTGCCGATGCCGTTGAGTCCGGCACTGGCTCGCGCGTCGGCCACCGCGCTCGGCTGCGACTCGATGGCGTGGACGTGCGAGACGTGGTCGGCGAGGAAAAACGAGAAGAGCCCCACGCCGCTGTAGCCATCAACTGCCCAATCGCCGCGTCGGGGACGCAGCGCGGAGAGCGCCTGTTGCACCAACACGGGCGTCTGCACGGCGTTGACCTGGAAGAACGAGCCCGCCGAGATGCGAAACGTCCTGTCGAGCACCTGCTCATAGACGCAATCTTGGCCCACGACCACGCGCCCGCGCCCGCCCGGGAGGCCGAGTATGACGACGCCGACGAGCCCGGGCACGGCTTCGAGCAGTGCTTCGCCGAGCGCGTAGGGACCGCCGGCGGCGTCGATGGCTCCGCCCGGTCGCGTCTCGATGGCGATCAGGCCGGCCGCTGGTTGGGTCAGCCCGAATTCGGCATCATACGCGGGGGCGTGCAATCCAGAGGCGCCAGCGGCCACACGGAGGGTGAATCGCTCGGCATACTGGATGATGTCTTCACCCCAGGTGTCCTGCATCCAGGCACGCACATCCTGGAAGAGCGCGTCGAGCGCGGGGTGGACCAGCGGACACTCGGGCATGTCAAGCACGTCATGGCTGCCACTGCGCCGAAAGCCGATCGCGCCATCCTGGCCGACAGCAAACTGTGCCACGGTGCGGTAGCGCCACGGATCCGTACCGGCGGGCATGCCGAGCGTCTGCAAGACCGGCGGGTTGGCGAAGTGGCCCACGCGCATCAGTAACTGCCGCACAATGCGTGTTTTCCAATATACCTGCGCTGGATAGGCGAGGTGCTGCCATTGGAAGCCCCCGGATTCGGCCATCTCGGGGTGTGGAGGGGCGACGCGATCGGGAGATGCGCGCAGCACCTCGACCAGCATGGCACGGGCATAGTTGCTGCGCTCGCGCGTCAACCGGGCGCGGACCACCTCGCCGGGCAGCCCACCCGACACGAAGACGGCGCGCCCTTGATAGCGCCCCACGGCATCGCCGCCATAGGCGAGATCGGCGAGTTCGAGCTCGATGACGGGCCCAAGCACCTCTTGCGCCTGGAAACTGATCGTCTCTTGGCCTACGCCAGACACCGACCCTTCAAATGGGTCCTCATACTCCGCCGATTGCGAGTTCATAGCCGCTGGCCCCACTGCCTTCGTTGCTACCACATATCCCGGACGACGCGATCATTCATGGCTGCGTGCGTGAAGCACCATCCCCGCCGGAACCCAACCGCACCCGAACATATGCTCCCTCGCGATGCCGGCATTGTAACATATGGGTGCCGGCCTCACGCCCGTGCAAGACTAACGGATGGGTAACGGTTGGGCACGTCGAGGAAGACGTTGAGGAGATCGTTCGGCGGGATCGCCTGACGGGGGAGCATTCCACATACGCGGCGGCAGCTGTTTCACTTCCGCGCTATGCCTCGTGGCTATGCCTCGTGGCTATGCCTCGTGGATGATGTGGTCTTCACTCCGCGCGAGTCGAAGCACCGTCATCAGGGTGAGCACCACGAGTGTACCGAGGATGAAGAGTGCGCCTGAACTGGCGAGGAGGCTGGTGACGAGACTGAGGATCTCCCGGAGCGCGAGCAGGACAATCATGCCGGCGCCGATCACCCATCCTATGAGTGCGAGCGCCTGGCTGGGAGCGAGTATCGCCAGGATGCAGCTAGAGGCGAGCGCGATCATCGCGGAGATGCAAACCGTTCCGGCGAGCATACGGATCGGCTCTACGGCGGGTCCTGAGAACGTGATGGTGCTGGCCAGCCTGGGCGCCTGCTGCGCCGCGATGCGCGCCATCACCCCGGAGGTGAAATCGTGGGGTGCAGAGGTGTGGGCAAGTTGGGGCATGTTGAGGCCGGACTCTGTGCGCCAGATCTCTTCATCCTTTCGCTCGATCGGCGTTTCATGCACCCAATCCGCGTGCCCCGCGACGAAAGTCGAACGCTTCACACGAGCGCCCGCGCGCTCCGTCCAGACGCGAGCATGCCTTGAGGTCTCATCCACTGCACGCGTGAGATCGCTGGCGAGCATGTTTAGTCTGGCCGGGAGCCTATCGGGCAGCCTCAACGCGTCGTCCTCCGTTCGCGGCCTCGTCCGGCGTCTCGTCGCGCCCTAGGCGAAACTCCAGGCCGCTCGCTTTCATCTGGCGCGCGACGAGCTCGCGGGCGCGATGCAGCCGCGCCTTCACGAGGGGCGGAGTCAGATGCAGCACCTCGGCGATCTCTTCATACGAGAGGTCGTGCCAGTAGCGCAGCACGAGCACGGCACGATACTTGGTCGGCAAGAGGGCCAAGACCTTCTGCATCTCGTCCGAGGTCTCGCCGGCAAGGGCGGACTCTTCCGGGCCCAGGCTCAGATCGGCGATCCATTCGAGAAAGGGCACATTCTCCAATGGAAGCGCCAGAAAACGCCTGCGACGCAGTTGATCGATGGAGAGGTGCGACGCGATCGAGAGCAGCCATGTGCTGAAGCGATGCGAATCTTTATACGTGTGAAGCTGCGTGTAGGCGCGGACGAACGCCTCTTGGGCGACGTCCTCCGCCTCGCTCGCGTTGCCGAGCATGCGGTATGCGACGTTGAAGACGGAGTCCTTATACTTCTCGACGAGGCCGGCAAACGCTTGCTGATCGCCGCCGAGGGTGCGCCGGACGAGGTTGATATCTTCGATCATCTCGGCAGATCGGATTGGTGTTCCGGCCTGGGATGCTGCTTGTGTGCCCACCGCGCTTCCCGCGGCATTGCCAGCGACGGCAGCGGCTCCGCCTGCTCCCACCACCTTGGGCCTCCTTCTCGCGCTCCGGCTGTCGTATTCCCTGCCTACTCGCAACTTCTCCGGACATTGCGTCGCGGTGTCGCGAGAGCTCGGAAGGGCCGGTCCGCCAGGAGCACCTGCGCGATCACCTGGCGATCGCGGATGCGCGCTCCCAATGGGAATACGAACCATATTTCACAAAGTTGCGATGCCGATGCATGGACGCGCCTCGCTGCCCGCCACACCTCCAGCTGCCCCGATTATCGGGTCGACACCGTATCCTTCCACTGGAAGATGGAGGAGCCGGAGAGTCCCGATCGGTCGTCTGTTCGACCTCTCTGCGGATATCGTAGCGCGAAAATGGCGCGATGTTCAGTGTCGTTGGTAACAGTTTTCTCATGTGCGCTGTCGGGAAAAAAGTGATGATCGAGGGAGTAGGAGAGTTGCCGATTGCCAAAAGGCGCGCCGCCGGGGGAGAACCTCGGCGGCGCGTGTGAATGTCAGTGGACTGTGTCATTCACGGTGTGCTAGAGCGTTGAACGGGTTCGCCCGCCGGTGAATGCCCGCACGAGGAGCAGAAGGATGACGGCGCCTATAAAGGCGACGACGATGCTCCAGATGTTCAATCCGGAGACACCGGTACCACCAAGGGCGGAAACGATCAGCCCGCCGATGATGCCACCGATGATGCCCACGACGATATCGCCGCCGAGACCGAGTCCGCTGCCATGCACGACGAGGCTCGCCAGCCATCCACCGATCGCGCCGACGATGATCCACACGATGAAAGTGCCAACCATGCAGACTCCCTCCTTCGGAGAACGGCGCGCTTGCGCCGGCTCTCGAATCCATCTCATCATAGCGACGAGATGATGATTAGGGAAATGCAGGTTCTGTGCCAGGCGCCGATTCGCGATTTTCGCCAACATAGGAGCTGCTGCGCGGCGTTTGTCTCGACAGCCGTGGGCCGATTGTCGCTCTGCGACACCGCCGCCAACCTCGGTAGCCGCATCGTCACGACTGCGAAGCCGGCCAGTCGAGACGCGCCCAATATAGGCGAAGCGATGGTTCTGGCGTGCCTGTGCCGCTTTCCTTGCTGCGCACGGACCGCTTAATTGTCCAGCTGGCGAAGCGCCAACGGCCCGACAGCGCGGCGAACCCCGCGGTAGGTTGACCGCTGGGGCCGACTGCTACCAGGAGAGCGACACGACTGTACGACTGTCAGCGCTCCGGCGGGCGGCCTCGATCACGCGGAGGGCGTTGATTGAGTCTTCGGGGGCGACAGGCGGCGCCCCGCCGTGGAGCAGTGCGTCACGAAGCTGCGCATAGAACTGCTCGTACGCGCCGGGCAGCGTCTCGACCTGGCCGTCGATGTGGACGCCCTGCACCTCGGTGAGGAGACGACCGCGGAGGCTGCTCGGCTCGATGCCCCAACCTTCATCGCCAGGTCGCCCGCCGACGCGCAGCACGTCTTCCTGCGGATCGATGCCGTACTTCTCGTAGGCGCCGTTCAAGCCGAGCACGCGGAAGCGCGGCCCCAACAGCGGGGCCACCGCGCTGACCCAAAGGTGCGCGCGCACGCCGCCAGGGAAGTGCAGCGCGATGAAGGTGTCGTCATCCACGGCGACGCCGTCGCGACGCTTCTCCACCTCGGCGTACACTTCACTTGGCAGGCCGAAGAGCTGCATCGACTGATCGACGACGTGGCTGCCGAGATCGAGGAGCAGCCCGCCGCCCTCCTCGGGATTGCCGCGCTCGCGCCACGCGTCGGCGCGCGGCACGGGACGCCAGCGCTCGTATCGCGACTCGAAGCGCGTGATGCGCCCGAGAAGGTCTCCGTCGAGCAGTTTCCGCAACGTGAGGAAATCGTTGTCCCAACGACGGTTCTGGAAGACGGTGAAGAGCTTGCCCGTGCGCCGGCTGGCCGCGAGAATCGACTCCGCCTGCGCTACGGACGCCGCCACGGGCTTATCTACCACCACCGGCAGACCCGCTTCGAGCGAGGCGACCGCTTGCGGCACGTGGGCACGATTGACCGTCGCGATAACCGCTAGATCGTAGCTTTTCGCGTCGGCCCAGACGACCTCGGCGTTGGGAAGGATAGCGGCGTCGGGGAAATCCCGCGCCGCCTGGGCCTGCCGCTCTGGATTCGACGTGACGATGGCCGCGACCCGCAGACCGGGCGTCGAGGCTATCAGAGGGGCGTGGAAGACGCTCCCCGCCAGACCATAACCGATCAACGCGACGTTTAGTTGATCGCGGGATGCCGGGGATTGCTCCGTCGTCACAGCCTCACCCACCTTCGAGTCAGCTATCGTTCAGTTTCAACGGGATTATCTATTCGAGGTCCCTGCCGGCGAGCGGCTCGACCATCGGGCGCATGCGAATCTCTAAAATACGCGAGTGCGGCGGCTGCGTGACCATCAGCATCACCGAGCGCGCGACGTCCTCGGCCTCGAGCATCTGCGACTCGGCGACGCCCTCTTCGGTACGACCCGTGCCCAGCGCGAACTCCGTCTTGACGCCGCCGGGGCAGACGACGCCGACCTTGATGCCCTTGGGCCGCAGCTCGCGGTCGAGCGCCTGTGTGAAGCCGACCTGGGCGAATTTGGAGGCGCAATAGACCGCCTCGTTGGGGAAGCCCATCACGCCGGCCATCGAGGCTACATTGACGATGGTGCCGGAGGCCTGGCGCAGCATGACCGGCACGGCATAGCGCGTGAAGAGGAAGGTGCCGCGCATGTTGGTGTCCATCATCGTGTCGAAGTCAGCGGCGGAGGTGTCCTCAATCAGCTTGTAGATGCCGACGCCGGCGTTGTTGACGAGGATGTCGAGCTGGCTGAAGTTGCGGACCGCTGCCTCAACGGCGTTCTGCGCGGTGGCTTCGTCGCGCACATCGCCCGTGACGACCACGCAGTGTTGCCCCAACTGCTCCGCGCGCTGGACCAATGCATTCAACCGATCATCGCGCCGTGCCACGGCGATGAGGTCCGCGCCCGCATTGAGGAACGCGTTGGCGACGGCGGCACCGATGCCAGCGGTCGCGCCGGTGATGAGGGCTACCTGGCCCTTGAGCGACTGACTTTCTTCGGAAGGTTGCGTCATGACACTTTCCCCTCAATTAGACCGTTCTGGCGGCATTATACGTTTTCCCAGGCATGCGCTAGCGAGTCGCGATAGCGATCGAGCCAGAGCCAGAATGCGTCGGCCCACTGCAGCCGCGCCAGCGCGTCTTCCTCGTTTGGCTCGCCGTCGAAATCGTCGTGAAAGACGAGGTCTTCGGCGATGCCGTTGGCGAAGACGAGCGGGAAGGCGAGCGTCAACGCGTCGGCGAGTAGCCGCGCCTCCCCCTCGGCGGGTGGCGCCTCGGTCCCATACGCGGCGAGGAAGCGATGCGCCGCGAGCACGTCTAACCCCTCATCGACGAGCGGGGGCGTCACCGTCATGTCCTCATCCCAGCGCGCACCGGCGAAGTAGAGCAGCGCATAGGCCAGCTCGTCGACGCGCCGCTCGTAACGCGCGGCGTCAAAGTCGTAGATCGCGGCGAGCCCTTGCCCGACGCCCGGCGCGAATGCGAGGTTGTGCGGCTGGAAGTCGCCGTGGATGTGCAGCTCCGGCGGACGCGGCGCCGCTTCAAGCGCATTGATCGCCGCGTCGAGCCGAGCTTCGCAGCCCTCCGCCACCCGCGCGAGGCCCTGCGCGACGCTCGGCGGCAATTCGGATTCCTCCGACCGCTGGCGAATCAGCGCGATGTAGGCCTGCGTCACGGCGAGCGAGGAGCGATCGTCGGGCCAGCGGTGCGGCTGCCACTTAAATTCCGCCGAGGCTTGGTGGAGCGCGCCAAGGCGGGATGCGGCGGCTTCCCGCATTTCCGCTTCGTCGGGATCCCCGGTGGTGTAGCGCCGCCCCTCACTCCAGCCTTGTAGCTCGTAGATGCCGTCCTCGACCACGGCGTAGCTGAAGCCACCGGGCCTGGGCAGCAACTCGGGAACCGGCAGGCCGCGTGCACCTAGGTGACGCATGAAGCTGTGTCGGAAAAGCGTGTCGGCCTCGGTCAAATCGCGCGGCTGTCGGCGAACCACGTAGCGCGCGCCACCGATGCCCACGATCGGGCGAGCGAGGCCTTCGAGGCTGCCCTTGACGAAGCCGACGGTTTCAACGTCGCCGGGCTTCAGCCCCCAGTTCGCGAGCACCTCTGCGGTGTTATCTTCGAGCATCACGATTTCGTCCTGCATCTTCCGCGCTCCCCGCTAACGCAATTGGCGCTCACGTCACCAAGCATTTTACCGTGCTCATGCGTTGCGCACGGAGAGATCGGCCAAGATCACGGATTCGCAAGACTGGTTGACGCGGCGGCCGCCCGGAAGCAGCTCGCGCCCCTCCGCCGCCAACCGTGCTCGACGTTCCTCCAAACGGAGTTCGGACTCGGCAACGACCGGATCGGGCGCGATCCACGGCGAGACAGCCAACATCGTGCCCAGCAGCGGCTCGCCCGTATCGGGGTGAACGTAGGCATCAATACCGACGAATGTACGCTCGCGGTCGCGTGGGTCCGATGGTGTGTCGGATTTCGACGTAATGCTCGATTGGCCGTCGAAGGTGACGTCGAAGAAGTTACCGGTCTGCATTGCGCAGACGTTGTAACGCAAGTTCGGGTAGGCGGGCTGGATCGAGCCGAGAACGGAGCCAAGCCACTCGGCAGGCTGCCAGTTATTGCGCGCGCTGGCGCCGGCCCACGGCATGTCGTTTGAGTCAGGCTGCACGACGATCTCGGCGTGTTGTGCGTGTGGGTGCTGGCAGAAATCTGGTGTGAAAGCATCCAGGCTGATGGCGACGCCGAGGCAACCCGCGCTCGTCCGTATCACGCGGACATCTTCCATGCGACCCGGCGTCAGGTCGAGGGTCTCCACCTCGCTGCTGGTGAGGTGGACTTTGTCGACGCGACCGAGCAGGGCACCATCGGGACCGAACACGAGCGCGGCGTTGTAGACCTCGGGTCCATCGGCGAGGTAGACGCCGCGGGCGCTGATATCGCCCCAGCGCAGAGCATCGAACACACGGCGCGAGAAGCGGATGCGCGGGGCGATCGTGGTCGCCACGATGTGCGTGCGGTGCTGCTCGCGAGCCGCGAGAGGGCCTCGACGAAGGGATGGTAGAGGGCATCGGCTCGCGCCAGGAGCAGCGCACGCGCCAGCGAGATGCCCTTCCAGCGGCGACGAACCCGCAGCACGCGCGGCAGGTAGGCCAGCACCAGCAGGGCGAGCGCGGACTCCGAGGTGCGTGCCTGGCGCGCAGGCCATGCTCGCAGCCCACACAGCGCGGCGGGCACCCCGAGGAGCTCGGCGAGCACGAGGAGATTCGGCGCATCTGACGAAAGATGCGGGGCGGCCATGCCGACGATGCGCTCCAGTTCGGCGACGAAGCTACGCTCCGTCCGGGCGGCGCGGACGCTGATGCGGTTGCCGACCACTACCGTCCGCACGGTGAACGAGTCATCCGTACCCAGCCCGCGCGGTTTACGCCCGCGGCATCTGACCTCAAAACGCGCCGCGCTCACCTCTAGAACTTGGGGCGACGGAGCGGGTAGCCTGGCGAGATCTTCGACTATGCCTTGCTGGCGTTTATCCGATTGGTACGCGCCCCGGCCATCTCGGCAAGCCCGATCGCGAGGACCGCGAGGAGAAGATGAACCACCTTGATCCATCCTGTATCGATGCCCTCTTGCGTCAGGCCGACGACGGCGAGCGCGAGACCGATGACGAACGTGCCCGCCGTGATGGCGAGACTGCCGCCGCGCATCGCTTGGGCCGCGCCGAACCAAAACAGGGCTGCCACGAAGACGATGCCGAGGAGCATGTGGATGCCCTTCACGGTCTGGTTCTCGTGCCCAGTCCAGAAGGCGATACCGAGGATCAGGTTGATGACGAAGGTGGTGCGCAGAATCATCTGCGTCGGGCGGAGTCCCATACGATTGATCTCCTGAAAATGATGAGGTTACGGATACGCAGAGCCCGTCCGCGTGTAGCACCGACAGAGCATAGCGCACGCGCGTAGGATTTGGATGAGCCGGAAACCCCGTGCAGAGTTAGCGCACGGAGGCGGGAGCACGCTTCTCGCGCGGTTGCGCCGTCGCGCCAATAGAGCGCGTGGGGACGGGTGCGGTCCACTTAGAGACCGCATCTCTGTACACCACGTGACCGGGATCGTCGTCTGTCCAATCTGCCGTCAGGCCTGCAACCTCTTCATCACTGAATCGCACAGGCTCGACCGGTGCCCGCTGGTGCCGACGCGCTTTCCACATCGCCATCATACCAGGCAGATCGCTGACGAGGAAGAACCAGGGTTCGTGTGAGTCGCGATAGACGACCACCCGCACCCCGAGCGACTCGGCAAGGCGTCGCCGATCTGCCGTGTCCATCCGCAAGAGCCGTACGGTCTGCGAATTGATCTCGGTAATGGCAGAGCGAACGGCCTCAGTCTCGGCAAGTTCCCGATTCATGTCATGCTCGACGCGATCGAGTTCGCTCTGCCAAGAACGCGTCTGCGCGTTCTGTTCCTCAGCAAGGCGCATGTATCCCATCTTCATTTCGGCGTCATGAGTCAACCCGACGGCACGCATGTATTCGTCACGTCGACCGATCGCGTCGCTGATGAGTTTCTTGAGTCGGTCGCTTCTTTCCCCTTGCTGAGCGCGCACGGTGGCCTCCCGTGCAGTAAGGCGTTCGTAGGTGTCGGGGACCCGTCGGGGATCGCGCATCGCCTCAAAAATGAATGCCCATGCGGCGTCTTCGAGTTGTTGTACGCGGACGCTGAATTGGGTGATTGCAGGGCACGGTTTGGCAGCGGGGCGGCGTCGCAAATACGCGCGATGTTGCCCGCAGACGAACCGCAGGGTAATTGGCCCATCCTTTACCGTCTGGTGCGCGTGCACGTTAAGATGACCACCACAATACCCACAGAGCGCAAGACCAGCTCTGAGGAACGATACGTCCGTATGCTTGAGATTACGTTCCGAATCCAATTTGTTTTTTCGAAGGCGCGCGATAGCGCGCATCGCCAATTCCTTGGGTACGATAGGAGGCCAAATTTCCTGAGGGTACTGCACGACCATCTCGCTCACAGGGTCGCGGTACCGCGTCCGCTTCTTCTTTCTAATGCGGTTGGTATGAGGATCGCGCTTGCTACCTTCGAACGCTTCGTAGCGATACGCCACCGCCTCGCCCCAGTAGCAGGGTTCCTTAAGCATCCGTGCAATGCTCGAAGGATGCCAGTGTGGGCTTACTTTGCGGCCGCCAATCTTGTAGCCCTCGGCGACTAGGGAAGCCGTCGGCGGAAGTTCGCCTTCATTTTCCAAGTCCCTGCAGATCGCATTGAGGCTTCGACCGTCGTCGCCTAGTTCGCGATAGATCCGCGTCATTACACTCGCTTGATGCGGATCGAGATCATAGGCTGACTTCTCGTCATCTCGGTACTTCCAGCCGTATTTCGGCACATTCCCTGGAAGCAGCCGAGGAGGGCGGCCTTTTTCTGGGTCGCCGAGCACGCGCCGGCGCTTACCAGCACTCACGCGCTCTTTTATTCGGTTGTGCTCAACGCGCGCGACGATGGACAATACGGCACGCAGGATCTGGCCCTCAAATGAGTCGTCTTGTACTTCGACGAACTCCACACTCGCGCCATACTGCTCCGCTTCCACCATGATGTAGGCGGTAATAGCCGGATCTGCGCGGGAGAATCGGTCTACTTTGTCGACGACAACCGTATCTATCCCGCCTGCTTTGATTTGCTGCATCACAGTCTCGAGCTCGGGCCGATCGATGTCCTCGCCGCTATAGACCTCATGGTAGACAGCGACAACCTCGCAGTCATGCTCGACGCACCACGCCCTGCATCTCGCCTCTTGCTCATCGAGGGACCCGTTCTCTTTCTGGCCCGGCGAGGAGACACGGCAGTATATGATGGCACGCTTGGCGCCTGTAGGAATGACCCCAGCAGGAGCCGACGAGTTTGGTGGTGCATCGAATTTCATCGTGGTACCTCCGGCGTCTAAGCAGTGTGAACTCACTATACGCCTTTGGCAGATCGCTTGTCAGGCCAGGAAAGGACGACAGGTATTTCTTTGTTTCGTCCTTCAGACAGATAGACCATGACCGTGTTCGGGAAATCGCCCTGATTATGAACCTGCGGTTTACAAAACCACTTTCCTATGTCCACTCGAGTCCACAGAAGTAATCACGGCCCTGTTAAGTGACGCAAGCGAGCCGTCGAACCCTGACAGCATCGGGGTCGGCGGCTCTCCCATTATCGCAAGGCGCCTCATTGGGGCGAAGACGAATGGAGCCTGTAACGTGACACGAGCAAAACAGCCTACGCCAGCGGCATCGGATGCGGTGCCGCAACTAGCAGGCTTTGACACCATCACCTACTCCAGCCAAGCGCGCATCAGCCAGGCGGTACGCGCCAAGCTCGATGAGGACAAGGCGACGGCCCAAGTCTTGGCCCGTGAGGGCGTCGCCTACTGCCCCGACTGGCTCAGGGCGCGCCTGCTGCCCTCGGGTGGCAGGGGGTACAGCTTCATCATTGAATTGGAGGATTTCACGGTCAAGGTCGCTGGAGAGCATATGACGACCTGGCCGGGGCTGTACGTCGAACTCCGCAGCTTCTTCCTCCATACCCACGAGGACGGCGCACGTGGCGCGGTGGAGGCATCGCTCGCCTGGATTCGCGCCAAGCTCTTGCACGACCAGAAAGCACAGGACGTGCGGGCGGTCTGCACCTTCGAGACGGTGACGCCCTCCCGCTTCGACCTGCACATCGACTGGCAAGGTGGGTTCTCGCCCACCTTCGATACGGGCGAGATCGAACGATTCGTCAAGCCGCGCCGCATCAATGGCATCCCTACTTCGAGGGGAACTATTGCACCGGCTTTCGTTTCGGATCGGGCGACGCGATCCTGGCCCGCCTCTACGACAAGAGCACTGAAAGAGCACTGAACGGCGCGCCCGCCACGACGAGGGCTATTTCGCGCTCCTCGCCGGGCGTAACCCGACCACCTTCGATCCCGAGAAGACCGTCTGGCGCCTGGAGTTCCAGATCCGGCGCGAGGGCATGAAGAGCTTCCGGCTCGCCCCCGAGTCGGACGGGACGGACGAAGAGGACCTTGACTTATAGGTGGCGGCAGAACTCTCGGCGGAAGCGTTGCCGCATCTGGCAACGTTCCCCAAACTGTTCGCCCACGCTGACGCTTTCTTCCAGCACCTCACCGCGCATTGGCTGCGGCTCACCACGCCAGGGCGCGGCAAGGTGCGTTCGCGCTGGCAGACCGATCCAACCTGGGAAGCGCTGCGCCACGACTTCGCTCGGTTGGCCGATGCTCCTCCTCTCAATGCAGAAGGGCGTGACTTGGTACGAGCACATCGCTATGAAGGTCGCCAGCGCCTCCTCCGTCGCATGTCGCTCGGCGTGGTGAAGGCGCTCGAGGTACAAGATGCCTCGGTTGCCTCCGCCCCCCTCCGGCAGTTAGGTGAACTGATCGCGACGAAGGAGGCAAAGCGTCTGGAGGCGCGCAAGGCGGATGTGCTTGAACGCGACGGTACGGTGCCGCCGTGGGTCGAAGGGGGAATGGACTCGGCAATTGAGCAACCAGAACGGGTCAAGCACCTCATTCAGATGCTACTCGGTATCTTCGCTGCACATGGTGTGCTGGCGCTCGGTGACAAACCTGAAAACAGCGCTGGCGACTTGCTCACTCAGCACCTAGAGCTACTGGAGGCGGAGGCCGAGGACAAGGTCGCTGCCCTGGATTCGCTCTCTACTTTGACGGCCTGACTCGGTGGGCACGCAGCCACAGCGATACAACGGCCACCGTATATAGAGAGGTGGGGGCGTGAAGTACCGATACCCCTTCATGTCGAACGATGACGCTGTCTGGGTCGCTGACGATGTCAGGCCTGCGGTGCACGCGGTTGGAGGAGTCATAATTGTTCGGGATACACTGCTCTTCGTCGTCCTCCCGAGCGACATGCTGCCTGTAACGATCGGTCGGCTCGGATACTTCTCGTATGATCAGGTGACGGACGATTTGGGGAAAGCGGTGGCGGCATAGCGCCAACGGCAGTGGTCGAAGTGGTGAGTGAGCCTAGTAGATTGCGCAGTACCAAGGAGAGGCTTCGATCTGCCATCCTCATGGCCGCCGAACACCCCCCCATTTACTGTCGCAGTCGAGGGCATCCTCCAGTTTCTCGGCAATTTGGGGATAGGCCTCGACTGGGCTGACACGAGTGGCTGGTCTGAATGTTGCAGGAGGCTGATCTGGGCACTGCTAGCGCCCCGCTCCCCACAACGAAGAAGATACGCCTCGCCTGACCGACTTCTCCTTGAGGCGAAGGACACGACCCAAGAACATAACGGAGGATCACCATGTCCCACCACTTGGATACGCCGCTCGCACGCCAGAATGGCCAACTCTATATCGACGACCTCTACGTCTTTTCCGGTGTCAACAGCACCGTGTTCATCATGGATGTCAACTCTACCATCACCGGACCCGATGTCCAGCGGGGCTTCCATCACGAGGCGCGCTACGAGTTCAAAGTGCATTTCGACGAGCCGCATTTGAAGCGCTGACCTTCCGGGTGTCCTTTGGGGAACCGGATGCAAACAGGCGACAGGCGCTGCAATTGCTCGCCCTCACCGGGGATGAGGCCCGCGAAGACGCTGCAACGGGCCAACTCGTGCTGGAGGGGAGGACCGGCGAGGTAGCCAACGTCCCTGGCACGCGGCTGTGGGCAGGGCGCATCACCGACTCCTTCTACATCGACCTGTCGCTGCTCGGCATGGTCAACGCGGCCGTCAGAGGCGGGACCGCGCTCGATCTGTCGGGATGGCACGCGGAAAAGGCAGAGAACAGCTTTGGCAACACGACCGTCGAATCTATTGTCCTGGAGGTCTCCCACTAGCATCCGCAGTTGCGGCCCGGCGCCCAGGTCGGTGTCTGGTGCGTCACCAAGCTTGCCACGGACGCAGGCGGCTGGCAGCAAATCAACCGCGCCGGACACCCGATGATGTGGCCGATCTTCTGGCCCGATGACACCAAATTCGACAACCCCGCCAATGCCCGGCACCCGTCGGAGGACGTCAAATCAGTTGGCACATCTCTCGGCGACGAGATAGCCGCCGTTGTTGCCGCGAGCGGGACCGCAGAGGACCCCCACGGGTACGGCGAGACCGTCGCTCAGGAACTATTTCCCGATGTCCTATCGTATGTGATCGGTACGCCGGCGACCTACAGCTTTGCCGCCCGCAACGGACGCACGCTGGCAGACAACGCGCCCGAAGCGATGTTGTCCCTCGTGGTGAACACGGCGATACCTTCTGGGCTGAAACCATCCATCTCGGCGCAGCGCAGGAGGAAAGGTTTCCCCTACGTCGTGCCCGCATGATCCGCGAGGCGTGCTGGAAACTGGTGCAGAGGCGTCAGCGACCACGGTGACGCGGTCACATTGCCGTGGGACGTGTACACAAGTGACGATTCATGGTTTCTGAACTCATCCTTCCCCGGTGAGTGACATACATGAAGTTGACCACTCCCCACGGCTGAAGCCGGGGGATTCTTGGGCTGACCACCGCTCACCTAGCGAGCTAGGAGCGTCGTACACGGTCCTGTCGTGGCCCGAAGCCACCTCCACACGCGTACCTTCCCGCAGGCCCTGCGGTAGAGCGTACGTATCGCACACCTGGTCGGTTGGTGTCCGGTGGTCGGGAGCGCCTGACGGCGCGCGGCGTTTCCTCCCCATGGCTCAAGCCAGGGGTCTTCACGCCGCGCGAGCTGATAAGCAGACGAGTACTCAGAGGCATCAATAACCGTTGCCAACAGGGCCGCCGAATTTTGGTTCGGACGGCCCTGTTGGCGTTAAACGGACTTGGCGCTAGTTATGCCTTAGCCGTTGTCGCATGACGCTTGCCATTCGCGCGTCCTGCCAAGGTGTCATCGGCATGATTCTGCACCAAACTGGCCACCTTTCGAAGGGTGGGCAGAGGTGCGGTCCACTTCACCACGGCGGCGGCCCAGGTCAGTCCGGCGCCGAAGGCGACCATGCCGAGGTGCGCGCCGGGGTAGACGCGGCCCTGGTCGATGGCCTCGCAGAGTGCGATGGGGATCGCGGCGGCGGAAGTGTTGCCGTAGTCGTGGATGTTGACGAAGACCTTCTCCGGCGGCAGGTTGAGGCGCTTAGAGGCGGCCTCGATGATGCGCAGGTTCGCCTGGTGCGGGATGAAGAGGTCCATCTCGGCGGCGGTCATGCCGGCGTTCGCCAGCGCCTCTTCCATCGCGGTGCCCATAATGCGCGTGGCGAACTTGAAGACCTCAGCGCCCTGCATCTGGACGTACTGGCGATGCTGATCGAGCGATTCGTGGGTGATCGGCTCGGCGGAGCCGCCAGCGGGAATCCAGAGGAAGTCGGGGCGGGCGCCGTCGCTGCCGATGGTGTAGCCGAGCACGCCGCCTGGCTCGTCGCTGGTGCTCAATACCACGGCCCCCGCGCCGTCGCCGAAGAGGACGCAGGTGGTGCGGTCCTGCATGTCGACGACGCGCGACAGGATCTCGACGCCGATGATCAGCGCGTGCTTGACATTGCCGTTGGCGATGAACTGGTGCGCGGTGGAGAGTCCGTAGAGGAAGCCGCTGCACGCCGCCTGCATGTCGAAGGCGCCGCACTGCGCGCCGAGCGCGTGCTGGACGAGGTTGGCGGTGGACGGGAAGGGATAGTCTGGGCAGACGGTGGCGACGATGATGAGTCCGAGGTCTTTGCCTTCGATGCCCGCGCGTTCCAGCGCCTTACGGCCTGCGGCGATGGCGAGGGTAGAGGCCGTCTCGCCGGGACCAGCGATGTGCCGCTGCTTGATACCCGTGCGCGAGGTGATCCATTCGTCGGAGGTGTCGATAATGCGCTCGAAATCCGCGTTGGTCATGATCTTCTCGGGCACCTGCATGCCCCACCCGGTGATCGTGCTGTAGCGGCTCATGCCTGCTCCTCGTCAGTTCTCGCTGGCTCGTGGCCCGCGCCGAAGTCCCTCGTCCCATTCCAGCGACGGCGGCACACGCTGCCCGCGCTCGCATTGCGCGCCATTGTAGCATAGCCTCGGCAAGCATGCATCTGTACCTGAGCTGAAACGCGAAGCACGCGAAAGGCCTATGGAGATTTAACCACAGCGCACGTGGAGTGCATAGTGGGCAGAAGAGAGATGGAGAGAGTGAAAGAAGTAGTGCGCATCGGGCGATAGTGACTCGCTGAGGCCAAGGCGGAGTTGGGCGGTGAACGCGCAGGTGAATTGACGAGATGCGCGGGACTGCACTACAGTGGTAAGACGCCCATCTAACACCCGATTGCTACTCGCCGTGGCGCCCGACACGACGAAAGAAGGAGCTGGGAGATGCCAAATATCTTCGCCGACGGATGCCAATTTGACGCGAATTCGGTGATGGAGGCGCATGAGGCGGCCGTCGAGTCGGCTGGCTATCCCGAATATGCATTGCCCGGCGACCGCATGGCCTACGCGCCCGATCGGCCCGTGGATGTGCGGCATGTGGACCTCGACCTCACGCTGGACTTCGAGACGCGGACGGTACGCGGGTCGGTGACGACGACCTTCGTGGTGCTTTTCGAGGAGCTGGGGCAGATCAGCTTCGACGCCGCCGAACTGCGCGTGACGCAGGTGCGCCTGGAAGGGTCCACTGGCGAGTTGGAATTCTGGGTGGAGGGCGAGAAACTGCGGGCACAGCTCGACCGGACGTATCGACACGGCGAAGAGATCGTCGTGCGGGTGGAGTACAGCGCTCAACCGCGGACGGGATTCACGTTCGTCGCGCCGACGAAGGGCGATCCGGGGTTGCCGGTGCAGGCGTGGAGCATGGGCGAGACGGAGTATCACCACTATTGGTTCCCATGCCATGACTATCCGAATGACCGCGCTACGACGGCGCTGAACTGCACCGTGCCGGGGAACTTCCGCGTGATCTCAAATGGGCGGCTAGAAGAGGTGCGCGAGAACGCCGACGGCACGAAGACGTTTGCCTGGCGGATGGACGTACCCTATCCGGCGTATCTGCTGACGCTGGTCGCGGGCCAGTTCGCCGAGATCGAGGATGCGTGGCGCGACGTGCCAGTGAACTTCTACGTGCCGCAGGGCCGCGAGGACGACGGCAGGCGCATGATGGGCAAGACGCCGCGCATGATCGAATACTTCTCCGAGCGGTTCGGCGTGTCGTATCCCTACCCGAAGTATGCGCAGACGGTGGTGCAGCAATACCTGGGCGCGATGGAGAACGCCAGCGCAACGACGCACACGTATCGGCTGCTGGCCGACGAGCGCGCGAGCCTTGCGTACTCGCCCGAACCGACGGTGGCCCATGAGTTGGTGCATCAATGGCACGGCGACCTGATCGCCGTCCGCGATTGGAGCCAGACGTGGCTGAAGGAGGGCTTCGCGACCTATTTCTGCAACTGCTGGGAGCAGTTCGACCGGGGCGAGGATGAGTTTCGCGCGACGATGCGCGACGAGGCGCACGGTTATCTGGCAGCGGACGCGCGGGGGAGGCGGCCGATCGTTTACGGCGTGACGAGGAAGAACGGCGACGAGCTCTTCGACATGCACCCCTACAACAAGGCGGCGTGCGTGCTGCACATGCTGCGGCAGGTGGTCGGAGACGAGCCGTTCTGGCGGGGCATCCAGCTCTACACGCGGCGCAACGCGGGGCGCGAGGTGATCACGGCGGATTTCGAGCGGGCGATGGAGGAAGCAACGGGGAGGAGCCTGGCACAGTTCTTCGAGCAGTGGCTCTACAAGGCTGGGCACCCCGAGTTCAAAGTGACGTACGCCTGGGACGACGAGCATCGGACGGCGCGGCTGACGGTGGCGCAGACGCAACTGGTGGACGAGCGCACGCCGCTCTTCACGACGCCGATCGATATCGGATTTCTGCTGTCCGACGGCGACGAGGCGCGGCTGGTGACGCATCGCGTGATGGTGGAGGAGGCGCAGCAGTCGTTCTCGTTCGTGCTGGAGGCGAGGCCGCGCGCGGTGCGCTTCGACCAGGGCGGGTGGGTGCTGAAGACGCTGGACTTCGAGCGTTCCGCGGAGCTGCTGCGACACCAACTGCGGCACGATCCTGATGTGCTGGGGCGCATCGAGGCGGCGGAGGCGCTGGGCAAGAAGAGTGACGTGACGAGTGCCGAGGCGTTGGTCGCGGCATTACGGGAAGAACCATTCTGGGCGGTGCGCGGGGCGGTCGCGGAGGCGCTGGCGACACTGAAGAGCGCCCAGGCGCTAGAGGCGCTGCTGGAGGCGCTCGGTCGCGAGGATGACGCGAAGGTGCGGCGGGCGCTGGTGCGCGCACTTGGCGCATTCCGCACGCCGGAGCAGGCGGATCTGGCGGAGCAAGCGGGGGCAGCGTTGCTGGCCGTGCTGGAAGGCGACGAGCCGAGCTATCACGTGTTGGCCGCGACGGCGGAGGCGCTCGGCAAGACGCGCACGCCGGGGGCGTTCGAGGCGCTGGTGAAACAGATCGATTGTAGCTCTTGGCTCGATATCCTGCGCGAGGGCGTCTTCGTGGGATTAGGGGAGCTAGGCGACCCGCGTTCGGTTGAGATGCTATCGGCATGGGTGCGCGATCTCGGCAAGCCGATGGACTCGCGGGCAGGAGCGGCCCACGGCCTCTGGGTGCTGGCACGGACCGGGCAGGTTACGGATGACGCGGTGCGTTCCCAGGCGGTGCAGGTGCTGATCGAGGCGCTGAACGATCCGTGGGAGTGGGCGTTGCGTTACACCATCAGCGCCTTGCGGGCGTGGGGCGACGCGCGGGCGGTGCCGGAACTCCGACGCGTCATCGAGCGACATCCCGACGAGCGGGTGATACGCTCCGCACGCGTCGCGGTGGCGGCGCTAGAGCGCGGACGCAGCGAGCGCGAGGAGTTGCGGCGCCTGCATGGCGATCTGGATGAGCTGCGCGGCGAGAATCGGACGCTGCGCGATCGGCTGGATGCGCTGGAGGCCAGACTGGGCAATGGAGGCTCCAACGGGACGACGGCGCCCGTTGCCGCGGACGGGCGCACGCCGGCGAAACGCCCGGCGCAGGCGACAACTCGGGAGTGAGGAGTCCAGAGGAAACGTCGAGACAACGGAGGTACACGGAAAGTAACGGGTCTCGTCGGTGATCGATCGAGCAGTATCAGCTCTAGCGTTTGTCGATTTCGCTCGCCAAGGTCAGCGCGCGCTGCCATTCCTGGGGTGTGTTGGCGTTAAAGGCCGAGAGTCCCGAAGGATCAAACTCAGCCGCCTCGCCGCCGCCGACCTCGTGGATGCGCAACTCGTCGAGTAGCCCTCGGAGCGAACGCGAGCCGCTATCGAGCCGCGCACGAATCGCGGGCAGACAGTTCACGGCGTAGAGCGCATGCAGGTATTCAAGTCCGTGGGCGCTGCGCAGGATGATGACTTGAGCGGTCGGCTGGGCCTCAACCAAGTCTGCCATGTGCCGGATGAGTCGCGGGGAGACGAAGGGCATGTCGCAGGCGACGACGAACACGCTGGTGGCACTTTGGCCAGCGGCGGCCGCCAGCGCCGACTCCAGCCCGCTCAGCGGGCCTCTTCCAGGGTGCAGATCTGGAAGCACCGGCACGCCAGGGACGAGCGATTGCAGATCGGGCTGACCGACTATGATGACATCTTGCACCGCTTGTCGCAGCCGCCCGACAACGCGCGTAAGGAGCGGTGCGCCGCCGATGTCGAGTGCGGCCTTGCTCCTCCCCATGCGCGCGCTTCTGCCGCCTGCCAACACGATGCCGACCGTGCGCCGCCCTCCATTTGTCTCCATGTCAGTCACACCTATGGGAAATCGCGTCACGGAGCAAGCTCACGCATCATGTCGCTTCGGCGGTCTCTTACGGGCATCCCATTCGTAGTTGTCGCGGCAAGCACCGCACCACTCGATGGTTTGTCAGACCGTCACCAGGGACTTGATGCGGTCGAAGATCGTCTGGTTGACGGGCACGAGCAGCAGATCGCTCACCGACTGGAACTTGCCATGTTGCCCGCGGTAGTTGACGATCCGTTTCGCCTCGGTGATGCTGATGTCGAGCGCGTCGTGGAGCTTGGCTGCGGTGGCGAGGTTGAGATTCACTTTGCCGCCGACAAGCACTGGCGGCGTTTCGCCGACGTGCGGCACGTAGATGGATTGCGCGTCCAATAGCTCAGTTGAGACGTCGAGTTGGCTCAGGTCGGCATCGGCTTGCGGGCCACCCGCTGCTTCAATCAGGTCGCTGAGGGTCGAGCCTTCGGCGAGGGGATAGTTCCCGGGCACCAGCACCGCCCCCAGCACCGAGGCGTGTATCGTCACGGGCGTGGCGCTCGGCCTGGTGATCACCAGCGCGGGGGACGTTGCGCCAAAGGTTGGTGGCCACTGGCCTACCCGCACCAACAGCAGCACCGATGAACTAGCGATGAGCACCAACGACAGCACAATCGACGCGGGAAGATAAAGGCGCGACCGAAGTATGCGTTCCATGACGCTCGTAGGCCGAATGGACATGTATATAGCCCCGCACAACTCGACCCCTGCCCATTTGCATGGCAGTATAGTGGCGTTGTGCGAGGCGCACAAGCCGGCAATTGCCAGCTCCAGCCGTCGGACTCGATGCGCGAGCGACTGGTGGCCGAATCGGGCGCTAGCGCACCTTCTCGGAAATGGCCTTTGCCTGGCTGAAGAGCAGCAGATAGTCGCGTCCGCCGGCCTTGGAGTCTGTGCCAGACATGTTGAAGCCGCCGAAGGGATGGACGCCGACCAACGCACCAGTGCACTTACGGTTGATGTAGAGGTTGCCGACGAAGAAATCGCGCTCCGACCGCTCGATCCGCTCGCGGTCACCCGAGAAGAACGATCCCGTCAAGCCGTACTCGGTGTTGTTGGCGATCGCCAGCCCGTCTTCGAAGTCCTTCGCGCGGATCACCGCGAGCACCGGCCCAAAGATCTCCTCCTGCGCGATGCGGGCATCCGGCGCGACATCGCCGAAGATCGTCGGGGGAATGAAATAGCCGCCGCCCTGCTGCGCCTCGCCGCCGAGTAACAGCGTGCCCTCGTTGCGCCCAACCTCGATGTAGTCCCGAATCTTCTTGAACGCGCTCTCGTCGATCACCGCGCCCACGGCGTTGCGCGGCTCGACCGTCGGTCCGACCGTCAATGCGCGCGCTTTCTCGACCACCTTCTGTATCACCGTGTCGTAGACCGCGTCCACGAGGATGGCGCGCGAGCATGCGGAGCACTTTTGCCCCTGGAAGCCGAACGCCGAGGCCACGATGGCGGCGGCGGCGGCCTCCAAGTCCGCGGTCTCATCGACCAGGATGGAGTCTTTGCCGCCCATCTCGAGGATCGTGCGCTTGATCCACTTCTGTCCGGGCTGCTGCTTCGCCGCGCGCTCGTGGATGCGCAGGCCGACGTCGCGCGAGCCGGTGAACGAGACGAAGCGCGTCAGCGGATGATCGACGAGCGCGTCGCCCATCGCTCCGCCCGGCCCCGGCAAGAAGTTGACGACACCCGCGGGCAGCCCGGCGCGCTCCAACAGCTCGACGAAGCGTGCGGCGACGAGCGCGGCGGTGCTGGCGGGCTTCAGCACGACGGTGTTGCCGGCGACGAGCGCCGAGGTGGTGAGGCCGACCATGATGGCGCAGGCGAAATTCCACGGTGGGATGACCACGCCGACGCCGAGTGGGATGTAGCGCAGCTCGCTCTCCTCCGTCGGGATCTGCGTGACGGGTTGCGCGCCGCCGTAGCGCAGCGCCTCGCGCCCGTAGAATTCGAGGAAGTCGATCGCCTCGGCGGTGTCGGCGTCGGCCTCGACCCAACTCTTGCCCACCTCGTAGATCATCAGGGCGTTGAAGTAATAGCGCTCCTCGCGGAGCAGCCGTGCCGCCTCGAAGAGGTAGCCCGCCCGCTCGCTGGCGGGAGCGAATTGCCAGGTCTGGAAGGTGCGCCAGGCGGACTGGATCGCCTCGTCGGCCTCAGCGGCGGTGGCCTTGGCGAAGCGCGCCACGACCTGCGTCGGCTGCGCGGGATTGATCGAGGCGAAGGTCTCCGCCTTCGCGCGTCGCTCGCCGCCGATGATCAGCGGAAACGTCGCGCCCAGCTCCGACTCCACGCGCCGTAGCGCCGCCTCTTGCGCTGCCCCGTGGGTTGAATTGCCGAAGTCGAGCACCGCTTCGTTGACAAACTCCGCCGGCGTCGTCGTTGACGTGCGATTCGCCGTCACCATAGCATCCAATCTCCTTCGGGCATCGCGGCCCCTCAGCCGTGGCCGCAAGCGGCTCTCTCTACGGCGCTGTCTCGTATCTGCACGCGGGACGCTCCTGCCGATCGCCCGCGCCGGGTCTATTACGCCATTGTACCGCGTGGCGCGGAGCGCTCGCCGGGCGTCTCAAAGTTGGAGACCGTGTTGGTATCGAGTACAATGCGAGCGGCGCTGATCGCTTGGCGCGGGCTGAGGAGGCGAGGGAGTGCGCGGGTGACGGACGACGAAGCGTTTTCGCGGCTCGCGTTGGACCTGGATGCCGAGACGGAAGAGGAGGCGGACGCGGCCCTCGCCGCGGCGCTCCAGTTGGCGCTCAGAGAGGCATTCGATCCGCGCGAGTCGTGCTGGCCGGGGCGTGATGTCCACGACAGCCTGCGGCGCACGTGCCACGCGGCGGAAGTGCTCCACCGCCTCAGCTTCGACGTTGAGAGCGCGCATATCGTGGATCAGGCGCTAGTCTGGTTGGTCAACCTGCGCCTCCCGCACGGCCTTGAGCCTGCGGAGCGCGACCGCACGCGCCTCTATCCAAGTCGTTTCAAGACGCTTGCCTATCTCGGGGCCTTCGACGATGCGACCGTCCGCGCGGATTTCGCCGATCTGCTACAAAAAGAGAACGGTGGCATGGTTCGCGGCGTGACCGAGTCGGACGTGCTGACGACCTGCATCGTGCTCGACACGCTGGTCACGTTGGAGCAGGCGGGACTTCGGCGCGAGGTCTGCGCCGACCGTCGCTTTGAGGCCATCCAGGGCGCGGTTCGCAAACATTTCCGCAATTGGCGTGCGGTGGACCGCTCGGCAGAGCCTGCCACGTCCGGCAAAGAGCGCGCGCAGACGAGTGGCCCACTGATCAAGATAGACGCCCGCGAGCTCAGCTACGCGTGGGGTCTGCTCCACGATATCGGACTCTCCGGGGTGCCGAAGACGCGCCTGAACAGCGCCGTTGCCTATCTGATCGATGCCGTCATGGGACGCCCATCCGCCAGTGGGGGGGACATCCTTCAGTCGCTCTATGCCGCGTTGCAGCTCGCCGACCACGCCCTCCGCGTCGCGGAGGTCCGAGAGGCCCTGAACGCCCTCCTGCGCTACGTGCGGTCCATCTATCTGAAGCCGGAGAAGATGCGCGCCTGGGGCATCGGGCATCACACGCTCGTCATGCGGCTGATCGTCACGCGCTACGGCGACGCCGAGCTTGCGCGCGGCATCGCGGCACGCTACCTGCGCGAGGCCAAGCGGCGACGCGAGTTGAGCGAAAATGCTTTCAACGCTGAATTGAAGCATGTGATCCGCGAGCGGCTCTCGGTGGAGCTTGGCGGCATCCAGGAACTGTCGGGAGGCCACACCGACGCGCAGGTCTACCGCGTGCCCTTCCACTACTGGTATCCCATGCTGGGGAGCAACAACGGCCGCCACGGCATCCACAACGTGATGCCGGAGGCGTCTGTCATCGTCAAGCGCAGCACGACAGATGCTTTCGCCACGGCCATCGCCAATTATCAGCAGCTTCCCGACTCACTCCGCGAGTACTTCGTGCGCCAACCCTCCGACGCGCAGGTCTACAAGTCGGGCGAGACGCAGACCTATTACCTGGCGATGGAGGACCTCACCGACTATCAGCCGCTCTCGTCCGTGTTGCAACGGCTCGATCAGCGACGGCTCTCCGAGGAGCATCGCTGGTCGCTGGAGCAAGTGGCAGCGACGGTGAGTGGCAGTACGTTCGCGCTCTTCCGCGAGACCGCCGTTCCGCGCGCGTCGCTGCCG
This sequence comes from uncultured Chloroflexia bacterium, assembly GCA_963841205.1. GTDB lineage: Bacteria > Chloroflexota > Ktedonobacteria > Ktedonobacterales > JADMIN01 > CAWAWP01. The sequence continues at coordinate 410,467 of CAWJCH010000015.1, read as the reverse complement.
GGCTCGCACATCGCGCGGCTCTACATCGCGCCGATCGAGGCGAAGCTGCTGCGCGGCGTCGCCAACGTGCCCTGGCTGAAGAGCGCCGCGCAAGAGTTCACGGTCAACGACACCCGGCACCGCGAGCTCGAATACTACCTCGGCATCGTCTCGCGCAGCACGTCGACGCTCCAGCCGCGCCAGTTGGGCATGACGCACGGCGATCTGCATTCGGGCAACATCATGCTCGACGCGGACTATTGTAGTGCCAAGCTGATCGATCTGGATAAGCTCTCGCGCACCGGCGACTACCTGGCCGACCTCGGCACCTTGCTCGCCGATGTCTGTGTGGGGCGGCGCCTCGCGCAACCCGATGCGGATTTTGGCTTGCAGCCCGGCGAGATCGTCTTCCCGAGCAAGGACGATACTGGCGTCGCGGAGAATGCGGTGCGTTATAAGCCGTTGGGACGCGAGGCGACGGTCCATTTCCAAAAGCGGATCTTCGATCTGACGGGCGCGTTCGCCACAGAACGGCACGACGCGACCTGGCGTGCACGTTTCTGGCTGGCCTGCGCCAGCGCGCTGCTGGTGCGCCTCTCCTTCGAGAAGAAGAAGGAGTCGGCGGCGGTGCTCTACGGCGAGGCGATTCGCCTGCTGGGCGAGCTGTGCCGCCATATCGAGCAGGGTACGTCGCTCGGCACGGTGCCCTTCCCGGACGTGTGGCCGCAGCCGCAGAAGGTGACAGCCGACATGCCGGAGTGGACGCATCGCGCGCCGGTGCTGCGCGCGGTCCATGATGGCATCCGCGCGTTGGGGCTGCACGCCGTGACGGACAGCGCGACGATCACGTATTTCACCCCAGGCGAGAACAGCCGCACGTTCGCCAAGCTCGTGCCGCCAGGACGTGAGGGCGTTGGGCGGCTCTTGCTGCCGTCTACCGTCTACCTCAATGGGGCTGCTAAGGTGGTCAAGGTGGTGCATAGCCCGCATGACGACGACGCGTTCGGTACTATCGTGATCCTGACGGAGCTGACGCAGACTGCGGACGTGCTGGCGCTGGTGGGCGCAGCCGTTGCCTCTGTGCGCCAATAAGGCGGCGGAAGAGCGTTACAACTCGTCGTTACGTGGTGGGGAGTTGTGGCGCTCCCCGGTATTCAGGCCGGGGTGAATCCCGTGCGGCAGAGGCGACGCTGCGGTATGCAGGTGACGTCGAGGGGACTCGTCATCTCCTCCCCGCGAGTAACGCTGCCAACTCCGCGCGCCGCTGGTCGTATGCCGCGACGATGCGCGCACGATGATCGGGAGATTCGATCTCCGGCCAGCGCGCGAGGATCTGCCGGTGCGTGGCGTCGAGAAGGTGCAGTGGCGCGCTGGCCACGGCGTCGCTCGGCGCGTGGCGATCCTGGGCCATCTCTTTGCCGAGGTGAATCGTCAGGTCGCGGTAGAGGTCGAGCGCCATCTCGGCGGATTCGGCGTCGGCGGCCCCAGCGAGGCGGGCCAAGCGCAGCTCGCTCCGGACGCCGGCATGGAAGAAGGTCAGCGCCCCCGCGATGCCCTCGATGTGCAGAGGATCGTCCTGCGCCGACTGCGGTTGCTGACGCCAGAACACCAGGAGGTATCGCTGGCGTCCGTCGCCGCCTCGACAGAGTCCGTGGCGCAGGCCAGTCCAGACGGTGTTGTAGCGATCCGGTGCGCTTCGCAGGATGCTGAGCAGCGTGGAGAAGAGGTTGTGATCGGCATCGTCCATCCGGTGGCCGACCGCGACGGCCTGCAGAAGGATGCCCGCCTGCAAGCGCCCGAGGTGATAGGCAGTCGCGTTGGAGCCCTGGGCCGCGTTCTGCGCGCAGCCGCTCAGCAGATTCTTGAGCGCGCGGTAGCGCCGGCGGTCATAGCCATCCTTCGCCTTCGGATCCTGATCGTGCAATCCGGCAAGGTAGAGGGCGACGGCCGAGATGATCGAGCGCATCGTGCCGATGTCGCCCCTGGCGCTTGCCGAGGCGACGGCCGATTGCAGCACCGAATAGGCGTCGAGCGTCTCCCACTGCGCGATTGGTCGCCCGCGCAAGCTGCGCAACGCCCACCAACCGACGTACTCGCCGGAGAGCCGCCAGGGGAGGTTCCAGAGATAACCGAGCATCAGCACGACGATCGCGGCGAACCAGCAGAGCATCTGCCAGAGTTGGCCGGCGTACCGTGGGGGCTCTGGGAAGTAGACAAGAAGGACGCCGGTCGTGACGCTCCAGCAGAGCAGGAACGGGGTCAGCGAGCGCAGGATGCTGCGCACCAAGCCGAGCGAGTGCGCCTGCCCCGCGATCTGGAGCGTTGTCGCGTTGAAGCCGATCACCACGGCGATGATCACGGCCAGCGCAGTGATGTCCGCTCCGAGAAAGCTATTGACATCTACTCCTGGTTGCGCTGCGGGCGACGCGAAGAATGCCACTGCGGGGAGATCGAGTGCGAGTCGAGGGGCCAGCCACCCGACGAGCGCGCCCACCAGCAGGAGGAGTACTCCGGCGAGGTTCAGCAGGCGCGCCTCGGACTGGCCGGCATTGCCGCGCTGTTCGACCATGCTCGTTGCCGCATCTCCCGTTTGTCGATCCCACGTGCTTCAGTACTGAGGTGATCTCACTATGCCGGTGAGACAATGGCGCGACGCGGCGACTGTGCCGGAGCGCGAATTTTAGTGTCTCGCCGCTGCCACCGATCCCTCAGCCACCGGCTCACGCCCGGTGGCGGCAAGTGTAGCATGCTTGCCTACCCGCCGCCAATAGAGCACGGCGATGCCGCCGAGGATCAGGCAGAGCGGCAGCAGTTGGAGGATGCCGGGAAGGCCGAAGACCATGCCCCAGTTGTTGTCGAGCTGGCCGGCGAGCAGTCGCGGCCACACCCATTGTGTCAGCGGCGAATCAAATGCGGGCGAAAAGAGTGGTCCTACAGCCGTCGCCAGATTGACGATCAGTGCCGAGCAGGTTGCTAGTGCGGCGAAAGCGAAGCGCCAACGCGGATCGCGTCCCGCTGTTAGGAGCGCCCCGATGGGCAGCATCAGGAACGGCAGCGCAGGCAGGAAGTCGCGCGGACCCAGGCTATAACCGCCGTCCCAGGCGAAATAAGAGAGCGTGAAGAGCGCATAGACGGCCACGATGGCAAGCCAGAGCCGCGATTCGGCCCGCCACGCCGCGCGGCGCCGGAGTGCGACGAAGCCCGGTACGGCCAGCAGCAGCACCGGCGAGAGCAGGAAGATGCCGCGATAGGGGCCAAAGGTGGTTTGCCAGAGCGCGTCGAGGTGCGGCACGGTGACGCCAAGGAGGCCCTGGCCCTGGCCGGTGCGGAAGACCTCCGGGCCCGCCAGGTGGCTGTAGCCGGTGTTGAGCGGGCCGCCGAAGGCCAACGTGTTGTAGAGCGCGCCGATCAAAAGGGCGGGCGCGGCTCCGGCGGCGACGAGCATCGCGAGCCGCCTGCCGCCGTTCGGGCTGGTCAGCGCGAAGACGCCGAGGGCCAAGGCGATCAGGGCCGTCGGATACTCCGAGATGATCGACCAGCCCAGCAAAAGCCCCGCGAAGAGCGCGTACGTGGTGGATACGCCGGTGTGGCGCGCCCGATATAGCAGCAGGAACGCGCCGAATAGCAGCGCGGCCACTAGTTGATGGCTGAAGAATTGGTCGGCGAAGGCGCGAGCGGGCGTGGCGAGTCCATAGGCAAGGGCAACTGCTGCGCTCCAGAGCGTGCTGAGGCCCAAGCGAGGCAGGAAGCGGTAGAGCATCACCGTGACCGCCGTGGTCGGCACGCCGGCGTAGGTCAGCGCCAGCAGGTAGCGCACGAGGAAGTCGATCCGCTGCGGATCGGGGACGGCGTAGAGGCTGGTGAGCGGGTGCCCACCGAGCAGGGTGAACTTGATCAGCAGATAGAAAGGCACCGCGATGAGCGAGAGCCCAGGAGCCTTGTCGGCGAAGAAGTGGCCGTTTGCCAAGGCAAGATCCCCGGTGAGCTGGGCGAAGGGATCGATGTTCAGCGAGCCGCGATCGACGATGCTGGCGGTGAGGAACATGTGGGTATCGGCGTTCCACGAGATCCCGCGCGGGACGAAGTAGGCCGCGGCTGCGAGGACCATCGCCACCAGGAAGCCTTCGCCGCGCGCAGGTCTCGCCGTGGGGGTGCCGCGCATGCTCACCGCGCGACGGCGCAGCGCCGAGAGTCGCGCCCGAAGCTCGATGCCCACGCGGTCACCTCATCCCCTCGCGGCATGCACCGCAACTTCCTGCCGAGCGCGGACGACGCGATCCTCACTTGGCGGCCCGCGCGCGGCCCGCCACCTTCTTCGTCGCAACGGGCGCGGGCGCGCCACCTGCGGCCAGGCGCTCTTGACCCGTCGGACAGAGCGGCACGAGCGTGCAGGACTCGCAGAGTGGTTTCGGCGCGCGGCAGACGGCGCGCCCATGATACTGGATCAGGTGCGAGAGATGTACCCATTCATCCTGCGGGAAAAGGAGCATGACGTCGCGCTCGACCTGCACGGGGTCCTCGCTCGTGGTCCAGCCGAAGCGGCGCGCGAGACGAAGCATGTGCGTATCGACGGCGATGCCCACGACGATGTTGTAGGCGTTGCCAAGGACGACGTTCGCCGTTTTGCGCGCGACGCCGGGCAGCGCCGTCAGCTCGTCCATCGTGCGCGGCACCTCGCCACCATATCGATCAACCAACACCTGCGCCATCGCTCGCACGTTCTTGGCCTTATTGCGATAGAAGCCGGTCGACTTGACGTCCTGCTCCAACTCCTCCTGCGCGGAGCTCGCGTAGGCCGCCGCGGTGGGGTATTTCTTGAAGAGGGTGGTCGTCACCTGGTTGACGCGCTCATCGGTGCACTGCGCGGCGAGGATGGTGGCAACCAGCAGCTCTAGCGCCGAGGTGAAGTTGAGCGCGCAACGGGCATCGGGATAGAGTCGCTTCAGCTCCAGCAGGATCTCTGCGGCGCGCTGCTTCTCCTCTGCGGACGGTGACGACATCGAGTACTCCTCATCGGGTGCGCGTTGAACGATCAGAGACGGACCATGATAAGGCCGTCATTGATACAACACGAGATGCGTGGGTTCCTTCAATCCGCTCGCCAGAAGGTCGTGCCCTCGGTCGCTGAAAGTCCTTGTATCACGATCTGCCGTGAGGGCGACGCCAGTTGGGCGGGTGCGAGAAGCGCCACGTGGCTCGGCGTCATGCTCGGCGTCCACTGCTGCGTCGGCGTCGGCAGCGTTGCCTCGAAGTACCAGAAGAACGTGCGCACCGTGCTGGCCAGCAGGAATATCAACAGGACGATGCGCCCGATGTGCTCGGGCGTGGAGAAGACTCGGGTGCCGTTGGTGCGGTCGAGCACGATCAGTGCGTTGCCTACCCATTCGCCACAGGTGTAGATGCCGATGGCCGGAACGATGCAGAGCGCCGGCAAGACGCTCGCCGCGTCGATCACGCTGGTCGAGGTGCCGACGGCGACGCTGGCAATCAGCGGCAGGGCGATGAGGGCGAGTATCGCCAGTGAGACGTAGCCTCGCCAGCGGACGATGGTGTAGAGGCCGACGATTGCGAACGGTAGCAACAGCGCCGGGATGATGGCTGCACCGCCGGTGGAGGGATAGCCCGCGCTGAAGTCTTGCGAGAGGAGCAGATTGACCGTCGCGCCGATGTTGCGGAGCACTTGCTGCCAGAAGACGATCGAGATGAGCGTCGGTCCCGGACGTGCGGCGATGCTGGTCTGTGCGAGGAAGGCGGCACCCTCCGGGAAGCCAATGAACCGGCTGGCGAAGTGCCAGAGCGCAGGCGCACCAGAGAGGACAGCCGCGACCGTCAGCACGGCCACGGCGGGCCACGTCACGTTCAATCCCGCCGGCCGGCGCCAGAGCCAGAGCAATAGGAACGCGACGATCGTTAGGGGTACGAGCCAGAGCCCCGGCGCCAGATCGCAGGCCAGGCCCGTGCAGATACCCGCACCGACGACCTCGGCGAACTGGTCGCCTCGCAGGCCCACTATGCCGCCGCGCGGCCAGAGGTTAAAGCGCCTGAACACCGGTCTGTAGCCGCTGAAGGCCGGGGCGGCGGAGGTACCCGATGAATCTGTCACAGACGTCGCGCGCAGTTGCGGGCTGACCCGGAGCGACCTGAGGAGCCAGTACAGCGCGAGGCACATGAGCAACGGCAACGACACGACCTCCGTGCCCGACCGGCTGAGCGAGACGTGCCAGGCGGAGGTCGCCACGAGCAGCGCGGCAAGCAATGCGATGGTGTGCCTACCAGCCATCGATCCGTGCCGCAGGATTTCGAGGGTGAGCAGGTAGATGGCGAGGACCGTCAGCGAGCCGATGATGGCGGAGGGCAGCAGCGCGGCGAAGGGCGTGTCGCCGAAGATGCCGATGAGGAGGTTCTGCAGCGCCGCGAATGGACTGCTGAGGCCTTGGGGGTCCGAAAGGAGCAGGCGTAGGTCGCCGCCAAACTGCTTGAGGATGTTGGTGGTGGAGGTGTCGCGGGGGATGGTGGTGAAGAGGTTGCTGTCGAGCCGCACAAGGCGCAACAGTGCGGCGACCAGCATGACGAGCGCCAGCATCACGCGGTCCCAGAAGACGGGACGACTATTCAGCCACTGCGTCGCCGAGCGGAGATACTCGCGCGCGATGGCGCTCCAGCCATGCTCCTCTGGCATGGCGCGGATCAGGAGCAGCGGGCCGAAGGCGACGATGATCTCGAAGAACTGGACGAAGAGCCCGCGTGCGAAGTCGTTGTCTTGCACGAAGAGGAAGTTGCTGACCGCGTAGGTCATCAGCGCGCCGAGGGCGAAGAACATGCCCTGGCGGCGGACGAACGGCTCGGCTGCGAGGGCGGCGAGCGGTAGCAGCCAGATCACGTACCAGGGCTGGAACCAGAATGTGATGATGAGGAGCGTCGCGAAGGTGATTTTCGCCGCGGCGGTGATGACGTCGCGCATCGTCACGTCGGCCCCGCGGCGCCAAAGACGCTGGATTTGGATCAGCGTGTAGCAGGCGAATGCCGCATAACAAAGCAGTCGGATCGTTTTGTCGAGCGCGGCTTGTTTGTTTGTCGAGACCAACTGCTCCAGCGGCGCGGCGATGAAGCCGACTATCGAACTGTTGTAGTACTGCGGGCGAATCTGCTGTCCCAACCCTGTGAAGGTCTGGATGCCGGCCCAGAACGGCGCGTAGCAAAGTGCGATCAGTGCGATGCCGATCACGCTGCATTGGGCGATCAGCCAAGTCGCGGCGCGGAGATCGACCTCGCGGATGGTCGTCGCGGCGGTGTCCATCAGACGGCGGGCGGAGTTCAGCGCGCGCGAGGTGGAGACACGCCGCGCGAATGGCCGGGAAGAGGCCGCGCCCGCGGTCTCGGCGAGCGCGTACTGTCGCAGCTCATAGACGAGCCAGAGCGGCAGGAAGACGATGGAGACGTACTTGATGAGCGCTCCGACGAGGAAGAGGGCGAAGGCGGTCCGCGCGTAACCGCGATACATCAGCACGAAGGCCGCCAGCACGCAGACCATCATGACGATGTCGTTGTGGCCGTTGCCCACCGCCTCGAAAAGCAGCAAAGGGCTCCAGCCGAAGAGCACGAGTATGCGCAGCCGGCGCGCGGGATACAGCTTGCGCGCCAGGTAGTCCACCAGCCAGATCGCGCTGGCCACGGAGAGGAACCCGACGACCTTGAATAGGAGCATGTTGAGCAGCAGGTCTTCGCCGCTGATCCGCGAGAAGAGCCACGTCACGAGGAGCCAAGCCGGGCCGTATGGCGAAGGCGGACGATCGACGCTGAGGCCGCCGGGCAGATCCGAGGCGATGTGCGTCATCGGGTTCAGGTGCAGCTGCGCGTAGAGGTAGCCACGGGCGATGTAGCCGTACAGATCGGTGGTGGTGACGGGCTGCATCCAGATCAACACGGCGCCGAAGGCCAGCGGCACAAAGAGTACGAGACGCTCGCGCAGCCGCGCGCCCGGCGCGTTCGCGGGGCCCTCGGCGCTGGTGGAGGTGGCGACGTAGGCGAAGAATTGGCAGGCGAAGAGCGCGACGATAGCGAGGACGAAGGCCACGGCGGCGAAGGGGCTGTAGGCGGTGATGCGACCGAGGTCGTTGATGGCGTCGGCGCTATCGGCGGTGTGCGGATGGTTCCACCAGGTGGTGATGGGGAAGGCGAGGGTGAACCCGAGGTAGATCAACCCCGAGATGGCGGCCGAAGCGATGAGCAGGCGCGTCGGCGGGATGCGGCGCAGGATGACGGCGAAGCGATCTTCAGCCCGCGGGCTGAAGCCGGGGATGCGCGGGATGACGGGTAGGGCGGTCGGCTGCGACGCGACGGCGGGATCGTCCCGCTGCCGCGTCGCGCTCGCGCCTCGCTTCGTCGCCATCACCGAAACTCCTCAATCGGCGGGCTGTGGGGAGCGCCCGGACTGCGCACTCCTCGGCCAGCGCCATAGGCTCATCACCAGCGCCACAGCCGCCAGCACCCAGCACGCGCTCCGGATGGTCAGCAAGATCACCGACCAGGGCAGCAACAAGATAGCCAGATCGTGCCACGTCGAGATGATGACCTGGCTGACGAGCGTGATGCCCACCAGCGCGACGACCCACCAGCGCGCCCATCGCCGATCTGGCAGACGGACGAGCACGGCGAGCGGTACCGCGTCGAGCAGGTAGTGCGCCGGCAGCGCACGGAACGTCACCTCGAAAGCCAGCAGCGTGGCGAGCGTGGCGATCACGGCAAGCTGCCGCAGGTCGCCGGCGACGGCTCGCCCGTCACCGGCGCGTCGCAGTGCCCTCCAGGTGGCGAAGTACGCCAGCGCGACGCCGACGAGCAGCGCCAAGGCCGCCAGCACACCCATCTCGCCGTTGAGCGGCGAGATGACGACGCGCGAGAGATCTTCGCCGCTGAAGGACGTCGTCGCGCGCAGCCCCGGCAGCCAAGAGATAAGCAAGAGGACGTTGCCGTAGATGCTTTCGATCTCCGTGCCCCTCCCGGTATGATACGTCACGGTGTGCCATATCGCACCGAAGCCGGCCCAAAAAGCCACCGCGAGCGTCGCCCCGCCAACGACGAGTGCGAAGGCGCCGAGAAGTCGGCGCAGTGGGAGCGCCTGCAATTTCAACGCCGCGACTGTGAAGCCCTGGCCCGCGCTGATGATGACGATAGCCGCGAAGATCGGCAGCGCCAAAGCGGGGAATCCCTTGACGAGGGCGGCGAGGCCGAGGAGGGCGCCGGCCAGGGCATGGCGCTCCGTCACCAAGGCCAACACGGCGACGAGGCAGAGCGCGCCCGCGGCCAACTCGAACTTCTGCAGCAGCGCACCTGTAAGGAAAACGAGACCGATGTAAAGAAATGCTGACTTGATGCCGAGCGCATCACTGGGCAGTAGGCGGTGGGCCGCGCGCATGACGAGCCAGAGCGTCAGGAGGTCGATGGCGAGCATCATGACGGCGAAGCTGATGCCGTAGGCGGCATAGCGCACCGGATCGGGCTGCGGCAGCGAGAGTGGGTTGACGGCGAACGCGGCATCGGGGCGTGGCGCGACGGAGGCGAAAGGCAGCAGCGGCAGCGCGGGCAGGAGGATCAGGGCCATCGCCAAGGGGGGATACTCGACGGGGACGTCGCGGTAGGGCCAGTGACCGGCGGCGAAGAGGCCGGCGTATTTGTAGAAGGCGGGGTCGCAATAGCTGTGGGCGATCAACATGCCCGCGAAGAGCACGGCGCGCGTGACGAGCCAGGCGCCCGCGACGAGACGCATCGCGAGTGCGGGCTGTTGCTCCAGCGCGGTGAGCCGGTCCATCAGGCCGTGCCAGGTGGAATCGATGCGCCGGGCTGAGAGCGTCCGGGCGCGCTGGAGGTAGGAGGTTGGCAGCATAGGCTAGGGCCTGGGCCCTTGCGCACCACGGGTGCGCTGCATGAGAGCGAGCGAGGCGCGACGCGAGAGGAGTCCTGAGGCCGGGAGCGCCGAAGAGGGTCGCGCGGCGAGCTGGGGCGCGGGATTGGCGCTTGTGGCACTCAGGCGAGCGAGGACCAGCGCGACGGAGGGCAGCGCGACGAAGTAGAAGTAGGTCGTCAGGCTGCGCCAGGCGACGAAGAGCGGCAGCACGGCGAGGACGAAGCCGGCCTCGGGCATCGTGCGGCGTCCGACGCGCCAGTACCAGGCGATGCCCACGACGTAGCCGGCGGCTTCGAGCGCGGTGTAGACAGCGGAGGGGGCGAGCGGCAGCAGGCCCTGGGTGGAGAGAGCGACGAGGCCGGTGCCGGAGGGGAACATGCGATCGACCTGCGGGGCGAGGATGCCGGCAAAGAAGGCGTGGGGATCGGCGATGAAGAACGGGAGGTTGATGATGGCGAAGATGCCGAGCGCGCCGGCCAGCCGTTTGCCCGCCTCGCGCCAGCCGTATTCATAGGCGACGAGCAGCAGGTAGAACGGGACGAAGAACCACGCGATCTGCTTGGCGGCGATGGCAAGCCCCAGGAAGACGGTGGAGAAGACAGGGCGGCGCCACCAGCGCCAGGCGACGAAGAGCAGCAGGATGTAGAAGACGTCGAGGTCGCCGGCTACGGTGGCATCCAAGAGCGGGGCGTCGGCGAGGGCCAGCAGGGCAAGCCAGGGACGCAGCGCGGGCGGGGCGGCGAGGATTACCAGTGCGGCGAGGGCGAGCATGCAGAGCACGAAGAACGGCACGACGCTGGGGAGGCCCGCCCAGACGAGCGGTACCAGCGGCAGGAAGGCCAGCGCGGGGTAGCTGACGTGCGACTCGAACTCGGGGACCTGGTCGGGATGCCCGGCCGGCGCGTCGGCGAAGGCGGAGTCGATCTGCTGCTTAGTGGGATAGGAGTTGGGGTAGAGGTCCGCGAAGGCGCCTTGACCGAGCGGCGTGGTGTGCGTCGGGTCCTGGTGGTAGAGGCGGATCGCGGAGACGATGTCGACCGTGGCGTAGGGATCGTGGCCTTCGAGGAACTGCTGCGCGGCGTAGTGGTCGAGCGTGGTGCCGTCGTTGGGATAGGAGGGTGCCTGGAAGCCGGCAGCGAGCATCTTGGCAACCTGGCCGACGCCGGTCGGCAGTGCGGCGAGCGTCAGCACGAGGGCGGCGATCTGCAGCCAGCGCAGGCGAGGCCAGCGCCACTGGGGTAGCGGCGAGCGCAGGGCGAGCAGCAGGAGGGCGAGCGAGCCCCCCGTCGCGGCGAAGATCAGCAGGCCGGTGAGCGGTTTGCCCAGGTGGTCGCGGAAGATGGGCCGCGGCAGCTCGATGAGGTTCTGCAGGGCGATGACCAGCGCGATCAGCGTCAGGCGGGCGGCGGACTCGCCCGTGGGGACGGTGAGCCAGTCGAAGCCAACCGGGACCGGTGAGGGCTCCCCGGCTCGCGCCGGCGAAGGGAGCATCTGGCGCTGGAATGATCGCGTCCTTCACTGCGGCACTCGCTTGCTTGGTCAGCGGCGGCGGCGGGTCAGTCCTCGGCCAGCCAGCGCGAGGCCTCTAGGGCGTGGTAGGTCAGGATGATGTCGGCGCCCGCACGCTTGATACTCGTCAGCAGCTCGAGGGTGGCGCGACGCTCGTCGAGCCAGCCGTTGCTGGCGGCGGCCTTGAGCATGGCATATTCGCCGCTGACGTTGTAGGCGGCGAGTGGGGCGTCCCAGCGGTCGCGGACGCGCGCCAACACGTCGAGATAGGGCAGCGCGGGCTTGACCATCAGGATGTCGGCGCCCTCGTGGAGGTCCAGCTCGACCTCGCGCAGCGCCTCGCGCCCGTTGGCGGGGTCCATCTGGTAGGCGCGGCGGTCGCCGAACTGCGGGGCGGAGTCGGCGGCCTCGCGAAAGGGTCCGTAGAAGGCGGAGGCAAACTTGGCGGAGTAGGCCAGGATGGGGGTCTGGGTGTAGCCATCGGCGTCGAGCGCGCGGCGGAGGGCGGCGACGCGGCCATCCATCATGTCGGACGGGGCGACGATGTCGGCGCCGACGGTGACATGGCTGAGGGCTTCGAGGGCGAGCAGCTCTAGCGTCTCGTCGTTCTGCACCTCGCCGTCGCGGACGAGGCCGCAGTGGCCGTGGCTGGTGTATTCGCAGAGGCAGACGTCGGTGACGATGAGCAGCTCCGGCACGGTGGACTTTATCTCTTGGATCGCGCGCTGTACGATGCCGTCGGCGGCGTAGGCCTGCGAGCCAACCTCGTCCTTCTCGGCGGGGATGCCGAACAGGATCACGCCGCTGATGCCGAGCGCGGCGATCTCGCGGGCCTGGGCGGCGAGGGAGCGCAGCGGCCACTGCATCTGGCCGGGCATTGAGCGGATCGGCGTCGGCTCGTCGATCGTCTCGGCGACGAAGAGCGGGTAGATGAAGTCGGCGGGGGCGAGGCTCGTCTCGCGGACCATGCGCCGCAGGGTCTCGGTCCGGCGCAGGCGCCGCATGCGGCGCGCGGGGAAGCCGCCCGCGGACTCCAGCGATTGCGCGGCCAGGTCTACCAACGGTCGCACGAGTGCCATATGCTCGCCCCTTGACTGCTCAGGATGCCGGAAAATCAGACGATTGCGAGACGACTATGGGTTGTCTTGGCGGCGAGGCAGCAGGATGAGCGAGCCGAAGGCGACGATTGCGGGGATCATGTAGAGCAGCGCCTGGATGATGTCGGAGCCGCGATCGTTGCTGGAGGTGTGGGTGAGGCTCCAGAGGCTGAAGATGAGGAATCCGGTGCCGATGAGGAAGAGCATCAGCGTGCTCTGAATCTGCTTCGACATGTGCTTGCCTTACTTTTTACGGGTCGGTCTCACCTGGCGAGGCCGGGAAATGCCGCGGCCAGATTATACCATGCGCCGGTGCGCGGGCCGGGTGAAAGGGCCACCGCGGGCAATCGATTTCCGCTTTCTTCCGCTTTTGCATTTTGAACGGGGGGGTCGGGCGTGAATTCAAGGGGAAAGTGGGCGTTTTTGGCGGCTAGGTGCGGAAAGCGGAAGTAGGTACATGAGGCGGGCGAAATGGGGCTGAGGGCCGATGGATTCAGGGTTTGTGCGGATGGATGGGACGTTGGGATGGGGCGGAAGGTGTCAGCATGGCGGAATCCAGTTGGTGGTGGTGATGAGGGAAAGGGTATCGGGGGTGGGAAATGGAGGAGATGGGGGTAGGGGTAGTGAAAACTATTGTTCTAGCGAAAGTTTACCACTCGGATGGAGGGAACGCAAGGGCGAGGGTAGGTAAATGCTGAAGGGATCGCGGCACTGAAGTGCCGACCACATGAGACGCCGGACTGAAGTCCGCTCCGCGTGCGGCGATGGTTGAGCAACGTGTCGGAACGAGGTCTCACGCGTGGATCGGGTACGATGGATGCGGGTGCGTGGTGCTGATTTGCTGATTTGATGAGTGCAACGACGCCAGAGAACGGGGGCCACGAACGCATGGATCAGGACTGGCTCGATGTGCTCGAAGGTCAAGATTACCAAAGGTCAAGATTACCAGTGGTACAAGCCGCCACCACCCGCTACCGAGCAAGATATTGCGGCTCTGGCGGTGTTTGTCGGGCGTCCCTTGCCGGCGGACTACGTCGCTTTCCTCAGACGCCACGATGGCGGTGCGCTTAGGTATCGAGATCTCTGGTATGTCCACCTTTGGCGTGCCAGTGATATTCCTACGTGGTCGGCCGCTTATAACCTCACACCATCAAGGGTGCCAGGCGCATTCGCTATCGGGAGTGAGGGCGGAAGCGAGGGTCTCGTATTGGATGCCCGCCCGGAGCGGGAAGATGGCGTATATCCCGTGTACGCAATCGGCTTTATCGACCTTGACTGGCACGACGCCTGGAAGATCGCCCCCGATTTCCGCAGTTTTATGCTGCGACGGTCCGAGTTGCTAAGTGCGTGAGCCGCTGTCGTTATGGCGCATGAACCGAGCACTGCTCGATTTCGTGCGAGCGCTGCCTCTCACAGGGTGCGGGCGCGATGTATCGCGCCCCTACAGGTGGCGGTGACGGGTGTGGTAGCGGGGGCGCTGAGGGCGATGACGGTTGGAGGACGGTTGGAGGACGACGATTCGTTTGGAGCGGTGGTGTGGTTCCGTGTTGTGGCTATGGTATCCTTGAGGTAGCGGGGACAGTCAGGAAGAATGCCTCGATAACAGCGGTGGATACCATGAGCGACCAGCACGATCTGCATGATCACCTGCACTCAGCGGTGACTGACGACGCGGGCGTCCCTTCGGATTCGGCGAGTCAGCAGGCGCCGTTCGCGATGCCTATGCCGGGGCGGTGGGACGCGTCGCGGTTCGCCGAGCCGGGGAGCCTGGAAGACCTCGAATACGAGCTGCGCGGCATCTCGCCGCGTCGTCGCGCGTTCAACGCCGCGATCACGCGGGGGCTGCACGGCGCTGGGGGCTGGCTGGAGAAGCACTGGCTTGGGGTGGTGAACGGTGTGCTGGCAACCTATGTCGGCGTCGCGGTGGCCACGCCGATAGCGTTCATGCTGGGCCTGACGGGACCGGCGAGCGCCGTGTTTCGCTTCTATCGCATCTTCTGCGACGAGCTGCCGACGCACTCGCTCTTCATCGGCGGCTATCAGATTTGCCTCTGCGCGCGCTGCCTTTCGATCTACACGACGATGCTGCTCGTGGGCCTGGCCATCACCTTCTGGCGCAGGCGGCAAGCGGTCCACAGTATCCCCTGGTGGCTCTGGTTCCTTGCCGCGGTGCCAATGGCGCTCGACGGCTTTACGCAGATGTTCGGCGCGCGTGAGAGTAACCTCGCGTTGCGTGTGCTGACAGGCACGATCTTTGGCCTGGCGACGGCGCTCTATGTGTTGCCGCAGCTCGAAGCCGCCACGCGACCGAGGGCAGTGCCCGATGGCGCGCTCGCCGAAGCGCGTGTACGCGGCTAATTCGGCGAGGCGCGTCCAGCGGGCGTCCCAAGGGTCTAGTCGGGGCGTTCCACGGTAAAGTGCGTCAGCACGACACCCGTGGGGAGGGGACGGGCCTCGACGAGCCGCAGGTTGAGCCGTACGCCGTCGGGGAATACCCTCTTGCCGCCGCCCAGTACGACCGGATAGACGATCAGGCGGTACTCGTCGATGAGGTCGTTCTGTGCCAGGGTGTGGACGAGCACGCTGCTGCCGTCCATGACGATGTTTTTGCCCGGCCGCTCCTTGAGGGCGCGCACCTCCTCCACGACGTTGCCGCTGATGAGGGTTGAGTTTCGCCAGGCCGCGGCGGATGAGAGGGTGGTGGAGACCACGTATTTGCGCATCGCGTTCATCGTGTCGCCGAACGGATCGCCCTCGGCCATCGGCTCGAAGGCGCCGCCGTGGATCTGCCACGTCTTGCGCCCGAGGAGCATCGCGTCGCTCTCGCTCATCACCTGGCCGAACTCGGCGCCGATGTCGTCGTGCCAGTACGGCCACGTCCAACCGCCATGGGCGAAGCCGCCCTCCGTATCCTCGTCCTTGCCGCCCGGCGCCTGCATTACGCCATCCAACGAGACGAACTCCGAGACGACGATCTTGCGCATCCAGCTTCTCCTTTGGCGTCGATCGAGGCGAGGCGAATGCCCTCATTCTACACCGCGGGCGCGTTTAGCCGTTCGAGACGGTCCATTCGGTGACGGTGTTTGCCGCCTGATCGCTGAGCAGGATCCGACCGCCGTCGGGCGACCAGAGCAGCTTTAGATTGGGGTTGGCGTAGGCGCCGAGCGGTTGGTCAAAGCTCGACGCACCGCAGCCGGGGTCGGCGGCGGCGAGCTGGAGTGTTGCCTGCCCTACCAGGGCGCCGGTGCTGGTGGAGTGCAGCTCAAGGCTCAGCGTCGGGCCGGCGCATCGCACGCTGGCGAGCAACGAGCCATCGGGGTTCCAGGCGACGAGCGCCCAGCCGCTCTGGCCGACGCTCTGCTCCACCGCGACGAGCGCGGCATCACGGGCGGGCGCCTCGATCAAGGTGTTGGGGGCCTGGACGGCGGGTTGTGCCTGCGGACGTTCTGGGGTGGCCGCAGCGTTTGCAGCGCCGGGCCACCCCAGCGAGATGCCCGCGACGAGGACGGTGAGGTGGGAGCCGTCCGGAGACCAGGTGGCGAAGCTCGTCACGAAGGCGCCGTCGCCTGGGCGTTGCGCGGCTCCCACTGGCGCGGCGAGCGGCCCTAGGACGACGCCCGGCTGCCAGATGGTGAAGGTGGCATCCTGCGACGGCCTGCCGACGGGGTAGCGCGGCCCGGCACCGGTGGGGAGTGTGGTCAGCGGCTGGGGGCCGAGCGGCGAGATGGCGACGGGGGCAGTTTCCGACTTCCAGGCGTAAGAGAGACTCGGCGCGGGGGCGATTGGCGGCGTGACGCTGCCGCTCCTGGTGTCCCAGATGGGCAGGCCGGCGTAGCTGGCGGTGGCTGCCGCGAAGAAACCGGCATCTCCGCGGAGGACGCGGGCGTGAGATCCGTAGCGGCTGGCGAGGAGCAGGCCGGAGCCGAGCGAGTCTGACAGCGCGAAACGATCGGGTGCGTCGAAGGCGACGAAGGCGACCGCGAAGGTCTGGCTGTCAGGCGACCATCCGAGGCTCACGTAGCGGATCGCGCGTACCTCGCTCACCGAGGAGGGGGTCAGTCCATCGGCGAGGACGAGTGGGTCGAGCGAGATGGAGGCGGTGACGAGGCCGTACTCGGCGTCGACGATCGCCAGGGTTTGTGTCTGCGTGCTGCGATTGGCGGCGCCGGGCGTGGCGCAGTCGTCGGTCGAGCCGAGGATGGCGAAGGCGAGTCCATCGGAGGTGAATGAGGCGCCCGAGGGGCAGGCGATGTGGGCTGCGGTGCGTGTCGAGATGGTGAGCGGGGTGGTGCCGAGGCGCGAGAAGGATTTGCCGCCGACCGAAGCGGAGGGAGTGGCGGGGGAGCCGGTGTGCGAGATGGCCAGGGCGGCGAGCACGGCGGCGCAGACGACCAGCACGACGAGCGTGCGCGCCAGTTGCGCGAGGGGATGGTCGCGTTGCCTCGTACGCTCCATCTGGCCGTCCCCACCCTATGAGCGACCCACCCGATGCGTGGCATCGGCGCAGCCGACGCCCCTGCAAGTGACTACGCCCGCAGTCACGGCATCCTCACGGCCGCTATCGGCGGGCTTCAAGCTGTCGGCATTCGTCGCGGTTATGATACACTACCGGGGAGTCGTTGTCACGAGTGGATGCGATTCGACGTGTACTTTCCACGCCTGCTCGAATTGGTCTGCTTCAAGGAGATTCCGGCGCATGCCACGGTCTACCGAATTGACCTTTACGTGCCCATGTAGCACTGAGTTTACTGCCACCGTTTATCAGGTCGTCAATGTCACGCTGGAGCCGCGCCTGCTCTATCGCCTCCTGGAGGGCACGCTCAATGTAGCGGTCTGCCCCAACTGCGGACGCGCCGCCGAGGCCGGACAGGGATTCTTCTATCATGACATTGGGCGCGGCCTCTTTGCGTATGTGCATCCTAGCGAGGAACTGCCGGAGGAGGAGCGCGACGCCCTGCTGGCGAAGCTGCGCGCCGCCTACTCCGTAGCGGTTGAGGAGTCGGAGCGCATCGAGCGGCAGCGCGCACGCACGAGCGGCACGGCTGGAGCAGCCGAAGTTGACGGTCCGACGGACGCAGCCCTACGGGGATATCGCCGCTCGCCTGGAGCCGGAGGCGCCGCCGATGCAGGTGATCTTCGGTGCGGCACAGTTGGTGACGCTGGTCGATTCGCTGTTGGAGCCGGAGGAGAAGCTCGGTCGCGTGGCGCTGAGCACCCGGAGCGCGGACGAGGCGACGCGCGAGCACCTGCTGCGCATCGGCGGCGAGATGGCCGCGCAGATGGACTGCGACGCGCGGACGGAGATCGACGGCGATGAGTACACCGTGTGGATCTACGGTCCGCGCGCGCGGGTGGACGCGATCTCGCGGGCGCTCGGGCGCTAGGCGTTGTACGCAACGAACATCGCATGCGGCCCGAGCAGAGGCCGCCTGAAACGGCGTTCGCTCGCCGGTCGTCGTGCTATACGGGTTTGATGGAGCACGATAGTCACCATAGCCCGTGACAAATTTGCTTGAGTTCAGGCTTCCTCGCGTGATTCGCTCTGGTAATACCGCCCGCTGCCCCCACTTCGTGCCCCCAGGTTGCCCCCTTCAGCCGAAGAGGATGCGACTCATGGATGCCGTGACGTTATGCTCCATCGCCGCCGTGACGTGGCTGTAGCGATCTATCGTCATGGAGATGGTGGCATGCCCTAGCATCTTCGAGACGGTCAATGGGCTGACCCCGGCCTCCAGGAGGAGCGTCGCTGCGGTGTATCGAAGGTCGTGCGGGCGCATGTGTGGGAGGCCAGCCTTCTTGAGCACCGGCCCGAACGCATACTTTCGCACGTTGGAGTCCCGCAGATGGCCCCCACCTCGTTGCAGAAGACCAGATCGTTGTCGACCCAGACGGGACCGGCCATGAGGCGTTCCTGTGCCTGCTTGGACTTGTGTTGGCGCAGCGCCTCGGCGACCTCCGAGGTCATCGGGATCGTCCGCGT
Organism: uncultured Chloroflexia bacterium; assembly: GCA_963841205.1. Lineage (GTDB taxonomy): Bacteria > Chloroflexota > Ktedonobacteria > Ktedonobacterales > JADMIN01 > CAWAWP01. The sequence continues at coordinate 392,001 of CAWJCH010000015.1, read as the reverse complement.
GCTGCTCTCGGTCTTGGTCTTCTTCGACGTCATCCCGCCAACTTTTATCGGACGCCTGCTCAGAGTCCTGGTGATTCGGAGGGTCCGCTGCTGGAGATTGACGTTGGCCCACTGGAGGGCAAGCAACTCGCCCAGGCGCATGCCGGTGGAGAGTGCGAGGATCCACATCGCCCCCAGGTGGGTGTCGCTCGCCGCGGCCAGGAAGCGCTTGGCCTCCTCGCGCTCCTTCAATACTTGCTGAGCCGCCATCCGCTGCTGCCCGCTCATTAGCGCCAGTAGAGGGGAGCGGTCAACGCCCGATCTCACACTGGGATGAGCTCACGTCTGGATGTGCTAGAGAAGACGACAGAGCGTGCGCAGTTGGTTGAGATGGCGCTGGGCGTCTTCGATGCGGCAGGGGTGGTTCGGCTCCAGCTGCATCGCAAGCTAACGTTTCTAGCGTGGGCGACCTACTGGTGTACAGCCTGGAGGAATTGAGGGCAATCGCCGAGAGCAAGCGTGGCATCCGCCGACTGCCCGTCGAGCAGTCGGCGAAGGTCCACAAGGCTGTCTCAGCACGAAGTAATTTCATTCTGAGGTAGAGGGCGCGTGAATCTGACGACGCCTATGGACTGGCGGCAGATCACATCGGTCTTTAGGGTGCCTGTCAATATCAGGTGGGGATGCGTTAGACTGGTGGCATCAAGGCCGCACAGCGGGTATTCGGCGCTGGTCCAGTGCGTTCGTGGACTCGGCGTGCGAGGTGTCCATTTCGCAGACTTCGTTCGTCGTGTGGGTGTTGAGTCGATCACGAGACCTGGGAACCGACACCGAAGAAGTGGAGATCGTGAGATGAAGTATTTGATGCTGGTGTGCGTTGATCCGGCGGTCGAAGTGCCCGCCGAGGAGAGCGCGACGATCGGGGCGCGGGCCGAGGCTTGGGTCCAGGAGATGGACGGGCGCGGCCTGCGCGTGCAGGGCCATCAGATCGCTCCGGTCCAGGACGCGACCACGATCCGCGTCCGCGCTGGCGAACTTGTCATCGCGGATGGTCCGTTCGCGGAGACCAAAGAGCACATCGCCGGGTACGACATCCTGGAGTGCGCCGACCTCGATGAGGCGATCGCGGTGGCGGCCAAGCATCCGGTCGCGCGATTCGGGACGCTCGAGTTGCGCCCGTTCGCGGAGGGATGAGTCGTCCGGCGGCGGCAGCAATCGAAGAAGCCTTCGCCGAGGAGTGGGGGCGGATCGTGTCCGCGCTGATCCGCCACACCGGCGATTGGGACCTCGCCGAGGACAGCGCGCAGCAGGCCTTCGTCGAGGCGGCTCAACGCTGGCCGGGCGAGGGCGTTCCCCGTCGACCGGGCGCATGGCTAATGACGGTCGCGCGCAACCGCGCGATCGACCGCGTACGCCACCAGCGGATGCGCGACGCCCGGTTACGGGAGGCGGCCATCTTGTTGGGCGGTGGGACGGAGGGTGACGGCGCCATGGCTCCGACGGACGCGGATGAGAGCGGCATCGGCGATGACCGCCTGCGGCTGATCTTCACCTGCTGTCACCCGGCGCTCCCACTGGAAGGCCGAGTCGCGTTGACGCTCCGCACCCTCGCGGGCCTGACGACCACGGAGATCGCCAACGCCTTCTTGGTGCCGGAGCCGACGATGGCCAAGCGGCTGGTCCGGGCCAAGAACAAGATCGAGCACGCGGGGATCCCGTACCGCGTCCCGCCGGCGCATCTGCTCCCCGAGCGTACGGGCGGCGTACTCGCGGTGCTCTACCTGCTGTTCAACGAGGGGTACGCCGCGTCGACCGGGGACGACCTGATGAGGGTCGATCTCTGCGCCGAGGCGATACGGCTGGCACGCGCGGTAAGCAGCCTGATGCCGGACCAGCCCGAAAGTGCCGGGCTGCTCGCGCTGATGTTGTTCCAGCACTCCCGGCGCGAGGCCCGGACGGACGCCGCCGGCGAACTCGTCACGCTCGAGGAGCAGGACCGCTCCCGCTGGAATCGGACGGAGATAGACGAAGCGAACGTGATGCTCGACGCGGCCGTGCACAGGGACGCCATCGGGCCCTACCAGGTCCAAGCGCTGATCGCCGCCTGCCATGCCAACGCGCCCGACGCCGCCGCGACCGACTGGGGCTGTATCGCCGCCCTCTACGGACGGCTCCTGGAGGTCACCGCGAACCCGCTCGTCAAGCTCAATTACGCCGTCGCTGTCGGGATGGCGACCGGACCCGAAGAGGGCCTCGCGCTCGTCGGGGCGATCGAGGCGTCCGGCGAGCTGCCCGATTACCACCTGCTGCACGCGACTCGCGCGGACTTCCTGCGGCGGCTGGGCCGCAATGGCGAGGCTGCGGGCGTATACCGTAAAGCGCTCAACCTGGCGCGTACCGAGGCTGAACGTCGCTACCTGACGAGGCGCTTGCGAGAGGTCGTCCCCGATTCAGCATGAGTTGAGGCCGACGACGCATGGCCTGCCGCCAAGTCGATTGGCGCCGTCATCCACGGGCGGGGAGCCGCTTTCTCGACTTCCTCACGTCGTCGAGGAGGCGCTTTGTGTCTGGTCGGCCGCGATCAGCCGGGAGCGTGCGCGGCGGCGCGGCGCTTCGTCTCGCTGCACCTGCTCGTGCCGGGCGGGTGGACAATCCAGCGCGGCCATGACGTCGCCGAGGAGGTCGAGCCGGCATTGCGTCGCGCTCCCGGACACCACGGTGTTCGTCCACCTGGAGCGGCGCGAAGACCCGGTCGCCTACGCGGACACGGGCCTCGACCGGTCGGCCGACTCTATGGATGCGCGGGGGTAATCGTGGGCGGCGGAATCGCGCGGGTCTACCCGCGGCGGACGGCTTAGGGCACGCATCAGATCCAGGTCGGTTGTGTTACTTCGTTGGGTATCCCCTCTGGGAGGGCGTGCGAGCGCGCTTTCCACGAGAGGGAGCACCACCATGGCAGTCCTCCGGATTTGGTTGCTTGTCGCCCTCTTGGGCGCGTTCGCCTGCCTCGCGCTGGTCGGCTGTGGCAGCGCCTCGCCCAATCCCGGCAGCGGCACGCCCGCGCCGACGAGCCGCGGCTATTGACGAGACCTGGACGCACACTGCGGCAGATGTTGCTCATGGCAGCATCCGTTCTCGAGGTCGTCCTCGCCGCACAAACCCGGTGCCGCCTGCCTGGCGGCGCACTGCGCAGGCCCACAAAGGCATGGGTATCAGGCGCATTCGTTCCAAAGGACGCTCCTCGGGCGATCCCGCGACCGCAGGTTCACGTGAACTTGCCGAGGTGGGGATCCTCTAATCGGTACTTTGTTAGAGTAACAGATACCGAGAGAGGGGACGACCGCTGGCGACGGCGTCCAGCACGGCCTGCAGCGCCGCGGGAGGCGGGGCGTGCGACCAACTCTGCCAGTAGCGCTGCAGGACATGCCACGGGTCAAGCCAGCTCTGGACCTGCCGCAGGGCTTTCGGCCAGGAGCGCGGCGCGAAGGAGCTGTCGGACTCGGCGCGTGGGTCCGTCGGCAGGCTCGGCGGCGTCGAGCTGGCCCCATTTTCCCCCCACTCCCACGTCGGACGCGACGGGGAGGGAGGCAGACGTGGCGGTGGCCGCCGCAGGGGTGGGCGCCGGGTCCGACGGGCGTTCGGCCCACCAGCAGAAGGCGAAGGCACAGCAAACCAGCGCCCAGTGTCGGCGGATAGCGCGGTCGGCGCGCACCTGGAAGTCAGCCCAGCCCAACTCCTGTTTGACCTGTTTGTAGCCCTGCTCGACCCACTGACGCAGCCCGTACAGGCGCACGACCTCCGGCAGATCGGCCGTAGGCAGCGCGGGATGCTCAAAGGCGCGGGCCGTTGCGGGCAGCGGCAGATTGGTGACGAGATACCAGGTGCTCGCCTGGGGCAGGGCGCGCGGATCGCTGGTGGCCACCACCAACCGATGCGTGCGCGCGGGTCCGTAGCTGCCGCCCAGCTGCAGGTCGACCGCCCACCAGGTCTCCTCGTGGCCATCGTGGAAGCGCCGCACCACCGCCGTCCACGCTCCGGGATGCTCCGCGTCGTTGCGCGCGCCCCAGCGCAGCCGGTCCGCCGCCTCCCAGGGCGACTCGGGCTCGGGCGGCAGCGTCCAGACGATCTGCGACGGCTTGACGGCCAGCACAAACGGGAGGTCCGCCTGCCACAGCGTCCGTGTGAACTCCGGATGCTCTCCGTAGAGGCTATCGGCGACCACGGCACGGAAGGGGATGCCCGCGGCGCGCGCCGCGGCGACGAGGTCGAGGGCCAGCTGGGGCTTGGTGCGGAACGCGGGGTGCTGCTTGCCGCCCGCCAGCCGCGCCGCGGGCGTGTAGGGGCGCACGTGCAGCGGGTAGTAGACGTGGTCGTCGGCCCACAGGCTGGTCACCGCCACGATGCCGTTGGCCACCTTGCCGATCGAGCCGAGGTACTGGTAGCCCACGTGCGCCGTCTTCGTCCCGTCTTTGCGGTCGCCGGTCTCGTCGATCACCAACGCCCCCTCGCCGTGGGCCCGCGTCCGTGGGTCGGCCTGCAGCAGCGCAATCCGCCGGCTGGTCACCGCCTCCGCGTCCCAGGTGGACTCCGAGAGGAACCACTGCAACTGCTGCACCGGTCCTGTCTGCGCCTGCACGATCGGCTCGGCGCCGACCAGGGCGGTCAGCGTCTTGGTGCGGTCGCGCGGCAACAAGACGCCGGCCACGTACGCGCGAAAGCGCTGGCGCTGAATGTGCGTCCGGAAGAGGGGATCGAACGCCCGGCTGTACTGCTCCAAAGGGGCCGGGACCGCCGCAGTTTCACGCAGAGCCGCCATGCGTCGCCTCCTTTCGCTCCTCTCTGGATCCTACCAGATTCTAACAAAGTACCGTGATATCAGTTTCGCCTGGGTCCTCGACGTTTGTGGATTTGGCGGGGCCACCAGTGGAAACGGGTCGTCGAGCGGATGCGGTCGGGTTGTCGCTGCAGCGCGGCGCAGTGGGCCAGTTGGGCGTCCTCGAGCTCCTCGATGCTGGCGAAATGGCGGTTGACGAGCACGTCGTTGGTGAGCGGCCAGAGGTGTTCGGCGGGCTGCAGCTCGGGCGAGTAGGGCGGCAGGAAGAGGAGATGGACGTGCTCGGGCACGCGCAGGCGAAGACTCGTGTGCCACCCGGCGCGGTCGAGGACGAGCACGATCTGCTTGCTGGGGCCGGCGCCGACCTGCGCGGGCGAAGGCCGCGAGCTCGACTTCGAAGAGCGGGATGCTCACCGTCGTGGCCAGGTGGAAGAGGGTGCGGCCCGAGGCCGGGTGGACGAAGCCGACCAGATAGCGCCAGGCGAAGCGGTGGCTGCACCATCGCGATGGGACGTTGCCCGACGGGGCGCCTAGACCCGGCGCAGGAGCGGCTTGCAGGCCGATGCGATGCTCGTCGGTCGCCCAGAGTTCGACCGTGGCTTCGCGGATACGCGGTAGCGACGGCTTGGACGATCGGCCTCAGCTTTTTTGCACTCGGCTTGCTGCGCGGCGTCGGCCAGCACGTGGCGCGGCCGCGGCTTGCGCCGCTTGCCCTCCAGGCGCACCAAGTAGACCCAGCCGACCTGTTCACTCACCGGGCGGCCGAGCGTGCGGCTCATCCAGTCCGCCACCAGACGCGCGAGCCAGGAGTCGCCTTCGGGTGCCGGTCCGCGCACCACCGCGGCGAGCTCGGCGAACTGGTCGGGCGAGAGCAACAGGGCGGCGCGGCGCGAGTGGGTGTGCTGCCGATTGCGCATCCCCTCGGCGCCTTCGGCGTTGGAGCGTTTGGCGATCTGCCCGATCCAGTGGCGTGAATAGCCCGTGCTCTCGGCGATGTCCTTGGCCAGCTGCCCGCGGGCCAGCAGCCACAGAATCTGCCACCAACTGCGTTCGTGCGGCTCGTTCGCCGCGCGGTAGCGTCGCTCCAGCTCGTCGACGCGCAGGTCGGTCCGGAGATGAATGCGTCTTGCCATTGCCCCATTCTACAGGGGCTCAGCAATAGTCGGTATGATAGGGCAGATGCTGCCAGGGCCTTTTCATGCTAAGGCAGATCAAGTAAACTGCCGCCGCATGAACAAGCCCAGACGGGCGCCAGCATGGCGCCAGAGGGGTCTCTGCGGGCGGCACTGCAGACGTTGCCCGATGTACGGCGTGGCCAAGGCCGGGTGCATCACCTCGACGGGATGCTGGCGCTGGCGGTCTGCGCGCTGTTGTGTGGGAGCCGCAGCCTGTACGCCATCAGTCAATGGGGACAGGAGTGCAATCCGAGATCCGCGTCGCGCTGGGGTTGCGGGCGGAGCGGGGACCAAGTGTGGCGACGCGGCATCGAGCGTTTCGCCGCCTGGACCACGCCGCCTTCGAGCGGGTGCTGGGCCACTGGTTTGTCGCGCAAGGGCTGCAGCCGGACGAGGCGCTGGCGATCGACGGCAAGACGCTGCGCGGCCTGCACGGCGAGGAGATCCCCGGTGTGCCCTTGGTCGCGGCCTACGCCCACCAGACGCGGGTGGTGCTGGCGGAGGCGGAAACGGTGGGCAAAGGGCACGAATTGGCTGGGGTGCAGGCCGTGCTGGCGGCGTTGCCGGCGCGACTGTTGGCGGGGCGGGTGGTGACCGGTGACGCGCTCCTGGCCACGCGGGCCCTCTGCCGCCAGATCGTGCGCGAAGGGGGCACTACTTTGTCGTCCTGAAGCAGAACCAGCCGCTGACCCTGGCGGCCGTCGCGCTGAGTTTCGCCAATCCGTGGACGCCGCGCCAGCGGGTGGTGGTCGCGGGCAAGCGCCATGGCGACCGGGAGGAGCGGCGCACCCTGGAATGCTCGACCGAGGTGGTCAGCTATCTTGCCCAACCAGAACGCTTGGATGCTGAGGCGGGAGAGGCGGGCACGATTGCCGGCTGGCCGGGCCTCGCGCAGGTCTGTCGCATCCGCCGCGAAGTCGAGCACGTGAGCGGCGCCCAGTTGGGCGCCACGCGCGAGGAGTGGTCCTATGCTCTCACCAGCGTGCCCCCTGAGCAGGCGGATGCCGCCCGGCTGGAGCAACTGTGGCGCGGCCACTGGCAGATTGAGAATGGGTTGCCCTACGTCCGCGAGGTGACGCTGGGGGAAGACACCTGCCAGGTCCGCTCGGGCCGCGCGCCCGCCAATCTCGCGGCCTGTCGCAACGCCGCCCTCAATCTGCTGCGGCAACACGGCGTTACGAATATTGCCGCCGCTCTCCGCCGGCAGGCCAGGTATCCCCGCCACGCGCTGGCACTCATGGGCATTGATCTAGCATGAAAAGACCCTGCAGATGCTGCTACGAGCCGAGACGGTCGAGCCGACAGTTGTGGCGAAGCACTCTCAAGGTGCTCATCCGCAGAGATGTTCAAGGAAGAAGGCCCGAACATGCCCATTGGCCTCGGGCAGGTTGGGATCCGAAGCGTCAAAATTGTGTCCCGAGCCTGGCATTGAGATCAATTCCGCCTCTGCCCCTGCCGTGCGTAGCGCATCCGTGAGCAGACGGGACTGCGCCGGCGGCACAATCTCGTCCTGGTCGCCAAAGATCAGCAGGAATGGCGGCAGTCCCGCTCGGGCATACGTCACGGGGCTGGCCTGTCGCGCCGCTTCTGGACGTTCGGGGATCGGCCCGCCTATCAACTGTGCCTCGGGCGAATCGGGGGCGTCATGCCAGTCGCCCATCCGGGTAAAATCGGTGGGCGTCGAGATTCCCGCGACTGCCTGTACGCGGCTCGATGGTCCCACTGGGCCCACGTTTCCTTCGAGATCGGCGAGATCGCCAGTGGCACCGAGCAGCGCGGCGAGATGCGCCCCTGAGGAATGCCCCCACACGCCGATGCGCGACCCATCGGCGTGATACTCCGCAGCATGCGCCCGCAGCCAGCGGACGGCGGCCTTGGCATCATACAGTTGCGCCGGGAATATCGCCTGGTGGCTCAACCGGTAGTCGATGCTCGCCGTCAGGAAGCCACATCCGTCGAGAAAAGGGCTGCGATCGGTGGTCCGGTCGTTGTCCATCCAGCCGCCGCCGTGGATGTAGATCACGATGGGCATCGGCGCGGCAGGCAGCAGCTCGGGTCGCCGGATGTTGAGACGCAGGGCGATGCCATCAACCGCTGCGAATCGTACATCATTGATCTCGACCACCCGCCCGCCATCGGTCGTTGCCAGGTCACCCATCCAGATCCTCGCAGTTTTTCTTACCGCACAGTTGCTCCAATCCTGCACGTGCAGCCTTGTATCGGCAAAGGCTCTCCGATACTATAGGTGCCTGACATTGTCAGGGTCCAGGATGCACTTGGCCCTTATGAAGAATGTGCGGGGGAACGTTGTTCATGAGCTGCCGAGCAGTCATCTCACAAACCCTGCCGGAGCAGGATGAGGATACAGCCGAGGTGGACGAAGCCGAGGTAGTTGAGCGCGTGGCGCTCGTAGCGCACGACGAGACGGCGGAAATTGCCGAGCCAGGCGAAGAGCCGTTCGACCTTCCAGCGGCGACGGAAGCGGCGCAGCGGGCGGCCATCCTGCGTCTTGGGACGGGTACGCCCGCGGCGATGGGGCGCGATCATCTCAACGCCCAGATTGGCCAAGGCGTCGTCCCGCGGATCGGCGTCGTAGGCGCGATCGCCGATCAACCGCTGCGGGCAGCGTCGGGGAGGAAGCGGGAGTCGAGGGTGGCGGCGACGAGGGTACGCTCGTGAGGCGAAGCCGAGGCGGCACATGCGGCGAGCGGAAGACCAAAGCGGTCTGCCACCGCCATGAGCTTCGTGCCCTTGCCGCGCTTGGTCGGTCCCACGCATCCCCCCCTTTCTTGGCGACGATGAACGTGCCATCGATGAAACACTCGGAGAGGTCGAGCTTCCCACGCTCCTTCAGGTCGCGGGCCAACGCCTCCAGCGCCCGCTCCAACGTGCCGTCGCGCGACCCACCGCTGGAAGCGCCGGTGGCAGGTCTGGTACGGCGGGTACTCCGCCGGCAGCGTGTGCCATTGGGCACCGGTACGGAGGATCCATAGGATGCCGTCAAGCACCTCCCGACTCTCGCGCCACGGCCGTCCACGCCCATCCTCCCGCCGCGGCATCGTCCCCAGCACCGGCTCCAACACCGCCCATTGCTCGTCCGTCAGATCCATCGCCGCATCCTCCCGGATGCAGCCTACCACCCATTTCTGAGATGCCTTATAGTAAGAATCCGTGATAGTAAGAATCCGTGCGCTTCCTCCCGCGGAGGTTCTCTTCACCTCCGCAGGGTACGTGGTATCCACTCAGCCTTCCAAGGCCAAGGCCAGCAGTGGGCCGATCCCCAGCAGACGGGTCGATAGGTGGCGGCCACGTCGCCTCATGCTTCGCCGAATCGTCCCACTGGCCCCGAGTTCCCCCGCATCCATGTCTCGTAACGCATCCCGTAACGCCCGCGGAACGGTCGCGAGGTATCCTGGGACGAGAGGGGGGCCGAGACGCACACGAGACAGCCCCTGTTGAAGAGGAAGCGGACTTTGACCACTCCCACACGGCTAGAAGCCGGGGGATTCTTGGGCTGACCACCGCTCACCTAGCGAGCTAGGAGCGTCTTACACGGTCATGTCGTGGTGAACCACATCCACAAGCGTCGATTTCCGCAGGCCCTGCGGTATGCGGGCAGTATAGCATACAGAGAGGAGACGGCGCTTCCTCCCCACACCGAAAGGGAGGGGTATCCGCGCCGGCCATTTGATGAATCCCTCACCTGCCTCGCCCGAGCCCCGCGGCCGCGCCGTCGCGGCGCCGGCGAACGCACAGGGTGACTCGACGGTCTCGAACGTGCGATTGCGGGGGTACCGGCTGCTGCTGGCACGTGCCGGATGGATCGCGGTCGCGGCGGTGCTCCTCGCGCTGGACATCGTGGGCACGCCGTCCTTCTTTCAACAAGCTCGCGTCACCTGCGCGAGCAATCAATGTGCGAACAATCAGATCACGCCGGCGCAACTGCACTCGTTCCTCGCTGCTGGCCTGTCGGTCGACGTTTACGCCACGTACATCGTCGTACTCTATTGGATCGGCATCCTGGTCTATGCGGCGATAGCGGCGGTGATCTTCTGGCGCCGGTCCGATGATCGCATGGCGCTGTTGGGGGCATTTGCCCTGCTGGCGTTTGGCGCGGGACCGGTCTTCGGGACCCTGGGCGCGTTGCCGCAGGGCAACCCACTCTGGTCGCAGGCAATCAACCTGATAAGCCTCATCGGGGTGACGGCGTTCTACGTGTTCTTCTGCCTCTTTCCCAGCGGCTCCTTCGTTCCGCGCTGGATCCGCTGGGTGGCGCTGCTGCAGGCGGCGGGCTCGGTCGCGTCGGCGGTCCCCTACGTGCCACTCCAGGCGCTTGTCGGGGGATCAGTCTGGTTCTTCCTGCCATTCGGCCTCCTCGTGTTCGCGCAGGTCTACCGCTATTGGCGAGTGTCCACCCTCGTGCAACGCCAACAAACAAAATGGGTGGTCCTGGGATTCGCGTTCGGGCTCGGCGGGTTTCTCGCGGTGCTGGGAGTCTCTAACCTGGTGTTCAGCCCAGAGTCGCGCACCACCGTCCTGAGCACCCTGTTCTTCAGCACGGCACAAGCGCTGCTCCTCTGCCTCATCCCCAGCTTCATCGCCATCGCCATCCTGCGCTCCCGGCTCTGGGACATCGACGTCCTCATCAACAAAACGCTGGTCTACGGCTCGTTGACGGCGCTGCTAGCCGCCGTCTATGCCGGCCTCATCATAGGGATGGAGGGCGTGGCCGGAACCATCGGGGGGAAAGCCTCGCAGGAGCCCTTCATTTTGGTGGTTTCCACGCTCGCAATCGCAGCGCTGTTTCAACCGATGCGCCGTCGTCTCCAGCGGACGATCGACCGGCGCTTCTTCCGCGCGAAGTACGACGCAGCGCGCACGCTTGCCACCTTCGGCGCCGCGCTGCGACAGGACATCGATCTCGCCGAACTGCGGGAGCATCTGGTGGCGGTCGTGGAGGAGACGCTGCAGCCGACGCACACTTCACTCTGGCTGCGCCCACCGACGCGCCGTGAACCGTAGGCTCGCCGTGGCGCGACCTTCGCGCACCCTTCGCTCACATGCGGCTTCGGCTGACGGCACGACATCGAGGCGTAGAAGGGCAGGGCTTACTGCAGCGGTTCTCTTCACCACCGCAGTAAGCCCTGCCAATTGGCGTTATGACAGACGCGAACTGGTGCGTGGGCGGCAGCAGTTGGCATGCGATCACCGTAACGATTCCGTGATGCAGTGGCGCGTATACTGGCACGAGAACGCAGGGGACCTTCCATCGGGGAGCGCTCCCCCGACGCCGCGACACGTGGCGGCACGCCACGATCCGGCGGTGCGGTCTCGACCTCGCCGCGTGCTCGAACGGCATTCGGCTGGGAGCACACCCGGGAGTTCACCATGAGCGTCAATTCCGACCGGGGGCCGGTCGAACCGAGCGAGTCGCACCTACGGGGCGGTCGGCTGGCCGTCACGCGCGCGGGCTCGGCGCTCGTTGTCGCGTTCGCGCTGGCCGTGTTCGTGGCGGGCCTGCCCGTCGCGTTCGACAAGCTGCGCATCGTCTGTGCCGGAGCGTGCCCGGACTGGCGGCTCAACGCCGCCCGTGCGCACGCGTTGGCCGGGCTCGGCGTTTCGCCCGATGCGTTCGCGGTCCTCGAGGTCGTGGGCACCGTCCTCACCTCGCTAATCTGGTTCGGCATCGCGGCGGTCGTGTTCCGTCGCCGGTCCGACCGCCTGATCCCCCTCCTTGTTGCGGTCCAACTCGTCACGCAAGGGGCGAGCAACGGGGCGAACGCGCTCATCGGGACGCATTCGGCCTGGGATACCGCGGCGTCGCTGCTAGAGGCCCTAAATAGCATCTTATTCTTCGCGTTCCTGGCCCTCTTCCCCAGCGGGCGCTTCGCCCCGCGCTGGGTGGGCTGGCTGCTGATCCCGGCCGGCGCGGCGACGGCCGCGCAACTCGTACCCGGCGCACCCGCCGCGCTCCAGCTCGCGTTCCCGGTAACGGCGGTATTGCTCCTCGCCGCGCAGGTCTATCGCTATCTCGCGGTCTCCACGAGCGTCAGGCGCCAGCAGACGAAGTGGGTCCTCCTGGGCGTGTCTGCCTCGCTCGCGATGCACTTCGGGCTGCTGCTCCCGCCCGCGCTCGTCCCGACCCTTTCCGCACCCGCCTCGCTCTACACCCTGTCGGCGGCGATCGTCACGAACCTGACGTTGACACTGGGCCCGATCGGGTTCATGTTCGGGGTATTGCGCTACCGACTCTACGACATCGACCTGATCATCAACCGCGCGCTGGTCTATGGCTCGCTCACCGCGATCTTGGCCTCCGTCTACTTCGGCGCGGTCGTCGGGTCCCAGCAGGTCGTGCGCGCGTTCGCCGGGGCCGAGGCGGCCAAGCAGCCGATCATCATCGTGCTCTCCACCCTGCTGATCGCCGCGCTGTTCAGCCCCTTGCGCCACGGGCTCCAGCGTGGCATCGATCGGCGTTTCTACCGCGAGAAGTACGATGCGTCGCGTACGCTGGAGCGTTTCGCGGCGTCGCTGCGCAGCGATCTCGACCTCGCGGAGCTGCGAGCGCACCTGTTGGGGGTTGTGGAGGAGACGCTGCAGCCGACGCACGTCTCGCTCTGGCTGCGTCCACCGACGCGCCGTGAACCGTAGCCGCTCCATGGCGCGGCATACGTGCACCCTTCGCCAACATACGGCTTCAACAGGCGGCACGACATCGATGCGTAGAAAGGCAGCGAAGAACATCCAAGCCGTGCTGGGCTGCTAACTGGACTGACGCGTCGTGCGCGGGGGCAGACGTTCGCCGAAGGGCGGGCGCTTGCCCCCTTTTCGATGCTCGCGGGGAGTGCACCTGCACGGTAGCGTGGGGGGAGAGGACGGGCCAGTGACGCCCTGGTGCCACTGCCAAACACGTACTCAGTACCCGTCTAGCGCGGCTCTGGCGCGACTCCCAACTGACGGAGCAACTGCGGCGTATCCCACAGGTGCCAGAGATCGACCGCTTTCCCCTCGGCCATGCGCACGAAGTGCCTGTGCGGCACGGAGATCGCGCCCCCCATGGGGGCAACCCCCGCTCGGGCCCCACGTTGAGCGGGCCGAGCTGCGTGCCGGTCATGGTCGAGCGGAACGCCACGATGTCGCCTTCGGCCAGGATGGCATGCACCTCGAACTTCAGGTCGGGGAACGCCTTGCGTCTCAGTTCCACTCGATCTCAGGCAACTTAAGTAACAGAGAAGTGATGCTTCAGTTAGATTCAGCAGTGCATAGTACAAGAGAGCACCCTGTTGCAGGTGTAGCGTAGGATGCGCGAATTGTCCGCAGCTCGGCAGCGGAGCCAGGTGAGTCGGAGATGGCGCCCACATCGTGCAGGCGGTCCCCGTCAATGCCCATCTGAATAGCGTGCGGCAACACCGCAGGAGTTGTCCCATGAGACAAGACCTGCCCGAGTCCTCCGTGCCAACGATGCCGCCCACACCTGATGACAGCGGCGACTGGCGCTCACCCTCACGCGCGGATTTGGAGGCGATGCCTCCGGCGGATGTCGAGATATACCGGGAGCTATCGCCTCCGGCGATGCGAGTGGCGAGACCATGGCTACAAACCAATGCGTTTGTGCCGAACTGGCTGCCGATGCGACTGCGCCATCCGGCCGCCGGCTACCTCCTGGCCGCGTTGGTGCAACTAGTCGTGGCGCTCATCACCTATGGGCTGGTCCTGTTCGTCCCCACCTACTCGTTCCCCGGTGTATTGGAAATCCTGGCCGTGGCGCTGATCGCCATGAACTTGGGGCTTGGCCCGGGGATACTCGCCGCTCTCGTGGGGCTGCTACTGGAAGAGACCTTTGTGCTGCCGGCGATCGGCGGCGAGGGACGCTTCACCGGGGGAGATCTCGTCGAAGGCGTTTTGTTCATGGCCGTTGGGATTACCCTCAGTGTGGTCGCGAGCACGACCGAGCGCTCAAGGCGAAAAGCTGTGGTGGAACGGGCCGCGGCATCTATGCGTGAGGCACAGGCTCTGCGCCAGACGCAGGAGCGCATGGATGAGTTCGTCGCCGTCGCCAGCCACGACTTGCGCTCGCCCCTGACGGTCGCGCTTGGCCGCAACGAGATTGCGTCCTTGCGCTATGAGCGCCTGACCTCCGCAGTGTTGGGCGCACGTCCGGGCCTGGGGGACCAAGTCGCAGCCGTCCGCTCCGACTTAAATGAGGCCCATACGTCTCTGGAGCGGATGTGGCGGCTCGTTGACCTGTTGTTCGATGCTGCGCAGATGCGCGCGGGCAAGCTCGAGCTGCACCCTATGCCGTGCGATCTCGCGGCACTGGTGCGTGAGCAGGTGCTAGCCCTGCGCGTGGCGAACCCGGCCCGCATCCTAGCCCTGGAGGTGCCACGTAGCGGGCCGGTACAGGTTGTTGGCCACCCCGATCGCGTCGGGCAGGTCGTGACGAACTACGTGACCAATGCGCTGAAGTACTCGCCAGCAGACCAGCCGGTGGCCGTCCGGGTAGCACGCGACGGCAACTGGGCACGGGTCTCGGTGGAGGACCACGGGCCGGGACTGCCGGCGCGCGAGCAGGAGCGCATCTGGGGGCGGTTTTATCAGGCGGTAGGCGTGCATGTGCAGGGTGGGTTGGGCGCCGGATTGGGGCTAGGACTCCACATCAGCAAGGCCATCATCGAGAACCAGGGCGGGAAGGTCGGGGTGGAGAGTGCGGTTGGCAAAGGTTCGACCTTCTGGTTTACGTTACCAGTTGTCGATGGGAACTCATTGATTGCTGCATAGACACCCATGCCCTTCCTTGCGCCCGCCCGCGAGAGGTCTCAGCCTATCGCACGCGAGCAGGCCGCATAAGGGGTGTTATATGGGTTCCGGTTGGGAAGGCGACCTTCGCAGGGCGTGGGCCACGCCCGGAGATGCTGGCGCTGCACGTCACCCCGGCCAACGAGCAGGAGCGCGCCTAGGTCGACGCGCTGGCGCGCCAGGTCTAGGAGGTCACCGGCGAGTCGGTCGCGCTGGCGTACGTCGATCAGGGGTACACCGGCGAGCCGCCGGCCGCCGGTGCCGCGGCGCGTCCAGCTCGCGGTCGTCAAGCTCTCGGAGGCCAAGCATGGCTTCGTCTTGCTGCCGAGGCGCTGGGTGGTGGAGCGGAGTTCCGCCTGGACCGCGCGCTTCCGCCGCCTCGCCCGCGACTACGAGCGGCTGCCCGAGTTGCTGGCGGGCCTGCACCTCGTGGCCTTCACCTGCCTCATGTTGCAGCGGCTCATCCATCTCCCCTGGAGTCCTTAACACGCTCTAGTGGGTCACGCCACAAATGCTTGACGAGCACGATGCCATGGTGCGATGCGAGGGGTATGGCAAGGAGGGACCAGATGGCGATTCCGCAACGAACCCTGTTGCGGGCCCTGAGCGCCGAGGAGCGGACGCCCCTGGAGCGCCTGAGCAAGAGCACCAGCGCACGGCTCGACCGAGTGCGGCGAGCCCGGGCATTGCTGGCCGTCGCGCAGGGGCAGTCGTTTGCCCAGGCGGCCGCGGCGGCAGACTTTAGCAGCCGGACGGCGGTGCTGGCACTGGTGCGGCGCTTCAACCAGCGCGGCACGGCGGCGCTGGACATTGCGGCGGGCCGTGGGCGTCGGGCGACCTACGACGGGGCCGCGCGGGCGCAGATCGTGGCCACGGCCCAACAGCCGCCGACGCGCCGGCCGGACGGGACGGCGACGTGGTCGCTGATGACCCTGCAGCGGGCGTTGCGCCAGCCGGGGGCCTTCCCCCGCCTGGGCGCTACCACCATCCGCCGCGTGCTCGAGGACGCCGGGAGCTCGTATCAGCGCACGCGCACCGGGTGCCCGACCGGGACCGCCCAGCGCACAGCGCACGCACGCGGGGTGGTGACGGTGACCGACCCCCAGACCGCGCGGAAAAGGGGCAGATTGAGCAAGCGTACCGCGGGGCGGAGGCGGCGGGGGTAGCGGTCTGCTGCCAGGATGAAGCGGGGCCGTAGCAGACCGTGCCGTATCCCGGGGGAACTGGCAGCCGGAGGGCCATCCTGCGCGCCAGCCCCATGCGTCCCAGCGAGAGGGCACCGCCAAGCTGCTGACCCGGTTCCGCCCGGCCACCGGCCAGGTGCGGGCCACGGGCGCCACTCACCCCCCCAACGCGGTGCGGCACCCCTGGCTCCAGGCAGAGTTGACCCCGGTGCTGGCCACGCTCCCCGCGGTGACGACGTCCGAGGGGGAGCGGCCGCCGCTGGCCCGCTGGGCGCGCTGGCTGGAACGTCCGCCTCGGGCTCCGCTGCCGCCGGTACGCCTCATCCTGATCTGGGACAACCGCGCGGGGCATCTGCCCCCCGCCGTGGTCGAGTGGCGCTTCCACCACGGCATCCTGCCGCTCTACACCCCGCTCTCGGGCTCGTGGCTCACCCGGGCCGAGGCGCTGCAACGCATCATCGTGCGGCGCGCGCTGGCGGGGCAGCACCCACAGACCCCGCAGGAGATCAGCCCCTGGCTGGAGGAGACCGTCGCTGGGTGGAACGCCGCGCCCACCCCCCTTCACCTGGGGCGGCAAGCGCCAGGAGCGGCGCCACCGGGCGCGGCAACGGCGCCTGGGCGGCGCCGCCGTCATCTTGCCTGATCATCAAGCATTTGTGGCGTAACCCACTAGGACATTGCGGCGGTGGGTCCCTGGGGCGTCTTTCCCTCATCCCCGTTGTCACGGCTATGGTTGCGCGTGGCGGATCGCTTGAGCCCCGCGAGTTTCGCCGCCAAGGCCACACGCATAGCCGTGATGCGCAGGCGCAGGCGGTCGAGCGGCGCATCGTGTTGCGGCGACACGGGCGCCTTGGCCGCGGGCTGCCATTCTGCTGCCGGCATGACGATTGCGCCCGTTCGCCACATCGGCGCGGCGGCAGGTGCAGCTGCAGGTGCGGCGGAGGAAGTCTGCACGCGGCCAGCCGCCACCGGCGTGAGCACCTGCGACATGACCAGTCGATGCTCCTCGAGCAGGCTCCAATGGCTACCCTGCAGCTCGGCGTGCTCCTGACGGAGTTCCCGAAGCTGGCCCTCCAGTGCCTGGCCCCGTTGCCCCAGCATCCATCGCTGCCAGGCGCTGGCCAGCCGACCCGGGATGAGCACCAGGAAGGCCAGGAGGAAACCGAGCGCCACGGCCCCCGCCGTGAGCCACCCCATGGCTCCTTGGAAGGTGGTCCCCATGAATGTGAACTGCTCACTCTGCGCGTTCTGGGCGACGAGAACGCCGAGCCCAACCACTACCGCGGCAGTGATGAGTCCCACGAGGTACGAGATGATAGTGCGCATGGCCTTACCTCCTATGGTCGGAGACGCGGTACGTACGCTGCACTGACTTCACGTGACGCCATGCCCATGGCGCGTCGGCAAGAGCGCCCGAACCTACCCCGCATGTCCCATGCCAAAAACCGAGCGGTGGGACGGTCGTGTGGAGCGTGGACGTATTGATCCCTGGCTAGTAGCCGCCACCGCCCGCGGCACTCTCTGAGTCCGTATCACGATGGACCTAGGTGACAGCCACGCCGTCAGGTCTTGCAAGGCAGTACCGGTACCGGCAATAGTACCCTCCAAAACTATCTCTTTGCGACGTTTCTGTACGCGACTCGCCGCCCCTGGCGCCTCCCGATCTCCGTAGCACGCCTCTCCAGCTCTGCGATCCCTCGTTTACGAGTTTGCCACCTCAAATGCAAAGCCACTCTGACGGTTTACCTCAAAACGAGCAAAATCCTGGCTCTAGGTTCAGCCACATATCGATCGTTCGGTTGAGTCCGGAGCCAGGTTTCGTGCGCACTAGGGGCATCTCATGGCATGTGCTGACCGGCCCCAGTGAGAGGTCGTCATACGTTTGGCTGCCTGGGGCAGCACCAACCTGACCGGGGAGCAGGTGGCAGCAAAATTGGCAGCAGAGCCGTTGACTTGTACGGGACTGGGCGGAACCCCAGCCCCTCGTATTCGCGGAATTTAAACCACAATTGAACGCTATGAGACGATACTGAACGGTGCGCCGCAATCTCCAAAACCACGGATTCCTACTCGCCATGTGGCGGCTACACGTCATGCTACTCGCGAAGTGCGCTACGCATCACCGCTGTCATCCCAGTGCGGTGTTCCTCCCCAAATGCATCAGCGCACAGCGGCGCCCGGCACGGTTGCGCCGTTGGCGCCATCTACCCCGTCGCCGCGCAACGCCCCGCGGGTGTGTTCGATCAGCGGCCGGAGCAGACTGGTGAACTCTGCTGGCACCACCAGCTTGGTGGACGGGGAGGCCCCGAGCGCCTTGAGCGCCTCCAGGTATTGCAGGCTCATCGTCTGACTGTCGAGGTGTTGCGCGACGGTGGCGATCTGCGCCAAGGCCTGCGCGAACCCCTCCGCTCGCAGGATGGCCGCCTGGCGCGCCCCCTCCGCCTCGAGGATGGCCGCCTGCTTCTGACCGTCGGCGACCCGCACCGCGGCGTCGCGCTGGCCGTCGGCCTCGATGATCACGGCACGGCGGCTGCGCTCGGCCGACATCTGCCGGGTCATCGCCTCCTGGATCTCGCGCGCGGCCGTGATCTCGCGGATCTCGACGGCCGTCACCTTGATGCCCCAGCGCTCGGTGACCTCGTCGAGCTTTCCGCGCAGCGTAGCATTGATATCCTCGCGACGCGAGAGTACCGAGTCGAGCAACATGTCGCCGATCACCGCGCGCAGGGTGGTGATCGCGATGCCGCGTGAGGCGCCCTCGTATTGCTGGACGTTGACGACGCTCGCCGCGGGGTCAACGATCTTGGAGTAGATCAGAAAGTCGATCGCGAGCGCGGCGTTGTCTTGGGTGATGCACGCCTGCGGTGCGACGTCGAAGACGCGCTCGCGCAGATCGGTGCGGATGCCGCGATCGACGAACGGGATGAGCGGGACGAGACCGGGGCCCCGCACCCCGACGAGCCGGCCAAGCCGCAGCACGACCAGGCGCTGATACTCGGGCACGATGCGGATCGCCAGGCCAGCCAGGGCGACGGCCACGACGAGGACAAGGATTGCCAGCACGATACCTATTGGCGACATGACGACACCTCTCGCGGACGGGTACGTCCGCCTGTGCATTCCTCAGCGCGAGATCACCTCCGGCGGCGCTCCCCATTCGTGGGGTCGGTGGACATGCAGGGTGAGCCCCTCCACCGCGATTACCTCCACGGCCTCGCCCGCCTCGATCGGCGCGAACTCCGCGACGGCGCTCCAGTCTTCGCCGCCGACGCGCACGATCCCACGTGGCGCGAGGACTGAGGTTGCCAGCCCGTCGCGCCCGAGCAACGCCGCGGTGCCGGTGACCGGCCGCAGGCGTCGCGCGCGCAGCACGGCGCGCACCACGACCAAGGCGTAGCCGCCAAGCACGAGCGCACCGAGAACGATCAGCCACGGGCTCACGTGGCTCCCAGCCGCCGCCGTAGCGGTACCGGTGAGCGGCACGAAGAGGAACCACGATCCCACGACGAAAGCCAGTAGGCCACCCAAAGCGAGTAGGCCGAAGCGCGGGGCATGCGCCTCGGCGACGAAGAGTCCCGTCGCGAGCACGAGGAGCGCCAGGCCAATCGGGTTGATGCCCAGCTCACCGAAGCCGACGATCGCGAGCACCAGCGCGATCACCCCACCGATGCCCGGCACGAGCGTGCCCGGATGATGCGCCTCCGCGACGAGGCCGACGATCCCCAGGATGAAGAGGAGGTAGGTCACATTGGGATCGGCCAGCGCCGCCAGCAGTGGCCCGGGAATCGCCATGGTTCACCCCGCAATCCGGCGCTGCGCGGCGCATAGCCGCCAGCGGCAAGCGCCCTAGGCCTGGAAGGCTACGGGCACGACTCACCCGGTGGACGCCGCGGATTGCGGGACGTCTGCCGATCGCAGGATCGCGCGGCGGAAGGGGGTGGGAAGATAAGCAACCACTCGCCAGCGGCCACTCATTCCTACTGTAGTATGTACGAGTCACCGATACGACGCGTTGTCATGAGGTGCCCGCGGTGTCAGACTCTGCAGACATAGATCGGCGAGGTCCAGTGATTTTGTATACTGCAGGAAGCGGAAAGACTTCTATCCCACCGGTCTAGGCTGCCGCTCCTGCGAGTTACGACGCCACTGCCCGTCGCCTGCCGAACACAGTCACGAACATGTAGCGCTTGCCTGCGGCGTGTGCCGAAAAGAACTCGACCTCCTCGTCATCCAACGACGTCGAGCCGACCGCCCGCAGGCCGAGCGCGTGCGCCACTTGCTCCTCCGTGAACGCGGTCTTGCGCATCTGGTCCTCCCCTCGCTTGCTCCACATCCTAGCGTATCGGGTAGACCAAAAAATTGGGGAGGGAGCAGTACGTTGCAGGCCGTGCTCACTCGGATCGCCAAACCTGGCGCTGTACTCCACATATGGATCGGATTTCACCTCATTACGCTGACTCGGGCGGAAGGGGAGCACCTTATCGGCGATAGGCAGCGGCAACTCGCGCTGGCGCCGCCGCTCGCGCACCAACTCGCCGAACTCCTTGCCCTGCTCCCGCTCGACGGCCTCTAGATTAGGGAGCGCTTCGCCGAGCGCGCGCGGGAGGGTCCACTGCCCGCCGTCCGGATGCAGGATCGCCGTCCAGCTGGCGAGGTAGCCGTACTGGCCATGGTCCACCACCTTCACGTCATGCCCGCACTGCTCGCGCTGGATCAGTCGACGGGCCTCGGCGGGTGCGTCGGCGAAGGTGGCGGATTGGACGACCTGCCAGACGGGGTCGGTCGGCCAGCACGAGCGGCGCGAGTCGCTCTCCTCGGGGACCAGCTTGCGGATCCAGGCGACGTCCACCGCGTCGGGGCAGGGCTCGGCGCGGCCGACGACCGCGGCGAAGACGTCCTTCTGGCGGGCGAGGAATTTCGACGGATCATCCAGGCACGGCCGCAGGTCGTGCGGCAGCCCCAACTCCCGCACGGCGGGGCGTCGCAATCGCGCCTCGTGACGCGTGACGGGCCTGCCTGCCTGCCAGCCCGCGGCGGCCCAGATCGGCTCAATGTGCCGCTTGCCGCGTAGCCGGGCCTGCAGGGGCTTGTCGTAGAGCACCATCGAGACGTTCCCGCCGAGCGAGAAGGTCATCCCGAGATGCGTTGGCCAAAGCGGTGGACGGTTTGGCTTGCCCGCGCAAGGGGGCCTTTCCGCACTTTTGATGAAGCTCGGTTGCTGCACAGTGGGACGATGCCTTACCTCGCACCGAAAGCAAGCATTTTTGCTTAGATGTGCCTTCGATCACAGGCAGTGCCACAGCTCCGCCAAGCAGTCTTCACCAAAAGTAAGGAAGAGTCCCCTTCCGGGGCAGGTCATCATGTACCCGTGTGGCATGTGGCATGCGGTGTAAAGTCCGTGACAGGAAGTCATATGGGATGGCGCGCGATCGTAGAGGAGAAATTACTATGAACACCAATGATTCGGCGCACCTGTCACCCGATTTCCCAGAGGGGATGCCAATCTACGATAAAAACGGCGAGCACCTTGGAGAAGTGAGCACAGACGGTGTGCTGGAGAACTCTCTCATGATGACAAAAGGGCGACTGTTCAAACATGATGTTGCCATTCCGGTCAGCGCCGTCGAGCGCAGCGATGCAGATGGTGTTTATCTGAACCGAACCCAACAGGAAATCCACGACCTGACCTTGGGAGGATGGTCGAGCTTAGGTGACGTGGACCTTGACTCGGGAGAGTCTGCCAGCGGAAAAGTGGGTGCCTAGGGGTGACCTGCCTGGGTGCATCTTCTTAATTGAGGAAGGCGAACAGAGATGGCAACGCGTGAGGCATGAGGGAAAGTCTTCCGCTCTCCGTCGGAGTGGAGTAGGTCGCTTCATACCTGGCATAGGCATCCCGGCCACCGTGCAAGTGGGGCCCGGCGGCACTCCGTAGCGGATCTTTGCCCCCACCGTTGCCGTTGCCTCACTGTTTTGGTCGCTAGGCTACTTCTGGCTCGGCGTGCTTGTGGTGTGGCAAGGATCGCGCGTATTGGCGCCGCTGGCTGCGGCACGTGCGGTGGTGCCCACCTGGTTGCTGGTGCTTGGCGCCCTCATGGTGGGAGGCAGCTTGGGCGCCGGCTTCTGTCTGTGGCGTGGGGCGCATCGCGCTCGCCAGCAGGCGCGGCGCGCCGAGGAGTAGCGGTAGCCGAAGTAGACTGTTAAGAGCTGCCATCATCTGGGCACAAGAGCCACTGCATGGGCCAGCAACGTGTCCAGCACGACGATGAGCAGCGGCCCAATGACGTACGAGAGCGCCCAGACGGCGGCGACGGCCAGCAGCACCCAGAGCACTATCGTGATCGTCACATCGCGTCGATGTGCCCAGGTGCTGAGTGGAGGCGCGGCGAGGAGGCCGTTGCGTCCATTGGCGTCGAATCTGGTGGGAGCGGGAAGCATATCGAGCGTCATGCGCGGTCGTCACTCTCTTGAACGTCACTCTCTTGGCGCTCCTGCTCCAGAGCGGGCGAGGGCCGATGGCGTGGCAGACGTACGTTGAGCGGATGCCCCCCCCGCGCGCGCCGCAGCACAGCCTCGACGTAGCGGATCGGCCATGCGCGGCTGTGACGCTGCATCTCCTCGCTCGGCATCCCGGCGGTTGGCCCCGCCGCCCCGCGCAGCGTGCGATGCACCTGCACCGCGTGCAGCATGCCGGGCAGGTCCGCCGCGGTCTCGCGCTGCCCCGCCACCCACGAATTGATCTCGGCGCCCAGCAGGAGGATGAACGCCACATAGTAGAGGAACAGCAGGATCACGATGGCGAAAGCGGCGACCGATCCGTAGTTGTCGGCATGCAGCAGATACGCTTGGTAGAACCGGAAGAGCAGCTCGTAGAGCACCAACAGCACCGCCGCCACGACGGCCCCGTGCCAGTTCTTGCCCCAGGTATGCCACCGCGGGCGCCGGTTCGGCACGAAGGCATAGATGGCGCCGAAGAAGAGCAATGACGCGGCAAACAAAATGATCAGGCGAGCGCCACCGCCGAGTAGTCCACCGAGGGGACTCTGCCCGTGTGGATCGATCAACGTCACGAGACCCGCCGGCACGATCGAGATCAAAAAGACCAGGGGCACGATCAGCAGGAAGAGCAGCAGCATGCCGAAGGCCATGCGGTTCTGGCGCAGGAGATCGCGCCCGCGCAGCCGGAAGACGATGCCGAAGCAACCCTCAAGCGTGACGAAGAGCCGCGAGCCGGCGAGAAACGCGGTGACGATGCCAATCACGAGCAGCAATCCCACGCTCTTCTTGAGGTGTGCGGCTACGCTCGCTACCAATATACTGCCGGTATCCCCCGGCAGCACCGCCGCCATGGCACGCTGCAGCTCGCCCTCGGCGCCCGGTGAGATCACTTGGAGGACGATGCCGCAGGCGGCCAGTAGGAGCAGGAGCACCGGGAACACCGCCATGAGGAAGTTGTAGGCAAGCAGGCCGGCGAGGTTGAAGATCCAGTCGTTATTCACCTTCATCCAGAAGCCACCAAGGCTCTGCAGCCACGAACCGCTCGCCTCCGTGGGCGCGGAGGACGGACGCCCTGCCGTCGCGGTGTCTGAACCGGAGAGATCTACGAGCATCTGATCTGGCGTGTCGAGCGACGCCGCGCCCATTTCGATGGGGACAGTACGCACAATTTCGCTCTCCATCCTCTCCTCCCCACTCCAGCCCATGGAAAGCTGGGCCACTCAGCAGGCAGCATGTCTTGCGGATGCACTACCCGCGCCCCGCATGTGCCGGACGAAACACCCGGGCGTGATGCTCCGCCACGATGCGACTCGGTAGGACACCCAGCAGCGCATAGGCGGCCAGCCCAAAGACGAACCAGTCAAGCACGGCATCCGCGGGCACGTTGACGAGCGGCCCCACCAGCGGCACGAGCAGCGCCACGCCAGCGGCGACGACGCCTTCGGGCAGCAACAAGGCGATCAGGAGGATGAGAAGCGGTGCGATGTACAGCAAATTGCGCATCGGTGAAATGCGTGGATCTCGGCGCAGCGCATCCACAAAGCGTACCGTCTTGATCGGATGTCGCACCATCTCCATCGGCTGCGGGCGGGCGCCGTCGGGAAGTGACGTAGGAGCAACGGATTCAACAGGAAATGGTGTCGATTTTCGCGAGGTAACCAGCGCCATGGCATCGCTCCTGTCTCGATCGGGCTTCGCTCTTGACCACTTCTTGAGGGCGTGGACATGGAGGCTGTGCTGCGCGCCGTCTCAGGGCGAGACGAGTGAACGGTCACCGGGCACGCCGCGAGACGAACACGACTAGCAAAATCCTGGCTGAGGCCCCCTGCCTCGAGGCAGGGGGATGAAAGCCAGTCCGGTCCAATGGCCGTTGCTCTACCCGTTCGGTAGACGAGTGCCCTGTACGGCCGAGCAACGTGGCCTCTTCGGACGCCACTCCGTACAATCGGGCCGGGCAGGCCCGTCAGGCGCTAACGCAGTGGGGTACCCATGGGGTACCCCATACGTAGCCTGAGCATCCCCGGCGTTTACGCCTGGGGAGTGTCAGAGATCATCTTCCGCAAAGCCTTCAAATAGGCCTCGGCGCTGTTGATGTCGGCATTCGCATACGAGGCGAGGCCGATGGGCAGCGACGAGAGATCGTTCTGCCACGAACGCACGACGGTCGCGAGCGCGTCGATGACGGTCGTGGAGAGGTGCAAGAAGCTAAGGGTATTGTGGGCAGCTTCCAGCGCGTCCACCAGGAGGCCGAGCGAGCCGGCGCCTAGAAAGGCGATGAGCTGCGCCACCGGCAACACGATGACCTTGACGGCGAGGCGCGTGATCTCGGCCGCCGCGATCGCGGCATCCAGCGAGACGCCCTCGACATTCTTGAGCTCGCCGAGCGCCAGCGTCTTGAGCTCTTGCTGAGCGAGCGGCACGAGGTGCGGCACGGCCAGCGCACCGACGCCGCAGACGCCGACCGCCGCAGACGCGGCCAGCAAGCGCCGACGCCCGACATGTCGGGCGTCCGACCGTTTGCCAATCGTGGTATCCATGAGAGTCCCTTCCTTCTGTCGGCGCCTGCCAGGCTTCACACCTGGCGAACTTCGCAGAGGATCTCCCACTCTAGACTGTGGTGAAGTCGGTGGGATGCAAAGCAATTCACCTGGCCAGTGGGCGCTTGCTGCGCAAACAGAGCAGGGTGCACTGGCCATGGGTCACGCGGGCATGCTGAATTGCGCCTGTGTGCCTCGTGCACCCCAGTCGAGATCCGTTACCTGGCGGTAGTGGGGAGCTGTTGCCGACCCAGGATGGAGACGACGCGCACGATCGCCCAAGCGGCCGCGGCGTAGACGGCGATGGCCACCAGCGAGGAGAGTTCCACGACGCTGCCGTTGCCCGCTGGCGTGGGGAAAATGCCCTGGAACGGCGCCACCAGGGCGGCGGACACCCCGTAGACGACGCGCACGAAGCCGACGTCGGCGTTGGCGGCCAGCAGCTTCAGCGCCACGCGAGCGATCACCAGCGCCTCGACGATGCCCAAGATCAGGTAGACGATCTGGGCGGCTCGATAGGTGGCCGAGGTCGCGGTGGCCGAACGTGCGCGCTGCTGGCCCGCGGAAGCCTCCACGTAGTAGGTATTGGTCGGCGGCGAGGATGACGGCGCCTGCTCAGGTGGCCGGGGTGGCTGAATTGGGGCGACCGGCCGGACCTGCGCGTCCTGCACCGCGGGTTCGAGGGGCTGGACTGACGCTTTGGGCCACATGATCTCGCTAACCGGTGAGGGTTGGGTAGGGGTGATGGTCGGTATGGGCTGCATGGGGTAGCTCCTGAAGCGAATGGCTTCATGACTCTATCGGGACATGTGCTGCTGAGAGATGCCAGCCAGGATGAGGACGACGCTGTCATGCACCACCCTGGTCGGCATCCTCAGCACGAACTCACAACGCTACGCGGCGCTGGTGGAGCGGCGGCTGGTGAAGAGGCGCACGATGACGACGAGCAGGATGGCGCCGATGGCCGCAACGATCAGCTCGCCCACGAGGCCATAATGACCTGAGTTGAACAGGTTGAAGGTGCTGACGAGGAAGTTGGCGCCGATGGCGCCGATCACCCCGAACAGCAGATCGCCCAACAGGCCGAAGCCCGCGCCACGCATGGCACGGCCCGTGAGTGCGGCGACGATGGCGCCAACAATAATCTGCAGCGCGAGGTCGTTAAAGGACAGCGTGACCGTTCCGAGAACCATGATGATGCTCCTCAATCGTGCGGGCACACGCCTCGGCGTGCCGTCGCAGGGATGAATGAAATTGTCCGCATCGGAGGCACGCGCTTCCCGGGGACACCGCGTGTGGACGCAGGCAGGTTAGGATAGGCAAGCCGTGCTGATCTGGCGAAATCCGCGCGATCACTTGCGGCGGACGTTCGCGTTTGCTGAGGGCGACGCCGAAGGAAGCGACGGAACATATCTCGTCGGGAGGAGGAAAGAGCTTGCTCGTGTCGGGAATCGCTCACGGCGATTCTGAGTGACGGCTCGCGTTGTGCTCTCAGATGCAACGTCGGGATCACAAAGGATCACAAGGGTTGGCCGCGATGGAATAGAGAGCGGCTGCACCAGCAGTCTGGACGTCCCAAGGCTTCGTGAGGGGGTTCGGAAGAGGGATACGCGCCAGGGGAACGGCTCTACATCCAAGGAGCGTTATGGCGGCAGCTTCTTCGTCGCAGGAGGTATACCACCCGCTTGGCGGGATGTCAAGCGGCCTGCCGCAGATACCGCTGAATGCAAGCAGCTAGCGGCTTTGAAGATTGCGGCATGTTCGTGGCAAGGCGCGGTGAATCTGGGGTGCCTGCATCTCTGGGAGGTCACGCAATGAGTACGGGCAATGGGTAATAGTACGTTGACCAAGTACAACCGACCGTAAGCGAAAGGGGTATGAGGCGGCAGATTCACGCGCAGAAGCGAGGAGCACCGCAGCGTGTCGGCACTGCGGCAACCCGACCCGCCATGCAGGCTGGTGCTCGCGGCGCTCGCGACGCGACGTCAGGGGGAGTCGAGCGTGGCCATGCTGACGGTCGACCAGGCTACCATGACACATGTGCGGCTGTCCCTCGACCAGGGTTGCAGGAACCGGACACGATGCTCGCAGGGGGTCGCGCCAGTCAATGGCCTCTGGCGTGACCGCAGACACTGGAATCGGGCCAGGAATGACCTAGTCTGGCGTGATGCGTCGTCCTTCACCCAGCAGTGCCATCTGAACGCCCCTCAGTTGATGGAGAACGCCTCGCAAGGTCAGGATCGGCAGAGCCTCGCGACCGAGTTGACATTGCATACGCGCATCCCCTCCGCAACGTTGCGGAGGGGATGGACGTATGCAACCCGCCGGGCCAGGCCGACGCTCTTGCGCAGCCCGGCGGGTCGCCGCGCTAGGCAGGCATCCCGAGGGGAGCTGCAGGAGATGCGTAAGCCCGGAGGTTATCGGTGAGGGCAAGGAATTTCAAGTCGCCGGCATTGTTGTGGACGGAATCGATCAACGTGCCGGCGCCATCCTTCATCCACCGATCGCTCGTCTTGATCGACTCTTCAGCCTGCGCGCGAGTCTCCCACACGCCGAAGGCGATGCCCGTAGACTCGCCAGTTTTGGAGACCGAATAGGCGACGAATCCCGGGAGGGCGCGGTAGGTTGGCAGCAGTTCTTCCTCTACTTTGCGCAGGAAGTCGCGAAGTTGTCCGGGCTTGGTCGTGATGGCGGCGACGTGTGTATACTGCATGGTGGGCTCATTTCTGTTCCGGCATCGCGGTCACAAGGCGCCTTCAATGTGGCGCGCCATGACTCTTGCGGGAGCCCGATGAGTAGCCCACGTATTCCATCATAGGTCAAGTAACCAAGCGCATCAATATACTTTCGATGAAATCGATCCACTATTTGTTGAGCTCGGACGCCCGATCGAGGGCCGGAGGCGCGCTCTGGTCGAGGTAGGTCGAGCGAGATCGATACCTCTCATCCGGTGAGCTGGTCACCCTTTTGGACGCCGCTCGACCGTCGAGCATTGGGCGAGAGGAGCGCCGGGAGAGGAGCGCCGGGAGAGGCGTGCAGGAGGGGAGGCGGGCACGCCTGCGGGGGCGGTTGACATGGCGTGCGCTTGCGTGTGCTATACTTGCGAGAGCGAAAGCCCACTCAAATGGGTCGTGAGCGCCAGGTGCGATAAACACCTGACACCCACTAAACGCACCCCTGATATCAGCAGGGGCGGCCTGCCGCAAGTATAGCCCACATTCCGGGTTGTCGTGGCACTGGGCGTCAGTCGTGTACAACTGCACCGTTCACCGGTCATGTGTACCTGCTTCTACCAGACGAAGCGGGTGTGCATGGCCATTTTTGTGCCACCCCTCTCGCGGGAAGGCGGGGCCTCATGCCCCCACAATACCGCACGCCAGTGACCCTGCCGGATGCGCTCATCATCGAGGCCGATGAAGCCATCCGCCTCTCCCTCCGGGTCTTACTAGAGGATGCCGGGTACACCGCCTCCGATGCGCAGACCTGGCGAGACGCCCGAAGCTATCTGCGCAGCCACCCGAACACGCTCGTGATCCTGCTCGACGTAAGCTTGCCACGTCCGCGGGATGTGGCGCTGCTCCAGCGTGCATTCCGGCGCTTCCTCGAGCGTTCCGCAGCGTCCACCCGGCGACGGGTCCTCGTGCTGCTCTCGACCAATCCGGTCCGTACCCTCGGTCCCGCCTTGGGACTGGCGCTCGCCCTGGGGGTGCCGGTCGTCGCCGAGCCGTTCGACAGCGACGACCTGCTGGCCGTCGTCGCGTCCGCCGCCCGCCGCGTCATGGGCGATGTGGCAGTCGTCCGGCCCGGATACGCTCCGGCCTTCTAGCCGCGCGAGGGCGCGGCACTTGCCGTGCTCTCGCGCATCGCTACCTTCCGTGGAAATCAGGTGCCTCGTGTTCACACAACCACCCGCACACCCCGTCACTCCCGCCGCAGCCTTGCAGGCGGCCCTCGCGCCCGTGCGCTCGGCTCGTCAAGCCATCGCGCGCCTGCTCTACCGGGCGATCGTGCTCGCGGTGGTGATCATCCCGCTCGCCGCCACCGGACTCGCCATCTGGCTGCTCTGGCAGCGCGCCGTCTCCTGGCGCGACCTGATCCTGCTGGCGGTGCTCTACAGCTTCGTGGCGCTCGGCGTCACCGTCGGCTACCACCGCATGCTCACGCACCGCAGCTTCGTGCCCCACCCCGTCGTCAAGACGATCCTGCTGATCCTCGGCTCGATGGCGCTGGAGGGCGACGCCCTGCAGTGGGCCGCGACGCACACCAAGCACCACGCGCTGGCCGACCGCCCCGGCGACCCCCACAGCCCGGTCGACGGCTTCCTCCACGCCCACCTCGGCTGGATCTTCGCCGAGACCGACGCCGCGCCGCAGCGCTACGTGAAGCACCTGCTGCACGACCGCATCGTCCTGTTCGTCAGCCGCACCCACCTGCTCTGGGTCGTGCTCTCGTTGGCGATCCCCACCGTCATCGGCGGCCTCCTCGGCGGCCTCGCGGGCGCGCTGACGGGCCTGCTCTGGGGCGGCCTCGTGCGCCAATTCCTCACCCACCACGTCACCTGGAGCGTCAACTCCGTCTGCCACACCTTCGGCACGCGCGCCTTCGAGACCAACGATCGCAGCCGCAACGAATGGATCGTCGGCCTGCTCGGCTTCGGCGAGGGCTGGCACAACAACCACCACGCCTTCCCGCGCTCGGCCTTCCATGGGCTGCGCTGGTGGCAGTTCGACCTCGCCGGCTACACCATCCGCCTCTTCGAGGCCACCGGCCTCGCGCGCGACGTCTACCGCGTCTCCCCCGCCATGCAGGCGGCACGCCTTGACCGTGCGGCTTCCTCTGATGTGGGCGATCCCACCGAGTGAGTGCGCTGTGTGGCCTATACGGAGCGCTCTCAAACGCCTTCAGCAGTAACCCACAAGTAACCCAGCACGGCCAGGAACGCCACTTCCTGACCAGCACCACGAGAGAAGTCAGAAGGAGCCACCCATGACGACGGTACAAGACTGTATGCAAGAAGTGGTCGATCTCGGCACGGGATTCTACGTCCACTCCGACGCGCCCGGCGCCTATCGGCCCTCGCAATGGGAGTCCGTGGCGCTGCTCGCCAACATGCACGTCGAGTCGCCGGGCGTGCTCCGCGATCCCGCCTGGATCGAGTGGAGCGTGCTGCTCAATGGCACCAGGACCTGCTCGATCAACTACGGCACCCTCGGCCGATCGATCAGCCACCGCGAAGTGCCCGGCTATGGTCACCTGCGCGCCTTCGAGGCCTCGCAGAAGCGACCCGAGCAGGCGAGCACCTTGGACAAGGCGTTCGATCGTATGCTTGGCTATTGACGTGCGCCGCCACGATGGGTTGGCGTCCCGGGTTTCCCCGTGGGCGGCGCTCACGACCGTCGATGCGTTTACTCCGTGTCCGCTCCAGAGGGGGTCCGCTCCAGAGGAGGAAAGTACAACATGAGCAGCAGTGAGGGTCAGGCGCGGGCGGAAGAGCGCGAACTCGCCACCAAAGCAGCCGCTGCATTCATCCGCGCGCGCTTCGGCGATGAGGAGGCCTGGGTGCGCCTCCTCGTGACGGAGGGGGTCGGCCGAGCGATGATCTACCACTTCGACGCCTTCGGGCCGACGATCGTCGAGCAGCCCCGCGTGACGGTCTCCCGCAGTGGCGTGGACCGCTGGGCCACAGTGATGACCAGCTAGCTTGCCTAGGCGGGCGTCGACGGCATGGCCCCTGGCCAGGGGCCACGATGCTGCACGCTGAACACGAGAGGTCACGACGATGTTCATTGCTCCGATGCTGCTGGCCGCAGGACTTGCGGCGGTCCTGCTGCTGCTCGTCGTCGCGGCGCAGCTGGTCGTGCCCCGCCTGCGCGGGGGAAGTCCGGTTGGACCAGCGAGTCCACAGGCGCGCGGCGAGTTGCTGCACAATGGCCTGCGGGTGCAGGCGACCATCACCGAGGTGCGCACCGCGAGGGGTGGGCGCGTCTACGTCACCTCGGCCTCCGGCGTCGACCCGGTGAGCGGCGGGCTCACGACGTACAGACAGCGCGGCGCGCGATCGCTCGGCCGACGCGGCGAGCCCGTCACCGTGCTCGTGGACGCCGCCCGACCGCACGTCTACCTGATCGTGGCTTAACTCACCCGCCCGAAGTACTCGGCCTAGCTCTGGTGCCCCTGCGCGCGGAACTCTTGGAAGCGACCATGCGGCCTCGCCACAGAGGCCGGGTGCATCGCCTGACCCACCCCGGAGCTCGACGCGCTCCATGGTAGCCTCCCCAGCGCACGCGTGCCTAGGAGACCCCGTCCCGCGGGGCATCTCCGCGCCCGGACGGCCCATACGAGGCGGCGCGATACGCCTCCATCTCCGCGTGGTAGATCTCCTCCAGCCCGTCGAGTTCCCGCAGGGGATGCCCCGCCAATGCGGCGGCGTCCAGGCGCGACCAGGCGTCGGTCGCGCGGGCCTGCGCCGCCTCCGCCCGCGACGGCATCGTGACGTCCCCCTCGCCAACGGGACTCGTCGAATCGTCGTCACCGGGCGGTTCGCGGAAGGGCAGGATCTTCTCGGCGACGGGCAGGGGCAACCCGCGCTGCCTCCTCCGCTCGCGTACCAGTTCGCCAAACTCGATGACTTGTTCCCGCTCCACGGCTTCCAGCCGTAGGAGCGCCTCGCCCGGACACGCGAGAGGATCCATTCGCCCCTGTTGGCGTACGACTTGGCGGCGCGACTGATGAGGCAGCCGAACTGCACGCCGTCGAGCACCACTTCGTCGGGCCCGCGCGCCGAACCGGGCGTCACGCTGAGTGGGGGCTGCTTGGCGTCCCGACTTTGCGCCCCGTTGGGTATGTGCTTCTCTGGAAAGAATACATGTTCTGGCTAGTGAGGGCGCCACATGGCACGGCGACCCCATAGGCCCGTACCCGTCGAGGAAGACCCCGACCATACGCCGCGCGCCTTTACCTGGATGGGCGTTACCTACCGCGTGCGCGTCATCGGCAAGTGGCACCTGCAAGATCGCTGGTGGGAGCAGACGGCGGAGCGCGGGCGCAGCAATCGCTACTACTACCGCGTCGCCACGCGCGACCCTCAGGTGTTCGAGCTGTATTTGGACGTGGCGCAGCGCCCGCCGCTCTGGATGCTGGACGTGATACAGGACTAGTGCCCTAAGCAGGATGGCAGCCGCGTCATCGCTTCGTTTACGTGCCAAACGTCGCTGCGACGCCGCTCACCATAGCTCCCAGCGCCCCGACGCCGCATAGCCAGAAGCCTGCGCCAAGCAAGAGCGTGGGCGATCCGCCCGTGTTGCTGAGGACTGAGCTGTCGCTTACGGGCAGGCTTGCCAGGTAGGCATAGACGAGGACGAGCGGGGCCGCAGAAATGATCGAGAGAAAGAGGATGGCGAGGCCAGACCACTGGCGCACGGGCGAATTCCCCGCCTGTGCGGCGAGCGCGGCGAGGCTCCACAGGAGTGCGAGGATCGCGGCACCGGAGGTGAACCACAGGTATTGAGTGCTCGACGCGATTTGCGTGATCTGCACGGCGCTGAAATTGACAATGAGTGCATCGGCGAATGGCAGCGCGAAGAAGGCGATCACGGTCAAGGCGGAGAACATCGCCGAGAAACCGAGCGCCCACGGCAGATCGCGCGACTGGCGTTGCTCGTTGCGGAAGGTTGGTCCACGGAGACCTGCATGGAGCGAACCGGCGGCGGCGGACTGCATGTGTACGCGGCGCTGCCGGACGGCGTGAAGGTCGCCAGTGTACCCGCCTATCTGACACCCGGTATTGAGTTGCTGGCGGATGGCCGTGTGGTCGCGGTGGCACCGAGCGAGACGGCCAAAGGGCCATTACGTGGCTCCCTGAGCATGATCCCTGGACGCTGCCACCGGCTGCGCTCGCCGATGCGGTGCTCGCAACGCTGACGGTACCGCGCATGGTGCAGACGGGGGATGAACCGCAGGTCGTCGATCCGTTGTCTCCCCGAGCACTTCGCGCCCGGCGCGGGTGGCGAAGCGATTTGTGGCGCGGGCGGTCCAGCGAGCGCGAACGGGCAAGACGGCGGGCGCCACAATTCTGGGCTGTGGCTCGCCTGTCAGCTGCGCGACCTGCGGGTGTCCGACGAGGCTGGGCGACGCGCGATGCTGCAGTACCAGCGGGAAGTGGAGGCAGTCCGTGGCTGACCATCCCTATGCCGCAGCGGAAGCCCTTGGTACATTCGCGAGCGTCAAAGACACCCCGCCGCGTGAGCCGCCGAACGGGATTTATCACGAGCGCCAAGACTTTGCGGCCAGCGAGGATCTCAATACGCTCGTCGGCAAGGTGCTGGACGCGCTGGCGAAGGCCAATGATCCTGCGCGTGGGTATGAGCCGCATGTCTACGTGCGTGGTGGCAGGCTCGTGCAGGTGCAGATCGATGAGGACCAGCGCCCATCCATCGCGCTGGTGCAGCACGCGGGGCTGAGACGCGAGATCGCGCGGGTGGCGGGCTTGATCAAGTCCAGAGGGGTAGCCGCCGCCTACCCACCCGATGCGGTGGTCGGCGCGGTGTTGGAAGCTCCTCATTACGACGGCGTGCCCGCGCTGAAAGGCATCACCGAGGTGGCGGTCTTGCGCGCGGACGGGAGCGTGCTCGACAAGGAAGGCTACGACGCCAAGACGCACCTGCTCTACCGCAAGGTGCCCGGCGCCGCTGCGGTTCCCAAGGTCGCGGAGCAGCCAACGGATGACGACGTGGCGCGCGAGCTCCGCCTCGTCTGGGACGCTATCGGACAGTTCCCGTATGCCGGTCTCGCGGACCGGGCCAACGCGCTCGGACTCCTACTGACGCCAGTGCTCCGCGCCGCGATTGATGGGCAGGTCCCGCTCGCGCTGATCGACGAGCCACGCGCCGGGACGGGCAAGAGGCTGCTGACCGAGGGCATCGTGACGATCACCGTCGGGCACAGTCGCGGGACGATGACCGAGGCCGAGAGCGACGCGGAGTGGCGCAAGAAGATCACGACCACGTTGCTCGCGGGCCACCCGTTCAACGTGATCGATAACGTCACGCGCATGCTGGAATCGGGCGCATTGAGTTCCGCGCTCACCTCGCGCATCTGGAACGATCGGATGCTGGGCAAAAACCGTGAGGTCAGCGTCGCCAGCAACGGCATCTGGGTGGCGACGGGCAACAACATTCGCGTTGGTGGGGACTTGCCGCGTCGCACGTTTCGCATCCGACTCGATGCCAAGATGGCGCGACCGTGGACGCGGAGCGACTTCGCGCATTCCGATTTGATGGCTTGGATAGGAGAGCAGCGCGCGGACCTGGTGCATGCGCTGCTGACCCTCGCGCGGGCGTCGCTCGTGCGCGACCTGCCGCTCCCCGCGACTGTGCCAGTGATCGGCGGTTTCGAGGAGTGGCGGCGCATCGTCGGTCGCGCGGTGTTGCTCGACCCCAGCGCGGGACCGCACTTCCTGGGCAATGTTGAGGAAGTGTGGGAGAGCGAGTATACCGAGGCGACCGAATGGGAGGCATTGCTGTCCTCGTGGTACGAGCGGTTCGAGGACGAACCGGTGACGGCGAAAGACGTTCACGCCGAGGTTCGCTACGACCGCACCATGGACCGGCGACCGAATCCAGCGCTGTACGAGGCACTGCCGGCGGTGCTGGCCGAGGGTGTGGACAAGGCAGCGTTCGGGACGAAGCTCGGCACCGCGCTTAACCAGCACCGTGACACGCGCTTCGGCGCCGAAGAGTACCGCTTGGAGCGCTTGGAGAAAGACCCGCGGACGCATGTGGTGCGCTGGCGCGTGGTGACAGGGAACGGAAGAGAGCGGCAACATGATGAAGCTCGACCGTAGAGCAAGTGGACGGCGCATAGTGCGCATAGTCGCGCATAGATTTTTGACCCTGAGGGGGTAAAACGGCAAAGCGTCAGCACTGCAAGTAACTATGCGCACTATGCGCAGCGGGCGGGCTGCGATGTGAGGATGCAGGGGAGGGGGCGACGAATGAGAACGACAAGAGAAACGGGTGCGCGGACACCAGCGGCTGAGGCTGCGCTGCGAAGGGCGCGGGACAACTTCTACCGGCTGAGTGGCGATCAACAAGCGTGCGCCGAACTGTTCGAGTGGTGTGCGCTGCCGATCATCGCACCCGAGGAGCGTCCGGCTGCGTTGGCGGAGTTTCGGCGAAACATCGCGAATGAGCAGTTTCGTATGGAATTCCTGCTGTTCGCGCACCGGAGTGTGCTGGCGCTGTATCAAGAAGGCGCGTTCGACGAGGTTGCCTAGAACGAGGGGAGCGTCAGCAATGCCACGAACCTGCATCGTCTGCTTTCACCCGCAACGGCAGCAGTTAGACGCGGCATTGTTGACACACTCTGCCAGCTATCGCGTCATAGCGCGTCGTGACGGCCTGGTCTTGTATAGCCTCCAGCGGCACGATCAGACGCACCTCGCGGGGTCGGGGCATGTTCGCCCAGTTAGGCCAGGGCTACCACGGGACTTGCCTGCAGGAGTGCGCGGCCGAAGAGGATGATCAGGATCGTGTCCAGCACCGATCCGAGCACGCCATGACCGGCATATATCCTCATCGTGCCTTCGCCATCCGTGGCCGGCACGATGACCACCGCGGCGAAGGCGATCAGCAATGGCAGGGTGCTTGCAACGCCGAGCAGCAACGGCAAGCCATTGCCACGAGGGAGGAGGCGCGACCGCATCATCGCGATGCCGTAGAGCACGAAGCCAATCCCCGCCGACGACCACCCCCACTAACAGGCCGAGCACGCGCGGCATGTGGCGGAGACGCACTGGCGCACCAGCACGCCGGTCGACAGCAAGGGGAGGCGACGATCCGCGCTGCGCGCGAACGCGTGTAGGCATTGATGGACGAGCCTGACGCCTGCTTGGAGCAGTTCGCGCCGTTGTTCTTGGCGGTCGTAGAGCCAGTGAAGCGAGAGGCGGCGCAGCAGGCGTTGCGCGACGTGGTGACTGATGAGCAGAGTCGGCTGCGGCTCATGATCTGGGCCTATCAAGGTCCGCTGCGTCTGTATGAGTCGGGCGCGTTCGACAACGTAGACTAGGCCCGAGCGTCGGCAACTGCGCGTGTCTGTGACTGCTGCCACTACCTGCGACGGCATGAGATCGAGGCGGCCGCTCGTGTCAATCGTCAACTCGCTACAGCCTTGCGCGACCAGGGCCTAACCGACGACGACGACCGCTTCGCTTGCCAGGCGCGGTGCTCTTGCGCATCGTGCTGCGGCGGCAAAGCCGCTTTGGGCATGGATCGGCTCGTTCTTGCTTGACGGGATCGCGGGCTACGGATCACGAACCGGGTCGTAGCCTCGTCACTTACCTTGCCGTGCTGCTTAACTTTGCCGGGCTTTAGCTGCTGGCGGGCATGACGCGCCAACAGGTGATCACACCAGCTTGTCAGCCGCATCAGGCGCGACCAGGGCTACCTTGCCTATCGGCAGGTGAACGGCAGGTGCAACCGCTACGACAAGGACGTGACGATCGACCTACGAGCCATCGCGCTGGCGATCTGCTGGCTGCAGGACGAAACACGCCCGCGTTCGCCGGCTGGAGCCACCCCGACCCGCGTCTTCCGATCGCTTCGGGCGGATCAGGGCTTCGGACCAGGAGCACCTCGATGGAGGCGGTGGACCCGATGGTACCTTCCGCGAAGGCGTCGAGCACGTAGTAGCCGGGTGCGAGCGCGTCGGGCAGCGTCACAGCGGACGACTGCGCCACGCCGACACGGTCGTCGAGGGTCAGCGATGGCCCGACGATCGCCACGGGGAGGGCGCTCGTGGGGTCCTCGACCGGCCCACCGCCGTGAACGCCGTCAGCGACTTGCTGGGCGACATCTCGGCTGGCGAATGGGCCGAGGAGGACCACGGTGCAGACGATTGAGTCGGAGCCTATGGCCAGGCTGCTCGAGTTGAATTGCGGCTGCCACGTCACGGTGAGCGTCTGCCCTAGGTGTATCGGTTGGTTGGTATCCGGGAGTTCCGCGAAGTAGCGGTACACGCCGGCGGGATGGCCCGCGGGCCGCGTGGGCGTCCGGGCCGCGGAGGCGCTCGTGCCCGGCGTGTACAAGGTCCGCGCGACGGCGAAGACGAGCGCCGCGAAGAGCGCGATCGTGACAACCGTGAGCGCGATGCGTCAGTGGGCGATGCAGGACCAAACATAGCATTACACCTCCCCATTGAACCAAGCATAGTGCGCTATGCCACGCGGTTCAATGAGCGAGTGTGCGGCCAGCGGGGCACGACGCCCCCGCCGACCGGAGGGCCGAACTGGGTAACACAGCCCTCTTAGATTACAAAGAGGCAACGGGGAGGACAGGAGGCGTGAACATGCTCTCAATGTTGTCTCGGTCGTCGACACGCTCTAGGGTCAACGCGTTACGCCGTCGGCGTTCCGAGTACTGGAAACGCAGTGCTGCTCGAGGGGATCGGGATGCTGCCCTCCGCGCCGCAACCCTGGTCCATGGCCGCCACCGAGCTGAACGACGCCCGCACACGTGAAATGCTGCCCGCGATAACCGTAAGGCCCCCTGATACTCTGCGCGTCGTCGGTGAGCAGACAGCCGCCACCGAAGGTGGGCATACCGCGAAGGTGTAGGTCTGAGGCGGAGGCCGATGCCCTGCCCCAAGAAATCCAACGCGCTCGGGGTGCAGGCCATGTAGTCGGCAACGAAACAGGACAGTGCGTGCGAAGTTGCGGCGCTACTCACGGCCTGCGTACCTTGCGGTGCACTCAGGTTGCCGCAGGACGGGCCGTAGGTCGCTGTCGGAGACGACGCCGATCCACCCGGTGTCGCCACCGAGCCCTGGCTGCACGCTGCCAACGTGACGCAGAGTACAGCGAGGGGGGCGCACGCCTGGGACCATCGCACACCGAGACGAATCGCTCGCTTTCGGTGCTGGCTGATAGTCGTCAAGCGGGTATGGTGCCGGGGAGACGAGTGAACCCCATCCACTGCCACGAGTTAGCCATGAACCTTGCGACCCTGTTTCTCCTGCCGAAAGGAGTG
Organism: uncultured Chloroflexia bacterium; assembly: GCA_963841205.1. Taxonomy (GTDB): domain Bacteria; phylum Chloroflexota; class Ktedonobacteria; order Ktedonobacterales; family JADMIN01; genus CAWAWP01. The sequence continues at coordinate 353,979 of CAWJCH010000015.1, read as the reverse complement.
CGGCTGCTCCAGATCGCACTCCTTCCTGATGCCGTCGTTTTCGAGGCGGCGACTGCCTCTCGTAAGGCTCGTCCGTGCCCTCGCTGCCAGACGCCGTCAGACCATGTCCACAGCTCCTATACCCGTACCATTGCTGACCTGTCGTGTGCGGCGCGTCACGTCACCGTGCGGTTGCAGGTGCGCAAATTTCGCTGTCGTAATGCGCAGTGTCCACAGCAAATCTTTGCCGAACGCTTCCCCGCCTATGTTCGTCCCCGGGCACGCAAAACCATCCGTATGCAAGACCAGCTGCGAGCGCTTGGGCTCCTGGCTGGAGGGCGTGGCGCCGAAGCCCTTGCCCAGACACTTGGTACCCGGGTCTCAGACCCCACGATTCTCCGTCTCCTTTGTGCATGGCCGGAGCCTCCGTCGCCAGCGGTGCGGGTGCTAGGCGTCGACGACTTTGCCTTCCGACGGGGACGGACCTATGGCACGGTGCTCGTCGACCTGGAACAACACCAGGTCATTGACCTGCTGCCCGACCGCTCGCAGATGCGCTTTGCGCTTTGGTTGCAGCGCCATCCCGAGGTGCAGATGGTGAGCCGCGACCGGGGAGGTGACTACGCCGCCGCCGCGACCTTCGCGGCTCCTCACGCCGAACAGGTTGCCGACCGCTTTCATCTCGTCGCCAACGCCGGCGAAGCGCTCGAGCGCTGCTTGACGCGCCACCATGCCCGCTTGCGCGAGGCCGTGCGGTTGCTCGCGCCGGAGGACGCCCCCGTGCGCACGACGAAACGTACTCCAGGCGAACAGCAGCGCACGCGGGAGCGCCAGGAATCGCGGCGGGAACGCTATGAGCAGGTCCTGGCGCTCTTCCAACAAGGCGTCTCCTCCCGCCAGATTGCCTGCCAGCTCTGCATGGCGCGAGGCACCGTGCTGAAGTATTTGCGGGCAAGTTGTTTTCCAGAACGGGTGTCTCGTCCTCGCCCACGGCTCATTGACCCCTATGTGCCCTACCTACAGGAGCGATGGAATGCGGGAGAGCACAACGCGCGCAGATTGTGGCACGAGATCCGCGCGCCGGGCTTTCCAGCGAGCGATGTGCACGTGCGCCGTCTGGTCAATGGCTGGCGGACGCCGTCCACCAACCAGGGAGCGGCAGGCTGCCCCCTGCCTGCCAAGCTGGAAATCGTCTACCACTCCGTGCACAAAACACGCTGGCTGCTCATGAAACCCGCACACAACCTCTCAGAGCCAGAAGCCGCCTACGTCACTCTGCTCAAGCGTCTCTGTCCGCAAATCGCGGACGCGCTGCACCTCGTCACCGCGTTCCAGGCAATCCTGACGCAACACGCTCTTGACCGCTTCTATCCCTGGTTAGAGCAGTGCGAGCGGTCTGGGATTAGCGAGCTGGTCGGGTTCGCCCAAGGGCTCCGTCGTGACGACGCTGCCGTCCAGGCGGCTGTGCGCTATCGGTGGAATCAAGGCCCCGTCGAGGGCCAGGTGAACCGCCTCAAGATGCTCAAGCGTCAGATGTACGGCCGCGCCGGCTTCGCCCTCCTGCGGTGTCGTGTGTTGCGTCAACAGACCTGTGCGCCCTAAGCAACCAACTTCCGTGCACCGAAAGTGCCGACCCGTAGCCTGATGTGCGCCGCGCGTTAGTACCCCATAAACCCGAATTCCGCGATCTCGGCACGCATCTTGTCGAGAACATCTGCGTACCGCACGGTGTCATTATCACGCACATTGTGGTAGTAGAGATCGCGATGAATGAGCAGCAATGCCGCGCTCAACTGCTGGCAGCCCGCCCTCTGATCGGCGAGCGTTTGCGCGCCAGCGATGATGTGCAGTTGGCTCCTGATCGGTGTCAGAAGCTCGACTAGCGTAGCATCGCCGATGGAATCTTTCATCGCGCGCTCGAACTCGTCCTCGACGTAGTTTTGCAGGTTTTCCATCGTAGTCGCCATGCTGCTCGTCCTCTCGTCTCACCTACCCCCTGCGGTGGGCAGTATCGCACACGAGCAGACGGTTATGTCGCGCAGGCGAGCGTCAGGCGAAGCAGCGCCGGTATGAGGCCGACCTGCGCGATTACCTGCCGTAAGACGAGCGAGCGCGCGAGGCATGACGGCGGCGAAGCCGTTGGCGGCGAGGGCGCTGCCCCCGTTGAAGCCGAACCAGCCGAACCAGAGGAGTCCGGCGCCGAGCGCGACGAAGGGGATATTGTGGCCGGCGGCGTTCTCGTCTTTCGCCAGATTGCGGCGCCCGATGACGAAGACAGAGGCGAGCGCGCCCATGCCGGCGCTGAGGTGGACGACGATGCCGCCGGCGAAGTCTTTGACGCCCCACTGGGCGAGGAAGCCGCCGCCCCAGATCCAGTGGACGAAGGGGATGTAGACGAGCAGGCTCCAGAGGACGAGAAAGAGCAGGTAGGCGCGGAAGCTGACGCGGTCGGCGAAGCCACCGGTGACGAGGGCTGGGGTGATGATGGCGAACATGAGCTGGAAGAGGAAGAAGGCGAGGAACGGGACGGTGGGGGCGTAGGTCGGGCTGGGGCCGAGGCCGACGCCGCCGAGGCCGAGCCACTTGAAGTTGCCGATGAGGCCGGCTTCGTCGCCGCTGTAGGCGAGGCTGAAGCCGACGAGGACTCAGATGACGGTAACGACGCCCATCGAGATGAAGCTCTGCATCATGATGGTGAGGACGTTCTTGTGGCGCACGACGCCGCCGTAGAAGAAGGCGAGGCCGAGGGTCATGAGGAAGACTAACGCCGCGCTGAGCAGGACGAACGCCGTGTCGGCCCCATTGATCTTCATCGCGCGCCCTCCATTGGGAGCTGTTCCGTTCGCTCGCCAGTCAGCGATGAATCAACGCTAGCATGCAGCGTGTCCTATGTCAACAGAACGCTGCTAGCACTAGCCATGTCGAGCCGAGTAGCATGTGGCGAGCGCCGCGCGTTTGACCTCGCATTGGGGCGCTCCATATAATGGCGGGAGGCGCGCGGCGTTCTTCGTTTCCGGCATACGACTCCAACCTCTGACCGACGCGCCGTGACGCAAAGGAGCGTTCAATATGGCGGTTGAGGCATCCAGCGAAGAGGCGATGCTGTTGGAGATGGTCCGCGATCTGGCGCGCGAGCAGGTGACGCCGCGAGCCGCCGAGATAGATGAGAAGGGCGAGTTCCCGTGGGATTTGAAGGAACTGCTCGCCAAGCAGGACATCTTGGGGATGCCTTTTCCTGAGGAGTACGGCGGGCTGGGGTCGAGCGAGCTGACAATCCTCAAGACCATCGAGGAGCTGGCGAAGGCGGACGCGACCACATCGCTGATCCTCTGCGTACAGCAGCTCGGCTCGCTGCCGATTCTGCTGGCGGGGACGGACGAGCAGAAGCGGAAGTGGATCCCGAGGCTGGCGAGCGGCGAGTGGCTGGCGGCGTATGCGCTGACGGAACCGGGATCGGGGTCGGACGCCGGCTCGATGCGGACGCGGGCGGAGCGGCGCGGCGACGCCTATGTGCTGAACGGCATCAAGCACTTCATTACGAACGCGGGGATCGCGCACGTCAACACGGTCTTTGCGGTGACGGAGCCCAACAAAGGGACGAAGGGCACGAGCTGTTTCGTCGTGGAGGAGGGGACGCCTGGCTTCCACGTGGGCAAGCTCGAACACAAGATGGGCATCCGCGGCTCGCAAACGGGCGAGTTGGTCTTCGAGGACTGCGTAATTCCCGCGGAGAACCTGCTGGGGAAAGAGGGCGACGGCTTCAAGATCGGGCTGATGACGCTCGACCGCACGCGGCCCGGCATCGCGGCGCAGGCCCTTGGCATCTCGCAGGGGGCGCTGGACTTCGCGGTGCAGTATGCCAAGCAGCGGGTGCAGTTCGGCAAGCCAATCATCGAGAACCAGGCGATCCAGTTCCTGCTGGCGGATATGGACATCAAGGTTGAGGCGGCGCGGCGGCTGGTCTACCATGCGGGCGAGGTGATCGATTCGGGCGCGGCGCGCTTCAGCCGCGAGTCCGCCATTGCCAAGGCGTACGCGTCGGACATCGCGATGGAGGTGACGAACGACGCGATCCAAGTGCTCGGCGGCTACGGGTATATGAAGGAGTTTCCGGTCGAGCGGATGCTGCGCGACGCGAAAATCACGCAGATCTACGAGGGAACGAACCAGATTCAGCGCATGGTGATTGCCCGTTCGCTCATGCAGGCGTAGGATGTTGTCGGGATGCCTGCTGGGAGGACCGGCGACGCGTGTGTCGCTGGCACCCGGCGGTCGAGCGCCGATGGCATGAGAGGAACGCGATGAGCGGGGAATACGCTGGCGGGGCGCCGCTGCTCTCGGTGGCGCTGCGCGCCGGCGGAACGGTGGCGATGTTCGCGGATCGGGTGAGTGACGTGGCGGGCACGTATCCGCTGGGGCAGATCGGCGCGGCGCTGCTGGTGGCCGATCCGACGGTGCCGCCGCTGCCGAACGGAATGCCGGCGCCGGCGGTGCTGCTGCGCATGGCGGACGGGCGCGCGCCGGTCTTTGCGCCGACCAACCCGCACGACGCCGATCGGCTGCTTGACGCGATCTTTTCGCAACGGCCTGATCTGCGCATGCCGCCGCCTCCGCCGGGCTACGCGCCGGGCGGGTATCCGCCGCCGCCAGGATATGCTCCGGGGTCCGCGCCGGGCGGTTACTATGCTGCTCCCGGCTTGTCGCAGGGATATCAGGCGCCGGTGCCGGGCTATCCGGGCGGGAAGCCGGACTTTACCCTGGCGGGGATGGCGCACCTCAGCGTGTTTTTCGCGCCGATCATTCTACCGCTGATCGTCTGGCTGACGCAGCGAGGGAAGTCGCCATACATCGCGCGGCAGGGGAAGCAGGCGTTTTTCTGGCACTTGATCGTTTCAGGCGGGAGCTTCGTGCTGCTAATTGTTGGATACGTAATCTTCTTCGCGTCGTTCATCTCCAGCACGAATTTCGACTCGACGACCTCCATTCCCGACTTCGGCGGAAAGTTTGCGATCTTTTTCGTGATATGGGGGATTGTGCTCGTATTGGGCATCGTCAACGTCGTCTTCGGCATCATCGGTGCGGTGAGGGCGTTCAAGGGCGAGCCGTTCTCATATCCGCTTCTCGGCGGGTTGTAGCGGGTTCGTCGTGGCGCTGACGTTCTGCGACGCTGATCCGCGGCGATGCAGTGCTGGCGTACAGGGGAACACGGAGGGATCGCGGCACTGAAGTGCCGGCGTAGGGGGATTGGGACTGAAGTCCCCTGACGAGCATGGGTAGAGATGAGCGGTCCGCCGTGGCAGTGCGCTCGCGAAAGGGATAGAGGAGACAGGAGCAGGCGCGATGGCACTCTACGCGGATGGTGCGTTCGTAGCGGAGATCGCGGAGCTGGCGGCGATCTATCCGCTGGCGGGGGTGACGACGAATCCGAGCATTTTGCTGGCGGCGCAACAGCGCGGGCAGAGGCTGAGCGACTTCGAGGTGCTGCGCTCGCTACTGGAGGTTTGCGAGGGGCCGATCTTCATGCAGCCGACGGCGAGCACGCACGAGGAACTGCGCGCGGCAGCGATGCGGTACGCGGAGGTCGATCCGGCGCGGGTGGTGCTCAAGTTGCCGGCGAATGCGGAGGGATTGCGGCTGGCGCGCGAGGTGGGGTCGCAAGGCGCGCGGGTGGCGTTCACGGCGTGTTATGCGCTGGGGCAGGCGTACTGCGCGGCGCAGGCGGGCGCGGCGTGGGTGATCCCCTACTTCGGCAGGCTGCGGCGGAGCGGCGCGGACGCGTGTCAGCGGACGCAGGAGATGGCGGCGCTGTTGCGCGCGCAGGAGGTTTCGACGCGCATCCTAGCGGCGAGCCTGAAGTCGGCCGCGGACGTGATCGAGGTGACGCTGGCTGGCGCGCACGATGTGACGGCGCCGCCGGAGGTGATCCGCACGCTCGCCAACGATCCGATGACGGAATCCGCCGTGACGCAGTTCGCGTCGGATTGGGAGCGTTTTCAGGCGGCGCAGGGCTGAGGGCGAGCGGGCGGGCGGCTAGGTAGAGAGCGTGGATGTGACAAAGGGTATTGGACGCCAGTTGATCGTGCCGATCGGCACGCAGGTCGTTCGTATTGCGTCGAAGGCGAATGCGGGCGTGGCGACGCATGTGGGGTCGGTCGGAGTACTTACGGTAGCCCCGGTCGATGCGCAGCATGCATATCGCGTGCGCTTCGCCGATGGGGATGAGATTGCGCTCAGTCGGAGCGAATTCACCATTCTCAAGCAGCGCCCGCACCAGGATCTAGATGAGCAGGGGTCACACGACGATACGTTCGGCACCTTCCGGCCCTATGTGCTGTATCGCTGCGTGGTTGGGTCGCGTGCCTATGGGCTTGCGCACGAGCGCTCGGACATGGACCTGCGCGGCTTCTATCTGCCGCCCGCCGATCTCGAATGGTCGCTGGCCGGCGTTCCCGAACAGATCGAGCATCCGGAAGATGATGAGGTCTATTGGGAGCTCCAGAAGTTCCTGACGCTGGCGCTGAAGGCGAATCCCAACGTGCTGGAATGCCTCTACACGCCGCTGGTGGAGGAGGCGACGGACCTCGCGCTGGAGCTGCGCGAGATGCGAGGGATCTTCCTCTCGCGGCTAGTCTACCAGTCGTACGGGGGCTACGTTTTTTCGCAGTTCCGCAAGCTGGAGCAAGACCTGCGGACGGAGGGCACGATCCGCTGGAAGCATGCAATGCATCTCGTACGGTTACTGCTCTCCGGCATCACGGCGCTCCGCGAGGGGCATGTGCCAGTCGAGGTGGGTGAGTATCGCGAACGCTTGTTGGCAATCGGTCATGCGCAGGCGCCGTGGGACGACGTGAACGCGTGGCGACTGGCCCTCCAAAAGGAGTTCGATGCGGCCTTCGTGGTGACCTCGCTGCCTGAGCGGCCGGACTATGATCGAGCAAACGCATTTCTGCTTCGCGCGCGGAGGAGCCGTGTATGAGGGAGATCATCGCCATCGCTGAGGACGACCGCGTGCAGGTCTTGCTGCCAGTCGTGCACGAGCAGCCGTATCCCTTGATCTTCGCCACGATCAGCGGCGCGCATCTCTACGGGTTCCCTTCACCTGACTCGGATTTCGATCTGCGAGGGATTCATGTACTGCCTGTACGAGCGATGCTCGGTCTGGCGGAGCCGCTGGAGACAGTCGAGGTCAGCGGTGTGCGCGAGGGACGCGAGATAGATCTCGTGACGCACGACGTGCGCAAGTTTGTCCGCCTGCTGCTGAAGCCGAACGGATATGTGTTGGAGCAGGTATTGTCGCCGCTCGTCGTGTTGACTACGCGTGCGCACGAGGAGTTGGCGACCCTTGCGCTAGGGTGCGTCACGCGGGGGCATAGCAGGCACTATCTGGGCTTCGCGGAGTCGCAGTGGCGGCTCTTTATGAAGGAGGAGCCGCATCGCATCAAGCCGCTGCTCTACGTCTTCCGCGTCTTGCTCACCGGCATACACCTGATGCGAACAGGCGAGGTCGAGGCAAACCTCAGCGTGCTCAACGACTCATTCGGGCTTCCGTACCTCGATGATCTGATCGGGCAGAAGCGGATGAGTGCCGAGCAGACGACGCTGAACGAGGGCCATCTCTCGTTCTTCGAGGGCGAGTTTGCGCGACTACTGGGCACCTTGGAAGACGCCGCGCGAGAAAGTTCGCTGCCAGGGGAGCCAGGCGCTCGCCCGGCTATGGAGGACTACCTCATTAGGATGCGCCTCGCGTACCAAGCCGTGAACGAGTCAAGTGCCTAGTAGCGAACCAACGGCGCAGGCGGTACGCGTCGCGCGTGCCTCCCCCTGGAGATGGGTCGCGCCATCATATTAACTGGCGCGGCGAGCGCGCTGGAATTCGCCGCTGAGCTGGGAGAGCAGTTCGCGGGCCTGGGCGTAGGTCAACTCGGTCTCGGGGCGCGGCTTGCCTAGCGCCTCGCAGAGCTTGCCGATGCTGACAAGCTGCTTCTCGGTCGCCATCGGCGCGCCGGCTTGCGCGGGGGCGGGCTGACGCTCTTCTTCGAGGGCGGTGGCGCGGGCCGGGGCGGTGCGCGAGGAGGCGGCTGGCGCGGGGACGCCCCGGATCGGGCGCTCGTCATCAAGGGCACGGAGCGCGGCTGGCGCATGGTTGGGACGTGGCAGTTGCACGCGCAACTCGCGCAGGACCGGCGCGTTGATGCGACCACGCTCGACGGCGACCCAGGCCATTGGGAGATTGTAGAGGTAACGCCCGATGCCCCAGTGGACCGCGGCGCGCTTGAAGCAGTGCGAGACCGCGCCGAGCGATTGCTCGAAATTGCTCGCCGAGCCAGCGTCGGACTTCGAGACGCCGAAGATCGTCAGCGTGCCCTTGGCCACCATGACCTCGCCCTTGTCGATGACGAGCGGCTGCCAATCGAAAGCCCAGTTGCCGATGCCGACGACGGCGTCGAGCCGGTCTTGCACGACGCGCGCATCGACGTAGGCGACGACCTGCGCTTTGCCGGTCTGTTCGCTGGCTTTGCCCTGCACACGGAAATCGACATCGTTGGGGTCGAACGGCTCGCGCAGGCGACGGGCGATCTCGTCCCACTCCTCGCGAGTAGGGGTCTCGACGGTGATATGAGTGTCGTTCATGCGGCGCTCCTTTGAGGTGGATGGTGGATCTCACATCCCATGAACGGACATTCTTTTCGCGCAGCCAAAATCGGTTATGTCCACGAGGCAGGAGGAACACATGTTCCATATCCGTTGAAGTATAGCACATGCATGTCAATGTGGCGTGTGCTAGTGTAGTACGCAGATCCTCGCCGACTGAGGAAAATGGTGGAATGCAGGGGGAAATCTCGCGGCCACGGAGTAGCGGAGTAATGGTAGAGTTTGGGTCACTGCTCGTAGGCCGTGCGACGAGATGAAGTATTGAGGGCGGATCGAGGTGCGATGTGGAAACTGATGCGCTTGGGCACCGAAACTATCAGGGAGAGGTGGATCTTCACCGGCTGCTCGACGCGCTCTCACGGGCGCACGCCGCGTCTGCCGCCACGAGCCTGTGGCATCCCGGCGATCTCGTCTGGGCGGTCTATAAGAACACGGAGTTTGATCCACAACAATCCATTGAGTTGTGGGAGTCGGACGGCGGCGAGCTCGTGGGGTTCTGTATCTTCGAGGATACGGACTTCGAGACGCAGTGTTTCGTCGCTGAGGGCGAGCTGCGGCGCGCCTTCGAAGCTGAGGCGCTGGACGTCGCGCGGATGCATGCGCGCGCGGCGGGTGGCAACCAGCTTCGGACGCTCTCCTTCGAGCGCGACGCGGAACTCCAGGAATTGTTGAGCGCGAACGGCTTCGCAGTGGACGCGGCGCGGATGACGCGCAGGGGCGAGCCGACGGTCGGGATGCTGCAGCTGGGGCAGTCCCTGACGGGCGCGATTGAACATGGGCTGTCGACGCCTGGGTTTTCGGTGCGGCAGGTTGGCGGCGAGGATGAGTGGCCGGCCCGCGTCGAGCTGCACCGCGCGGTGTGGGCGCCCTCGCGCGTGACGGTGGAGGCGTACCGCAGGCTGCGCGCGGCGCCAGTCTACCGGACCGATCTCGACCTCGTGGCGGTCGCGCCGGATGGGCGCTTCGCCAGCTACGCCATCGTCTGGTACGATCCGGCGTCGCGGGTCGGTGAGTTTGAGCCGGTTGGCACGCATCCCGACTTTCGCCGTCAGGGCGCGGGGCAAGCGGTGATGCGCGAGGGGTTGCGGCGGCTGCGGGCGCTGGGTGCGCAGCGGGCGCTGGTGATGTCGTCGGCGCAGAACCCAGCGTCGATCGGGCTGTATCAGTCTGTGGGGTTCGAGATTGCGGATCGCGGATGGTATTCTCGGGCGCAGTTGTGAGGCGGTGCGAGGGCTCGACGCGAGGTTTCGGCGAGGCGAGGAGATCGCGGCACCGACGTGCCGGCGCGCGGGGACACGCTCGGAAGTCCGCTGGGTGTGCAGCGAGGCCAGGCCTGAAGATGACAGGGCTGGCCCCGCACGGTGAGTTGCACTGACTGGACGAGCGTGGTTGGTGGCATCAGCCGTCGACCTGTGGGGTGTAGAGGATGGTGCGGGCGATGCCGACCACGGCGGTGCCGATGTTGTGCAGGCGCGCACCGACGAGCAGCATGCGCGTGAGCCGCGCGGCGGCGGCAGGATCGGCGACGATGGCGCGCTCGAGGCGGGTGCGGTAGAGCAGGTAGAGCCGACCCAGCTCACCGTCTTCGCTGATGATGCGCTTGGCGATGACGGTGTCGCGCGTGGTGCAAGCGACGACCCCGGCGCGCACCTCCACGTACGTTTGGCGCAGCATGCGGATCAACAGCAGGGGTACGTCGTCGCCGAGGGCGAAGAGTTCGTCTTCCACTGTGCCGCGCAGGGCGAAGGCGTGGTCGGCGATCTCGCGAGCGAGGCGGGCGATCTGGGCGAACTGCGAGGCGATCCGCTGGACCTCGACGGTTTGGCGCACGACATCGGGGCCGGGAAGCTGCTGGCTGAGCATCGCGAGGATGCGCGAGTTGAGCTCGCGATGTTGCGAGGCGCAGGCCTGCGCGTCGGCCATCGCGCCTCGCGCCGCCTCGGGCTCCTCCGCGTAGAGCGCCGCCGAGGCATTCTTGAAGACTTCCTCGGCGGCGAGGCCCAACTCGGTCGTATCATCGGCAAGCCTACCGAGTGCTTCGGCGAACCCGTCCTCCGATCCGGCCACGCTTCCTCCTCCTCGGTACGACGCCTGCCACTGCTCTGTTACCACACTCTGCCTCACTACCATCTCAATGAATGCGAAAAAATCACGAATCTACCTCGTTGCGGAGATGATCCCATCCCGCGCCGGGTAACCGACCCTCGGTGCCATCACCGAGTTGTAGCAATCTGCCTGCCAATGGATCGAGGAGCGAGCCGATGACCGTCGCCTCGCCGCCGACCGCGTGGACCGAGGCCCGGGCAGCTGCAATGCCGTCTGGCTTGACGGTGAAGATCAGCTCGTAGTCCCCGCCGCCCGTGAGCGCGAGATCTGCCGGATCACAATTATAGGCCGCGCAGACAGCCCGCGTCTCTTCCGCGATGGGGAGGCGGGCAACCTCGACCACGACGCCGACGCCGCTGGCGTCGCAGAGGTGCCCCAGGTCCGCTGCGGCGCCGTCGCTGATGTCGAGCATCGCCGTCACGACGCCGGTCTGCGCCAGCGCCAGCGCCTCGCGGACTCGCGGCGTGGGCGCGGCGTAGGCTTCCCGCACGCGTTCACGCACCTCGGCGGACAGCGAGGTGGCCCCCGATGGATCGCGCGTCACCATCAGACCTGCCACCGACGCGGCGAGCGATCCTGTGACGAGCAGGGCGTCGCCGGGTCTGCCGCCGGATCGGGTGAACGCTCGCCCGCGCTCGACGCGGCCCAGAAGGGTGAGGTCGATCGTGAACGGCCCGGGCGTGGCGGAAATGTTGCCGCCGACAATCGCCACGCCGAAGCGTCGCGCCAGAGCGCGCATGCCCGTGTAGACGCCGTCGAGCAGCGCGACCTCTAGCTCGGGCGGCAGCAGCAGCGAGACGAGGGCCCAGAGCGGCTCGGCGCCCATCGCGGCGAGGTCGCTGAGGTTGACGGCGAGCGCCTTGTGGCCGATCTCCTCGGGCGTCGTGCCGGCGCGCAGGAAGTGCCGCCCCTCCACCAGCGCGTCGCAGGTGGCGACGAGGACGTGCGCGCTCTCTGGGTCGAGGTCGAGCAGCGCGGCGTCGTCGCCGACCGAGAGCAGGACGTCGGAGCGCGTCTCGTTGCTAGCCGTGAGCCGCGCGATCAGGCCGAACTCGCCGAGCTGCGCGAGGGAGGGTGTCGCGTGTGGAACGGGACCTTCCTTCACGATGCGCCTCTCTGCGTGCACGCCACGGCCGGGTGAAATAGAAGTATAGAAGGCGCTTGGCGGTTGTGTAAAGGGTGAGCGGCGGTGGCGCAACACTGTGAGGCGGTCCGGCACGAGTCGAACAAGGGTCCTAATCGTCTTGTGGTAGCCCGCGGCCTGTGATACACTACCAGACAGGGCGGGGCACGGTGGCGGATGCTCACCATCCCCCGCCCACCTGTTTGATGTGAACATGGCGCTACTTGACCATCTAAGGGATCGCATCGCATGGAATTGACCTGGCTGGGGCATTCCTGCTTCCGCCTGCGTGGCAAAGATGCCACGCTGATCACCGACCCTCCCGCGCCTTCTACGGGGTATGCGCTCGGACGGATCACCGCCGACATCGTCACTCTCAGCCATGACCACCCCGGGCATAGCTACGTCAAGGGCATCGGCGGGGAGCCACGCGTCGTCGACGGGCCTGGTGAATACGAGATACAGCAGATCCTGATCTCGGGTGTTCGCACGTACCACGACCGTGAGCGCGGCGCGGTGCACGGTCGCAACACGGCGTACCTGATCAGCATGGACGACGTGCAGATCTGCCACCTCGGCGATCTCGGAGACGTGCTAGACGACAGGGCACAAGAGGCGTTGAACGGCGCGGACGTGCTGCTGGTTCCCGTCGGCGGCGGCAACGCGTTGGATTCGCAGCGCGCGGTGGAGGTGATCGCGCAGATCGAGCCGCGCATCATCGTGCCGATGCACTACGCCACGCCAGCCTATAAGCCGAACGGGGCGGAGTTGGACCCGGTCGACAAGTTCTGTCGCGAGATGGGAGTGGAGGTGATGGAGCCGTTGCCGAAACTGGTCATCACGCGGGCGACATTGCCGACAGAACCTCAGGTAATGCTCCTCAATTACCGCGGCGGTTGAGAGCAGAGATAAGGGGGCTAGGACCGGTACACCCGGGAACCTGGCCCCCTCCTCTTTTGGGGATTGCCGCGACTATGGCGGGTATCAGAGACGGAACGGGCCAATCGAGCGGGCGTGGTGCTACGGAGTCTATGGGGAGTTCTCAGTCGATGGGCAACGGGGGAGCGCAGATGGCTAAATTTCTGTTTGTCACGGGCGGCGTCGCGTCTTCGGTTGGCAAGGGCATCGCGGTTGCCTCGATGGGGCGGCTGCTCAAGTCGCGTGGGCTCTCCGTCGCCATCATGAAGCTCGACCCCTACATCAACGTCGATCCGGGTACGATGTCGCCGTATCAGCACGGCGAGGTCTACGTGACGGACGACGGCGCGGAGACCGATCTGGACCTCGGCCACTACGAGCGCTTCACGGACGAGGCGGCGACGCAGGCGTGCAGCGTGACAACGGGGCAGGTCTACGCGGCGGTGATCGGCAAGGAGCGCCGTGGCGAGTACCTCGGCGGGACGATCCAGGTGATCCCGCATATCACCAACCAGATCAAGGACCGCATCATGGCGCTGGCGCACTCCAGCAGCGCAGACGTGGTGATCTGCGAGGTCGGCGGCACGGTCGGCGACATCGAGGGCGAGCCGTTCTTGGAGGCGATCCGCCAGATGCGCAGCGAGGTGGGGCGCGACGACGTGCTCTACATCCACGTGACGCTGCTGCCGTACATCGGCGCCACGAAGGAACTGAAGACGAAGCCGACGCAGCATAGCGTGAAGGAGCTGCTGCGCTCCGGCATCCAGCCCGACGTGATCCTCTGCCGGTCGGACTTTCCGGTGAGCGACGAGATCCGCGACAAGATCGCGCTCTTCTGCAACATCGAGCGCCGCGCGGTGATCCCCTTGGTGACGGCCAGCAGCATCTATGAGGTGCCGTTAATGCTGGAGGGCGCGGGTCTGGGCGATTTCGTGGTGGAGCGCCTGCGGCTGGAAAACGCGCAGCCGGCGAACCTGGACGAGTGGCGCGAGCTGGTGGGGCGCATCGAAGCGGCGAAGCCAGTGGTGCGCGTGGCGCTGGTCGGCAAGTATGTGGCACTGCACGATGCGTACCTTTCGGTGGTGGAGGCGCTGCACCACGCTGGTTGGGAGAACGGCGTGGACGTGGCGATCGAGTGGATCAACTCCGAGACGATCGAGACAGAGTGGGACCGGTATGAGCCCGTGCTGCGGTCGGTTGATGGCATCATCGTGCCGGGCGGGTTCGGCAATCGCGGCATCGAGGGCAAGATCAGGGCGGCGCAGTTGGCGCGCACATCGAACGTGCCGTACCTGGGGCTCTGCCTGGGCATGCAGGTGGCAGTGATCGAGTTCGCGCGGCACGTGCTGGATCTGCCCACCGCCAATAGCTCGGAGTTCGACGGCGAGTCGCGCGACAAGGTGATCGACCTGATGCAGCATCAGCGCGCCATCGAGGAGAAGGGCGGCACAATGCGGCTGGGCCAGTGGGTCTGCTGCGTGGCGCCCGGCACGAAGACCGAGGCGGCGTATCAACAGGGCATCATTTTCGAGCGGCACCGTCACCGCTACGAGTTCAACAATGACTATCGCCGGGCGGTGGAGGCGAAGGGCATGATCCTCAGCGGCAAGTCTGCCGACGGCAGCTTGGTGGAGATCATCGAGTTGAAGGATCACCCGTGGTTCGTGGGCACGCAGTTCCATCCGGAGCTGAAGAGCCGCCCGACGCGCCCGCATCCGCTTTTCCGCGAGTTCGTCGCGGCGGTGGTGAAGCACGCGGGGCTGACGCCGACGGCGGCGGAGACGCAGGCGCACGAGGTGGTGCTCAAGGCGGCGCTGAATGGCTCGAATGGCCACAAGGCGCATGCGGACGGCGCGACAGCTGGCGGCGCTGGCGCGAACGCGTAGGTCGCCTTGACGTATTGCCGGGGTTGGCGGAATGGCCGGCTCCAGCGATTTCTTTGCAATTTACGGTCACATGGCACTCACGCTTCGTCGGGGTGTGCATCGTGTGCAACACCACTCTCTGCGACGTGCAGAACGGGGGCGGGCGCAGCGGCACGCGCGGCGCGGCGCTCACGGTCGGGGATGACCACCAGGCCCTCCGAAGGATCGCCGACTGTGCGGGTGAGCCCGGCTTTCCAGAGGTGCGCGGTGTAGGCGCAGACGACGGCGTCAAGTTGGTGCTCAGAGGCATCGGGGTGATCGAGGCCGGGGACGATCTCGCGGAGGGCCGCGTAAATGTGTGCCCGGCCCAGTTGCGTGCGCTTGCCGGCGGTGGGAAGATCGAGCAGCTGCAGCGATGCGTAGGGATAGACTTCCAACGGCTGCCAGCCGGCCTCTCGGAGTGTTGCAGCCAGGCGCATACCACGGCGGGCGAGCACTTTCAACAATGCGGTTGCCAGCGTTGGGACGCGCATGCGCGCGAGATCACGCTCAAGCTGGCGGCTGCGGGTGCCAGGATCGTGTCGACAAGGGCAGTCGTCATCAAGGCAGCAGCGCCCGCGCGGGAGGGTCAGCGGCGCGTTGATGGCGAGCGTGGCGAAGTGGCCGGCTTGCCTTGCGAAGTCGAGGATGTCGGCGTCGGTAGAGGCTGTAGCCAACAGTTCCAGATAGCCACCGCGCAGCACAGCGATGCCCGTCTCGCGTCGCTCTACGCCGGCGAGATCGATTCCCAAGCAGAGAAGATGGTCACTAACGGGGACGAGTCGAGACATGCGGCGGATTCTAGGGCGTGCGCCAAGTGGAGGGTGGTGTGTAACGGTCGCCTTTCGCTCGTTCTGCGGGACAGTGGGCATTGCGGCAAAATGACGTGATCTGGCTGGGACAAGAGTTCGGCTGGTCACGTTTTCTCAATGCTAAAGAGGATCCTCTCAACGTCGTGGCGTGGGGGGAACACGACATAAGTCTCACGCTCTTTTCGCTCTAGTTTGGCTGGCATGGCAGCGCCTCGCAGGATCGCGCATAATAGCAAGCCATGGGACAGTGTGACTATACTCGTTTCGAAGGCGAGGCGTATTTCTTCGAGGGCGCTTCGCCCCGGAAAAGCACAACGGGTGAAAGCGCAGCAAGCCATGTCTTAGCCGTGCCCTGAGCGCTGCAACGAAAAGGACGGTAGGAATGGGAATATTCGGGAGGTTTGCTCATCTCATGGGCAAAAGTGGGGACGCAAACGGCCCTCAGCCAACTCCTTCCGCATCTGAGCGGAAGGAGTCGAAAATCGGCCAGCGGCTGAAGCAGCTTCGCGACGATGTGGCGGATCAGGTTATCGAATTTGCCGAAGGCAACATTCGCAACAAGATGAATGAGTTTCAACTCGGGCAACTACAGCAGCACATCGCCGACGATTTGCGGCATCATTTGGATGTGTGCGCGGACCAGCAGCGGCAACTGCAGGCGCGAAGGCAGAAGGACGTGGGCGCAATAGCGCAGGCGTTTTTTCGCCTTGACACCACGGCGGAGGAACTCTCAACAAACCTAGCGAGCTATGCTGAAAAGCTTCAACTTCCCGAATTGAAATTCGATCTCACCACTATCGCAGCCCCCGAGGCAAATGGCGCCCAGCAAGAGGCTAACGCTCTAGGGAAAGTGATAGATGCCGATCCCGCGGACGGTGACCAGTTTGGCTTTTCCCAGCCAGGGGCCTCGCAGGCGAAGAACGTCAAGACCAAGATTGCTCCCGACGGCAAAGCGATTTTGCACGTGGGCGGGCGCGAGATGCCCGAGTCGGCTTTGGCCGACCTTTCTAGTTGGCTAGAGCGGATCTATCGTGACCTCTATCACGAAGTTGAAGGCGCCCGCGGCGAATTGTTGCTGCTGACCAGCCCGCGCGCCACGGAGATCGTGGCGGTCGCGCGGCGCGTGCGGCGAATAGTCCCCAAGCTCTTGGATGAGCGAACCGAGTTTCTCAACAAGGCACGCGATATCGACGGCGATAGTGGGCTCATGCGAGCCGTCCGCGGATTGTTCCGCAGGGATCAGCGCTAAGCGCGCATGAACTCCATTTTGGCGAGGTAGCGAGGACAGCAAAAACCACCCTCCCATTTTTCCGATGGGAGGGTGGTCGCATTTTGGTGGGGATCAGCTATTTGTCGCGTTCGGTGGAGGCGAGGGCGGCCTGCGCCGCCGCGAGACGCGCTACGGCGACCCGGAACGGCGAGCAGCTAACGTAGTCGAGGCCAACTTCGTTGCAGAAGGCGATACTGTCAGGATCGCCGCCGTGCTCGCCGCAGATGCCGACTTCGAGATCCGGGTTGGTCTTGCGGCCTTCCTCCACGGCGATGCGGACCAGGCGGCCCACGCCGTCGCGGTCGAGCGTCTGGAAGGGGTTGGTCTTCAGGATCTTCACCGGCTGATCCAGTCCCGGCTCGGGCAGACCTTCCACGTATTGCAGAAGGAACTTGCCCTCGGCGTCGTCGCGGCTCATGCCGAAGGTGGTCTGCGTCAGGTCGTTGGTGCCGAAGCTGAAGAACTCGGCCTCCTCGGCGATCTGCCCGGCGGTGAGGGCGGCGCGCGGCAGCTCGATCATCGTGCCGAACTTGTACGCCACCTTGCCACCGAGCTCCGTTTCCATCGCCTTGGCCTCGGCCTCCAGCTGGCGGCGTACCTCGCGTAGCTCGTTGACATGGCCGACGAGCGGGATCATGATCTTCGGCTGGAGCTTGATGCCCTCCTTCGCCACGTTCGCCGCGGCCTGGAGGATCGCCCGAGTCTGCATGATGTTGATCTCGGGGAAGAGCAGTCCCAGGCGGCAGCCGCGCAGGCCGAGCATCGGGTTGGCCTCGCGCATCGCCGCGACGGACTGGAGCAGCTTGCGCTTCTCCTCCAGCTCTTTCATGTTCTTGCCGGAATCTTCGAGTCGCGTCACCTCAACCAGCAGTTCCTCGTAGCTCGGTAGGAACTCATGCAGCGGCGGATCAATCAGGCGGATCACGACCGGATAGCCGTCGCCAGTCTTGGGGTCGCGCATGGCGCGGAAGATGCCTTCAAAGTCGCCGCGCTGGAATGGCAACAACTCATCGAGCGCCTTCTGCCGTTCCGCGAGGTTCGGCGAGAGGATCATACGCTGGACGATCGGCAGGCGCTCCTGCTCCATGAACATGTGCTCGGTGCGGCAGAGGCCGATGCCCTGCGCGCCGAAGGTGATGGCGCGCTGCGCATCGCGCGGGTAGTCCGCGTTGGCCCAGACGCCAAGCGTGCGTGTCCCGTCGGCCCATTCGAGCAGCGTCCGCAGGTCGTGCTCTTCCTCGAAGTTCGGCTCGACCGTGGCGATTGCGCCCTTGTAGACGGTGCCAGTCGTGCCGTCGATGGAGATCTCGTCGCCCTCTTTGACGACGAGGCCGCTGCCAGGAATCTCGAACTGGCGCTTCTCGTAGTCCACACGAATCGCTTCGCAGCCGACCACCGCCGGCAGGCCGAGGCCGCGCGCCACCACCGCCGCGTGGCTGCCCGTTCCGCCGCGACTCGTCAGGATGCCCTTCGCCACCAGCATACCGTGGACGTCGTCGGGGCTGGTCTCTTGGCGCACGAGGATGATGCGCTCGCCGGCCTTGCCCGCGGCCTCGGCGCGATCGGCGTCGAAGATCGCCTTGCCGACCGCCGCGCCCGGAGAGGCGTTGACGCCGCGGGCCAGCTCAAGCCCGGCATCTTTGGCCCGCGCGATGTCCGTGTCGTCGAAGCGTGGCAGTAAGAGCTGCACGACCTGCGCTGGCTCGACGCGCTGGAGCGCCTCATTCTCGCTGATCAGCCCCTCGCGGACCATGTCCACGGCGATCTTGACCGCCGCCTGGGCCGTGCGCTTGGCCGAGCGCGTCTGTAGCATGTAGAGGTGGCCGCGCTCGATGGTGAACTCGAGATCTTGCACGTCGCGATAGTGCTGCTCAAGGCGCTGCGCGATCTCGTTGAATTGCTCGGCGGCCTCAGGCATGTCGTCGGCGAGGTGGTCGATGGACGAGGTGTTGCGGATGCCAGCGACGACGTCCTCGCCCTGCGCGTTGATGAGATAGTCGCCATAGAGCTTCTTCTCGCCGGTCGAGGGGTTGCGGGTGAAGGCGACACCGGTGGCGCTGCCATTGCCCATGTTGCCGAACACCATCGTCTGGACGTTGACGGCGGTACCGAGGTCGTGGGCGATCTTGTTGAAGTTGCGGTAGTCGATGGCGCGCTTGTTGTTCCACGAGGCGAAGACGGCCTCGATGGCGAGACGCAGCTGCTCGTACGGATCTTCGGGGAAGGGCTTGCCGGAGGCGTCGCGGGCGATCTGCTTGAAGTCCTCGACCATGTGCTTGAGCGCCTCGGCGGGGATGTCAGCGTCGGTGGCCGCGCCGGTTTCGTGCTTGTACTCCTCGATCTTCTTCTCAAAGGCGTCTGGCTTGGAGTCGAGCACGATCTTCGAGAACATCTGCACGAAGCGGCGATAGGCGTCGTAACAGAAACGCTCGTCGCCACTGAGGGCGATCAGCCCCTGCACCGTCTCGTCGTTGAGGCCGAGGTTAAGCACGGTATCCATCATGCCCGGCATGGAGAACTTGGCGCCGGAGCGGACGGAGACGAGCAGCGGATTCTTGTCAGTCGCCGAACTGCTTGCCCGTCTGCTCCTCGACCACATGCAGCGCAGCGAGCACCTGATCCCACATCCCCTTGGGGAAGGCCTTGCCGCCGTCGGCGCCGTAGTAGGCGTTGCAGGCCTCGGTGGTGATGGTAAATCCGGGAGGCACCGGCAGCCCGGCGTTGGTCATCTCGGCGACGCCCGCGCCCTTACCGCCGAGCAGGTCGCGCATCTTGGCATTGCCCTCGGCGAAGAGATAGACCCATTTCTTCGGGGATTGCTTCACTGTTTCTTCGAGCGTCGGCTGTTTCGTCTGAGTCACCGGGCTATCCTCCTCTTGCGGGCGCATTCCATCGGGTCCGCGCACCGCCGAATCCTGGGCGTTACCATCGCACGCAGCGA
The DNA here is from genome assembly GCA_963841205.1 of uncultured Chloroflexia bacterium. Taxonomy (GTDB): domain Bacteria; phylum Chloroflexota; class Ktedonobacteria; order Ktedonobacterales; family JADMIN01; genus CAWAWP01. The sequence goes on along the minus strand of CAWJCH010000015.1, from coordinate 334,274 downwards.
ACGTGCGGAAACACGCGCCAGCACGCATCGTCGCGTCCGGTGGCGCAATTGCCCCCATTATAGCAGCAGATGCGCATCTCGTCCGGCATAACGCGGGCGGAAGCAGGCGATCGTAATGGAGTCGAGACCCGCCTATGATGCAATCTGCTTGTAGACGGTGAGCTGGCTGCTGGTGAAGTTGATGGTGATCGTGCCGAACTGGCTGAGGATGTCGGCGCCGAGCAGCCCCTCCTCGTTGTTGCTGAGGCTGCCCGAGAGGTCCGCGCTGTCGATGTCCGTGTTGGGGAGTTTGAGCGTGGAGAGGCTCCACGAGTCGATCTTGACGGGGACCGCTTCGACGGAGCCGCCGACGCCGCCGACCTCGTGCGGTGGACCGTCGTGCGGCAACCCCAGGTCGCGAGCCAGTGAGGCGTCGATGGCCGAGGTTTCGGCGCCGGTATCGAGCACGAAGGTGTAAGGGCCGCGCTTATTGATGGTCAGGTCGGCTTCGATCCGCGTGGCGCCGTCCTGACGTGTGACGTGGATCGGCACGGTGATGCCGCTGCCTGGCGTGATCGTCTGCGTCTGTCCCAACGAGATGCTGCAGCCGCCCAGCGCGACGCTGAGCAGCACGAGCACCGCCATCAGCGGCGGGAATCGCCGCCGAGCCGGGGCGCGCGACGCCGCGCCCCGCGGCAACGTTCTCACCCAGAGTTCAGTCGTCGGCGCCATGTGAAGCCTTCCCGCTGATGCAGCCTCGCCGTTCCGGGGGGCGCGTAGCGTCCGAGGTTTCCCCCACGCCGATAGGCTACCGCATTCTGCCGGCCTCAGCAAGTGGGCGCTCCCTCGTTTCCGCTGGATGGCGCACATCTCTACAGTTGGCCCCGAAGTTGCGATACAGGGCGGTGCACCCGCCAACGCACGGCGAGCCTCGGCGTGCCGCAGGATGCGAGCACGCACGAAGCAGCTCCATGAATTAGCAATCTCCGAGTATCCCCTATGGCAAACCCCGACCGTCCAGCGCTCCGAATCGCACCCGAGCCGGCAACGTCGGCGCAGCGGTGGGCACAGCGCCGCGATCTCGTGTTCACGACGCTCGGCTGGATACTCATAGGCGGGCTCGTACTGTGGGCAGTGTCATTCGTGTTTCGTCCGCTCCTGTTGCTCATCATTGCGGGTCTGCTCGCGTACGCGCTGATGCCGGCGGTGGCCCTGCTGAGCCGCTATATGCCGCGCTGGCTCGCGATCTTGTTGGTGTATCTCTGTTTCGTCAGCGTGGTGGGGGGTATTCTGTACCTCATCGTCAGCACGGCGGCGGAACAGATTTCCTCGCTCGCCGACTATGCGAGTACGATGCTGACGCCTCCTGCCACGGGCGGGAGCTCGCCGCTCGTACGGCGCCTCGAACAGCTGGGCATACCGGACTCATTTATCCGGTCTGCGGGAACCCAGCTGCTCGCGCAGACGCAGTCGCTCGCCGCCAGCGCCGTCCCCATATTGGAGAGCGTCTTCAATACGGTGCTCGACTTGATTCTGGTGATAGTCCTCAGCGTGTACACGCTGGTCGACGGCGAGCGCGTGGCCGTCTGGCTGCGGACGAGCGCGCCGGTGAAGGTGCGACCGCACGTGATCTTCCTGCTGGGCACGCTGCAGCGCGTGGTGGGCGGCTACATTCGAGGGCAACTGATCCTCTCGTCTCTCGTCGGCCTGCTCGTGGGTCTGGGCATGGGCCTACTGCGGCTGCCGTACGCCCTCTTGCTGGGCGTGCTAGCCTTCACCCTCGAATTCATCCCTATCATCGGGGTGTTCATCTCCGGCGCGGCATGCGTCCTCGTCGCGCTGACGCAGGGCTGGATTCTGGCGCTGATCGTGCTGGGCTACTTCATCTTCGTCCACGTCATCGAGGGTGACGTCGTCGGGCCGCGCGTGGTGGGAAAGGCGGTCGGCGTGCATCCCGCGGTGTCGATTGTGGCGTTGATCGCCGGCGCGGACCTCTTTGGCATCTGGGGCGCGCTCTTCGCCTCACCGCTCGCCGGCATTCTCCAAGCGGTTCTAGCCGAGTTCTGGCGCGACTGGCAACAGGTCCACGCGAATCAGTTCCCTGAACAGTTCGGGGCTGCGGTTGTACCCGTGACGACGGCGCAGGCTCTCCACGCCACCGTGGATGAAGAACCGGCGACCGACACTTCGCCCCTGCGAGACGCGGACGAGCGTGCGAAGCACCAGCCGCGAGAGCCAGCCGCAACCTAGGTTTGCCTTGGCTCATCGCGATGAATGGGTGCGCCTAGCCCTAGCGGATCAAGCGCCACGTTTCGGTGCCGTCGCTCGCCGTCTCGCGTGCGACCCTTCCCTCGCGCTCCAGCTTGCGCAGGTGCGAGGTCAGCGATTCTACCGCCATGACCCTGCGTTGCGGATCGGGCACGTCGAAGTAGACGTAGTCAAGCAGCGCGGGGATGTCGTTCACTCCGAGGGCGAGGCCTTCGACGAGGCGGGCCTCGCGCTCTTCGCGGTGGCGGATGTAGTGTTCGAGCAGCTCGCGCGGCTCTTCGATGAGGGGGCCATGCCCCGGCAGGATCACGCGCGGGTCCAGCGCCAGGAGCCTTCGTAGGGATGTCATGTAGTCCAGCAGGTCGCCCTCGTCGCGTGGGATGACGACCGTGCCGCTGCCGGCGACGAGATCGCCGGCAAAGACTGCTGAGGCATCTTCCAACAGGAAGCAGAGATGGTCGAAGCGATGACCTGGCGTGGCGAGCGAGCGCAACGCGCGTCCGCCGACGGCAATGCGTTGGTCGTCGGCGAGCAACTGATCGGCGGGCGGCGAACCCTCGCGGCTCCACGCCAGGATCGGCGCTCGCGTCAGGTCACGCAGGTGGGCAGCGCCCTCTATGTGGTCGATGTGGCCGTGCGTGATAAGTATCGAGCGCAATCCACCATGCGCGTTCGAGGCCTCCACAATGCGGTGAAGGTGGCCTTCGTCGTCGGGGCCGGGGTCGATGACGACACTGCCCGTTGGCTGTCGTGGATCCCAGACGAGAAACGAGTTCGTGCCGTCGCCAGTCATCATGGACGGGTTCGGCGCGAGCAGCAGCTCGACGCCTGCCGGTAGCTTTTGTTCGGGCATACGCTCTCAGCCCTCCTCACCTCTGTGCGGTCAGTTGGCTTCCTCGGAGAGGATGATCGTCTCGACGCCGTCGGTGGTCACTACGCGCGGCTGGATGGTGCGGACCACCGCGGACGCGAACCGGCCCCGCACGTCGTCGACGGTGGCGCTCCCTTGCAGCGCGCGCAGTTGATGAATCGTCGCGAAGACGAGGGGGAAGTCGCCGTGCTCGAAGCGATCGAGGGCGGCTGCGGGGGTGATCCAAGCACTCGCCGTGGTCTCGAACTCGTCGTGGGCTGCCTGCTGCTCTACCGGCATGGTGGCCAGAAAGAAGTGCGTGTCGAAGCGCATGGGAAATGGCTCGGGTGTAATCCAGTGCGCCCAGTGCAGCAACCCGTCGGTGGAAAGCACCAACCCCTCGCGTTCGCCAATGGCACCCAGGCCCAGCGTGCGGTCGTTGAGTGCTTGGCGATAGGCGGTGAAGCGGGGCAGGTCGTCGGGCGTCAACGCGAGCGTGATGCCGTCGCGACGCGCCAACAGGACGCCAGCCTCCTCGAAGCACTCGCGCAGCGCGGCGACGCGGAAGCCCGTGCCCAGCGCCGTCGCCGCGCTCGCCGATTCTTCGACGGGGGCACAGCGGCCCGGCGTGCGCTCCGTCGCGGCGTCGTCACCCTTGACCGTGCCGCCGGGGAAGACGTAGACGTCGGGGACGAACTCGCTGCGCACGTGCCGCCGCACCATGAACACCTCCGCACCGCGCTCGCCGTCGCGCAGCAGCACTACTGCCGCCGCGGACCGTGGGACGACGGGCTCGCTCGCGCTGACGTCCGGTCGATGAAGCTGCTCGCTCATGTTGCGCTCCTTTGCCGACGGCGAGGGGAAGGTGTAGAGCCCCACTGCATGTACCATACGTTCGAAGTGGTTGGCTGTGCAATTCTGCGTGATCTTCTCTGTCGACGCGTCGGGACATCGTGCGTGACGCCGTTCGGTACCGTGCGATTGACGGCTACTTGCGACCCCACTATACTGAGGCGGCAACGGTACGCGCACGACGCCTGAGCGAGCCAACGAAGACCATCTGTCCGTCGCAACGTCGCGCGGTTGAGCCGTGCGCAGTCATAATGGAGCGCGACGGTATGCCTGACATGATGAATGACTCCCGTCCGCTGGGGACGGTGATCAACGATCGCTACCGCGTGATCTCCGCCGTAGGGCGCGGCGGCCTCGGCACGGTGTACCAGGTCGTCGATCTACTCTATGGCCAAAACAACGTCTACGCGCTCAAGGAGCTGGCCGACCAATCGCCCGGCGCTCGCAGGCAGTTCGAGCTGGAGAGCCAATGGCTCGGCTCGGTGAGCCACCCGAACATCCCGAAGTTCCGCGAACACTTCGAGTGGCATGGCCGGCTCTACCTGATGATGGATTTCGTCGCGGGCGAGAACCTCGAGCAGAAGCTTGGGCGGCTCGGCGGGCGCGGCCTCCCTGAGCGGCAGACGGTCGCATGGATCCTGCCGATCTGCGACGCGCTGCATTATCTTCACACGCGCGTCCCGCCGATCCTGCATCGCGACCTGAAGCCGGCCAATATCATCGTCACGCCGGCTGGACACCCGGTGCTGGTGGATCTCGGCATCGCGAAGGAGCACCTCCCCGGCGCGGGCGCGACGCTCACCTTCGTCCGCAAGGCCGGCACGGAGGGCTATGCGCCGCCCGAGCAATATACGGAGAACGGGCAGACGGGGCCGTGGTCGGATGTCTACGGCATCGGCGCGACCATGTACCACCTGCTGACGGGGTGCGTGCCGCCGACGGCGGTGGATCGCGTCGCACTCGATGCTAAGCTGATTCGACCAGTCGAGATCAACCCGGCGATCTCGCCGCATGTCGACGCGGCGGTCTGTCGCGCACTCGCGTTGAGGCCAGCCGATCGTTACCGGACGGTGTTGGCGTTCTCGCAGGCGCTGATGGGCGTCGCACCACCGATCAACTCCGCGCCGCGCATGGGGCAATCGTTCGGGCCCGGTCAACCTCCTAGCGGCGGCACGCCCCCATTTTCGCCGTACGACGCTGCCCAGCCCACATACTCGCCTCCGCCCTTAGCAACTCCATCCCCGCCATCGTCCTTCCCGCGAGCGCAGGGCCCATCGGCTTGGCCGGAGAGCCCAGTAAGACAGCGACCAGCGCGGCCCGTGCCCAGCCAGCGCGCGCAGCAAGAACGGCGCCCGCCGCCGCTAGTCGAGGATCCGTCCGAGACGAGCGAGAACGCCGCGAGTGAAGAACGGACATCAAGCGGCATACTCACGTTCACGCGGGTGCTAATCGCGTGCGCCACGCTCTTGGCGTTGTTGATCGTTGGCGGTGGGGTCGCGTTGTTGCTCTCCTCAGCGCCGCCCGACCGATCGTCGCCTACCGCGACGGTCAATGGCTATTACAACGCCTTGAACCACCAGAATTACTCGCTTGCCTTTCAGTACTGGCAAGCCAGCAGGAATCAGGTGAGTTCCAAGTCGAGCTACATCAGCGGATTCCAGTCGGATGACGCCACTTCGGGCAAAATTGTCTCGTACACTATCACGGATATTACGGATACGAACAACAGCTCCACGCAAGTGACCGTCAGTGTGGCGATCACGCGGAGGCCGCCCAACGGTAGCAACATGGTCAGTTATTTTGTCTTGTCAGTCACGCAATACGACGGCAGCACATGGCTCATCACCAACCTCACATCCCAGTAAGCCTCGAGGTGGGTTTGATGGGTAGTGTGAAGCGAAACTCGCTGCCTTTCGGGTCGTCGGTTTGCGTGGCCGCGAGCATGAGCTGCCCGCCGTGGCGCTCGACGATGTGGCGGCTGATGTACAGGCCAAGCCCGAGGCCGGCGAGATTGCGCTGCACGGAGATCGGCGAGCGATAGAGGTAGTCGAAGATGCGCTCGCGATCCTCCTCGGCGACGCCGGTTCCCTCGTCGCGGACGGTCACGACGGCGTGGTCTCCCTCCCGTTCGACGGTCGTGGCGATCTGGCCTCCGTCGGGAGAATGGCGCGCAGCGTTGTCTAGCAGATCGCGCACGACCTGCTCCACGCGCGCGGCATCCCACGTGCCCCGCAGCGATGCTACATCGGACGTGAAGGTGAAGGTCTGTTGCGGGTGGTGCGGCTCTCGTCGCGCGACCGCGCCTCGGACGATCTCGACGAGGTCCGCAGGTTGCGGTAGCAATTCCAGCGCGCCGCGGCGAATGCGTGAGGCGTCGAGCAGCTCGCCGATCATCTCGGCCATGCGCGAGCTTTGCTGCTCGATGGAGTCCACAGAGCGCACCATCGCCACGGGAAGCGGGCTCTCTAGCTTGCGCGCCTGGCGCACCAGCAATTGCGCGTATCCTTTGATGGACGTGATGGGGCTGCGCAATTCGTGCGCCGCGAGCGAGATGTAGGCGTCACGCGCCTGCGTCTCCGACTCGACACGCCGGCGGAGGCGGCGCAACTCGATGCCCGACGCGCAGGCCGTCGCCACGGCACCCGCCGCTGGCAACCAGCCCTCGTCGCGACCGCCAGCGAACCCGAGAGGGAAGAGTGCGCTGAGTTCTTCACCGACAAGCACGGGAACCAGCACGACATGCTCCAGGTGCGGCGCTGAGTCGCGCCAGGGCGCCAGCGCGCGCCAGAGGTCGCTGTGGCGCGAACGCGAGACGGTGAGGGCTTTGCCAAGGTGCATTTGGGACACGTCGCCAAGGTCGAGAGCGAGCGAGGCGTCCGCGGGTGGGATCGCGCGCCAGGTCATCGAACCGGCGGCGCTGAGGGCAATCGATGCAACCGGCAGCGCGAGACTACGTAGGACGCGCAGAGCCGAAAGGAGCAACAGATCCTCGCCGCTCGTCGCGTCGCGGTCGCGGTCGCGGTCGCCGGCGTCGTCGCTCTGCGCAGAGGCGGACGTGCGCTCCAGGGGCGGGAAGGCGAGCATGCGAGTGGCGCGGCTAGCGGCGTCGATGCGGGCGGCCAGCGCGTGCTCGGCTCGGAGGGCGTTGCGCGGCGAGGGGAACGATCGCTCCTTGGGCGGTGCCACGGCCTCGTCGCTGAGGTCGCGGGTGATGTACCCCGCGTCGACGCCGTCTATTTGGTCATGCTCGCGCATGGCGTCCTCCCCTTATGGCGGCATGGTGATTTTAGGGAGAAATGCAGGAACTGTGCCACTTGGAGGCTTGCCGAGAAAGAAGGCCCTTGTGCCGATCCCAGGACCACTATGACCGAAGTCGCTAACCCGTTATAATGAGGGTCCGCAGCTTCGTTGGGGGCAGTGAGGCCGCAAGGACGCCTGGTGACGCGTGCGTTTGGGGGAGGTGGCAGCGTGCGGTGTCCAACGTGCGGCACGATCGGCGTCGGGGGGACGCGCTGCGTCGTCTGCGACACGCACTTGCCCTTGCAGTCCGCGACTAGAGGCACGCCCGCGCCGCAATCGCAGAAACCGCGCGCGAGACCAGGCACGCTTGGCGCGTTCATCGCCAGCACGTCACCTGCACAGACCACGCCGCAGCATACGTCGGTTCCGGCTCAGCAGAACCAGTCGCAGATGCCGACCGCTCCCCAAAAGCAGCAGCAAAAGCAAGGTTGGTCGCTGGTTCCGCCTGCGCCGCAACATGGGCCGCAGAATTGGTCGCCGATCCCGACCGCCCCGCAGGGTCCCTCGCAGCAGGCAACCTCGTACCCTTCTGGCGCTTTCTCTGGCTATCCGGGCGCGCAGCAGGCGCCGTCGTTCTCGCCGTTGGCGCCCAAATCCCCCGCGATAGGGGCCCCGCAGGGCCAACGCTCGACGCCCGGGCTGGATCTCGTCGGCGCGTCGAGTGGAAGCTCGGGACCCACCCGCCTTGTCGTGAACGCTCTGGTCGTATGCGTGGTGCTGGCGCTGGTCGGCATCCCGATCCTCTTCGGGTTGCAACGACTGAGCGCTTCGAACTCCGCGCCGACAACGCGCATCACGGCGACCCGCGTACCGACCGCGGTCCCTCCCGATGGCATGGTGGCGTTCCTGGGCGATCACCTCAGTATCGCGTACCCTTCGCCGTGGACTCACCGTCACCAGACACAAGGGACGGCGTACGGCCACGCACAGGTCGACGTTTTCTCGCAGGACGCGGGCACATACCTCGACGTTTTCACGATGCCGTCGATTCCGTCCGATCTGCTGGAGACGGGGATCGACGGCGTCGGCGGCAGCACCCTCGGTGGTGCGGTCCCGCAGCCGACGATGACGAATAAGCAAGTGACGTACAACTCTGTGCACTGGGTGGAAGACGACTTCACCGTTAGCTTAGTCGTCGGCGGCCGCGAGACGCCGGAGCAGATGCGGGTCATCGGCGCGAATGAGGGACTGGACACGTTCGTGGTCGTGCTCGTTGCGCCGCAGTCGTCGTTCGACGCCACGAACACGAGCGCCTTCGAGCCGATGCTGCAAACGCTCCGGCTCGGCTAGCGTATAGCGTATCACGCGCCGTGGCCGAGCCCCGGTTGTTCTTCGAGATGAGTTGAGTGGTCGTCGGGCGGCATGAGCGGGACCTGATCCTTCGCCACCTCTTGCTCCGGCACGGGGTAGAGCTGCGGTGCGGGCGGGGACGGCTCTCTATCCGCGGATCGCTCCGACGTCTCGCCGCTCGGCTGTTCTTCGGGCTGCGGGGACGCCGGAAGCAACGCGATGCGGATCACGTCATCCATCGATTCGACGAGCGTGATGTTCATCTCCGCCCGCACCTTCGCCGGAATTTCCGCGAGGTCCTTGGCGTTTTCCGCCGGGACAAGCAGGCTGCGGATACCGACGCGGTGCGCCGCGAGCGTCTTCTCTTTGAGGCCGCCGATCGGCAGTACCCGACCACGCAAGGTGATCTCTCCGGTCATGGCGAGGTCGCTTCGGATGGCGCGCTGGGTCAGCGCGGAGATCACCGCGAGGGCCATCGTGATGCCCGCGGAAGGTCCGTCTTTGGGGATGGCGCCCTCCGGGAGGTGGATGTGGATGTCGAGGTTGTCCGCGAAACCGGCTGGCAGATCGAGCGCGTCGGCCCGCGAGCGAATGTAGGACATGCCGGCGCGGGCCGACTCCTGCATAACGTCGCCGAGTTGGCCGGTGACCATCAGATTGCCCTTACCCGGCATGGTGACGACCTCGACCGGCAGCAGGGTGCCGCCGGTCTCCGTCCAGGCGAGTCCGGTGGCGACGCCAACCTGCCCGCGGTCCTGCGGGTGGTCGGGCGAGTAGCGTGGCACGCCGAGGTACTGCTCGATGCTCTTCTCGGTGATGCGCAGGCGGGCTTGTGGCTTTTGGACGATGCGCAGCGCGGCCTTGCGGCAGATGTTGGCGAGCTGGCGCTCCAACCCGCGCACGCCGGCCTCGCGCGTGTAGCGGTTGATGATGTAACGCATCGAGCCCTCGGGTACCTGCACCTGATTCGGGCTGAGGCCATGCTCGGTGAGCACCTTCGGCAGCACGAACTGACGGCCGATGGCGATCTTTTCTTCCTCGGTGTAGCCGGGGAGCTGCACGATGTCCATGCGGTCGGCGAGCGGACGGGGGATGGTGTAGCGGTTGTTGCCGGTGCAGATGAAGAAGACCTCGGAGAGGTCGTACGGCACTTCGAGGTAGTGATCCGCGAAGGTGGCGTTCTGCTCGGGATCGAGCACTTCGAGCAACGCCGCCGACGGGTCGCCGCGGTAATCCGACGAGAGTTTGTCAATCTCGTCGAGGAGGAAGACGGGGTTGCGCACGCCAGCGGTTTTCATCGACTGGATAATGCGACCGGGCAGCGCGCCGACGTAGGTGCGCCGGTGGCCGCGGATCTCCGCCTCGTCGTGGACGCCACCGAGCGAGATGCGGACGAACTTGCGGCCTAGCGACCGCGCGATGGACTGCCCGAGCGAGGTCTTGCCGACGCCCGGGGGGCCGATCAGACAAAGGATCGGCCCCTTGTGCACGTTCGGACTCAGTGGAATCGGATCGTTCTGCGTCGTCGCGCCTGTCTCGCCGTCGCCATTGCGCGCCGCCTCGGCGGCCTTGCGCTGCGCCTGCATCATGCGCAGCTGGCGCACAGCAAGGAATTCGATGATGCGTTCCTTGACCTTCTCCAGGCCGAAGTGGTCCTCGTCGAGCACGCGCTGGGCGTACTTCATGTCCAGGCGATCTTCGCTGCGCTCGCTCCACGGCAGGGCGAGAATCCAGTCGATGTAATTGCGCAGGACGACCAGCTCGGCGGAGTGCGCGGGCATGCGTTCCAGCCGGTCGAGCTCCTTGGCGACCTTGGTGGCGACCTCCTCGTTGAGGCCCTTGGCGGCGATCTTCTCGCGGAGCTCGGCGATCTCGCTGGCCTGATCGTGCCCTAGCTCTTCCTGGATCGCGCGGAGCTGCTCTTTGAGGTAGTACTCGCGCTGATTCTTGTCGACCTGCTGACGGACCTTCTGGCGGATCTTGTTCTCGAGCTCGAGGATCTCGATTTCGTTGCCGAGCGTGACGCAAAGCTTTTCGAGCCGCTCCAGCGGATCGAGCGTCTCCAGCAGGTCTTGTTGCACGAGATGGTCGGTCACCACGTGGACGGCGAGGACGTCGGCGAGCTTGCCGGGTTCCGTGATCTGCGCGGCGGCGGTGCTGTCGTCGGCATTGATGCGGCGGCTGAGGTGGGTGTAGCGCTCGAAGAGGCCGTGCGCGTGGCGTACGAGCGCTAGGGACTGCGCGCCGGTCTCAGTCGGTTCTTCCATCTCGGCATATTCGACGCGAAGGAAGGGATCGGTGGCGACCCACTCCGCGATACGCGCGCGGGCAATGCCGGTGACGACCAGCTGGATGGTGCCATCGGTCTGCGGCTCGTACTGCTTGATCTCGACCAGCGAGCCGACGCCGAACACGTCGTCGGGACCGGGTTGCGGGACCTCGGCCTCGCGCTGGGTGGCGGCGATGAAGCGGTGCTCGCCAGCGTTCGCATCCTTAATTGCTTCGATAGACTTTTCGCGACCGATGTTGAGCGTGACCACCGCGCCGGGGAAGATGACGGTATTCTTCAGCGGCACCAACGGGAGATTAGGTGCCGCGGGCTGCGCCGTCGGCGCGACGGCGCGCTCCGCACCACTATGCCTCTCCCTGCGTGGCGTTTTCTCCGCGGACTTTTCCATAGCACCGATGTCCTCGCTAGGAATAGGGAATGATACTTGGCTCGTGACGAGGTGGCGACCGTGGTATAGCCGCATGCAGACAGCAATGGGCAAGCCACGAGGCGCGGAAATGACGACTCCGCGCCGAACACTACCTCACGCGACGAGCCATCGCCCGTCGCCAGCCACTAGGCGGACTCGTCTTCCAGTTCCATCGACTGGACCTCGCTCCGGGTGAGGAGCTGCGCCGGCTTCTGACGCTGGATCGTCCTGCCGTCGATGATGACCTTCTTGACGTCGCTGCGCGAGGGAATCTCGAACATGACGTCGAGCAGGACGTTCTCGATGATGGTGCGCAGGCCGCGCGCGCCGGTCTTCTGTTCGAGGGCGTTGTCGGCGGTAACCTCGAGCGCGTCTTGCGTGAAGACCAGCTCGGCGTGATCGAGATGCATTAGCTTCTGATACTGCTTGATGATGGCGTTCTTCGGCTCCGTGAGGATGCGGATCAGCGCCGCGCGGTCGAGGTTGTCGAGCGAGACGCTGACTGGCAGGCGGCCGACGAACTCTGGGATCAGCCCGAACTTGAGCAGATCATCGGGGATGAGCTGGGCGAGCGCGCTATTGCTCATCTCGGGCGTCTCTTCGACGGACTTGAAGCCCATCATGCGGTGCGTGCCGATGCGCTGCTCGACGATCTTGTCCAGACCCTCGAATGCGCCGCCGCAGATGAAGAGGATGTTCTGCGTGTTGATCTGAATGAAGTCTTGATGAGGATGCTTGCGGCCACCCTGCGGCGGGACATTCGCGACGGTACCCTCGATGATCTTCAGGAGCGCCTGCTGGACGCCCTCGCCGGAGACGTCGCGCGTGATGGAGGGGTTGTCGGCCTTGCGCGCGATCTTGTCGATCTCGTCGATGTAGACTATGCCGCGCTCGGCCCGCGAGACGTCGAAGTCGGCCATTTGGATCAGGCGCAGCAAGATATTCTCAACATCTTCGCCGACGTATCCGGCCTCGGTGAGCGCGGTGGCGTCGGCGATGCAGAAGGGGACGTCGAGGACTTTGGCGAGAGTCTGAGCGAGGAGAGTCTTGCCGCAGCCAGTGGGGCCGATCAAGAGGATGTTGCTCTTGCCGAGCTCGACCTCGTCGATCTGCATCCCGGAGTTGATGCGCTTGTAATGGTTGTACACGGCTACGGCAAGGGTCTTCTTGGCGCGATCCTGGCCGATGACATATTGGTTGAGCTGATCGTATATCTTGCGAGGATTGGGCACTTTGCCGACGGCGACGCGAGGCTTCGACGTCGTTTGCTCCTCCTCGATGATCTCCCGGCAGAGGTCCACGCACTCGTCACAAATATAGACACCGCCGGGTCCGGCGATCAGTCGCTGAACCTGATCCTGACTCTTGCCGCAGAAGGAACAGCGGTACGTCATGCGTGTCCCCTTCGTAGTCGCCACGTGTAACCGTCCCCTCGTCGCTCGGACGCTTGAGACTCCTGCGATGGAGCCCTCGCCATCGTACCACGGCCACTGTGGCCGCATCAGAAACGCGCGATAACCGAAGGTTCACGCGGGATACAGGCGACTGTCGTGGCGCTCGTCCCCTTATCGAGTCGAAGCGTCTGAATCGTCGCGCTGGCCACGAAACCGCCGAATGGCTGGGCATCGCGGCCTGTTCGCACTACTGAAATAGATGTCTCGAATAGACTTCCATACGGAAGGTGGTGATGTCAAATAGAACGCGCAAGTCCTACAGCGGTATCGACAAGCACGCCTCCGTCCTTTGAGCATACGGCACGCGAGCTAGATGCCAGCTCACTCGGCTTGCGTTGCATCGGCGTCGGTCGGGGCACTCGCTGCGTCTGGGGCGGGAGCGTCCGCCTCCGGCTTCACCGGGGCGTTTGCCTTTTTTGCCGCTTTCGGCGTTTTCGCGGGGGCGGGCGCCTCGGAGTCGGCGGCATTAACCTCGGCCGCGCCGACCGCAGCCGCCGATTTTGCCGCATTCTCCGATTTGCCAGCCTTCTTAGGTGCATCCGAGGGAGTGCCGTGATCCTGCGTGGCGATCTCGACCAAGCGTGAGGCAGCCTTGTCGCGGCGCAGGCGCGCGGTGACGTTGGCTTTCTGCCGCGCGTTGAGATCGCGGAGGCGACGTCGCTGGCCCGCGCCGACAAGCGCGACCAGTTCGAGCCAGTTGTCAATCTCGCCGTCGCTGACGGTGATCTCCTCGGCATCTGCTATGGCGTCGAGAATCAGCTCGCGCTTGACGCGCTCAGTCGCCTCAGGCTCGAGTTCTTCATGATACTCGTCCTTGGTTTTGCCGAGCATCTCCAGGTACTGATCAAGCGTGAGCCGGTTGCTCGCGAGTGAGCGCTCCATCTCCTCCATCATCGTGTCGGCCTCTTCGTGGACGAGCACGTGGGGGATCTCCGCCTGCGTCTCGTTCGAGATGGTGGCGAGCGCGTGCTCGCGGACGGATCTGCGGGCCTCGTTTTCCTTCTGGGTCTTGAGCTGCGCGCGGATGGCGTCTCGCAATGCGTCGAGCGTCTCGTAGTTGCCCGCGGACTTGGCGAGCTCATCGTCGATGGCGGGCAGCTCGCGCACCTTGACGGCCTTGACGGTGACGGCGTATTGCGCCTCTTTGCCGGCGAGATCGGTGTTGGCGTAGTCTTCGGGGATAGTGGTAGTGAATTCTTTGCTCTCGCCCTCGGACATGCCGATGAGGTGCTGATCCATGCCGGTGAAGATGCCGACGCGCTCCTCGGCAAGCTCGAACTCGTTGTCGTGCAGGTCGCTGACGGTGCGGTCGCCGACGGTGAGCTTCAAGTCGACGGTCATCTTGTCGCCGAGCTGCGCGGGGCGGTCGACCGGCAGCCACTGGGCGCCATCCTCGCGGATGTGCTCGATGGTATGCTCGACGTCTTCCTCCGTGACCTCGTTGGAGGGCTGCTCGACGCGGATGGCCTTGTAGTCGCCGAGCTTGATGGGCGGCAGCACCGGCACGCGGGCGGTATAGGTATAGGGCTGGCCGATCGAGAGCTCCGGGGTATCGAGCGCCGGCTGGCTGAGGGGCGTCAGATCGGTCTGGCGGATGGCGTCGGCATAGCTGGTGGAGATGAGGTCTTCGAGCCCTTCCTGGTAGATCGCATCTTTGCCGATCATGCGCTCCAGCATCGTGCGCGGGGCGTGCCCGCGGCGGAATCCGGGCACGTTGTAGCGATCGGCGAGCTTGCGATAGGCGCGATCGGAGGCTTTTTCGAGCTCTTTCCAGTCCAGCTCGACGTTGAGGACGGCCTCGCTCTCGGAGGGGTGTTCGACAGTGACTTTCACGGTTGCGGAACCTCCAGGTGCCACCGGTCCGCTAGAGAGACGGGCGGTCGGCTCGATGCATGGTGAAGAGGGTGTGTGGCGACGCCGCACGCCGGGGTCTGGCGAGGTGCCTGCCTGCCTTGCCCGCGACCGCCGCCGACACACCGCTGAGTTGTTCAATTGACCGTGGGGTGGGCGATGAGGGACTCGAACCCTCACGGCTTGCGCCACCAGATCCTAAGTCTGGCCTGTCTGCCAATTTCAGCAATCGCCCGTTGTGCGCCGGTTCTGCGCCTCGTTCCCTCGCGGAGGCATGATGGATATTCTACCCATTGTGGGCGCGTTCTGTCAACGTCGCCCGGCTGATGGATGAGGTTGAGGCGTGGGTGCTGAACCGGGGAGCGGCCGCCACTAACCGGATCCTATGCCAACGGACAGGTCCGCTAGTGAGGGAGCGGTGTTAGGTGATCTACTTGGCCTAACCATAGACGACCTCGACAAAGGAAATGGCGAATGAAGGCGCGTTCGGCGCGTTGTGAGTGGATTGACTCGTGCTGTTGCCGTTTTACGTAATGGGGGGTAGCACATGACGAGGACCTTTATCGCCATCGAGCTGACCGACCAGGCGCGCGAGGCGCTGCGGCGGGAGATCGCGCGGCTGCGAGCGGCACTGCCAAGCGTGCGTTTCGCCGATCCGGCGGGCCTACACCTGACGCTGACGTTCCTTGGCGAGTTGGACGAGGCGCGACTGGCGGAGGCGATCGCGGCGACGGAAGACGTGGCGTTGGCGACAAGTCCATTTGCCTTGTCGATCGCGGGGATCGGGACGTTCGGCGGTGCGAAGGCGCCGCGGGTGATTTGGGCTGGTGTCGTGGGCGACATCGCTGTGTTGCTGGCGGTACAGTCGCACCTGGCGCGGGCGCTGGAGGCGCGCGGCTTCGTCCTTGATGCGCGGCCGTTCGCGCCGCATCTGACGCTGGCGCGGCTCAAGAATCGCCCGGACGCGGAGGCATCGCGCCAGCTGGCGGCGTTGGTACGCGCCGCGCCGAACAGCGCAGGGACCACCTTACCGGTGGCGGCGCTTTCGGTGATGAAGAGCGAGCTGCGGCCCGACGGCGCGCGGTACACGCGGCTGCGCGAGGTCCCGCTCGGTGGCCCGCGTCCTTCGCGTTGACGCGACGAGCGGCCCTCGATGAGGGTCCGCTCGGTGACGGCGGCTCGGCGGGTGGTACGCTGGCCTCTTCAGCAATGGATGGCTGTGGCGGGTTACGCACGAAGGCGCCTGAGAGCGAGGTCGACGCGGAGTAGAATCTCTTCCGATGTGGCATCTTGGGCGTCGGATAGTGCGCTGGCGCGAAGCCCTGCGCGTTCGGCTGACGCCGCCCTATACCGCCCGCAAAGCATGGGTAGCAACAATGCGGCTTGTCCTCGATGAACAGACGGCTAATCTCCGCGCAGCAAAACGGCCCGCACCGGCATGAACCGACATGGGCCGAGAGAGGTGAGCGACTGCGGCAGCTGGCATTCCTGAGCCTACTCATCCCGTCTTGCGCATCGACATGACGCCACCGACGATCATCGCAATGGTGGCGAGAACGGCGAGGTAGAAGCCGAAGCTCAAGCCATACGACACCCCAATGCCAACGGTGGGAACGCCACTGAAGGCGTTATTGTATTGGAGTACGAAGATGACGATGCCAAGCGCACTGGCAACGCCGCCACCGATCAGCAGGCGCGAGGCAAGCTGCGGAGTGAGCTGCGGGATGGCGGTGATGCCGAGTGCTTCGATGAGCGCGACGACCAAGGCAACGAGGCCGCCGAGCATCGAGAGGAAGAGCCATGAACCGAACTGCGATCCGGTAAAGGAGCCGGAGTACGACCCTAGACTGGCGAGGCTGTAACTGTAGCCCCAGTAGGGGAGGATGAAGTATCCAAGGAATGCGACGAGTCCACCGATGCCGGCGATGAGATATGGCCGATTCTCGGTTGTGGTCACGGTAGCAAAGTTGATGTTGCCAAGGTTGGGCGAGCCAGGCGTCGGTGACTGTGGATAGCTCGACTGCTGCTGATACTGGTTGGGATCGTTCTGCGGCTGCTGCGGGTAGCCCATGAGGCCCCACCTTTCTGAACTGCAGACGGAGCAACACTCGATGTGTGCTCGGTCGACGAGCGTTCGCGCTACGGACGGATGCCAGCCAGCACCAGCATACCATCATTTTACAGAAAAGCCGTAAAGCCGCTGGGCTTTAGGCCATGCGGATGGAAGGGCTTGCGTTGGCTTTAGCCAGAAGTCTCGTGCAGTAGCTTCCATGTATGGCGATGTGCTCTACTTTCTCCGTGAAAAAACGTACAACGGTCTGGCTTGATGAGGTTGATCGCGCCGCACTGACCACGATTCGTGAGCGGTACGGCGTGGCGAGTGCTAGTGATGCCCTTCGGCTGGCCGTGCGCCTCCTTGCGGAGTCAAGGCGCGTCAATCTCGAAACGCCGGACAAGAGGAAACCACCGCCGTGAGTGACGAGAGCCTGCGCAAAGCCTCCACATACAAGCTCCAGCCGACGCCCGAACAAGCGCGCCAGTTTGAGCACACCGTGTGGCGCTGTCGCATGCTCTCTAACACGGCGCTCGAGCAGCGCATCACCGCCTACCGCCGCTGCGGCGTCACCCTCACCCGCTCTCAGCAGCACGCCGAGTTGCCCGACCTGAAAGCGGCATTCCCGGAGTATGGGGCAATCCATAGGCAGGTCGTGCACGACGTGTTGACGCGGCTCGACGAGACCTATCAAGCGTTCTTTCGCCGGGTGAAAGCTGGCCAGACGCCGGGCTTCCCCCGCTTCCAGGGGCGCAACCGCTACCACTCCTTCACCTACAAGCAGGACGGCAATGGTGCGCGACTCGATACTGGCTTCCTGGTCTTGCGCAAGATTGGCCGGGTCGCTCTCCGCTGGTCACGTCCCGTGGAGGGCGCGCCCAAGACCGTCACCCTCTCGCGCGAAGCGGACGGCTGGTATGTCATCCTGTCGTGCGCCGAGGTGCCAGCGCAGCCACTTCCCGCCACCGGCAAGAGACCGGCATCAAGGAGACCGGCATCAAGGAGACCGGCATCAAGGAGACCGGCATCGATGTCGGGCCGAAGGTGTTCCTCATCACCGCGGAGGGGGAAGCGGTAGAGCATCCACGCCACTACCACCGTGGCGAGAAGACGCTGGCGAAGGCGCAGCGGCGGGTGAGCCGCCGCAAGAAGGGGAGCCAGCGTCGTCGCAAGGCGGTGGGCTGGCTTGCTAAAGCGCATCAGGCGGTACAGCGCCAGCGCCGCGACCTCCACCACGAGACGGCCCTGGCGTTGCTGCGCCAGGGCGACACCCTCTCTCTCGAAGACGTGCGGGTCGCCAACCTGGTACGGAACCCCCACCTGGCCAAGAGCATCGGCGATGCGGGCTGGGCCGCGTTTCGGACTATCCTCGAAGCCACGGCAGCCTGCGCCGGGCGTCGAATTGTGGCGGTCCCCGCGCAGTACACCAGCCAGGACTGCAGCGGCTGTGGGGCGCGCGTGCCCAAGAGTGTGAGCGTGCGCATCCACGTCTGCACCACCTGCGGCCTCGTCCTCGACAGGGATGAGCATGCGGCGCGCAACAGCCAACGGGCCGGGCAGGCCCTTCGGGGACTCGCGGGGAGGCCTGCGGGGACGAACCGAGCATCCATCGGGCTTTAGCCCGTGTGGAGTGTCAAAATTCTGCAGGCTGGCAATTTATCAAGGGAGACGCATGAGCTAGGCCATACGTCCGGCGGCCTCGGGGTCCATCGGGCCAGCCGGACTCGATGCGCCTAGAAAACAGGCGTCGTGCGCTTCCCCCTCGATGCCTCCTCTCTGCATACGGTAGAATGCAGTGTTCATGAAAATGTCACGCGGCCAGCGATACATTCGCTGCACGGGAGGGTGCCGTCGCCACGCCGCGTCTGTTCGCGAGAAAGTGATGGTGCCGTATGGCAGCTGAGAGTACCTTCGACATCGTGTCGGAATACGATGAGCAAGAGCTGGCGAATGCCCTGGACCAGACGAGGCGCGAAGTGGTCCAGCGTTACGACCTGAAGGATACCGGCACAGAAATCAAGCTGGACAAAAAAACGCTGACGATTACCTCGGCCAGCGAGTTTACCCTCAAGACCGTCTATGACGTGCTTGAGTCCAAGATGGTCCGGCGCAATCTGTCCCTCAAGATCCTCAAGCCCGGCAAGATCGATCCGGCGAGCGGCGGCACGGTGCGGCAGACGATTGAGCTGCAAGAGGGCATTTCCGCTGACCTTGCGCGCGAGATCAGCAAGTTCATCCGCGACAACTTCCCGAAGGTACGCCCCCAGATTCAGGGCGAGGCCGTGCGGGTAGCGGGCAAGAGCAGAGACGACTTACAAGCCGTGATGGCCGCGCTCAAGGCGAAAGACTATCCGGTCGCGTTGCAATTCAACAACTACCGGGGGTAGGGGCGGCAGATCCTACACCGCGACGCGAGCCAGAGCGGCGCACCCGAGCGGAAGAGTGCACAGGGTTTTCGCCAAGGCGCGTCGAGGATGTGTCGGACGCCACGATGGAGCGGCGCGACTTCTCGCTGAGGACTCTGAATCCCGGCGCAGTGGAACCGGCCAGCGGTGGCATGGTGCGCGAGACCTACGAGTTGTAGCAGGGTATCTCGCGAGACCTGGCGCGGGAAATTTCCACGCTGATCCGCGACCGCTTCCCGAAGGGGAGGTCGCCGATCCAGGGCAGTGCCGTGCGGTCACGGGCAAGAGCACGGATGACCCGCAAGCGGCGTCGGCTACCCCGCGCGAGAAGGACTATCCTGTGCCGCCGCGGTTAAATACCTACCGAGAGGCGAGGGCCCGGCGGGAGTGTTGACTCCGGTCGTGCTGGCCTCTGTGGTCGGGATCGCCGGGGTCGCGTCGTCACACGAGATACCGCGGTCGATCACGTCGTCATCACGGCGTCAACGGATGCTCGCATGATATACTTGCCTCGGTTCGCGCGGACGGCGCGCCAGTGCCTATCTGTCCGGCGAGTATCGCCCATAACTCCTGATCGGCGTTCCTTTCGCTCACCTATGACGTATCCTGAGGTACGGGCGACGCCTTGAGCGGTCTGCGTCAGGAGTGCTCGAACGGCAAGCGGCGAGGTTGTAAGGGCGAGAGCATGAGCAGGATGGGTTCGTCCGACGACTGGGGCGGACGTGGCGGGAACGGTCCACGGCGCGATGAAGGACGTGGTCGCGCGCGTTTGAATAGCGCCCAGGTGGCCGCGGCGCTCCGTGAAGCGCAGCAATTGCAGCAAGAGGGTCAGCTCGGCGAGGCGATCCAGATCTGCGAGGAGCTGCTCGAAAGCGGTGTCGATCGCGCCGATGTGCACTATTTCCTCGGCTGGCTCTTTCAAGAAGCGGACCGCTGGGAAGAGGCGGCCAGCCAGTTCGAGCAGCTGCTGAACGACCCCGACTACTCGCTCTCCTGCTACTATGCGCTCGGCCAGTGTGCTCGCGCTCAGGGCAACATCGAGGACGCCGCGCACTACTTCGACGAGGCGGTGGACCGCGTCAACTTAGATGCGCTGGAGCGCGACGAGACGGATCAATTGCTGCAGCTCTGCCAGGAGGCCGCCGAGGCGCACCGCGAGATGGGCGACCTCGAAGGCGCCGAGACGGTCTACACCGCGCTGCTCGGCTATCTTCGCAGCCAGGGTTGGCAGGATCAGGTCGTCGAGGTCGAGCGGCTGATGCGCGAGACCCTCGGCACCAGCCCGAATCCGCAGCGCCGCCGCAAAACCAACGCGTCGCGCCCCGCCGGCGGCAACATCCCGCAGCGTGGCGGGCGGGCGCGCTCGGCCTCCGCCTCATTCGCGGGCGAGGTCGCGGGCGCGGCGGGTGCCGAAGCCGCCGCATCCGGATTCGGCGCTTCGAGCCCGATGGCGGCCGCGCAGGGCCTCGACGCGGGCATGCTGTCGTCACCGCCAGGATTCTCGCCGGGCACACCGGGCGGGTTCAGTGGGCCGGTCGGCTCGGCGAACCTCTACTCCCAGTCCATGCCGCAGGCCACGCCGGGCGACCAGCTCGCCGGGCTGATCCACAGTATGAGCAGCGGCATGATGGGCGTGCGCGCGGGGGTGAACTCGCTGCCGGAGCCGCAACGCACCCAGGTGGCCGCCGCGGTGCGCGACATCGAGAACTATGTGGCTCACGGACTGCTGACCGCCGCCATCGAGGAGTGCATGCGGGTGATGGAGATCGCCCCGACCTACCTCGACGTGCACCTGATGTTGGCCGAGATCTATGTGCGCCAGGGCAAGACCGAGCAGGCCATTGCCAAGTACACCATCCTGATCGACACCTACCTCACCAACGGGCGCGCCGACGACGCCATCTCGACCTACCGGCGCATATTGCAGCTCGAACCGAACAACCTGAACTATCGCGTGAAGTTGATCGAGCTGTTGAGCCGCCAGGGCCGCACCGACGAGGTGCTGCAAGAGCGCATGACGGCGGCGGACGCTTACCTGCGCATGGGCTACGCCGATCGTGCAATCCAAGAATACGAGCAGGCGCTGCTGAGCACACCAAACAATATGCAGGTGCGGCTGAACTACGCGCAGGCGCTGATGAAAGCTGGGCGCGGGGCGCAGGCCGTTGGCGAGTATCAGCGCGTGCTGCAGGTCGATCCGCAGAATGTCAACGCACTGGCGCACTGGCAGATGGCGCTGGCCAGCGGCGTCGGCATGCCGGGGTCCATCAGCACGCCGGGGGCGGGCTCGACGCGCGTCTCGGCGCTTGAGGTGCTGGGGCGGCTGCTGCGGGCGCTGCGCAACGAGGGTTCGCGCAGCTATGAAGAGCTCGTCCGCGAATACATCCAGGCGCTCGATCTCAATCTCTCCAACGCCGATCTGCGTTACGCCCTCGGGCAGGTCC
This sequence comes from uncultured Chloroflexia bacterium, assembly GCA_963841205.1. Lineage (GTDB taxonomy): Bacteria > Chloroflexota > Ktedonobacteria > Ktedonobacterales > JADMIN01 > CAWAWP01. Next base: position 312,829 of record CAWJCH010000015.1, on the reverse strand, counting down.
ACCTGACGGCGGGGCGGCAGCAAGAGGCAGTCACGTGCTTCCAGCAGATCGTGGGGGCGCCGGGGCTGGAGGTCATCGCGCGTTTCGCGCTGGCTCAGGCGCTGCTGCTGGCGGGCGATACGCCGAACGCGGTGCAGGCCACGCGCGAGCTGGAGTCGGCGGCGGCGGCGGCTCGCCAGAATCCGCCCGATCCGCAGGTGTGGGCGGCGCGCCCGCGACTGGACGGCGAGGAGCATCGATCGCCGGATCTGGAGATCGCGCAGCTCCTCGCACGCGCCTACCAACTCTCGGGCCAGGCAGGGCAGGCGCAGGGCGTGCTGATTGCGGCACAGCAGCGCCCGGCATCGGGCGAGGCGTACCAGGCGCTGGCGGAAATCTCGGCGCGCGTGCAGGACCCGCACCAGCAGATGCAGGAGTACGCGCGGTTGGTGATGATGTACCGCAACAATCACCAGGTCGAGAACGCCGTCACCATCCTCAAGGAGATGCAGCGCCTCAACCCGGACGATCCCGCCGTGCGCAGCGAGCTCGCCGAGATCAACATCAACCGCGGCCTGCTGGACGAAGGGCTTGCCGAGTTGCACGCACTGGCCGACATCCACATGCGGCGTGGTCAGCCCAAGGACGCGGCGCTGGTGTTGCAGCGCATGGCGGAGATCCAGTGGGGCACGAGCAACCAGCGTGAGGCGCTTAACCTGCTCGGCCAGGCTATTCAATACTCGACCGACGACATGAGCCTGCGCCAGCAGCTGGTGCAATACTGCCTTGAGGTCGGCAACATGCCAGAGGCGGTGGAGCAGCAAACCGTCATCGCGCGCTACTACTTCAGTGGCCGCATGACGAAGGAAGCCGTCGCCGCGCTACAGCAGCTGATCGGGATGGACCCGCACCGCTACGAGGCCTACGACCTGCTCGGCCAGACGTATTACTCCGTCGGCGAATACGAGCAGGCTGCCCGCGTGTATCGCAATCTCGCCAAGGTGGACCCGAGCAGCCAGATGGCCCGCGCCCGCCTGCAAGAGCTGCAAGCCGTCCGTGCCCAGATGCGGTAATCTCGGCTGCTAGCTTTGGCGTGAGGCCCAATCCTCTGGCGTGACGGCATAGACCAACGTGTCGCGCAGCACGCCGTCGAACGCGATGGACTCGTTACGCAAGCGACCCTCCAGAACATAGCCGAGCCGTTGTGGTACGGCTGCACTGCGAGTATTGCGCGCATCGCACCGAATCATGACGCGTTTTGCGCTATACACGGACATGGCATAGTCGGTGAGCAGTCGAGTGGACTCCGTGACGTAGCCCTGCCCCTGCGCCGAGGCGCGCACCCAATAGCCGATCTCGAACGATGGCACTTCCCAATTGGGGCCGAGGTGGCTCCCACCGACGAAGCGCCCGCTCGCAACGTCCCACAGGCTGACGATGAGCCGCTCGCGTGTGATCCACAAGGCGCCGCAGCGGCGCACGAAATCGCGCGAGTCGTCCAACGAGCTATAGTGCGCCGCAAACGGCAGCCAGGGCAGCAAGTAATCTCGCGACTCCATCACGGCCTCGAACTGAGTCTCGGCGTCCTCGAGTCGGTACGGGCGTACCAGCACGTGCTCGCCCCGCAGTTCCTCAAACACGGGGATCAACGTGCGGTGTCGCGAGAACTCCACTGCTTTCCTCACGAACTGTCTAACATATCGGTGATCGGCTACCACTGCTGCACGCGCTGACCCAGCCGCAGCCGCTCGACGGGGATGCTCGCCTCGGGCATGTGCTGTTGGACGAGTGCGACCGTCTCGCGCACCAATGTCTCCAATTCATAGGCTGCGGCGACGTGATCGTCGGTGAAGAGGCCTTCCAGGCGTTCCGCCAGATGGTCTGGCGCGATGGTGAGTTGATCCATGAAGCGGCGCATACGCTTGAACTGGAATGGCGTGTAGTAGACGCGATTGAGCCCCGCCAGCACGCCGAGCAGGTTGCGCGACGACTCGATGTAGCTATCGACCAGCCAGATCGTCGCGTCGCGCGTGGCGAGTCGTGGTGCGAGATACCAGATCGGGTAGAACGCGCTGTAGTGTTCGATCATCGCGCGAGCCAGAGCATCGGGATAGGCGCGGGCCCGATCGTGCCAGCGCGTGATGTACTCCTCGCCGTGGAGCGGGACGGCCTCTAGCATGCCGCCGAGCGCCTTCTGCACCGGCGAGGTGACGTCGAGCCGCTCCAGCACGCTCGCCATCTCGTCCTCCCACGCGGCGACCGTGGTGTGCGCAAACTGGCAGGCAACACCCTCCACCAGATACTGCTCGCCGATGTCAGTCTCAGTGCGCCGCCCGAAGAGCACGCGCTCGGCGCCGCCAAGCTCGGCCTGGACCGCCGCGAGCGCCTCATCGGACGGCAGCGCGTCGTAGTAGAGGATCACATCGAGGTCAGAATACTGGTCGCTCGCCCCTTCTGTCACCGAGCCGGTCAGCAGGATCGCCTGGGGGTGCGTCCGCGCGACGAAGATCGCTCCGCAGCGTCGTGCGAGCGCCATGAGATGGGCGCCGGACTCGCTCATAAATCAGCCCTCTCAGCCGTGGCGTGCAATACACCCGAATCGCGTCGCTATGGCAGGCTTGACCTCACGGCTGTACAACCAGTTTGCCGTCCTTCAGGAAGAGGGTGTCGTCTACCCAGACCTCGCCGCCGCCGGCGGCCTCGCGCAGATCGCAGATCATATCCCAGTGCAGCGCGGACGTATTCTTGCCGCCGGTCTCCGGGTAGCTGTTGCCGAGCGCCATGTGGATGGTGCCGCCGATCTTCTCGTCGTAGAGGATGTTGCGGATGCCCCGCGTGATGCCGAAGTTGTTGCCGAAGGCGAACTCGCCGAGATAGCGCGCCCCCGCGTCCAGCTCAAGCTGCGCGTCGAGGAATCCCTGCCCCTGCGCCGCCGTCGCCTCCACCACCTTGCCGTGCTCGAAGGTCAGGCGGATGTCCTGCACGCCGTGGCCGCGCACGACGCTGGGGATGGTGAAGCGGATGTGCCCCTCGGCGGAGTCCTCGACCGGACCCGTGAAGAACTCGCCGCTGGGGAAGTTGCGCTTGCCGTCGCTGTTGCGGAAGGTCCGCCCGGCGATGGAGAGGCGCAGATCGGTGTCGGGGCCGACGATATGCACACGCTGCTTGTCGCGGAGCCAGTCAACATAGAACTGCTGGCTGCGCCCGAGATCGCGCCAGCGCTCGGCGGGATCGTCGTCGTTGAGGAAGCACGCGCCGAAGACGAACTCCTCGAAGTCCGCCAGCGACATGTCGGCGTCCTGCGCGTAGGCGGCGGTGGGGTAGAGCGTGAGGCAGGAGTGGATGGAGTCGTCGGCCATGCGGCGGCTGCGGATCTTGCCAAGCTCGCGCTGTGCCCGCGCCGCCACGCTCTGCCGCTGAGGATCGGCATTGGTCAGATGTCTCGTATTCGTCTCGCTCTCGATAAAGAGCCGCGCGTTGGCCTGCTCGACCAGCAACTGCTCGGTCGGGTTCACCCATGTGAGCTGTTCGTCGCTCGCCTCGCTCAGCGCGATCTCGGTCAAGCGCGGCATCAGGAGCTGCACGACGGCATGCCCGCCCGCGCGCAGCGTTTCGCGGTAGACCTCGGCCACCAGCGGCTCGGCGACCGGCTCGGCGATGATGTACACGAGGTGGCCTGGCTGCACCTCCAGGCAATAGGTCACGAGGGTCTTGGCCCAGCGAGAGATGCGCGGATCCATGGTGTCTCCTTGCGGTGTGGCGATCTGCCGACTCGAGGCAACGACTGTATGATATGCATCGTACGCCCACTGCGGTAGACTCTCTACGTACGACGCCTGCCAAGTTCGCGAATTGACAACGCGCTGAGCATTCGTCGACCGCCGTGGACTGAGAGGGATGCTGCCCATGCGATACTTCGTGACCGGCGCGACCGGCTTCGTTGGCGGGCATGTGGCGCGGCAGCTTCACGCGGCGGGGCACGAGGTGGTCGCGGTGGTACGGAGCCCGGAGCAGGCGGGCGATCTCGCCGCGCTCGGCATCGCACTGCGCCAGGGTGACGTGACGGAGAAGGAGAGCATGCGCGCGCCGATGACCGGCGTGGACGGCGTCTTCCACATTGCTGGCTGGTACAAGATCGGCGTCCGCACGGCGAGTGAGCGGCGCGAGGGCGAGCGCATCAACGTGCAGGGTACGCGCAACGTCCTGGAGTTGATGCGCGATCTTGGCATCCCAAAGGGCGTCTATACCAGCACGGTCGCGGTCTTCTCGGATACCCAGGGCGCGATGCCCGATGAGACCTATCGCTTCACCGGCAAGCACCTAAGCGAGTACGACCGCACCAAGTGGGTGGCGCACTATGAGGTGGCCGAGCCGATGATCGAACAGGGATTGCCGCTGGTGATCGTGCAACCGGGCCTCATCTACGGCCCCGGCGATACGAGTAGCGTCCGCACGGCGTGGCTTCAGTATTTGACGCACAGGCTGCCGCTGGTGCCGCTGGGCACCGCTTTCTGCTGGGCGCATGTGGACGATGTCGCCCGTGGGCACCTGCTGGCGATGGACAAGGGCCGCGAGGGCGGGAGCTATATTCTCGCGGGCGAACGCTACTCTTTCGCCGACGCGCTCGCCCTGGCGCAGCGCATCACGGGCGTGCCCGTACCGCGCCTGCACGTCGCTCCGGGCATGCTGAAGGCGGCAGCGGCGCTGATGGGCGTGGTGGAGAAGGCGATCCCGGTGCCCGAAAGCTATACCTCGGAGTACCTACGCATCAATGCTGGCGTCACCTACCTCGGCGACAACGCCAAGGCGCGGCGCGAGCTCGGCTACGATCCGCGCCCCCTCGATGAAGGCTTGCCCCCAACGCTGCTCCACGAAATGGCGCTGCTTGGCATGTCGCCGAGGCCGAACGGCGCGTGAAGATATTGTGGGTCGTTGGCAATTGTGCATGGGCCTCGCGCAGCATAGTCAATACTCGCGCAGCATAGTCAATATATGTGCTCATACCCTCTCGGAGGTCTTAAGGTGACGGCCATCATCTGCACGCACGCAAACGCCTTTAGGAAGGGCAGCGTCTGTGTACATCTCCTTGCGAACCCAGATGACGATTACTACCAGCGTTTCTCCAGCGACAGTTGGGATCACGATCTCGTCTGTATGGCGTGTGACCGCGATCCTGGCGGTGTTGAGGCGAATCTCCGCCCAGTCCGTGAAGCATGCTTTGAGGCAGTGGAGTCCGAAGGATTTTGGGAGGGTACCCTAGGCTCCCCGTCGGTACGCGAGCGGCGGACTTTGTTGCACTTTGAGCACACGCGGATCGAGCCTGAGCGACCGTTGCCCGCCGTTCCTCTCGCCATCGCCGCGATCGATGATTCATACGAGCCACACTTCCTCATGCTCGGCGAAGGTGGCATCCTCTCGCGCGTTGATCTGGCACGGGGAGCAATCGAGGATTTTTTCCAACTCCCCGCTCCTCTCACGCTCAAACAGCCTTTCACACTCCGCGCGTCTCCGAATGGGCGTTTCGTCGCCATCGCAGAGACGCGCGGGCCCCATGGATTGGTCATTGATGGTGCTACCGGGCAGATCACCATGCAGCTCGATCGCGGAGCCTATCATCCCGATGCGTCAAACTTCCCGCTGGCGTTCTTCGTCAACCAAGGCCGAGTTCTACTTATTCACGGCATGGAATGGAGCCGCCTCGATATTTCTGATCCGGCAACCGGAGAGATGCTGACGCCGCGGGCATTCGCGACTGAGCCTCATGCCCCAGACGATCCCGCGAAACATGGTGCGCTGGACTACTTTCACGGTAGCCTCGGCGTGTCGCCAGAAAGCACTTGGATTCTCGACAACGGCTGGGTCTGGCAGCCTTTTGGCGTGCCCGTCACCTGGAGCCTAACACGGTGGTGCAACGAGAACATGTGGGAGTCTGAGGATGGTCCAACTCGGCGTCAACTGAGCGGGCAATACGATTGGGACTTGCCATGCTGCTGGATCGATGAGCGGACTGTAGCACTCTGGGGCTACTCCTCGCGGTGGGAGCCGGCGCTTGATGGCGTCAGGTTCTATGACGTGACAACGGGTCGCCTGCTGCGTTGGTTCCCCGGACCGTTCGGTGCGTTGACCTTCGACACCTTCCTGTTCTCGTACTCGGATGCGCGCGGTACGGCGGTCTGGGATGTCACGACCGGTGAACGCTTGCTGAGCGATGAGGCGCTTCACCCGCTCTGTTACCACCACAGCGCGCACCGCTTCCTGAGCGTCCTGCCCGATAGCGTGATGCAGCTCAGTCGGCTCGCGGACTCGCCTTCTCCAGATTGAATCCACCCCGGGCGGTGTCAGTACACCGCATCGCCAGCAGTGCTATCCTCTTCGTGCGGTTCCGAGACTGCCAATGATCCCGCTCAGCGAGGAGCCTGACCATGATCGATGCCCACCACCCCCTGCTTTCCACCGACGCGCCGTACCGGCTCGAAGACGCGAGCAACGTCCTCACGCCCGCGCTCGCCATCTATCCTGAGATTGTGGACGCCAACATCGCCGCGACGCTTGCGCCTGGTAAACGGCGATCCCAGTCGCTGGCGTCCGCACGTCAAGACGGTCAAGCTTGCCTATATCCAGCGGCGGATGGTCGCGGCGGGCGTCATGGCCTGCAAGTGCGCCACCACGCTTGAGCTGGTGACGGCCTGTGACGCCGGCTTCACCGATGTGCTGCTGGCCTTCGCCGTCGTCGGCCCGCACGTCGAGCGCATCAAGCAGATCGCGGCGCTGTATCCGCAGGTCCGCATTTCGGCGTTGGTCGAGAGCGAGCGGCAGATCCGCCAGTGGTCGGCCACGCCCATCGGCGTCTTCCTCGACGTCAACTCGGGCATGAACCGCACCGGCGTGGAGCAGTCTCGCACCGACGCGATCCTCGAGCTCGCGCGCGTCGCCGCCGACACGGGCGTAGAGCTGCGCGGCGTGCACTACTACGACGGCCACCTCGCCAGGTATGACGACGCAACGGAGCGTGAGAATGTGGCACATCAAGGCTACGGCCGCCTCTTGGAGCTGGTGGAGGCGCTGAACGGCGCGGGTATGCCCGTCACAGAGGTTATCACCGCCGGCACACCAACACTGCCCGCCTCGCTCTCCTACTCGCGCTTCAGGGACGCACCCTTCTTGCATCGCGTCTCACCTGGCACCGTCGTCTACGCGGACTGCACCAGCCTCAGCCAGCTTCCCGCCGAGTACGGTTATCGACCGGCAGTGGTCGTCGTCTCCACCGTCATCAGCCATCCTACATCTGATCGCATCACCTGCGACGCGGGCGCCAAAGCGCTCGCCGCAGACATGGGCGCGCCCGCCTGCCTCGCCCTCGGTCATCCCGAGCTCACGCCTCAGCACCTCAGCGAGGAACACCAGCCGATGCTCGTGGCGTTGGGAGCTACGCCGCCAGCCATAGGCGAGACGCTCTACCTCATTCCGCGCCACGTCTGCCCCACTGTCAACAACTTCGACGCCGCGCTCATCGTCGAGAATGGGCGCGTCACCGGCGTCGAGAGCGTCACCGCCCGCGGCCATGAGGGTCCCTTGCTGGAAGCTTGAACCGACGTGATTAGCGCCCCACGCGCGCAAGCAATTGCGCGTCCAATGCTTCGATGTAGCGACGTCCGATATGGGCCGTCTTCCAGTCCGTAGATGAGATGCTGCGGCATGTCGTGCGCGATCTCGGCGGCACAGGAACCTGCGGCAAGCGCAATAGCTGCCACCGTGTCTACGTCGCCGGTGAAGGCGACGCAGGCCCGCAGCACGTCGCTCATGCTGGCGTTCTCCACGATTGCGGTGATCGCCGCGCGAACGCTCATAGGACCCTTGCTCTTCACCTTGCCATGCCAGGGCTGTGCCCAGTCTCCCGGAACATGCCGCGCTACGAATGCTCCAAGCTCAGCCTTCGGGCCGAGCCGGTAGAGGAAATAGTGCGTCATCAGCGCCGCGGCTAGTGCGGAATTAATCCCATCGGGCGTGTCATGCGTTAGCTTGGCCTGCGCCGTTGCCCTGGCAACGACCTCCCCTATCGTGGGGAAGACCCCTAGCGGCGCAGCGCGCATCGCCGCGCCGCTCTTGTCACTCTCCGGCCGAATCTCTGCCAAAAACTGCGCTCCGGATTGCACATGGCGCAGGAAGTCATAGAAGCTCGCTGAATAACCTTCGCGCGGATCGCGCTTGAACGCCCGTACGAACCCGTCGGCGAGCGCGAGCGGAGTCCAAGGAGCATCAGAGAGTATCAGAGAGTATCGCTTCGGCGATGGCGAGACTCATCTGCGTGTCGTCGGTGTAGCGTCCCGGGCTGATGCGGTGGCGCGGATGCCGCACGTAGTGCGACAGGTCGTTCTTCGCGGCAACCGTATCCGCGTCGGCGTACTCAAAGCCAGCCCCATAGGCATCGCCCACGGCGAGCTCCAGCAACATGCTACACTCCCCGCTTGGCTCGCTGCTGCTGGAAGAATGTCACGAGGTCGTCGCATTCGAGCGCATTGAGCACGTCGGCCTTGGTGAGCCACCCCTTGCGCGCGATGCCGATGCCGTAGGTGATGTTGCGCAGCCCGCCGGGCGTGTGCGCGTCGGGGCAGATTGGGATGCGGATTCCACGCTCGGTGGCACGCCGATGGAAGCGCCAGTCGAGGTCGAAGCGGTGCGGGTCGGCGTTCAGCTCGATGCAGACGCCCAGCTCGCCCGCGCGGTCGATCACCGCGTTGAGGTCGGGATTATAGCCGGCTCTCTCCAGCAGGATGCGCCCCGTCGGGTGGCCCAGGATCGAGAGATATGGGTTCTCCAGCGCGTGAAGCAGACGTTGCGTCTGCTCGGCGGGCGGCAGCTCGAAATGGCTGTGAATCGAGGCGACGACGAAGTCGAAGCTGGCGAGCGTCTTTTCGTCGTAGTCCAGCGCGCCGTCCTTCAAGATGTCGCACTCCGTGCCTTTGAGGATGCGGAACGCGCCGGCGTACTCGTCGTTGAGTCGGTCGATCTCCTCCTGCTGCTGGCGCACGCGCGCCGGCGTCAGCCCGTTGGCGTAGGCTGCGAGCTGGCTGTGGTCGCACATTCCGAGATAGCGCATGCCCATCGCGCGCGCCGCCTCCGCCATCTCGTGGATCGAGGCGCCGCCATCGCTCCATGTGCTGTGGACGTGCAGGATGCCGCGGAGGTCAGACTCGACCACGAGATCGGGCAACGCGTTCTCGCGCGCCGCCTGGATCTCGCCCATATCCTCGCGCAGCTCCGGCTCGACGTACTGCATGCCGAGCGCGCGATAGATCTCGACTTCGTCCTTGCAGGGGATCAGTGTATCGCCCCTGAAGATGCCGTACTCATTGATCTTGATGCCGCGCGGATGAAAGTAGGTGCGCAGCGCGACGTTGTGCTCCTTCGAGCCGGTGAAGTGCTGCAACAGGTACGGATACTGGTCGTCGAGCACGACGCGCAGATCGACCGCCATGCCCATCTTCAGCACGACGCTGGTCTTCGTCTCGCCCTCGCCGGTGATCGAGGCTACGTCGGGCGACCCTACCAACGCCCGCATGATCGGCATGCGGTCCTCGTCGCGCGCCACACTGGCGACGATGTCCATGTCTTTGGAGACTTCTTTGCGCCGGCGGATGCTCCCGGCCACCTCGATCCGCACCACCTGCGGCAGCGCCCGCAGCCGCGACAAGACGCGCTCAGCCGCGTCGGCGGCGACGTCATAGCGATACTTGTCCTGATGCTCGCTCAGGAAGGCGATGCCCTGCAGGATCTTCTCCTGGCTCTTGACGCCGAAGCCGGGCAGCGTGGCGAGTTGACCCGTTTCAGCCGCGTTCTTAAGCTCCTCGACCGTGGAGATCGCCAGCGCGTCATGGATCTGGCGGATGCGCTTGGGTCCGAGGCCGGGGATGCGCAGCATCTGGCGAAGCCCAGGCGGCACCTGGTCTTGCAGCTCGTCGTAGAGCGCCATGTGCCCGGTCGTGACGAGTTCCGTGATGCGCGCCACCAGCGTCTTGCCGAGCCCCGGTACGCGTTCAATCGAGCGATCGCGCACCATCTCCTCGATGTCGCCCTCCTGGGCGCCAAGCGTCCGCGCGGCATTCTGGTAGGCGCGCGTCTCGAAGGGATTGCCGCCGGAGAGCTCCAGCAGATTGCCGACCTCCTCCAGGATCGCCGTCACCTGCCCCTTGTCCATGCGGTGCCTCCTTCGGGAGAGGAGCGGGAGATACGCAGAGATTTGACCACAGCGGTCGCAGAGAATACAGAGTTCAGCGGAGTGAGAAAATAGCGTGAATAGGTGTTTGGAGGCTTCCTCTCAATGCCGTGCACATCGGCGAATGTGAGATGCTGAGTCTTGAGATACTGCATCTCTAGTCATTCTCCTTCTACCCCTGTGTCCTCCGTGACCTCTGTGGTCACATTCCGCTGAATTTCCACTCCGGACAGGTCATACGTCGACGGGTCGCGCGGCCGCAGGTCGAAGGGGTTCATGCCCTTTAGCTTCTTGGGCAGTGGCTTTTTGCAGTCGAAGTGGACCACCATCCAGGCGACCAGTTCTTGCTCGATCAGGATGGCGTCCCAGGTGTCGCGATCGGGGAGGTCTTCGTAGTCGTCGAGGATCAGCCGCCCGCACTGCGCGCAGCGAACGTCGCCGACGCGAACGCCCGCCTCGAACCAGCGGTAGAGGAAAGCGTTGTAGTCCTCCACTGTCATCTCGGCGAGCGGCTTGCCGGGATACCGCTGACACTCGGGGATCGGCGCCCAGACGAAGTCGTCGTCTCGCGGGCCAAGCGCGACGACCGGCGGGCGCACGTCCTCCGACACGTTGCCATGCTCGTCGGCGATCACCCGCGAGCGCAACAGCCCCTCGCCCTCGAACCAGGCGAACGCCTCGGGCGGAATCGAGGACACATTCACGTTGCCGCCGTCAGGATGGGGAGGAAATCCTGCCGATTCTGCCGCTTTTGTCACATCCGCTCCCATCAGAGCCGGGGACCGAAAACCCGCGGCTAGAACAAATATCCCACTGTATGACAGTGTATCATTCCGCGCGCAACATGATCAAACCGCCCGATATGACGAAACGTTACACCGGATCGCCCCGCGGTCGCTGTTGCATATTCATTGGCCGCCGCTGGGCGGCGTGGTGATAGCGCCGCGCAGCAACTCGATGGCTTCGTCGAGCGACAGCGCCTGCCCCACTCGCGTGGCATCCGCGCACTCCGTTTCGCCAAGTGCATCGAGGATAGCGGCGCGATCCGAGGCACGCAGCTCACGCTCCGCCGGATCGACGAGATCACGTACGGCGGCGCGGCCCTGCTCCGCGGCGGCATAGAGTCGTGCGGCGGTGCCCCACGCGCGTTCACGGCACGCAAGCGCCGCGCCACGCTCTATGACGCGCCATTGGGTCTTCCTATCGCTAACACGCGGCGCCACGATGCTCGCCTCGCCGATGACTTGCCAGGTGAGTGTCATGTCGCCCTGCGCGAAAGCCACGCCAGCCGCGATGCAGAGGGCCTGTGCCAACGACGCGACATCGTCTTGCCGCCGCGAGTGGCGCATGGACCGCTCCAGAGCGGTTAGCGCCTCGGAGAAGTTGCCAAGTCGCCAACAGGCGCGTCCGAGGGCGTTCAGCGCCAGCACGATCGGCTGATTGTACTCGTCGTAGAGTCGCTGGCTCTCTAGGAGGGTGGTGCGGGCCTCGTCGGGCCTATCCATCATGATCAGCGTATCGCCTTTGTTCGAGAGGATCAGCGCCCGCGACGCCTCCTGCTCACCGACACCCAGCGACTGGCTGATCGCGAGCGCCGCGTCGTGCAGCGCCAGCGCCTCATCGTAGCGCCCTTGCTGCATGCGCAGCTCGCCCAGATTCAAGAGCGACGTTTCCTCGGCGACCCTTTCGCCGAGCGCACGATAGTTCGCCAGGCTTTCCTGGTAAAGCTCCTCCGCGCGGTCGAAGTCACCGAGGGCTGTCGTCGGGTTCGCCAGGTTGTTCAGCGCATGGGCGAGCCCCAACGCATCCCCCCGTTGGCGCTCTAGCGCCAGCGCGCGTTCACCTGCCTCGGCGGCGCGCTGAAAGCGGCTCAGCCGGTGGTCCATGACCATCAAGACCTTCCAACCGACCGACTGTGCCTCGATCTCGTCCGCGTTGTGTGGCGGCTCAGCACGCGCCAAGAGCCTTTCCATCCATTCTGCGCCCTCCACCGCGAAGCCGCGAAGCTCCCAGAATTGGCGCAGCTTTGCGCAGAGGCGCAGACCCACCTGTATCTCGTTCGACTCCAGAATCCAGTCGAGGACGGCGCGTATGTTGTCGTGCTCAGGCACCAATCGATTAAGCGCGGCGGTCTGCACGGCAATCGAGGTGAGGCTGAGGGCATCTATGAGATGCGTGATGTACGCGACGAAGCGGCGTCCTGCCGGGTCAAGTTCGTCCTCGGCGCGCAGCCGTTCGAGCGCATAGGCTCGCACGATCACGAGGAGATCGTAGCGCGGCTCGCCCTGTTCGCCGACACGTCGCACGAGATTCGCCTCGATCAGCGACGCCAGCCGGCTCGCAATGATTTCCGGCTCCAGCGATGCCACCGCCACCAGACCATCAACCGTCGCGCCACCGGGAAACACTCCCAGCGCGCGGAAGACCGAGCGCTCCTCCGCTGAGAGCAGCTCGTAGCCCCACTCGACGGTCGAGCGCATCGCCCGCTGATGGTCCGCCAGATCGCGTGGTCCGCCCACCAGCAGATCCAGCGGCGCGATCCCTTCCAGCCGCGCGGCCAGCTCCGCGAGCGAGAAGTGCTTCACCTGCGCCGCCGCCAGCTCGATCGCCAGCGGCAGGCCGTCCAGCCGTGCGCAGATCGTCGCCACCAGTCGCCCCTGCTCCCCGGTGGAGAGCGCGAAATCATGGCGAACCGTGCGTGCCCGCTCGACGAAGAGCGCCACCGCGCCAAACCGCTCAAGCTCGGCGACCGTCGGCAGCGATTGGATGTCGGGCACCGGCAACGGACTCACCACGATCTCATGCTCGCCACGGATGTTGAGCGCCGCTCGACTCGTCGCCAGCGCCTTCGCACGAGGACACGCCCCCAAGAGCGCCGCGCAGACCGGCGCCGCGGCAAGCAGATGCTCAAAGTTGTCCAGCACGAGCAGCAGGCGCCGATCGCCCATCGCAGAGACCAACGCGTCGAGCAGCGGAAGGTCGCCCGCGTCGCGCACGCCAAGTGCCTGCCCGATTGCCTGTAGCACCCGTCCAGCCTGCGCGACGGCGACAAGATCGACGAAAATGAGCTCGACGCCCTGCTGTTCACGGAGCGAATCGGCGGCCTGCAGGGCCAGACGCGTCTTTCCCACACCGGCAGGTCCGGTGAGGGTCAGCAGGCGTACGCTTTCTCGCGAGAGGAGGCCGACGACGGTCGCCTCCTCGTGCTCGCGGCCAAGTAGCCGGGTGAGCGGTGGCGCCAAGCGGTATGACGGCAGCGCGACCGCGGACTGTTCGCCCGGCGCCGATCCATCGCGCGACAGAGGCGTCTGGCTCGCCTCCGCCGTCTCATCGGTGCGGGCGCGACGTGCAGACTGCAGAAACCCTTCGTTTTCCTCGGCGGTGAGCGCGAGCGCGGTAGCGAGCAACTGTACCGTATCGCGATGGGGCAGGCGCGTCAGCCCACGTTCCAGATAGCTGACCGAGGTGACGCTGATGCCCGCCTTCGCCGCGAGCTCTTCCTGGCTCAGTCCGCGCGCAAGGCGGAATCGTCGCAATGACGAGGCGAAATCCGGCGCGGACGTGGGCGGTGTCGGCGGCATAGACTCCTCCGGCGTGTGCTCCCTTCAAGCGCGCATTCTACCACTACCGACATTCGCTCAGGTGGCCGGCCCGGATCATCTTTGACAGAAAAGGGCTTTAGCCCGCCGCAAGCCGCTGGGTGTTAACCCGGGCGGTGCGGCGTCCAGGGCTTTCGCCCACAGCCTGGTGGCATTGCCGTTTTCCTGCCCATCAGGCAGACGACCTCAGTGGACTCTTTGCACCTCGCCAAGTGCATGCTGTTTGCCGGTTCCGTGGTACCTCGTTCCCACGGGGAAAAGCAGCAACGGGCCTTGGACGCGGTGCCATGCGGTTGAGCCAGCGTTTCTTCGAGAGCCCAGCTCGCCTGGCGATGCCTGCAACGTCCGCTTGGGCGGGGGCACCGCCTTCGGGCGCGAACGGGCAGGGGTGGTCCCATCAGACCCGTAGCCTGAGCACCCATGGGGCTTTTGCCCCCGTGGAGTGTCAGCAAACATGCTCCCGGTTCGGCATATAATGTGCATGAACAGACGACAGGTGTGCGCCCTGCCGACCTGTCTTACCGACGGGGCGCCCGGAGAGAGGAGCCAGGCACGGATGGCAGCGGCTCTAAACGGCGTGCTCGTCGGCAATCGTTACGAGATATGCGACCGGATAGCGGTGGGCGGCATGGCCGCCGTCTACCGCGGTTGGGATCGACTCGGGACGCGGCCAGTTGCGGTCAAGGCTGTCCGCGAAGTGAGTGAGATGCGGTCGAAAGACGTCGACCGCTTCCGCCGTGAAGGACGCATTGCCCGCGAGCTGCACTGCCCGCAGATCGTCGAGGTCTACGATTTCGTGGAAGAGGACGATAGCTGCTTCCTGGTGATGGAGCTGGTCAAGGGCGTCAACCTCAAGGAGCGCGTGGTGCGCGACGGTCCGCTGCCGCCGGTCGAGGCTCTCCGCGTCGCCGCCGCGATCTGCCGCGCGCTGACCTGCGCCCACGACGCCGGCTTCATCCATCGCGACGTTAAGCCACAGAACGTCCTGCTCGCCGAGGGTGGCGAGATCAAGCTCACGGACTTCGGCATTGCGCACATCTCCGACTCCACAACTTTCACCACGTCGGGCATCGTGCTCGGCACCGCGGACTACATCTCGCCCGAACAGGCGCAGGGCCTCGCGCTTTCCCCCGCCAGCGATCTCTACTCGCTCGGCGTCGTGCTCTTCGAGATGCTGACGGGCGCGCTGCCCTTCCAGGGCTCCAGTGTCGTCGCCGTCGCCATGCTGCACACCACCAAGTCGCCGCCACCGCTGCGCATGCTGAATCCCGCCCTGCCACACCGGCTGGAACGGTTGGTGCGCCGCGCACTAGCGAAAAAGCCCGATCAGCGCTTCCGCTCGGCCGCCGAGATGGAGCGCGTGCTGCTGCGCGAGGCCGACGTATTGCGCCAGAAGTCGTCGCCGGAGCCTACGCCCGACGATGTCGACTTGACGCGGGTGCTGCAGGGGCGTGAATTACTGGCGTTGCGCGTCGCCAGCGCGGCCAAAGACGAGATCGCCGCCATGGACACCGTCGTCACGCCTATGCCGTCCGCCCCGCCGGATTGGAAGTCATCGGCGCTCAACGGCCAGTTTGGCCCTCCCGATGACCCTTGGCAATGGTCAGAATCCTGGCGAGACGACGCATCGGTGCCACCGGACATCGTCGACGCGTACCGCTTCACCGAGGCCAGCATCTCGTTCCACGCGTCCCCCAGATCGGGCGTCGCGCTCATCCGGCGCACGGCGCTCGTCTTGCTGACATGCGCCGTGATCGTAGTCGTCCTCCTCCTGCCGCGACTGCTCTAGACGTGCTATCATATGCGCCTGGACGGTGTCTGGCAGACTCCTACTGCTCGCTTCGCGCATCGCGATTAGGCCGGTATGCCGCCTAAAGTAAGCAACCTCTAGAATGTGCACGAACCCCAGGAGGCAACAGACCATGCAGCGCGAGCGCATCACCACGCCTCACGCCCCGGCGGCTATCGGCCCCTATAGCCAGGCGATCGCCGTTGGGGATTTCGTCTTCGCCTCCGGCCAGATCCCGCTCGATCCGCAGACGGGCCAGGTAATCGAGGGCGACGTGCAGGCGCAGACCCGCCAGGTACTTACCAACCTCGCCTCCGTGCTGGAGCAGGGCGGCTCGTCGCTCGTGCGGGTAGTGAAGACGACGGTTTTCCTCTCCACCATGGAGAACTTCGCCGCCATGAACGAGGTCTACGCCGAGTTCTTCACAGGCGAGCCGCCCGCACGCTCGACGGTTGCCGTCGCTGGCTTGCCGCGCTCCGCGCTCGTCGAGATCGAGGCGATTGCCGTGCGCGCCTCTTGATCGACCGCCGCGAAATCGCTCGATTCGGCACGGCATGCGTGACCGTTCGCTCCCCTGGCTCGTAACAAATAATCCAAAGGCGCGCGTGCATGAACGGGCGGCATGCACACTCGACGAGTTGCGCAGACGTTTGGACCGTCCGGTTGCGAGCCCACGAGACGGTCTGATACCATAACTAGCACACGCTTAAGGTGCAGTTTCTCGCGGAATGTCGCCGACCGCTGGCCTACCTATTGCCCTATCGATCTGCTCTATCGACCCCCGTGACTCCGTTTGTGTGTTCTGAGGCACTGCAGTGAGCAACGCACAGGTCTGGCGCGCCGCCCAACAGCGACTTCGTCCGCAAATGACGGGCGCCCAATTCGAGACATGGCTCGGTGGCACGTCACTCGCTCGCGCGACGAATGGCGCCGCCGTGCTCAGCGTGCGTACGACGTTTGCCCGCGAAATGCTTGAGACGCGCTTCCGCGAGCGCATCGAGACCGCGATCCGCGAAGTGACTGGCAAGCCATGCTCGCTGCGCATCGTTGTCGCGCCCGACGGCCAGGCCGACGACGAGCCGGAGTCCGCCCCGGCGCCGCAACGCCCGCCACAGGGTCCGCAGCATGCCGAGGCGCGCAGCCAGCTCGCGGGCGTCGCCGTTGCGCGCAACACAACGCGCCGCGGGACGCCGCCAATCATGGCACAGTCGCTCTTCGATCACGACGAGACGCCGACAACTGCCGAGCGCGCTTTCGCCGCATCGGGACCAGTCCCCGCCGCAAGCACTCGCCCGGCGTTGACGTCCTCCGGCGGCTCCAGCGGCACGTCTCACCTATCGGGTCCGGCGCGCCCCGCGTTTCTCGGCGCGGGCGAGGTCGGCCAAGCCGAAACCGCTCGCGGCCCGCAAGAGTCTCGCACTAAGAGTCCCTCGAGGCCGCTCGGCGCGCGCTCGACGGAGGAATCTGGCGCGCAGGGTCGCGCGCGACCGACCGCTGACCGCTGGCCAGACCGCAGCGGCGCGCGCAGCCAGTTAGATGGGGCGCCACAGATGAACGAGCGCAGTTCCAACTCCAGCGAGCGACCGCCGAATAGCGACTGGAACAGCGCCTCGCAGTCGGCCAATGCGCAACCGCGATTGAACCCGCGCTACACGTTCTCGACGTTCATCGTCGGCGCCAACAGCCGGCTCGCCTATGCTGCCTCACAGGCCGTCGCCGAGGCCTCGGGGCGCTCGTACAATCCGCTCTTCCTGTACGGCGGCGTGGGACTCGGCAAGACACACCTGCTGCATGCCATCGGCCACAGCGGGCTCGAGCAGGGTCTCGTCGTGCTCTACGTTTCGTCCGAGACCTTCACCAACGACATCGTCAACGCCATCCGCTATCGCACCACCGACGAGTTCCGCGCGAAGTACCGCTCGGTGGATGTGCTGCTCGTCGACGACATCCAGTTCATCGCCGGTAAGGACTCGACCGAGGAAGAGTTCTTCCACACCTTCAACGCGCTGCACGAGATGAACAAGCAGATCGTGATCTGCAGCGACCGCCCGCCCAAGGCCATCGTTAGCCTGGAGGAGCGACTGCGCTCGCGCTTCGAGTGGGGCCTGATAGCCGACATCCAGCCGCCGGAATTGGAGACCCGCGTCGCCATCCTGCGCGCCAAGTGCGACATGATCGGCCGCGAGGTGCCCGACGAGGTGATCCAATTCCTCGCCAGCCGCGTGCAGAGTAACATCCGCGAGCTGGAGGGCAGCCTCAACCGCTTGCTGGCCTTCACCCAGTTACAGCACATGCCGCTGACGCTGGAGACCGCGAAGTCCGCGCTGGCCAATCTCGCCACCGACAGTCGGGCGCGCCGCGTCTCGATCCCTGAGATATTGGACGCCGTGGCCGAGTACTATCGCATCCCGATCGAGGATCTCTGCGGCAAGCAGCGCGACAAGCATACCGTCGCGCCGCGCCACATCGCCATGTACCTCATGCGCCAGGAAACCGACGCCTCGCTGCTCGAGATCGGGCAGGCGCTGGGCGGGCGCGATCACAGTACGGTACTTCACGGCTGCGAGAAGATCTCGCGCGAGGTCAACGACAACACGACCATGCGCAAAGAGGTGCTCGCCATCCGACAGCAACTGCTCGGCTAGCGCGACCGGCGACGGCTACTCCGCCTCAATCTGGCGCAGCAGTTCATTCCGATCGAAGTAGTGGCTCTCGCGTACGATCTTGCCGTCGCGGCGCACCACCGTCGTCACGCCGCGTAGTATGTATGAGTTGCCCCTGCCGCCGAAGCCAAGGAAGCTGTTGGCGTGGGTGCCGGTGGCCTCCCACTCCACCACCAGTTCGTCGCCAATCATCTTGCGACTGATTACGCGCAGCGACCGGTCGGGCACGCTCGCTACCTCCGCCACATAGCGCCGCGCGACGGATTCTCGCCCCACGAACGGCTCCGCGAAAAGCGGATCATGCACCACGGCGTCCTCTGCGTAGTCGGCCGCCATGCTCGTGGTGTCGCCGCCGACCTGCCGCGCAAGGTGCTGATCGTGCTGCCGCAACGCCCGCTCGACCTCTTCAGCGCCGCCGCGCGCCGCCTGTGCCGCCGAGGGGTGCGTGGTGGCGATCACCGCCGCGGCGCCCCCCGCCGTGAGCCCCAAGCCCGTCAGCGCGGCGACGAGCTGGCGCCGCGAGAACCTGCCGGCGCGCAACCCCGCCACCAGCCCTTCAACCGTCGTCTCCGCCCCATCGTCGGGCGCTGAGTTGGTCCGCACGTCGCTCACACCAAGCCTCCCTACGCACTGAACCCTCATAGGGGCTGTCGTCATACCTGCAACGCGGCCCCGGCATTCGCGCCTCTATTGTAGGACATGCCTGCCAGGGACGTCGCAGGCACGCAGCTTCTAGACACTACCTTACACCATTTATCCGGGCTCCCTCCGGGTTGGTACACAGCTTGCAGCGTGAGATGCACGGCGGGGACGTTCGCCTACCGCCGGCCTATCGAGGTACATGGTGATGTGGGGATGCACTGCACGCTGAGGAGAGGTCACGCATGCCACTTCGACAAAACAAGCACCTGCTGAGGATGCGCGGCATCCTAGCAACCTATGCCGTCCTCTTGAGCAGCGCGGTACTCGCCGTGGGCGGTGAGGTGCTGGCGCGACCGGCGAAGCGTTGGCAACTGCCCGGTGACGCACCCGTCCTGCCCGATGCGCGCCACGAGATGCGCGTCGAGCGCGCCGCTTGTGGCATCTGCGGGCACCTCGGCGCGATGGCCGACGCCGCATTCTGCGCGGACTGCGGGCTGTTGATCCTGCCGGAGTGTTTCGGCGGCTACTGCGACACCTGCTGCCAGCCGCGCTGCACCCGTTGCGCCGCGCATGCAGGCGGCGCCGTCTGCGCAACGTGTGCGCTCCCGGTCGCCGAAGCGCTCCACTCCGTCTGAGCCTTCGCCGCTCACTTGCCAAAGAAGTCCACATGTCGCCGGTGGCGACCTCCCAGCGGATGGAAATAGCATAGCGACAGGGCGATGGGCCGTGCAGTATCGGTCGCCAACGAACCGGTGCCGTTGTGCCCGGCAAAGAGGTTGACCGCGCGTGCGTCCAGGACCCCTGACGGTCGCCATCGGCTCGCGGAGACGCGGGTGGTGAGCCCGCCGAAAAAACGTGTCGCTTCCTCCCGCACCCCCGGCCCTCCGCCGCGCGCGCGCCCTGCGGATTCGGCGCGCTGCGTCGTGGGAGGGACACCATGCCGGTGGGGTAGGCGCGGTGTGCGGGCCTCGACGTCCACGAGAAGACGGTCGTCGTCACGCTGGTGGAGACGGCGCCCGACGGGCAGGCGCAGAGGCAGACCAGGACCTGCTCGACCATGACGGCCGACCTCCTCCGGCTGGAGGAGTGGCTGGCCGAGCAGCAGGTCGAGCAGCAGGTCGAGCAGCAGGTCGAGCAGCAGGTCGGAGCGCTGGAGCGCTGGAGCGCTGGAGCGCTGGAGCGCTGGAGCGCTGGAGCGCTGGAGCGCTGGAGCGTACCGGCGTGGAGTGGTGGCCGGTCTCCAACCTGTCTCTCCCGGTCTCCACCCTCCCGGTCTCCAACCCCTTGGAGGAAGGGCGGAGCATCCTGCTGGTGAACCCGCAGCACATGCGGGCGGTCCCGGGCCGCAAGACCGACGTCAAGGCGTGCTCGATGGCTCGCCGACCCGGCACGCGCCACGGCCTGCTCACGGCCAGTTGCCTCCCGCCCACGCCCATCCGGCAGTTGCGCGAACTGACCCGCTACCGCAAGACGCTCGTCCAGGAGCGTGCCCAGGAGGCGAATCGGTTGCAGCAGGTGCTCGAGAGCGCCACTCGCAAGCTCGCCGCGGCGCGTACAAGGCGGTGGTCGCGCGCGTACAAGGCGGTGGTCGCCGTCGCCCACGCAGTGCTCGTCGTGATCTACCACCTCCTGCGCGATCGGCAGCCGTACCGCGACTTGGGCGCGCAGTACTTCGACCAACTCGACGCAGCCCGGCTGCAACACCACCACGTCCGACGGTTGGAGCAGCTCGGCTACGCCGTGACCCTGACGCCCAGCACTGTGGCCTGAAAGGCCCCACCCCGCCAGGCCGGAGGAGTCTCGCTCTTCCAGCAAGGGAGCTATTTTCCAAAGAAGCGCTGCGTGAACGTCGCGATGAAGCTGATCTCGATCACCAGCCCTACGATCGCCTCCGCCGCCGCCACCACCGTCAGGGGGTTGTCCAGCGCGACGCCGCCGGGGAAGAAGCCGCGTCCGTGGAACGACGTGATGCTAAAGATCAGGGCGGCGAGCGGCGAGAGCGCCGGGTGCACCGTGCCGCCGAGCCGCAGATACATCCCCGCGAACGCGAGGATGAACAGCAGATACGCCACGAGGCTGCGCCCTGGCTTGTAACCATAGCCCGCGAGAAGATCGAGGGAGCCGGAGAAGAGGTACGCACTGAAGCGCTGCGCACGCCGCGCCAGCGAGGCATGCGCCGGTCGTCCTTCGCCCTGCAACGCCTGCCGCCGCAGCACCTCGCGCTGCAAGCGTTGTGCGCGATAGGCGAAGCGATCGGCCTCCTCGTTCAGCCCCTGATCGCGCAGCGCCACCACCACTTGTCGGTTGGCTCGCACAGCGTCGCGGAAGTCCGCGACCCGCGTCTCCGCGTCCTTTGGCCTGCCGCCTCGGTCGAGCTGACTCCACGCTTCGCGCTCGTCGCCGAGCATTTTCACCGGGCCCCAGTCCACCACCGCCAGATTGACGCCGCCCCAGCGCACGTCCGCCAGCGACGCGCAGCCGGAGGCCTCGTCGCCGAGGTCCGCGCCGTCGAGGGCCGTGGCGTTGTCGAAGAAGGCGCCGCCGAGATCCGCGCCCGATAACGCCCCTGTGAGCTCGGGCAGCCAGCGCCGCAGCCGTTCGAGATCGTCGTGCGCGAAGCTCCTGCCGCCGAGCGCGGCCTCGCCCAGCCGCGCGCCCTCCAGGTGCGCGCCGTACAGCTCCGCCCCCGCCAGCCGTACATTGCTGAGGTTGGCCCCCGCCAGCCGCGCGTTGTGGAGGATCACCCCCTCCAGCCCCGCCCCGAGCAGCGCGGCGGACTCCAGTCGTGCCTCGCGCAGATACGCCCCCTCCAGCCGCGCGAAGCTCAGGATCGCGCCGTCAAGGAACGCCCCACGCAGCCGCGCGCGCTCCAGGTGCGCCCCTTCGAGCAACGCGCCTTCGAGGTGCGCGTCGCTGAGGTCCGCGCGCTCCAGGTGCGTTGCCGCCGCCTCGATCTGACGTGGCGAGGCGTTGCGCCACTCGTGTTCTGGCAGCCCGCCGATCAGCCCCGCCAGCGGCAGCCCGCGCAGATCCACGCCGGAGAGCCGCGCCCCGCGCAGATCCAGCCCGACGCGTGCGCGTTGCGCCGGATCGGCCCAGTCTATGGGGCCGCGTCCATCTTCATGTGTCGCCAGCAGCCACTCGACGTCTGCCCGGGTCAGCGCCAGTTCGTCGCCCGCGAAAGGGAAGCTGCCCTGGGCGACCTCGGCCGCCACGATGCGGCGATCGGCCAACTCGGTCTGTCGCGCCGCGTCGAGCTCCGGTTCGCTGCGCCACGGCTGTCCCTGTGAGCGCCAATGCGTGACCCAGCGGTCGCGTTCTTCGGCGGGAGTGAGCAGGAGTGTGGAGGTAGGGGTGGAGGGGGCGTTGTTCGCACGCATGGGGCGTCTCCTCGACTACGGTGTCGCCGGCGTCACCACGGTTGTGTCTATCGGGCCGACGTCTTCATCGCCGCCAGCGCTGCCTAGTATACGGGCAGAGGCAACACCTGCGTCAACTGGATACCCGCACACCATCAGTCGGACGGAGTCATCACTGAAGGCGACACGGAAGGATGTTCGGCGACCACGCTGGTGGCGGACGCGCTGCCGAGAACAGAAACGCTTGCGCGGTTCAGCGCGGTTGTGGTACACTGCGTAAGCGGTCATCGACCGCACGGGCCTGTGGCGCAGCTGGGAGCGCGTCTGCATGGCATGCAGAAGGTCAGGGGTTCGAATCCCCTCAGGTCCACCCTTCATTCGCATTTCCATCGCGAGGCTCTTCGTCCATCTGCGGGCGGAGGGCCTTTTCGCTTGCTAGGGCCCTTCGCAGCGGTTGGAGATGTCGCGGCTGCTAACGCTCGCACGTTACCCGCGCCCGCTACACGGCGCATCGCACCTGGAGGAACTCATGGACGTCACAGAGGCCATCCGTACGCTCCGCTCGGTGCGCCAGTTCATCGATCAGCCGATCGCCGACGACGACTTGCGCGCCATCCTCGACGCCGGACGCCACGCACAAAGCTCGAAGAACTCGCAGCCATGGACGTTCGTCGCCATCCGCGACCGCGACACCCTACGCCGTCTCTCTGAATGCGGGGATTTCGCCCAGCATCTCGCCGCGGCGGCCGCTGCCATCGCGCTCGTCTCACCGAACCCGACTGGCTTCGACCTCGGCCAGGCGACCACCTGCATCCAGCTGACCGCCTGGGATCGCGGCATCGGCTCCTGCATCGCGTGGATGCACCGCTCCGACCAAGCCAAAACGATCCTCGGCGTCCCCGCCGACCACGCCTGCGATGTCGTGCTCTCGCTCGGCTATCCCACCCCCGAAGAGGTGAAACGCCCGCTTGCGGCTGCCGGCCAGGGTCGCAAGCCGTTCGGTGAGGTCGTGAGGTGGGAACGCTACTAGCGCGCATTCGCGCCCGTTTCGTCAGTTGAGGCGTCGCAGTGGCGGTCCGCTCTTCGACGACGTGCGCCCCTCGAGGGGCTTGCCAAAGTGCCGTTCATGCCATCTGAGGCCATACTGGTCAGCCGTGTTCAGGAAATCGCGAGCCAGCTCCACTGCTCGGTCAATAGTGAACAGCGATTCGGTATCATCAGTGGCCCAGAAAACACCGACATGCCACGACAGCCCGGCCCCATGCGTGAGATCGAATGTCGCTGTGCCCTGAGGTCCATCTTTTGTACCGGCTAGCTCCTCTGCGCATTTTTGAGCGCAAACGCTCATGTGCTTTGGGTGTGCTCAAAGAGGTGAACCCACTCTTCGAAGTTGTGTGCAATTTGCGTGGCTGCCTCCTCGCCCGAAATACGTTTCGCCTCGACATCGACCAGGGGCTGCCAGAAACTGGTTCGCCCGACAGCAAACCCGATGAACCCGGGAACCTGCGCCGCTGTCTTCAGCCAATGCACGACCCGCTCGCGCTCTGCACCGCGTCCCAGTACTATGAGACTCACGGTGTCCCGCCCCCCGCGCCGAGCAATGTCCACCAACTTGACGCAATCTTGCTGGCGATCAAGCCCTTCAACCTTCCAGACATCAGGCTCCACCCCTGCGTCCTGCAGAGCCTGAATGGCTTGCACCATTAAGTTCGGACGTAGTTGCAGGTCATAGGCCATCGTGTCCCCCGCAACCTGGTCTAGTTGCATCCGCTCAGGTGGCACGAGCAGTTCGAACATGAACAGCGTCTGTGTCCGGTGCAGATAGTCCGATAAGCGTGTGAGCCGACTGATTTGGCGCAGGTTGAGCGCCGCATCTCCTTCAGGATTGTAGCGTACGAGCACTTTGGCGAAGGTCGGATGAACCGCTTCAATGTGCTGCGCAAAGTCCTGCCCATAGGCGAACTCGAACTCTTCCTGCCCGCTCATCTCGACGGATACCGCCGTGATATAGCCCTTGCTGACCGCATCTCGCAGGATGGCGGAGCCAAACTCCTCATCAACCAAGATTCCAACACGATCCTTTGGCACCTGGTCGACAATAGCCTGCTGAAAGCCTGCATAGATGATCTGCTTGCTGTTTGAAACGGCGACCATCTGCTCCGCATTCAGCGGCTCTTTCCAGCCAAAAAGTCCCGACAGATAGGATGCGCGATGGTCGAACGGAAGGAGGTAGAGCAGCCTTGTATAGCCAGAGATCACGAGTAAAGCTCCTTACGTACTGAGGCCGCGGTTCAGCGACTTTTGAAGCCGTGCACTCTGCTCAAAAGGACGGCTGTTTGGCTCTACGAATCGAGCGTCATAAACAGACTGTTGAGCCCTTCAGCCAGGGTTGGATGCGTGAACGTGCCTTCTCTTAGCGCGGTATACGGCAGCTTCCCCATCATCGCCACCTGAATGACTGCCATGATCTCGCCACCTTCCACGCCCAGGATGGCGCAGCCCAGGATCTGTTGCGTATCAGCATCGACGATGGCCTTCATGAAGCCGCGCGTCTCGCCGGTTTCCAGTGCACGGGGCACTCGATTCATGGGCACTTTCGCCACGCGGAAGTTGCGCCCTTGAATTCTGGCCTCGTTCTCGCTCATGCCAATGCGCCCAAGCTGGGGATCGATGAAGATGGTATAGGGGACCATGCGATCCTGCGTGTTGGCGCTGCCATGCTCAAGCAGGTTGGTGCGCAAAATGCGGAAGTCATCGTACGTGACGTGGGTGAAAGCTGGTCCACCTTTCACATCGCCCAGCGCGTAGATGCCCGGAACGTTCGTTTCCAGTTGCCCATTGACCTGGATGTACCCCTCCCGGTCCAGTTGTATGCCGGCGGCTTCGGGTGTGAGATCGTCGGTGTTCGGTACGCGACCGACCGCCGCCAGCAAATGCGATCCGGTGAGCTGCTGTTCGCCGTGAGGCGTGCGCACGGTCAATTGGATGCGCCCGTCGCTGAGCAGCTCGACCTGTTGCGGCGCGGTGTTGGTCAGGATCGTGATCCCATCCTCGCGAAATATCTCCGCAATTCCGTCATTCACGTCCTCATCCTCGCGCATAAGCAGGCGCGGATTGCGCTGAATGATCGTGACCTGGCTGCCGAAGCGACGAAACATCTGTCCGAACTCCAGCCCGATATAGCCGCTCCCGATGATGAGCAGATGGTCGGGGACCTCGTCCAGCTCCATGATCGAGGTTGAATCGAGCACGGATACGCCCTCGACGCCTTCGATCGTTAGTTGCTCTGGCCGGAGGCCGACGTCGATAAAAATCATGGGCGCCGTGATCCGTTGCGTCTCGCCGCTCTTGAGATGGACCTCAAGCATCTTTGGGGCGATAAAATGGGCGTCGCCCAGCAGGAGATCCAGCCCTTTCGCCGCTGCGATCCCGCTCGCGAAACCGCTGCGAGCGCCCTCAACGATGCCTTGTTTGCGGTTGCGTACAGCCTGCATATCGACCGAAATGGGGCCGGTGAGTACGCCGTAGTCGGCGCCACGCCTCGCCAGATAGGCGACGCGCGCACTGGCGACCATTGTTTTTGTGGGGGTGCATCCCACGTTGACGCAGGTGCCGCCGAGGTGGTCGCGCTCAATGAGCGCCACCTTCCGGCCCGCGTTCGCTAAGGCGATTGGGAGTAGCCTACCTCCCTGGGTGGTGCCGATGACAATCGCATCATAGTCTGTGGCGAGTGGCATCCCCATGTTCTCCTCCTGCTGCCCGCCTTCACGGACGCTTCCGCACCTGCGCAACGATTAGGCAACCACCAGTAAGACCGGATACTCGCACCCGACTAGATCCCGCTCGTTGCCAGGCCCATACGACCATGTCGAGCCGGTTGCACCGATCGGATACCGTCGATGTCGAGAACTCCCTGCCACAGAACTCCGCCTTGAACTCGGTGGCACGTCCTTTCGGCGGGAAGAGTCGAGCACCAGGCAATTCCCTCTCAAGGCCTGTGCTGGTGATGGTGCCTGCCAACCAATGCGACCACTGCACGGGAGGGGAGATACCGCCGATCCCCCGCTATCTTTCGTCCCCTTCCGCCAACAGTCTTTCCGCCGTTGCACATCTCATACCAGTTCGCCTTCCTGGTAGTGTGCTGCAAGTGGCTTGAAAACGTCGTGCTCGCCGCTAAGCCGCTGGACCAATTGGCGCGGAGAAGCGCCATGAGGCTGGGAATTGACGCAACGACGGCCCGACGAACCGCAGGAGCGGTGTCGGGCCGTCGTTGCACTGTCGCCGCATCGTCCGAGTGCGATGCCACGCGGGCAGGTACTGGGCGAGAAGGCTATGGGCGGGCGAACCAATTCTGAAATTGCATCAAATCCATCGCTGCAGAAGCCGGGGAGACTTTCAGCTTGCCACCCATGAAGGCGGTGACGGGGTTCAGTTCGCCCTTGAGCACCTTCAGCCAGTCGTCGGAATCGACGGCGATGGTAGCGCTGGGACTCGCGGCGGCACCCTCGCTGTACTCAAGCGTGCCATTGCGCACGACCATGTTCCAGGTGCCCGCCTCGCGCCCCGAGAAGTCGAACTGCAGGGTCTTGTCGACAGTGGCCGCTTTCTCGGGCAGGAAATTGGCCTTGAGGGCGGCGAATGAACCGGCGATGCTCTCCATCGATGGCTGCGACACGCGGGTCTCCTCTCGCACACTCCGCTGCATTGCGGCGTTTACCGTACTCGTGCGCTCCAGCGGAGGCTTTGATGATACATTGAACGGCAACCGAAGGGTTCCGTGGGACACCATAGCACATTGGCTCAGCACGCCGCCACGTAGCCAGCTACAGACTGCCGCGGGGCCCCGGCGCTAGAATGGCGTCGCGCAGTACGGCGCGCGGTCCGCGAAGAACAACCCATCCGCGCGATGTAGCGCGCCGTCCGTCCGCTCGCGCACGCGACCGGCAGCGGCCAGAGCGGACCACGTGACGCCGCCGAGGTACGCCGCGCCGAGGTCGGCGACGGTAAGCGAGAGGTCGGGCGCGTCATCGGTGCGCCGGCAGGCGGCGCTTTCGGGGCTGGCGACCAGGGCGTAACGTCCGCTGGACTCGGGGCGGAAAGCGTCGGTGATCTCAAGCACAAGGCGATCGGCGGCAGCGTAGCGGCGGGCGGCGAGCGCGGCGGGCACGTCGAGGATGCGCAGCCAGAGATCGTCGTTGAGCGCGGTGATGTGCAGCCGGCGCGGATCGGCGAGCATCCAGCGCAGCGGCTCGTCTACGGGGCGGCTCATGGCGCGCACGGTGGTGACGAGATCGACGTTGAGGCAGTAGCTCCACAACGCCGCCTGGGCCTCTGGCGTCGCGGCATATAACTCGCGAATGAGGAGTGTCCCGCTCGGCACGCCGTTGGCCCACTCGGGCTTGATGCGGTAGTGAGCGGCGCCTTCGAGCTCGCCCGAGGGCGCTTCGTAGGCGATGTAGAGACGACCGCCGAAGCCCTCGGAGGTGCCGTAGGAGTTGCTCAGCAGCCACTCCCAGTACGCCCGTGAGCGGCTGAGCATGCCGGGCTGGCGCGGACGCAGCCGTTCGTAGACGCTGCTGAGCGCCTCGATGGCGGCGTCCTGATCGAGAATCCGCACCCGACCGGGCTGCTCGGGCGGAGCGGCCAGGCGGTTGTAGGCGCGCGAAAGCTCGAATGAGGCGGTGCTGCTGGCGAGGCCGTAGCCGAAGCGGCCGTAGATCGCACTCTCGGAGGCGGTCAGCATGGCGAGCGGGTAGCCCGCCTCCGCGTAGCCCCCCAATTGGTGGGACATCATCGCGGTGAGGAAGCCGCGCCGGCGATGGGTGGGCAGCACGCTGACCCAGCTGACACCTGGGACGGCTACGGTAGCGCCACCGGGCAGCGTCAGATCGAACGAGTAGGCGCCGGCGGTGGCAACGACGTGCCCGTCTTCGAAGGCGGCGAGGCTGCGGTTGAGCTCAAACGTCGCGCGCCGCTGCTCAAGGTCAGCGTCGGTGGGGCGGCCGCCGAACGCGATGCCCTCCGCCACCATGAAGTCGCGGTACTCGTCGGGCGTGATCGGGCGAATGTCGAGCGTCATGGGTTCGCTCCTCCAGATATGTCGAGGTACTGTGTCATGGGTTGCGACGGGGGCGCGGCGCCGAGGTGCCGACGAACGGGCCGCAGGGACTGAAGTCCGTCGTGGGAGCGACAAACACGTCTCTGCGCCACGAATCAGACAGCTTGCGACATGGCCGGCAGCATTCACGCCGCGACGTGCCAAGGACGAGCGCGAGTCTCGGTGGCAACGCCGCGGTGTTCTCGTGTCGCGGTGTTAGCCAAACTCCCGCGCGGCGCCGGCCGACGAGAAACCGAGCAGCGCGCGGCGAACTCCCGGTACGGCACGCTGCTGCGCCAGCACGCGGAAACCGCCGAGCCCGCGCGGATCGAGCAGCGTCTCGACGGCGCCGCGAAGGCCGAGGCTGCGCAGGTGGTCGGCTTGGCCGCGGTCGGTGTGACGCGCGGCGTCGGCGGCGGGATAGAGGCGGCGACCGAGCGCCTCAGCCTCGTCGCGGATGCCGAGGCGGGTGAGAAACGCGGCCTGCGTCGTGAAACCGGCGAGGCGCAGGCCACTCTCGCGTCCGGCGGTGGCGAGCGCCGAGAAGTTGACGTGAGCGGTGAGGTCCTGCGCGCCGGGATGCGCCAGCGGCTGCTCGCCGTGGCGGTGGCGCGTGTAGACGGCCAGCGTACCGTGCCGCCGTTCGGGACGGTAGAGGCGGCGCGCGGTGTCGCCGTAGTCGAGGGTGAGGACGAAGCCACGCTCGATGGTCTCGGCGACCTCGCGCATCCACAGCGGCGCGGCGAGGCAGATCTCGCACCGCCAACCGTCGTCATAGGCGCGCCACGGCACGCGGAAGCGATCGAGATACTCAACAAGCTCGGCGGTCGAGGGCGGCCCCAACTGCCCGATCAGGCGGCCAGCGGCGTCCGCGGCGACATAAACCTCGCGCAGCTCGCCGCCAGCAACCTCGACGACGTGAACCGGCAGCGCATCGACGAGCTCGTTGGAGACGACAGCCCCGACCAGGCTGCTCGTGGCAAACACATCGCCGATGGTGGAGGCCCAGCGCGTGGCGTGGACGGGTACGTCGAGCGCGGCGAGCGCCGACGCGAGGCCTTGCTCGCGGGTACGACGCAGTGGCGAATCGAGCGGGGCGCTATCCACGAGGGTATAGCGCAGCGCGGGGAGCCAGCCGGGTGCCAGCTCGCGGGCATACCGCCAGACGGCGGCGGCCAGCAAGCCGCGCCCCGCGCCGGCCTCCAGCACGTCGAACACGACAGGCTGACCCAGCAGCTCCCACATCTGGTGCAGCTGGCGCGCGAGCGACCAGCCCCAGAGCGGGTGGAGGTCGCCGCTGGTGACGTAGTCGCCCTCCCAGCCGAGCGGCTCCCTGCCGCAGCCCCCGCCGGCGTAGTAGCCGAGGGTGGGATGATAGAGGGCCCGAGCCATGAAGCCGGCAAAGGGCATCGGGCCGGTTGCCGCGATCTCGTCGCGGATCAGGTCTCCGAGCGCAGATTCGCCGCTTGACGCGGTGGTCATGGTAGTCGATCTTCTCGTGGGGCCGGAAATCCTGTGATGGCCCGGCGAAGTGTGTTGCGCCGGAAGTGTAGCACATGCGCGAGGGGCGGCTGCGAGCGTCCACTGTGCCCACCTTACATTTCGGCGCAGGCTCGTTGTAGCATATGCGGGTTGCGACGGACGGCCGGCAAAACCGGCGTGTTCGGGAAGGGCGCCGTGACGTGGCCGGCAACGACGAAGAGGACGGAACATGCCCTACAGGTTCGTACCGTTGCGCTGGCGCGACGCCACGGCTGCGGCTCGCTGGCACTACGAGTCCCCATACGCGATCTACGACTTCGACGCGTGGGGACTCAGGTCGACGGTCGTGCTACAGACGATCGCACGCATGGTCGTCTTCTTTTCGATGCTGGACGAGCGGGGGGAGCTGCTCGGCCTCTTCACCTTCACACGCATGGGGAACATGGTCGAGATCGGCGTAGGCATGCGTCCGGACCTCACGGGCCAAGGACGCGGCTTGGAGTACTTCAACGCGGGGCTGGCGTTCGCCCGCCAGCGCTATCATCCCAAGCGCTTCATGCTCACGGTCGCCGCGTTCAACACGCGGGCACAACGGGTCTACACACAGGCGGGCTTCACGCCTGTGCGCACGTTCCGCAGGCGGACGCGCGCCGGGTGGATCGAGCACATCGAGATGCAGCGCGATGCGTAGGGCGAGGACTCAGGCCTTGCGCTTCTTCGCTTTCGCCTCGGCGCGCGCGACGTTATCGGCGACGCGGAACTTCACGATGCGGGTGACGAGATCCAGCGGCAGCGGCTTGTCGAGGGGAAAGCGGATGGCACCCTTCGAGCTTTCATAGCCGGCGAGGTCGGCCTGAAACGCCTGTGTGGCGCTGGAGGTGGGATAGAATCCGATGTGCTTCTTGGCGGCGGCGAAGTAGACGAGATTACCGTTCTGGGCGAAGGCGGGCATGCCGTAGCTAATGATCTCCTTGGCGTCCGGCGCGGCGGCGCGGATGGTGGCGCGCATGGTTTCGAGGAGGGCCTGGATCTCCGGCGGGAACTTGGCGATGTAGTCGTCGACGGTGGTGATGGCAGTCTGTTCGGTTTCCATGCACGTCCTCCCATGTCGCATCTTGAGATACGCCGGTGCCTGATAGCTATTCTGCTTCGGCCGTTCCGTTTCGGCTGTCGGCGTCGATCCTGGCCTGAAGGCCACGGCTAATTGAGGGACGGGACGCGACGGCCAGCCGATGCCGATCCCGGCAGATTTGGATATTGCCCCCTTGCGAGAATGGCAGGCGGAGCTGCGCTGGCGCTCCGACACACGGCGATGCCCCGAAACCTTGCGCTACTCCGGCTTCGGGGCATCTGAGGGAGAACTGGGGTGACCGATGGGGCTCGAACCCACGACCTCCAGAGCCACAATCTGGCGCTCACTGAAAGCCAGGAAATTTCAGTGCATATAAGATGATAGCATACGAAGTCGCTCCAAGTGTGCAGTTCGCGGAGTCTGGTGCTGCGGCCTACTGTTTACGAGAGGCTACAAGTCATCTCATAAACCTCTGGACGGAGGCAGGCGGCGTTGACGGCATTAGCCGCCCGGGTGTATGCTGACCGCACGGTTGCTGCACGGGTAAGCGTACCTGGAGGTAAACGGTGCAAATCCCTGCCATTGGGCCTCTC
This sequence comes from uncultured Chloroflexia bacterium, assembly GCA_963841205.1. Classification (GTDB taxonomy): domain Bacteria; phylum Chloroflexota; class Ktedonobacteria; order Ktedonobacterales; family JADMIN01; genus CAWAWP01. The sequence goes on along the minus strand of CAWJCH010000015.1, from coordinate 281,341 downwards.
TTTATCATCGCGTGGTACGTCTTGTTCCTAGCGGTCGTCCTCGCATTCGCCGCAGTTGCTGCCCGGGGCCGCAGAAGGACGCTGACAACGGCGGAATCCACGAATCGTCTCCTGTTTGCCATCGTCATCATGCTTTTCGCTGTCGTCTTCAAGCTTGTGTCGAGTGGCATGGACGTGGTCGTGCTGGTCATCGGGTTAGCGGGTCTGGGCGTCGGCTGGTACGGAATCAGTGCTGGGCCACGAGAATAATCGCAGTCTGACTTGAGGATGCGAGACTACAAGACATTTATGGGATGGCTTGTAATGATGAATGTCAACTCGCTTGTTGAACAGGCAGTCTCGCATTTTGGAGGTTTAGGAGGCTTCTGCTCCCGCGAAACGGTCCAGCGCTCCGATGAACGCCTTGGCCATCGTAGGGCTACCCGTATGTCCCGAATCCTCCACCACGACCAAGTTGGCTGTGGGCCACGCCTGGGCTAATTCCCAGGCTGTGATGACTGGGCCGCCGAGGTCGTTTCGGCCATGGATGAGCACTCCCGGGATGTTCGACAATCTGCCCGCGTCGCGGAGCAGAACCCCGTCTTCCAGCCACGCAGCATTCGCGAAGTAGTGCGTGCAGATTCGGACAAAGGCGAGCCGGGCGTCGTCTACTCGCGCACTGTAAGCACCCAACCTTCCATTCTGTTCCAGCGAAATTACCGCGTCCTCCCAGGCGCACCAGTCCGCCGCCGCCTGCTCGCGCACGCCGCGGTCGGGATGCTCCATTAGTTCGGCATAGGCGGCCACGACATCTCCGCTAGGACGTCGCACGCCGTTGAGGAATCGTTGGTACGCCTCTGGAAAGTAGCGACTGACACCACCGTACAACCAGTCGATCTCGGTGCGTCGTGTGGTGGTCACGCTCATCAGTACCATCGCCGAGACGCGCTCGGGATGCCGTTCCGCGTAGGCCAGCGACAGCGTGACGCCCCACGAGCCTCCATAGACCAGCCATTTGTCGATGTCGAGATGTTCGCGCAGCTGCTCCATGTCGCGCAGCAAGTGCTCCGTCGTGTTGAAGCGCATGTCAACCGCCGGGTCGCTCGCGTGAGGTCTGCTCCGACCGCATCCTCGCTGGTCGAAGAGGATGACGCGGTACCGCGCCGGATCGAACGAGCGGCGCTGGCCCGTCGTGCAACCCGCGCCTGGACCACCATGCACCACCACGGCCGGCTTACCATCGGGATTTCCACAGGCCTCCCAGTAGATGCTGTTGCCATCGCCAACGTCGAGCATGCCATGCTCATACGGCTCAATTGCTGGATAGCCCATCTAAACACCTTGCTCCTTTTCACCGCACTGTTACCTATGCCAAAAAGGCTCCTCCGAAGAGGAGCCTTTCGAAAGAGTAACCGCAACTGGCCGCTATTTCCCTAGCGACTGCTTGATGCGTTCAACGTCGGCGGGGCCGTAATAGAGCTTTCGAAGGTCATCAGGGAATCGCCGTGGTTGGATATCCAGGCGAGCAATCAGCGTTCGAATTTTGGCCGGAGCAACATCTAACTCGTTGGCAATATCTTCCAGGGTCTTATAGGTGTCTCGTTCAGTCATTGCAAGTCTCCTCCCGGACGCTCGCCAACATAAGACGCGAGCCAGCCCGATGCAACTCTATTGTACATCTTGACGGAGCCATCGGCAAGTATTCTCGATGCCGATGCGATGTGGTTATGAAATAGTTAAAACTAGTTATCAAATTAGATTTGCAACTATATTGACATGTGTTTGAACCATATGCTATTCTAACCACAGAGCTAGTTTGCATCTACATGATGCAATAAGCTTTCGGCTTAGGACAATCGCCGAGCGTGCTGCAAGCCTTCATGGTAGTAGTACCGGCGAACATATGGATGAGGACCGGCCTCTAACCCCGGCCAGTACGGCTGAGTGGCCCGCAAGGGCAGAAGGCAATGGGGGCAAGCGTTCCGAGACGTGATGCAAGTGTGCAACACAACGGAGCGTGGTCGAGCACAGGGACAAACACAACGGCGCGTCGTCATGCCTTCCGATTGGGGAGGACACAGGCAACGCGCCGCTGTTTATGACAGCACTTCCGCGATCCAGACCGGCGCACAACTGTTTGCAGCGGGCGTGGGCCGGTCACGTTTTTCTCGACGTTTCCGCGAGGAGAGAAGGAGCAGGAGACCGTCATGGACACGATACCACGCCTGCGCCCGTCCGCGTTGGACTGGCGCCCTCCCGACGAACGAAATCGATTGGCAGCACTGTTTGCTGATGCCTGGGAGACCGGCTGCATTAGCGAGGAGCGGACGCGCACCGGCAGCATCTACGAAGTGCAGCCTGCTGCTACCTATACCCTGTGCGTTCTTCGCTTCGACCCGCGCCTGAGTGGTCGACGACAAGTCCCATTCCACGAATGGTGGCCTGAACTCGCGCCCACCGCTCCGCTGGTCAAGGGCTATCGCACGCTTGACACCCACGGGCAGCGCACCGTTAGTTGGCACGCGTTTACGCACAGCTACTTCGCCGAGCTTGACGCCCTGCCCACTAGGCTCCTCCTCGGCTTGGCCAAGGCGTTGTGCGATCTGCCGTCGCGGTATACGAGCGTGACGATCTTGGGGTGTGACCACGCCACCGCCGCCGATGAGGAGCGTGTACGCTGCCATCGTCGGCTCCTCCGCCTCTGGCTCCTCGGCCAGACGGATTCATTGAGATAAGTTCGACCGCACGAGTGCCCGCACTGGTGGGGAAAGGAGCGCGATGAAAGAAGAGAGGTCGGCGAGAGGTCAACGGTCAATCCCTCATGGGCATCTGGCGAACGTCGCTGGCTGCTCTTTCTTTTTGCCTTCGGCCAGGTCACACGTGACATTGGCCGATTCAGCACAGACGTATCAGGAGAAACGACCATGTTGCTCGCGGGACAGGTTCTGACGGGAACGACAACGACGATTTCCACCAAGAAGGGTGGCACGCTGCAGAAGACGCGCCTGAAGGTCCTCGACCTTGGCCCCGAAGCCTCGGGCGGCGACCTCTACTGGGTGGACTTCCTGGGCGAAGCCGCCCTCGCCGATGACGAGCTGCGGCAGGTGAGTCGCCAGCAGGTGCAGCTGGAGATCCGCAGCATGCGCGCCTCCGCCGGCTCGAAGGGCGGAGCATTCCTCAACGCCACGGGCGGGGCCGTCCGCTTCAACGGGCAGGTGATCCAGAAGGGCTTGCGCTCCGGCGAGGCTCAGCCGACGCAACGCTCGGCCTAACCGTCGTCAAATCACCATATGGGGCATTCCATCGCGAGATGGCGTGTCCCATCTTCATCTACAGGAAAGCGAGATAGTGCATGACGCAACAGACGAAAGTGACGCATTCCGCGCGGGTCGGTCGGGTGGATCGCCTCATCTACTTCCTGCGCAGTCGGGGCGTCCAGGTCGTCGTCCTCGCCCTCGTGGCGAATACGATGGTCGCGCAGCTGCTCTACAACTCGGCGGGCCGGTTGGTGCTGGGTAACTCCTTCCTGTTGGGCTATCTCCTCTTCTCGGCGGTCTGCTCCACGGTGGCCTTCGCGCTCTTTGAAATCAGCACCATCTTCCAACTGCATGACCTCATGGCACTCGATGCCAGCATCAAAGTGGAGATCGGGGCCGAGAAGCTCATCAAGCGCGGCTGGTTCGTGCTCGGCGTCTCCTCGCTGATCAACTTCGTCAGCGTGCTTTACTTCCTTGCCCTCGCCTGGCACACCTCGTCGGGTACTGGCACGGCGTTCCCGCTCGACAACCTGCCGCAGCCGTGGAACTGGCTCTACTTCGGGTTGCATGCCCTGGCCTACACGGCAGTGCTGTTCCTGGCGGGTATCTTCGGCGAGCGGCCGAAGAGCGCGAAAGAGGTCGTCCTGGCAACGCAGCGAGCGCTGGAGCAGCAAGCATTGGAACGGTGGCGATTGCAAAAGGAGGCGCAGATCGAGCAGATGATGCGCGACGGGATCCCGCTCGGGGCCGTGGCTGCTGCCCTCGGTTCGCCAGAGACGGCGGAGCGCATCGCCCTGATGGAGGCGGCTACCAGCGGCAGCATGTCGGCCCTGGATGCGGCCTTCCTCAGCGTGAAGCGTGCGGGGCATGACACCTCGGTCCTCGACGGGTTGCGCGCCGCCAACACCCCGCCTGCTGCCGCGACTGCCCTCGTGGAGGAGGCCGAAGCGATGCTCGTCCCTTTGGGACTCGGCCGCGTCTCGTGGTAGTGCCGATGGACTCTGCGGTGATCGGTATAAGGCGCATGAGTGCGGACGAGAGGCGTAGACTCGCCGAGGCAAAAAACCGCTGGCCTCGACATGCAGGAGGCTACGGCGAGTGAGATAAGAACGTACCCATCATCAGCAACGCGAGAGTAGCCACACCCCATGCAGTGAGGACGAGAAAATCGCGCCGCCGTTCGTCTCGCGTGTAGGGCTGGTGGCGGAGGATGCGCAGAAGCTGGACAGTACAGGTCACCAGTCCATACAGGATCGTGATTCCTCCGACGACATAGATCGCGATCAGGGCTTGGACGGGGAATCCGGGCACGCCTGACTCCTTCGTGTTTTAACGCCCAGGCATAACCTGGACCAGCATAGTACGCCCATCCTAGGTTCGGTCATCCAGCGCGATCTTCCATCCAAAGGGCTGCGACGTGGTCTTGGCCGCTAGGCGCAGCGCCGCAGGCAACCCCAGCCTAGCGTGGAGGGAAGGGGTGAGAGAGTCCAGAGAGAGAGGGGGAGGGAACGTCCATCGCAATGTATGGGTCCTTCCCCCTCTCTCTTTGGAACCGAGAGAGAAGGGTCCAGGGACGCGTCCCTGGCGGGGTGCAGGGGCAGCGCCCCTGCCCGCCGGAGGCCCTGTATCGCGGGACGGGGTGGAGGCTCTACGCCGGTATGGTCGGCGTCGGCACGACGAAGTCGTCGAACTGGCCGCAGCCCGCGAACGTGAGCAAGGTCCCGTCCCAGCCCACGGCGGCGCACTGCACATCCGTCGTGCAGCGGGCCCCCGCACAAAGGGAGACCACGTGACGCAGCCAGACGTCGCAGCCGCCGCCTACCTCGCGCGGTTCGACGACGAACATGTCGCTCATGGGGTTGTCGCCGCCGGAGGTAAAGGCCCTAGTGAGCTTCGCCGGCTCACATCGCGCATAGGCGGCGGCGAAACACGACACCACGGCGGGCGCGCCGCTCGGGTCGTCCAGCGCGAGGTTCATATCGTCGGAGCTGTTGTGGACGTAGCCGACGTGGCCGCAGTCGGTACTGCTGTCCAGCCAATACGCCATGCGACTCTCGAAGGCCCCGCGGGACGCCTCGATGTCGAGGACGGCGCCCGCGACGCACGCGACGAGCAGCACTGGCACGCCGAACCAGATCAGGCGACGCCTCGCCGCCCGTCGCGGCGTGGATGCGGGAGGCTCGGCCATGGTGCATTCCCTCAGTTCCGGAGCAGGTCCGCCGTCGAATCGAGATCAGTCGATACTACGTCGCCGTGCCGCGCATGCTCACCATGCTGGCGCGGACGGTGAACCTCGCGCATCCAGCATGTCCGTCCGGCCCAACCACCGCCGCGCGGCACTGACGCCGCGCGGCGGTCTGCGGGTGCGACCCACTAACAGGCACCCGCAGTTTGACACACCACACCGCAACGTCAAAAGGAGCAATCCCGATGGTGATTGATGCAATTTCGCAAGCGATGTCACTCAGCTACTCTACGGCTGCCATTACCCGCGTCGGCGAGCAGGTTGATACCCTCATTGTGAATGTCAAAGGCTCACTCCCTGCTGATGTGGACGCACAGCTTGAGGCATTGAAAGAGGCCAGTCAGGAAGCGGACGACGATATTCCCACGACGTGGTCGTTTGTGGGCGAAACGCTCTACATCAAGTCCCACGGCAGCGGACGGCAATGGCGCTGGATACTGCACTCTCCGTCGCTGCATCTGGACCTCGGGCGCGGGCGCATGAACGGCATCGTCGCCAAAGCTCGTCTCTCCTCCGCATTCCTGTGGGAGCAGGGAGTAGATCGAGCGCTGGCCCTCCTCTACACCTTCGTGGTCGCGTTCTTCGGTGAACACCTCACCTTGCAGGTAAGCGAGGCGCATCTCTGCTGCGATATCGCGGGCTGGGATATCACGCTCTCCGACGCGCATGCATTCCTCACCCGCGCTCACAAGCGCACCACGCATCTCGACGCCCTGCAATCCTCTGTCGACTCCACGGCTGAATCGACCGATGACGACGAGGACGACTTCGAACAGCCGACTTTGGAAGCCAATCAGGACGGGCGCCACTGCTCTGGCTTCGAGTTCAGCAAAGGTGCGCCGCACTCCGGAATCATCTACGACAAATCGCGCGAGATAAAAGTCTCCCGTAAGGACTGGATGCGCGCCGTATGGGCCGCACATGGCTGGGACGGCGAACAGCGCGTGTGGCGCGTAGAGTTCCGCTACAAGCGCGAATGCCTGCACGAGATGGGCATCGAGGAGCCGTACGCCTTCCTCGACCGGCTGCCGGACTTGTGGGCCTATTCCTCCCAAGAATGGCTGCGGCACACGATTCCTACCGCTGATCTCAACCGGGGACGCTGGCCGGTCTCGCCCGCATGGCAGGTCGTGCAGCAAGCCGAGTGCTTTGGAGATGGCGTCCCGGCGGTTCGCGAGCGCCGCCGCGTCGGCGATCTCACGCTCATTTGCCAGATGCTCGCCGGATGCTCCACCAAAGCTGCGGCGCTCCTCACCGAGGGTATGCCCGCGCAAGCCAACGCGGCCGACTTCCTCACCTGGTTCTACGACTGGATGGATGCCTACCACCTCGAACGAGGGATAACCTTTGAAGGTTTGCGAGACAGCAAGCGGTTGCGCCTGGGCGTCATGGGTACTTCCAACGAGCCAGCAGCATAACAGGATAGAAGGAGAACACAGCAGATGCTTATCAAAGAAGCGATGATCGGCCACATGATGGATGCTCAAATCGAGTCACAGGTTTCCACCCGTTATTTCGACCTCAAACGACAACGTCTCGGCTACTTCGTGGAGTGGTGCGAGCAACAGGGAGTGACGACGCTTGAGGCCATCACGCCGAATGTGCTGCGCCTCTTCGTCGTGCATCTCCAGGGCGTGAAAGCCTACGAGCACAACCCCCGGAGGCCTACGGAGGACAAGCCGCTGTCTCCTCTCACCGTGAAGGGCTATATGCTCATCGTCCAGGCCTTCTTCTCGTGGTGCGAGCGCGAAGGACTGCTGGAGGGTCGCCCGAATCCCGCACGGCGCATCCCGCGCATCAAAGTACCGAAATACGTGATCCACACCTTCACGCCGGAACAAATGGCGGCAATGCTCGACGCATGCGACCTTGAGACGCCGTTGGGCTATCGAGATTTCGCAACGCTGCTCGTCCTCATGGACACCGGAATTCGGGTGAGTGAACTCTGCGGCTTGACGCTCGAAGACGTGCATGACGGCTATCTCACGGTCTTCGGCAAGGGTGGAAAGGAGCGCGAAGTAGGGCTAGGGCCGACGGCTTCTCGCGCGCTCTGGAAGTACATCCATCTTCATAGGCCTCAGCTTGCGAATAGTGAACACGAACGACATCTCTTCCTCGGCAACCGGGGCATTCCGATGCTGCGCAATGGCGTCAATCAGGCGCTTGAACGCATCGGCCTGCGGGCGGGGTTAGCGGGAGTGCGCATGAGTCCGCACACATTCCGGCATACGTTCGCTCGAGGATGGTTGCAGAACGGGGGTGAAATTTTCAAACTTTCACGCGTCCTCGGACACTCGGAAATGCAGACGACACAGGTCTATCTCAAGGATTTTCAAAGTCGGGAAGCTCGGATGGACCATAGCCAGTACTCCCTCGTCGAACACCTCAAGTTGCCGAGTCTCAAGCGGGGGAATGGACGACATCGTTGAGGATAGCACAAGCCCGTCGCGCCATTCGCGTCTCGGCGAGGGCCGTGCTCGCGGGTGGCGTGGCAGAGCAGAGCTAGTGGGAAGCGAGGAAGCCTATGGTCTGGGTCGTGCGAGCGGGCGAGGCCAACGCCGGGGATTTGGTGATGGGCTACCGGCAACATCTCGGCGTAGCCGGTCTCTATGGTTTCTCGGTGCAATTCGACAGCACCCTACCCTGGCAGGAGTTGGCCCGCGCGGGCCAGTTTCCCAACGCACAGGTGAGCATCGCCCAGGAGCGTGACCTGCGGAACGCGCTCCAGTCGCTAGGGTACGACTTCCGCTTGGTGCCGAGTCCGGGCGCGGGTTATCACCACACCTTCGTGGTGCTGTATGATGCGACGGGGAACATGCTCACGCAGCTTCCGCTCCCCGTCGCGCAGGAGTTGCACGATACCTTCACCCAGGTTCCCAATCCGCATCGAGTACGTCCGAGGAGGACGCCATGACCATGCAGCGCATCCATGTGGATTTCAACACCCTGACCAGCGAGCCGGTCGGGCTGGTCAAGTATCTCCAGGAAGACGGACAACCACCGCTCCACGAGGGCGAGCGAGCCGTCCTCTACGATGCGGACGGGCTGGAAGTTGAGGCGACCATTGTCCCATACGTCACCGTCTGGGGCGAGCGAGTGTTGCTGGCAGCACCGGACGAAGCGACGTGGCACGATACCATCCCGCAGGTGCAGCCGTTGCCGCCGGTGGAAGTGCGCTAGCCCAAGCCCATCCTTCAAAGTGCCGCCCAACATTGCAGATAAAAACCGCGAAATGGTGTCTGGAATAGGAATCTGGAGGTCTCGCTAGCAAGCGTTCGAGCCATTTGAGACCTCCAGACTCTGGGTATTTTTGGGGGTACTTGGTCACTTTTCGAGCACGAAAGCGGGAAAGTAGCGATGCCCCGAAACCCTGATTTCATCGGGCCTCGGGGCATCTGGGGAATTGCGGGGGTGACCGATGGGGCTCGAACCCACGACCTCCAGAGCCACAATCTGGCGCTCTGCCAATTGAGCTACGGTCACCATGCGAGATGGCGCACGTAGTATAGTCGCGCGCCGGCTCTCGTGTCAAACCGTCTGGATGCGTGGCAAGCAAGCGGCGTGCAGGGTCGAGGGCGGTTACTTGCGCCCGGAGCGGCCGGCGAGGGGCAGCTTGGGGCGCTTGCGCTCGACGGTTTGCACGCTGTCTACCTGCTGCAGTGCTTTTATCACCGCCTGTGCCTGCTCGGGGCGCGTGATCTCAAGCGTCGCGGTGATGACGGCGCGATGCTGGCGTGCGTTGGTGCTGGTGGTGACGTTGACCATGTTGATCTTCTGGCCGGAGATCACGCCGGTGACGTCCATCAGCAGGCCGGGGCGATCGATGGCGACCACCACGATGGGGGCCTTGAACGACTGCTTGCCGGCGAGGTCTTCCGGCCACTTGACGGCCACTTCACGCTCCGGCTCGGCGGCCAGCAGGTGCGCGAGGTTGGGGCAGTCCGCGCGATGGATCACCACGCCGCGCCCGCGCGAGACGAAGCCCAAGAGGTCGTCGCCCGGCAGCGGATTGCAGCAACTCGCCAGCCGCGTGAGCATGCCCTCCATGCCGGCGACGCTCGCCGTGGTGACGCTCTCGCGCGGCGCACTCGGCACCTCGGCGGGCGTTTCGGCGGGCGCGGCCGGGAACAGTCGCTCGCGCAGCTTATTCACCACGGCGGAGACGCGCAGCTTCTCGGCGCCGACGGCGACGAGCAGGGCGACGAGATCCGGCTGGGGGAACTGCGCCACCAACCATTCGAGGTCATCGTCGGTGAGGTCGTCGTAGCCTTTGCGCAGGCCCAAGAGCCGCAGCTCGCGATCGAGCCGGTCGTGGCCGATCTGGCGGTCGATGTCGCGCTCGTGATCTTTGAGGTAGCGGTTGATCTTGTCGCGCGCGGACTTCGTGCCCGCGACCTTGAGCCAGTCGCGGGTGGGATGAGCGTCTTTGCGCGTGAGGATCTCGACGACGTCGCCGTTGCGCAGCTCATAGTCGAGCGGCACGAGGCGGCGCACCATGCGCCCGCTGCCGTCTGTGGAGGAGACGCGGACGCCGGAGACGTGATTGCCGACGTCCGAGTGGATCAGGTAGGCAAAGTCGAGCGGCGTCGCGCCGGCGGGCACGTCTTTGACGTCGCCGGCTGGTGTGTAGACGAAGATGCGCTCCTTCAGCATCTCGCGTGTGACGGCGGCGACGGTGCGATCGGCATGCGCGGGCCGGGCCAGTTCGTCCTGCCAGTGCTTGACTTGCTCGACCCAATTCTTCAGCGAGGCGGCCTGCGCGGAGGCGGCGTCGCCCACATCTTTGTAATACCAGTGCATCGCGACGCCGTATTCGGCCATTTGGTGCATCTCTGGCGTGCGGATTTGGATCTCGGCCAGGCGCGAGTCGAGGCAGAAGACGGTCGTGTGCAGCGATTCGTAGCCGTTGGGCTTCGGCGTGGCGATGAAGTCCTTGATGCGCCCGTCCTTCGGCGGCCAGAGCGCGTGGACGTGGCCGAGCGCGAGGTAGCAATCCGCGACGGTGGGCACGATGACACGGAACGCTAGGACGTCGTAGAGCGCGGAGAGATCGACGTCGCCGGAGCGCTTGACCTTCTTGTAGATGCTGTAGAGATGCTTGACGCGGCCCGAGACCTCGGCGCGAAGGCCGAGCTTCGCCATCTCGTCGCGCAGCACGGTGACGACGCGCTCGACATAGGAGTTGCGCTCCTGCGTGTATTCGGCGACGGCCTCACGCAGGCTGGCGTAGTCGTCTGGTTCAAGGACGGCGAAAGCGAGGTCTTCCAGCTCGCCTTCGACGCGGCCCATGCCCAGGCGCCCGGCGAGCGGCGCGTAGATGTCGCGCGTCTCTTGCGCGGCGCGCTGCCACTCGTCTGCGCCGCCGGCTTGCGCGGCGCCATCCGGGGTTTCGGTTACCGCGGCATCCGTGGCGGGGCGAGTGGCACACCACTGGGCGACGGCGTCGCGGATAGCGCGCATGGTGCGGAGCTGGTCGGCAATCTTGAAGACGGCGACGCGCGGGTCTTCGGCCATCGCGACGAACATCTTGCGAACGTTCTCGGCGTCCAACTGGCGCTGGCGCTCGCGACCCTTGCTTCGCTCGCGGGCGGCATCGTCGCCGTCAGCGGCGATTGCCTTGTCGGCCTTTTCGCGGGCGCTGCGCCGCAGCTCGGCGCCGGGGCGCTGGAGCGTATCGAACCGCTCGATGCTGGCGATGGTCTGGGCGACGGCCTCGCCATACTCCGCGCCGAGGCGGAGCCGGATGTCGGCGAGCGGCACCTGGCGGCTCTCGACGGCCTGATAGAGCAGCACGGCGGCGAGGCTGATGGCGTCGATGTGGATGGCGTCTGCCAACGTCTCCGCGACGCCAAGGGCGTAGCCGATATCCCACTGCCCCGCGGCGCTTCCCTGGCGCGATATGGGCTTGGCAGCCACGGTGGGCGCGGGCTCCGGCGGATGAGCGATGACGAGCTCGCGGGCATACGTCAACGCCGCTCGCACGTGCTCGACGTCGCGCGGCGGCAGATAGCCTTCGACGGAGCGCAGGAGGCGGCCCTCCTCGACGAACTGGCCTAGCGGCTGCGACGGGGTCAGTCCGAACGTTGATTCGACTGTGCTGGGGTGAGTCATGTTGGGTTCCCGAAGCATCCCTTGCCGAGGTCGCGCCAGACGCGGAGGACGCCAGGCACCTTGCGAAGCCGTCCAAAGACGAAGTTCAGGCTGATGTTGCGCGGGATGTCTAGCGTGATCGCGATGGCGGCGCGATAGCGCGACGTGTTGGCGTTGGCGTTGCTGTGGGCCACGTTGAGACCCATCTGCGAGGCCGCAGTGCTGATCTCCTGCATGAGGCCACGATGGTCTTGCCCAGAGATGAGTAGCGGCGCCCGATATGATTTTACGTTAATCTGGGACCACTCGGCGGGGATCGACTCGGCAAAGGGGTCGCCGTTGGCTCGCCGTCGCGCCAAGGTGGTTTGCAGATGGCGACAGCAGTCGCGATGCAGCGTCACCAGGTTGCCATGCTGCGCCACACCAAGCAGCTTGTCGCCGGGGCAAGGGCAGCAACAGCGCGCGAGCGCGGCTCGTGCCACCTTGCCCGAAGGGTGCACCAGCGGGCCATCCATATGGCGCACAGGACTTGGCTCGTCGGGGCCGGGGACTTTTCCTTGTCGTTGCAGCAACCGCAACGTGCGGTTGATCTTAATGCGCGCGTATTCGGTTTGGACGATGCCGAGCCACGACGGATCGGGTTGCACATCGCGGGACGTGCGGACGTGGATCACCGCCCCGCGGCTGAGCAGGTACTCGGGTCCGACGACGCGCCGGCGTAGGTTGCCATATTGGTCGGCGGATTGGATGGTGGCGCCGACGGTATGATCGCCGATGTCGGTGTGGATCTTGTACGCGGCGTCGAGCACGGTCGCCCCTTCGGGCAGTTCCAGCGTGTCGCCCTTGGGGGTTTGGATAAAGATCTGATCCTTGAAATAGTCGCGTTCGATGGTCTTCATGAACTCGGTGGGGTCTTCGCCGAGCTCGCCGTCCAATTCGACGAACTCCGAGACCCAGCCGACTAGCGCGCGCATGCCGCGCGCCGAGCTGCCGTCGACATACTCGCCACGGGCGGCACGCTCCAGCCAGTATTCGGCGATGCCATGCTGTGTCGCACGGTGCATCTCGTGGGTGCGAATGTGTAGCTTGGCGTCGTGGCCTTCGAGGTTGAAAACGAGGGTGTGGAACGACTGGTAGCCGTTCGATTTGGCGTGCGCGATGTAGTCGTCGTACTTGATGGGGCGCCACTTGCCATGAATGACGGAGAGCGCCCGGTAGCAGTCGGCTTTCTCCAGGACCAGCACGCGGAAGGCGAGGAGGTCGGTGAGTTGTCCGACCTTTATGCCCTCTTTGCCCGCTTCATAATAGGCCCGCAGGGGATGCTTCACGCGCCAGTTGACGACGGCGCAGATGCCGCGGCGACGCAGCTCACGCTGGAGCCGTTCGCAGACGCGTGGCGCCCAATTACGACGTTTCGCCACCGCGTCGGCGATCTGCGCCTGGATGCGCGCGAACGTGATCGGTTCGAGGTAGGAAAAGGCAAGGTCTTCGAGCTCGTTCTTGATGGCGTAGAGGCCGGCGCGCCCGGCCAGCGGCCCGTAGACGTCGAGCGTCTCGCGCGAGGTACGTTCGCGCTGGCGGTCATTCATAGAGTCGAGCGTGCGGAGGTTGTGGAGGCGATCAGCGAGCTTGACGATCAGCACGCGGGGGTCGTCCTGCATGGCGAGCAGCAACTTGCGCAGCGTGGCGAGGCGCTGAAACCGTTTGCGCTCGGCGTATTCCTCGGCGGAGAGGATTTTGGGCAGCGGCGGGTCCACGCCGTTCTCGGGCGCCGTCTCCACCTGCGTGAACTTGGTGACGCCCTCGACGATGCCGCTGACCGCCGGGCCGAACTCGCGCGCGATCTCGGCGGCGCTGGTCTTGGTGTCTTCGACGGTGTCATGCAGGAGGGCGGCGGCGACGCCGTGAGCGTCGAGGGCCAGCTCGGCGACGTAGCTCGCGACGGAGAGCGGGTGGAGGATGTAGGGCTCGCCGGACTGCCGCACGACGCCGCGGTGCTTCAGGTCCGCGAAATCGAAGGCGCGGAGTACGATGGCGAGGTCCGCGCTCGGCATATAGTGGGCGCAGAGATCGAGCAGCGTGCGCAACGCGGCGTCCACGCGGGCGTCCCGCGGAGGGTTCATGAGGACATCGCTATTCGATTGTTCCGGAAGCATGGCGCGCATGCTGTACCCCGACGATTCTCCCGCGGGCGGCGGTAGCCCTGTTCGAGAGGCGCATCTCGTCTCGAACGTGTGGCTACCCGCCGGCCCGACGGTTGACGCGCGAACGGCCCAACAGAGGCGCTGGACCCTTGGAATCGGCGGGAAATAGAAGCGCGCGGGCAGCCTCCCAGCCGCCCGCGCATCTCCGTCGCCATTGACCTCGCGCGTCAGCGTATTATCTGCCTGGGCGGTCGCCACGTCAAGCTCGTCCGTCTCGAGTCCTACTGCGTCAACACAGAGCGGGCATATACGCGTCGTGGCGGCTCACGACACCTCGCACTCAGACGACGATGTTGGCGAGGCGACCGGGCACATAGATGAACTTCTTGATTGCTCTGCCTTCGACGGCGGACTGCACCTTTGCGCTGGCGAGCGCGAGCGCCTTGAACGCCTCTTCGGAGGTGTCGGGGGTGACGTCGAGCTTGTCGCGCAGTTTGCCGTTTACTTGCACCACGACTGTGACGAGCGCGTCCACCGTCAGCCCGGGATCGTAGGCGGGCCAGCTCTGCGCGTGGACACTCTCCGCGTGCCCGTGCTGATGCCACAGCTCCTCGGCGATGTGCGGCGCCAGCGGGGCGAGCAGCAACAGCAACGAGTCGAGCGCGGCGGCGAATTCGGGCGTGCGCACGGCGTCGGGCGTCTCGTCCTTCACCTTATTCAGACCGTTGACGAACTCCATCAGGGCGGCCAGCGCGGTGTTGAAACGCAGATTGGCGTAGTCGTCGGTGACGCGGGCGATCATCTTGTGGCGCAGGCGCTCGACGGCAGAGGCGGGAGAGCCAGAATTAACCACCGAGTTCACTGAGGAGACAGAGTCGGAGGCGACGCTGGCTTCGATGACCTCTTGCGCGAGGGTCCAGACACGGAAGAGGAAGCGGCGCACGCCCTCGATGCCCTGGTTGTTCCAAGGCCCGCCCTGATCGAAGGGGCCCATGAACATCAGGTAGCCGCGCACGGCGTCGGCGCCAAACTCGCCGACCACGGCGTCTGGCGCGATGACGTTGCCGCGCGACTTCGACATCTTCTGCCCGTCGGGACCGAGGACGATGCCCTGGTGATAGAGCCGCGTGAACGGCTCGTTCATCTCCAGCAGGCCCATATCGCGCAGCGCCTTGACGAAGTAGCGCGCGTACATCAAGTGCAGCACGGCGTGTTCGGCGCCGCCGATATACATGTCCACCGGCAGCCACTTCGCGACCTTCTTAGCGCTCCACGCGGCGTGAGCGTTCTGCGGGTCGGCGTAGCGCAGGAAGTACCACGACGAGCAGATGAACGTATCCATGGTGTCGGTCTCGCGCGTGGCAGGTCCTCCGCAGATCGGGCAGGTGGTGTTGAGGAACTCGGGGACGTAGCGCAGCGGCGACTCGCCGGTGGGCTTGAAGCGCACCTCGTCGGGCAGCAGCACCGGGAGCTGATCCTCCGGGACCGGCACCGCGCCGTGCTCGGGGCAGTAGACGATCGGGATCGGCGCGCCCCAGTAGCGCTGGCGCGAGATCAGCCAGTCGCGCAGGCGGTAGGAGACGCTGCCTTTGCCGGCGCCGTGTTCCTCCAGCCAGGCGATGATCTTGCCGACGGCCTGATCCGCCGGGGTGCCGTCGAACGGTCCGGAATTGACCATGACTCCCTTTGCCGTTTTTGCCGCATCCCACGTGGCGGGATCGGTGGCCTCGTCGCCCGGCTCGCGGATGACCTCGACGATCGGCAGGCCGAAGGCGCGGGCAAACTCGAAGTCGCGCTGGTCGTGCGCGGGGACGCCCATGACGGCGCCGGTGCCGTAGCCCATCAGGACGTAGTCGGCGATCCAGACGGGGACCTCGGCGCCGGTCACGGGATTGGTGACGGTGGTGCCCAGTGCGGCGCCGGTCTTCTTGCGGCCCTTCTCGGTGCTCATGCGCTCGATCTCGGTCTCGCGGCGCACGTCGGCCATGTAGGACTCGACGGCCTCTCGCTGCTCCGGAGCGGTGAGCTGCTCTACCAGCGGATGCTCGGGCGCGAGCACGAAGAAGGTGACGCCGTAGATCGTGTCGGGGCGCGTGGTGAAGACGGGTATCTCGACGAAGGAGGCAGATTCCGATTTCACCGCGGAGTTCGCAGAGGACGCGGAGGCAGAGGAGTTTCTTGCCGTTTCTGCCGCTTTTCGCGATTTGGCACTGGCGGACTTGCCGTTTCTGCCGCTTTTCGCGTTTCCGCTGGTTGCGGTGATGTGCGTGGCGAAGCGGATCTCGGCGCCTTCGCTGCGACCGATCCAGTTGGTCTGCATCAGGCGCGTCTTCTCGGGCCAATCCAGGCCGTCGAAGCGCAGCAACTCGTCGGCGTAGTCGGTGATGCGCATCAGCCACTGGTCGATCTCGCGGCGCTCGACGGGCGTGCCGCAGCGCTCGCAAACGCCGTTGACGACCTGCTCGTTGGCGAGGCTGGTGTTGCAGGTCGGGCACCAGTTGGCGGGCGCCTTCGTGCGGTAGGCCTGGCCGTGCTTGTAGAACTGGAGGAAGAGCCACTGCGTCCATTTGTAGTAGTCGGGCAAGCAGGTGACGACCTCGCGCGACCAGTCCCAGGCGGCGCCCATCTTGGCGAGCTGGCCGCGCATGTTGGCGATGTTGTCGAGGGTCCACGTGCGCGGCTGGATGTCGCGCTTGATGGCGGCGTTCTCGGCGGGGAGGCCGAAGGCGTCGAAGCCGATGGGTTGGGTGACGTTGTAGCCGCGCATGCGCATGTAGCGCCCGTAGATGTCGCCGCCGGTGTAGTTGTACCAATGGCCGATGTGCAGGTCGCCGGAGGGGTAGGGCAGCATGACCAGGTCGTAGTATTTCGGGCGCGGATCGTCGTCGCGCGCGGCGTAGATATCATCCTCGGCCCAGCGCGACTGCCACTTCGGCTCGATCTCGGCCGGCACGTATTTGTTGCGGGTCATAGAACAGGCATCCTTATTGAGTGGCTGGCGCTTGCAGCCGCGGGCCGGGAGCGATCTGCTGCGGGTTCCCCGCTCCGCGAGTGGCGCTGTCGCCGTGCGCAGCCTCGAAGTCGCTCTCGGCCTCTCATTGTACCGCACGATGGCAAACTGGCGGCGGGCAGCGCATAGGCGTGCGTTGGGGGCCACGCCGCTATCGCGTCTGACCTACGCTGATGAGACGCGACGATCAGCGGAGCTGCTCGCGGGTGGTGGACGTAGTTGGCTCCGTCGTTCCCATCGAAGGCCACGCAGAAAGACGGCCCGACCTGCCACGCGTGTGGTGTCGAGCCGTCTTCGGTTCCTTCACGCGAGACGTTTCGGCAGGTCGCCGAACACGCGGAGGAGGCGCCGGGCGAACCCGAAGCGCCTCCCACCTGTCACCACGCCACTGACACCGACCTAGCGCCAGACGGTGCGAGGGAAGTGATTGGCGGTGGCCAGATAACGCGACTCATCCGCCTCGATCAGCAGCTTGTGCATCAGCACGACGTCGGCCTCTGGCAGCGACTCCAACGGTTGCAGACAGAGCCGCTCGGTGATGCGCCCACTCTCATAGACGCCCACCTGCCCGGGGCCGCGCGGGATGCGATAGACGCGGGCTGCATAGCTCGGACTCGGTACTTCGAGGTAGGCGCGCGTCCGCAGCGAATGGTACTCCTCGTGCGTGAGCGAGCTACGCAGCAGCGTCTCGGCCCGGTGATCCGCGGCGACCGGCCACCACCGTTGCAGGCGGAGCCACGGCCAGAGTCGTGCGCTGGTTGCCGGCCACTCCGACGCGCGCACGATCAGGCTGGTCGTCGCCGTGAGCATGATGACCAGCATCACACCCGCGTGGAAGAAGTCTTGCATAGGCCGGCGTCTCAGCCTCCGATGACTCGCGGGATCATCACGATCTCCTCGGCCTCGGGGTCGAAGGTGTCGATGCGCTCGGCGGCCTTCCCCGGCGCCTTGCGAACCGCCGTCGCGCCGCGAGAACGCTGCTCGGCGAAGATGCGCTCGGCCTCGCGCACTGCAGCATCGGACTCGTCGGTGGCGGTGGTCGCCGACGCGCGGGTCCAGGTATAACGATCGTCACCACTGCGTGAGAGCACTCGTAACATGCTCATAGTCAACCACTCCTTGCACACCCCAAACTGGCACATCCCGCCGCAGGTCGCAGCCGGAATATGCTGGACACCACTGCAAGAATGGTTCCCGCCGCGCCGCACCACCGGCAGATCGGGGAATCGCCCGCCCGCACCAGCCCGCGACCGCGGAAGAGCCTTGATCCTGGGGGCAGCCCCACGTCTCGTGCATCGCACTTCGTAGCGGAGGTGGCGCGGGGACGCATCGCTCGGTCGCGCAGTCCCTGCACTTGCCATCCCTACAGGAAACGTCCCCATGCGTCCTTCGCTGGGCGAACCGGCATCCATGAGCCGGCACAATTGAGTATACCTTATGTCTGGTGGGAATGCCTACAGCGCGGCGAAAAAAGTACCGGGGGGCGTTGAAGCGTGCCGCACGCTCCCCTCTACGCCGCGCCCCCCTGCGCGCGTCCGCGGCGGGCCAGCGCGCGCAGCTCGCCCTCGAAACCGCGCAGGTCCAGCCATTCGCGTGTCGCCCCCGTCACCACCGCCGGGACCTCGCGCAGCGCCTCGACGCGCCCCGCGCCGGTCAGCTGCATGGCGACGCGCAGCTCGCCGAGGAACTGCGCGAGATACGTACGCAGCGCCGCCTCGCCTTCGCTGGCGGCCTGGAGGAAGGGATAGCCGACGGCCACCACGGTCGCGCCCAGCGCCAGCGCGCGCGCGGCATCGAGCCCGCTGCGGATGCCCCCCGTCGCGATCACCGGCAGCTCTGGCGCGGCAGCGCGCGTCTCGACCACCGCGATCGGCGTGGGGATGCCCCAATCGCGGAAAAGCCTGCCTAACGCCGCAGTGGAGTCGTCGCCACGCCTCTCCGCGCGCAACGTCTCCATCGCCGCCATGCTACTGCCGCCCGCCCCCCCAACGTCGATCGCCGACGCGCCGGCGGTGACGAACGCCTGCGCCGCCTCGAAGCCTACCCCCGCGCCGGTCTCCTTGGCGACTACGGGCACCCCGATCTCACCGGCCACCCCTGCCAGCGCGGCGAGGCATCCCTTCGCGCGGCGGTCTCCCTCCGGCTGCGCCGCCTCCTGCAAGAAGTTCAGGTGCAGCGCCAGTGCGTTCGCCCCGATCATCTCCACCGCGCGGCGCACGTCTTCGACGGTGAACGCGCGATGCCGCGCCTGCGGGATTAGCTGCGGCGCGCCGACGTTGGCCAGCAAGAAGGCGTGCGGCGCACGGTCACGCACGATGCGATACGACCCCTCCAGCTCGGGATTGACCAGGGCCGCTCGCTGGCTCCCCACGCCCATCGCCAGCCCGAATTCCTCCGCCAGCGCGGCGAGCCGCCCATTGATCTCCGCCACGTCCGGATGCCCGCCGGTCATCGAGGAGATCACCAGCGGCGCGCGCAGTCGGCAGCCGAGGAACTCCGTCGCCAGATCGACCTCGTCGAGGTCCACTTCGGGCAGCGCCCGATGCACGAGCCGCACGTCCGCCCACGACGCCGACTGTGGCGCGGCGATGTCGTGCTGCAGCGAGAGCGCGACATGCTCCATCTTGCGCTGGCGCATTTCCTCGGCCACGGGCCACCTCCCACGAAGCGCTTCGCCTCACGACATCCAGCGCCACAATCACCGCTCACCCAGCGGACTGCAATCGGCGCCCCCGTTCTCCGACGCTTCAGCGCCGCGCTCCCCACCGGCGCCTGGGCGAGAGGGAAAACGTGAACCCAATTGAATCACACAGGACGCGCCTCGGTCGCCCCTCTTCTTTGACGCGGGACAAGTGGCCCTTGCGGAGTGGCCGTATGCTTTCCTGTGGGCGCTTGCTATAGTGTGACTCACACTCGTCGGTCGACCAGCACCGGCGGCCTCTCAGCCGCGTTTGTACGACATCGCAAGGAGCATCTTCACCATGCCTTCGCCTCGTGGTCTCCGAACGAAGACGGCCTATGCGCAGATATCGAATCCGCTGCGCCGCTGGAGCCTGCGCCTCCTCGACGGACTGGATACCATCGTCTACGCGGCGGTGGGCCTCGCATTCGTCGGTGCGGCATTGCTGGCTCTGGCCTACAGCATAGCTCACCTCTTAGCGAATTTCGGCGTGAGCAATCCGCTCGATGGCCCGCAGCAGGTGCAAAATGTGCTCACCTTCGTCAGCGACCTGCTCTTAGTCTTGATCATCATGGAGGTGCTCGGCACCGTACGATCCTATCTGGAGCGCGGCGATACCTCGGTCAAGCCCTTCCTTTTCATCGGCATCATCTCGGCCACGCGGGGCATCCTCTCCATCGGCGCCCGCCTCTCGATTCAGGGCGGGCAGCTCTCCGGCGCCGAGTTCACCAACGCGATGATCGAGCTTGGCGTGGATGCCGCGGTGATCATCATCCTCGGCGTGACCATCCGCGTCCTCGGCAGCGCCGCCGACCTCCCCTCCGATGACGTATATGCTGAAGATAGCGCCGCAGATTCAATCGAGGTCGATACTGCGAAGCCCGAGGCGGTTACGCCCCCGTTCGCCGCTGCGACAGTCCCCGTCAAATAACAGCCGGCATCGAAGCGTTGTCCGCAACCCCGACGCGCGTCAGCGACCCGCTCGACGACGCGCGCCGCCCATGCCCCATGCAACACCGCCCTCGCCTACCGAAACCCCGGCTGAGGGCCCTTGCCTTCAGGCATGGGGGTGAAAGCCGGGCCGCCCGCAGGCGACAACGCTGGACGGTTGAACACCTGGTTGCTCGACTGCCTGTAGGAGCTATCGCACGATAGAACTCGCGTGGCATCCGCGGACGACCACCGAATGGGCCACCTTCACGGCGAGCCGCAAAGCGGCGGCGCGGCTGTGGGGCGATCTGGTGGTACGCCACCACCGCATCCGGCGGCTTGGCTGGCGCTGGCCGAGCAAAGCGCGCTGGCAGCGGTGGGCCAAGGGGCGGTACCCCGGCCTCTCCGCGCAAAGCACCCAGCAGCGCATCGGTGCGTTCTGCGAGGCGGTGGACGCATGCCGGCACGTGCGCAAGCACGGGCAGGCGGCAGCGAAGCGCTGTCCGCAAGCCCGACGCGCGTCAGCGACCCGCTCGACGACGCGCGCCGCCCTTGCCCCATGCAACACCGCCCTCGCCTACTTCAGCGCACTGCACGAGCGCACGCCGCACCAACTCGCGGGCCATCGCCACCTTGTACGCGTTCTGCCGGAGCGGCGCCGCACCCTCGACGGCCAACGCGGCGGCGTTCGCGGCGCGCTCGCCGGTGAACGCGTGCCCCTCCAGCGCCGCCTCGGCTGCCGTAGCGCGGATCGGCGTGTTGGCGACGCCGCCCAGCACGACGCGCGCCCGCTCGACCGCCCCACCGCGCAGGCTTACCTGCGCCGCCACGCTGACCAGCGCGAAGGCCCACGCCTGCCGCTCCATCATCTTCAAGTACACTCCGCGCGACCCGTCTGGCTGCGCCGGCACCTGGATCGCTGTGACCAACTCGCCTGCCTGCAACACATGCTCGATCCGTCGCCCCTCGCTCGGCGGCGCCAAGAAATCCGCGACGGGCAGCGTGCGCGCGCCGCGTGGGCCGTCCAACTCGACGGTGGCGTCGAGTGCGATCAGGGCGGGCGCCAGATCCGAGGGATGCACCGCGACGCAGGGACCCTGCTCGAAGATCGCGTGGTGCTCGTTCTCCCCCTCACGCGCGAAGCACTCGGCGCCGCCGCGCAGCCAGCAATCGTGCCCGCCGCGATAGTACCAGCAGCGTGGGCGTTGCAGCAGATTGCCGCCCATCGTCGCCATGTTGCGCAGTTGGGGCGTCGCCGCCTCGCGCGCCGCCTGCACGAGCAGCGGCAGGCGCGCATGCATCTCCGCGTTCCGCTCGACCTCGGCCAGCGTCGCCAGCGCGCCGATCCGCAGCGTGCCGTCGTCCGCGAAGCGCAGATAGCGCAGCTCGTTCGCCGGCTTGAGATCGATCAGCCGGCTCGGCGCGACCAGGTCCGCGTTCATCAACGGCAGCAGATCCGTGCCGCCCGCCACGATCCGCGCGTCGCCCGCGCCCCCGCCGAGCGACGAGATCGCCTCGCGTGCGCTCACCGCCGTGACGTGTTCGAAGGTGCGCATGTATTTACCTCAACATCTCGAAGACGCGCGCGGGCGTCAGCGGCAGCGCCGTGACGGGCCGACTAAGCGCGTGCATGACGGCGTTGGCGATGGCTCCCGGCGTCGGGATGATCGGCGGCTCGCCCGCGCCGAGCGACCCGAGCGTGTTCGCGCGGACGTTGGCCTCGTCCATCAGCACGATCTCGATCTCCGGCACGTCGCGGATCGTCGACACCTTGTAATCCTCCAGGTTCGCGTTGAGCACGACGCCCAGTCGCCGGTCCACCACGCGCTGCTCGGTGAGCGCGAAGCCGAGTCCCTGCAAGATGCCGCCCTCAATCTGGCTGCTGAACGTCAGCGGGTTGACGATGCGCCCGCAGTCGTGGACCGCGACGATGCGCAGCACCCGCACGCGCCCGGTGCCGATGTCGACCTCCACCTCGGCGAACTGCGCCCCGAAGGTGCGAACCGTCACATCCTCGGCGTTGGGGCCGCGCATGCCCTTCGCGCTGATCTCGTGCCCGTCCAGTTGCTCCAGGAACGAGCCGATCGTGCCCATCTCACGTCCCGTCTCGCGCGAGAACACACGCCCCTGGCGCAGTTCCAGCGCGTCCACCGGCGCCTCCGCGAGCTGCCCGATCACCTCCAGCAGGTCTTTCCGCGCCTCCACGGCGGCCATCCGCACGGCGGGACCGACCGAAGCGAGCGTCATACTGCCGCCGCTGGGCGGCGAGTAGACGCCGAACTCCGTGTCGCCCAGCTCCACGCGTACCTGCTCGATCGGCAGACCGAGCTCCTCCGCCGCGATCTGCGCCAGCACCGTCCGCGTGCCGGTGCCGATGTCCTGGGTGCCGGTGATGATCACCGCTGTGCCATCGGGCAGCAGCTTCGCCACCGCCTGCGCGGGCGGACCGCCGTCGCCGCCCCAGATCTGGCTCGCCATGCCGACGCCGCGCCGCAGGTGGCCGTCGCGCCCCTGCGGATAGCGCCGCTCCTCCGCGTCGCGCGTCGCCCAGCCGATATGCTCCGCGCCGAGGTCATACGCGCGATTGAGCAGCTTGCGCGCATACGGGCGCCCCATCGCCTGGTGCTGCGGCGCGTAGTTCTTGCGCCGAAACTCCAGCGGGTCCATACCGAGCGCGTTGGCGAGCTGGTCGATCGCCACCTCCAGGCCCGCCGTCGCCTCGACGGTGCCCGGCGCGCGGAACGAGGCGAACGTGCCCAGGTTGGTCCGCGCGCCGCGATCCTCCGTACGCACGTTCTCGCACTGGTACAGTTCCTTGACGGGCATCGCGATCGCGGGGAACCAGGTGCCCAGCGCGCCGCAGTTGTCCACCGTCACCAGGTCGAGCGCCTGCAGCGCGCCGACGCGCGAAGCGCCCAGCCGGTAGTGCTGGCGCGTCTCCCCGCGATTCCCCGCCGTAAGGTTTTCCTCTTCGCGGCTCAGCAGATACTTCACCGGCACGCCGAAGCGACGCGCGGCGTACGCGGCGAGGATGCCCGCGGAGTGCGCGCCGAACTTCGCGCCGAAGCCGCCGCCCATGTAGTGCTTCAACACCCGCACCTGGTTCTGTTGCAAGCCGAGCGCGCTAGCGACCTGGCGGCGCGCCCCGAAGACGTCTTGCGTCGAGCTCCACAGCGTCAGCGTGCGGCCATCCCACCGCGCGACCCCGCCGTGCGGCTCCAGCGCATTGTGCAGCGCCGTCGGCGTCTCAAACCGCGTCTCCACCCTCACGTCGGACTCCGCCAGCGCACGCTCCACATCGCCCCGCACGTAGACCGTCGGCGGATCGTCGGAGATGCGATTGTGCAGCCGCGCCTGCTCGACGAGGGCGGTCCGCTCGCCGAGTGCATCCTCAGGGTCCACCACGAACGGCAGCGGCTCGTACTCGACGTGCACCAGCCCCCGCGCCTCCTCGGCCTGCTCGCGCCGCTCGGCCAGGATCAGCGCGACGAGATCGCCCTGATACAGCACCTCCTCGGCGAAGACCGGCCTGCCGCCGCGCGACGGGTCCGCCAGCTCCGTATTGAAGCGGTGCAGCACGGTGCGCACCCCGGCCAGCGCCTCTGCCCGACCCACATCGATCGCCACGACGCGCGCATGCGGATGCGGCGAGCGCAGCCCGACGGCGGTGAGCATCCCCGGCAGCCGCACGTCGTAGGCATACTCCGCCTCGCCGGTGACGCGCTCGCGCCCGTCAACGCGCGGGATCGGCTGGCCGACGACCTGAAGTTCGGCATCCGCGCCCCAGGCAGGCGGCTCCTCGCCCTCCATCACGACGCGCTGTTCCGACACCTCGCCCTCGAATTCGAGGTGGGTGGTCACGATGCGGATGGGCATAGGGTGGTCCTTCGCTACAGCGGGTCAGACATGGCGGCACGTGGGGTAGACGTGGCGTGGCATGCGGACTACGGATCGGCCCGCGCGGCGAGGGCACGGCCAGCGGCGAGGATCTTCGGATACGCCCCGCAGCGGCACAGATTCCCCGACATGCCGCGCTCGATCTCCTCGTCGTTCGGATGCGGATTGCGATCGAGCAACGCCTTCATCGCCAGCACCTGCCCCGGCGTGCAGAAGCCGCACTGCAGCGCGTCGTGCTCGATGAACGCCGCCTGCACCGCGTCGAGCTCCTCGCCCTGCGCCAGGCCCTCGATGGTGCCGATGGTGTGGCCCTCGCACTCGACGGCAAGCAGCAGACAGCTATAGACCGCCTCGCCGTCCAACAGGATCGTGCAGGCGCCGCAGCTGCCCATGCGACAGCCGGGCTTCGCGCCGGTCAGGCCGATATCGTCGCGCAGCGCGTCCAGCAGCGTCCGCCGAGGATCGAGATCGAGGTCATGCGCGATCCCGTTGACGTCCAGGCGGACGCGCACGCGCTCGGCGGCGGGCAACGTCTCCGGCATGGCTGAGCGGCCTTTCTCATCTCAACAGGAGCAAGCATGTGCGAACGCAGGGAATGTAGCACACGCCGAGCGCGGCAACAAATCAACGTCTGTGCCCGATCGGGATACCCATCACACCCCAGGCACCGCATGATGCGCCGAGATCTGCGCCCAGAAGAGATCCGCCAGCACCGCGTACCCCGCGCTCGACGGATGGAACCCGTCGCTCGAAATGAATTCGGGATGCGCCGCGAGATCCGAGTTGAAGAGATCAACCAGCACATCGCCATGCTTCGCGATAATCGGGTCCATCGCCGCGTTCCACTCCTCCGCCATCACGCGGATCGCGCCGAGGCTCATGCCGCGGAAGCACGATCCCGCGCCGAACGCGCCCTGCTTGAAGAATGGCAGCAGGCTCATGTCCGGCGTATTGGCGACGAAGATCTGCGCCGAGGTGCGATCGTGCAGTTGGGTCAGCAACGTAGCGAGGTCCGCGGTGTACTGTGCCAGCGGCGTGCAACCCCTGAAATCGTTGCCGACGAGCCAGACGGTCATCACCGTCGGCCGCGCGGTAAGCGCCTCGGGCAGCTCCTGCGCCAGCGCGTCACGCTCCAGGATGCCGTCCACGCCAAGGTTCAGCGCGAACGACGTGCCCTTCGGCAGCCGCGCGATGATCCGCGGCACGTAGCCCTCGGTGTTCGGGTCCGTCGCCCCCACGCCGACCGCGTCCGACGCGCCGAGCGCCACGTAGACCACCGACGGCTTCACCGTCGCCGTTGGGGTGGGGAAGTTGAACGTCGCCGGACTCGACCCGCCGCACCCCGCGAGCAGCACAAGCGCAGCCAGAAGTGCGGACGCGATGACCTTTGAGCGGTGTATCACAGCCAATTTCGTCCTAGCCATCGCTCCTCGAGCAGTGCCACGTGGCCCGCTCAATTCTCCGCCCCGCGAGTCCGACCGCACGACGCTCCGGGGAAGGAGCGTCACGACGCTGCCGCAGACTGTGACACTCCCCACGCCTATAGGCGGGGGCTTCTCGGCGCTTTCACGCCGAGCTACGTGCGGGGTGTCCACCCGAACTACTACGCCAAGGGCGCAGATACTTCACCTGCTGTGGCAGGGACCGACCTGGGAGCATCACCCCGTGTTGACCGAGGCTCAGGATATTCGCCGCGCCCACTGCGTCACGCGGGCCGGTGGCCCCACGTGGGGCAGCGGTAGATCCTGCGGTGCGTGCTCCGCTCCCCGCATACGGGACACGTCTGCGAGGAATAGTGTTCCGGCACGGTGATGGCGCCAGCCGTCTTGTCAATCGAGTTGCTGGATAATCTTGCGCGTGCAGGCAGTGCTTACCTGTTGGGCCTGCACCCGCCCGGTGCGCTGGGCCGCCTCGTTGAACGGTTCACCCACATAGCACGTCGCACCGGGAAATGCCTCAGCTATCGCGTGCGTGGCCTTGTGCGTGGCATCCCGGACACCTGGCGCTTCGTTTTGTCGAGCATCTGATACCTACGGCGTTGCAGGCGCTTCCAACGGAGCGAGCCTGCGGTCTTGCTGGACTGGGCCCGCTGGATATCCGCCAACGTCTTGTCGCGCCACTGCAT
Source organism: uncultured Chloroflexia bacterium (assembly GCA_963841205.1). GTDB lineage: Bacteria > Chloroflexota > Ktedonobacteria > Ktedonobacterales > JADMIN01 > CAWAWP01. Next base: position 254,984 of record CAWJCH010000015.1, on the reverse strand, counting down.
AACGGCTTTCACCCGCACGCCCACTTACCAGGAGGACCTTCACGCCATCCGTGGCGGCAATCAGGGTGTTCACCCCCAGGTCCACGCCGATCATGGTCTGCTGTGGGCGGCAGGCATCGGCTATTTCGCAGACGAGGCGCACGACCCCGAACGACAGCCGGACTTCCATCAAGCGTCCAGGTAGTGTCACGGTCTGCCGGCACGCGAATGCGCAGCGTGCCGCTCGCGCCGTGGGGCAAGACCAACCGCCCGTCACGGATGCGCGCATCCTGATTGGTGTACATGACATCGTGGTAGCGTGGCCTACGCCACGGATAGCGCGCTTCCGTCTGGCCGTGCTTGCGCAATTGGCGGCACGAGTCCACCGCCTCGCAGAACTCCCCGATAAGCTGCTGAGCCGATTGCGCGGAGAGGCCAGGGTACCGTCCCTTGGCCCACCGCTGCCAGCGCGCTTTGGATGGCCAGCGCCAGCCGAGACGGCGGATGCGGTGATGGCGGACCACCAAGTCACCCCACAGCCGCGCCGCCGCTTTGCGGCTCGCGGTGAAGGTGGTCCACTCTTGTGTCGTCGCGCGGGTGCCACGCAATTTCTATTGTGCCCAGCCGTCCGCCGTGCTTGTCGACCGAGGATGCGGTCGCCAAGCGCTCGTGCGGCGGCGGTTGGTCGATGAGCAGGGGGACGTCGCCGAGTAACTCAGGTTGGTTGGCTTTGACCGCGAACAGCGAGGAGCCGCCCGCCTGGGTGATCTGCCGACCCAACGCCTTCTGACACAGGAGAGCGCATCCCCCAGGAGAGCGCATCCCCGCTGACCAGCCGTCCGCGCAGCAGCGCCTGCACCGGCCGCACCAGGCGCGGCGCCACGCGCAGTTCGGCTTCCTGCTTGGCCTGTGCTCGTGCCTCCTCCGTCTCAGCCTGCTCCTCCTTGGTCCTGGTCCTGCCCCCCCGCTTGCGCCAGCACCAGGCCGGCCATGGGCGCGTCGACCGCCACCAAGCGCACTCCTGGCACCTCGTCGCCGTGGATCCCTCGTAGCGCCTTGCCATCCCGTACCACCTGCCGGTCGGCGGCCCCTCATGCCTCTGCCGCCCATGCCGGTAGGGCCGCCTCGACGCCCGTCGTGTCCAGCCGCTTGAAGGCGTCGTGGCGCGTCGTTGCTGCGGGCATGGCGTGCTCCGGGAACCCCATCGCTCGACGGACCTCGGCTGGTTGCAGCCTCTACCCCATTGCGCAATGGCGTAGAGGCTGCGCGCTCCGGCTCACATCGCTGCCGTCGCCAGCGCCAGCAACGCCGGCAAGGGATACCGCCGCCCATGGCGCGAGCGCACGTCGGGCACCCGTGCGAGGGCGGCCAACAGGCTTGGCCCGATCTCGTCGTTCGTCATGCCCATAGTCTACACGACCCAACAATCTTTGAATGACCCTGCCTGCGGGCGGCCCGGCTTGCACCCCCATGCCTGCAGACAGGGGCACTCGGCCGGTTTGTTCGGGAGACTCGCCGTATCGACGCGGTCAAGGAACCGGCCGGTCCCCCGCGCAGCACAGGAGCCGCCCCGGCTGGCAGCACGGGAAGCCCTTCATCGACCGCTTCCCAGCGCCCCTCTACAAAAGTGCCGCGGGTAGCCTGGTCCGGGTAGCCTGGTCCGGGTAGCCTGGTCCGGGTAGCCTTCTCATGGCCAAGAACGCTATACTGCTGGCGGCCCTGCGTCGTCCCGCAGTGAAGTAAAAGGATATCGCATCATGCGCGTGTTGGTCACCGGCGGCGCCGGCTACATCGGGAGCGCCATCGTCGAAGCGCTCGTCGCGGAGGGGCACGCTCCCGTCGTCTACGACTCGCTGGTCAAGGGCCACGCCGCCGCCCTGCCGCCGGGCGTGCCGCTGGTGCGCGGCGACGTGCGCGACGGCGAGCGCGTGCGCCAAACGCTCGTCGACCACGCCTGCGAGGCGGTGATCCACATGGCAGCCTTGACCGAGGTCGAAGGCTCCGTGCGCCACCCCGCGCAGTACTTCGACGTCAACGTCGGCGGCGGCATCGCCGTGCTCAACGCCATGATCGCCGCCGGCGTCAAGCGCCTCGTCTTCAGCTCCACCGCCGCGATCTACGGCGATCCCGAGAGCCTGCCGATCCCCGAAGACGCCCCCACGCAACCCACCAACCCCTACGGCGAGACGAAGCTCCTCTTCGAGCACATGCTTCGCTGGACGGCGCCCGCCGCCGGCCTCACCTGCACCTCACTGCGCTATTTCAACGCCGCCGGGGCCACCGAGCACAACGGCGAGCGTCACGATCCCGAGACCCACCTGATCCCCCTCGTCCTCAAGGCCGCCGCCGAAGGCCGCCCCATCAACCTCTACGGCACGGACTACCCCACGCCCGACGGCACCACCGTCCGCGACTACATCCACGTCATCGACCTCGCCAGGGCGCACCTACTGGCGCTGCACCGCGAGGAGCCGGGCCTCTGCATGTACAACCTTGGCAACGGCAGCGGCCAATCCGTCCGCCAGGTGATCGACGCCGCCCGCGCCGTCACCGGCAAGTCCCTGCCGACCGTCGAGTTGCCGCGCCGCCCCGGCGATCAGGTCGCCAGCGTCGCCAGCGCCGACCGCATCCGCCGCGAGCTCGGCTGGGAGCCGCGCCACGCCGATCTGCGCGACATCGTCGGCAGCGCCTGGCACTGGCAGCAACAGCACCCCAACGGCTACGAAAGCTAACTCCGTCGCCAATCAAGGCGGACAAGTCGCCATCCGCCCCACCTCCCGCTCCCCTCCTCTGCTCGCGGACGAGGCGAGGTCACCCGTTACGCCGGCGCCTCCGCGCTCTCCGGTGCCGCCAATATGTGCACCTTCGCCTCTGCCTCCTGCGGCACGTCCTCCACGAACCGCACCACCACCGCGCTGACGTTGTCCTCGCCGCCGTTCCCGTTCGCCTCGCGCACCAGCAGCTCCGCCGCCTGCTTGGGGTCAACCGTACCGCGCAGAATCTTCTCGATCTGCGGATCGCGCACCATCTCCCACAGCCCATCCGAGCAGAGCAGCATCTTGTCGCCCGCCTGCAACGGCACACTGAAGACATCCACCTCCACCGGGTCCACCTCGCCGCCGAGGCTGCGGTAGATCTGGTTGCGCCGGGGATGCGTATAGATGTCGTCCGGGCGGATTACGCCCGCCGCCACCAGGCTCGCCACCACCGAGTGATCAGTCGTCACCGCGCGTAGCCCCAGCTCCGGGCTCATCAGGTACGTCCGGCTGTCCCCCACGTTGACGACATAGGCCACGTCGTCCACCACCAGTGCGGCGGTCAGCGTCGTGCCCATGTCGAGCCGCTCCTCCAGGTTGCGCCGACGCAGCTCCGCGCTGGCCCCCTGCACGCTCTCGCGCATCAGATCGGTCAGCAGCACATCATCCACCGGGTTCGAGGACGTCAGCAGCCGCAGCGCCGCCATCCCCACGATCTCGATGGTGAGCCGGCTCGCCTCGCGCCCATTCAGGTGCCCGCCCATGCCGTCCGCCACGATGAACAAGCCGTACGGCTGCACTCGACCGCGCACCAGCCGGATGCCCTGCGCCACAAAGATATTGTCCTGGTTGGGGTCGTCCGCGCGCCGCACGCCCGCATCGGTCAGCCCCGCCGCCAGCGGCATCAGCGCCAACCCCGTGCGCGTGCGCCGCAACGGCTCAGGCGCCACCGCGGGCATGATCGCGGTGGTCATCGCCGCCACGTCGGACGGCAGCGCGGCCAACGGCACCGTCTGCTGCAAATCCAGCGCCTCGTCGAGCGCGTCCAGCGGCATGTCGCGCGGCAGCAGGTCTAGGTTCGCCTCCTCCGGCGGCACGGGACGCAGCGCCGGCACGCGCGACCTCCGCCGGCGAATGAGGACGGTCGTGGCGATGATCAGCAGCACCAGCGCGGCGAACGCCAGGCTCACCACGACGATCAGCGTCTGCCGGCCCAACCCCGTCGCGCCCGGCGTCGTACCCGGACTCCGGCCCGTCGAGCCGGGCGCCGTCGTCAGCGATGGGATCGCCGGGGACGATGCGCGCGCCGCCGTCAAGAACGCCTGCACTCCGCCAAAATCTGGATAGCTCGTCGCCATCGTCCCGAAGATCGTCGCCGCGTCGGCGTAGTGCGCCGGGTTCGCGTAGTACGCATCCAGCCCCTGCTGCCACTGCATCATCAGCGCGCCGGCCTTGCTCGTCACCGGCCCGATCGCCCGCGTGATATCGCTCACCGAGGCCAGCGACCGCCCGCCCGCCGCGTTCGCGATCACCATCCCCACCAGCCGCCCGTTCGCGTCGACCACCGGCGCGCCGACACTCAGCCGCGCGTCCAGCGGGATCGCCGTTGGCGCGGGCGTGCCGCCGGTCGCCGCGTTTGCCGGGACCGCGCCCACCGTACTCGCCGCCAGATCGATCGGATACAGCGTCGTCGCCACCTCGCTCGGCGTCACCGCGTCCCGCCCAAGCAACTGTCCGTCTATCGCCGTCAGATCGAGCGCGACGTTCCCCGATGCCTCAGTTGGCGCGTCCGACGGCTGCGGCGTCGAGAGCACCGGCAGATCGTGCGTGGGTGTGCCCGCCGTCGGGGTCAGCGCCAGCACCTGCAACGCCGGCGCATTGGCTCCGCCGTTCGTCCGAATCTGCGACTGATCGATCACGGCGAACGGTGACGGATTGCAGTTCGGGTCAACCGCCGCCGCGTCGGGCGACTCCGTAAGGCAGGTCGGCTCCGGCGTGCCCGTATAGGCAACGCTGAAGCGCACGTCAATATGTGAGATCGCCCACGCCTGCGCGCGCCCATACAACTGCTGAAAAGCGGCCTGCGCGCCCGCGCATGGCGTCGTCGGGCTGACCGCCGCCGTCGGCGTCAAGACGTAGTTGAGCGCGTTCAACGCGCTGCCGGTCGTCCCGATCAGCACCCCATCCGACGCGCAGGGACTCGGCGACTGCGTCGGCAGGGCCCCGCCACTGACGCTGCCGTTATAGTAGGTCAGCACGCGCACCAGCGCGATGCGCGCATACGCCACGGCCTCCGTAGGCCGCGACATCGCCCTCCCCAGGCCCTCCGCGCCGGGCATCAGTGGCGCGGCGATTGCCTGTGGCAGAAGCAGGCAGAGCAGCACGGCCAGCACGGCGATCCGCGCCGCGCACGCGCCCATGCGCCACCGAGCACCAGACCCGCCGCTCCAGACAGCCATCGCGCATCCTCCGGCCACCCCGAAACGTATCCGCACAGGTCCCCCTCGAGTCCACACCCGCACCCCACGGCGCGCCGCAAGTATACCATAGTGCGGCCCCCATCCCGGCCCTGACGGGCCTCGCTTGGCCCCGTCCGCGCGCCGCCGGTGGCCTGAATACGCATGACCTGCTCGCCGCTTGATCCGCGCTCCGTGCGATACTATAGTGCACAAGCGGAACCGTCGGAGGCAGACCGCCTCCATCGACCGAAGGGTATGCCTCCATGTCACGCGATCGCGGCGCGAAGACGCCGGAGCTCGACGAGGTCTATCACGAAGGCGACTTCACCGAAGCCGACGGTGCGCGACTGCACCCACACGGCATCGGCGCGCCAGAACCCAGCTCCGCCCTTCCGCCGCGAGCGCGCGTCCGGCGGAAGCGCACGATCTGGCCCGACGCCATCGACGTCATCTTCGAGAAAGATCCCGCCGCCCACAACGTCTTCGAGGTGCTCACCTACCAGGGGCTCCATGCGCTCATCGCGCATCGCGTCGCCCACGCGCTCTACCGCGCCCACATCCCCGTGCTGCCGCGCCTGATCTCGCAGATCGCGCGCATCCTCACTGGCGGCATCGAGATTCACCCCGGCGCGCGCGTCGGCAAGCGCTTCTTCATCGATCACGGCACCGGCGTCGTCATCGGCGAGACCGCCGAGATCGGCGACAACGTCATGCTCTACCACCAGGTCACGCTCGGCGCCACTGGCTGGTGGAAGCACAGCAACAACGGCCGCGCGAAGCGCCACCCCACCATCGAAGACAACGTCACCATTGGCGTCGGCGCCTCGATCCTCGGGCCGATCACCATCGGGCACGACAGCAAGATCGGCGCGATGGCCCTCGTCGTCGAGTCGCTGCCGCCGCACTCCATCGTCGTCGCGCAACCGGCGCAGCTGCTCCAGCGTCGCGGCCCCGCGACCGACCTGCACAGCCTCCGCGACGAGGTGCCGCTCGACTTCGAGATCTAGTCGCGCCCGTAGTGATGAGGAGTCGATATGGCCGAATCAGAGCCGCACCCTCCGCAGCCCCGCTTCCGCATCGGCGTCTTCGCCGTCATCGAGCGTGACGGGCGCTACCTCCTCGCCCAGCGCAGCGACATCAACTGGTGGAACCTCCCTGGCGGCGGCCTCGAGTACGATGAGACCGTCGAGGAAGGCGTTGCGCGCGAGGTGCGCGAGGAAGTCGGCGCCGAGGTCATCATCGAGCGCCTCGTCGGCGTCTATTCCAAGCCGCGCAAGCATGAGGTCGTGCTCACCTTCCTCTGTCACCTCGCCGGAGACAGCCCCCAGCCGCACGACAGCGAAGAAGTCCGCGCGACGGCATGGTTTTTGCCGAATGATCTGCCGCCCAACCTGCTACCCAAGCATCGCCAGCGCCTCGAAGATGCCTTGCTCGGCCAGGCTCAGGCGATCCTCCGCGCACAAACCACCAGCACGGAGGAAGATCAGCAGCTTGGCCCACATGACGAAGGGACCCAGGTGGGCTAGCACGGCGACCCCCCATGTGGACAATGCGGCACGCCCATGTTTATAGTGGAGGTTACGCGCTGGCAGGATTTCATTGCCCGCTTGGTAATTCGCGGCGTACATCACTCTGCGCTGCGATTTCGGCGCCCCGCCGGGCAGACGTCCCGTGAGTGCAGCAGAAGGAGGGCACGAGATGGAACCCGTGACCTCTGATACACCCACCGCGACGATCCTCGTCGTCGAGGACGATCCAATCATCGGGCGCATGCTCCGCGAGACCCTCGAAGCCGAGGGATTCAACGCCATCATCGCGCACTCCGGCGAGGACGGCGTCGCCTCGGCGCTCCGCGAAGTGCCGCAGCTGCTGCTGCTCGACATCATGCTGCCCGGCATCGATGGCTTCGCCGTGGTCGAGCGGCTGCGCACCAACGTCAAGACCGCGCACATCCCCGTCATGATGCTCAGCGCCCGCCACGACACCGCCGATAAGGTACGCGCCTTCGACATCGACGTGGACGACTACCTCACCAAGCCCTTCAACTCCGAAGAGCTGCTCGCCCGCATCCGCACCCAGCTCCGCCACGTGCGCGACAACCTCCTCTCGCCGCTCACCGGCCTCCCCTCCGGCCTGCGCGTCGAGCGTGCCATCGAGCAGGTGCTAGAGACCCCTCGCCAGTGGTCGATCCTCTATCTCGATCTCGACCACTTCAAGGCCTACAACGATGTCTACGGCTTCATCCGCGGCAACGATCTGATCCGCCTCCTCGCCCGCATCGCCAGCGAGACCGTGCGCGAATACGGCAACGACGATGATTTCGTCGGCCACATCGGCGGCGACGACTTCGTCGTCATCACCACGCCGGATCGCGTCGATGCCGTCTGCCGCGCCTTGCTCGCGCGATGGGACAGCGAGAGCGTCGCTCACTACTCACCCGAGGACGCCGCCCGCGGCACCCTCATCGCCACCGATCGCCAGAGCCGACCGCAGGTCTACAGCCTCGTCAGCGTTTCCATCGGCGTCGTCACGAACCAACAGCGCCCCGTCACCTCCCTCGAAGAGGTCAGCCGCATCGCCGCCGAGGTCAAGCACAAAGCCAAATCCCTCCCCGGCAGCAACTACCACATCGACCAACGCCGCACCAACGAGCAGTTCACCCGTTCCTAGCGCCCTCACGCCGCACACCTGCGCAGGCCCTGACGATGCCCTCACCTCTCCTGACGCCCTCGCCTCCAGGCACCCCCGCAGCGCCCCACGGCCCCTTCCCTCGCGGGGAAGATGGGGTTCCCCACGCGTGGGGGCGTGTTGGGGGTGAGGTTCTCCCTTGCGCTCCCTACATCGACCTGCTATACTCGAATTAGAACATATATGCGAAATCACTCCTCCTCCCCACTTCCCCTCCCTCCACCCCGTTGCCCATCCGCGAAGGAAATCCCGATGCAACCTCCCCTCGCCCTCCATTTCCCCGCTCTCCGAATACCCACGCTTCCCTCTGCCGCCCCTTTCCCCGCGGGTGAGGCGGGGTCCCCCGCGAGCGAGGGCTTGGCCGGTGGCGCGGCGCTCGCCGAGCGCTTGCTGTGAGTGAGGCCTCCCAACTTCCGCCCCCGCCACAAACGCCCCCCGCCGGTACCTCTCCCCCCGAACACCGCCGATCAAAACGCAAAAGCGGAAGAAAGCGGAAAGAGATTTCCCGGCGAATTGGCTCCCATTCATCCATGCATCCCCGCCGCCAACCCTGAAAAAATCAGCTATCTCCCGCAATTTCCGCCTTCTCGCCCACGCAACGCGCCTGCCCCGCCACCGCCGCACCGCACGCTCTCTCCCTTTTCCGCCCCAGCGTGTACAATGTCGAGACGTGCGCTGCCGCCTCGCCCGTTTGTCACCCAATCCCGCGCGCACGCCGCCCCTCGCTCAGGAGAACCCACGCACCATGCCCACCGATAACACCGTTTCCGATCCCGCCGCGGCCGAGGCAGAGCGCACCCGGCGCGCCGTGCGCGACAACGCCAAGCGCGTCATCCGCGAGAGTGGCATCGGCGAGATGCTCCAGACCCTCAACCGCAACGCCCTCCAGGACCGCGGCTGGTTCGAGGAGTACGACTCCGGCATCCTCTTCAAGTGGGGCTCCGGCTACACCCGCCGCCACATCTGGATCGACATCACCGGCGACGCCTTGCGCTTCCGCCTCCTGCCACACCGCCCCTGTGCCGCGCCCGTGCCCGCCTGCGACGGCGAGTATCACAGCTTCACCCCCGAGACCTGGCGCATTCGTGGCGCCGTACTCCGCGAGCTGCATCGCAACTACGAACATCCCGTCGCCGAGACCTCCGAAGATTAGCCGCCTCGGGCCAACAGAGAGGATTGCCTTCCATGCCCCGATTGATGACCTCCGAAGACCTCCTCGCCATGCGCATCACCGAAGAACCCCAGCTCTCCCCCGACGGCACGCTGATCGCCTACATCCAGACGGAGATCGACGCCGGCGAATACGCCTATCGCCGCTCGATCTGGGTCGTGCCGACCGCCGGCGGCGAGCCGCGCCGTTTCACCTCCGGCCCCAAAGACGGCTCACCGCGTTGGTCGCCCAACGGCAAGACGCTGGCCTTCGTCCGTGCGCCACGCGAAGAGGTCAAACCGAAGAACGCCGACGAGCGCGACCGCGGCATCGGCAAGCCGCAGATCTGGCTGCTCCCCGTCGATGGCGGTGAGCCGTCGCAGCTCACCACCACGCGCCACGGTGCGGCCTCGCCCACCTGGTCGCCTGACGGCACGACCCTGCTCTTCGTCGCCGAGACCGGCGAGCCCGACGACACCGAGGTTGACGACGCGGCGTTCCAGGGCAAGAATCTGCCGCGCGTCCGCACCATCACCCAGCTCAGCTATCGCTTCGAGGGGCACGGCTTCACCTACGAGCTGCGCGCCCACCTCTTCACCGTCCCCGTCAGCGGCGGTGAGCCGCGCCAACTGACCGACGGCGACTGGAACGACGGCGCCCCCTGCTGGTCGCCCGACGGCGATCACATCGCCTTCGTCTCCGACCGCAGCGACGAACGCTGGCGCTGGACCGGTGGTGCCATCTGGACCGTCGCGCTGAACGATCGCACCGCCACCCGCCTCACCGACGAATCGCTCGCCTGCCTCGCGCCAGAGTGGTCCCCCGATGGCAGGCAGATCGCCTTCCTCGGCGCCCCCGTGCGCGGCGGCTCCGGCCATACGGACCTCTTCGTCGTACCTGCCGACTCGGCCAAGGGTCCGGCAGCGGCACTCACCGAAGATTTCGTCCCCGTCTGCCAGGATCGCTGCCTCGACGACCTGCGCGCCGATCACCTGCCCGACCGCCTCACCTGGTCCACTGATAGCAGCCGCATCTTCTTCCTCGCCTCGCTCCGGGGCTCCACCAGCCTCTACGAGGCGCGGCCCGAGGAGGAGTCGGTTCCGCACATCGTGGTTGACGGCGACCGCCGCATCTACGGCTACTCATTCGACGCCACGCGCAAGACCGTCGCGTACGTCGCCTCCGATCCCACCCTGCCCGGCGATGTCTTCGTCCGCCCCCAGGATGGCGCCAACGCTGACGAGCGCCGTCTCACCCAGGTCAACGCCGCCCTCCTCGCCGAGCTGACCCTCGCGCAGCCCGAAGAGTTCTCGTTCCCCGGCGCGGACGGCTGGGAGCTGCAAGGCTGGATCATGCGCCCGCCGGCCACCACGCCCGCCGACCGCCTCCCCGCGATCCTCGAGATCCACGGGGGCCCCGCCTTCATGTACGGCCACAGCTTCTTCACCGAGTTCCAGCTGCTCGCCGCGCAGGGCTACGCCGTCGTCTACAGCAACCCCCGCGGCAGCGCCGGATACGGCCGCCTCTTCATGCACGCCGTCCTCCATGACTGGGGCGGCAAGGACTACGAAGACGTCATGGCCGGCCTCGAAGCCGCGCTCGCGCGCTTCGACCTCAATCCGGACCGCCTCGGCGTCGCCGGCGGCAGCTACGGCGGCTACATGACCAACTGGATCGTCGGCCACACCAAGCGCTTCAAGGCCGCCGTTACCATGCGCAGCGTCGTCAACATCGCCAACTTCTTCGGCACCAGCGACACCGGCTGGTGGCTCGCCGTGGACGAGATCGGCGCGACGCCATGGGACGACCTCAACAAGCTCATGTTCCACTCGCCGATCACCTACGTCGCCAACATCACCACACCGCTGCTGATCCTCCACAGCGACAACGACTTGCGCTGCCCCATCGCCGACGCCGAGGCGCTCTACGCCTCGCTCGCCTACCTCGGTCGCACCACCAAATTCGTCCGTTTCGAGGGCCAGAATCACAACCTCTCGCGGACGGGCCACCCGCGCTCGCGGCTCATCCGGCTCCGCGAGATCCTTAGCTGGTTCGCGCAGTATAACCCCGCCGCCAACTGACGAAGCCTCCCACGACGGTTGCCGCTACCAACCCCAAGAGCAGCGCATTGCGCAGCCCCGCGGTGAGCGGCACCGCTGTATCGGGCGTGGTCTGCAGTGCGACGAGCAGCAGGTTCGTGATAGGAAAGGGGATAGCAGAGCGTCGTCGCAAGGCAGACGAGGCACCAACCCGCGAACGCGCGGAGGTCACGCAGGCCAAACTCCCACGCCACCAGCGGACTGATCCAGAGTAGATACTGTGGGCTGAACACCTCCGAGCCGAGCAATGCCAGAGCCAGCAAGAGGAGCGCGGCGAGGCCGAGCGAGATCGCCCCCCGCCAGTAGAGCACGATCACCGCCGCGATGCCGACCATCGCCATGCCAATGCAGATCGCCGAGAGCACGCCCAGCCCCGACGAGACCTGGCAGATCGAGTTGTAGCTGTAGAGGAAAGAGATCGGTTCCCTGCTGACCAGCGCGCCGAGGGCGGAGAGCGAGGCGGGCAGCGACCCCACTTGCACACAGCGTCCCCGCATAAACGTCGCGGGTCTAAGCGCCGAGGCCGGGTTCAACAGCCACGCTACGCCCTCAACCATCACAACCGCGGCGGCGTAGAGTCCGGGACCGCGCCGCCAGAGCGGGATCGTTCCCCGCATGCGCCACGACTCGATGAGGAAGAGCGGCAACAGCAGCGCCGGATAGATCTTCAGTAACGTGCCAGCGGCCAGCGCGGCGTACGCCCACGAGTGGTGACCACGCGTGAGAGCGACCAGCGCCAGCAGCGTACACGCGGCAGGGACCACGTCGAAGCGCGCGGCGGCAGTGGCCGCGCTGCCCAGCATCACGTTGAGGAGCCAGACACGCCCCGCACCAACCGGCGCGATCCGGTGCAGCAGAAGCGCCACGCCAAGCACCACAGCGATCATCTCGGCTGCGAATAGCCACGGATAGAGTCCCGCTGATCCAAGCAGCGGCAGTGAGAAGACCACTATCGCCAGTGGTCCGTACTCCTTGGGCAGCGTAGCAAAGGCGGGAAGGGGCGTGGAGCCGAGGTACGTGGCGCAGGTGGCAGCGCTCGGCACGGTGGCGGCGTCTGAACCATGCCAGAAGGCGAGCGCATAGCACTGATACTAGGCGGCGTCGGTGAAGGGCGCGCTATTGACCCGCGCGGCCCCCGCCAACCGTTAGGAGCACCGCCAGCGCGGCGAAGAGCCAGGGCGGCAGCCGAATCGGCCGCTGTTGACCCTCGCTCGCCGCTGTGTCTCGTCCCGCCTCGCCCTGCGCCACCGCGCCTTCTAGAGTCGCCACACCACGCCTCCACCGCGTCGCTCGCCTTGCTCCGCGCTCTCGCACTCGGTACCAGCCTACGCAAGTGCGTTACCGCGAGCGACCCATTTTGGCGGGTCGCGAGACCTGACCTATCCCCGCGCCCTGACGTGCTGCGCGACGCGGTACGCCATCGCCATCGTCGAAAGCATCGGGTTGACGCCAGAGGCCGTCGGGAACGTGCTAGCGTCGGCGACGAAGAGCCCGCGCACGCCGTAGACCTCGCCGTACGGGTCGGCCACCGCCGTCTTGGCGCTGCTCCCCATCCGGCACGTGCCCATCTGGTGCGCCGTGCCGAGGATCAGCCGGTTCGGCTCGACGCCGCGCCGCTCGATCTCGTCCATGAAGGCCTGCGTCTGCTTCTCACCAGGTCGCCCCTCCAGCATCAGCCGTGGCAAGAACGTCGTGCCAACGTCGCGAGCGCCGCCAGCCAGCGCGATGCGCGCGACCTCTTGCATGCCGCGCGTCAGGTGACGTCGGTCCAGCGCGTTGGGCCAGTAGGTGATGACGGGTTCGCCGTGGCGGTCGAGGGTGATGCGGCCCTCGCCGGTGTCGCGCGCCAGCACGATGTAGGCGGCGGAGCGACTGGCGAGCGTCATGTCACGCTTGTACTGCTGCCCGCTCTCCCACGGCATGCCGAGCGCCAGCAGGCCGGGGTGCGCCGGCATCATCTCGATGCGGAAGCCGTGCGCGCCGGTCACGCGGGCGAAGTGATCCGAGAGCACCGTCTGCGGCGAGCCTTTCCATGCCTCGATCGGCTCGTCGTAGACGCCGAAGACGACGGCGACGGGATGCAGGCGCAGGTGCTGCCCGATGTTGGGGTTGCTCAGGCCGGAGCGCAGCAGCAGCGCGGGCGACTCGACGGAGCCACCTGCCACGACGACCAGCGGCGCCCGCACTGTCACCCGATGGCGTGCCCCAGTCGCCTCATCCGCGGACCAGCCCTCAACGCCGACCGCGCGTCCCGCCTCGATCAGCACGCGCTCGACGTTGACGTTGACGGCGATGCGCGCGCCGCGCTCGTGGGCATCTTGAAGGAAAGTGAGCATGGTGCCCTGCTTGCGCCCGAACTGGCAGCCGTAGCCGCAGGCGCCACAGCGCTGCTCGCAGCCCGAGGCGTTGCGCGGGAGGGACTTCCAGGAGTAGCCCAGCGCCTCGCAGCCGCGCTGGAGGGCGGCGTTGTTGGCATTCGGCTCACTGTCGTCGGTGGAGACGCCCATACGCCGCTCAGCCGCGTCGTAGCCTTGCTGGAACTCGGCGCTCGTCGCCCCCGTCAGGCCGTGTGCGCGCTCCCACTCCTCCAGCACGTCCGCCGGGGCGCGGAGCGAGGTGCTCCAGTTGACGGTGGTACCGCCGCCGAGGGTCGAGCCGGCGAGGACGACCATGCCGAGGTCGCGGGTGGCGAGCGTGCCGCGCCGCAGGTAGAGTTTCGGCGTCATCTCGGCCTCGCTGCCGGTGAAGTCGGACTCGCTGTGGTAGCCGCCCTTTTCGAGGACGATCACGTCTTTGCCTGCCGCGGCCAGCTCGGCGGCCATCACGCCGCCACCCGCGCCGGAGCCGACGATCACGGCGTCGGCGGTCAACTCAAGGTCGCCGGTGATGGCGAGTGGGCGGATGCGCTTGGGCGCGGCCTCCGGACTGGGCGGCTGCGGCGGGCGCGCGTAGCCGATGGCGGGCCAGTTGGGGTTGACGCCCTCGTTGTCGGGCGCCGAATAGAAGATGAAGCCGGCGAGGCGCTTGACGGCCTGGAATCCCTGCCGCAACTGCCCCCCGCTGATGGAGGAGGTGGACATCCTGCGCAGCGCGTTCTGCCGCGCGGCCAGCGACATCTGCGCGAAGCCCTGCGGGCGCCCGGCGAGCAGCATGCCGACGAGCGGCTGGTTGAGCGTGCCGAGCAGTTTTTTGAAGTCTGCCCGCGACTCCGGCGACTCGGCGGCCAGCGTCTCGGCGAGGAGCTGCGGCACCCGAAGGTCGCGCGCGGAGCGGGCATAGAGTCCCGCATCGTCGCGCTCGCCCTCCGGCGCGGGCACGCTGGGGATCAGCGCCTCGCAGACGGCTCCGAGCGTCAGCAACTCGGAGGCGGTGAGCCAATCGGCACCGCTGGCGACGGGCGCCACGGCTGCGCGTTGCGTCTTTGCCACGCTGGACCTCCTTAGGCGGGGTGGGCTCGCGCGAGCTTCGGCTGCTCTCTTGGGAATGTCGCGCGCGGCGATTGTACTCGCTTTGCGCGGCGCCGGGAAGGGGCGAGCGCGGCGGTCCCACGGAGAGGGCGCCTGCGGGCCACATGGGATGGCTGATAGCACGCGAAGCGAGAGGGAACCGTCAGGAACGGCGGCCACGAGGGATTCCTCCCGGCACGCATGCCGGGCTGCGCGCAGTTGGGAGTCGTGCAATCGTTGGAGGACGGCCACAGGGGCTCATGCGCAGATACGTGAGCACCTTTGGGGTGGGTGCCCCCCTTTGGACTCCCCCGCTCCGACTGCTACGCAGCACGTCTGGCACACCGATGGTCGCGGGTGGTGAGCCATGTTATAATCGAAGGTGACTGTGCTTCAGATGAACTTCGGCGCTACGCCTCAGCATGCTCCGTTTCTCACCTCTGCGACCCCAACCTCCTTTCAGGAAGGTTCGCGTGCGAAGAAATCGGGGATGGCGAGGGATGGCCGGAGTTGTGGCGATAAGCCGGGCTAGAAGCCGCTGAAGGGACCGCACCGCATATGACCACGAATGCTCCGAGGCGCGGCAAAGACGTGCCCATGCTGCCGCCGCGCACGCCGGCGGAATACATCGCCGGGCAGCAAGAGGCGAACGTTCAGCTGACGAGCCTGGCCGACATGCTGCGCTGGGCGCAGAACTACGCGCGCGCCCGGTCGATCTGGCCGCTGGGCTACGGCCTCGCCTGCTGCGCCATCGAGATGATCGCCTCGGCGCAGAGCCACTACGACATCGCACGCTTCGGCTACGAGGTCTTCCGCTCCAGCCCGCGCCAGGCCGACCTGATGATCGTCGCCGGGACGGTCTGCACGAAGATGGGCCCGCGCCTCGTGCGGCTCTACGAGCAGATGCCCGACCCCAAGTGGGTCATCTCGCTTGGCCAGTGCGCGACCTCCGGCGGCGAGTTCTACGACAGCTACTACACGGTGCAGGGCGTCGATACCTTGGTGCCGGTGGACGTCTACGTGCCGGGCTGCCCACCGCGCCCCGAGGCGTTGATTGAGGGGCTGCTCAAGCTGCGTGAGAAGATCGAGAAGCAGGGCCTGAAGATTAAGGGCGAGGAGTAGGGCGCATGCGTGGCATCCTGCAAGGGCTGGGGCTGACGCTCAGTCACGTCACGCGCCCCAAGGTCACCCGACTCTATCCCTACGAGAAGCGCGTGCTGCCGGAGCGCAGCCGCGGGCTGATCCAACTCATTCAGGAGGCGGGGCAGGACACGCCTTTCAACCTGAAGTGCGAGGCGTGCCTACTCTGCGAGAAGGTCTGCCCGCCGCGCGCCATCACCATCGAGGCGCGGCCGACGCTGCGCTTCCGGCGGCGCCCCTGGTTCTCGGCGACCTCCGTGGCGGGATACTACACGCCGCGCATGTCCGAGTACGCCGTGAAGTATCCGGAGCCGCCGAACTCGCCGCCGACGCTCACCCCGACGAATATCGAACTCGAAGCGCCGGCGGACCTCGCTCCCGCCGACCGCATCCTCGACGCCGCCTCGCTGGAGTCATGGGACCTAACCGCCACGCTCAACGAACTGATGCTGGCCTACGAGGGACTGCCGTTGCAGGTTGCCTGGCGCGTCGTCGAGCGGCGCGGCGTGGACCTCAGCGACGTCTTCGGCATCGCGACGTGCAGTCCGCTCTTCGCGCCGGCCAAGGCGCTCACCGCGGGCGTGCTGCGCGGGGATCAGGTCGAGCGCGGCCCCTCACCCTCGACGCGTGGCAAGTACGGCAACATCAACCACAGGAGGGGCCAGAGTGCCTGACGCACCATACCGTCTCCTGGGCGGCGCGGGTGAGACGTCGCTCGCCACGATCGGCGTCTACCGTGCGCAGGGCGGCTACGCGGCGCTGCAGCAGGCCTCCCAAATGAGCCAGTCGCAGGCGCTGGAGGCGATCCGCTCCTCCGGGCTGCGCGGTCGCGGCGGCGCCGGCGTTTGGACGGCGGAGAAGCTCTCCCTCGTCGCCGAGTCTCCCGTCGCCCCGAAGTACATCGTCTGCAACGCCTACGATGCCGACGACCGCTCACTGGTGGCCGCGTCGCTGCTGCGCCAGAGTCCGCACGCCATCATCGAGGGCATGGCGCTGGCGGGGTATGCGGCGGGCGCGAGCGAGGGGTTCCTCTACATGCGCGGCGCGGACGCAGGGCTGGCCTCTGCGGTGCGCGAGGCGGTCCACGACGCGACGGAGAGTGGCGCGCTGACCGGCCCGAGCGTCGCCTTCACCGTGACAGTCGTCGGCGTGGATATGGGCTTCATGGGCGGCGAAGAGTCCACCCTGATCCAGGTGATCAGGGGACGCCCGGCGAAGGCACAGCAGCGTCCACCGTACCCTTCGACCTACGGCGTCTTCGACAAGCCGACCGCTGTGCTGAACGTGGAGACGGTGGCGAATCTGCCCCAGATCGCGCGGCGCGGCGCGAGCGCATTCAAGAGCGTCGGAACGCAATCCACGCCCGGCACGAAGCTGCTGACGATCATCGACGCCGACGGCTCCGCGAGGCTGGTCGAGGCGCCGTTCGGCTCGACGGTACGCGACGTTCTGAAAGGCGCCGGAATCTCGCCGAACGAGTCTACTGCGCGCGGCGTCGCCATCGGCGGGCGCGAGGGCGGCGTGTTGCCCCTCGCCCAACTCGGCGTCGCGCTCGACTTCGAGCCACTGGAGGACGCGGGGGCGATCCTCGGGTCGAGCGTCATCGAGGTCTTGCCACTGGCGACGTGCATGGTGCATTGGGCGGCCGAGCGCAGCGCGTATCTGGCGCACGAGAGCTGCGGCAAGTGCGTGCCGTGCCGCGTCGGCGTCAAGCGCATCGCGGGGACGCTGGAGGGCATCTCAAGCGGCATCGGCGTGCAGGGCGATCTGGCGCTGCTCGACGAATTCGCGCACTACGTGCCCGACGGCTCGCTCTGCGGCTTCGGCGTCAACGCCGTGCACCCCGTGGTCTCGGCGATGAAGTACTTCCCAGACGACTTCACCGCGCACCTGGAGGGGCGCTGCCCGACGGGCACGTGCTTGCCGGTGCGCTCGCACCGCTACGTGACGAAACACGTGCTGTAGGTCTTGTGGACGTTCAGCGTGGGCTTTCTCGGATCAGCTGTTGAGTGCTGGCTTCTCGATTCCTAGCGACGAGGACTTCTATGGCGATCACTATACGTGACGATGCGGCGGCGGGCGCGCCTTCGCCGCGGGGGCGCAACGAGGTTGGACAGCCGACCTTCGAGATCACCATCGACGGGCGCAAGATGCGGGCGTACGAGGGGCAAACGGTGCTCAGCGTCGCGGAGGAGAGCGGCATCCTCGATATCCCCAACCTCTGCAACGACGAGAAGCTGGAGCCGACCTCGGCTTGCCGCATGTGCTTGGTCGAGATCGAGAACGCCGAGCGACCGTTGCCGTCGTGCAACACCCCCGCCGTGCCGGGGATGGTCGTGCGCACTAAGTCCGACCGCCTGCAGCAGATTCGCAAGACGAATCTGGAGATGATGCTCTCGGACCACAACGCCTACTGCCAGCCCCCTTGCCAGATCGGCTGCCCGACGCACATCGACATCCCCGGCTACCTGGAGCTGATCGCCAAGGGCGAGAATCGCGAGGCGGCGCGGCTCGTCAAAGAGGTGCTGCCCTTCCCGTACATCCTCGGCCTGACCTGCCCCGCGCCATGCCAGGAGGTCTGCCGCCGCGGACTCGTCGAGGAGGAGATCGCCATCTGCCGCATGCACGGCTTTGCGGCGGAGCAGGTGATGGACGACCCGCCGACGCCGTGGGTGAAGGAGGCGCCGACCGGCAAGAAGGTCGCCGTCGTCGGCGCGGGTCCGGCGGGGCTGACGGCCGCCTATTACCTCGCGCTGCAAGGCCACTACTGCAAGGTCTTCGACATGATGCCGCAGGCCGGCGGCATGCTGCGCTACGGCATCCCCGAGTACCGCCTGCAGAAGGACATGGTGGACAAGGAGTTCGACGGCGTCTGGAAGCTCGGCGTGGACAAGCAGTTCAACGTCAAGCTCGGCGTCGACTTCACCATCGACGACCTCTTCAATGAGGGTTTCGACGCCGTGTTCTTGGGCATCGGCGCGTGGACCTCGAACGAACTGGGCCTCGAGGGCGAGAACCTGCCGGGCTTCGTCAACGCCATCAGCTTCCTGATGGACAAGACGCGGGGCCTGCCGCAGCCGGTGAATGAGACCAAAGAGGTCGTCGTCATCGGCGGCGGCTTCACCACCTTCGACTGCACGCGCACCTCGCTGCGCCTCGGCGCCAAAGTCCACACGGTCTATCGCCGCGGTCGCAAAGAGATGGGCGCGACCTTCGAGGAGGTCGAGGACGGCGAGAACGAGGGCACCGACCTGCAACTCTTCGCCGCGCCGTCGCGCATCGTGCAGGAGAACGGGCGCATCGTCGGCGTCGAGTTCCAGCGCATGCAGCTTGGCGAGCCCGATGCATCTGGCCGCCGCCGCCCGGTGCCGATCCCTGGCAGCGAGTACGTCATCAATTGCGACACCCTGATCCCCGCCATCGGGCAGAAGCCGGACGAGTCCGTGCTGCCGCCGGAGTCGGGCGTCAAGTGGACGAAGCGCACGACCATCGAGACCGACCCATTCAACTTCATGACGGCGCGTAAGGGCGTCTTCTCCGGCGGTGACTGCCAGCTCGGCGCCTCGACCATCATCGAGTGCGTCGCGCAGGGCAAGCTCGCGGCCCGCTCGATCGACGCGTACCTGCGCGGCGAGGACATGGCCGAGGTCTCCAAGCGCATCGAGTCGCAGGAGCGCAAGCCGGACCTCTTCGACATCGTGCCCTACAAGCCGGTCGAGCCCAAGGTGAAGATGCCGATGCTGCCCTACGAGGACCGCAAGCGCAACTTCCGCCTGATCGAGATGGGCTACACGCAGGAGCAGGCCGAGCGCGAGTCTGGCCGCTGCCTCCAGTGTGCCTGCCCCGCCGCCGGCCAGTGCGACCTCCAGAAGTACAGCCTCGAATACAACCTCGAAGAGAACCGCTTCCACGACGGCGAGCCGAGCGACTACCACGACTACACCTTCGACCTCTCGCACAGCTTCATCCTGCGCGACCCGAACAAGTGCATCAACTGCACGCAGTGCGTGCGCGTCTGCCACGACGTGATCGGCCCGAACTGCTACGGCATGTTCGGGCGCGGCTTCGACACCATCGTCGAGACGCCGTTCAACGTCTCGCTCTTCTCGACGGACTGCGTCTCGTGCGGCGCCTGCGTGCAGGTCTGCCCGACGGGCTCGCTGATGATGGCCGAGCGCGAGCTGGTGCGCTACGACTTCGCGCTGGACCGCTGCATCTTCTGCGGCGACTGCGTGGAGGTCTGCCCGCACGGCGCGCTGGGCGAGACGCCGAACTTCGAGCTCTCGTTCTACAACCGCTTCGGCCGCGACGTGAACCTGCCGATGGAGGAGCTGGCCCGCGCGCCGTCGTTCCTCGTGCGCCAGCGCGTGCCGCGCCGTCCTGAGGACGGCCCCGTCGGCACGAATCCGTTGGTGCGACCGCTGCCCGCTCGCCCCATCCGCGAATAACAATCTCCTCCGTCATCGAGCGTCGTCAGGGGCCCAATCGCCTCTGGCGGCGTTTCGCGCATACCAGGCTCGACGGCGTGCGGTAAACTGGCGGCAGAGGCGCGCGTCATGGCGTTTGAGGACGGCGCGAGGCATCAGGGGAAGGGCGAGACGCATTCATGCACGGTGTCCAACTGATCAACGCGGAGGGCGCGCAGCCTGAGCCGTGGGGGAGCGGGCGGGGGCAACTGCTCTCCGTCGAGCGGCTGGTGAAGCAGTTCTCCGTCGGCGGCGGCACGGTGACGGCGCTGCGCAGTGTCAACCTCACGGTAGACGACGGCGAGTTCGTGGCGATCCGCGGCCGCTCCGGCGCGGGCAAGACGACGCTGCTGAACCTGATCGCCGGGCTCGACAATCCCTCCGAGGGGCGCATCACGCTCTTTGGCCGCGACCTCTCTAAGCTGAGCGAGCGTCAGCGCACGGAGCTGCGCCGCACGGAGATCGGCTTCGTCTTCCAGTCGGCGCATCTCATCCCGGCGCTGACCGCCAGGGAGAACGTGGAGGTGCCGCTACGGCTGGCGCACGCGTCGCGCGAGGAGCGCGAACGCCGCTCGCACGAGTCGCTTGCCCTCGTCGGGTTGGCGGAGCGCGAGCAGCACCGCGCCCCAGAGCTTTCCGGCGGCGAGCAGCAGCGCGTCGCCATCGCCCGCGCGCTGGTCCACGCGCCGCGCCTCGTCCTGGCCGACGAGCCGACCGGCAACCTCGATACCAGCACGGGCCTCTCGATCCTCGACCTGATGATCAGCGTGGCGCACAAAGCGGGCATCGCCTTCATCATCACGACGCACGATCCCCAGGCGTCCAAGGCGGCGGACTCGGTCTACGACATCAGCGATGGCGTGCTGACGCCCGGCGAGCGGTAGGCGGCACGGCGACCGCTATGGTCGTGGTCGACGGCAGATGCGGCGCTGCGGTGCCGGCGCACGGGCGACACGGCCTGCAGGCCGCTGCGCAAGCGGCGGCAATCGAGCTACAACGTCATACGCGAGCGCTACGCCCAGACTTCGACGGCGCCGTTTGCGAGGCCGATGAGCCAGCAGACGCGGTCACCGCTCGTGCCGCACGAGAGCGCTGTCACCTCCGCGGCGAAGGTCCATGTTTGGAGGGGTTTGCCGCTGCGAGCATCCCACAGGGTCAGGCTATTCCGATTGGCGAGTCCGAGCGCCGCGCCATCGGGAGCGAGGGCGAACTCCGCGTCGCCGGTCACGTCAACGGCGGAGAGGGCGGTCGTGCGGCGCGAGCTCAGGCGATGTAGTCGCACGCCGATGCGTCCATTGCGCGCGGCCAGCCACGTCAGGTCGGGCGATGCGGCGAGGGGAAAGTCGAGCGCCTCGAGCGGCTCGGCGATGCGTGCGATGTTGCGCGGCTGGGGGACGCCGCCATGCCCGCGAGCCGTGAGATCCCACAGCGACGCGATGCGCAGCGCGGCATGCCCTTGGGCGGTGTTGGTCGAGATGGTAAGGAGCCGTGCCCCGTCCGCGGAAATGATACGGCGCTGCACCCGCCAACCGCCGGTGGCCGTGGCCTGACGGTCGCGCGGGGCGGGCGTTTCGAGGCAGCGCAGCGGGACCGCCCACGCGGGATCGACGGGACCGACGAGGGGTCGAAAGAAGAGCGCCGTGCCGCCGCGTCCCTCGTGCGCCCACCGGAATGGGTCGTCGTCCGCGATGGCTATCGGCGCGTCCGGCAGCACCATCCGCGCGAGCGGCGGGGCGTCGGTCAGTGCGAGATCCATCGTGCCGCTCGGGCCGTTGATGCCAGACTTCCAAAAGGGGCGGTCTGTGCCGGAGCTCCAGAGGCACGTGCCAAACTGGAATCCCCACGCGGCAAGGTACGTTCCCGACGGAGAGATGCGAACGTCTTGCAGGACGCCGGCACTCTGCACGGCATCGAACGCGAAGCTCCGCACGAGCTGTTGCGTGAGGACGTTCCAGAGCGTGACGCGCCCATCCAGCAGTCCCACGGCCGCGAACGGCGCCGCGCTGGCGACGTGGAGGGCGGCGATTGGCGTGGCGTCGGCATGCTCCAGCGATGCCACGCGCTTGAGCGGACCCGCCGAGACGTTGACCGTGCCGCCGCGGGTTACGGTGCGGCGCAGCGGCGGACGTGGCTGAGGAGCTTGCCGTGTCGGCGCCTGCGGCTCGCTCGGTGGCGGCGCGGGCGCCACGATGTTGTGCTGGAAGTCGTACAGGTCGCGCTGCTCGGGATTGCTGAGTACGCGGTAGGCGGTATTAATCTGCCCCATGCGCTCGGCGTATTCCGCGCCGGCAACGTCCGGATGGAATCGCAAAGCGAGTCGCCGGAAGGCGAGTCGTATCGCTGCCTCGTCGGCGTCAGTGGCGACGCCAAGGATCGCGTAGAAGTCCAGGTCGTGCTCGGCCATGCCATCCCCAACGTACCGCGAAGATAAACGATGCTACTCAACTATACGTCGCGGGCGCCACGTCGGTAAGAGCGAGCGAGAGGATTGAACATGCGGTGAGCTGCTGCTGCACATCCTGGGTGCCCTCTCCTCGGCACGGGCATTGGTGACGGGGTAGGCAGCGCGGAAATAGCGTCCATACTCACGCTACCGTGAGGGCGCGCACTGTGGAGGCTTCACCGCTATGCCTGTGCCTTGGGGTTGAATCGATAGAGCAGCGCGGGCCGATGTTGCCCGCCCATGCGCGTTCGCGCAGTCGGCTCGACGATGCGGGTCAGCAGGAGCTTCTTGCGAAAGTTGCGCTTGTCGAGCGGTCGGTTCAAGATGGCCTCGTACACATCCTGCAGCTCGCTCAGCGTGAACTCATGCGCCAACAACTGGAATCCGATAGTCGTATACTCCAGCTTGCCCCTCAGTCGTTCGAGCGTATATTTCAGTATGCCCGAGTGGTCGAAGGCGAGTTCGGGCGCGTAGTAGGCTTCGAAGAGCCTAGCCTCGACGGCATCTTGGGCGGTGGGCATCGCCAATTGGTCCGGGCGCAACAGCGCATAGTACACCACCGTGATTACTCGCGCCCGCGGGTCGCGACTTGGGTCGCCGAAAGTGTAGAGCTGTTCGAGGTAGACGTCGCGCGCGCCGCCCTCCTCCACCAGCTTGCGGCGCGCCGCGTCTTCGAGCGACTCGTCTGGTCGGACGAACCCTCCTGGGATAGCCCACGAGCCGTCAAATGGGGAGTGCGTGCGTCGCACGAGCAGCACCTCAAGGCGGTGCTCGCGAACCGTCAGGATCACGACGTCTACCGCTACCGCCGGGCGGTCCGCTTCGTGCGGCAGGTGAGTTGGATCCGCCACGGCAGTTGCGCGCGCCTGCTCGGATGTGTCGCCCACGCGTACCATGCGCGTCCTCCACGTTCTCCAAGCACTGCGCCGTGCCGACACCGCCCCCATCATCGACACAGTATCGCCGCGCGGTACGCATGTCAACCGGCGCGCCGCCCTGGGATTCGCGCCGGACTGTGAACGGGTGTACAGCCGGGTCTTTCACAGCGTGCTAGTATGTAACGAGTGGCTTTTGGCGGAGACTGGCCTGAGGATGTGGGCCTGCGCTGCGCGCGAAGATGTCGTTGCGAAGCATGACGTGGTACTGGGGGGTGCGACGGATGGATCTGCGCGAGCGCGAGGTGGAGTCGGCGGGCGCTGAAGTTGATGCTGTGTCGGCGGCGTCCGGCCCGGACGTGTCCGAACTCACCGCCAACACCGTACGCGAGGCGGCGGACGATCCGCCGCCCACACCGCCGGGAGACACGCTCGCCGAGCCGACACAGTCCCTGCGGCTCGCCATGACCCTCACATCTGAGACCGACATGTCGGAGCCCGCAACACAGGAGCCTCAGCTCCACAGCGTCTCCCTCGAGGCGCCTCCTCCGTCCTCCTCGCCACCGCCGGGTAGACGCGCCAATCGGGGTGAGCGTGCCCGCGGACCCCGACGCCTCATCGTGAGTGTGCTGATCGGCGCGCTGCTCCTGCTCGTCGTCGCCCTCCCCGTCTTGCACGGGCTTGCCCCTTCTGGCACGCCTTCGGTCATCGCCACCCGCGTACCAACCGTGGTAGCCTCGGCCACCACCACGCCGAATGGCACCCCCAATCCCAACGCCTTCTCCTGGGTCGGCACCCTCCGCTCATACGCCCAGCAACAGTACATCAACAACCTGATCTCCCACATGACGCTCGATGAAGAGATCGGCCAGATGATCCAAGTCTCCTTCTACGGCACCTCCACGCCAGACCAGTGGGTGTTGGACGAGATTGCGCAAGACCACATCGGCTCGGTCATCCTCTACGACTCTAACCTCACCTCGAAGCAGGTCGCCCAGTCGTGGACGAGCAAGCTACAGGCCAGCGCCAAGATCCCGCTGCTGCTCGGCGCGGACGTCGAGGGCGGCACGGTCAACCGTCTGCTCGCCATCGACGGCTACATTCCGTCCGCCGACGAAATGGCCGGTCATAGCAACGCCGCCGCCTATTCCCAGCAGGTGGGACAACAGATCTCGAACGACCTCACCACGCTCGGCTTGAATAACGACTATGCGCCCGTCGTCGATGTCGATAGCGGCGTCGGAGCGGCCGGTGGGCAATTGGGCGGCCGCATGTTCGGCAGCACCCCCAACCAGGTCAGCAAGCTGGCCGGCGCCTTCCTCACCGGCCTGCAACAGAGCGGCAAGGTCGTCGGCACGCTGAAGCACTTCCCCGGCCTCGGCGACGTGCCGGTCGATCCGCACCTCAAGCTCTATACCATCACCCGCGGCCTCAATCAGCTTGAGAGCATTGACTGGGCGCCCTACAAAACGCTCATCGCCAGCGGTCAGGTCGATATGATCATGTCCACGCACGTGGTGGTGCAGGCCGTCGATCCGACCCGCCCGGCCTCGCTCTCCAAGCCGGTGATCACGGGTATCCTGCGGGATCAGTTCCACTACAACGGCGTCATCATCACCGACGCGATCTACATGGATGCGCTCAACAGCTATTCCGTAGCCGACCGCATCCTCTACGCCGTGGAGGCCGGCAATGACATCATCTCAGCCGCCTACGATCCCGGTGTCGCCCAGCTCGCCCTCGGCACGATCCGCTCCGCCGTGCAGAACGGCACGATCACCAAGCAGCGCATCGACGACTCCGTCCGCCGCATCCTCGCGCTGAAGCTCAAATATGGCCTGCTCTCCATGCCGAAGCCCTGAGGTGGTCGCCACCATCATCTGGCAAAGCCGCTAACACCGCCGCCCGGTGCTCCCCCATCTCCCCGACGGCTGGTAGATGGGCTAGCACAGCCGTCGCACACGCTTGACCCGTACCGCGGCGGCATGCGACACTCCCCGAGGCTTTGCGCTCGATGCGACGGCCCTTTGCGTTCATCACGCCCACAGATGCCCGAGGAGGTGGCAGTCCTATGTCCGATCCACGTGCAGCCGATCCCGCATTCCCCATGCGCGGCATCGCTCAGCCCGCGCGCGAAGAGACGGCGACCCTGTCGGGCGTTCACATCTCGCGGCATCCCGTCGTGGCGCACAAATTGGGGCTGCTCCGCGACAAGGACACAACTTCGCCCGACTTTTACCGCCTTGTGCGCGAACTGGGGACGCTCCTCGCCTACGAGGCGACCCTCGACCTGCGCACCGAGCCCGCCGAGATCGACACGCCGCTCGAGCCCATGCAGGCGCAACGCCTCAGCGGCGGCGTGGGCATCGTTCCCATCCTGCGCGCGGGCTTGGGCCTCGCAGACGGCTTCCGCCAGGTGCTGCCCGACGCCTCGGTGTGGCATCTGGGCCTGCGTCGCGACGAGCGCACCCTCGAGCCTATCGAGTACTACAATCAATTGGCGCGCGCCGTGAATCTCCAGGTATGCTTTGCGGTAGACCCGATGCTCGCCACTGGCGGCTCCGCGATCGACGCGCTCAACACGCTGAAGCGGCATCAGGTGCCTCATCTTCGTTACATCGGGCTGATCGGCGCGCCCTATGGCCTGCTCAAGCTCCGCCAGGCCCATCCCGATGTTCCCGTCTACCTCGCGGCACTGGACGAGCGACTGGACGAGCGCGGATACATCTGCCCAGGGCTCGGCGACGCGGGCGACCGCCAATTCGGCACGCGCTAGGTCGTCATACAGCCGCTATCAAATCGAGTTATCACGCAGTGGACTATCCTGAGAACGAAGCCGACGAGGTCTCGGCCGACGCCGCATCTTCGCCGGAAGGCGCCACGGCGCCGCAGGCCCCGGATCCATACGAAGGTGCCGTTCCTCCCGGCTATGATTGGCCGACGCATGGCGGCTACCTGGGTTGTCTCTTGGGCTTGATGGCCTCATGCCTCATCGGAGGCTTCGCCGCGAAGCTGGTCGGCCTCTTCACCTTCCGCCACCAGATCACCGGCCTCGCCAATGTCGTGCTGCTACTCGCCGTCTTCGCGGTGGCCACGGTAATCTTCACCAACCTCGGTTGGAGGCTGGGGCGCCGTTTCTTCCGCGAGTATGCTCAAAAGCCCACCTGGGGCGAGAGCGACGAGCTCGAACCACCCGCGACCGACGCTCCTCCCGAGAACCGCACAGCGCCCGAAGCCGAAACGACGCCCGAACACGTCGAGTAGCTCCGCATAAGTCCTACTCCACCGAGAACTCGTTACGAGTTCTCCTGGGTTCTCGAATGTTCGCCACGTGCGTCAACCGGATTCCCCCCAGCCTTCAGAGGGCGACTTGAACCGCAAACACCAAACACCACTTGGTGCCCTCTAGTCGTTGGCGATGGCAATCCAGCCAGCCCAGCGGTTTGCTTCCCGGCCGAGACGAATGTCGTCCATACCCATGCCCGTCAACCATCGATCGGGTGTTTCAAAGCCATGCATGGCCAACGCCGGCGGCACGGGCCGATCCTTCTGCTTACGCACCAGCACCACATACTCCACGCCCGTGGCGCCGTAGCTCAGCAGGTGCTCCCTGGCGAAGGCGAGCGTCTCACCGCCGTCGATGAGGTCGTCGAGTACCACGACGTGGTAGCCGTTGAGATCCCGATACTCTGCAGGCAAGTCGGTGACAAGCCGCAGCTGCCCCGGTTCGCGGTTGATGCCATAGCGGCTGACAATCATCGATTGAACGTTCGGATGGTAGTCGGGTCGATGCGCCTGGATGGCGTACATCAGCTTTGAAGTGAACGGCTGGGCGCCGTTCAGCAGACTTACAAATATGGTGGTGGATGGATCATAGCGCTCGGTGATTTCCGCTGCCATTTCGGCGATCCGGGCGTCCACTTCAGCTTCCGTAAAGAGTAATTCCTTGTATAGCCGTCCCGATGTCGCGGTTTCGCCCGGTCCAAGCATGCGGTTGTCCCTCCTGTTTCGTCACAGTATGCGCGTTTCAAGCGGAAAGCACGAGCAACTTCGTGAGGGACGTTGCACAGATTGCCGGACAAACCCTGAATTCGAGGGGCTGCTCCGACGTTCCGCTTGAAGCGACTGGCGCGAGGGCCATGTCGGCCCTGGGCTGACGGGCGAGCCGCGGAGCGCTGCCGCGACTCCACGACCTTTACCGTGTACCTCACCCGGAGGCGGCTCAGTGCAACACCAGCAACGTGTCGCGCATCGTCAGCAGTTCGCGTCGGTGTTGCTGCACAAGCCTTCCCAGCAGTTCCTCACCTTCCAGCGTCAGGATGATGAAGACTTGGCGCCGGTCGGCGACGCCCTGTTCCCGGCGCACTAAACCCTGCGCCTCGGTGCGATCGATCAGCCCCACCATGCTGTGCTGGCGCATTTGCAAGCGATCCGCAAGTTCCGTCACGGTCGCCGATTCTCGCCCCGGATAGCCCTTCACCGCCAGCAACAACTGATGCTGTTGCGGCGTGATGCCCTCTTCACGCGCCGCCTGTTCACTGAATCGCAGAAAGCGCCGGATCGCGTAGCGGAACTCCGCGATCGCCTCAAATTCCGCCTTCGTGATGGGGGAGTCTCCTGGCGACGCCAAGGTTCCGTTCGCGATTGGCGCGGAATCCTTCGCCGGCATCTTCCTATCCAACCTACCAACCTCTGCTCTCCGAACCGCGCGGACGATACCCGACGGGAACACACGCCACTCGCCCAACTCTATCAAGTGAATGAAAATAAGCGTAGGCCAACAAGGCACATGGCGCAAATTCGGCCTTGCTCGACGGACCCGCCGCACCGAAAAAGGCCAATAATCGCACCAGAATGCGGCCCGCGAGAGCACATCGCCGCGCGCCGAAGCGTCACCGCGCGAGGATGATGGCCAGCACAGCGCTCACCAGGCTGACGCCCAGGCAGATAATACCGGCGGCGATCCGCGTCGTGCGGCCCGATCCTTCGTACTGGTCCGCGGCTTGCGCCTGCTGACCGCGGTCGTAACCGAGAGGACGGTATGAGATGCCCGCCCCAGGCCCATAGGAGCCGTGCGCCACCGGGGAAAACGCCTCAGTGAGCTCGTTGTGCCGTCCGGCTACCCAGGTTTCGCCCTCACCGCCATGATAAGGCCCGTTGCCATCGAACGAGCGCCCTTGCAGCGTGCCGTGGTTGCCGCTCGAGGCACCCACCGGCGTGCCGCACTGCCCGCAGAACACCTCATCGCTGCCTAATCGCGCGCCGCAGGCGCCGCAAAAGCGAGACGTCGCACCCGGCATTTGTCGCGGCGCGCTCTGGCGAAGCTCAAGCGGTGGAGGCATGCCTCCGATCCCGCCCCTGCTGATCTCGTCGCGCGCGGTTGCCCGCGCCGCTCCAGAGCGCGGTGGAGCGAAATCGCCGACCGAGGCAGCCCGCGTCGCCCCGAGCGAAGGGGACGACTCGCCACCGCCATCCTGTGAGGACTGCCAGCCACAGAGAGCGCAGACACCGCGTTCATCCACGGCATCCGCACCGCACTGCTCGCACGTTCTCATCGGCGATTTCCCTTGAAATCTGGCGCAACCTGCCTTCAGTATAGCTGCTGATGTAGGCGGGCGCAACGTCATTCTACCGGTTCATGCGCCGCGCGCGGCAGCCGCACGACGAGACGTCGCGTGAAAGCGTTCACCGTCTCGCGGGGTCAGCCGCCACATCGCCTTCTGGCAACGCTATCTCGCCTTGTCTCCCGATGGCCACTTCACAACCGACCGTGCATAGAGAGCCTCGACCATCTCTGCGCTGGGAGCAAAGAACGGGTCCGCCGTCCACAGGTGGGACGACTCGCCATCCGTGCGGACGAACGCGTGGGGCGCTACCGCCTTGGGCTCGCGCCGCCGCTCGACGACCCCTCGCCGTATGTCCCTGACCGAGCCGTTCAGCATCCTATCAAGGGAGCGAAAGTGTTCTGCATTCGCACGCAGATCGTCCGTCGCGACCACAAACGGCCAAAAGCGTCCGGGCTCATTAATCGTCGGCACCCAATAGTACTCGAACTGATTGCGCACCACTGGCGCCAGCGGCGCATAGAGGAAGGGGATGCCGAGCACATGCGAGACCCGGCGCGCTTCGAGGTCGCTGCACCCCACCACGGCCTGTACGCCACTGTCGGGCTGCATCACGACGTGGGCCATCGTGTAGAGCGATTCGATGGCGGCCATCGCGATCAATGGTGAGGTGATTGTCGCGTTGCGGATCAGGCACGTAAACTCTCGCATCGATTCTAGCGGGAGCTGCGCGAGCGCGGGCAGTGAGGTCAAGAGGTCCGGACCGAACGACTCGACCTCCATGCAGAACAGCAGCCGCCAGGCATCCTTCAGCGACGTTGCCCGCCGCGGCCTGCCCGGAGGATTGAGCAGATCGTCAGTGAGTTCCCCGCTGGGGACGGCTACGTGCGCGGCGGGCTGCATGCAGACGTATGTGAGGAGCCGATCATCGGGTCCCCCGACCACGACATGGATAGTCCCCCCAGGCAGATCGTCGAATGCGGGGTCATGCGCAAAGTGGCGATCGGCAACGATCGACATGTCGTACCAGCCCCAGAGGGCGTATTGATGCAGCCGAAACTCGCTGAGTTGCTGACGCTGCACAGGCGTCAGCGCATCGTGCCGAAGTGCCACGATGCGCAGTCCAGAGCCAGGGCGCTGAACGGCGTACAGGGCGCTCCTTTGGTGCGCCGTGGGCGAGTTCGCAGCGGCCAATAATTCGGGATATTGTGCTTGCCGCTGGCGGCTGCGCATCGCTTCTTCGCGCGCCGCGCGCGCGGACTCAAGCATCACGTGACTCTGCACGTTGACGCGGTTCTGCACGTTCAAGATCCTTCCACTGCGCTCGCTCATTCGTTCGCTGGTTTGCTAACGGTAGCCTTCCTGGTCCCTATCCCACGAAGGTGGAGGAGGAAGTGACGACCTGTTGGCCCCCGTGATGATCTCGATAACGGGATCGACGGCGGTACCCGATGGCGCGGGCCAGATAGGCCGCCTACCCGCCTGGGCGTCGCGGAGTGCTGCCGCCAAGCGCTGCAATTCTTCCTCGGTCCTCCTCATGTGATATTCCGCGTTGCCCGCGCGTTGCAGTCGCGCCAACAGATTATTCAGCGACGACGAGATCTGCCAGAGCACATTATCCTGGCCTAGGGGCGCTCGCGCCGTGAAGTCGCCGTTGGCGACCCTGATGTGCGTCTGCAAGATCTGTTGAATGCCGATGTCGAGTTGGCGCTTCTGCTCAACGATGGTGTGCTCCAAGGTAGCCACCTCTTCAGCCCGATCCGCCCGCCGGATAGCGTCGTCGGTGCCCCGTACCCAAAGGTACGCAACAACCGCGAGAATCACCTGCAACGCAATCGGGCGCGCCAGCAGCGCCAGACTCGCGATCAGCGGCGTTGGGTAGAGCGTCTTGTCGTTGAGCTCCTTCTGCAGATCGGCAGCATGGTGCATCAGGAAAAACACCAGCACGATGATGACGATATTGATCGTCGCGACAAAGAACGCCGCTCGCCGAGGCAGCACCGACGCCGCCACCACCGTGGCGATGGCGAGGAGGTCGAACGCCGGCAATGCATCAAGTGTCAGCCCGAGGGGATACGCGACGACCGCCCCCGCCGCTGCCAAGATGATGAGCGCGGAGAGCAGCGCTCCCGTCAATCCCACGCGGCCCGCGCGATTCAGCATCACCGCGCCGACCAGACCAATCGCAAGGATGAGTACGGCAGACTCCGAGCCGACGTCGCCGATGCCAATGGGGAGGATGATGGCATCCGCGATGAACAACCCTAAGATAATCCAGGCAGCCAGCCGGCTCCGGCGAGCGCGCTCGCGATCCGCGATCGTGTGCAGCGGGTACTGCCACCCCCAACTGGCCAGGCGCAGCCAGGCGTTCACGCGCGGCGTCTCGACGGCGGAGCCTCCCGAGGACCGCGCGTTGGTGAAGGAATCTGGACGCTGAGAGTACGAGCTCATCAAACGGCTCCTTGGCGGGCAAAAGCGCGAGCGTTCCGCGCCAGCCTCCTACTGCGAACGTCCGGAATCCATCCCCGCGATGCGGCGGAAAAGGCCGAAGTCGTTTCGTTCCCGGCTGCACGGCCAATTGTAGTGGCCGGTCAGGGCCGTGTCAACGCTGCAGGCACTGCGCCGTACGGGCATCATCGCCCCGTCAGCCAGGTCTCCTCCCGCTGGGCGCGGCGTGTTCACCATGCACCGGCGCTACGCGCTGGCGGGGCGCAGTCCCTCCGATTGTGTCGGAGGGCGCCAACATGTTAGAATTATGTGTTGGCGCGCGCGATCTGGCTGCGGCAGAGGTTAAGCAGTGCTGCGCTCGTACCGGGCGAGAGGAGTTCGGCGTCATGGCGCGTGGAGACCGTGGAAGCAAGCCAGGTGCACACGGTGGAAAGCAGCCTTCGCGACAGTCCGTGGGTGTGCCGCTCTCCGATGAGCAGCAGGCCGAGGTCAACGCGCTGCTCGACACCGTCCCGACGCTGGCGCATTCCCTCCGCTCCGCCGTTTCGGATGGGCGCGAGCGCGTCCTGGCCGTGCTTGCGCCCCTGACCGATGCCGCCGAACCGGTCGCCCTCACCGTGGCCCAGCGCCTGGGCGACATACGCGGCGTAGCTGCGCGCGATGCCTCCGATGTTGCCGCCGTCGTCGGCGAACTCGACCCGCGCCGCGAGGTCGCCAGGGAGGCGCGCCGCGCCCGGATTCGCTTGCGGTCGGCGGGCGCGCCCGCGAGCATCGCCGTTCCCCCCGCGCCAACCGGAGCGCAGGCGGCCGCGCTATCGCCCGACGCGCAGCGCGCGCAGATCGTTTCGCTGGACGAACGACATCATTTCGGCCCCAAGCTCGTCGAGGCTTACGCCACGCGCACCAGGGAGCAGGGCGAGATCGCGCTCATCCTGGGGTGGCAGGAGGGGCGCGACCCCAATTTCCTCCGCGGCTACACCTTCCAATTGAGCTTCTGGAGCGAAGGCGTCCGCGAATTCGCCCTCATGGAGCCCATGCGGCGCGGCGAGTTCCTCGGCGAGACGGTCGAGGCGTTGCGCGAACAGCAAATGGAGGTCGTCAGCATCACCTGGGCGCAGGCGCGCCGGTTGCTCCAGTCGGCACTCGACGTCAATGAATGGCGAGGGACCGAGCCCGACGCCGACTTCAAGCGCCATCAAGCCCAGATATCCTCACGGCTGCTCGCCGAGCCCGACTCCGAAGAGCAGCGTGCCGCGATCGACGCGGAGGAGCAGCGCTTCGCCCGCGAAGGGGATCGAACCCTGATCGGCACCGACATCGAGCCGGACGAACTGATCGTCCATTGGCTCGGCGCCTGGAGCTTCGGCGACTTCAGCCTCACCTACGATCTCCTCGCCGATGACGCCACGCCGCGCCGTGGGCACTCGCGCGCCGAATACGTCGAGCTGCGGCGCCGGTGGTGGAAGGAGGCAGATCCCTCCGGATTGCGCGTCACGCTGGTGCGCGAACAGGAGAGGCGGGCCAGCGCCCTCTGGGTACCGGGTGCCGCGGGGGCCATCGCCGTCGGCGGCAAGCAAGACTTCGAGGCGTTCTGGTCCGTGGTCCTGAAAGAGGTCGAGCTCGGCGGGAGCCTGGACGAGCTGCCGCTGGCCACCATCGCCAGCCGTGAGACGGGGCGGCACTGGTACTGGACGGGCTACACCGTAACGCGCGAGCCGCGTTGGGGCGGGTGGGTCATCAGTCGCCTGCGCGACGAGGGGGCGTCGAGCCAGGCGCTGACCATCGATGAGCTCCAGAGGCGCGTCGCCGAGGCGCACAAGGCAGTCGAAGATATCACGTCAAAGGCGCCCCCCGAGCCAGGGAGCGAAGAGGCCAGCGAGGCATTGCGGGCCATCACCGGGGCGCTCACCGCCTCGCTGCACTACAGCGATGCCCTCACGGCTCGCCTACCCCTCGATGAAACGGTCTACCGCGAAGCCATGAACGACGCCCGGTCTCTCGGCAATCACGAGCGGGCTGCCGCGCTGATCGAGCGGATGGTGGGGCGCTTCGCGGACGACGTGCAGGTGCGCTTCGAACTGGGCGTCGAGCAGTATCTCGCGGCGGATCAGTTCGGGCGGGTTGGCCAGATGGAGGCGCGCGCCGCCTGGCTCGACCGCGCGGTCAACACCATGGCCGGCGTCGTCGCGGCCGAGCCGACCGCGGAGCATCTGCAGGGCCTTGGCGAGCTGCTCGCCCAGCAGGGCCACTACGACCAGGCCGAGGCGCGCATCCGCGAGGCCATCGCGCTGGAGCCGGAGAAGGCCATCCTCTACTCGGACCTTGCAGACGCGTTGATGGGCCGCATCACGGGGGAAACACTGGATGATGCCGCGACGTCAGCCTCCGTCAACGAGCGCCAATCCATCGCGAAAGAGGCGCTGTCGGCCTTGCGCGAAGCCTCGAAGCGCGACGGCTCGATCCCGGGCACCTTCACCCGCATCGGCGCAATTTACGACATTCTGCAGCAGCCCGACGACGCGATCCTGGCGCTCGAAGAGGCGGTGCGGCGCGATCCTGGCGACTCCGAGGCGCACTATGCGCTCGGCTCGCTGCTGATGGCGAAGCGCCAGCCAGATCGCGCGGCGCATGCGCTCGAGACGGCGGTTCAGCTCGCCCCCTATGCCATACCCTATCGGCTGAATCTTGCCGCCGCCTACGGCGCACTGGAGCGCACGAACGAGGCGAAGCGCGAGCTCGACGCCATCGATCGTCTCCAGCCGGGCCTGCCGCAGGTGGCCGAGCTGCGCTCCGTCCTCGCGCGGCAAGGTAAACGCCATTGACATTCCCCACGGCTGAAGCCGGGGGATGCTCGGTTCAGCCCCGTGGGTTATCCCGCGAGTCCCCGAAGGGCCTGCCCGGCCCGTTGGATGATCCTAGCTGCGTTCTCGTCCCTGTCAAGGACGAGGCCGCAGGTGGGGCAGATGTGAGTGCGCATGCTCAACGTTTTGGGCACGCGTTCCCCACACCTGCTGCACTCTTGGCTGGTGTAGGCGGGTGGCACGGCCACGACTCGACGCCCGGCGCATGCTGCCTTGGCTTCGAGGATGCCACGGAACCGCGCCCAGCCCGCGTCCGCGATGGACTTGGCCAGGTGGTGGTTCCGTACCAGGTTGGCGACCCGCAAATCTTCGAGGTAGATGGTGTCATAGTCTCGGAACAGGGCGAGCGCGGTCTTGTGGTGGAAGTCGGCGCGTTGCCGCTTCACCGTCTGGTGCGCCCGCTGCAGGTGGCCTACCGCTTTGCGGCGGCGCTGGCTACCCTTCTTGCGGCGGCTCACCCGGCGCTGCGCCTTCGCCAGCTGCTTCTCTCCCCTGCGATAGTGACGTGGGTTCTCGACCACTTCCCCGTCCGCGGTGATGAGAAACACCTTCAAACCGACGTCGATGCCCGTCTCGCGCCCGGTGGGCATCAATGGCTGGGTTGGTACCTCGGCGCACGAGATGATGGCGTACCAGCCATCGGCCTCGTGCGAGAGGGTGACGGTCTTGGGCGTGCCCTCCAACGGGCGGCTCCAACGCAGCGCGACCCGGCCTATTTTGGAGAAGATGAGGAAGCCGTTCTCGAGTCGCGCGCCGCCATGCTCGCCCACCTGCGGATAGGTAAACGAGTGGTAGCGATTGCGGCCCTGAAAGCGCGGGTAGCCCGCCATCTCGCCAGCCGAGACGCGGCGAAAGAACGCCTGATAGGCGTGGTCTACCCGCAAAACCACATCCTGCAAGACCTGGCTGTGGACCTCGGCATACTCGGGCATCGCCTCCTTGATGCCGGGCAGTTCGGCCTTCTGTTGGTAGTAGTGCACCGAGACGCCGCGCCTCCGCCACGCTTCCCGCCGCTCGCCGACGGCGGCATTGTAGACGTGGCGGCAGAGCATGAGGGTCCGCTCAAATATCCGCGCCTGGTCGGGCGTGGGCTTGAGTTTGTAGGTGTAGCTCTTGCGCGTGCCGCACGGCTGCTGTTCCATAGACCGTCATTCTCGCTCCGCGTCGCGAAAGCGGCAAGCGGATGACCTGTTGATCGTACCGTCGCGTGCAGGCGACACGCCGTGCATCCCCTGGCCTGAAGGCAGAGGGCCTCAGCCGTGTTTTTTTGCTACATGCCATTTCGAAACGCTG
Organism: uncultured Chloroflexia bacterium; assembly: GCA_963841205.1. Lineage (GTDB taxonomy): Bacteria > Chloroflexota > Ktedonobacteria > Ktedonobacterales > JADMIN01 > CAWAWP01. The sequence goes on along the minus strand of CAWJCH010000015.1, from coordinate 219,317 downwards.
AGCAGATGCCTTAGCATGGCCGCATGGCCGCCATGCATCTTACTGACAGGCAGTGGGCGTTCATCCAACTGCTGCTGCCGCCTCCGGCGCGGACTGGACGACTGCGCACCGATGACCGCCGCACCATAGAGGGCACCCCCTACGTGCTCATTACGGGCTGCCGTTGGCAGGACTTGCCGCGGGAGTATGGCGGCCCGACGACGGTGTGGCAGCGGCTCAAGCACTGGGGGAGCAAGGTGCATGGGGGCGCACCTGGCGGGCGGCACTCGCAGCGCTCGCACCAGCAGGGCCAACTCGATTGGACCACGGCCTTTCTCGACGGTTCGTTTGCGCCCGCCAAGAAAGGTGGCGACAAAGTCGGGCTGACCAGGAAGGGAAAGGGCACCAAGTGGATGCTGGTAATCGACGGGCATGGCAGCGCGCCGAACCAGCTCTGGATCGCCGACATCACCTAGGTCCCAACAGCACGGGAAGGCTTTCTCTACCTCGCGGTGATCCTCGACGTGTTCAGCCGCCGCGTGGTGGGGTGGTCCATGGCGGATCACCTCCGAGCGGAATTGGGGGTTGGCGCCCTGGAGATGGCGGTCTGGAACCGCCGACCAGAGGGCGGCGTGATTCACCACTCCGACCATGGCGCTCAGGACACGTCGCTGCTCTTCGGCGAACGCTGCCAGGCGGTCGGCATCCGCTGCTCCATGGGTTCCGTTGGCGATTGCTACGACAATGCCATGGCCGAAAGCTTCTTCGCCACCCTGGAGTGCGAGCTCCTCGCCCGGCAGTCCTTTCGGACCCACCTCGAGGCCCGCACCGCGCTCTTCGAGTACCTCGAGGTCTTCTCCAACCGCCAGCGCCGCCATTCGGCGCTCGGCTACCTTTCCCCAGAGGCACATGAAAGGAGATGGGCTACGCAAACATTGGTCGTCGCCTAACGATGAACTGTCTACCAAACTGGGGCAACTTCATGGTCTCCCATGGGGCTTCCACTTGGACAGCGCGAATCGCGCCGAAGTCAAGCTCGCCGAGCACACCTTGGATGCGATCTCAGTCACTCGGCTACGTGGACGACCGTGCCAGCGTCCTAGGACGCTGGTGGCGGACCGCGGGTATGATAGTAGCGCGTTCCGCCGTCTGCTACGACGTCGGGGCATTCTGATGTGCATCCCAGCCAAGCGCCGTCCCGCCAGCTGGCGAGCCAAACGCGGGCGGCCGGTGCAGGCGCGCAAGGATGAGTATCGGCTCTGCTACAAAGTGGAGCGGAGCTTCGCTTGGCTGGGGAACTACCGACGATTGCTCATCCGTTAGGAGCATCTTGCCGGTGTCTATGAAGCCTTTTTCGTCTTCGCCATTGCCTTCGTCTGTCTGCGTCGGCTCGTACAATCGGCAGTTGACCACTCCCCATAGCTAAAGCTAGGGGATTCCTGGGCCGAGCACTGCCGTCCAGATGCCCTGGGGCGGTCTCACACGCTCGTTGGGACCATGGTTCTCGGCCCCGCTCCACAGGCGTAAATTCCCGCAGGCCCTGCGGTACACAAAACAGGATACCATGTGAAAGGAGACGGCGCTTCCTCCCTGCAGCGAAAGCCGGGGGTATCCGCGCCGAAGATTTGAGATCAGCGGAGAGCAACAGCAGCGTGCCGGACACACCCGACTCCCGCCGCTGGGCGCGTTGCCGAGTCACCTGTTATATGACGTGAACTGAGGTCGCTCGATGACAGACAGGGAAGCGTATCGTGGCCTGTGCCAGCGCATCGTGCAGCACTGTCGCGTGCGCGGGTGGTACGGCCCGGATGGTGCGCAAGGCGTTGGTATGGAGACCGAGCGCTATGTGCTGGGGGCGGATGGGACGCTGCGGCATGTCTACGTCACCCACAACCCCTACACCGGCTTTGAGTTTGCGCCCGCCACACTCGAACAGCTGCAGAAGACGGAAGGGGCGTTGGGGTTTGCGTTGCCGCCGCTCCTGCGCGCGGTCTATACCCAGGTCGCCAACGGCGGATTCGGCCCTGGCGAGGGACTCACAGGCGTACAGGGTGGTTATGCCTACGGCCAGGACGACCGCTATGCCACCCTGGATCACGCCCAGCCGCCTCGCTGGGTACTCCAGTTGGAAGACCTGGGTGTATTGGGGCTCCCGTGGGACCAGCATCAGCGCGCGACGTTGCCGCCCCGCACGTGGCCTGCCCACTTCGTGCATCTGTGTTACTGGGGTTGCGGGACTGATTCCTACCTTGATACCCTGAGTGAGCGGGTGTACGAAATGCTCGACTCCAATCCTGTCGTGCTGAGGCAGCAGGAGGACTCGTTGCAGAGCTGGCTGGAGACATGCTGGAGACATGGCTGAGGGACGGATGGCGGGACTGGTTTCGCGAAGGCATTTCATAGGACCGTGCGTGCTAGCCGTCACGCAGACACGATTCGCGTTTCAAAATGGCCACTAGGGAATCGTGGCGAGATGGCGGCTAGTCGCTTCGCGGGTCCTGGAGCAGCTCGACGGCGGCGCTCAACACCTGCTCCGGCGTGATCGCCTTGAGGCACGCGCGGGTGAAGCAGGTGTTCGGCACCCACGGCGCATCATTGCCGACGAAGTGGAAGCACGGGCTGCACGCCAGGTCCGAATGGACGAGGCGCTGCCGATAGCCTCGCTTGCCAATCGGCTCGAACTGCTCCCAGTTGGACGGGCCGAAGATGCCGACGGCGGGCGTGTTCACCGCGGCGGCGATGTGCAGCGGGCACGAGTCATTGCCGACGAAGATCGCCGAGAGCTCGATCAGCGCGGCGGACTCCTTGAGGCTCGTCTTCCCTGCGGCGTTGGTGATGCGGCGCGGCACCAGCGCGGCAACCTCCTCGCAGAGCGGTGCGTCCGCCGCGCCGCCGATCAGCACGATCTGGGCGTTGAGCTTCTCGATCAGGTGATTGGCCACCGCCGCGAATCGTTCAGGCGCCCATTGCTTGCGTCCGTTGAAGCCCTCGCCGCCCACATGCATGGTGACGATCAGGTCCGCGGGCGAGAGTTGCCACTCCTGGAGCTTGCGCCGCGCCGCGGATCGATCCCGCGAGGTGAGGTAGACGTGGGGACGGCGCTCTTCGTCGGTGAGCGGCTGCTCAAGGATAGGCGCGACCGCGTTCAGATAGTGATCGACGGCGTGGCGCGCGCGGTAGCGGGTCGAGTGGCCGCCGATGAGCCACCAGAGCAGCGGCATCTCGACATGCAGCGCCTTCTGATAGATGCCGGCCATCATCAGCGCGATCGAGCTGACCGGCGAAAGGTTGATCACGAGGTCGTACTTGACTTGGCGTAACTCGCTCAATCGCTTCGCCATCCGCACCATGCGATGCCGAGAGTCGTGCTCGTCCACCACCACGAGCTGGTCGAAGCTAGGGTTGTCCTTGAGGATGCCCGCGTTGCTGCGGGAGGCGAGCACGGTGATCTTGGCGAGCGGGAAACGCCGCCTCAACGCGCCCAGTGCCGGCGTCGCGAGGAGGGTATCGCCGATCGGGAGCAGCATCGCGACGAGGATTTGGCCGGGGTCGAGCGGGACGATCGGGTCCTTCGATTCCCAGTCACCGCGGTAGACGTCGGGAATCGCGACGGCACCGTTCGATACGCGAGCAGCCGGCTCGCCGAGGCGCGGCGAGGCGAGGTACGCCCCGTAGCGGTCGAATCCGCTCGGGCGACCCATCTGCCATGGACCGAACACGTCTGCCACGTTAGACCAACCTCGCTGATGTTGTGCGCCGAGACGGCTCTTGTGTGTCGGTCGGCACACCGCATGACCGGAGACACGCTTCTGCTAACAGTAACGCGCTGTCAGAAGTTACGCTCGAGCACGATCGGTTCTAACCAACCCCTACTAACTATACCAATTCCCCACCAGTATCCGCGTCCTGGCTTTGCTCGATCACGGGTTCGGCGATCCGTCACGATTGGTGCCAGCGCGCGTGGCGAAGTAGACGCTGGGCAACCCAGCGACGACGATGGCGATGGCGACGGCCTCAAGTGCGAAGGGCAGCGTGAAGCGATCGGCCAGGACACCGACGAGCAGCACCGATGGGACCGTGACCGCGTTCAGCACCATCCCCTGCAGGGCGAGCACGCGTCCCTTCATCCAGTCGGGCGAGTGCTCTTGCACCAAGGTTTGGGCGGGCACGTTGATCAGGTCGAGCGAGATGCCGACCAGGAAAATCAAGAGCATGGCGACGCCGAGATACACCCAGGACTGCCACCATCCGGGTCCGGCGAGCTTCTCCGCTATCTCGCGGACGAAGGGGAGCAGCACGGCGCAGATGCCCAGCGTGATGATGCCGGTGGCGACGGTGCGCGCATAGCGCAGGCGCTGGGCCGCGGCCGGCACGAGCGCGGACCCGAGCACGAGTCCGATGCCAGCGGGGAAGAAGACCAGCGCGGCGTACGTTTGCGGGCGGTTGAAGAAGACCCGGACGAAGTTCGGCGAGATCGCGGCGACGATGGCGATCACGGTGCCGCCGAGGCAGAGCTGGACGACAGGCCTGCACCATGCGCCGGTCGCGCCGGACGAAGTTCCAGCTCTCTACGATGCCCGTCCAGATGCTGCGGAACTGGAGGTTTTCGGTCGCCGCCGACCTGGCGGGAGCGCCACCCGGCGAGCGACGAATCCTGAGGCGGACGCTGGGTATCGAGAGGATGAGGAGGGTACAGACGATGTAGAGCAGCCCCACGATGAGGAAGAGCGTCTCGGGTCGAGGTGATCGTCAGGCCGACTCCGCAGGTCCCGAAGCAGATCGATGGGACGAAGTCGATGATCGCGGGGCCGAGGATGATGAGTCCCAGCGCCTGAGCGAGGGTGAACGTGATATTGAAAAGGGCGAGCGCGTTCATCAACTCCTGCGGGTGAACGAGAGCGGGGATTGCGGCGCCCTCGGCGGGCGAGAAGAACTGTGCGACGGTCGACATGAAGAAGCTCAAAAGCAGGACGGGAACGGATGCGCTCGAGTCGATCAGCAGGGAGATGACGAAGCCGAACGCGGCGAGCGCGCGCAACGCATTGCTGATCCACAGGACGCTGCGCCTATCGAAGCGGTCGACGAGGACGCCGGCGGGGGCCGCGAAGAGCGCGGCGGGCAGCGCGAAGGCCACGATGGCGAACGCGGAGCCGAGGTTGCTGTTGGTTTGCTGGGCGACGAGGACGATCAGGCCGTAGTTCGCGGCGTTGGTGATGGTCTGCGAGATGAGCTGCGCCAGCCAGAGTCGCAGGAAGAGCGGATTGCGCAGCACGCTGCGAAAGCCACGGCCACCGTCGATGGCATGCGCATGGGGATCGGTCGCGCTCTCGCTGATGTGCGACCCCCATGGGACGTCAGGGCGTTTCCCGAGCGTCTGGCTGGTGGGGCCCGGGAAACCGACGAGGGAGGCGGCACCCTCTCTCAACGGGTACTCGCCATCGTCGAGTCGTTCGGCTCTATTCATGAGGAGTGTCGCTCACAGTCGCTTGATCGTCGGCCCCGCGGGTCAAGATCTGCTTGATTCTGCGCTCCAGCTCGCTCCGCGGCAAGAGCACGCGCCGGCCGCAGCCTTCGCATTTGAGGCCGATGTCCGCGCCGAGCCGCACGATACGCCAGTCGCTGCTCCCACAGGGGTGGGGCTTGCGAAGCCGTACGCGGTCGAACATGCCTAGATCGGCGTATTTCACTCAGCTCTCCTTCGAGCGAGATGGTGTCTCGAACGTGGCGCTTACCCCGGCGATTGCGAGGATGGCTGGTCTCTATACAGGTGATGGTCTTGTATATACGAACGGACGAACTCTGGGAGCAGGTATCGGGTGGGCAGACCGGATGCCGTGCGCGCACGGATCTCGCTTGCCGAGAGGTCCAGTTGTGGGCCATCCAGGACGATCAACTTGTTATGCAAGCCGTATACCGCCGCTTCTACGTCCTGGACGGCGGCATCGTCGGCGCGGTAGCCGGGACGATGCCCCGCGACGACGCGGTCGACGGAGGCGACGACGCCGGCGGGGTCGTGCCAGTGCGGGAGGTAGAGCAGCATGTCCCAGCCCATGATGAGTGTGAGCTCCGCGTCGCCCCACTCGGCGCGCAACGCGGAGAGCGTGGCGAGCGTGTAGGACGGCGTCGGAAGCCGGATCTCAACGTCGGTGACCGCGAACCGTTCGTCCGGGTCGACGGCGAGGTGTGTCATGGCGAGACGGTCCGCCGCGGGGCTGATCGGGTGTCCGTGCTTGTGCGGCGGATCGCCGGTCGGCACGAACCACACGCGATCGAGTCCCAGCTGCGCGAACGCCTCTTGCGCCAAGGCGAGATGGCCGAGGTGCGGCGGATCGAACGTCCCGCCCAGGATACCATAGCGCGATATTTTCTGCATGACTGATTTCCCCTGGGCCGGCCATCGCGCGTGGCCGGAGGCCGGGCGGCTATACGCCCGCCGGCGCGACATCCTGCGCGCTGAACTCGACGCCGGCGACATCGGCGCGCACCTGCTCGATGACGTGGGAGAAGACGGCGGCGCGCGCATCGACGCTCTCCCTCGACAGCCAGTAGATCACGCGGAGGTCGGCGGTGCCACCCGCCGCGCGGGTGAGGATGACCTCTGGCTGGGGCGAGGGCAGCACGTCGGGCGCGGACTTCAGCGCGGCCTGGACGCTGTGTACCGCCGTGTCGATCGCTTTGCCGCCGGTGTCGGGCACGGTGACGGTGAAGGCGGCTCGACTGTTCCGGTAGGCGCTGAGGTTGACCACCGCCGAGCCGAAGAGCATGGAGTTGGGGATGATGACGCGCTGGCCGTCCTCGGTACGCAGGGCGGTGTATCGGATCTCGATGTCTTCGATGACGCCGGTGTACGGGGCGACGGTGATGCGGTCGCCGATGGTGAAGGGACGTTCCAGGAGCAGGTAGACGCCGGAGACGAGGTTCTTCAGGACGTCTTGCAGGGAGAGGGTGAGGGCGACGGTGAGGGCGCCGAGGAGCGTCACCGGCAGGACGATTCCGGTATTCCAGATGGTAAGGATGACGATGAAGCCGACGGCGAGGACGGCGATGTAGAGGACTCGGCCGGCGAGCAGGGCGAGATTGGGGTTCAGGCGATGCTGGAGGCTCTTTTCGAGGCTGCGCTCAAAGACGCGCGCGATGCCGAGCGTGGCCGCGAAGACCAGCAGTGAGCCAGCGACGTGCCCGGCGAAATCGGTGAAGGATAGGCCGAACTGTTTGAGACTGAACGTCGGCTGCCCGCTGAGGACGGAGAACCAGATCGCGCCGAGCGCCAGCAGTGCGGCGATCCAGATGGAGACCTTGGTGAGGCGCGAGAGCCAGGGTCCGACGCTGGTCTGGGATGTTTGATTCAGGCGACGGCCCAGTCGACCCGTTCGCGCGAGAGTGGTTTCGAGGTGGATCGGCGCGCGACCGGCGAGGCTGGCTAACCAGCGACCGGCGAAGAGGGCGGCGAGCAGCACGACGAAGGAGAGGCCGATGCGGATCGAGAGCGCGGTTGGATCTTTAAGGAGCGCCTTGAACGATTCTAGCAGCTGCTGCTGCCAAGGGATGGGATTCTCCATCACTCGTAGCGTGCTGTGCGGCATGCCGAGCATGACGGGCCTCCCTGGGTGCGCGTGATGGAGTGCTGTTGTTAGTGGCGGCATTGGTGGACTATCGGGGGCCTCACCCCCGTGGCCCCCTTCCCCACGGGGAAGGGGGAGGCAGAAGAGGATCGCGGCCCTGGAGTGCCGACGTACCGGACGCGGACTAAAGTCTGCCCCACGCGGGTGATTGATCCCTCCACTTTTGGACGGTGGAGGGATCGGTGGGGTTGCAGTGATGTTTGGAGCTAGAGTAGTTTCTCCAGTTGGTCGAGGTAGTCGGAGAAGGTGTCGATGGCCTGTTGGATCGGCTGCGGCGAGGTGAGGTCCACGCCGGCGTTGCGCAGCAGGTCGATGCTGTACTCCGAGGAGCCGGAGGAGAGGAAGCGCAGGTAGCGCTGCACGGCAGGCTCACCCTCGGTGAGGATCTGGCGGGCCAGCGCGGCGGAGGCGGAGATGCCCGTCGAGTATTGGAAGACGTAGAAGTTGTAATAGAAGTGGGGGATGCGTGCCCACTCGATGCTGATGGCGTCGTCGACGGTGACGACGGGGCCGTAGTACTTGTCGTTGAGCGCCTTGAAGGACGCGCTGAGCGCTTCGTGGGTGAGGGCCTCACCGGACTCGACCTTGGCGTGGATGTCGCGCTCGAACTCGGCAAAGAGCGTCTGGCGGAAGAGCGTGCCGCGGAAGGTCTCGAGCGCATGGTTGAGGATATACATGCGCAGGCCGGGCTCTTCGGTGGTCTGCAGCAGATAGTGCGTCATCAGGGCTTCGTTGAGGGTGGAGGCGACCTCGGCGACGAAGATGGTGTAGTCGCCGTAGTGGTAGGGCTGCGTATTGCGCGTGAAATACGAGTGGAGCGAGTGCCCTAGCTCGTGGGCGAGGGTGAACATGCTATCCATCGTCGGCTGATAGTTCAGCAGGATGAAGGGATGCGTGCCGTAGGCGCCGGAGCTGTACGCGCCGGAGCGCTTGCCGACGTTCTCGTAGATGTCTACCCAGCGCGACTCTAGGCCGGAGCGCAAGGTGTCGACGTAGCGCTCGCCGAGGGGCGCGACGGCGCGGGCGACCTGCCCTTTGGCGTCGGCGTAGGAGACGGTATAGTCCACCTCCTTGACCATCGGGACGTAGAGGTCGTACATGTGCAGCTCGTCGAGTCCGAGGAGCTTCTTGCGCAGGGTGAGGTAGCGGTGGAGTTTGGGTAGGTTGGTGTTGACGGTGTTGACGAGGTTGTCGTAGACGGCGACGGGGATGTTGTTGGGGTCGAGGGCGGCTTCGAGCGCGGATCCGTACTTGCGGGCGCGGGCGAAGAAGACGTCGCGCTTGACCTGGCCGGAGAGGGTGGCGGCGAAGGTGTTGTTGAAGCCGCGATAGGAGCCGAGCATGGCCTCGAAGGCCTCACGGCGGACCTCGCGGTTGCGGTTCTCGAGGAATTTGGCGACGTAGTTGCCTTGCGTCAGCGGGACGAGTTCGCCATTCTCGTCGTGGACCTGTGGCAGCTTGAGGTCGGCGTAGTCGAGCATCTCGAAGATGCGCTCGGGGGCGCTGGCGATCTCGCCGGCCTGGGCCAGCAGCGACTCTAGCTCGGTGGAGAGGACGTGCGGGCGCTGGCGCTCGATCTCGTCCAAGACGTGGCGGTAGGTCTGGAGGCCGGGCGTGGCCTGGAGGAAGGCTTCGATGCGGTCGGGTGGGAGGGCGAGGATCTCGGGGGTGAAGTAGGAGCCGGCGGTGTTGAGGTCATTATAGAGGGTGGTGACGCGGTCGTTGAGCGCCTGATAGGTGCTGTTGGTGGAGTCTTCGTCCAGCCGCATATGGGCGTACACGTAGAGGCGGCCCATCAACTCGTAGGCGCCGTCGCGGACCTGGATGGCGCGGAGCAGGATATCGCCGGACTCGCCGAGCCGGCCCTGGAAGGAGCGTACCTCGGGCAGCATGGCGGTGAGGCGGGTGAAGTCCGCCTCCCAGGCGAGGTCGCTCGGGAAGATGCTTTCGAGCTCCCAGGTGTTTTCGCGCGCTACGTCGCTGCGCTTGGGCAGCGCTTCTGCGGTCGCCATGGTCTCTCCTTGCTGATGGGACTACGTAACAGGTGCGGTCGATGTGTGACGGGGGCGCTGACGGCGTGTCAGGGTCCCGGCTTCCCGGCCTGAAGGCCGGGGCGAATCTTGCTTCGTGACCTGGCGTGAAACGTGGACCTGTGTGGGTCCGTTGCCAGCGCGTAGCTCTGCGAAGGTACTATAGCCCGATGATGGCTCGCGTGGCGAGGGCCATGGGCGCTGGGACACTGCCGGCGGGAGAGACGGCAAGGCGGTGGGGTGGGTGGAGGACGAAGGTTGGCGGGGGCGGAAATGGGTGGTTTGGCGGCGAGAGGATGGCTCTGAGGGCTGGAGAAATCGAGAGTAAGGAGGATCGGGGGTGACGCTTCGGGTGTGGAGGGACGATGGTCGGGTGGTGTTGGGCGGCGGGTGAATAAGAGGCGGAAATCGTGAATTCAAGCGGATTGGCGTGGTTGGAGTAGTCACGGGCGGAGGGCGTGATCATTTCCGTTTCCTTCCGCTTTTTCGTTAATTCGGCGGATTCTTCGGGGAGGGATGCGGCCTGAACGGGAGCAGGTGGGGTTGCGCATGTCCGCTTTGCGAGCGGAGCTGAGCACTGATCAACGAGGATGGTTCTCGTCATAGACCGCACGGGCTGAAGCCCGACGGCTTGCAGCTACCCCGCGAGGGGCGCCACGTCTGGCGGTATGACAGCCGCCCGGCGGCCAATGTTGACCGCCGCGTTCAGGTCCGCATGGGCAGAGTATCCACACGAGACACAGAGGAACTTGGATTGAGACACGACGATTGGCCTTCGCGCAATGCCCACAGCGACTACACGTCTGGCTGGTATAGGCCGGGGTGACGTAGACGACCCGGACACCGGCCAATGCCGCTTTGTAGGCGATGAAGGCCCGGAGTTGGAAGAAGGCCCAACTGTGCAGCACTCTCCGCCGGCGTTTCCGAACCGTTTTCCCAGCGCGCTCTCGAATCCCTTTCAGGTCTTCAAGCGCAATCCCACGCTGGGTGCCTTTCGCCGTGCCGACAATGGCCTTGCGACAAACAATGGTTCACATCACGCGCAAGACGCTTCTCTCGCCCGCTCCGCTTCCGGAGCAGCCGCTTGGCGCTCTTGGTCCCCTTCTCCTGGAGCTTCTGCCGAAAACGGCCATACCTCGCGCGCACCCGATTGACCTGGGCATGCTTGGGGCCGGTGGCGTGGTTCAGGAACTCGCCATCCGAGGTGGCAGCCAGCGTGATCACGCCCAGGTCAACGCCCAGGTACTCGCTCGCCTCATCAGGCGTCGGTGCGGGCGCGTCCACCGTGATCGCGAGGAAGAAGGTGTCGCTCCGCTTTCGGTAGAGCAAATCGCATTGGCCGCGCGTCCGTTGTAGCATGCCTCCAGCATACGTTCCGAAGCGGAAGGGCACGATCACCCGTCCGTCCAAAGTCAGCAGCGAAACCCGGTCAGGAGTGGGAAACGAGCAGATGCGCTGGTCATAGGTCATGGCCCCATGCGCGCGAAACGCCGGCCTGATCTGCTTGTCGCGCTTGTACGCCTCGCTCACCTTGGCAAGAGCGCGGATCGCCATCTGCGACGAGAGGCCGAACCGCTCACGGATGTCGTAATAGACGAGCCGTTGCAACGCCAGTTTATTCGCCTCGCGGTGCTCGTGCGCGACCTCGGCAATCGCGTTGCAAGCGGCGTTGAATGCCTCCAGCGTCCGCAGGAGGGCGGCGTGGTGTCCCGGCTCCGGGGCCAATTTGACCAGCAGCGTTTGCTTCATAGGGCCAGTGTGGCATGATTGAGCGATATTGTCAGTCAGTGTGACACCGCGCGCGGGCAGCGGCGCATTCCTCCGCTGGGGTTCAAACCCCGCGGCTTCCTGCGCTGACTCCGGTGAAGGGCGAGCTTCGGTTCGGGGAGGGATTGGGCTCGACGTGTCGTGGCGACCCCACAACCTGTTGACGGCCGCGCCGCTGGAGGACCGGGGCGGAGGTCCAGGCGCGGACGGCGCTCGATTGGAAAAGAACAAGTATTCTATCCAAAGAGTATCACGTAGCGCGGTGGGGTGCAAGGGGAATGCGCGACACAGGCAATCGACGGGTGGGCATCTTGCCGCCAGCATGTCGGTGGCGGGCGGGCGTGGAGTACAATGTGGGCGACTGCCGGAACGGGCATTCGCATGTGGGCATCATGTGGGCATCATGTGGGCATATGGAGGGGACTGGCGCGATGCCGATTCGACAGCTTGCGGCGGAGGTCGCCGCGAAGATCGCCGCTGGGGAAGTTGTCGAGCGGCCGGCGTCGGTGGTGAAGGAGCTGGTCGAGAACGCGCTGGACGCGGGGGCGCGGTCGATCCGGTTGGAGCTGGTGAACGGCGGGCTACAACTGCTGCGAGTGACGGACGACGGGCGCGGGATTCCGGCGGATGAGCTGCCGTTGGCGTTGGCGCGACACGCGACGAGCAAGATCAGCCGGTTGGACGATCTCGAGCGCATACGGACACTGGGCTTTCGCGGCGAGGCGCTGGCGAGCATCGCGGCGGTCTCGCGGGTGGCGCTTGTGAGTCGTCCGCGTGAGGCGGCGTTCGGGGCGCAGCTTGAGGTGGACGAAGGCGCGGTCGGCGCAGTGACGCCGGCTGGCGCGGCGGTCGGGACGAGCGTGACGGTGCGCGATCTGTTCGGGTCGCTGCCAGCGCGGCTGAAGTTTTTGAAGACGCGGACGACCGAGGCGGGGCACGCGACGCATCTGGTGCAGCAATATGCATTGGCGTTCCCGGCGGTGCGCTTCGCGGTTGTGAGCGAGGGGCGCGAGGTGTTCCGCTCGCCAGGTGACGGACGGCTGCTGAGCGCGATTGCGGCGGCATATGGATTGGGCGTGGCGGAGCAGATGATCCCGCTGGCGGAGACGGAGGCGGGCGAACGCGGAGAGGGCTCGGCGGGTGCTGCGGCTACGGAGGCGGCGCTGCCGAGGGTGCACGGGTACGTGAGCCGTCCGTCGTGCTATAAAGCGACGCGGCAGTATCTCTCGTTCTTCGTCAACGGGCGCTGGGTGCAGAGCCGGACGCTGGGCTTCGCCGTCGAGGAGGCGTATCATTCGTTGCTGCTGACGGGGCGGCATCCCGTCGCGGTGATTCAGATCGCGGTCGACCCGGCGGAGATCGACGTGAACGTGCACCCGGCGAAGACGGAGATCAAGTTCCTGCAGGAGCGGCGGGTGTATGCGCTGGTGCAGCAGGCGGTGCGGGAGGCGGTGATCGCGACGGCGGAGACGCCGAGTGTGTCGCCGAGGGCTTTCGCGATCCCGGATTGGGGCGCGGGCGGGAGCACGAGTGGTGAGGCGGCTTCGGCGTCGAGTGGCGGGAAGCAGGCGGCGCTGTGGAGTGGTGGAGAGCGATCGGCGGCGCAGTGGGGTGGCGAGGCATGGGGGGGCGAGCGCGCGAACGGATTCGCGGTGCCGGGCGAGCGGGCCGATGCGCCGGTCGGCGGCAGGAAACTGCCGATGCTGCGGGTGTTGGGGCAGATCTCGCAGAGCTACATCATGACGGAGGGACCGGACGGCGTGTATCTGGTGGACCAGCACGCGGCGCACGAACGCATCCTGCTGGAGAAGATGCTGAGCGAGTGGCGCGCACGGACGCCGGCCTCGCAGATGTTGCTGGAGCCGCTGCCGGTGGAGCTGGCGCCGGGCGAGTGGGAGGCGGTGGAGGGGCACCTGGAGCAGTTGGGGGCTATCGGTTTTCAGCTGGAGCCGTTTGGCGAGGGGACGGTGCTGGTGCGGGCGCTGCCGGCGGCGCTGGCGTCGTTGCCGCGCGGGCAGACGGTGCGCGAGCTGCTGATCGAGCTGGCGGGGGCGGACGCGGAGGCGGCGAGCCACGGCGAAACCTGGGAGGAGCACGCGCTGGCGAACGTGGCTTGCAAGGCGGCGATCAAGGCGGGGCAGACACTGTCGCCGGAGGAGCAGCGCGAGCTTATCCACCAGTTGGAGGGCGCGGAGGGGCATCAGAGCTGCTGCCATGGGCGCCCGACGATGGTGCATCTGAGCTTGTCGGCGTTGGAGCGGCAGTTCGACCGTCGGTAGCGTGGCGCGAGCGGACTATGGCAGGCGCGACGGCGATGCAAGGGGACAGTGGCCCGCCGGATGCACATGCACATGTGGCTAGTTGGGGATCAGCGGGCGGTATAGCTCACGGGCGCTATCGACCGCGATGACTCTACGACTTTTGGGCCTCGTTGCGCGTCTGGAATTATCGCCCGGTACAATGATGCGTCTGAGGGCTGGCGAGCGTTGTAGGCGGCGTGCCGCGAGGGCGACGATGGCGGTTGATTCGTCCGGAAGCGATGGCGTGGGGGAAACTCCGCAGCGCGGTGTAGGTGGTGCGGAGGCGCGGAGGCATAGGTTGCGTCCCGTGATGATCGCGATCCTCGCCGTGGTGTGTGTCGCGGCGCTTGGCGGTGGTGGGGTGGTTGCCGCGTCGCATGTCTCGGCGGCGCGGACGGTCGTGAAGCCCACGGCGACGGCGACGGCGACGGCGACGCTGCCGCCGCCGCGTTCTAGCGGGCCACCGACGTATACGCGGCTGCCGTGCCACGTCCCGCCGCAGCCGTCGGTGACGATGACACCGCAGCAGCTCGCGGATTCCTACGAGGTGGGGTACGAGGTGCACGCTTACGACAATCGAGTGGACTGTGTCGTCAAGGGGCTGTACGTGCCAACGCCGCGTGCTGGCATACCTCATGTAGGCGGCAAGGTGATCCTCATAAGCATCTCGCAGCAGTGGTTATGGGCGTATGCAGACGGGAAGATGGTCTTCGCCAATCCAGTGACGACGGGGCAAGCGTGGCTGCCGACGCCTGAGGGTACCTATTCGATCTCGGAGAGGGTGCAGGATACGACGTTCTACTCGCCGTGGGGGCCAGGATCGCCGTTCTATTACTCGCCGGAGCACGTCAACTATGCCCTGTATTTTCGCGACAAGGGTTACTACATTCATGATGCGCCGTGGCGGCATGCGTTTGGGCCGGGAACGAACGTGCCGCATACCTCGCCCGACGGCACCTGGGAGGACGGCAGCCACGGCTGCGTGAATATGACGACCGCCGCGGCGAAGTGGCTTTTCGGCTGGGCAGGCATCGGGACGACGGTGATCGTGAGCGCGTGAGCGGGGCGTGACCCTCACCCCCCAAAAGCCCCCGCTCGCGGGAGACCCCCGCCTCTCCCTGCGGGGCGAGGGGGGCAGAGGCATATGAGGGTAGGTCCTTTCCACGCCACGTCTGTGCCGGAAGGCCAGGCGAAGGCTCAGGTCTATCGCACCCGTTCGTGCTGTTAGTACGAAGGTGGGGCAGTGCGGCGACGGTAGCGCTGGACGACGAAGCTGGCGGTGACGGCGAACTGATCGGCATTGCGGGCGCGGTCGAGCTGGGCGGGGGCGACGTGTCGGGCGCTGGGGGACATCAGGATCAGGTTCGCCAGGTCGGGTCCGGTGAGCGTGAGGGTGTACTCAATGGGTTCGGTGCCGGCGAGGATGAAATCGCCGGCGAATTGCGCTTGGATGTGGCGCTCCTTTTCGGGTTCGACGTCGAGGAGGCCGAAGGCGGCGCGGGCTTCGCGCAGGTGTTGCGGCGAGGGCATGGCCACGAGGAAGAGTCCGCCGGGGGCGAGGACGCGGGCGAACTCCTGGGGATTGCGGGGCGCGAACACGCAGAGCAGAGTGCCGAGCGAGGCGGCGGCGAAGGGTAGGCGCGATCTGGTGTTGGCGACGAGGAACTGCACGCCTGGGTGACGTTTGGCCGCCATGCTGACGGCGTCTTTGGCGACGTCGAGGCCGAAGCAGGTGGCGGGGATGTTGGCTGCGTTAAGTGCGCCGGCGACGGTGGCGATGTAGGTGCCTTCGCCGCAGCCGATGTCGAGGACGGCGGGAGTTGCGGTGTTGGCGCAGAGGTGGTCGCGGACGTGGGCGGCAATGTCAGCGGCGAGGGGGCGGTAGTGGCCGGCGTCGAGGAAGGCGCGGCGCGCTTGGAGCATGGCGCGGGTGTCGCCGGGATAGGGCACGCGGAGGAGGTTGACGTAACCGTCGCGGGCGATGTCGAAGCTGTGGGCGTTGGGGCAGTGGTAGCGTGGACCCTCGCGCGTCAGGGCGAGCTCGCAGATCGGGCAGACGAGCATAGGTCACGCTCCGTCACTGCTCGCGGACTGAGTACGATGGTGGCACGTTCACCGAGCGGTGTGATTGTAGCCGGTTGGTTGGCGGATGCTACGAGGCAAGGGCGGGATCAAGCGTGAGAGCGGTCTCGACGGCACGGTAGATTACCGTGCCGTTGCGGGACTCGCGGGAGGCGCGATCGGTGAGACGGAGGTGTTCGAGGTGGGCGAGCATTTCGACGACGGCGAAGCGGCGGTCGTCGGCGTCGCGAAGGCGGTCGCCGAAGAGCAGCGTCGCGACGGCGGTGGCGGTCGCGCCGTCGGGGTGGTCGACGAGGAGCGCGAAGATCTGGTCGCCTCGCTCTCGGTGATGGTCGCGTAGTTCGTCCACGCGCTTCGCAAGGTCCGCGAAGGGCAGGCGATGGCCGGGCAGCACGAGGCGCGCGGGCAGGTCGCGCACTTTGAGCAGGGCGTCGAGGTAGTCGCCGAGCGGGTCGGGGCGCGCATCGGGATACCAGCCGATATTGGGCGTGATGCCTGGCAGGACGTGGTCGCCGCTGAAGAAGAGGCCGTCTTCGCGAAGCAGGCACATGTGGTGATCGGAGTGGCCGGGGGTCCAGATGACGCGGTAGGTGTGGGCGCCGAGGTGGAGATCATCGCCGTCGTGTAGCGAATGGGTCGCTGAGCGGGGCGCGACGCGCAGGATGCGGCGCAAGCGCTTGGTGACGCTGGTTGAGCCGGCGGCCTCTTCGGCGGTCATGCCGTTGGCGGCGTACATGGCGGCGACGGCGTCGAGCGGGTCGCCGGTGGGATCGTCGGGGGTGGACCAGACGCGGTACATCGCCGTCTCTTCGCCGGCGAGCAGGTAGACGGGCGCGGCGCTGGCTTCGTGGATGGGTCGCGAGAGGCCAATGTGATCGGGATGGGCGTGGGTGAGGATCAGGGCGGTGGCGTCCGCGAGGGAGACGCCGACGGCGGCGAGCCCGGCGTGGAGCGCGGCTTCGTCGGCGGGGAGGCCAAAGCCGGCGTCGAGCAGCGTCCAGGTGGCGTCGCCGTTGTCGATGAGGTAGACGTTGGCCGAGCGCAGGGCGAACGGCAGCGGGAGGGGGATGCGCCAGAGGCCGGGCTCTACCTGTTGCGGCTGATCGTCCGACTCACCAAGGGCTGATACGTGACCGGTGTCTGCGCGCTGCACTCCCGCCTCCTCACGAACTGCCTCCGGGTGCTCGCGGGAGCTGAAGTGCAGTCTCGATTACTTTGATGGGCCGTTGACGATGACGACGGTCTGATCGCCCGGGCGGACGTAGCCCCAGCGGCGCGCGGCGCGCTCGATCTCGTCGTCGGACTTCGCCGTGGCGAGGGCCTGGGTGGTCTGATCGATGGTGCGCTGCAACGCGGCGTTGCGCGCCTGGGCGGCGGCCACCTGCGCCTCGGCGTTGGCACGCTCGGAGAGGCCGCTGATCGCGACGATTGCCATGGCCGCGGCGAGGGCCAGGATGCCCCAGAGCAGCACGCGCTTGAGCAGCGCCTCGCGCCGCGTTGGGCGCGTTCGGAGTATACGGCGCGGCGATGGGTCGCGCATAGGGAACCTCCTTGCTCGCGGTGGCCCGGGCGAGTGGTCAACCGGCGTTGTCGGGGGTGAGGCCGACGGTGCGGTTGTGCGCCCCGACGACGTTGGTGAGGCGGAGCCACTCCTCGACGGAGAGGGTTTCGGCGCGGCGCGAGGCCTCGATGCCCACCTCTTCGAGCCATGCGGCCACCGTCTCTTGGGGGATACGCAGATTGCGGGCCAAACTGTTGTGCAGTTGCTTGCGCCGCTCGGCGTATCCGGCGTGGGCGAGGCCGAAGAAGCGTTCGCGCGCCTCGCCGCTGAGCGGCGGCTGCGCGAAGAGCTCGACGCTGATGATGGCGGAGTCTACCTTGGGCGAGGGATAGAAGGAGGCAGCGGGGACGATGGCGACCAGGCGCGGCGTGCCGAAGAACTGGACGCTAAGCGCGAGGAGGCTCATATCGCCGGGGCGCGCGGTGATGCGCTCGGCGACTTCCTTCTGGACGAGGACGACGAGACGGCGCGGCGGGTTGTCGGCTTCGAGGAAGTGGCGCAGGGTGAGCGCGGTGATGTAGTACGGGAGGTTGGCGACGAGCTTGTAGGGCTGGTCGCCGAAGACGGCGCTCGGATCGACATCCAGCAGGTCGCGCGGGACGATCTCGACGTTGGGGAAGCGCGCGGTGGTCTCGTGGAGAACGGGTAGGATGTTGCGGTCGATCTCGACGGCGACGACGCGATGCGCGCGCTGCGCCAGCTCGACGGTGAGCACGCCGGTGCCGGAGCCGACCTCGATCACGTTCTCATCGGGCTGCACGTCCGCGGTGGCGACGATGGATTCGAGGGCGGCACGATCGACGAGGAGGTGCTGGCCAAAGGCCTTGTTGGGGCGGAGACCGTGTCGCTGGAGGAGGGCGCGCAGCGTGGCGATGTTGGCGAGGTCGAGAGGCGCGGCGGATGCCCTGGCGAGGGCGTTGTTCTGCGCGGCGGCGAGCTCTTGCTCGGCCTCGGCGAGGAGGTCCACATTGGGATCGTTGGCGTGGCGCAAGAGGGCGTCGACATCGACGGCGGGCTTGCGGGCGCGCCTGCGTTGCGCCATGAACGGCGTTTGGTCCGGTGCGCCGCTGCTTTTGGGCCGGTGCGTTGGCACGCCGCGCTTGTTGCGGTTGCCCTCGCCTCGCTCGGCGTGCGTAGATCGTGAGGTTTGGCGCCGATTCGCATCTTCATCCATGCGGAAATATGACCTTTTCGTGAGAGTGGACGATGGGCGGCGGGCTGCGCGGGGTGCGCGGTGGGCGCGGTGGGCGCGAAAGAGTGGTGCGTTGGCGCAAGCGTGCGACTCAGGTGGGGCCGATCAGAGTATGGCGCAGCAGGATGAGGTGGGTGAGCGGGCCGAGTCCGCCCGGCGATGGCGTCAGCGCTCCGGCGACCTGGCGGACTGCCGCGAAGTCTACGTCGCCGACGAGCTGGCCGTCGAGCGTGTTGAGGCCGGCGTCGAGTACGACGGCGCCAGGCTTGACCATCTCCGCCGTGAGGGAGTGCGGCCTGCCGACGCTGGTGAAGAGCACGTCGGCCTGGCGGGTGATGTCGGCGAGATCCTGTGTCTTGCTGTGGCAGAGGGTGACGGTGGCATTCTCGCGGAGGAAGAGCAACGCCGCAGGCTTGCCGCCGACGTTGCTGCGCCCGATGACGACGGCGCTCTTGCCCTGCAAGGCGATCTCCGACTCGTGCAGCAACTCGAGCGCGGCGTCGGCGGTGCTGGGGACGAAGCTGGGGAAGCCGAGCATCAAACGGCCCGCATTGCGCGGCCCCAGGCCGTCTACATCCTTCTCCGCGGGGAGCATCTCCATGATGACGCGCTGGCGTATGTGGCGAGGCAGCGGCAGCAGGACGACGACGCCGTCTACCGCGTCGTCGGCGCCGAGGGCGGCGATCTCGGCGCGCACGGCCTCCTCGGAAGTGGTGGCGGGATGTGCGATCACCTCGCAATCCAGGCCGACGCGCAGGCAGGTGCGCACGATCTGGCCGCCGTAGAGCGCGGCGGAGGGGTTGTCGCCGACGGCGACGAGGGTGAGTTTCGCGCGGCGACCGCGCAGCTCCGCGACGCGCGCCGCCTCGCCGCTGAGCCGCACGCGCATCGCGGAGGCCAGCGCGCGTCCGTCCAAAATTGTCGCGCTCACGTCGCCGTCACCTATCTCAAGAGATTCGCGCGTGCAGTATACAACGGATGCTGGAGGCGTCGCGGCTGGCGGGCGGAGAGCGCACGGTGCGCTACGCCGGGGTGCGCTGGACGTAGCGCGCGACCAGAGCGACAATGGCATCGAGATTGAAGGGCTTGCGATAGGCGGCGACGGCGCCCGTCGCGGTGGCGAGTGCGTCGAGCCATTCGTGGCCGGAGCAAAGCGCAACGGGCAACCCGGGGGTAGCCTGAGATGGCGCGCAACCGCTCGACGGTCACGACATTCTCGGCCCCGGCAGCGAGACGTCGAGCAGATCCGTCACGGGGGGGGAAATCGCGGGCGGCGAGGGCGAGCGCCTGGCCGGTGTTGAAGGCGACCTGCACGGGGAAGCGCTCGTCGTCACACGGGAGCGAGACGAACAGATCCACGATCATCTGATCATCGTCTACAATGAGGAGGCGCCCGCGCCGAAGCGGCGCATCGGACACGTGTGGATGCGGTCGGTCGGTCAGTAGTGGCAGGTGACGGACCTCTTCCTCATTCTCGCTAGGTGGCGCGACGTGCGGCGGCAAGCCCGGCAGGATGCGTGCTGACGGATACGCAATGTGGGCAGGTGCGGGTGAGGATTCCGATGGGACTAGAACTGATTCCACCAATTGTGAGTCCGCCACGCGTCGTTTTCGTTCGAGGGGCGAGAGCCGCGGCGGAGCGGGGTAACGTCTGGACACCCGCCGCGCCGGGCTCGAAGTACTACACGCTGCGCTATCTGCTGAACGCGCTGCTGGCCGAGGGGGAGAGCGTCGTGCGGAACCCGGCGATCAGCGAGGATACGGCGGTGCTGGTGGGCGCGATGCGGGCGTTCGGCGCGGAGGTCTCGTGGGAGCGGGATGCATCGGACGGGGCGACCTGGCAGGTGCGGGTGCAAGGCGTCGCGGGGCGGCCACAGCTGGCGGAGGGAGGCGTGATTCAGGCGGGCAACGCGGGGGCGGTGCTGCGGCTCTTGCTGGGGATCGGCGCGCTTCTGCCGGAGGTGCGTTTTGAGACGGACCATCCCGAGTCGCTGGGGCGGCGCCCGAACGCCGATCTGCTGGCGGCGCTGGGGCAGCTCGGGGTGCGGAGCGAAGCGCAGGACGAGGAAGGGCTACTGCCGATCACGCTGCGCGGAGGGCATATCCAGGGCGGCGCGGTCTCGATCTCCGGGGAAAGGAGCTCGCAGTATCTCAGCGCGCTGCTGTACCTGGCCCCCCTGCTGCCGGAGGGACTCGAGATCACGGTGACGGGGGCGTTGCGCTCGGCGCCGCTGGTCCGCACGACGGTGCGCGCGCTCGAACGCGCCGGGATTCGCGTTGAGGCATCGGCAGCTATGCGGCGGTTTGTAGTGCCGGGCGGGCAGCGATATGCGGCGAGCGAGTTCGAGGTGCCGGGGGACGGGCCGAGCGCGGCGGCGCTGGCGGCGGTGGCGCTGGCCGCGGGGAGGTCGGTGCGGCTCGGCCACCTGCCGACGCAGGACGAGGACGTGGCAGCGCTGATCGGGGCACTGCGCGCGCTGGGCGCAGCTGTGGATAGTGAGTCGGACGGTGCGGGTGGCACGGAATCCGTGCTGGTTGCCGGTGGGTCAAGGCTGCGGGGCGCGATCATCGACGGGGATGCGTGCATCGACAGCGTGCCCGCGCTGGTGGCGGCGGCTTGCTTCGCCGACGGGGAGAGTCGTTTCGAGCATGTGGCGACGCTGCGGCTGAAGGAGAGCGACCGCATCTACGATCTCAGCGACGAACTGCGACGAGCGGGGCGCGACGTGGTGCCGTACTCGGATGCCATCGTCGTGCATGGGAGGCCGGGGGACATTGCGGGCGGCGCGACGGTGGCGGGACACCACGATCACCGTCTGGCGCAGGCGCTGGCGATCGTGGCGTTGCGCAGCCGTGATGGGCTGACCATCACGGGGGCGGACGCGATGGCGAAGAGCTACCCATCGTTCTTCGCGGAGCTGGCGAGCATGGGGGCGGAGGTGCGGGTGGTGGAGCGAGGGGAGGGGTGATGGCAACCCGTGATGGGGAGTTGTCGGTGCAGTGGCGCCTCGGCTGATGGAGTTTGACAGAAAAGGGCTTTAGCCCGCCGCAAGCCGCTGGGTGTTAACCCGGGCGGTGCGGCGTCCAGGGCTTTCGCCCACAGCCTGGTGGCATTGCCGTTTTCCTGCCCATCAGGCAGACGACCTCAGCGGACTCTTTGCACCTCGCCAAGTGCATGCTGTTTGCCGGTTCCGTGGTACATCGTTCCCACGGGCAAAAGCAGCAACGGGCCTTGGACGCGGTGCCATGCGGTTGAGCCAGCGTTTCTTCGAGAGCCTAGCTCGCCTGGCGATGCCTGCAACGTCCGCTTGGGCGGGGGCACCGCCTTCGGGCGCGAACGGGCAGGGGTGGATACAATCATCCCATCAGACCCGTAGCCTGAGAACCCATGGGGCTTTTGCCCCCGTGGAGTGTCAGTCGATACACCGGGCGCGAGGATGCCCGCGCTCTATCGTCAAAATTCACTGGGCCGGGGCAATTCCTTCGCGAAGTCGGGGCAGACGCGGGCGGCCCAAGTTGGTGCCGTGTGAGCAATCGAGCGCGGGGCAAAACGGGAAGCGCGCCGCTTGGGTGCCCGGTGCGCGCTTCGTGGGGAGTGAACGGCTAGGCCGCTCGCGGGCGTATACGGTCTGTGGCCTCGACTATCCGGGCGCGGAGGCGCGAGCCAGGCATCGGGGCGAAGGCGAGCGCGAGCGCCGCACCGAGCAGTGCGCCGCGCTCGAAGGCGCGCATGCGCCGGGCGCCAAGCAGGCGGAGCGCGATGTCGCCGGCGACGACGGCCGCGACGAGGCCCGCCTTCGCGGGGGCCGGCTCGAGCCATGAGGCGAGCGTCGCCTTTGAGGTGGCGAGCAGCGACTGACGCCCGCCCGCGTTGGGTTCTCGCGACTCGACGCGACCAAGGCCGCCCCGGTAGCTAGCGAGGAGGCTTTCGTCGGGTAGCCGCTCGATGAGATCGGCGGCGTCGGGCGTCGTAGACGACGGCTCATCGTGTGCCAGTTGGCTGCCGGTGAGGTGCCGCTCGTTGGCGGCCGTCGCGTTTGGCGGGTTTTGACTGGCGCGGTCTGGGGCGAGAGACTCGGGGGCGCGGTCGACGTAGGTATCGTCGGCGGAAGTGTTGGTCGCCGTGCTGAAGGCGGATTGCATGCCCGCGCGCTCTTGTTGCGTCGGCTCGGCGCGCTCATCTGCGTATTCGGCAAACGGACTCGCACTGGTGAACTGACGGGCGATGCGAGCCTCGGCGCCGGGTCGGGGGCTGATCAGCGCGGCGTCAGGGTTGCTCAGTTCGTCGTCGGTCAGGTCGCTGAGGTCGTCCCCTGTGGCGGAGGACGTCGCGGCCGAGGCGGCGGGCGGTGCTTCGTTGCCGGACGTGCCGGGGGCGCCCTGCGATGGAACGGTCGAGCCGGGGACGGCGGAGGCCTCGCCCATGCCGCCGGTCGAGGGCTTGCCGCCGATGAGTTCGCCGGTGACGCTCGGCGATGCGCTCTCGCTGCGCGCCGGGGCGGGTACCTCCGTCTCCGCGCGCAAGTCGGTTCGGGCGGCATCATGGCGCGGGATGGTGTCGATGTTCTGCTCGCCCATCCCAGCATCGGATGCACCAGCTGATCGGGTTGGCGAGTGCGGCATGGCGAGGTCGCTCCGCTGCGCCGAGCTGCTCTCAGGTGAAGTGGAAGACTCCGCCTGGCCGACCGCGGTGTCGGTGGCGGAGCGCGCGTTTGGCGGCGCGATCAGGTCCGCGGCATCCTGTCCGACGCTGGTGACGACAGGGTGATCGGTGTCGCGCGCGGTGCGGGTCGCCTGGACGCGCGGCGCCGTGTCGCCGGGCTGCACGGGGACGTACTGGTCTGGGTTGTAGGGGTGCGCGACGTCTGGGCGCTGGCCCAGGTCGGCGGCGGCGAGATTGACGCGCACCTCGCGGCTCGTGGCGCGGGTCAGCAGGTCGACGGGCAGCTCGAACTCGGCGCCGTCGCTCGCGCGCTGGACGACGATGCCGCGCAGCTCGCCGGTCTCTTGATCCACGACGATTTGCTGGACGCTGCCGAGGTCACCGTCGCGTCCAACCGCCCGCGCGCCGCGCCGGATGCGGACGCGCGCGGCAGCGGCCTCGCCGCTACTGGATGTGTCTGACGAGTTATACAAATTCATCTACTGTCCGGCCAGGATACCCCTGCCTTCAGGCAGGGGGAGGAATGGCCGTCTCCTTTCGTGCTACTCGACTTCCACTTGTGCACGCCTGTGCGAGAATGAGCACCTATCACGCGGAGTAACCGCGAGCGTCGTACCTACCGCTGGCAACAGCGCGAGACAGTGGCCGCAAGGCCGGACAGCCCCACGCTGGTGGTCAACCGGCCCCCCGATGCGAACCGGGGAGGGGATGCGGAGGAACCTGGGACGACAGGCATAGGCAACGCTCCCTGAAGGCGACGGGGTGATCCTCCCCAGTTGCAAGCCCCTAGCTTTAGCTAGGGGGTAGTTGACACGAGCCCTCCCGCCCATTGGGCGCCACTCCGAGTCTGTCGCGGAGCCGGTGTGCGCCTTAGCTCAACCTACGGAGACTCTGCAAGACCTATACCAATCGAGAGGACGCGGCGCGCGATCGGGCCAAACGGCGTCGCACCTGGCGTCGAAGGAGGTGGCGACGCGGGTTCGGGCGCTATCAGCCAGCCTGCGTGACGCCGAGGCCGGCGCTCACGCCATCCAGGCGGTAGGTCATGCCATGTTGCTCGTAGCCGCCGGTGAAGGGGTCGCCAGCGAGGAGCATCGGCGTGTCGAGATCGATGAAGCGGAAGCCGCCGAGGCCGGCGACGAGGTGCGCGGCGGCGGCGATGCCCAGGCGGGTCTCGACCATCGCGCCGATCATGAGGTCGATGTGCGCCGCGCGGCAGACGGCGGCGATGTCGAGCGCCTCGACGATACCCGACTTCATCAGCTTGATGTTGACGACGTTGGCGGCGCCCATCCTGGCGACGCGGAGGGCATCGGCGGCGGTGTGGACGCTCTCGTCGGCGGCGACGGGTACGCTGACGCGTTCGGTGACGAAGCGCAGCCCTTCGAGGTCGTGGCGATGGGTCGGCTGCTCGAAGAGGATTGGGCGGACGTGCTCGGCGGCGAGGGAGGCGATCAGCTCGATAGCCTCGGTGGGGGTGAAGCCCTGGTTACCGTCGAGGATCAGGGCGCTACCGGGCGCCGCCTCGGCGACGGCGAGGACGCGATCGCGGTCCTTCTGGACATCTGTGCCGACCTTGAGCTTGAGCGTGGCGATCTTGCGCCGGGCGTAGTCGCGGGCGAGTTCGCCCATGTGACTTGGCGTTTCGATGGGGATGGTGAGGTCGGTCTCGACCTGGGAGGTCGCGCCGCCGAAGAAGGTGTAGAGCGGGATGCCGAGCGAGGTGGCGAAGGCGTTGATGACGGCCATCTCAACGCCGGCACGGGCGGTCTCCTGGTGCTCGAAGCTGGCGGTGAGGCGGGCGGCCAGTGTTCGCCAACTAGCGGCGTAACTTCCGACGAGTAGTTGCCGCATACCGCGAATGGCGGCAAGGGCGGTCTCTTGCGATTCGCCACCGCTGGGTGGGAAGGGTGCGGTTTCGCCAAGGCCAACCGTGCCGTCTGCCAAGGTGACGCGGACCAGGACGTTGCGCACGGCGGTGAGCACGCCGGTGGCGATGGTGAACGGCTCCTTAAGCTCGACGTCCAGTGGCTCGGCGGTGAGGCCGGTTATCAGCGTCGGCGACGCCTTGCTGCGCGGCATAGGGAGATCCTGTTCTCGGCGGCGTATGTAGGTTGCGCGCGGTCAATGTGCGATACTTGATTGCTTATTGTATCGCGAAGAGGCGCGGGACGGCGTGCCGGAGGCCGCGAATCGAGATGGGGAAGCGGTCGAGGAGGTCCGTGGCGGCGGTCCAGAGCAGGCGAAAGCCGAGGTAGCCGAGGAAGAGGCCGCAGAGCGCGCTGATGATGCGGAAGAGGCCGGGTCGGACCCAGCGACGTCCCCAGCCGAGCAGGGTGGAGAGGCCGAAGCACCAGACGCAGGCGCCGATGAAGAACCCGCCGAAGAAGTAGAGCAGCCCCCAGCCGGTGGCGCCCAGGGCGACGGCGCTGCTGCCGAGGCCAGACCAGAAGGCGAGGCCGACGGGGTTGGCGAGGCCGAAGAACGCGCCGGTGGCGAAGTCGCCGCGACCGTGGATACTGCTGCCTTGCGCCTCAGGCTGGCGGGCGAGCCAGGCGTCGTGGAGCGCGTTCCACGCCATGCGGAGCAGGAAGCAGCCGCTGGCGATGGCGATGACCACCTGCGCGGCAAGCTGATTGGCGAGGAGGGAGACGCCGGTGAGGGCGAGGAGCATCCAGAGGGAGTCGCCGATGAGCGAGCCAAGTTCGACGAGCATGGTCGAACGCGCGCCGCGCGCCAGCCCGCGCCGGATCGCCTCGGTATTCACCGCGCCGGGTGCAGCGGCGTAGGCGAGGCCGAATCCGGTGGCGGCGGCGAGGAAGATGAGTGCGTTCGGCATGGCGGGTGAAAGCTCCTGTCGGCGGGTAGTGGTGGGGTTAGCGGTCGCCGTCCCACTCGCGGGCGAACTCGTCCAGGAAAGCCAGCATATAGCGGTGGCGCGACTCGGCCAGCTCGCGGGCACAGGTGGTGTTCATCTGGTCTTTGAGCAGGAGCAGCTTTTCGTGGAAGTGCATGATGGTGGAGGCTGTGCTGGCGTGATAGGCGGACTTGTCGACGTAGGCTTGGGGCTGCTCAGCAGGGTCGTAGAGCAGGCGGCCACGCGAGCCGCCGTAGGCGAAGGCGCGGGCGACGCCGATGGCACCGATGGCGTCGAGCCGGTCGGCGTCCTGCACGACGCGACCTTCGAGAGTGCGCATCGGCGGGCGGTTGCCGCCGGCGAAGGACATGGTGGCGATGATCTCCATGACGTGGGCGACGACCTCCGGCTCGACGCGCTGCTCGTTCAGCCAGGCGCGGACGGCGCGCTGGCCAGTCTCCTCGTCGCCGGCGATCTTGGCGTCTGCGAGGTCGTGGAGCAGGGCGGCGAGTTGGCAGAGGTAAGGATCGGCGCCCTCGCGGTCGGCGATAGTGCGCGCCAGGCGCGTGACACGGTCGATATGCCACCAGTCGTGGCCGCTGCTGTCGCGGGCCAACGCTACGCGGACGTGGGCCGTCGCCGAGGCCAGGATCGCTTCGTGGTCGGGCGGCATCATGCCTCCTCCGGCGCGTAGGAGGTCTTGGTGCGAAGCTTATCGGCGTAGCGCTCCAACCCGAGGGCGATCAGGCGGTCGAGCAGCTCGGGGTAGGGGATGCCGGTCGCCTCCCAGAGCTTCGGGTACATGCTGATTTGGGTGAAGCCGGGCATCGTGTTGACCTCGTTGAGGTAGAGCTGGCCGGAGTCTTTGTCGAGGAAGAAGTCGACGCGGGCGAGGCCGGAGAGGTCGAGGGAGAGGAAGGCGCGGACGGCCATCTCGCGCAGGGACGTCGCCGTTTCTGCCGGAATATCGGCGGGGATGAAGAGCCGCGACGCATTGTCCACGTATTTGGCGCGGTAGTCGTAGAACTCGTTGCTGGAGACGACCTCGCCGACGACGCTGGCGATCGGCTCGTCGTTGCCGAGCACGCCGCATTCGAGCTCGCGGACGGAGAGGCCCGGTTCGATCAGCGCTTTGGTGTCGTAATCGAGGGCGGTGGCGAGGGCGGCGCGCAGCTCGTCGCGGTCGTGCGCCTTACCGACGCCGACGCTGGAACCCATGTTGGCGGGCTTGACGAAGATGGGGTAGGGGAAGCGCTGCTCGATGCGGTCGCAGAGGGCGTCGGCGTCGCGCTCGAACTCGTGGCGGCGGGCTGTGGTCCAGTCAACGACCGGCAGGCCGCTGGCCTTGAAGACGAGCTTGGCTTTTTCTTTGTCCATGCCGAGCGCGGAGCCGAGCACGCCGCAGCCGGCGTAGGGCAGGCCGGCCATTTCGAGGAGGCCCTGCAGCGTGCCGTCCTCGCCGTAGGTGCCGTGCAGGACGGGGATGACGATGTCGAGGTGGCTCGCGGAGGCGTCGCCGGTCGGATCGCCTGCGGGCACCAACCCTTCGCGGGTGGGATCGCCAGTGACGACGACCGCCGTGACCGCGCCGCCGTCGCTCGCGGAGTCTTCCATCGTGGCGCCGGAGAGCAGGCGGCGGGGATCGGCGCCAGACAGCCAGCGGCCCTCGTGCGTGATGCCGATGGGGACGATCTCGTATTTGGAGGCGTCGAGCGCGTTCATGACCGAGGCCGCCGAGGCGACCGAGACCTCATGCTCGCCGGAGCGCCCGCCGAATATGACGCCGATGCGAATTTTTGCAGCCATGTGTTGCTCCCGCTTCTCGTAAACGAGTCCGCTTGCCCCTGCCGCGGAGTACCTCTCGCGACGCTGCGAGACTCGGACGTGTCACTGGTCCGTTCAACTCACCGGTATCTCGCCCGTGATCTCGACGCGCTTCGCCTCGGCAAGCCGCTCCGCTGCCGATCGCTCTGCGTACGTCAAGTCGCCTAGTTCGAGATCGAGGTTGAGGGCGGTGGCGAAGCCTCGGCGAAAAGCGTCGGCGGCCTCGGCGAAGGGCACGTCGTGGCGAAGCACGGTGCTGAGCGTCGTCGCACGCGCATGGAGGTGCTGACGCAGGGCCTCGCGCTCGTCGCCGGAGTCGAAGCGCAGGTAGTCCACGATTCGCCCGATGTCGCCCGTCAGCGGCAGCGAGCCGTGCTGGAGGACGCGGCCCTGCGGGCGCACCTGCGCGCTACCGACCAGCTTTCTGCCGGCGACGGAGATCTCATAGGCGGAGGGCTGCTCGAAGCAGACGGCGCTCGCGCTGTGCGTCGCGCCGGGCGAGATGGGGGCCATTTCGGGCTGGGCACCGAGCAGGCTGAGGGCAATTACGAGCCCTTCGCTGAGGCTTCGGTAGGCGTCGAGGATCGCCCCGGCTGCGCGCGGGTCATCCGGGAGGGTGGCGATGCTGTACGTGAGCTCGTCGGTGTGGAGGATGGCGAGACCGCCGGTGACGCGACGCACCACGTGCACGCCGTCGTTGGCGCAGCGATCGAAGAGGACGCCGCCGAGCGGCTGGCGCTTGCCGAGCGAGAGGGACGGCGGCACCCACCGGTAGAGCCGCAACGTCGGCGGCGCGGTGCCCGCGGCCACCGCATCCATGATGGCCTCGTCGACGGCCATGTTCTCGGCGCCGTTTCGAGGTTGATCTTCGAGCAGCAGGCGCCAGTTGGCGCGCGAGTAGCGGTGGGAGGAGGTCGTCATCTGCGCTCCAACGGTCTTCGGGTGAGTGTGCAGCCGTTCGAGTGTGAGTAATGGCGGTGCGAATCGCTTGTTGAGGCCACGTTAGTATGCCACGCGGAAGGCGTTCGGGAAAGTGGAGCAGTGGTTGAAGTGTGACGTTTCCGTCCCGAGGCGGGTCACCTGAGGCGCAACTTCACGGGCGATGCGGCGTATTTGGATAGGATATTTCGCACACTTTTCATCAGCAAGCCGGTGGAGAGGAAACCGCATGCAACGGAATACTCCTCCCTTCGCCGGTGACGAGAGGTTCGAAGTGGACGGGCGGCGGGGGAACGGTCCCTACGGATCATGGGTCGATTCGTCTGCGGCGCCCCAGCACGCGGGCGACATACCGACGAGGCCGGCGATGCGGTGGGGTAGGTCGCCGAGGCGCGAGCGGCGCGGGACGCCGTGGTTCGCATGGATGCTAGGCGGCTGCCTCAGTATGTTGGTGGTGCTGGTGCTTTTCTGCGCGGCGCTGGTGGGGACACTCGGCGGCCTAGCGTTTCGCTTTGCGAACACGCAGGGTGCGTCGGAGACGAAGAGCCAAAGCTGGAGTGTGTCGGGCGCTCCGGCGCTGCGGATCGAGAGCGACGCGGCCACTGTGCGGATCGTGACAGGTCACGATGGGCAGGTGCGGATGGCCGCGAAGGTGAGCGCTCACGCCGCCTCAGAGAGCGATGCCGGCAGCGCGTTGCAGAAGGTCGCGGTTTCGACGAGCCAGGCGGGCGACGCGATCTCGATCAATACGCAGACCTCGGCGGCGGCGAGCCTCGGGGTCTCGCTGGCCGTGACGGTGACGGTGACGGTGCCCCGGCTGACGAGCGTGGTGGTGCTGCTGCAGTCGGGTGACGCGGAGGTGGATGGAGTGAGCGGCAGCATCTCGACCACCGTCCACGATGGCGCGGTCAAGCTGAGCGAGGTGTCGTTGACGGCGGCTTCGCTGGTCGACGTGCAGAATGGGAATGCGAGCGTTTCGGGCGCGCTGCGCAACGGCGCGACGCTCGATCTGCAGGTCGCCTCGGGCAACGCGAGCGTGACGCTGCCCAAGGCGGCGCCGGTGACGGTGGACGCGGTGACATCGGCGGGGAATGTCACGATCGCGGGGTGGGCGGGGTCGCCGGGACGCAACGGGGCGGGCGCGTCGGTGCACGTGGACACCGTGACCTCGCACTCGACTCCGCTGACGCCAACCTGCACGCTCTCAATTCACGTGCAGAGTGGGAATATTTCGCTGCAGTTCACGTGAGGTGGATCTGGCTTCGCCCGACTTCGTGGCCTGAGGGCCACGGGGAATCCTGAATCGAGCAGGGTGCTTCTGGGGTGAGGCTACTTCGCGCTGGACTGGCTCGCCAAGGGATCGCGGCGCACGGGGGACGCCAACTGCAGTCTACCGGGCGTGCGGCAACGATCGAGCAGAACAGGCGCGAGACTCGGCAATGCGCGGCTGCGGCGCCGGCGAGTGGAGATTCGGTTGGTGAGGATGTCAGGCCGGGCCGGTGGCGAAGGCGCGAATGGCTGCGCCGACGACGGCGGCGGCGGCGATCGCCATGATGATGACGTCGCGGCGGACATCCTTCTGATCGCTGTAGACGTAGGCCACGGGCACGGCGCCGAGGACGATCAGGCCGTAGACGAAGTGCAGGCCCTCGCCGGGGCGGTCTCCCTGAAGGAAGAGGATGCCGCCAACGATGGCTTGTAGGACGCCGATGCCGGCGGTAATCCAGAGCGCGTAGCGGAAGATACGGAGCGGGATGGCGAGGGTGCCCATGGCGGCGCCTGCGCTGGCGGTGGGGCTGCGGCGACTGAGGACGATGCAGGTGATGCCGAGAATGAGGGTGATCGCGCCGACGACCAGGACGAGTACGGCGAGCGTTTGGTGAAAACCCAGCACGGTTTGTCTCCCATCGAGAAGATCGCGGCAAGGCGCCGCTCATCAGTGTGTAGTATGCGGCAGGTTTCACCCTGAGAGACAAGAGGCGCTGGACGAGTGCCAGGAAGGGTTCCTGGTCGCCCGGCGCCTCTGAGGCCGCGTGGTTAGGCGTCGCCCTGGGGCACGATTGCTGGATCGGCGTGATGTGTATAGGGGGTGAAGTGCTGGCGCGCCTCGTCGAGGGACATATCCGACGAGGGGATGATCACGTCGGAGGGGATGATCTCTTCGACCGGGACGATCTCGCCGGTCTGCTGGATGTATTGGGTGAGGCTGAGCAGGGACGACTGGAAACCGTCGGCGTCGTTGTTGTTCAGCGCGGCCTCCAGCGCGTCGTCGAGGCGATCTACCTCGGCCATTTGCTCGTCGGTCAAGCGGTACTGATTGTCGGCCAGGATGCGCACGATCATGTTTCGCTCCTCGGCTGCTTGTAGTACGGTGCACGGCGTACCTGTCGCTTGGCGCTCGCCTGATGGTAGTGAGCGCGGGAAAGCGATGGCGCGAGATCACCGTGAGCATACCCCACGCTTGGGACGGATGCTAGCTGTTCTGCGACGGCGTGCTGGCGGGCGGCAGCTGGGCTGGTCCCGAAGGGGCGCTGGGGAGCTGCAACTGCGCCTTGAGCGCGGCGAGCTGCTGATCGACCTGCGATTGGTTGGAGACTGCGGCGAGCTGGCGGTCGATATCGTCGCCGGTCGCGCCGATCTCGGGCAACGCGCCGGAGTCGGTGAGTTCGTCGAGGGCGCTGGCGCGGGCCTGCATCGAGAGGACCTTGTCCTGCGCGCGCTGGACGGCGAGGTTGACGTCTTGCATGTCTTCGGAGATGCCGGTGGCGGTCTCCTGGATCTTGACCTGCGCCTGGGCCGCGCCATACTGCGCCTTGACCATTTCCTTTTGCGTTCGGAACTGCTCGACGCGGGAGGTCAGCCGCTGCTGGAGGACGTCGATCTTCTGTTGCTGCCCGTTGAGCTGCTCGATCTGCTGGTCGAAGGTGGCGATCTGACCCTGCATGCCTTGTTTGCGCTCGAGCGCGAGGCGGGCGAGGTCTTCGCGGCCCTGGGCGAGGGCCAGGCGAGCCTGGTCGTCGTACTTGGCGATCTGCGTGTTGAGCTGCGCCTCTTGGAGCTCCAGGCGCTTCTTGCTGGTGACGACGTCGGCGAAGCTCTTGCGGAGCGTCTGCAACTGCTCGAGCTGCTTCTCATAGGAGTAGTCGAGCGCTTGGCCGGGATCCTCGGCGCGGTCCAGGATGTGGCTCATGACGGTCTTGACGTAGTTGGTGAAACGCGAAAGGACGCCCACTGTTTACCTCCTGATAGGGTACCGGATTTGCCTTGACGGTATCACGCCTGCCGTATGAGCGCCAACACCTCGTCGCGTCCGCGCTCCATCTCCTCGCGCGTGTCGCCCTCGACATTGAGCCGCAGCAGCGGTTCCGTGTTGGAGGGGCGCACGTTGGCCCACCAACTCGGGAAACCGATGGTGATGCCGTCGAGGTGATCGATCGCCGCACCCTCGGTCCGGTAATGCGCCTCGATGGCGGCGATCTTGGCCTTAGGTTCGCTGACGGTGCTGTTGATCTCGCCGCTGCGGAAGCGCGTGTCGATCGGCTCCAGCAACTGCGAGACGGTTTGGCCACTCACGCTGATCAACTCCAGCACAATCAGGAAGGCGATCAAGCCGGAGTCTGCGTACCAGTTATCGCGGAAGTAGAAGTGGCCGGAGTGCTCGCCGCCGAAGATCGCGTTCTCCTCGCGCATCTGCGCCTTGATGAACGAGTGGCCGACGCGGGTGCGGATCGCCCTGCCGCCGTTGCGCTCGATCACTTCTGGTACGCTGCGCGAGGAGATCAAGTTGTAGAGGATGGTTGCGCCCGGATTGCGACGTAGCAGGCTCTGTGCCACCAGCGCCGTCACCATGTCGCCACCGAGGAGCTGGCCCTTCTCGCTGATGAGGAACATGCGGTCGGCGTCGCCGTCGAAGGCCGCACCGAGGTCGCACTGCTGCTCCACGACCACGCGGCGCAGCTCGGCGGTGTTCTCCGGTTCGATGGGGCTGGCCGGGTGGTTGGGGAAGCTGCCGTCAAGCTCGAAGTAGAGCGGGACGAGCTCGCAGGGGAGATGCTGGAAGACGCGGGGCATGATCATGCCGGCCATGCCGTTACCGGCGTCGACTGCGATCTTGTAGGGCTTGACGTTGGCAACGTCGATGAAGCTGAGGCAGTGCTCGACGAAGGCGTCCGTCACGTCGCGCTGCGTCACCTGCCCGGTGCGCGCCGGGGTGGCGTAGGCGCCGGAGATGGCGAGGTCGCGGATCTCCTGCACGCCGGTCTCCGAGCTGAGGGGGACTGCCTCGGCCTTGCACATCTTCATGCCGTTGTACTGGGCGGGATTGTGCGAGGCGGTGATCATGATGCCGCCGGGATAGCCGTACTTGCCGACGGCGAAATAGAGTTCGTCGGTGGTGGTCAGGCCGAGGTCGACGGCGTCGGCGCCTTGCTCGATGATGCCGCGAAGGACGGCGGCGGCGATGGCGGGCGAGGAGAGGCGCATGTCGTGCCCGACGGCGATGGTATCGACGTCGAGGAATTGCACCATCGCGCGGGCCGTGCGGTAGGCGGCCTCTTCATTGAAATCGTTGGGGTAGACACCCCGGACGTCGTATGCGCTGAAGATTTTGGGATTGATCGCGGGCGGCTGCGTCATGCCTTCTCGTACCTTTCGTGTCGCGCGGAGCTCTCCGCGTCGAGCGGCGCCACAGCGGCTATGCCAGACGCATCTAACCACAGAGGAGGCGCGGACTGCATGGGGCGCGTTAATTGCGGCGTCGCATGCGCGGGGATATGTCCGATGGGGAAAGTAGCTGGCGGGGAGCGGGGACGCGGTTGGTGAAGGGCGCGACGGGACGCAGCCTGAAGGCCGCGACGAACCTTGGATGAGGGAAGGCTCGCATATGCGGAATTCGCCCTGGCATGCATGCTGGGTCCTGACGCCTCGCCCGTGGCTAGCCGAGCGTGGGGAAGAGCAGGAGGCCGCGGGCGAGCACTTCGCCGATGAAGAGGAAAGACACGCAGAGGTAGAGCATGCCCGTGGCGGATTGGAAGGAGCGCCCGCGCGTGAGGTAGAGGGCAGCAGCGGCGAGCACACCCGGCGCGAGCATGCCCATGAGGAGTTGCAGCCAGGACATGGCGTCGGTGCTGAGCGGCGCCTGCCGGACGGTCGGCGTGGTCGCCGGCGAGGTGATGGTGCCTGGCTGGGTGGTGGGCACGGTGGTGGGCGTACTGACCGTGACGGTGCCGCCGTGCGCCTGGATTGTGGTGCCGGGCGAGACGGCCTGCGCGTTGGGGTTCGGGACCGCGGTGCTGGGGCCGAGCAGCAGCGTGAAGGCCAACTCGGCGACGAGCGCGCCGAGGAGTACGGTGGTGACGAATTCGAGGGGCTTGCCGGAGGCGGTGGGGGTGTTGAGGTACCAGTGGCCGAGCAGCATCGCCGTCATCACCCCGCCGATGGCGAGCGCGCCAGCCAGGAAAGCGAGGACGACGAAGGCACCGCCGAGCCGCGAGTCCGCCAGGGTGCGGTAGGCCATGCTGACGCTGAAGAGCGCGGCGACGCCGAGGGTAGCGGTGAGCCCGCCGACGACGAAGCGGGCGCGGGCGCGCGGCGTGATGGGTGCGCGCTGAGCATTGGTCGCTTTGCCTTTGGTCGGCGCGGGCGGACGATCGGTGAAGAGCAGGATGTTCCAGGGGATCAAAAGCAGCGAGAAGATCAGCGTGAGAGGGCCCTGGGCGCGGAGCCAGGAAGCGTCGAGGTTGTTGCCCATGATGCCGCGGGCGAGCTCCGGCGTGGCGAAGTTGTTCATCGCCAGCAGGGTGAGGAAGGCGAAGATGAGGTAGAGGACGCCCTGGAACTTGACGAAGTTCCGGCTGGTGTCGCCGCGCAGATCGAGCAGGTAGAGGCTGACGAAGGAGCCGACGGTAAGCTCCAGCAGCACGATGAAGAGCGCGAATTGGAGGAGTTGCATGTCGCCTCTGGATGCAATACGGTGGGAGTGGACATCGTCGGGTGGGTCGCGAGAGCTGCGCGAGGCCGATGGCTTCGCAGTATCACAGAGATTATAGCGCGCGCGGAGGCTGCGAAGCTGCTGGGCCTAGCGGGTCGAGTGGTAGCGGGATGCGACGTGCGACGTGGCGACGGCGGGTTCTGAGGGGTACGATGGATGCGGAGCGGAGCGGAACATGAGCGGAGGGACGCGTGGCAGAGGCGAAGCGATCCGGGGCAACGGGCGCCCCGGCAACGGAGCGGGCGGGCGAACTAGATCCGCATGAATCCGCCGCGGGCGAGACGACGGGGCGCATCTTTGCGCGGCACGTCTTCGTGTGTACGAGCGGCGATTTCTGTCCTGAGGTGGACGGCGACGGGCTAGGCGTCCATGCGCGGCTGAAGAAGGCAGTGGCCGAGGCGGGCCTGGGCGGGCGCGTGCGCGTCAATAAGAGTGGGTGCCTCGACCAGTGCGGCTTCGGGCCGATGGTGGTGGTGTATCCCGATGCCGTCTGGTATTGGGGCGTGCAGCCGGCGGACGCTGAGGAGATCGTGCGCGAGCACCTGGTCGGCGGGCGTCCGGTGGAGCGGCTGGTCTATCGCAACCGCCCCGGCAAGAATAAGCTGCCGCGCGACGAGCGGAATCGCCCGATCGGGCGGCCACGGCGCGAGGCGGTGGAGGCGGGCCGACCATGAAAGTCTACATCTCGACCGATTTCGAGGGCGTCGCCGGCATCGTTGATTGGGATCAGATCATGGTTGGCAGCACGGATTACGCGCTGGGCCGCCGACTGTTGCTCGGCGAGCTGAACGCGGCGATCGCCGGCGCGCTCGAGGCGGGCGCGACGGAGTTTGTGGTCAACGACTCGCACAGCTCGATGCGCAACCTCGAACCGGACCTGATCGCCGGCAACGCGGCGCTGATCTCCGGCAAGCACAAGCCGCTCTACATGATGGAGGGGCTGGACGCCACCTTCGACGCCATCTTCTTCCTCGGCTACCACGGCTCGGTCGGTGCGAGCCGCGCGATCCTCAGCCACAGCTACAATCCTCGCGCGATCTGGGAGGTGCGGCTGAACGGCGAAATCGTGGGCGAGTCGGCGCTGAACGCGCTGGTGGCGTCGCACTACGGCGTGCCGATTGCGCTGGTGACGGGCGACCAGGTGACGGCGGCGGAGGCGCGGCGCCTCGAGCCGTCGCCGCACTGCGTGAAGGTAAAGCATTCGATCTCGCGGACCGCAGCCGAAAGCCTGCATCCCGCCGTGGCGCGCGAGCGCGTCCGCGAGGGGGCGCTGATGTCGCTGACGGAACTGCTGCCGGCGACGCCGCCCACGTTCGCGCGCCCGATCCGCCTGGAGGTGACGTTCCTCACCGCGGACATGGCGGAGATGGCGGGTTGGCTGCGCGGCGTGGAGCGTGCCGGAGCCGGCACGCGTACGGCCAGCTACACCTCGGATGACCCGCTCGACGTCTTCCGCACCTTCGTGACGATCGTGATGCTGACGCGGGCGCTGGTGGAGGCGTGATTGGCGACCGGTCTCTACAGCCATTGGTGGGAGCGCCCCCACATTCCTCGATCGAGAGACCATCGTAGGATTGAGAGAGCTCGATGGCAGACGTCGCAATTCGTGTGTCGCATCTCACCAAGGAGTTCGGGCGGGTGCGCGCGCTCGACGACTTGACCTTGGAGATCCCCGCGGGCATCGTCTTCGGCTTCCTGGGCGCGAATGGCGCGGGCAAGACGACGACGATCAACCTCATGCTCGGCCTGCTCGAGCCCACGGCGGGCAGCGCCGAGGTGCTGGGGTTCGACACCCGCCGCGATGGCACGGAAATCCGCACTCAATGCGGCGCGCTGCTCGAATTCACGGGGCTCTATGAACGCCTGACCGCACTGGACAACCTGGACTTCTATGGGCGCGTCTGGCACATGCTGCCGAGCGAGCGCCTGGCGCGCGCCCAGGAGCTGCTGACACACCTCGACCTGTGGGAGCGGCGCGACGACCGCGTGGGCACGTGGAGCCGCGGCATGAAGCAGAAACTAGCCGTCGCGCGCACCCTGTTCCATCGTCCGCGATTGGTGTTCCTCGACGAGCCGACCGCGGGCCTCGACCCCGTGGCGGCGGCCTCACTACGCGACGATCTCGCCTCGCTGGCCGCGCGCGAGGGCGTCACCGTTTTCCTGACGACCCACAATTTGCCGGAGGCGGAGCGGCTCTGCGAGCAGGTTGGCGTGATTCGCCAGGGCAAGCTCCTCGCCGTCGGCAGCCCCGACCAGCTACGGACGCAAACCGGCGCGCCGCGCGTGGAGATCGTCGGCACTGGCTTCGGCGACGACGTGTTGGCGCTGCTGCGGGCGCGGCCAGAGGTTACGGGGGCGACTATCGAGAGCGGTCACCTGCTGATCGACCTTCGTGGCAGTGGGGCCGAGCAGCCGAAAGCCGCGCCGCTGGTGGCCGCGCTGGTGGGTGCGGGGGCGCAGATTGAGGAGGTGCGTCGCGGCCAGGCGAGCCTGGAGGACGTCTTCCTCGCGCTGATGGAAGACGACCGCTCGAAGGAGGCAGTGCGATGATCGCCGACACCGTGACGGTCATGTGGAAAGAGATCCGTGAGTATTTGGCCGGCGCCAGCGCAGGCGGGGGCAGCGGACGCGGGCGCGGCGTCGTCGGCGTGCTGCTGATTGTGGCAGTCGTCAGCATCCTCCTGCCGCTGCAGTTGGGACGCGACTTGCTCTCGTCGGGAACGCCGGTGATCGTGGACGGCCTCTATCTGCCCCTCGTCATCTTGCTCAACGTCATCGCCGATAGCTTTGCTGGCGAGCGCGAGCGGCATACGCTGGAGACGCTGCTGGCGAGCCGGCTCTCGGACCGCGCCATCCTCTTCGGCAAGGTCGGCGCGGCGGTGGCCTACGGCTGGGCAGTCGGTCTCATCGCCGCGCTGGCGCAGGCGGTGGTCGCGAACCTCTCGCAGAAGAACGCGACCCCGGGCGCGGGGCTGTCCTTCTATCCGGCGGGTTCGGCGATCGCCATCGTGGTGTTTGGGCTACTGACGTCGCTATTGGCGGCGGGCGCGGGCTGCCTGGTCTCACTGCGCGCGGGGTCCACGCGGCAGGCGCAGGTGAACCTGGGTGTCGGCTTCATGGTGCTCGTTTTCGTGCCCTTCATCGTGATCCAGTTGCTGCCCCGGCAGACGCAGGCCGACATTCTCGCGTCGCTCAACTCGGCCGATCCGTCGCGGGTATTCCTCATCATCGTCGCCGTCCTCGTCGTGGTGGACGCGATGCTGCTGCTGATCGCGCTCACTCGCTTCCAGCGGGCGCGCCTGATCGCGAGCTAGCGGCGCTGACTTGCCGGCAACCTTTCCATCGGCGGGTGCATTTTCACCAGGTTGGTAGTGGCCTACCATAGGTCGGTTGGTGGCATCGCGTCTATCGGCGCGCATTGACGCGGTCGCGATATTCTGGCAGACTGGCACGGCTGCGGACGCGCGTCCGCACGGCGTGTTCGCTCGGCGCGACCAACGCGCTAGGTGACCTGCATCTCTGACGCAATGTACAAGGAAGCAGCATGAGGGCGCCCCGACCCGCGGGCATGGCTGTTGATGCGCTCTCCGGGCTCAAGCAAGGGATGGATGCCGCGCTTGCGGCCGAGAAACGTGGGTTGGCCGAGACCGGAAGGGTCTCGCGCAGGGGAGCGCGCAACGGGCGGCTCAAGGTCTTCATGAACGGGAGCTATGTCTATAGCTTCGAGCTGGACCGCTCGTGGGAACCGGCGGAAGACACCTTCGTCCGCGTCTCGCTGCACGATGACGATCCTATGACTGCGTCGATTGCCATCAGCGGGCTGGCGGTGAGCGCGTCGTCCGCGGCGGGCCACGAGCTTACACTGGAAGCAGGGAGCAAGCACCCAGAGGTTGAATCACGGCGCATCCGCATCGAAACGGACCCGGCCTTTCTCCTTGATCGGTTGCAGGACGCGGTGAGGGACGCGCGGGAGGGAGAGCGGCGACTCGCCTCCAAGGCGTTCGGGCTGCTGCCCATCGCGGCGCCCGATTCCACGCCGGTGAGGACGCGCGATTTCGGGCTTGGCGCGTCACAGCGGCATGCCGTCGAGCTGGCGATTTCGCACGAAGTGGCGTACGTCATCGGGCCACCGGGCACCGGCAAGACGCGGACGCTCGCCGCGACGGCCCTCGAATTCGTGCGGCGCGGTCGCTCGGTGCTCATCACGGCGCAGACGAACATCGCCGTGGATAACGCCATCGAGCAGATGGCGCGCCTCTCGGCGGCGGCCGCGCCGGCTGATGCGTCGCCGGTGGGCACGGTGGTGCGGTACGGCAGGCCGCACGTCCGGAGCGTGCGCGAGCTCGACGGGGTCTACCTGCCACTCGCGGCGACGCGCAGCCAGCTCGCTCGGGCGCGGGGGGACGTTGCAGTGGCCGAGGAGGAGCTGACCGCCGCGCAGCGCGAGCTGGAGGCGTGGACTCGCAAGGCGCACGACGCGGCCGCCGACGAGGAGCGGTTGGACGAGGGGGCAACGCGCGCGGGCCGGCGCCCCAGACTGTTGCGCATGTTCGGCGGCAATGTGGTCGGGCGCTTGGTTGCCGAGCGCGCTGCCAGCGAGCGAGCGCGACTGGAAGCGCAAGGAAAGGCAGACGCGCTCGCCCGGGTCGTCGCCTCGCTCACCGCGTCTCGTCGCGACGCGATTGGACGCGCGAAGGCGCTGGAGGCACACGAGAGGGCGTTACTGCGGGAGTCGGCAGAGACGTCCCCTGGCGAGGTGCGTGACGTTGAAGCGAGCGGGGAGGCGCTGGTGGCCGAGTTGGAGCGCGAGGTGTACGACGAGGAGTTGCACCTTCTCGGCGAGGCGCGTGTGGTGGGGGCGACGCTGACAGAGAAGGGCTTTATCCCGCCGCAAGCCACTGGGTTTCAACCCGGGCGGTGAGGCGCTTCTTGGCTTGAGCCAAGAGTCTGGCGCCAGTACCGGTTTCGAACCGCCCGGTTGGAATAATAGGATATGAGCGAACCGACGACAGTCCGCAAAGCCTACAAGTACAAGCTGAAGCCGACGCCCGAACAGGAGCGGACGCTGGCGGCGGTGCTGTGGCGCTGTCGCATGCTCTACAACACGGCACTGGAGCAGCGCGTCGCCGCCTGGGAGCGCCGCCGCGTCTCCGTCACGCGCTATCAGCAGGAAGCGGAACTGCAGGGCATCCGCGAGGATTTCCCGGAGTACGCCGCCATCCACTCGCATGTCTTGCAAGACGTGCTGGCGCGGCTGGACAAGACCTATCAGGCGTTTTTCCGCCGTCTGGCTACTGGTGCGAAGGCAGGATTTCCACGCTTCCAGGGGCGCACCCGTTACCACTCCTTCACCTACAAGGAGTATGGCAACGGCGCCCGCCTCGATAATGGCTTCCTGGTCTTGTCGAAGATTGGGCGCGTCGCCGTGCGCTGGAGCCGCCCCCTGGAGGGCACGCCCAAGACCGTCACCATCAGTCGGGATGCCGACGGCTGGTATGTGTGCTTCTCGTGCGCCGAGGTGCCCGCACAGCCGCTGCCCCCCACCGAACGCGAGACGGGCATCGATGTGGGATTGAAGGTGTTCCTCATCACCGCCGATGGGGAGGCCGTCGAGAACCCGCGCCACTACCGGCTCGGCGAGAAGAAGCTGACGAAGGCGCAGCGGCGCGTCTCCAAGCGCAAGAAGGGCAGCCGCCGCCGGCGCAAGGCCGTGGGCCACCTCCAGCGGGCGCATCAGCACGTCCAGCGCCAGCGGCAGGACTTCCACCACAAGACCGCGCTCATGCTGGTGCGCGGGTACGACACGATCTATCTCGAAGACCTGCGGATCGCCAATATGGTGCGGAATCGCCACCTGGCCAAGAGCATCAGCGATGCCGGCTGGGCGCAGTTCCGCAGCATCCTCGAGGCCAAGGCAGCATGCGCCGGGCGTCGAGTGGTGGCGGTCCCCGCCCAGTATACCAGCCAGGATTGCAGCGGCTGTGGGGCGCGCGTGCCCAAGAGCCTGAGCGTGCGCACCCATATCTGCCCGTCCTGCGGCCTCGTGCTCGACCGCGACGAGAATGCGGCCAGGAACATCCAACGGGCCGGGCAGGCCCTTCGGGGACTCGTGGCGGTCGCCGCGGGGACGAACCGAGAATCCGTGGGGCTTTAGCCCCGGCGGAATGTCAACAAGACGTACGTGGCGAAGGGGCTGCGCGACCGCGAGTTCGACGTGGTGATCGTGGATGAGGCGTCGATGGCGTCGTTACCGGCGCTCTACGTCGCCGCCGCTCGCGCGAAGGAGCGCCTGGTGCTGATCGGCGATCCGCGCCAACTCCCACCGATCGTGCGTTCGCGCGCGTCCATCGCGAAAGAGTGGTTGGAGAAGGACGTCTTCAGCAAAGCTCGCGTGCGTCTCGCGGAAACGGGCGATGCGACCCATAGCGTCCTGCTGAATGAGCAGCGACGCATGCACCCCGAGATCTCGCTCGTCGCGAGGCGGCACGTGTACGAGGGCCTCCTGCGCGATCACGCGTCGGTCGCGGGCGCGCCTTCCCCGATACGGCCGTCGCCTAACAGGGCGCTCGTGCTCTGCGACACCAGCGAGGCCGACCCGAAATGCGTCACGCCGGGCGCGTCGCGCATCAACGTGTACCATGCGATCTGCACGTTCATGCTCGGCTGGCAGGCGCTCGAAGACCTCGACGGCGCCTCGCCGCCCGATGGCGAACCGAGGCTGCGCGTGGGGTTGATCACGCCCTATCTGAAACAGGCGGAGCTGCTGCAGGGCCTGATCGAGGCGGTGGGGCTTGAACGTGGTATGCGCGCGGGCACCGTCCACAAGTTTCAAGGCCTGGAGTGCGAAGTCGTCGTGTTCGACACGGTAGAGTCGCCCGACCTGCCTCCCGCCTCCTTCATTCGTGGGGGCGCCGGTTCGGAGGCTCAGCGGTTGATCAATGTCGCGGTGACACGCGCCCGTAAGAAGCTCATCCTGGTGGCGAATCGTGCATATCTGGCGCGGCACCTCGCCGAGGATTCGTCCGAGCCGGGCGGGCCTGTGATGTGGCGGGCGATCGGCGAGGTCGCGGAGTCGGCGGTCCTCTCGTCGAGCAAAGTGGTCGGGTTCGACATTCCCGAGGAGCTCGCGCAGCTGGCCGACCTCCTGCGGCCGCTCACCGGCGCGGCATTCGACGAAGCCCTTGCACGCGACCTCGCACGCGCGAACCGGAAAGTGTTGCTTGTCAGCCCGTACGTAACGGACGTGTGCACGAAGAAGGTGCTTGCGTTGTTGCAGCCGGCCCTGGAGCGGGGCGTCCGGGTGCGCGCGCTGAGCCAGCCCCCCAGCCCGTCGCGCGAGGCCCGCGTCTCCGTCGCCGCGATCGAACAACTCCGGGCGCATGGGATCACGTGTGAGAGCCGGCCCGCCCTGCACCAGAAGGTGGTGATCATCGATGATGCCGTCGCCTACGTCGGCAGCCTCAATCCGCTCTCGTTCGGCGGCAGCACGCACGAAGTGATGGTGCGCATACCGTCCCCCCACTTTGTGTCACTGCTCTTGAGGCAGCTCGCGTCAAACTAACGCCGCGCCTCGCTCTCGAGCACTCATCATGTGTTGCTGCATCAGCGAGATGACCGGTTCGGCATGACGGCGAAACGAGTGCGGGAGCTTGAAGAGACCTGATGTGCATTCGTCAAGTCCCGCCGAGCGGAGCTAGCGCTGTCGGACCTGAGATGCTGCTCTCGGTGTGCGTTGCTAATCAGGGCTCACGGCGCTAAGACGCTCGTGTCAGTGGCGATCTCAACGGCGAGCGCCATATCGAGCGAAGCCAAAGGTATCCCGCGATCGAGATGACGGCGAGTCCACCCCATTGGATCACCTGAAACGTGTCGGTCTGCATGGGCAACGGCGGGTGAAGATACCCACCAATCAGGGCGATGCGCTGCGCCGGAGTAGTCGTGAGGAGCGTCGACAGCTCGAGGGCGATACCGCGCATCGAGTCCCACAGCGCGTGGAGCAGCGAGACGAGCAGATACGCGCCGAGCACGCCCGGGGTAATGCGAAGGTGTCGCGAGTTACTGCTCGCGCGGAAGAGGACGCCGCCGAGGATCGCGGTCCAGAGCCCGTGCCCCACCGGCGCAAGCACGCCGCGGAGCAGCTGCGTAGTGACGAGGTTGGAGAGCGACAGCCCGATAAACGGACCATAGGGCACGATCATCGCATTGAGCGCGTAGCCGCTGTTCTCCAGCGCCCCGAAGCCGAAGCCGACGGCGGCGCCCAGCACGATGCCATCACGCGTCGCGTAGCGGCCCAGCCGCCACGCGATCACCGCGAGCGCTGCTAGCTTGCACGTCTCTTCAATCAGGCCGACGCCAAGATAGATTAGCCGTCCATCGCTGAGCAGCCATGACTCCAGCAGCGACGCGCCGAGCACGCCAAGCACGCCGCCGAAAATGAAAGCGTACAAGACGAGGCGAGGCGTAAGCGTTTGGCCGTGATAGTGATCGAGGTACCAGACCACGGCAGTGACCGGTATGAGAAAGCTGCCGAGCAGCACCACCGTGGGGATCAGGTTGACGTTGGCGGTGTACGCGGTGACGAGGACAGAGGCGATCCACAGCACAGCCCCGATGACGAGCACGTGCAGCCAGGTCGGCACGGTGATCGCCGATCGGGATGACGCCCTCCGACCCATTGTCGCCATCTACGGAGCTCCTTGGTGGGGTGGGACCTCTCCTCCAATCGTCATCAAGCGCCCTCACGTGCTAGAAGCGGGAGGGCGCCTCACGCCGGGTGGATGCTCGCGCAATGGCTCTTCGTTAGCGAACGCTCGTGATGCCGCCTTGCTGTTGCGCGGCCTGTAGTGCAGCCATCAAGCTTTCCAGATCGTAAGCGCCGTCGTGTCGCACGCCATTGACGAAGAAGGTTGGCGTACCGTTTACGCCACTGCGCACGCCTCCCATGAAGTCCTCACGTAATCGAGCGGCGTGGCGATGCTCAGTCAGATCCCTGTCGAACTCTGGAATGTCGAGGCCG
Source organism: uncultured Chloroflexia bacterium (assembly GCA_963841205.1). Classification (GTDB taxonomy): domain Bacteria; phylum Chloroflexota; class Ktedonobacteria; order Ktedonobacterales; family JADMIN01; genus CAWAWP01. The sequence continues at coordinate 175,496 of CAWJCH010000015.1, read as the reverse complement.
AGGCTGGTGGCATACCGGTAGAGCTGGATCGGGTCGAGGGCATGCTGGTGCTCATAGAGCGTGTCGTGCATCTCCCAGAACTTGCCCTGGCTACCAGCGGCTTCAGCGGCTTCCGCAGCGACCTTGGCGTGTGGGTGAATCTGTGTTAAGGCGAAATTGCGATAGACGAAGCGCAGCTGATCCCCCATGCGCGCCTGCACCGCCTTGACGATGGGATATGCAGCGCCGCAGTAGGGGCATTCATAGTCGCCGTACTCGACAAGCGTCAGAGGGGCACTCGCATTTCCCTGGATGTGATCGCGATCGGCGACGGGCACTGTGAGCTTGGCCATGGTTTCTATTCCTTTGTGTCTCGAAAGTCGGTGACAGTTGGCCTTGGGTAGGGGGATTATGCGGAGGTCGCCACCGGCTTGGGCAGCGATTCGAGCGCGTCGAGGATGCCGTCCGCACCAGGATTGACGCCGATCGGCGAGACATAGCTCCAGCGCACGATGCCCTGGCCGTCGAGGACGAACAGAGCGCGCTCTGCGGTGCCCTCGTGGCGGCGATAGACGCCGTAACGACGCGAAACAACTCCCTTCGGCTCGAAATCGGAGAGCAGGGAGAAATCCAGCTTGCGGTCATGCCTGAAAGCAAGATGGCACCAGACGCCGTCCACCGAGATCGCTAAGAGTTCGGCGTGGTAGCGGCGAAATTCCGGCATTACCTCGTTGAATAGCGCCAACTCGTCGCCGCAGACTGGGCTCCAATCAGCTGGATAAAAGACGAGGATCACGGGCCGTCCGCGGAAGTCTGAGAGCGCGACGGACTGATCCGGAGTGGTGTGGAGTCGGAACTCGGGCGCAGGCGTTCCCGGCGCAACGATCCGAGTCGGCTCGTGCGCATTCGTGCTGCGGTAATCTCCAAGTCGGTCCGATGTGTTCTGCGCCATGGCACTACTCCTTCCCGCTGTTCATGCGTGCATGCACCTCCAATACGTTTCTGCCGGCCTCGGTGAGAGCAAGTGCACGTTGGCGGGCGTCATCGGCTGGGCGAGATCTCGTGTTCCGGCGACCGCGCGCTGGAGCAATTGTCCGTTCGCCGTCCGCACGATCTACCCATCTACCAGCCGCTCGATGAGGTCGTGAGCCGCCAGACGGTCCAATGTGTCGGCTGGCTCATCGTCGTCACCGTTCTCGCCTTGTCCTCAGGCTCATCGTAGGTGCCTCGACGTTCCTCCCGCAGTTCCCATGCCTCGGGCAGATTGAGGAGCAGGTGGACCTCATTCCGCGTCAGTTCAAGCCGGCGCTTCACGTTGTTCACCAGCCAAGCGTAGATGCGCCCAGCCTGCGCGTCTCCACATGATCCGATCACCCCCCGGCTCACGCCCGTTCGATCCATGCGGCTCGCGTGCCCCGCAAGAACGCCAGCGGCGGCCGACGGGCCCGTCGGCCGCCGCTGGCGTGGGGTAGCCCGAATCGATGCGCCTGCCTGGACATTGTCTGTTCACCGGCATACACAACCCGCAGAGATTGGCCCGGTGTATGCGGAGCGAGGGGTGTCGGTTGGCAAACCCTTCGACGAGACCAAAGCATCATTCCTCAGCACACGACTACGGTGCGCGCGTCGAGAGATGACCTGGACAGTGGAAACGAGAAATTCGCGCGAGAACCGCGGCGAACGCCACAGAAAGGCTGGCGTTGGATGCCAGCAGCGCACGGGCAAGCCTGGTCAGGGGAAAATGAACTGCTCGCCAGGCTTCCGATCGAGGATCGCGATCATCTCCTGACGAGGACGCAATCGGTGGAACTGCGACACAACGAAGTGTTGCACCGGGCGGGAGAAACGATCCGATGGGCGTACTTCCCGTTGACCGCTGTCCTCGGTGTAACCAAAACACTGCGCGACGGCAGCAGCTCGGAGCTTGGCATGATCGGCCACGAGGGGATGGCCGGCATCTCGACGCTCCTTGGGGTGAGGTCGACCCCCTTCGACGTGCGGGTCCACGTCGCGGGAGTGGCCCGGCGGCTCTACGCGAGCACGCTGACGGAGGAGATGGGGGGGAATACCGCGCTGGGGGCGGCGCTGCACCTGTTCACCTCGGCGTTCCTCGTGCAGCTCGCTCAGGGTGTCACCTGCGCATGCCATCACGAACTGAGGCAACGACTCGTCCGCTACCTGCTCATGGTGCACGATCGCGTGCCGTGCGAGGAACTGCCGCTGACCCACGAGTTCCTCGCGCATATGCTGGGGGTCGGGCGGCCAACGGTTACCCTTACCCTGGATGGACTGCACGAGGCGGGGCTGGTGGCACTCGGCAGGGGCAAGATCACGCTGATCAATCGCTGCGGACTGGAGGCAGCGACCTGCGAGTGCTACGCGAGCGTGCGCGACGAGTATCAGCGATTGCTCCCGACCGCGATGCCCGATGGCCATGAGACTGATCGGCCCTCGACACCCTGCGCCGCCGCGATGAACGGCCGCACATCCACATGCCCCACCCGCTGACGGTCGTGCCGACGGTCGTGCGAGGCTCACTCTGCCGCGCAGAGCCGAATGCCGTGACACCGTGCATGACCGATCCAGCCAACTGTTCGGCGGCGAACAGACTTCGGATCGAGAAACGCGTACGCTCGATGCCGTGTGACAGGCCGTCGATCCTGTCGCCGGGTACGGCGCCCATCTCGCCGCGAGACGCGAATGCCCACGACAGCGGGATGTGGCGTTGAGATGTGAAAGGAAACCAGCATGGCGAACCAGGACCTCGCTCGGTACACCACTAGTGGGCCGATGCCGCTCACCGACGCGATCAACCAACTCATGCGAGACGCGTTCACGGCTCCCTTTGGATTCGGCGCGATCTCGAAGGTATTGGCTGGCATGAATCTCTACGAGACGGCCGACAGCTACATCGTGCAGGTACCGCTACCTGGCATGCAGCTCAATCAAATGAACGTTAGCGTGCGTGAGAACATCTTGACGCTGCAAGGCACGACGGAGTTCACCATCCCCGAGGGAGCACGCAGCCTCTACACCGGCACGGGCCGAACGCAGTTCCGCGAGCAAATGCAGCTGCCGGGCGACGTCAACCCGGACCAGGCTATGGCCTCGTACGAGAATGGCGTCCTGACCTTGAAGCTTCCCAAGGCGCCATCCGCGCGCGAGCGGACGATCAAGGTGGACCAGGGCCAGGGAATGCAACGGCAAGGGCAAGTGCCGGGCCAAGGGCAAGCGCCACAGCAGAGCCAACAAGCGCAACACTAGGGGGTATTCGGGTTCGACATCCTGGGCCTAGTAGCGGCCCGCTCGCGACGCCGGCTGCCGGCGCGGTACAAGGCACGGTGGCCGGAAGGTGTTTGAGGCGATCCTGGGCAAGCAGGTTGAGAAAGACCACGTCGCGAAGATGCAGGCGGCTCTACATGGCGGTAGGTTCGTGGTCGTGGTGCAGGGGACGGCGAAGGAGATGGAGAAGGTACGCCGAGTGAGGGGCGAGGCCGGTGGCCAGCACGTGACGACCATTGCCTCGCATGCACCGTAAACTGACCGGGCCATCGCGTAGATAGCGGCACTCACACGGCGGCGCGATGGACGAGATACGCGCTTCGTCACCGCCTCCCGCACGCGGACCTCCGTGTTTGCTTGGAGCTGCCAGACATGATTGCCCTGGTCTCATTCCTCTTTGTCTTGACCTTCTCGCTCGTCATCGAGCGGATCGCGACGGTGGCGCTCACGCTCACCGGGTTGTCGCCGGACGCCGCGCGGTTTCAGGCGCGGTCGGCGTTTACAGGCACGGGATTCACCACGGGCGAGGCCGAGCAGGTGGCGAATCATCCGGCACGGCGTCGCATTGTCATGCTCTTGATGGGGCTGCGCAGCTTTGAGATCATCACTGGCGTCTCGACCCTTATCCTATCGTTCGTCGGCGTCGGGAGTACGCGAGAGGGTGTGACGCGCGGCCTCTTGCTCAGTGTAGGGCTGCTGGCGCTTGTCGTGGCGGCATCGAGCAAGTGGGTTGATCGTCACCTCTCGCGTCTCATCACGCGGCTGCTGAAGCGGTGGACCAACCTTCATGTCGCCGACTACACAACCCTGCTCGGATTGACGAACGGTTACGGCGTGCTCGAGGTGCCGATCTCGGCTCGCAGTTGGATGGCCCATCGGCGGCTGGATGAACTGGGGCTGCCTGAGGAAGGCGTCACGCTGCTGGCAATTCGCCGTAAAAATGGTACCTTCATCGGCGCGCCGCAACGGTCCACGCTCCTCAATCCCCGCGACACTGTGGTGCTCTACGGTCGTGCCGATTTGTTGGCGGAGATAAGCGGACGTCAGGTGGGCGCGGTGGGCGATAAGGCGCACCGCGACGCCGTCACTGGCCACCGGAAGGTGATGCGTGACCAGCATCTCGGTGGCACAGCGCAGACAACGCCGCTCGACGCGCACGCAGATGCACACACGTCACGCCATTAAAATCGCGGCAGTGGGCAGCGGCTGATGGTTGTACCGCGGGCGCCGTGCGCGCGTGAAGCAGCGTTTCTCAACGCTCAGGGTCATCCTCAAATCGGTCGGCATGGGCCGAGGTAGCAGTCGCGAACGCGTCGAGCAGTCCCTCCGCAGTTCCGGGGCGCGGCGTTGTCAGCGCGTCGAGATCGCGCCAGGCGAGGTCGATGTAGACGCCGGTCGCATCGCGCAGGAAGACCACGCTCTCGGGAAGCACCAACTCGGGGCTGCCGTACAGGTGGCGCAGAATGAGGTACCCGCTCTGGATGCCCTCCCGGCTCAACCGTCCTAGTCGCGTCCCGTCGCGCCCAAAAACCTACGTGCCTTGCGCCAGGCGGAGCGCCGCAAGCTCCATCTCCAACATACTCGTTTTTCCACAACCTCAGACCGCTCCGATTCGGTGTCTCGCACGGTACACCAATCCTTTCTCAGCCCATAAATCTCTGCCTACGTTCCCTTGTGTCGCCCGTGAACCGCTTGTGCGTCGTCATCCTGTCATCGTCCGAGGGTCGCATCTGTTCGCCAGTGAACAGACGGGAGGAGGACGTGCGGGTACGCTGTGCGAGTCTCTCACGAGATAGTTCGATACGAGCAACGCTCAGTTGGTACGGCTGACTTCGCCACGCCGAGCGACGGACGAACGGAAAAGAGGAGGTCGCCAAAACAGCAGTACAGAGTAGTCCGTGGCAGTCCAAGCCGCTTGAAGCAAGCCGCTTGACGTCAGAAGGGTTCTGTCTTGCATATACAAGGGGCCACACATGAGCACTGCAACGCCGACAAGGACTGATGAACAGATCCAGCGTGAGGTGCTGGAGGAGTTGAAATGGGACGCCCGTGTTCGTCCCAATGAGATTGGTGTCTCCGTCAAGGACGGAATCGTCACCCTCACCGGGTGGGTGGACACGTACACCAAGCGGTGGGCAGCGGAGGATGCGGCGCACCGCGTACGAGGTGTGAAAGCGGTCGCGAACGATGTCGAGGTCCGCCTATCAACGTCCGACCAACGCACGGATGCCGATATCGCTGCCGCCGCCACGCGCGCTCTGGAGTGGGATGCGCTCGTGCCGACCAACAAGGTACAGGTCACCGTCTCCAAGGGGTGGGTAACGTTGGGTGGTGAGGTCGAATGGGCTTTCCAGCGGGACGACGCCGAACGCGTCGTGCGGCGGCTAGTAGGCGTCCGCGGGGTGACGAACCTGATCATGGTTCACCCATCGGTGCAGCCAACGCCCGCCGAACTGAAAAAGCGCATAGAAGACGGTTTGGTGCGCAGCGCCGAGCTGGACGCCAAGAAGATTACCGTCGATGTGGACGGCGGCAAAGTGATCCTCCACGGTACGGTCCGAGCATGGGCCGAACGGGAGGAGGCTGAGCGATTGGCGTGGTCCGCTCCCGGCGTCACCTCGGTCGAGAACCACATCCTGGTCGCGCTGTAGGCGACCGCCATCAACCCGATCACCGGCAAGTGTTTGAGCTTGCGGAGAACATAGAGAACGAGTCGACTGCTGCACGCGTCAGGGGGGTGTCATGGCGACGAGTCCATTCGAGTGGGGCAGCTTCGGCGGTAGCTCCTTCGACGACCTGTTTGAGCGTTTCTTCTCTGGTCGAGATCCGTTCGCCCAGACGCCAGCACGCCGCGTAGAGCAGGTGGATCTCTCCCGACTGCTCAACGATCAGGCGCGCGATCTGCTGGCGCGCGCCGCGCAGCAGGCCGCCGCCTGGGGCAGCCCGGATGTCGATGCGCTGCATCTGCTCTGGGCCGCCACGCAACTTCCCACGACGCGCAAGCAACTGCGGCAGGCGGGCGTGGATACAGACGCGCTTGCCCGCAACATTCAGGATGCCGTGCGCAGGGACGCGCCGCGCGAAGAGGTGACCTCCCTCAGCCCCGCCGCCAAGCGCGTGCTCTTGGACGCGCTCACCCAGTCGCGGAACGCGGGCGCCTCGTACATTGGGCCGGAGCATATCCTGCTCGCGCTGGCTGAGAACACAGAGACGCGCGCCGGAGAGACCCTTGCCGATTCACTCTCCAACTCGAAGCAACTGCGTCCCGCGAGCGGCGGCCCGACGTCGCCGAGCAGCACGCCGACCCTCGACCAGTATGGCCGAGACCTGACGGCAGAAGCGCGCGAGGGCCGTCTCGATCCCGTGATCGGCCGTGAGAATGAGGTTCAGCAGACGATGGAGGTGCTCTCGCGCCGCACGAAGAATAACCCCGTGCTGATCGGCGATCCCGGCGTCGGCAAGACCGCCATCGTAGAGGGCATTGCACAGCGCATCGTCAACGGCGACGTCCCCTCGACGCTGAGCAACAAGCGCGTCATCGCCATAGACCTCGCCCGGATGGTGGCAGGGACCAAGTATCGCGGCGAGTTCGAGGAGCGGCTGAAGACGGTGATCGATGAGGTGCGCGCGCACCAGGATGAGCTTGTGCTGTTCATCGACGAGCTGCACACGGTTGTCGGCGCGGGGGCTGCCGAGGGCGCGATGGACGCCGCGAACATGCTCAAGCCGGCGCTGGCGCGCGGCGAGTTGCACGTCATCGGCGCGACGACCATCGAGGAGTATCGGAAAAACATCGAGAAGGATGCGGCGCTCGAGCGCAGGTTCGCGCCGATTCTCGTCTCGGAGCCGTCGGTGGACGACACCATCGCGATCTTGCGCGGCCTGCGCGATCGGTACGAAGCGCATCATCAGGTGCGCATCACGGATGAGGCGTTGGTGGCCGCCGCCGAGCTGTCCGATCGCTATATTGCCGATCGTTTCCTACCCGACAAGGCGATCGACCTGGTGGACCAGGCCAGCGCGCGGGTGCAATTGCGAGCGGATACCGCCGCGCCGGATGACCGCGAGCTGCAGCTGCGCGTGGAGGCGCTCAATCGCGAGAAGGATGCGGCGGTGGCCGCCGAGGACTACAAGCGCGCCGGCCAACTGCGCGAACAGATCGATCAGGCGCAGACGCAGCGTGCGGCCAAGCGCGGCGGTGAGAAGGCAGATACGCCCTTCGTCACATCCGACGATATCGCCGTCATCGTCTCCAGGGCCACCGGCATTCCCGTGGCGCAGTTGACCGAGGAGGAGCGCAATCGCCTCCTGCGCCTGGAGGATCAATTACATGCCCGCGTCGTGGGCCAGGACGAGGCGGTCGCGGCGATAGCCGAGGCGGTGCGCCGTTCGCGCGCCGGGCTCTCCGATCCGCGCCGCCCAGTCGGCTCATTCCTTTTCCTGGGGCCGACCGGTGTCGGTAAGACAGAGCTCGCGCGCACGCTCGCCGAAGCGCTCTTCGGCGATGAGGACCGCATGGTGCGGCTGGACATGAGCGAGTTCCAGGAGCGACACACGGTCAGCCGGTTGCTCGGCGCGCCTCCGGGGTACGTCGGCTACGAGGAGGCGGGGCAGCTCACCGAGGCGGTGCGGCGCCGGCCCTACAGCGTCGTGCTGCTCGACGAGATCGAGAAGGCGCATGGAGACGTCTTCAACATCCTGTTGCAATTGCTCGACGACGGGCGTCTCACCGACGGCCAGGGCCGCACCGTTGACTTCAGCCACACGGTGGTGATCATGACGAGCAATCTCGGCGCCGATCGGATCCTCGCTGCGGCCAGCGCCGGGCAATCCATAGACACCATACGTGAGTGGCTGATGCAGCAGCTTCGGCTGCAGTTCCGTCCGGAGTTCCTGAATCGGATCGATGAGATCATCATCTTCCACGGATTAGGCCGCGCCGAGATGCGCCAGATCACCAACTTGATTCTGGAGCGGACCAAGCGGCGCTTGCATGCGCAGGAGATCAGCCTCGACGTCACCGAGCAGGCGGTGGATTGGCTAGCTGACCAGGGCTACCAGCCCGAATTCGGCGCCCGTCCGCTGCGCAGAACGATCCAACGCGAGGTGGACAATCAACTCTCGCGGATGTTGCTGGACGACCGACTCAGCAGCGGGCAGACGGTGCGGATCGATGTGCGCGACGGCCGGCTCGTGTTCGAGGTTTCCGGCGCGGCCAAAGCGGCATCTGAGACGAAAGATGGGCGCGTCGCGCCTACCGCGCGGGAGGCACCACAAGCCGCGGCGCGAAAGGGCGCGGAGCACGCGCGATCCGACGAAGCCGTGCGTGGTGGGCACCAAACGCGCAAGCCGAATGGCGCAACTCCGGGAGCTTCTCGTCATCATGGTGGACGCGAGGGCGGTGGAAAGCGCCACGACGAGGAGGAGCGCCCGCGCACGGATGGGCAAGCATGACAGACCATCGCGAGAGCGGGAATGCCGCTTCCACGGCATGTTCTCGCAGGGACTGCACCAGGTCGTCAACGCGTCGCGCCACCACTAGTCTGCTGCCAACCCTCGAGATATAAACCGCATGACGGTTTCGAACACAGGCTGCGGCATCCCTCCCGCGGCCTGTGCGCCATCCACGCTTGATTGTTCCGCTTGCTCCTCGCCGGGCCAGATCAGCCACCGCAGCGCGAGAAAATGGCCGATGCCCATCAAGGTGTATGCGAGCGCTTCGACGTCTCCTTCACGGATCCGACCTGCATCCATCGCGTCGCGCAGCCCACGCTCATAGCCGAGGCTGATGCGCCGGTAGTATTCGCGAGTGGCCTCTGGAGCCACGCGCTCGGCCTCCTCCACGATGCGATAGATGCGCCGGTGCGCGTAGACGAACGCGAAGAACGCCGCGAAGCCACGGCGCTCGGCCTCGATACGATCCGGCACGCCCTGGATCGCCGCGGAGGTCGCCGCGCGCAGGCGATGGCCGATGTCCTCGATCAGCTCGACGAAGGTCTCACGCTTGGAGTGGAAGTAGATGTAGAACGTGCCTTGGGCGACCCCGGCGCGGCGCGTGATCTCCGAGACACTCGCTTCGTAGTAGCCCATCTCGCCGAAGACTTCCTCGGCGGCGTCGAGCAGCCGCCGGCGCGTCGCCTCACCCCGCGCGGTGACGGGCACCAGCGGTGCGACGCCGTTCTTCGTGATTGGCGTCGCGCGAGTCGCCACGTCAGCGGGCGCCGATGCATCCTCGGCGTCTCGATGGTTTCGCCCCGACATCGCCGCCCTCTACCTTCATCTCGCCCGCATGCATCGCGCTGATCGCCGCCGTCACGTCGCCCCACTATGCACACTATGATGCCACCTGCTGGGCGCACAGTGCCAGTTCGACGGCGCGCTCGCTGGTGCCCGCGTCAGTGCGCCGTCCAGCCGCAGTCGATGGTGACGGCGCTGCCGGTGACGCCGCTCGCCGCGTCGGAGCAGAGGAAGGCGGCGTACTTCGCCACCTCGTCCGGCTCCAGCAGGCGATGGATCGGCGCCTCCGCGACCATGATCGTCTCCACGACCTCCGACTCCGGGATGCCGTGGAGGCGCGCCTGATCCGCGACTTGCTTCTCCACCAGCGCCGTGCGGACGTAGGACGGGCAGAGGCAGTTGCAGGTGACGCCGTGCTCCGCGCCCTCCAACGCCGTCACGCGGGTGAGGCCGAGTAATCCATGCTTGGCGGCGACGTAGGCGGACTTATAGGCCGACGCGGTGATCGAATGCACCGACCCGATGTTGAGGATGCGCCCCCAGCCGTGCGCATACATCCCCGGCAGCGCCGCCTGCGTCAACAGGAACGGCGCCGTGAGCATGATCTCAAGAATCTGCCGCCATTTCGCCTCCGGGAAATCCTGGATCGGCGCGACAAGCTGGATACCCGCGTTATTCACGAGCACATCGAGCGATCCAGCGGCGGCGATTGTGTCGCTCACCAGCCTGCGGCACGCCTCGGGATCCGTCATGTCCGCCACGATGAAGCGCGCCCCCGCGATTCGCTCCGCCTCATACTGTCCGCGCTCCACATCCACATCGGCCAGCGTCACGCGCGCTCCCTCAGCCGCCAGCCTCCGCGCAATGGCGAGACCGATGCCACTCGCCGCCCCCGTGACGAGCGCGACCTTGCCCTCAAGTGCGGCCATGTGTCACTGATCCTTTCTCGGACAAAGCAGCGGGTATCACCACGGAGGACACAGAGTTCACAGAGGGCAGAGGAGAGCGATCAGGCTAGTGTTCAAGCGACAACATTGCGGAATCGCCACTCCGCTTTGCCCAGGATTAGCCACGGCCTTTAGGCAGCGACCTCCTATATCCTACAACTCCACTAACTCTACGCGACCTCTCTTCTACCCTCTGTGTCCTCCGTGAACCCTGGGGTTAAATCTGTCCTCCGTCCCATCATCCCTGGGCGGTGATGAAGGCAAAGAGGCGCTGGCGGAAGACGTCCGGCTTCTCGATCAGTGGCGCATGGCCGCTGTCCGCCACGACGATCTCCGTGTAGCTGCCACCGTTCTTGCGGTAGGTGTCGAGCACGTAGCGGATCTGTGAGACCATCGGCTGCGAGGGGAAGACGTCCGCACCGGGCCAGCCGGGGACGTAGCCGAGTGACCCCAGTGTGCCAAAGTCCAGGAACGAGGTGTCGGAGACGATCTGATCGTCCGCACCGCGCAGCCACAGCACTGGCAGCTTGGGCGAGATGCCGGCGAACGCGCTCAGGTCGAGGTACGCCGGCGACAGGGCGTTGTTGAAGCCCTGCGTGCCGGGACGCACATTCGGCCAGTTCTCGGAGGTCTGCGTGTCGCCGGGATAGGCGCCGTCACTGACCTGCATCTTCAGCATCGAGTCCATGAAGATCTGCTCGCGGTCTGGCGTGACGCGGAACGGCGGCTTAAAGTAGAAGGTGTTCATCACGTTGAGCGGCGAGTTCGGCGATTCCTCGCTGCGGTCGCCCTCGGAGAGTCGCTTCACGTAGTCGGGGTTGGCCGTGCCTCCGCCGGAGCCGGCGAAGTCGGGATAGCACGGCGTGCCCTGCGCGTCTTTCGTGCCGCCAAAGCCGAACGGCGAGACCGGATCGATCAACGTCAGCGAGGCCACGTCCCCCGCGTGATCGATGGCGTACTGCTGGATCACGCCGCCACCCATCGACCAGCCGACCAGATGCGGCTTCCGCGCGCCCGTGAGGCCGAGCGTCTCGAAGAGCGAACGGAGGTCGTCGGAGAAGTCGCGCAGCCCGCGCGTGGCGTCCACCGCCTTCGGCTCGCTTTCGCCGTAGCCGCGCATATCGGGGGCTAGCCCCAGGTATCCGTCGGGCAGCGCCAGCAGCGTATCCTGAAAGAAGAGCGACGACGAGACGTTGCCGTGGATGAAGACCACGGGCGTGCCGCCCTCCGACCCCCTCGACAGCAGATACGTGCGGAGGCGTGGCGTCTCCACGGTTCGCTCGCTGATCCCAGGCAAGACATCCGCGCTCATACTCTCTGCTCCTCTTTCCCCTGCGAAATATCCGCACGCGGCGACGTCGGCGAAACCGCGTCACCTCCAAGATACAACTGCTGGACGGACGAGGTGCGCGAAAGCTCGTCCGTCGTGCCGTGGAGCGCGATCGTCCCACCCTGCAACACATAGGCGGACTGCACGACGCTGAGCGCCTTGCGCACGTTCTGCTCCACTAGCATGACGGTTAGCCCCTGCTCCCGGTTGAGCTTCTGGATCACGTCGAAGACCGTATCCACCACGGCGGGCGCCAGGCCGAGCGATGGTTCATCCAGCAGCAGCACGCGCGGGCGGGCCATCAGCGCGCGCCCGATCGCCAGCATCTGGCCCTCGCCGCCGCTCAGGCTCGCCGCCTCCGCATGCAGCCGCTCGCGCAGGCGCGGGAAGTAAGTCAGCACGCGCTCCACGTCCGCCTCGATCTCCGCGCGGTCGTCCCGGCGGGTGAACGCGCCGATGGCGAGATTCTCGCGCACGGTGAGCGACGGGAACAACTCGCGCCCCTCCGGCACTAGCGCCAGCCCCTGACGCACACGCCGCTCGGCGGGCATGCGCTCGATGGACGCACCGTCCAGCGTCACGCTGCCAGCGCCCGCGCGGAGCAAGCCGGTCAGCGCGCGGAGCAGCGTCGTCTTGCCGGCGCCATTCGCTCCGAGGATCGCCACCGCCGCCCCGGTCGGCACCTCGAAGGAGACGTCGCGCAGCACGTCGAGCGGCCCGTAGCCGGCGCGCAAGCCCTCAACTCGCAGCATGCGCCGCGCCTCCTTCCCCACTCGCCCCCGTCGTGCCAGATGCACCGTCGCGGCCCAGATACGCCTCCAGCACGGCGGGATCGGCGAGGACGGCGGCGGGTTCGCCTTCCGCGAGCTTGCGCCCGTAGTCCAGCACGCAAATGGTATCCGCTACGGATTGCACCAGCGGCATGTTGTGCTCGATCAGCAGCAGCGTCGTGCCGAGCTCGTCGCGCCAGCGCCGCAGCGATCCGGCGAACTGTTCCACCTCGTCGTGCGGCATGCCGGCGGCTGGCTCATCCAGCAGCAGCAGGCGCGGCTGCAGCACGAAGGCCCGCGCCACGCCCACCAGCTTTTGCACGCCGAAGGGCAGCGCTCCAGCCATCGCCTCGGCGTAGCGCTCGATGCCAAGTTGCTCCAGCGTCTGCATCGCCCGCTCGCGCGCCCCGCGATCCTGGCTGACCGCCGGTCCGAACGGCAAGATGCCCGTCAACACCCCCGAACGGAGGTGCGCGTGCTGCGCGGTGACGACGTTCTCCAGCACCGACATACTGCTGAAGAGCTGGACGTTCTGGAAGGTGCGCGCGATGCCGAGCGCCGCGCGGCGGTGGCGTCCCCGCCGCAGTAGGCTCTCCCCGGCGAAGAGGATCTCGCCCTCGCTCGGCTGCACGAAGCCGCTGATGCAGTTGAGCAGCGTTGTCTTCCCCGCGCCGTTGGGGCCGACCAGCGCGAAGATCTGCCCCTCGCGCACGGCCAGATCAAGCGCGTTGATCGCCACCAACCCGCCGAAGCGCACGGTGACGCCCTTTGCGGAGAGCAGCGTCGCGCCAGTCGCGGATGTCGCGCTCATGCCGCGCCTCCTCGCCGCACAAGCGACGTCGCCAGCGCGCGTCCCTTGTCGAGCAGCGCGGCCAGTCCTGCCGGGAAGAAGATTAGCGCCAGCAGCAGCAGCAGGCCGTAGATACCCGTGGTCAGCGTCGAGACGTCGAGCGAGAGCGGCCCCATCGTCACCGGCGAGGGGAGTTGACCGAGCAGCAGCGGCAGCACGCCGACGAAGATCGCGCCGAGCACCGAGCCGGCGACGGAGCCGAGGCCGCCGACCACGATCATGGCCAGGAAAACGATCGTCTGGTCCGCGCTGGACATGGAGCCGCTCGCCGTCTGCGCCCAAGTCGCGTAGAGCGCTCCCGCCAACCCCGTCAATCCCGCGCTGACCACGAAGGCCAGCAGTTTGTAGTACGTCACGTTGACGCCGACCGCGACGGCCGCCGGCTCGCTGTCGCGCAACGCGCGCCACGCCCGTCCTACCCGCGAGCGCACGAGGAACGCGCCGAGGTAGAGCACGACCAGTGTGATCGGCAGCACGATGAAGTAGAGCGAGCGGTCCTCGGCGAGCGCGTCGGGTAGCGCGTTGAGGTAGTAGCTCTGGCGGCCTGCGGCGGTGTCCCAGAGGTCGAAGAGCGATCCGGCGATGAAGACGAGGCCGAGCGTGGCGATGGCCAGGTAGACACCGGAGACGCGTAGTGCTGGCCCGCCGACGATCACGCCGAGCGCCGCGCTCACCACGATCGCCGCGACGACGCCCTCCCAGTACGGCCAGCCGAGGTCGCCCGCCAGCCACGCGATGAGATAGCCGCCGATGCCGAAGAACGCCGCGTTACCCAGCGAGGGCTGCGCCGCGTAGCCCGTCAGCACATTCTGGCCGAACGCTGCCAGCGCGAAGATCAGCACCAGCGTCACGCGATGCAGTTGGAAATCCGCGCTGAAGCCGAACATTTGATCGAAGAGCAACGGCGTCAGCGCGAGCAGGATCGCGCCGACGACCGTGATGATCGTGACGCGCACCGCTCCCGGCGCCAGCCAGGCCAAGGATGTGCCCGCGACGCCCGGCTTCGGCGGGGCAGCCGGGGTCGCCGTGCCCGAGAGGGCCATGCCCGACCTCCTCATTCTCCGCGCGGCTGCGGCGCCGCCTTGCCTCGTCAATCGGTTCGCGTGCTTGGGCCTCGGCGTCACACGCGACGGAGCTGCGCCTTGCCGAGTAAGCCCTGTGGACGCAGCAGCAGCGCCAGCACGAAGGCGCCGAAGATCAGCGTGTCGCGCACGCCGGGTGCGCCGATGTCGAGCGCCCCAAGCGAGTGCCCCGCGAGGAAGAGCGCCAGCCAGTTCTCGGCGACGCCGACGATCAGCCCACCGAGCAGCGCGCCGGGCAGTGAATCCAGCCCGCCCAGCACGGCGGCGACGAAAGCGAAGATCACCACGGGGTCCATGAAGGTGATATCGATCAAGCCCTGTTGGCTGGCGAAGAGCGTCGCCGCCAACGCACCGACCACCGCGCTCAGCGCCCAGGTGAGTAGGAAGACCAGCCCCACCGGCACGCCCATCAGGCGAGCCACCGGCTGGTTGTCCGCCGTCGCGCGCATGGCGACGCCGACCCGTGTGCGGCTGAGGAAGAGGTTCAGCGCCACCACCACCGCGCCCGCGGTGACGAGCGCGGCGATGTGCGCCGCCGAGATGTAGATGCCGCCGACCGTGAACGAGTGGCCTTCGAGCGGCGTGGGGAAGTGCTCGGGCTGGGCGAGCTGCGGCCAGATCGCCTGCGCCAACGTGCGCAGCACCAACGCAAGCGCCAGCGTGGCGATGGCCTTGGTGAAGACCGGCGCTTCGAGAACCGGACGTGCGAAGAGGCGCTCCAGCAGCGCGCCGAAGATCGCCGCGAAGATGAGGCTGAGGGGCAGCGCGATCCAGAAGTTGAGCCGCGGGCCCGTCAACAGGACGTAGAGGAAGCACGCGACGAAGGCGGACATCGCGCCGTAGGCGAAGTTGAGGACGCCGGTGGTTCGGTAGATCAGCGCGATGCCGAGAGCGAAGAGGCCGTAGAGGCTGCCGGTGACGAGACCCGTGACGGTGACCTGCAAGAGTGCCAGCATCTGCGCCACCTCCCAACGTCGGGATGCGCTGTGCCCGCGCCGGTCGCGCGAGTGACGTGTACGTCACATGACTACCTCGTCATGTTGGCGCTACTATGCCATGCTCGCGCGAACTGTGTCAAGCGTTCCGCTCGTCTCGCCCGTCTCGTCGGTCCGCGGCACGATCGCAGCGTCAGTCTCCGCGCACCACTTGACAACCTCAGCGGCGCTCAGGTATACACCTTGACACATGACTCAGTTGTCATATTCGACAACGGCGTGGAACCCGGAGTCGCGCAATGTGCTGCGCGAGAACACAGGAGAGGCCAACGATGCGAACCCTCCCCCGGTTGAACTCATCCTTCGTATGGAGAGCGGCGTTGCCCGTCATTTCTGCGGCGATGCTGGCGCTCTCCGCCTGCGGCGGCAGCTCGAGCGTCGCCAACGCGCCAGGCGTCACCAGCAACACGATCACCATCGGCGCGGTGCTCGACACCACCGGCCCCATCAAGGCGATCTGCCAGCCGATCCTCGACGGCGACCAGCTCTACATCAACAGACTCAACGCCGCCGGAGGCGTGAACGGCCGCCAGGTTAAGCTCGTCCAGGTCAGCGACGGCGGCGACTCCACCAAGACGCGCGACGCCGTGCGGCAGCTCGTCGAGCAGGACAACGTCTTCGGCATCTTCCAGGTCTGCGGCTCCGGCAACGCCAACGTCGCTGAGGCGTATCTCGGCCCCAAGGGCATCCCCTTCGTCGATCCGATCGGCGGCGGCGCGGCCTTCACCGACTCGAGCGGCAAGGCGCTGCCGTGGCTCTGGATGACGCAGCCCAACTACGGCGATGAAGGCCACGTCCTCGGCTACTACGCCGCGAACACGCTCAAAGCCAAGAACGTCGCGCTGCTCTACGAAGATGACGTGCTCGGCCTGCAGCAGAAGTCCACCCTCGGCGAGGCGCTGCAGAAGCAAGGCGCTACGCTCGTCGCCAGCGTCGGGTACAAAGCCACGCAGACCGACTTCAGCAGCGCCGTGCAGACGCTCAAGGCCGCTAATCCGGACCTGATTGTCCTCAATGGCCTGCCAGGCCCCACCGCCAAATTCGTCCTCGCGGCGGCGCAGGGCGGCTATCGCCCGTCGCTCGGCTACCTTGCCAACTACCCGATGTCCGATAACTCCTGGGCGAAGCTGCTCGGCTCGGCGGGAGGGGGCGTCTACGTCAGCGGCTATTCCAGCGTGGACACCCCCGTCGGCCAGCAGTATCTGAGCCTCACGTCGAGCGATGCGACTTTCAGCGCCTACAAGTTCTACGGCTACATCAACGCCAAGCTCTTCACGGACGCGCTCGGCAAGGCCGGGACGAATCCGACCCGCGCCAGCCTCCAGCACGCGCTCGACACCGACTTCAACAACTACGACACCGGCTTCGGCCCGACGATTACCTGGTCGCCGACGCAGCACGGTGGCATCAGCGACTTCGAGTTCTTGCAGATCAAGAACGGCGTGTTGACCCAGGCCAGCGACTTCATCAAAGCGTCTTCCGTCTGGCCGTAGCGCCCCGTCTCCATCCGGCGATTGGGGACGGCGTCCGCGCTTACCCCCGTCGCCCGCCAGTGACCGCTCGGCCTCAGTTGCGTCGGGCGGTCGCGATATGGCACAGTGAGGGCTATCCTCCCCACTGCGACCCGACGCATCCAGCATCATCCGTCGCTATTCGCGCCCACCGCGAGCGGTGAGGCAGTCTCGCCCACTCGCCGGTATGGCTCGCGACCCATGCGGCCGGCGTCTTCCCTCGGCGACGCGAAGAGGAGCATCTTATTGGCGGGCACCCAGGATTCCGGCAGCGCCGAGCCAATCGGCCTCGTCGCCTTCGCCACCTACCTCCCAGAGAAGGTGCAAGACGCCGCGTACATCGCCGAGCAGAGCGGCATCTCCGAAGAGATCGTCCGCACGAAGCTCGGCATCGCCGCCAAGCGCCGCGCCTCCTACGTGGACCAGACCTCGGCGATGGCCGTCAGCGCTGCACGCACGGCCCTCGCCCGTGCCGAAGTCGATCCGTCGGAGATCGACCTGATCCTCTACTCCGGCAGCATGCACAAGGACTTCTACGTCTGGTCCGCTGCCAACCGCATCCAGCACCTCCTCGGCGCGACCAACGCCTACGCCTTCGAGCTGGCCGCGCTCTGCACCACCAACGTCCTCGCGCTGAAGGTCGCCCGCGATCTGATGACCGCCGACGCCTCGCTCCGCACGGTGCTGATCTGCGGCGGCCATCGCACCGCCGACCTGATCGACTACCGCGATCACACCGCGCGCTTCCTCTTCAACCTCGCGGACGGCGGCAGCGCGATGCTGCTGCGACGCGGCCATGCGGACAACCGCGTCCTGCGCTCGTCCTTCATCACGGACGGCTCGCTCTCCGAGGACGTGACAGTCCCGGCGGGCGGCACGCGCCTGCCCACCTCGCAGCAGACGCTGGCCGAGCAGCTGCACAGCTTCCACGTCTCCGATACCGCCCATTTGAAGGCGGGACTCGACGGCAACTCGGAGCAGAACTTCGTGCGCGTCGTCCGTGAGGCGGTGGAGCGTAGCGGTTGCAAACCTGACGAGATCGACTTCCTGGCGATCAACCACATGAAGCCCTCGATGCATCGCCACATCCTCAGCCTGCTCGGCCTGCGCGAAGAGCAGTCGATCTACCTCGCCGAGTACGGCCACATCGGCGCACCCGATCAGGTGCTGGCGCTGGAGCTGGCCGACGCGCGGGGACGCTTGCACGACGGCGATCTCGTCGTGTTGGCGAGCGCCGGCCTCGGCTTCACCTGGGGCGCAACGGCGCTGCGTTGGGGAAGGAGCGATCGCCAGTGATCCCGATAGCCGCCGCAGGCGCCTTCGTCGGCCTCGGCGAATGGCTCGACCGCCGCGAGCAGCTTTCCCCCGACCGCATCGGCCTGGTGGACGTGGCGACCGGCGCGCGACTCACCTATCGCGCGCTCAACACGCGGGCCAGGGCGCTCGCCACGCTTCTCGCCGAGGAGTATCGCATCGGCCAAGGCGACCGCGTCGCCGTCCTCGCCGCCAACGCGCCCGAATACCTGGACGCCCTCTTCGGCTGCGCGCTGCTCGGCGCGATCCTGGTGCCGCTCAACTGGCGCCTCACCCTCCGCGAGCTCGCCGGCATCCTCGCGGACTGCGAGCCGTCGCTGCTGCTCCATGACGAGGCACACCGCGCCACCGCCATCGCCGTCACGGGCGTCCGCGGCGCGCCACCACTGCTGGCCTTCGACGGCTTCCCCAGCGCGGACGGCTCGCTCGCCGCGCGTGCACGCCCCTTCGCTACGGCGGACGGCGAGGAGATCGCGCTGGTCCTCTATACCTCCGGCACCACCGGCATTCCGAAGGGCGCGATGCTCTCGCACCGGATGCTCACCTGGAACGCGATCAACACGCAGGTCTCCTGGGGCTTGCGCGAGAGCGACGTCGCGCCCGTCTTCGCGCCGTTCTTCCACGCCGGCGGACTCAACGTGCTCACCACGCCGCTCTACCATCTCGGCGGCACCAACGTCCTGCTGCGCGACGGCAGCCCCGCCACCGTGCTGGAGGCGATCGGGCGCGAGCACTGCACGCTGGTCTTCGCGGTGCCCACCGTTTTCCAGATGATGATGGAGCATCCCGCCTTCGCCTCGGCGGACTTCTCCTCGCTGCGCTTCTGCGTCACCGGCGGCTCATCGTGTCCCCTGCCCGTCATCGAGGGCTACGCCACGCGCGGCATCGAGTTCCGTCAGGGCTATGGGCTGACCGAGGTGGGCGTCAACTGCTTCAGCCTCGCCCCCGAAGATGCGCTGCGCAAAGCCGGCTCGGTCGGTCGCCCCGTCTTCCACTCCCGCGCCCGCCTCGTGAATGATGACGACCTGGAAGTGCCAGAGGGCGCCGTCGGCGAGCTGGCACTGGCGGGTCCGCACGTCTGCTCCGGCTACTGGCGCCGCCCCGAGGCTACCGCCGAGGCGTATCGCGCCGGCTGGTGGCACACCGGCGACCTGGTGCGCCGCGACGACGAGGGCTACTACTACATTGTCGGTCGCAAGAAGGACATGTACATCTCCGGCGGCGAGAACGTCTACCCCGCCGAGATCGAGGGCGTGCTGGTGACGCACCTCGGCATCGCGGAGGCCGCCGTCCTCGGCTGCCCCGATCCCAAATGGGGCGAAGTCGGTCTCGCCGTGGTCGTCGCTCGCGTCCCCGGCGCGCTCACCTCCGAAATCGTCCTCGCCTTCCTAGATGGCAAGCTTGCGCACTACAAGATCCCCAAGCGCGTCGTCTTCGCGGAGGTCCTCCCGCGCAACGCGATGGGCAAGGTTGTCAAATCCGAGCTGTATGACCGTTACGTCACGGCATCGCCGCCACCGACTGCGGCCCCTTGACGTACACCTCGACGTACACCTCAAAGAGTGCCAGAAGGTTCGGGTGAGGGAATGTGACGCGCACCTTACCCCGTTCCCTGAAATAGTCGCCGCTTGTCGCCGGCTGCGACGACCGTCGTTGGTCGCTCGATGTCGTCGCACTCCCCAGAGGGATGCGACTGGGCGAGTCCCTGGCGCTGAGATGGCGACCGGATGGCCCGCACGGGAACTCCTGACGGGTTCGTGCCGCCTCCAAAACGTGGGACTACGCGAATTCGCCGAGCAGTACAAGCCTTAGGGTCGCTAGTCGGTGGTTGGTCAGGTTGGGAAAACGATCTGGAAAATTTGCCGATCCAGCCAACAGCAACCATTTGGCTCGATGTCCGATATTTTGAGCACTCTTCCCGAACTTGACCAACCACCGCTAGTGCGTCGGTCCTCAACGATGGACGTCTTCTCCCCAGAGGGTCCCGGCGCTGACAGAGAATGCGTCACGTCTTTGCGACAGCAAGCGTGATAGAGGAACGACGCACTATCCAAAGAAGGCACGCGAATTACGCGGCGAGTGGCAGTTTGACGGGATGGGGGGCGAGCTCCGTGAAGAAGCGATGGGCGGCCCGCACCAGATCGGCGAGGGAGCCATCCAGCCGGTTGGCCGCCACGGCGTCCTTCATCAAGCCCCAGATGCGCTCGACCGGGTTGTCTCGGTGGGCGGCGTAGGTGGGCAATCGGAGGACGACGACACGCGGATGGGCATCGAGCCAGCGGGCGACCACCTTGGCGGTGTGGGCGGGGCGCCGTCGAAGGCCAGATACAGGTCCCCAGTGGGATACGCCGTGACCAAGTGCTCCAGGAAGGTGATGAAGTGGCGCGCCAGTTTGCGCTCGTGATGGCCCACCACCAGCGCCCGCTGACCGCATCCACCGCGCCGAAGAAAGCGTGGCGCGCGTTGGTGCCGGGGGTGGGGATGCGGACGCGCGGACCCTTCATCCACCGAGCCCGCACCAGGGGCAGCAGGTGCAGTTCGCTCTCGTCCAGATACAGCAGATGACTCACCCCTTCGGCAGCCGTCCGAGCGGCCTGAGCCAGCCGGGCGGTTTTGGCGGCCGCCTCGGGATCCGACTTGCGGCGGGCGCCAAGCGGGGCGCGCCCAACGCCAGCCCATGCGGTGCAGCGCGCGCCGCACGCTGGCGCGGGAGAGGACCAGATGAAAGCGACCCGCCAGAAATGCGGTGAGCCGGCCAACACTCCAGCATGTCTGGACGTGCCCGGAGCAGAGTGGGGATTGGCTGGCCTGCGCGTCCACGATGGGACCAGCCTCTCGGTCCTTGGGCGGGCGCCCGCTGCGGGGCTGGTCGTCCAAGCCGGCGACTCCGTGCTGCGCGTACCGGTGCAGCCAGGTGCGCACCACGTCACAGCCGCAGGCAGAGATTACGGCGATCACGGGACCGAGTAGCCGCGGTCGGAGAGGAGGACCATGTGCGCCCGCTCCGCTACTCGCCCGATCGCCTGCCGGCTCACGAGGTTCAACTCCTGTCGTTGTCCCTCCGTCAACTCGATGTGGATCATGCGGGTGGCCTCCGGCAGGCACCGCTCGCTCAAACCATGCCACAGTATCCCTGTGTATCGCACAATCTCCGCTGGCCAGCGAGGCGCCTTCGCGACCGCCCGCGCCCATCCAGGTACAGATCCTGCTAGCGTTCAGCACAGGGACGACTCTCCACGTGAGCCGCAAGGTAGCAGGTGCTTTGCTCGTGTGCGTGGCGCTCCGCGCCTCCTCCGACTCCGAGAGCTTTGCCGCGTGAAGCAGCGCGAACGGCGGATGCCCCCGAGCGCCATCCCTAGATGTCGCAGTAATCATCGCCGCATTCGCCGCGCTGCTGATGGTCATACCCGCCAAACGCTCTGCTCATCGGGTGCCGCCTTGCGGCTCGAGCAACATCCCCGAGACGGCGAGGGGCGCAGAAAACGGTGCAACCTCAACGAGGCAACGCATGTGTCACCTCGCGTCGGCGGCAGGCGTGTACAGCGGCGATTATTGTGACGCGATCCGTTCCGGTCACCCTTAAGGAACGTTCGCCATCGCAGCGAGAGGGAGTTGCATACATGCGGCCGCGCGGCGTGACCATTATCAGTTGCCTGCTAATTGTCGAAGGGTTGGTGCTGGGCGTTTCCGTGGGTTCTGCTGTTTTGGCGGGGGGCTTGAAGCTTGATCAGCAGGTGATCCGGAGCATTGGCGCTGTGCCAGCGGGCGGCTGGATTGGTGTTGGCGCATATGCCATTGTCGCGACTCTCATGTTGTTGGGTGGCGTTGCGTTGCTCATGATGCTCCCCTGGGCCTGGACCGTGGCGATGCTACTGCAAGGCTACGCCCTGACACTCAACCTGTGGAGCTACTTCCACGATCACCCACTCTATCTGCAGATGCTCCTTGCCGTCGTGATCGTTTTCTACCTCAATTCACGAGATGTCTATGGCGCGTTAAGGGCATCGCCGCGTTCTTGAGTGGCACGTGCGCTCCCGGCCTCCGAAGCTCCGACCGTCAGCGAGCGGGCCCGGCAGCGGCGGAACACCCCTGGAGGCCGAAACAACCGTGGAACAGACGTTACGACGGCTCAGGCTCAAGGATGGCCTGCCTCAGCCAAGGATTCGGTGACTACCGTGAGAGAACTGACGGGCGATGACATCGCGCTGCTCCGGCGCTTCGAGCCCATCCTCCGCTTCAACCGGGGCGAGCAATTCTACCCCATGAGTGCGGATCTCTATCTCGCGAACGCAAGCCTCTGGGTGCGTCGCCCTGACACGTCGACGCCAGAGGTCGTCACGCCGCGCGGCCACCTGGACGCTGCATCGCTCATGCGACATCCAACCGAAGAGGTTGGCGCGGTCTTTTACCTCAGTTTTGCTGACAAGGCATCTCGTGCGACTCAGCGAGCATTCCGACGCACCTCCACATTGCACGAGTTTCATCCTGGGCCAGGACGCCTTGTTCGTGTAGGGCTGCTCGCGCGCTTCCTCGACCTATTCTTCTCGCTCTCTCTGTTCCTGCGCGGGAGTTCTCCCAGCGGTCTGGCGGCTGGGGTTGCGCTTCGCTATCAAGCTCTCACTCAAGCGCCGGGCGGCGCGAGGGAATATTGGTATCACGGTCGTGTTGTCCGCGAGCATGGTTACCTTGCGCTGCAATACTACTTCTTCTACGCATTCAACGATTGGCGTTCCTCGTTCCACGGAGTGAACGACCATGAGGCAGACTGGGAGATGGTGACGGTATACGTCGCGGAGGACACCTCTGGCTATATTCAACCCTGTTGGATGGCCTGTTCCGCTCATCTGGGAGAAGGCAACAACCTGCGCCGTCGCTGGGATGATCCGGGCCTGGAGCACGTCGGAGAGCATCCGATCGTGTACGTGGGCGCTGGCTCCCACGCGAACTACTTCTTCAGGGGCGAATACATGCCGTCCTTCGAGGTGCCGTTGGCTCAGCCGCTCACGCGCGCCTGGATGGGGATACGCCGCCTCTGGGCCCGCCTTGGCCAAGGCAAGGTCTTCAGGATGTCCAAGGGTGGCATAAGCATCCCATTCATTGACTACGCGCGCGGCGATGGTCTCTGCATAGGGCCCAGTCAGTCGCAGGCTTGGAGCGTTTGTCTCCTCCAGCCGACCGCTGGAGCGCCAGCGCCGTTCTGGGTAGACGGCTATGCTGGCCTGTGGGGGCTCTATAGCGGCGACCCGCTTGGAGGTGAAAATGCGCCAACGGGGCCACGATTTGAGCGCGGCGGCGGGGAGCGAAAACGCTGGTACGATCCGGTAGGCTGGAGCGGGCTCGATAAGACACCGCCCCCGGCGGCTGCGCAAACGACACTGGAAGATCAACGACGTCGGCTGCGCAAGCAGGGAGACGAGCTTGCGCGCGCGATCGAGGACACGACCGCACGCCTAATGGGGCTCGGAATGGAGGTGGCGTCCCAGAATGAGGTTCTGCGGGAAACGTCCTCAAGCGCGCGCGCTTTGAAGGCATCGCGCGAGGTCGAGACGGTGGCGCGCGATCTGGCTCAACTCAAGGCGGAGCAATCGGCGGTGAGCATCGCAGAGCAGCGATGTGCAGCCTATCTGCATTGCGTGCAGGCAAGAGAGCAAGGCGATCCGCGTGCGCACCTGCATAAGCCGGACCTCCCGGTGCCTGCAGCTGATCTCAGACTAGGCCGAGTCGCCGCCATTTGGAGCGCCGTGAGCATTGGGGTCCTGCTGTTGGGTCTCGTCACGCTCGCAATCCTCTTCCCTGGGGTGTTGCTTCTCGGCTCGCTGCTGCTATTGAGCGTCTATGTCTTCATAGATGCATTGTTTCAGCGCTCGTTAGAATCACTCGTTCGCACTGCGGTCATCGCGCTGGCGATCGTGACCGTGGCCATTCTCCTCCTCCAGTTCTTTGCGCAATTGCTGCTCGTACTGATCCTATTCATTGGCGTCTTCATCCTCGTCGAGAATGTGCGCGAATTAATCCCATAGATCCGCGTCGGCGTGAGGGGGCACCCGCAGCCCACGAAACTGCGACTGCCTGTTCCGCTGCGTTCTGTACCGTTGCGTCCCGTCCAGGTCGAGGGCTCTGCTGCCAATAGTGCCGCCGCCGTTTGCTCGCCTCGCATTAGGACTGCAGGCTTAACCGAATGTAGCTCGCACATTTTGCCCCACGGCTTCAGCACTCACGAGATGGCCTGCACGACTTCATTTCGGCGTTCGTGTGCCTCTCACTCCGCGCATCTTGTAGATTTCCGTGGTCGCGATCGCCTTATCAAATGATGTGGCGCGAAGACCCCTCGGTTCACCCACGGGGAGGAAGCGCCACGGGGGAGGAAGCGCCGCGCGCCGTCAGGCGCTCCCGACACCCGGACAACCACCGGCCAGGTGTGCCCTACTCGCCCCCTACCGCAGGGCCTGCGGGAATCGACGCGTGTGGAGGTGGCTTCGGGCCACGACATGACCGTGTAAGACGCTCCTAGCTCGCTAGGTGAGCGGTGATCAGCCCAAGATTCCTCCGGCTTCAGCCGTGGGGAGTGGTCAACGTCAATATCCGCCCACGAGCAAGCTTGTGGTAATGGGCGCACCGGCATGCCGACATCGTCGCCGTAAGCCTTTCCACGGTGCCTCTCGCCAGCGCGATGAGCGCATGCATCCCTGCGCTCGCGCGCTGGACGACCAGCATCCACGGCACAACATTTGCACGCTGCACTAACGATCTGGTCAATCGTTAGCAACTTTACGAAAATGGGAGCGACTGCCGTGGGCAACCAATCAGACAACCAGCGCCAACCGCCGCTGACGACGACCGATGCCGGGATTCCCGCGCCGAGCGACGAGTATTCGCTCACCGTCGGTCCCGCCGGACCGGTGCTGTTGCAGGACAACTACCTCATCGAGAAAATGGCCCAGTTCAACCGTGAGCGCGTGCCCGAGCGTGTCGTCCATGCCAAGGGCGCGGGCGCGTTCGGCTACTTCGAAGTCACCGCCGACGTCAGGGCGTGGACCAAGGCCGCCTTCCTCAATACCGTGGGCAAGCACACGCCGATGCTCATCCGCTTCTCGACGGTGGCCGGCGAGCAGGGTTACGCCGACACCGATCGCGACCCCCGCGGCTTCGCCATGAAGTTCTACACGGAGGAGGGCAACTTTGACCTGGTCTGCAACAACACCCCGGTCTTCTTCATGCGCGACCCCTCCAAGTTCCAAGACTTCATCCACTCGCAGAAGCGTCAGCCCGACACCGGGCTGCGCAGCAACACCATGCAGTGGGACTACTGGACACTCTCGCCCGAGTCCGCCCACCAGGTGATGATCCTGATGAGCGATCGCGGCACGCCGCGCACCTGGCGGCACATGAACGGCTACAGCAGCCACACCTACTCCTGGCAGAACGCCGCGGGCAAGTTGGTGTGGGTCAAGTACCACTGGAAGACCGAACAGGGCATCCAGAACTTCACCCATGATGAAGCCAAGGCGATGCGTGCCGAGGACCCCGACTACCACCGCCGCGACCTCTGGCAGGCCATTAACAAGCAAGACGCTCCGTCGTGGCGCCTCGAAGTGCAGCTCATGCCCGTCGAAGACGCGGCGACCTACCGCTTCAACCCCTTCGACTTGACCAAGGTCTGGCCCCATGCCGACTATCCGCCGATTACCGTCGGGCGCTTCGTGCTCGACCGCAACCCGGAGAACTACTTCGCGGAGATCGAACAGGCGGCGTTCAACCCGTCGAACCTGGTGCCGGGCACCGGGCTGAGCCCGGACAAGATGCTGCAGGCGCGGGCGTTCAGCTATGCCGACACGCACCGCTATCGCATCGGCACCAACTACCAGCAGTTGCCCGTCAACCGGCCGCATACGGAGATACACAGCTATAACAAGGACGGCGCGATGCGCTACGCCCACGCCGGAAACCAGCCGGTCTACGCGCCGAACAGCTTCGGCGGGCCGAAGGCCGATCCTGAGCGCTACAGCGATCCGGGGTGGTTCGCGGAAGCCGGCGAGATCATGCGCACGGCGTACCTGAAACACCGGGACGACGACGACTTCACCCAGCCCGGCGCACTCTACCGGCAGGTGATGACGCCGACCGAGAGGGATCACCTGGTGGGCAACCTCGTCTGGCACCTGAGCCAGGGGGTCGAGCGCTACATCCAGGAGCGCGCCGTTCGCGACTACTGCGCCAAGGTGGATGCCGAACTTGGGGCGCGCGTCGCCCGGGGCCTGGGCATCGAGGCCGCGCAGCTCGCAGGTGCGGTCGGGTAGCTCCGCCGCTCGCGTTGAACGCCGTCTGCTGGTTGCTTCGCGTGCTGGTCGTAGGCGCCCATGGACCTACAGGGCCAGCGGTCGACATGAGACGAGACGCGCCGGAAATCAGCGGCGTCAGGTGTGTAGAAGCACCCACGGCGTCCGCAAAGCGCACGCGAGAGGATCGCCATGAGCGAGACAATTGCATTCCTCGGGCTTGGCAATATGGGCACGCAGATGGCCCAGCGCCTGCTGGACGCGGGCTACCCCCTGCGCGTCTACAACCGCACTCCTAGCAAGGCCGAGCCGCTCGCGCGCAGGGGCGCGCAGGTCGTCGACGAGCCGCGCGCCGCCGTCGAGCCGGGCGGGATCGCCATCACCAGCCTCGCCAACGATGTCGCCCTGGAGGAGGTCACGCTGGGCGAGCACGGCTTCCTGGACCGACTGGGCGAGGGCGGTCTGCATGTGTCGACGAGCACCGTCGCCCCCGCCACGGCTGCCCGCTTTGCCACCCTGCACGAGCAGCGTCACAGCATGTATCTGGCGGCGCCGGTCCTCGGCCGCCCGGAGGCCGTCGCCGCGGGCCAGCTCTGGATCATGCTCGCCGGCCCTGCGACTGCGAAGCAGCGCGCCCAGCCGGTGCTGCGGGCGCTCGGCCAGGGCGTCTTCGACTTCGGTGAACGTCCCGAAGCGGCCAACGTGGGCCAGGCGGCGATTCCGCACCATATTGGCGATCCGCAGGTCTTCGAGAGAGATCGTGTCGTACACGCGCACCAGCAGGAGCGCGGTCTTGTGGTGGAAGTCCTGCCGCTGGCGCCGGACGTGCTGATGCGCCCGACGCAAGAGGGCCACCGCCTTGCGGCGGCGCTTGCTGCCCTTCTTGCGGCGACTCACGCGCCGCTGGGCTTTGGCGAGCTGCTTCTCGGCACGGCGGTAGTGGCGCGGATGCTCCACCCTCTCGCCGTCCGCCGTGCCGAGGAACACCGTGAGGCCCACGTCAATGCCGGTCTCTTGCCCCGTCTCGGGAAGTGGCCGCGCAGGCACCTCCGCGCACGAGAAGCAGACGTACCACCCGTCCGCCTCGCGCGAGACCGTGGCGGTCTTGATCGTGCCTTCCACCGGCCGGGACCAGCGCACGGCAATACGCCCGATCTTCGACAGCACCAGGAAGCCATTGTCCAGGCGGGCGCCGTTGCCATACTCCTTGTAGGTGAAGGAGTGGTAGCGATTGCGGCCCTGGAACCGCGGGAAGCCAGGCGTCTCCCCATTGGCCAGACGGCGGAAAAACGCCTGATAGGTCTTGTCCAGGCGCGCCAGCACGTCTTGCAAGACATGTGAGTGGATGGCGGCGTATTCCGGGAAGTCCGCACGGATGGCCTTCAGCTCCGCCTCCTGCTGGAAACGCGTGACCGAGACGTGGCACCGCTGCCAGACCGTGATGCGCTGCTCCAGGGCCGTATTGTAGAGCGTGCGGCAGCGCCACAGCACCGCCGCCAGCGCCCGCTCCTGTTCGAACGTCGGCTTCAGCTTGTACTTGTAGGCCTTGCGGACTGTCGTCGGTTGACTCATATCCTATTATTCCAACCGGGCGGTTCGAAACCGGTACTGGCGTCAGAATTTTGGCTCATACCTAGAAGCGCCTCACCGCCTGGGTTGAAACCCCAGTGGCTTGTGGCGGGCTAAAGCCCTTCTCTGTTATGCTCGTGTCAAGCTCGCGCTGAACTTCCTCCTCGAAGCGATGATGGAGGCGCTCGCCGAGGCGTTCACCTTCGCGGAGAAACAGGGCGTCGCGCGCGCCGATCTGAACGACATCATCGGACAGACGACATTCGCCTGCCCGGCCTATCAGCTCTACGGGCGCACCATCGCCGAGCGGCGCTTCACGCCGGCCAGATTTCGGATTCCCCTCGGCTTGAAGGATATCCAGCTCGTGCTCCAGGCGGCCGCCGACCACGCGGCGCCGATGCCCGCGGCCGATCTCCTGCGTGACCGCCTGCTCTCCGGCATGGCGAAGGGACGGCAGGATCTCGACTGGTCGGCCCTGGCGCTCGGCGCCGCGGAGGATGCTGGGCTGTCGCCACAGGCATGAGGAGTACGGCGCCCGCTGGGCACCGCACCATGCCCAGTGTTTATGGTCGGAACTTAACCGGCATACATCTGCCGTTGCTCTTGGCATTCGTCAGGTCGTGTGTGCAGTTTCACGACGATCGGAGCGAGACGAAACCGGTAACCTTCCGCAAGAAAACGAAACCAATAAACTTCGCAGCGGATGATTATCGGTTTCGTCCACGACGTTTGCGGAGACTAGCGCGTGCTGTGCATCGGCATGATCACGTAGGTGTAGTCGCCGGTGCCGCCGACCGGCTTGACCACACCCGGCTGCTGCGCCGAGTTCAGCTCCAGCGCGACGCTCTCGGTGTCGATCACGGCGAGCACGTCGGTCAGATACTTCACGTTGAAGATGATCTCGATGCCTTTGCCGTCCACCGAGGCAGGCAACTCCGCGGTCGTGTCGCCGAGATCTTCGGCAGTGGCCTTGAGCGTGACGCTGACCCGGCTGGAGTCCGTCGCCCTCGCCGGCATTGACCTGCAAGCGCACGATGTTCGAGCTGTCGCGCGCGAAGAGCGACGCCTGCTTTGCCGCCTGGCGGAAGTCCGCCGTCGACAGGGTCGCCCGCGTGGCGACCTGGCCCTTCGGCAGGATCGCGGCGAAGTTCGGGAACTGGCCCGCGATCAGATTCGAGACGAGGTCCACGCCGTCGGCATGGAAGAGCACTTGGTTCCGATTCGGCGTGACGACCATGCGCACAGATCCCTCGTCGGGGAGGATGCGCGCCAGGTCGGAGAGCGTGCGCGCGGGGATCAGCACGTCGCCCGGTGTGCCGCCCTCGGGCAAGGGCGCGCTGCGCACCGCCAGCCGGAAGCTATCCGCCGAGGCCAGCGTCAGCTCGCCGTCCGCCACCCGCGCGAGGACGCCGGTGAAGACGGGGCGCGCATCGTCGGTGGCCGCGGCGAAGGTGGTCTGCGCGATCATCTCGCTCAGTTCCGCCGCGTTCAACATGACGGGCGTCTCGGTGCCGTCTTCGGCGGGGATGCTGGGGAACTCGGACGGGTCCATGCCGCGCAGCGTCGCCTGGCTGCGCTTGTCACTCACCTTGAGGCTCTGCGTACCCTCGGCCATCGTCAGATCGAGGCTTGCGGGCTGCAAGCTGTTGACCAGATCGGTGAAGAGCTTGGCCGGGACCGTCGTCGTGCCCGGCTCCGACACCGCGGCCGGCACGCGACAGGTGATGCCGATCTCGAGGTTCGTCGCCGAGAGCCGTATCATGTCGCCCTCCGCCGAGATCAGGATATGCGAGAGGATCGGCAGCGTCGTGCGGCTGGAAACGGCGTGGCCGACGACGGAGAGTCCCTTGGCGAGGTCTTGTTGCTTGCAGGTGAGTTTCAAAGCGTGTCCTCCGATGAGTGCGGCACGGCGACACTCGTGCCCAGGCCAGTCGCAATCAGTGCAATATGCAGTGCTCAGATACGTATCATGGCGCATGTCGTCGCCACAGTATATGCTCGGCAGCATGCTGCGTGAGAGGAGCCAGGACCGACTGCTGGTAAGACGTGCGAAACGTCGAAGCCGCCACGCCACGGCGAGTGGTAGCGTCTGGTGACGACGGAGAATACTTCTCGGAGGCGCGTGCAAATGGGGTAACGCCAAGCGCCGTTCGTTATGCAGAAGCCGAAGACGTAGGGCATCGGAGACATCCCGAACAGTTACGAGACGCTCCTGGCCTCCAACGTCGATTTTGAGCGGGAGCACTTCCGCTCTGCAGGGACGTACCGGAGCGTTGGCGAGGCGACGGCACGCCACGCGCTGGGGCCGATGTCAGACTCACGCAACTTATGTAACACCGTAGTAACGCTTCGGTTAGATTGAGGAGTACAAAATAGATGAGCAGCACCTAATTATACGTGAGGTGCGCGACGCGCCAGTCGCCCGCTGCTCGGCAAACGAGCCGGATGAGTCTGCTAGGGCGCTTTCGATTCTTGCAGGCAGTTCAAATCAGCGCCCATCTGCTATCGTGCGGCCACAGGTCGGGAGATGTCCCATGATACATGACCTGCCTAAGTCCTCGTCGCCGACGATGCCGCCTCCATCTGACGACAACCGTGACATTCGCTCACCCTCACCCGCGCATCTGGAGGTGATGCCTCCGGCGGATGGGGAAATATCGTCTCCCGCAAAGCGGCTGGCAGGGCCATGGCTAGAAGCCAATACGTTTGCGCCGACCTGGCTGCCGATGCGCTTGCGCCATCCCGTCACCGGCTATGTCCTGGCCGCGCTGGTGCAGCTGGCATTGGCACTCATCACCCATGCGCTGGTCCTGTTCGTCCCCACGTCCGTTCCCCGGCGTGATCGAAATCCTGGCCGTGGCGCTGATCGCCATGAACTTGGGGGCTGGCCCGGGGATATTTGCCGCTCTGGTGGGACTGGCGCTGGAAGAGATTCTGGTGCTGCCGGTGCGCGGCGGCGAGAGTCACCTCAGCGGTGGAGATCTCGTCGAAGGCATATTGTTCATGGCCGTTGGGATAACCCTCAGTATCGTGGCCAGCACAACCGAGAATTCTCGGCGAAAGGCATTAGTGGAGCGGGCCGAGTCACAGGTGCGCGAAGCACAGGCGCGTGAATCTGCTCTGCGCCAGACGCAGGAACGTATGGATGAGTTCGTCGCCGTCGCCAGCCACGATTTGCGTTCACCCCTCACCGCCGCGATCGGATACAACGACATCGCGGCCCTGCGCTATGGGCGCCTGACGGCCGCGATGCTGGACGCACGTCCAGAACTCGGGAGAAAGTCGAGGTCGTCCGCGCCGACTTGGGCGAGACACGCCGATCCCTGGAGCGAATGACGCGTCTCGTCAACCTGTTATCGGTACTTTGTTAAAGACGTAGATACCGAGAGAGGGGCGACCGCTGGTGACGGCGTCCAGCAGGGCCTGCAGCGCTGCGGGCGGCGGGGCGTGCGACCAACTCTGGCCAGAAGCGCTGCAGCGTGTGCCAGGGGTCAAGCCAGCTCTGGACCTGGCGCAGCGCCCGTGGCCAGGAGGGCGGCGCGAAGGAGCTGGTGGGCGCGGCGGGTGGGTCCCGTCGGCGGGCGCGGCGGCGTCGACTGGGCTCCATTTTCCCCCGCTCCCGCGTCCGAGTCGACGGGGAGGGCGACCGGCGGAGCAAGGGCCACTCCTGCAGTCGGTTCGACGAGTGCCGTCGGGTCCGACGGGCGTTCGGCCCACCAGCAGAAGCAGAAGGCGCAGCAGACCAGCGCCCAATGGCGGCGAATGGCGCGGTCGGCACGCACCTGGAAGTCGGCCCAGCCCAGCTCCTGCTTGACCTGCTTGTAGCCCTGCTCGACCCACTGGCGCAAGCCGTAGAGCCGCACCACCTCCGGCAGATCGGCCGCAGGCAACCGCGGGTGCGCAAGGGCGCGAGCGGTCTCCGGCAGCGGCAGATTGGTGACCAGATACCAGGTGCTGGCCTGGGGCAGCGTGCGCGGGTCCGCGTCGCCACCACCAACCGATGCGTGCGCTCCGGGCCGTAGCCGCCGCCCAGCCGCAGATCGACCGCCCACCAGGTCTCCTCGTGGCCGTCGTGGAAGCGCCGCACCACCGCTGTCCACGCTCCGGGATGCTCCGCGTCGTTGCGCCGCCCCAGCGCAGCCGGTCCGCCGCCTCCCAGGGCGACTCGGGCTCGGGTGGCGGCGTCCAGACGACCTGCGACGGCTTGACCGCCAGCACGTAGGGTACGTCGGCCTGCCACATCGTCCGCGTGAACTCCGGATGCTCGCCGTACAGGCTGTCGGCCACCACCGCGCGGAAGGGGATGCCCGCGGCGCGGGCGGCGCGGACCAGCTCGAGCGCCAGCTGCGGCTTGGTGCGAAACGCGGGATCGTGCTTGCCGCCCGCCAGCCGTGCCGCCGGGGTGTAGGGCCGCACCTGCAGCGGGTAGTACACGCGCGCGTCGGCCCACAGACTGGTCACCGCCACGATCCCATTGGCCACCTTGCCGATGGAGCCCAGTACTGGTAGCCGACGTGGGCCGTCTTCGTCCCGTCCTTGCGGTCGCCGGTCTCGTCGATGACCAGTGCCCCCTCGCCGTGCGCCCGCGTCCGTGGGTCGGCCTGCAGCAGCGCGATGCGCCGGCGGGTCACCGCCTCCGCGTCCCAGTCCGACTCCGTGAGGAACCACTGCAGCTGCTGCACCGGCGCTGTCTGCGCCTGCACGATCGGCTCGGCGCCGACCAGGGCGGTCAGCGTCTTGTTGCGGTCGCGCGGCAACAAGAGCCCGGCCAGGTACTCGCGGAAGCGCCGGCGCTGGATATGCGTCTGGAAGAGCGGATCAAAGGCTTGCGCGTACTGCTCCAACGGGGACGGTACCCACGCTCGTTCTGGGGACCTGGCCATGGCCTCCCTCCTTTCGCTCCTCCCCTCACTCTACCATCATCTAACAAAGTACCGTCTATTCGATGCGGCACAGATGCGTGCGGACAAGCTTGAGCTTCACTGCCTGCCCTGCGATCTCACCGCGTTGGTGCGCGACCTCGTGGTGGCGCTGCGCGTGGCGAATCCGCGCCGCACCGTCGAGTTGGAGATGCCGAGTGATGGGCCAGTTGTGGTCATGACTGATGCCGATCGCCTCGGGCAGGTGGTGACGAACTACGTGACCAATGCGTTGAAGTATTCGCCAGAAGACATGCCGGTATCCGTCCGGGTGGCGCGCGACAAGGAGTGGGCACGGGTCTCAGTAGAGGACCAC
This sequence comes from uncultured Chloroflexia bacterium, assembly GCA_963841205.1. Lineage (GTDB taxonomy): Bacteria > Chloroflexota > Ktedonobacteria > Ktedonobacterales > JADMIN01 > CAWAWP01. The sequence goes on along the minus strand of CAWJCH010000015.1, from coordinate 142,119 downwards.
GGGCCGGGGCTGGCGGCGAGCGAGCAGGAACGCATCTGGGGGCGCTATTACCAAGCGGCAGGCGTGCACGCGCAGCGTGAGTTTGGCGCCGGGCTCGGCCTGGGACTCCACATCAGCAAGGCCATCATCGAGAAGCAGGGCGGCAAGGTTGGGGTGGAAAGCACGGTTGGCAAGGGTTCGACATTCTGGTTTGCCCTGCCGGCCTCCGATGGAAGCCTCTCGATAGGCAACTAACGATCCCTACCAAAGCCATCGGCTGCGTGCCCCCGCCTTCAGGCATGGGGGTGCAAGCCGGGTCGCCTGCAAGGCGACCACTCTCCCAGGTGATTTCCCGTTTTTTGGCCGCCAGGCGGAAGAGGAGAGTATGGAACGTGACCACGGGCGCAAGACCTTCAAATACCGGTTGAAGCCAACCCCTGCGCAAGAACGGGCGTTGGCGATGGTCCTGTGGCGCTGCCGCGAGCTGTACAACGCGGGCCTGGAAGAGCGTAAAGCGGCATGGGAACACGGTGGCGTCTCGGTCACCTTTGCCATGCAATCGGCGCAACCGCCGGGTCTCAAGGAGGTGCGCCCAGAGTAGTACCGGGACTTCAACGCCCAAGTGTTGCAGGACGTCTTGCATCGGCTGGACAAGGCATACCAAGCGTTCTTCCAGCGGGTGGCGGCGGGCGAGCAACCAGGGTATCCGCGCTTTCAGGGCCGCGACCGCTACAAGAGCTTCACCTATCCCCAGGTGGGGGAGCACGGCGGCGCGCGGCTGGAGAACGGCGCCCTGGTCCTCTCCAAGATTGGACGCATCGTGGTGCGCTGGTCGCGCCCGCTGGAGGGCACGCCCAAGACCGTCACGGTTAGCCGTGAGGCGGATGGCTGGTATGTGCTGTTCTCCTGTGCCAATGTGCCCACTCAATCGCTCTCACCGACCGGACGCGAGACAGGCATCGACGTGGGGTTGAAGGTGTGCCTGGTGACGGCGGAGGGGGAGGTAGTCGAGAATCCCCGTTACTACCGCCGGGGGGAGCAGCGCCTGGCTAGAGCCCAGCGGCGGGTGAGCCGGCGGAAGAAAGGGAGCAATCGTCGCAAGAAGGCGGCGGTGTTGCTGGCCCGTGCCCATCAGACCGTGAAGCGCCAACGTACCGACCACCACCACAAGACGGCGCTGGCGCTGGTGCGGGCCTACGACACGATCTATCATGAGGCCATCCCGGCCCGCCAACCTCAGCCGACGCCCCGCCCCGATTGCCAATGGGAGCGGTGGGTATCTCCAGAATGGGGCCAGCCGCAAGGCGGGTCTCAACAAGAGCATCCGAGACGCCGGGTGGGGCCGTTTCCTGTCCATCCTCGCTTGCAAGGCAGCATGCGCCGGGAAGCGAGTGGAAGCGGTCAACCCAGCATACACCAGCCAGGACTGCAGCGGGTGTGGGGAGTGCATGCCCAAATCGCTGAGCGTGCGCACCCATATCTGCCCGTCCTGCGGGCTGGTCTTGGACCGCGACGAGAATGCGGCCAGGAACATTTTACGGGCCGGGCAGGCCCATCAGGGAGCCGTCGCCGCGCAGACGGCGATGATGCCCGGGAGATTCGCCTCGCCCCCGGCGATGGCGATCAAAGGGATGGCGAAGACCAGCGACACGATCGCCAGCTCGCTGCGCTGCTTCGCCGTGAAGTGGTTGTCGGCAGGGACCCGTGACTGGCGCACCTGCGCCACCTCGCGCGTCATGCGCTCCACCAGCGCGTCGAGGAACTGCTCGTCGTACGCGGGACCGAGCTCGCGCCGCGCCTCAAGCGCCGCCTGAATGTCGCGCTTGACGTCCTCGGCGTGCGACCTCGCCGGCTGTGCATCCATGGCGTACCTCCATCGACGGGCGTGACGCTCTCGAAACCCCTGTACACGTGTGTACGCGCTTCGCGCCGGCAAGTTACGCGCGGGCGACACGCATCCATCCACTTCGATGCGCCCAGAGGAGGTTACACGGTTGCCGCCGGGCGGTACAATCTCGCCAACATCGCCCGCTGATCCTATGACCGGCCCGCCAGCCGGAGGAGCAGACACCGTGGCTACCTCCACGCTCCCGCGCACGCTCGACGTGCCCGCCCCCTCCTTCGCCGAGGTCAACGGGCGCCGCATCGCCTACGACGAGGTCTCGCCGCCCGACCCCAAGGGCGCAGTGGTCCTGCTGACCGGTCTCGCCTCCAAGCGGCTGGGCTGGCGTCGACAGATGGGTCCCTTCGGCCAGATTTACCGCACCATCGCGATGGACCACCGCGACAGCGGCGACAGCTACATGGCGGACGCGCCGTACACCGTCGCCGATCAAGCGGACGACGTCGCCGGACTGCTCGGCGCGCTCGGCGTCGCGCGGGCGCACGTCGTCGGCATCTCGATGGGCGGCTTCATCGCGCTGGAGCTAACGCTGCGCCACCCCGAGGTGGTGGATCACCTGGTGCTGACCTCGACCTCCGCCGGCGGCCCAACGCACATCCCCGCGAAGCTGGCGATCCGACTCAGCCTGGTGCTGCCGCGCCCGCCCTGGATCGAGGCGGGACGGCTGGCGAAGCGCAGCTACCGCGCGATCCTGGCGCCGGGCTACGCGCGGGCGCACCCCGACGTGATGGAGCAGATCGCCGCCACGGCGCGCTACCGTCCGCAGAGCGCCGCCGCCTACCGCCGCCAACTCAACGCCTGCCTGACGCACAACGCATCGGCGCGGCCCGGCGAGATCCACGCACCAACGCTGGTGATCCACGGGACGCAGGATCCGCTGGTGCCGATCGGCAACGGGCGTTACCTCGCCGCCCACATCCCCGGCGCGCGACGGATCGAGTACGAGCGCACCGGCCATGTGCCGATCATCGAGCGCGCCGAGGAATATAATCGCGACGTGCTCGCCTTCCTTGGCGGGCAAGCGACGGGTCCGACGGCCTAAGCGATGGGAACCCAGGCGATGCGACCGACGACGATCGCGAGCGCCAGCAACAGGAAGATGACGTTCACCGCCAGCCGCGAGGACTCGCCGCGCGAGACGTGCAGACCAACCGCGCCGATCTGCACGATGACAAGCCCGCCCGCCGCGGCGATCGTCAGCCACGGCGCGATCCCCGTCACCAGCGGCAGGATCAGCCCGATCGCACCCAACACCTCGGCGACGCCGATGAAGCGCACGAACGGCAGTGGCGTTGACGACACCCACGTCATGGTCTTCGCCAGCGTGGGCACCGGCTGGGTCGCCTTCGTGATGCCCGCGAGGAGATAACCGGCTGCCAGTAGCCGTGAATTACCCACAAAGCGACGTTCATCGAGATGATACCCTTCTAAGCGTGATTGACAGGTGTTGCTTACTCGGCACCTGTCGAGTATAACGGTAGCGTGCGCGGCGCTTCGGTGCAATCGGCAGATGGCGCGGAGTGTTGCCTGACCGACACCGTCCGCGAAACTGTCGAGTTTCCCGCGGGGCGAGCAGGGGTGCGACCGAGATCGACGACGGACCCTCGCGTGAAGCGCACGCGCAAGCTGCTGCAAGACGCCTTCATGAGCCTGCTCGCCGAAAGAGCTTCCAGGCGATCAGCGTGCAGGAGATCGCTGAGCAGGCGACGCTCAACCGGCGACCTTCTACGCGCACTTCGAGGACGATATGCGCTGGCCATCGGATGTTAAGCGAGCAGTTCCGCCGAGCGCTGGCGCGGCGCCTGGCCGTTGATGCCCCGTACACGTCCGACAACCTGCACCTGCTCATCGCCACGGTCTGCGAGTTCGTCGGGGCGTCCCGCGGCCACTGCGCACCGAATGCGCACGATCTGGACGTCCGCATCGAGGCGAAGCTCCAGCAGGAGATCGCGGTGGTGCTCCGCGCGTGGCTGGCGGAGACCTCCGACGCCGGCCTAGCGCCGCTCGCGCAACGCGAGGTCACCGCCTCGGGGGTGAGTTGGTCGACCTTCGGCGCGAGCCTCGATGGAGTCGGGGTGATCGCGGCGTCTCGGCGGACGAGTGGGCGCGGCAAGTGGCGGCCACGCTAGCCGCCGGCATCGCGCCGGCGACGATGGTCGGCCCACAGGCTCCGCACAAAGGCCGCGAGTCGGCAGCCAAGGCGTCGGCGCGCGGATAGGTGCGGGCGCAGCCGCACCGTGAACCTGGCGTGATGGGTGGGTCTGAGCCAGCCATAAGCCGAATTCTGTTCCGCGGCGCCTTGCGATAGCCACGGCGACAATCATCTCTCTAGGACGACAGTTACCCGCCGCCTCAAGCAGCCAACCCGGAGGTAGACGGGCGAGCCACCCGCGAGCAACCGGCCCGACGACTGCTCCCCCTGCACGGCCTTGCTCCAGATGGGGTTTACCTCAGCCGACCAGTCACCTGGCCGCTGGTGAGCTCTTACCTCGCCATTTCACCCTTACCCGGCAGGACAAGCCGCCAGGCGGTATGTTTCTGTGGCACTTTCCCTGGGGTCGCCCCCGCTGGCCGTTAACCAGCATCCTGCTCTGTGGAGTTCGGACTTTCCTCGACCACCACATGGTGGCCGCGATTGTCTGTCTGCCTTGAACCCACGCCATCAGGCATATAACACAGCTCACATGTTGCCGCGATCCGTTCGCTTACGCCAGCCAAGCCCATGCCGCTGCTATAATCCTGATGGCCCACGGGGATGCAGCACTTACCTGCCCCCGGAGCAGCTGTTTTGCATCCAGCATCACGCAGGTTGGCCCTGGACGGTGTTTTAGGGGGACATGCCGTACGATGTCACGTTAATTCCGGGTGACGGAACCGGACCAGAGATTACCGAGGCGACCCGTCGCGTGCTCGAGGCGACCGGCGTCGAGTTCGAGTGGCACGTTCATGAGGCCGGCCTGGCCGTGCTGGAGAAGTACGGCACCGTCTTGCCAGAAGAAGTCATCGCGTCGATTCGCGAGACAAAGGTCGGCCTGAAAGGCCCGATCACCACACCGGTCGGCAAGGGATTTCGCAGCGCCAACGTCGCGCTGCGCAAGAGCCTCGACCTCTACGCCAACCTGCGCCCGGCCAAGTCCTATCCCGGTCTGCGCTCGCGCTACGAGAACGTCGATCTGATCATCTGCCGCGAAAACACCGAAGACCTCTACGCGGGCATCGAGTTCCAGCGCGGCAGCCCAGAGATGGACGAACTGATTGACTTCATCGGACGCACCACCGGCCAGAAACTCACCAAAGATGCCGCGATCAGCATCAAGTACATCTCCGTCGCGGCCAGCCGCCGCATCGTGAAGTTCGCCTTCGAGTACGCCCGCGCCAATAATCGCCGCAAGGTCACGGCTGTCCACAAAGCGAACATCATGAAGTTCTCGGACGGCCTCTTCCTCCAGGTCGCCCAGGAGGTCTCCAAAGAGTATCCTGACATCCAGTTCGAGGATCGCATCGTCGACAACATGTGCATGCAGCTCGTGCAGAAGCCCGAGCAGTACGACGTGCTGGTGCTGCCGAACCTCTACGGCGACATCCTCTCCGACCTCTCGGCGGGCCTGATCGGCGGCCTCGGCGTCGCGCCGGGCGCCAACATCGGCGACAACTACGCCGTCTTCGAGCCGGTGCATGGCAGCGCGCCGAAGTACGCGGGCCAGAACAAGGTCAACCCGATGGCGATGATGTTCTCCGGTGTGCTGATGCTGCGCCACCTCGGCGAGCGCGAGGCGGCCAACCGGCTCGAAGGCGCGCTGGCCGCGGTCATCGCCGAGGGCAAGAACGTCACCTACGACCTCAAGCCGCGCCCGGACGATCCCACCGCCGTCGGCACCTCGCAGGTCGCCGACGCCGTCATCGCCAGGATGCAGGAGCTGCGCACCCGCTAGCCAACCAATCCGCAGCGCCTTTTCAATCGCGACGCCCGCCGCATGCCCGGTGCGCGCCGCGATTTTGTGTGAATTGTGCGTGGCGCCCTCGCCGGGACTCATCCACACTGTCCGGTAAGAAATGCCGCAAGGTGAGGAGGCGCCCGCGATGAATTTCCTGCCCTCGTGCCATCGGCGCCGTGATGGGCGCCAAGCCCTCGCGCTGCTCGTGCTCGCCCTTCTGCTGGGCGGATGTAGCCAGTCCAGCGTCTTCACCTCCGCCGCGCCGCTTCCCGCAGGCGTCACGATTCCCTACTCCGTCGGGAGTGACGCCTCGTCGGCGGGCGTTGTCACCGGATTCCTTGGTCGGGACGGAAGCACCGCGTGGCAGGCCAAGACGGGCGAGCCGAGTACCCAGTTTCCCCCGCTCGTCGTCGGCGATGTGGTCTACACGGAAGGGGGCATGCTTCAACCACCGAGTGGCACCGTCGTTGCCATCCACCGCTCAGACGGGCACATCCTCTGGCAGACGCCCATGCCCACGCGAGACTTCTTCATCGCGGCGGATGACTCGACCGTGCTGGTCGCGGTGGGTGCTGATGGGCTATACGCGCTCGATGCCAGCGACGGCAGCATTCGTTGGCATCTCGAGGGGATGGCAACGTATCCTATCCGCGTAGGGCACGGGATCGTCGTCGCCACCTGGACCGACCCTCAGAGCCAGTACGCCCACGTGGAGGTCAATCGCGAGAGTGATGGTGCGCCACTGTGGAAGCTCAGCTATGCCCCTACCGTCTTCGTCGGCGAAAACGCCGTAGTGACGTCGCTCGCCGGCGATACCCAGGCGCTCTCGCTACAGACTGGCGAACAACTCTGGCACAGCGAGCTCCTAGGGGATGTCGTCGCGGTGACCGCACAGGCGGTGATCGTCGCCGCGTCACAATCGGTGACGGCGCTCGACCCGGCGTCTGGGCGCGTCGTCTGGGAGAAGCCCGAATCGTTCGACCTCATCGGGCACGTGGCGAGCTCGTCAGCCGCAATCTTTGGGACAAGCCTTGGCCTCTTGCGCGCGCTGCGCATCTCGGACGGGGACGAGCTCTGGCATCGAACGTTCCAGGGCTATACGGTGGTTCAGATCGCTCCCGAAGATGGCGTCCTGTTCGTGTTGCTGGCGGGGGGGCCAGAGAGCAGCACTCCCGCGCGCATCGCCGCCCTCGATGGTGGGACCGGCGCGGTGTATTGGGAACGAGATGTCGTCAACGGTTCAATCCTGTTCCTCGCCGACATCGGCGAGTGATCTGGAGAGCCAGCCCGCTGGTCGTCGAGCATGGGCAAGACGGCTGCCATTGTCCCACGCTGGCTCAGCGCTGCCTCGAGCGAGCTATGACAACGAGACCCTGACGGCGTGACGGGATGGGTCGTGGCGCACGCCAGCCATGCGACGGTGGCGAGCGGCGTCGCCGCTACAGCGTGATCCAATAGCGCGAGACCTCGACGCCGGAGGACGGCGAAATGCCCTGGCTGGCGAGGACGCCGCCGTTCCGCTCGACGGTAGCGCGCCGAAGCATGCGGGGCAGAACCAGCTGAACCCGATGGCGATGACAAGCTCCGGCGTCCTTATGCTCCGCCGCCTCGAGGAGCGCGAGGCGGCGAACCCGCTCGAAGGGCCGCGCCGGCATCGCGGAAGCGCGTCAATGACCGGACGATAGCGATTGTCACCATCACCTCATTGCCCGATGACTCGCATCGTGATGGGTCAATCGGACACTCGTGCCTCGACCATCTGCACCACCACCTTTCCTTTTGCGTGCCCCTGCTCCAGATAAGCGAAGGCATCGGCGATACGCGCAAATGGGAAGATGCGATCAATCATAACCTGAAGCTGCTGTTGATCGATGAGGGCAGCCAGCTCCGCGAGGTCGCTCCCACTTGGGTGCATGAAAAAGTATCGATAGGCAACGCCATGCTTGCGCGCCTTGCGGCGGATGCGCCAACTGGCGGCCCAGAACAGGGCCGCCAGTGTCGGCCCAGCTTGGAGGTCTTGGCGCGCCGTCTGCGGCTCGGGAACACCCGCGATGGAGACCACCGTTGCGCCGCGTTTGACGATCCCGAACGTCTTCACGAGGGTGTCGCCGCCGATGAGATCGAGCGCGCCATCGTAGTCGCGGAGGACCTGATTGAAGGACTCACGGGTATAGTCCACCATGACGTCCGCCCCTAACCCTCGCACCAAGGCTTCTCCTCGTGCCGAAGCGGTGGTGGCGATGCGCGCTCCCAGCCGCTTTCCCAGTTGAATAGCGAACGTTCCCACCCCACCAGCCCCACCAGGGATGAAGATCTGTTGGCCGCTGGTCACTCGCAGCTCGTCCCGCAGAGCCTGCAGCGCCGTCAGCCCCGCCAGCGGCACCCCTGCCGCTGTGGTGAACTCGACGGAGGTGGGCATATGTGCGACCATCTCCTCGCGCACCGCGGCGAATTCGGCGAAAGCCCCAAGCTGCTGCTTCTCGACGCGGGTGAACACCCGGTCTCCTTCGGCGAATCGAGTGACGCCCGATCCCTTGGCGACCACCACGCCAGACAACTCGCTACCGGCGATGATCGGGAGCCGATAGCGATGGATCACGCGCATCGTCCCCTGCCGCAGCTTGAAGTCAATTGGGTTCAACCCAGCGGCGTAGACCTGGATCAGCACCTCCCCAGGGCCAGGTGATGGCTTGGGCAGGTCGCGGAGTTCCATGGCATCGGGACCACCATAGCGGGTGAGCACAAAGGCGCGCATGGTCGTCACGAGTCCCCTCCTCTCAGCAATAGTCAGGCAGAGCCGCGTCAGGAACAGGTTGGACTCTGTCCGCGCACTGTATGGTTATCGTTGGGCTTATGAAGTGATCCCGCCGACACGCACTTGGCTCGACCCTTGATTCGATAGGTGGGCATTAGAGCGTGATCCAATAGCGCGAGACCTCGACGCCGGAGGACGGCGAAATACCCTGGCTGGCGAGGACGCCGCCGTTCTTCTCGATGATGCGCACCGAGGCGGCGTTCGCGGTGTCGCAGATCAGCAGCACGCGCCCCATACCCCGCTCGCGCGCATGATCCAGCGTCAGCGCCAGGATGCGCGTGCCGTAGCCGCGCCGGCGGGCGCTTGGGCGGATCGCGTAGCCGATGTGCCCGGCGATGTCTTCGAGCGCGGGCGAGAGCGTGTGGCGGAGGGTGCTCCTTCCCTACGATCTCCGCGCCCTCGCGCACCAGCCAGTAGGTGCTGGCGGCAACGTAGCCTCCTGGTATCTGACGCCCCTGCGCATTCGCGTCGAGCAGCGCGATGTACGCGGCGAAGTCGCGCTCCGCGAGCGCCCGATGCTCGCTCTTCCAATAGCCCTCACCGGTGGCGTCGAACTCCGCGATCATCGGCCAGAAGGCGGATTCGAGCACGGCAGTCGGCGAGACGAGCGAGAGTTGGTCGGTCACCATCACGTGCCTCCCGATACCATCGACGCCACGTCCATAGCGTTGCCTCGGCCCGATTCCTGCGAATGCTGAAGGGCAAACTCAGCCACCTGCGGTGATGCGGGACGGAGAAGGCAGGGCACAATGGGGCACATGAACGACACGATCACGGGCGATCCCGCTCGCGAGGTTTCTACCCTTCCGGAGAGCGATCCGACGAATCCTGAGTTGATCAAGGTGCTGCGCGCGGAAGAGATCCTCGCGGAGACGCCGCAGTCCACCAACGCGGACACCAGCTATGCGCGCGGCGTGCCTGCCGCGACGGGTGAGCCGGTGAGGTCAGCTCCCTCGCCGAGCACGAACTGAGCGGGGCGTTGGCTATCTGCCGCCGGGCACGACGTCTTCCGTGTCCGCCACGGCGGCCAGCACCGGCAAGACGCGCGCATGCTGGTCGAGGTGCAGCTCACTGATGACGCGCTCGACCCCCGGCGCCCCCACCGCGATCTGCTGCGCGGCTTGACGAGCCGCCTGAGTATGCACGGCGCCGCGCAAGGTCACCGTCCCGAGTAGCGGATAGACGCCGATGTGCTCACCCGCCGTACGCGGATCGCGCGCGAGGGCCATCGAGATCATCGGCGCGAGATCCGTGTCGGCCACCAGATCGTTGTGCGTCGCCGAAACGCCGCGAATCCCCACGAGCTGGTCGGCGATCAGCCGCCGGTTGATGTCGCTCGACGCGTGGCCGCGCAGCCAGATCACGCCATCAATGGCCACCACCGCGAACCCCGGCAGATCGACGCGCAGCGGCGCGTAGTCGTAGATCGCCGCCGTCGCCTCCCGCGCCAGCTCGTCGTCGTCGCGATACGGCGTCAGCTGGCGTTGTGCGTTCGAGTCGACATCCGTAGCGATCTGCTTCGCCGAGATCGCTGTGACCGCCGCGGCGGGCACCAGCACTTCGCGTCCCACGCGCTCGACGACCAGATGCCGCAGGGCGCCCGTCTCCGCGTGGATGGTCACCTGCGTGAGGCGGCCAAGATTGCGCCCATTGCCACTGACCCCGGTTGATCCTTTCAGGATCACGCCGCTCGCCGTCGCCGGCGCCTGGCGGATCTCCGCGAGGGGGATGCGCAGTGTCACGGTGGACGAGGTCCCGCCCGCCACCTGATGCACCGGCACGAAACGGACCTTCTCGAAGAGTCCCGCCTTGATGCCCACGGCGGTGATCGAGCGCGACTGCCCGTCAGCAACGACGCAATCTACCCTGCCGGCGGCGCCGTCGCTCGCCTCCACGTCCGCGCCAAAGCGGAACTTGCGGACCTCCGCGAACCCCATCACCTGCGGATCGAGTGGCTGCATAGCGCTTCGAGTCCTCTCGCGTCGTCGCCGATTCACCTGGCCGCACGCAGCGGACACAATCCGCCTAGCGTATCCATCGAAATGGTACCATGGAGCGTCTCAGCCGGGCAACACATGGGGACCAGGGTTCGGCAGCCGCCGCATTCTCGGGCCGAGCATCGTCTCAACCAAGCGAGCGAGAGGATGGCAGGCCATGCCACGGATGCGTGTCAACGGCGCGGTCCTCTACCAAAGATCGGGTTGAGTGCCGCTGCCTTCAGGCATGGGGGTGAAAACCCGGTCGCCCGCCGGGCGACACGTGACAGGCCGCATGCTCTAAGCATACAAAAGAGGCATGCGTAGAACGTTCAAGTACCGCCTGTATCCGACCAAACAGCAGCAACGCCTCGTGGAGCAGCAGCTGGAAGAGTGCCGTTGGCTGTACAACGAATTGCTGGCGGCGCGGCGCGGCGCTTGGCAAGAGCGCCAAGAATCGTTGCGACTGTATGACCAGCAAGCGATACTGCCAGGCCTCAAGGCGGGACGGCCCGCGCTCGCCCAGGTGAACGCGCAGGTCTTGCAGAATGTGGCGGTACGTATTGATTTGGCGTTTCACGCCTTCTTCCGCCGCGTGAAAGCGGGCGAGACGCCCGGCTACCCACGCTTTCGCGGGAAAGGGCGCTATGCGAGCATCACGTATCCGCAAGCGCCGAGCGGTTGCAAGTTGGACGCGGAGGCCAAGCGGCTGCGGTAGCATGGCGTGGGCGAGGTCAAAATACTTTTGCATCGCCCCGTCGAGGGGGCACCCAAGACGGCGGCCATCAGCCGGAGCAGCACCGGCAAGTGGTACGCCTGCTTTTCCTGCGAGTGCGCCGAGCCCTCGCCATTGCCAGAGACCGGGCAGCCGGTGGGCATTGACGTGGGATTGAAGACGTTTGCCGCCTTGAGTACCGGGACTGCGATCGCCAACCCGCGCTTCTTCCGTCGTGAGGAAAAGGCGCTGGCGAAGGTGCAGCGCGCCCATCGCAAGATGGAAATGGGCGCGCCTGAACGGGCAACGCATCGCCACGTGGTCGCACGAGTGCATGAGCGCATCGCGTGGCGGCGCGGCGACTTTGCCCATCAGCACAGCCATCGCCTCGTCAATCAGTTCGACCTGATCGCCGTCGAGGACTTGTCGGTCACTCGGATGACGCGCAACCCCGGTCAGGATGTCGCCACACTGCCGGACGAATCGCGCTTCATGCACGAGCGCATCGACGGATCGCGACTCGTCATCATCCCCGACGCCGGCCACACCTCATCCGTCGAGGCGCCCGCGGCGGTCACCGCGGCCATACACGACTTCCTGGCGGCGCTCCGCCCATAACTCCCCAAGCTCAGCGGAACAACGCCGCTGTGACTGGCGTCATAGGCAAGGTGCGTGCGTCTCGGTACAGTAGGTACGCGACATGCATCTGGGCCGGACACTGCAAGTGCGTGGTGATAGCAAACGGCTCCCCCGCGCGTCGTATACTCGTCAGCATGCAAACGGGCAACAAGTTCGCTCATGGATGGAGGCACGCATGGCCCGCCCCGTCGAGACGTCGCCCCGGCAGCGCGGATTCCCGTTCGTGCGAACGGTGACGCTTTCGCTCTGGCGGCTGCGCCAGACCTGGCGCATGCTGCTCGTCTCGGGCCTCGGCGTGTTGGCCGCCGTCATGCTGGTCTGCGCCGTGCCACTCTTCTCGCAGGTCGCCATGAGCGCCGGCCTCCGCGATCGCCTCGCCCAGATTCAGCAAAGCCCGTCGATCTCGCTCACCGGCTACACCAATTCCCCCTCCACCGGCCTGATCGCCGAGGCGCAGCCGCAGATCGACAGCGTGGTGCGCCGCGAGGTCGGCCAGTATCTCCTGCCCAGCGAGCCGTCCGCGTTCGTGGAACTGTACTCCGGCGGCGCGCAGGGCGGTGGCGCATTCGGGAGCCAGCCGGTCACCATCATCGGCGCCGACATGACGGGCAATACCTCGGCCTATACCCTTAACTCGGGTCGCCTGCCGTCGGCGCAGAGCGACACGCTGGAGCTGGCAATTCCCCAATCAGTCGCCACGGCTGAGAAGATCCACGTCGGCGATACGGAGACGCTCCCCGTGTCGAGCGGCGACGTGATCACCGTCACGGTGGTCGGCATCCTCGCGCACGACGTCTCGACCGGCGAGGAGATTTCGCTGGTCGGCGGCTACAGCGTGGGAAGTGGCGTCGTCTCGTCCTCCGTTCAGGGGGGTGGTTTCCCCGGCGGTCAGGAGACAGTGCTGGCCTCGTCCGATACGCTGGTGCAGGTCTACAAATCGTTCGGCGCCCAGGTGGGCAACATCCCGCCGCTCGGCTATTTATGGGTCTTTCACGTCGACCTCTCGCAGCTCTCCGCGGACTCCTTGAGCGACCTGACGACGCACCTTGACAATCTCAATTCGGTCGACCAGAACAAGCTCAACAAGGGCCTCGATCTGAACCTCTTCGAAAACGACGAGATTCATGGGGTTCTGTCGGATTACATCGCCCGCGTGGTCATCGCCCAGATCCCGGTCAGCCTGCTGCTGATCCAGGTACTGGGGCTGGTGCTGCTCTTCATCAGCTTGATGGTCTCGATCCTCGTAGACCGGCAGGCGGAGGCCATCGCGGTGCTGCGCAGCCGGGGCGCGCCGCGCGGTCTGGTGCTGCGAACTCTGACGGCGCAGAGCCTCGGCGTCGGACTGTTGGCGCTCGTCGCGGGTCCGCTGCTGGCGCTGCTGCTGGTGCAGGCCGTCACGCGGTTCGCGCTGCCCGCCGGTGACCAGGGCGCGCTGAATGTGCTCACCGCCGATCCGCTCGCGGCGGCGTGGGGCGTGCGCTGGTATGCCGTCGCTGCCGGCGTCTGCTCCATCGTCGCGATGGTCGTCGCCACGCGGCGGGCCGCCAACAGCAACGTGCTCGCGCTGCGCCGCGACTCCGCCCGCACACGAGGCCGGCCGATCTGGCAGCGGCTCAACCTCGATCTCGTCTTCGCCGCCTTCGCCGTGCTGGGCTACGCGGGCTACAGCTACATTGTCTCGCACGTGGGCGGCGTGGTGCGCCCGTTCCTCTCCGTGCTCTCGCTCTTCGCCATGCTCTTCCTGATGCTGGCGGTGGTGATGCTGTTCTTGCGCTTCTTCCCGCTGCTGCTGCGCCTCTTCGCGCGGATCGCCAGCGGCGGCAAGAAGGCTGCGCCGATGTTGGCGATAGGCCAGATGGCGCGCTCGCCGCGCCAGGCCAGCCGCATGACGCTGTTGCTGGCGCTCTCGACGGCCTTTACACTCTTCGCGCTGATCTTCGCCGCCTCGCAGGCCCAACGCGCGGCGGATGTCTCGACCTACGAGACCGCCGCGGACTTCCGTGGCGACATCACGCCGGAGTTTACGCTCCCCGACGGGGCTAAGGGCATGAAGCAGTTGACGAAGCAGTACGGCGCGATCTCCGGCGTGACCTCGGCCTCGCCCATCTACGAGACGGCGGGGTACGGCCCCGAAGAGCAGGTGGAGCTGCTGGCCGTCGATGCCGATACCTTCGCCAAGACGGCGATCTGGACCCCGCAGGATGCCAAGCAGTCGCTCGAAAGCCTGATGACGACGCTTGTCACGCAGCGCGATACCGCCACCAGGGCAGTACCCGCCGTGGTAGATGACGATCTCTGGCAGGCGTTGCATTTGACACAGGGAGCCACTTTCAGCCTCGCCGTCGATCCGGACAACCCGGAGAATCGCACGCTCTTCATCGCCATGGCGCACGTCCAGCACATTCCGCCGGTGGACGACGGTGCCGACGCGTTGCAAGGCTTCGGCTCGACCGCCGTGCTCGTCGATTTCTCCACGTTCGCCACCATCGCGGGCACGCATCCCCTGCCGAACCAGATTTGGCTGCGCACCAAGGGCGACGCCGCCTCGCTGACGAGCGTGCGCGCCGCGCTGAACAGCGGCCCCTTACACGTGACGAACCTGCTGGATCGCCGCCAGGACCTCGCCAACGTCACCCGCGATCCGTTGCGCATCGACCTCTTGAGCGTCCTCGCCATCGCCGCCGGCACCGCCCTGACCCTCGCGCTGGTGGGCATCTTGCTCGGCTCGTGGCTCAGCGCCCGCACGCGGCTCACCAGCTTCGCCCTGCTGCGCGCCCTCGGCAGCGAACCGGGCCAGCTCGCCAGCGTCCTGCTGTGGGAGCAAGGCATCGTCTACGCGCTGGCCCTCGGCCTCGGCGTGCTCCTCGGCTTCGTGCTGGCAACGCTCGTGCTGCCGGTGATCGTTTTCACAAACGGCACCCTGGACGACATCATTAACACCATCGACGTGCCGCCGGTGCAGACCGTCGTGCCGTGGCTCGCCGTCGGCGCCGTCCTCGGCGGCCTGATCCTGCTCTGCGGCAGCGCCATCCTCCTGATGACGCGCATCGTCGCCCGCCCCTCGATCAGCCAAACCCTCCGCCTCAACGAAGATTGAGAATATTCACACGCGGCTAACGCTCCGGTGCACGATGGCCACGGCTGCGGCCAGCATGGCCGTCGCACGAGATGACGGGACCATTCCAATCGGACGTGTAGTTGCACGCCGCACACAGTCTGGCGGCACTGCTTCTCAGTCGCAAGACGCCGCTTGACGCGTCGTGGACACAGGGGTTCTCAGCAACCGCCCATCCGACGGATGCTCCATCCAGAGGCGCTGTGAATATCGCGCTGGGCTCAGGCAGCCTCGCTGGGATCTTTGCCCAAGGCTCCCCACACGAACGCGACGAAGCACAGGAGGCTGATGATGGTCAACCCACCGATAATTGCTGCCGTGGTCGTGTCGATGTTCTCCGGAATAGGGGGCACGGACACCTGCGTGGCGAGGACATACCCCATGCCTACAAACGCAAGGACAGCGATTGCAAGCAATACCCAGCTGGGCCGTGACGTCGAATCGGAATTCATCTCAAATCTTCGGCGCGGATACCCCCGGCTTTAGCTGCAGGGAGGAAGCGCCGTCTCCTTTCACATGGTATCCTGTTTTGTGTACCGCAGGGCCTGCGGGAATTTACGCCTGTGGAGCGGGGCCGAGAACCATGGTCCCAACGAGCGTGTGAGACCGCCCCAGGGCATCTGGACGGCAGTGCTCGGCCCAGGAATCCCCTAGCTTTAGCTATGGGGAGTGGTCAACAACGTGCCTCCTCTTTCCTGTCCGCCGCGCCGTCGCGGAGCGCACACCAGACGAGAGGAGTTTGCAGCATAACTGGTGCCAAACAGGCGTTATGGAAACCAACGGACACAAACGGCCGCGTCGTGACGCTCTCTTAGTACTACAGCGACGGTTTCAGCGAGAGCGGCCGTGAAACCAGAAGCGGCAGCGAGCGAGAGACGGACACCATTGATCCGATCCATCTCGCTCACCCTGCGGGCTCATAGCAACCGGGTTACGATTACGTGCCACCGCAATATTGCTGTCTCAGGCACAGGTGTATGGACTTGATCTTGCAGGAATTGGAATAGCATCGACGTTCCAGTTTGAGACTCCTACGCGAGCATCATCACCATGCTGGCGCCCGCCTTCCCAGAAGAAGGAGGACGCATATGCCCGTCTACGAACGAAAGAACATCCCTGCATCGGTGGGCCGCGGCATCCTCGACCCCCAACTCAAGGCGTGGCTCCCGAAGGGTCCGACCCTCGGCGCCGATGTGGCGATTGCGCAGGGTCGTCGCGATCATACGATGCTCGGCGAAGGGCCATGGCCCACAATCGGGGCCGTCGAGACCCTCGAGCTGCCGGGGCCGCACGGAACCCTGGCGGTTCGGAAGCACACCCCTACCAAGCCGACAAGTGTTCCCTCGGGAGCGTTGGTCTATATCCATGGCGGCGGCTTCACGTACGGGACGCTCGACGAGTTCGAGGTACCCATGCGCCTCATCGCCGAGCGCGCCGGCATCATCACCTACGCCATCGACTATCAACTCGCCCCGGAGGCGAAGTTCCCGGTGCAGATCGATGAGATCCAGTACTTCGTGCGCTGGCTTTTCGACAATGCCAGCGCGCAAGGAGTCGACGCGCGCAAGATCGCCGTCGGCGGTGACTCTGCGGGTGGCAATATGACCTGCGTCACGGCGCTCAAGCTGCGCGACGAGCACGGCCCGAAGCTCGCCTTGCAGGTGCCGCTCTTTCCAGAGGCCGCCTTCCCCGGCGACACACTATCGGGGAGCGAGAACCGGGCCGGGCTCTATCTCGAGACCAACGGCATTTACGAGATGGTGCGCAATTACATCAAGAACTCGGAGGATGGACGCCAGCCCTACATCACCCCCTTGAACGCGCGGTCGCATGCCGACCTGCCGCCGACGATCCTCGTCACGAATGGGTTCGACCCACTTCGCGACGTAGGACATGCGTACGCGCAGAAACTCGCGGCCGCCGGGAGCAACCTCACGTACGTGCACAATCCCGATCTGACCCATGGATTTCCCCAATTCACGCGCTACTCCGCCGCCTGCCACCAGGCGACGATGGAGCTCGCCGACCTCATCAAGGCGCACATCGGCTAAGGCTGATACGAAGGGGAAGGGCGAGCGAGCCAACAGAATACCTCTCAGCTACATTCCAGCACTGCGGTGGCATGTAATCGTAGCACGGTTACCATGAGCCCGCGGGGGTGAGCGAGATGGATCGGATCAATGGTGTCCCTCTCTCGCTCGCTGCCGCTTCTGGTTTCACGGCCGCTCTCGCTGAAACCGTCGCTGTCGATCCTAGTCGCTGGTTGGTCAAGTCGGGCCTGAAGCGGGCGAGACTGGGCGACGTGGGCGAGGAGCGCGGCCAGCTCGGGCGGTGGCGCGGCGCGTGACCACCGCCTCCAGTACCGCTGCAGCTGCGCCCACGGGCAGAGCCAACTTCGCACCCAACGCAGCGTCGCGGCCCAGACGGCGCGTTCCCCGGCGCGCTCCCTGGCGCGCTCCACTGGCCCTGATTTCCCTCCCCAGCCGACACACCCGCGGGTGCGTCGGCTGGGGAGGGAGGGGTGTCCCGCGCGGCGCCGTCGGGCAGGGCCCCCACGAGCAAGCTGCAGGTAAAAGCTAGCGTGACCAGCTGCCAGTGGCGGACAATCGCCCGTTCCGGCCGCATCTGGTCGTCGGCCCAGCCCACCTCATGCTTGACCGGCTTGTCGGAGTGCTCGATCCAATCCCGCAGGCGCTAGATCTCGTAGACCTGCGCGGCGCTGACCTCGCGCAGCGACAAGGAGGTGGCCAGATACCAGGTCGACTCGGGCTTGAGGGTGGCTGGGTCGAGCGTCGCGGCGATCAGGCGCACGCTGGTGGTCGGGCCAGAGGCCGTGCCCAGCTCGAGCTCCGCGCGATGTAGCACACGAGCTCCTTGCCATGACTGTCGTAGCGCACCGTGCGCTGCCAGGCGGACCGCGGGAGGCGCAGCGCCGCTTCGGCGGGGGTGAAGGCCGGCGGGTGACGTTCGTCCTCGACCACCTGCCAGGGGCCATGCGAGGGCCGCAGGCCCATGATGTACGCGATCTGCGCCGTGAACAGCTGCGCCTCCAGCGTGGCGCTCTCGCCGTAGACGCAATCGGCCACGACCAGCCGGAAAGGGATCTGCGCCGCACGTGCCTGCTCGATCAGCGCCCAGGCCAGCTCGGGCTTGGTGTGAAAGGCCGGGTCCTTCTTGCCCTGGGCCAGGCGACTGCTGGGTCGATAGGGCTTGACGCCCAGCGGCACAGGCCGGCTCCCATCCGTCCAGTGGCTGGTCACCGCGACGACCCCGTTGGCGACAGGCCCCAGCTTGCCCAGGGACTGCTGGGCCGCCAAGACGATGCGGTGCCCACGCTTGGGATCCCCCGTCTCGTCGACGATCAGCACCCCGCCGGCATGCGGGCCGAGCTACGGGTGCGCCTGCCACCGCTGCAGCCGGCGGCGATTGAGCGCCTCGGCGTCCCAGGGCGCGTCGTGCAGGAAGTGGTGCAGCGCCTGCCGGTTAGCTCCCGGCACGATCGCCGCCAGTTCCACCACCGTCTTGTGGTGCTCGCGCGGCAAGAGCAGGCCGATGAGCTACTGGCGCAGCGCCGTGCGTTCTTCCTAGCGCCCGAACAGCTCGTTGAAGTGGGCGCAGAACTGGTCGACAGCCGCCGTCGTCGGGGCGGCGTGGGTTTGCGGGGCGTTGGCATCGTGGGGCCTCCTGCCGCCTGCCAGGGGTGGGCAACGGGCGTCGCACCGCACGCCAGCGGTGCCCACCCCGCTCCCGATCTGGCCTCGCAGCATCCGTGCCAGACTTGACCAACCACCGGTCGTGGAACGGACCTTCTCATGGCTCTCGCGGAATCGCCGCATGAACAAAGACGACGAGCGCAAGGTCCAGACGAGCGAAACGTTCATCGAGGTCGCCATGATTCGCCTCCTGGTGGCTCGCTTGGGATGCCGAACCTCTTAACGCGTTACGCAGGTCGTAAGAAATCTGCAACCACCACGGCATGGCCTTCGGGTATGCTTGCATGCCTGACGAGGCGACGATGAGAAGGATAGCAGCTAGCCATGGGCAGGAGAAATTATCTGATTGACGGCGTGTCCGGCGCCGGCAAAACGGCGGTCTGCACAGAATTGCAGCGGCGCGGCTACCAGGCCATTGATGGTGACCGTGAATTGGCGTATCAAGGCGATCCGGACACGGGTCACCCGACGAGTGGCCTCAAGCACGAGCATTCAGCTACCTTCATTTCCGAGCACCACATTTGGGATGTCGAGAAAGTCAACGCCTTCGTCGCCAACCAGGATGAGGCGGTCACCTTCTTCTGCGGTGGTTCGAAGAATTCCTCCAAATACATCGACTTATTTGACGGCGTGTTTGTCCTTGCGGTCGACCTGGACACCAGTCTCCGGCGGATTGGTGAGCGAGTCGCCCTGGACCCAACGGATTGGGGCGGAACACCAGAGGAACGGGAAATCACTGTGCGCATGTATCACACGAAAGAAGCCCTTCCGCAAAACGGTACGATCATCGACGCTACCGCACCGCTCGCGCGCGTCGTGGACGAGATCCTTCGTCAAAGCGACGAACATACACCACGGTAGAGCGTTCTGCACGCAGCGAGTGCCAGGTAGCGCCCAGCGTGCCCGAGTCGTGAGGCGTTCGTGAGGCGTCGCCTGTGGACGCGGCGACCGGTCGTGGGGAGATCACCGGGGTGTGTGGATTCCAAGTAGCACCGGCCGAGTGCATTGCGTGGACGAAGAAGACGTCGGCGACCCCCACAGCGCGCGGGAACCTCCTCGGCAACCCCGTCGAAGACGAGGTGCCGATCACCCGCGGACTCTCACTGCTCAACTCGACGCCGCCATGGCGTGGCAGATGCCAGACACGATGCTACCAAACACATAATTAGACGTGGGCAGTCCGCCAGCAGCGGACCGGTCGCGGCCTATCGGGTGTTCACTTCAGCAGTTCTCTGATGAATCCCGTCGCAGGTGGGTTACACGTCGCATGATGTTCGCCACAGCTTTGCGGGAGCGGTAGCACGCCAAGTACCGTCGAGCGCATAATCAGGAGAGCGCTGTTGACCTGGGGTAGAACGCTGCCATGCAGTACATCGGAAGTGTGTCATGATGATTGAGCCACCCAAATTTGGCGGGAACAAACAGCTGACTGACGCGTTCGCCTCCCGCGAGCATCCCGACCAGGACCCTGAGGCGGTGCA
Source organism: uncultured Chloroflexia bacterium (assembly GCA_963841205.1). Classification (GTDB taxonomy): domain Bacteria; phylum Chloroflexota; class Ktedonobacteria; order Ktedonobacterales; family JADMIN01; genus CAWAWP01. The sequence goes on along the minus strand of CAWJCH010000015.1, from coordinate 121,848 downwards.
AGCTTGGAGGCGCGAGCGGGATGAGCGTGAGCTCGCGGAACACCCCTGGCGCGCGAGGTTCTTCCACTGAGCACCTGTCGTCATTCTGGCAGCGGTTGGCTTGGGAACAGCGGTGTTCTTCGTCTGGTACCTCGTCGCCTACCAGCCGTGACGGATTGCGGACGCGCTGTAGTTCTTGCGGCCACGACAGGATTCGTTGCCACAATGAGGCTGCGTCTCGTGCCTGCGCTCTTTTTGCCTGCTCCTTGCCTGCTCCTTGCCTGCTCCTTGTCTGCCGTCACGCCCCCGCCGCACGATTGCACATTCGGACAGTATTCTCGTCGGTGCCGCCCCGCGCGAACCGCGCCAGTGTGGAGCATGCCGGTCGCATGACGGAACACGCGTAGCCCCTGGAGAGACACCAAATGGACCTGACCAACGAAAGCTACACCATCATCTTTCACATCGCGGGGCGAGATGCAACGGAACGCTATTTCCGCGCCCCACGCAGGCGGGACGACCCCCGTCCATGGGTCAAGGTGAGCACACGCGGCAATGAGTTTCGGGCCACCGCAGAGCAGGTACTCAATCACCTACTCCCCGCCCTCGCCGGAGTACAACCGCGCATCACCGTTGAGGTACAGCACCACCCGAAGCAGCGGCCGCTCACACCAGCCGCTGGTCTCCCGACTGGCGACGTCGCTCCGCTGGCCAACTCATCAGAACGCCGCCTACGGCGAGACGGGTGAGGACGAAGTTCCTGGAACACAGCGGATGCACCACGTAGAGGTGGTTGTATGCGGCCCTGAGCGATCGCCCGGGTGGCCGCACCCGCACGCGGCGGCGGTTTTGGGCACCTTGCCGCCGGGTTGCTAGCCAGTGCCACCACGGCGGCAATCATTGGGTCAGCCGTGCGGCGTGTCCGCCCACACGGCGGCGGGTAGGCACACACAGGCGGGCGGGCACGGCCTTCGGCTCGTGCCCGCCCGCCGAACACTCACTCGCTACGCCTTGCGATAACAGCAAATTCGTCTATAATCATCCCCGCTTGGTAAGCCCGAATACGGCGCCGTTCCCTCGCCCCATGCGAAGGAGCGGCGTCTCGTCGTTTCGCGCCTATCACAAGGAGCCCGACCCATGCGCACCGACCTCACTTGCGAAATTCCAAAAATCGGCAGAACGGCAAAAACGTGATCGCTGCAACCGCAAAATGCGGCAGGAATGGCAATGCCATCAGCCCGCTCGCCAACGCGAACAACCGCATTCTTCAATTTCCGGCAGAATCGGCAGAAACCTTCACCACCGGGGACCGACTCCGCGAAATCGAAAAACCGGCAGAATCGGCAAGATCAGCAGCGCTCGATGAGAGCAATTTGCACAAAGCGGCAAGAATGGCAACTTCGTTCCTCGTTCAATCCGGCACATTCAAGCCGGCTCGCGATCTCCGGCAAAAACGGCAAACGCCGCTGCCGAGCGAGACCGGCCGCGCAATATCGAAATTGCGGCAAGAATGGCAATGTCTCTCCCACCGATTTCTCATAAATCGGCAGAATCGGCAACTTTCCATGCGCGCAATCGTGAAAAGCGGTAGAAACGGCAATGTCGCCCGCCTGCCGGGGAACACTGTGACGAGCTTCACCGTCTACCCGTTGGGCGCGCATGGTATGCTGGTCGCGTCCACACGGCTCAGATGACGAATGAGGAGCGGCTATGCGCGACGCGCTCGTGACCTGCGAAAACCTCGTCAAAATCTACAAGGTTGACGACATCGAAGTCGTCGCGCTGCAAGGGCTTGACCTCGAAGTCAAGCGCGGCGAGATGGTCGCCCTCGTCGGCGCCTCCGGCTCCGGCAAGAGCACCCTCCTCAACGTCATTGGCGGACTCGACATGCCCAGCGCGGGCCGCTGCTACGTCGCCAGCAACGATCTCACCAAGCTCGACGAGGCCCAGCGCACGCGCTACCGCTGCTACACCGTCGGCCACATCTGGCAGCAGAGCGGGCGCAACCTCCTGCCCGAGCTGACCCTCACCGAGAACGTCGCCCTGCCCCAGGTGCTCGGCGGCGCCACGCCGGGCAGAGCCGCCAAACGTGCTCACGAGCTGCTGCAGATGGTCGAGATGGGTCACATGGCGAAGAAGAAGCCCAACCAACTCTCCGGCGGCGAGCAGCAGCGCGGCGCCATCGCCGTCGCCCTCGCCAACGAGCCCTCACTGTTGCTGGCCGACGAGCCGACCGGCGAGCTCGACTCCGTCACCGCCGGCCACATGTTCGAGCTGATGAGCCGCCTCAATCGCGAGATGGGCCTCACCACCCTCATCGTCACCCACGACGCCGCCATCGCCGCGCTCGTCAATCGCACCCTCGCGATCCGCGACGGCCGCACCAGCACCGAGACCGTCCGCCGCGACGTGCCCCTCGCCCCTGGAGTTCCGGGCGGCTCCAGCGCCGTGATCGGCCTCTCCAGCGAGACGCACCAGGAGTCCATCGTCATCGATCGCGTCGGGCGTCTGCAGCTGCCCCATGAGGCCGTCGAGAGCATCGCCTTCAACGGGCGTGCCGACGTCCGCATCCTCGCCGATCACGTCGAGCTCTGGCCCGCGAAGGACCCCAATGCACAGCCGCAGCTCGCCGACGCACACGGCTTTACAACGATCCGGGAGGCGCAGTGATGGCAGTCGCAACAGATCCCGCGATCTCGACCACAATCGTCGAGGCCCGCGACGTCACCCGCGACTTCAAGGTCGCCAACACCGTCGTCCACGCCCTGCGCGGCGTCAGCATGCGCCTCGATCCCGGCGAGTTCGTCGCGTTGCGCGGTCGCTCCGGCTCCGGCAAGACGACCCTGCTCAACATCCTCACCGGCCTCGACGACCCCACCACCGGCGCCGTCAACGTCCTCGGCCACGCCCTCGCGCCGATGGACGAACGCTCGCGCGCCCGCCTGCGCCGCGCCAGCATCGGCATGATGTTCCAGAACGCACACCTCTTCCCCCTGCTCACCGCACAGGAGAACGTCGAAGTCCCCCTTCGCCTCGCCGCGATGGGCCGCGACGAGCGCACCGCCCGCGCCCGCGAGATGCTCGATCGTGTCGGCCTCGGCGCCCGCGCCCATCACCGCGGCCTGGAGCTCTCCGGCGGCGAGCAGCAGCGCGTCGCCCTCGCCCGCGCCCTCGTCCACACCCCGCGCTTCCTCGTCGCCGACGAGCCCACCGGCAACCTCGACTCCATGACCGGCCGCGACATCGTCGCCCTCCTGCGCGACACCGCCCACTCCCTCGGCGTCGGCTTCCTCGTCGCCACCCACGACATGACCGTCGTCTCCGCCGCCGACCGCGTCCTCCGCATCTCCGACGGCCTCCTCGAAGAAGCCTGATCCTGCCCAAAATCGCGCCACCAAACCTGCACGGTTCCCGAAAAATCGTATCTTGCCCTCGCCCCGCAGGGAGCGGCTGGGTCCCCCGCTGGGGGCTTGGCCGGGGGTAAGGAACCCTCCGAAACCTCTGTGGAAAACGCCCGGCTCTGCGCCCACTACGACCCCGCGTGCGGCCTCGGCGGCGCGACCAGCCAGTGCAGCGCCCGCGCCCGCGACGGCTTCGACGGCGTGTGCGCCTTCACCGCGTTCCCCGCTCGCTTGCCATCCATCGCGTCAATCGTGTCCATCAGCGCATTGACGCTCTGCGCCACGCCCTCCACCATCAGATAACCCGATGGCTTCACCGCGTCGCCCACCTGATACAGCCCCGCGAGGCCCGTCTGCGGCGATACGTCCTCGCCCTGCGCCACGCGGTTCACCGGCCACTCGCCGCGATACTGGCTCATCGTCAGGATCTGCACCTTCGTGCCGAAGTCCTCCCCGAAGAGAAAGCGCAGGTCCGCCCGCGCCGCCTCGCGCTCCGCGTTCACATCCTCGCCGCGCAGGATCTGATGCGTGATCAGCAAGTGCTTCCCCGGCGGGGCCAGGCGGCGGTCGCTGTTGCTCGGCTGCACGATCCCCGCGATCCGCTGCGTATCCAAGCAATACATGATCCCCTTGTGCGAGATGATCGACTCATCGCTTAGCAGATGCACCTTCAATCCCCGCGCATCATGTACTGCCGGCGTCTCCCCGCCCTCTTCTGCCCTCTGTGATCTCTGTGGTAAATCTCTGGAAACATCTGGCTCCGAAAGCCGCCGCGTCGCCTCCGGCCCGATGTTGCTGATCACCAGCGGCGCGCGCAACAGCGACTCCTCGCCGCTCGCCTTATCCAGCACGCGCACGCCCGTCACCGCACCATCCGCCTGCTCGATGGCGACCACGTCGTGCAGCAGCCGCAGCTCGCCGCCGCCCTTGGTCACGCGCCGCTCCAGCTCGCCCGTCACCGCCGCGCAGCCACCCTCGGCCACTCCCGGCGCGCCGTAGCGCAACATGTTCTTCGTGATCTCGCAGATCTCCGGATACGCAATATCCGTCAGATCGACGCTCAGCGCGAAATGGCACATCCGCTCAAAATAGGCGTAGAGCTCCGGCGACCGCTCGCGCGAGAGGCGCGGCTCAAGCCACTCGGTGAAGGTCTGCCTCCGCTCCTCCGGCGTTGGCTCGCGCAGGAGCATATGCGCCCCCAGCCGCCCCAGTTCCGCGAATTGCCGCCCGCCAAGCACGCCCGCCAGTTGCAAGATCGACCGGCAGACGTACTGCTTGCCCCGTACGTAGAACGAGGCGAAGACCTCAGCATCGTGGACGCGATGCGGCACGCCCAGCGCGCGGAGCATCCCGGCCAGCTCGCCATTCGTGCCGAAGGGCAGCATGTGGACCGCGCCGGTGCTCACCTGCGCGCCACGAAACGTCTTTGCCGTGAAGCGCCCGCCAGGGTGCGCCAGGCGCTCCACCACCACCACGCGACTGCCACGTCGCAGGAACTGCGCGGCGCTGAGCAAGCCGCCCAGCCCGGCGCCGATCACCACCACGTCGTATTCGCGCTCGGTCGTCATACGTGTACCCACCACGAAAAACGGAGGCGCGGCATCCCACGCCCCCAATGCCTTCCTAAGTTGTACACGCCGCGAAGCATTGTGGGCTAGCCGAGCGTCTCATCCAGCCGCGCCCGCAGCGCCTCGATTCCTGCCAACAGCTCGCTATCGCCACCGCTGGACGCCGACGCCTGCTTCGTCTCCAGCGCGTCGGCGATCTCCCCGGCCGCGTCCGAGAGCCCGCTGAGATAGTCGAGATGGCGCGGATGATCGGCGGCCTGCCGCGCGATGTTCGCCAACCCGCTGTAGTCCTGCGTCGCCCCGGTCGAGTTGTAGGAGCCGCCGCCGTGCTCGCGCACCAGCGCACCCATCTGATCGCGAACCTCCACCAACGCCGCGCGCAACCGCCCGGCGAGCTTATACTCCTCGTCGGCCTTGCGACTCAGCGCCGTGCTGATCTCGGCGAGCTGCGAGCGTAGTGCATCCAAATCGGTCTCGCTCGCCCGATCGATCGGCGCCAGAGCGCTGGCGCTCTCCGCGCTGGTGGCCTGGGCATCGGTGGCGTCCGCCACAGACGAATCCGACGGGGTGACATCGGCGGTCGCGCCCGGCGCATCGCCCGACTCCGCGAAGGTCGCGACGAAGAAGGCGGTCGGCGCATTGCTGATGGATTCTTCCGGCTCTGGCTCCGCCGCGTCAACCGGAGCCTCGCCCGAGTCGGCGCTCACGTTCGTATCCACTGGTACCTCCGCGCTCGCATCGTCTTGGGCCACCGGCGCATCACCAGCGTCGCCCGCATCACCAGCGTCGCCCGCATCAGCGAGCTGATCCGGCTCGGCCAACGGAGTGTCTTCCGGCTGCTGCCACGCGTCGGTCGCCGGAGCCGCCGACGGCACGTTGACGGCCGCGATGGGGCTCGTCTCCAACAACGTCGCGGGCTGCTGCGGGGCAGGCATGGTGCCGGCGACCGAGGCATCCGCGCTGGCGGGCGCGGTGGAGAAGATCAGGTCGTGGCCACCGACGGTCACCCGATCGCCGTCGTTCAACGTCGTCTCGGCGTGGATCTCCTCATCGTTCACATACGTGCCATTGCTGCTGCCCAGGTCGACCACGGTGTACGTGTCGTCGCGCATTCGCAGCAGCGCGTGTCGCCGCGAGGCGAGTTGATCGCCCGCCAGCACGATGTCGCACGAGGGCGCGCGCCCAATCGCGATGTCGCGCCCGTCGAGCAGAAACTCGCGCTCGCCATCATCGATCACCGCGCCAGGCTCCGCCGTAGGGCTGGGATGCACCACCAACCGCGCCTGGGGGGACTTCGCCGCGCCGTACGCGCCGTTGCTACCGTTCGTCGAAGGCTCGACCATCTGCGGCTGTGAGCTGTTCCAACTCAACGGAGCGCCCGACGCGGCGTAGACCGCCTCCGGCCGCGCGGAAACCGCCTCTTCGGCCGCTGGGAGCTCACGTCCACAGTACTGACAGAATGGCCCGGTCAAGCGAGCCTCTTTGCCGCAATGCGAACAGGTCGCCATCGCGTTTCTCCTCTTCTCTGCTTCGGAGCGGCGTCTGTCCCGCACCCCGCACGCCTCTGGACGTGCTCTCGCTGGCACACCCGAACAGTCTATCACAGGCTATTCAACGCCGCTCACAGGTGGTCACCAATGCTCACTCGTTCCGCTCCATCCGGGATTTCTCTAGTGTGATCCCGAGACCACTGGTGTACCTGATTATGCAGTAGTGCACTTTTCTGTACGTTTTGGGGGCACGTTTCGTCACCAGGCAGCCGCGAAATCACTCGAGCTTGAAACACAGGCACGCGCCCCCGCGCCCGGCGCATGTAGCCAAAGGGGATACCAATTCCGTTCTTGCGGGGACCCGCAGAAGATGGGAGGGGAGGCAGAGGGCCGCGTCATACAAAAGAGAGGACATCTCGTGCGCAAACTCATCGTCATTGACACTCCCCCGCATACATTCGGGAGGTTCTCGGTTCTCCGCCGCAGCCTACGCCCCGGCTCCCCGAAGGGCCTGCCCGGCCCGCTCTATGTTCTTGGCGGCGTTGTGGTCCCGATGCAGACTCGTTCCGCAGTCGGGGCAGGTATGCCACCGAACGGACAAGCCTTTCTGGACGATCACGCCGCAGCCAGAGCACGTCTGGCTGGTGTAGGCAGGCGGCACGGCTACAGCTCGCTTCCCGGCGCATACTGCCTTGAAAGCGAGGATGCTCAGGAACGCACTCCAGCCCGCATCCGCGATGGACTTGGCGAGATGCTGGTTCCTGAGCAGGTTGGCCGTCTGCAAATCCTCGTGATAGATGGTGTCGTAGCGGCGCACGAGGGCGAGCGCCACCTTGTGATGAAAGTCCGCCCGCGCCCGGCGCACTGTCTGATGGGCTTTTGCCAGCAACTTCACCGCTTTGCGGCGGCGATTGCTGCCATTTTTGCGGCGCGACACCCGGCGTTGGGCGCGCGTCAGGTTGCGCTCCGCCACGCGGAATATGCGCGGGTTGGCAATCTGGCTGCCATCCGCCAGGGTGGCAAAGGACTCCAAGCCGAGGTCAATGCCGGTTTCCTGCCCCATCGCCGGAAGCGGCTGAATCGGCACACCAGCGCACGAGAAACAGATGTACCAGCCATCGGCCTCACGCGAGATCGTGACCGTCTTCGGCGTTCCCTCTAGCGGACGGCTCCAGCGCACAGCGATGCGTCCGATTTTGGAGAGGACGAGAAACCCGTTGTCCAACATGGCTCCATTGCTATACTGCTTGTAGGTGAACGAGTGATAGCGATTGCGGCCCTGGAAGCGGGGGAAGCCCGGCGTCTGGCCTGCCTTCACGCGGCGAAAGAACGCCTGATAGGTCTTGTCGAGCCGTGCCAACACGTCTTGCAAGACCTGGCTGTGGATGGCAGCATATTCGGGGAACGCCGCTTTCAGATCGGGCAACTCGGCCATTTGCTGATAGGCGGTGAGGGTGACGCCACAGCGATGGTACGCGGTGACGCGCTGTTCGAGCGCGGTGTTGTAGAGCATGCGGCAGCGCCACAAGGTATCCTCAAGCTGGTGCTCCTGTTCAGGCGTCGGCGTGAGCTTGTATTTAAAGGCTTTGCGCACGGTCTGCTCGTCCATAGGTCTCTATTCTGCCTGATTGGCACGAATCCGGCAAGGCGGAGTGGCCATTCATCCCCCGCTTAAATGACGGGGGCTTTCTGGTCTTTTCTGTAACCTGGTCACGCTGGGCGGCTATTACGAAGGGAAGGATCGCACCGTCGAGTCACTCTTCGAGTATTTCCTCGACGACTACGATGGCGATCAGCACCTCGACGACTATAACACCGAGCGACTCAAGGCCGCCGACACCCTGCTGCTGGGCGGCCGAGCTACTTTCCTGGCGATGAGGGACTACTGGACGAGCGTCCCGCGCGATCCCAACGCTACTCTGATCCGCCGCGAGTTTGCGGAGCTCATCCGCCGTGTCGACAAGGTCGTAGTGTCGGACAAACTCGCCGACGACGAGGTCGCCCCGTGGGCGAACACACGCATCGTGAGGCTGGCTGACGCCCACCGGGAGGTCGCTGCCCTTAAGCAGGCCCCAGGAAGGGACGTTCTTGTGCTGCTAGGCCGCGTCCTCTGGCACGATCTACTCGCACACGACCTGGTCGATGAGCTGCACCTGACATGAGAGGGCTTTGGCCCGACGCGCTGTTGCAACGGCGGTGGTACGGCGCTCTCGGCCTCGGCCCTTGCCGGTTCCGTGCCAATCAGGCAGAATAGCACCCTATGCAGCGGCCAACGGGACGCAAGACCTACAAAGAGAAGCTGCGCCCGACGCCCGCGCAAGAGCGGGCGCTGGGCGCGGTGCTCTGGCGGTGTCGCGTGCTCTACAATGCCGCCCTGGAGCAGCGCAGCACCGCCTGGCACCGCTGCCACGTCTCGGTCACGCGCTACCAGCAGGAAGCCGAGCTGAAAGATATCCGTGCGGACTTGCCGGAGTACGCCGCCCTCCACCGCCACGTCCTGCAAGACGTGCTGGCCCGGCTCGACAGGACCTATCAGGCGTTCTTTCGCCGGGTGGCGACTGGCGAGCAGCCTGGCTTCCGCGCTTTCAGGGGCGCACCCGCTGGCACTCTTTCACCTATAAACAGTATGGCAACGGCGCTCGAGTTGATAACGGGTATCGTGTCCTGTCGAAAATTGGCCGTAGCGCGGTGCGCCGGTCCCGCCCGGTGGAGGGCCGGATCAAGACCGTCACGGTCTCGCGCGAGGCCGATGGGTGGTACGTCTGTTGCTCGTGTGCCGCGGGGCCCACCGAGCCGCTGCCGCGCACCGGCAAAGAGACCGGCATCGATGTCGGGCTGAAAGTGTTCCTCAGCACGGCGGACGGCGACGCCGTCGAGAACCCGCGCCACCACCGCACAGCTGCGCACGAGCTGCAGAAGGCGCAGCGGCGGGTCTCCCGCCGGAAGACGGGGAGCCAGCGCCGCAAGAAGGCGGTGGTCCAGTGCGCCAAGCAGCACCAGCACGTCCGCCGGCAGCGCACCGACTTCCACCACAAGACGGCGTTGGCGCTTGTCCGTCGGTATGACGTGATCTGCGTGGAGGCGATCCAGGCCGCCAACCTGAGCAGACGCCCCGCGCCCATCTCCGATGGGCACGGGGGCTATCTCCCGAACGGGGCCGGCCGCAAGGCGGGCCTCAACAAGAGCATCTACGACGCCGGCTGGGGCCACTTCCTGTCGATCCTCGCCTACAAGGCAGCATGCGCCGGCAAGCGAGTGGAAGCGGTCAATCCGGCGTCTACCACGCAGGAGTGTAGCGGCTGCGGGCAGCGCGTCCAGAAATCGCTGAGCGTGCGCACCCCTGTCTGCCCGTCCTGCGGCCTCGTCCTGGACCGCGACGAGAACGCGGCCAGGAACATCCAAGGGCGCGGGCAGCGCCTTCGGGGAGTCCCGGCGTTGGCGGGGGCGCTGAACCGAGAACCCGTCGGGCTTTAGCCCCAGCGGTGTGTCAGCATCTTCCCGATGATCGCGGCCGAGGGCACCCCCTTGTCGGGGGGCAGCCCGGGGTGACGCTCACGCTCCTCAGCGTTCGCTCGTGGCAGGGCTCGGGCAACATCCTGGCGTGCTATGCGGTCGGCCGCACGCGCCGATAACGGGCCAGGAACACTCCACCACACGACCTCTTAGCAGCCCGAGTGGGCAGCACACACGGAGAGCTGTCCGCGCACGGCACCGTCGGGATAGGGTACATTGTGCACGTTGACGTAGTAGTCTGGCGGATGCTGCATGATGGCGACGATGAGATCGTGAGACGCATGGGTGCAGCCAGAGGACACCCCCTTGGCGTTCGGTGCTGTCAACGTCACGACAACCGGACCGGCGACTCCCGCCGCTCCCCGGTGAATGTGGGTGTGTGTGGCCGGAAGCTCGATGCCCGAGACGTGGATCGTGGAACATATCTGCTGAGTCTCTGGGTTCAGCACCAGATGTGCGGAGCCGCCGCCGCTGGTATTGGCGCCTTCCGGCGTGAGTGTTGCTACCAGCGTGTCGCCCATGTCAGCGACGGGGGTGCTTCCTTCCCTGGTAAGGGGCGACACCGCGTGCAGCGGTACGGCACCACAACCACCGAGGCCGAGTAACGACGCCATGACGACTATGACTGACGAAAGGCGTACCTTGCCCCATTTGCCTAAGCCCATATCAAACCCCTCCCTCACGCTCGCTAACAAGCGGACGCGTCGACCAACGCGGCTGGGCGTAACCCTTACCTAACACGTGTGCGAGGCGAGTCAAGACAGCGAGATTGAGGCGCACTCCCGCCATGGCTCGGCCATCATCCCGTACCGGGGCCGCATGCCAACGTCCGCGGGCGTACCCGACGTCGGCGCGTGAGCCACACGCACTGACAGTATCCACAAGACATGGCGCAGGTGTGACGATCTATCACGCCGTGGTCACCACACTTCGACAAACATCCACTCACGGATACCGACGACTAGCTACGCGAAAAGCGTTTCGGGGGCTTGTCTTGGATGAGCGCTCGATCTCGCTGGCCCCACGCCCTGCCTGCCCGAGCATCTCACGTTGTGCGCCACCCAGCGCCAATACCTCATCGGGGGCTGGATCGAGCGCCGAAGGGCGGAGATGAAGAAGCGCCTGTTCTGCCATCGGTGTTGGGCAAGTCGTTGTGTCGGCCCGCTGTCGCATCAGCCTCATCGCGCCGAGCGTCACGACATGCCTTGACCGGCGGGCAGGCGGTGTGGCACAATCTGCAGGTTCCTACTCACGACATGAGTATTCAACGTGTGAGGGATCTATGACCGTTGCCGCCAAGGCTCCGCCCGAGATGGAGACTGCGCTGCTCGGTTTCCTGCTGCACGAGCCGATGCACGCCTACGAGATCCATCTCCAGCTGCGTCACGCGGAGTCCCTTGGACTGGTCTGGCGCCTCAAACAGGGGCATCTCTACGCCCTGCTCGCCCGACTAGAGGAGGCCGGCCACGTCGTCGCCAGCGTGCAGCCCCAGGCAAGCCGCCCGCCGCGCAAAGTGCTCGCGCTGACCGAGGCCGGGCGTGGTGCCTTCGCGAGCTGGCTCAGCGAACCTGTCGCGCACGGCCGCGATCTGCGGATCACCTTCCTCGCGAAGCTGTACTTCGCTTCGCGCGAGGGTGGCGCCAGCGTCTCGCAGCTCGTCGCACGCCAGCGTATGGAGTGCGAGCGCTGGCTCGCCGACCTCGAGACGCGCATCTCCGCGCTCGCGGACGACCTGTGCTACGACCGCCTCGTCACGCGCCTTCCAGCAGGAAGCCGAACTGAAGGATATCCGGCAGCGTTTCCAGAATATGCCGCCCTCCACTCGCCATGTGTTACAGGATGTGCTCGCCCGCGTCGACAAGGCCTATCAGGCCTTCTTTCGCCGCGTCGCGAACGGGGAGAAACCCTGGCTTTCCGCGTTTCCAAGGGCGCAACCGCTGGCACTCTTTCACCTACAAGGAGTACGGCAACGGCGCTCGCCTCGATAACGGGTATCTTGTGCTCGCGAAGATCGGGCGCATCAAGATCCACTGGTCACGCCCCTTGGCGGGTGTTCCCAAGACGGTCACCATCTCCAGAGAGGCGGACGGCTGGTACGTCTGCTTTTCGTGTGCCGAGGTGCCCACACAGCCGTTGCCGCTCACCGGGAACGAGACCGGCATTGACGTGGGACTCAAGGTGTTTCTGACCACGGCGGACGGGCAGATCGTCGAGAACCCACGCCACCATCGGCACGCCGAGCGCGAGCTCAAGAAGGCGCAGAAGCGGGTGTCCCGGCGCACGAAGGGGAGCAACCGCCGCAAGAAGGCGGTGCAAGCTGTGCGCCAAGAAACATCAGCATGTCCGTAGGCAGCGCACCGACTTCCACCACAAGACGGCGCTGGCGCTGGTCCGCCGGTACGACACCATCTATCACGAGGCCATCCAGGTCGCCAACCTCAGTCGCCGCCCCGCCCCGATGGCGGATGGGAACGGCGGCTATCTCCCGAACGGGGCCAGGCGCAAGGCCGGCCTCAACAAGAGCATCCACGACGCCGGATGGGGCCGCTTCCTCTCCATCCTCGCTTGCAAGGCAGCATGCGCCGGTAAGCGAGTGGAAGCGGTCCCCCCGGCGTCAACCTCGCAGGATTGTAGCGGCTGCGGTGCGCGCGTGCCCAAATCCTTGCGCGTGCGCACCCACCTCTGTCCCAACTGCGGGCTGGTCTTGGACCGCGACGAGAATGCGGCCAGGAACATCCAATGGCGCGGGCAGCGCCTTCGGGGAGTCCCGGCGTTGGCGGGGGCGACGAACCGAGAACCCGCCGGGCTGTAGCTCAAGCGGAGTGTCAGGTGATCATCCTGCTACGAGACCTCAACCGGATTCCAAAAGGAGTACAGCCCATGCATCTCCCACCGCGCGCCCAGCGACTGATCCCCGCACTCTTGCTACTGTCGGCCACGATCTTCGCCGCCTGCGGCGGATCATCCAGCGCGGCGACGAGCACCAACACGCCCCAGCCCGTCACACTGACGGTCTTCGCGGCGGCGTCGCTCAAGTCGTCCTTTACCGAGATCGGCAACGACTTTCACGCCGCCTATCCGAGCGATACCGTCACCTTCAGCTTCGCCGGCTCCGATGCCCTCGCCACGCAGATCACGCAGGGCGCTCCCGCCGATGTCTTCGCCTCCGCCAACAACACGCAGATGAATGTCGTCGTCAAGGCGGGCCAGATCAGCAGCAGCACCCCGCAGGTCTTCGCGCATAACCGGCTGGTCGTCGTCCTCCCGAAGAACAACCCCGGTAACATTCAGACCCTGCAAGATCTCGCGAAGTCTGGCGTCAAGGTCGATCTGGCGGCCAACACCGTCCCCGCCGGCCAGTATGCCATCACGTTCCTCACGCAGGCGAGCGCGGACCCCAGCTTCGGCGCGAGCTACAAGAGCAAGGTGCTCGCGAACGTGGTCTCGTACGAGACAGACGTGACGGCCGTGTTGACGAAGGTCTCGCAGGGTGAGGTTGACGCCGGCATCGTCTACACCACCGACGCGCAGACGGTGGCCTCCAGCGTCACCACCATCGCCATCCCCGACGCGCTGAACACCGTCGCCGTCTACCCGATCGCGCCGATCTCGGCCAGCCCCAACCTTACCGTCGCGCAGCAGTTCGTCGCCTATGTCCTCTCGTCCACCGGCCAGACGGTGATGGCGAAATACGGCTTCCTCCCGGCGACGGGCAGCCCGCAGTACACCCCGCCGGCGAGCTAACATCTCCGCGCGAAGTGTGCAGTGCTAGGGAAGAAGAGGGGCACGTGGCCACGCAAGCGTCTCCGCAGGACGACACTACCACGTCGGCGGACGCCATCCCGGCGCCGTCGCGGTGGGGCGCGCGCTGGCGTGGCCTCGGCACGGGACTGCCCCTGGCGCTCGCCAGCCTGCCGATGCTGCTCTTCTTCCTGGTGCCGCTGCTCGCCCTCGTGCTGCGAACGGACTTCACGCGCCTCACCGCCACCCTAGCGGGCGAGGACGTTGCCCCGGCGATCCAGCTCAGCGTCGTGACGACGCTCTGGGCGCTCGGCATCACGCTGGTCGCCGGCACGCCGCTGGCCTATCTGCTGGCGCGCCGCCGCTTCCCTGGTCACGCCGTGCTCGAGACGCTGCTCGATCTGCCCATCGTGCTGCCGCCCGCCGTCGCCGGCATCGCGCTGCTCTTCACCTTCGGGCGCTTCACGCTGATCGGCCAGTGGTTCGCCGAGAGCGGGCATCGCTATCGCCTTCACCGAGGTGGCGGTGATCATGGCGCAGATCTTCGTCGCGGGGCCCTTCTACGTGAAGTCCGCCGAATCCGCCTTCGCTGCCGTAGACCGCGAACTCGAGCAGGCCGCCGCGCTCGACGGCGCCTCGCCGCTCGGCGTCTTCCGCCAGATCACCGTGCCGCTCGCCGCGCAGTCGCTCTTCGGCGGCGCCGTGATGATGTGGGCGCGCGCCCTCGGCGAGTTCGGCGCGACGATCCTCTTCGCCGGCAATCTGCCCGGTCGCACGCAGACGATGCCCCTCGCCATCTACCTCGGCTTCGAGAGCGGCGACATCCAGCAGCCGCTTGCCCTCTCGATCGTGCTGCTCGTCCTCTCCTTCGGCGTCCTCTTCGTCGTCAAGTACCTCCTCCATCGTCGCATCGACACCTATCCCCTCACCTGACGACCGCTCGCCTGCTCCCGCCTGTGAGCCTCACGTCCTCTCCACCGTAGTAGCAAGTAGCAACGAAACGGCACAGGATTCTGCTGGCTGGCGATGAGCTTCAGGGTGGAGGAAGGCGATCGAATTCGTCGTCTACGCGACGAAAACCGCCCTCCCGCTGATCGTCGGCTCCTTATCGTGCCAGTGGCACCAGTACGCTCACGCCATCATCGGGGAGGCTTGAGCGCTCATGGCTCGCTGCTTGCCGTGCTCCGTCAACTTTTGCGCTGCTGCTGGTCGGTGGCAGTTTCGTCCTTGCCATCGTTGTCATGCAGCAGCCGAATCTCGTGACGGTAGGCGCGAGGCTCCCTGCTCATCGGCTTCGCGGCTGGCGTTGGCCTCGTGTTCGCTCTGGCGAATCCGCTACCTATACCGATGCTGCGCTGGCGATCCTCGGTTGGTCAGCCTGTACGATCCCGCTGCTTCTTGGACTCATGGTGTCCATCGTCACCTACAAGCCTAACCCGATCTCCATGGAGGTGCTTCAGCTGCGGCGCGCTCGCGTCGGCACTTGAAGTCGCAATCTGCTGCGGCGTGCTTCGCCTCGCCTTGATTCGTCGGCATCACCGTCGTGCCGCTCGGCGGCATCATCGGCGGCTGGCTACGACGCGGCTATCGCTGACGTATGGCTCGCCTCGCTAGCGTCGCTTCGAGCTGCTTGGGCTGCGCGACTTGTGCTTCTCAGCGCGATCCTCGTCGCGGTCATCCTTCGCCCGCGCGCGGAACTGCAAGCGGATCGCCGTGCCCTCGAAGCCGAAGACCTCGCGCAGCCGGTTCTCCAGATAGCGCTCGTAGGTGAAGTGCATCAGCGCCGGATCGTTGACGAAGAAGACGAAGGTCGGCGGGTCCACCTCCGCCTGCGTCACGTAGTAGATGCGCAGCACGTTCCCCTGCAAATAGGTCGGGTGATGCTTCTGCACTGCGTCTTTTACCACCTCGTTCAACTGCGCCGTGGGCACACGGACCTGCCGCGTGTCGTAGATCCGCAACGCGTAATCGAGGATGTTGTTGACGTGGTAGCTCGTCTTGGCCGCCGAGAAGATGATCGGCGCGTACGGCAGGAACTTCAGCGTCGCGCGCACCTGTCGCGTGTACGAGTTCGCCTCCAGCTCCTCGATCTCCCCGGCGGAGGGCGCCGGCGGCAGCTCGCCCGGCACCAGATGCTCGATCAGCTCCGCGCGCCGCGCCTCCTCCAGCATGCGCCGCCGCTCGCGCACCAGATCCCATTTGTTGATGACGATGATGATGCCCTTCGCCGCCTCGTGGACGTAGCCGGCGATATGTGCGTCCTGCGCGGTGATCCCCTCCACGCCGTCGATCATCAGCACGGCGACGTCCGCGCGGTCGATCGCGCGCTGCGCCCGCATCGTGCTGTAGCGCTCCACGCCCGCGGCGATGCGCCCGCGCCGGCGTATGCCCGCCGTATCGATCAGCAGCAACCTGCGCCCCTTGTGCTCCACCTCGCTGTCGATGGTGTCGCGCGTCGTGCCGGGGATGTCGCTGACAATCACGCGTTCCTCGCCGGCGATGGCGTTCAGCAGCGACGACTTGCCCGTGTTGGGACGCCCGACGATCGCCAGCCGCGGGATGCCCGGCGTCTCGTCCTCCTCCTCCTCGCCGTCTTTCGGCGGCAGCGCGTCCGTCACCGCGTCCAGCAGATCGCCGCTGCCCGTGCCGGAGATCGACGAGAGCGTGATCGGCTCGCCCAGCCCCAGCTCGTAGAACTCGACGGACTCCTGCCGCAGCCGCGGGCTCTCCGCCTTGTTCGCCCCCAGCACCACCGGCTTCTGCGAGCGGCGCAGGATCTCGGCGACCTCGCGATCCGCCTCGGTGATGCCGTCGCGCGTATCCACCAGGAAGATGATGACGTCGGCCTCCTCGATGGCGAGCTGCGCCTGCGCCGTGATCTGCTTGCTGAAGTTGCTCTCGCCCTCGATCTCCAGCCCGCCGGTGTCGATCAGCGAGAAGATGCGCCCGTTCCACTCGGCCTCGCCGTAGATGCGGTCGCGTGTCGTACCCGGCACATCCTCGACGATCGCCACGCGCTGGCCGATGAGCTTATTGAAGAGTGTCGATTTACCCACGTTGGGCCGGCCCACGATGGCGACGATCGGTTTCATAGTTCCATCTCGCAAATCTGCATAGTCGAAGCGGAAAGCGGCAGCGCACACGCGCCCGCCAGTCTATCACCACTCAGCGCAGCGCATTGTACCACGCTTCCCCAGCCCAAACGCCCTACCAGGATAACATCCGGCTGAGTGTCCCTACCTTCAGGCATGGGGGGTGAAAGTCGGGTGGCCCGCACGGGCCACAGAGTACCAATCGTTGCCGGTTTCTTTTCTGGCGGACAGAATGGTTGAGTATGGATCGACAAGGCACACGCAAGACGTTCAAGTACAAACTGCATCCCACGCCGGACCAGGACCGGGCGTTGGAGCACGTCTTGTGGCGCTGCCGCGAACTCTACAACGCGGGCCTGGAAGAGCGGAAACGGGCCTGGGAAAAGTGCCACGTCTCCGTCAACTTCGCCACGCAATCCGCCCAACTGCCGGCCATCAAGGAGGCGCGTCCAGAGTACCGCGACCTCAACGCACAGGTCCTGCAGGACGTGCTGCACCGGCTAGACAAGACCTTTCAGGCGTTCTTTCGCCGCGTGCAGGCAGGTGAACAACCTGGATACCCCCGGTTCCAGGGCAGGAACCGCTATACCAGCTTCACCTACCCGCAGGTGGGCGAGCATGGCGGCGCTGTGCTGGACGGTGGGATACTCAGCCTGTCGAAGATCGGGCGCATTCCCATCCGCCTACACCGCCCACTGGAAGGCACGCCCAAGACGGTGACCATCAGTCGGGAGGCGGATGGCTGGTACGCCTGCATCTCGTGCGCCGAGGTGCCCACCAAGCCGCTGCCGCCGACGGGCAAAGAGACGGGCATCGACGTGGGTTTGAAGGTGTTCCTCATCACTGCCGACGGGGAGATGGTGGAGAACCCGCACCTGCTGCGGTGCGGTGAGAAGCAGCTGGCGAAAGCGCAGCGCCGCGTCTCCAAGCGCAAGAAGGGCAGCCACCGCCGGAGGAAAGCCGTCGGGAACCTTCAGCGGGCCCATCAGACGGTGCAGCGCCAACGGGCCGACCACCACCACAAGACGGCGCTGATGTTGCTGCGCCAATACGACACCATCTCTCTCGAAGACTTGCGGGTCGCCAACCTGGTGCGGAATCGCCGTCTTGCCAAGAGCATCAGCGACGCGGGCTGGGCGCAATTCCGTACCATCCTCGAAGCCAAGGCAGCATGCGCCGGGCGTCGGGTCGTCGCCGTGCCACCCGCCTCCGCCTACACCTCGCAGGACTGTAGCGGCTGCGGGGCGCGCATCCCCAAATCGCTGAGCGTGCGCACCCACGTCTGGACGTGCTGTGGGCTGGTCCTGGACCGCGACGAGAACGCGGCCAGGAACATCTTATGGGCCGGGCAGGCCCTTCGGGGACTCGCGGGATCACCTGCGGGGACGAACCGAGAAGCCCCATCCCTGTAGGGACGGGGAGCATGTCACCACGGCCTCAGTTCGCACTGAAGGCATAGAGATACCCCGCGAGGTCGGCGGCATAGAGGACGCCGTTTGCCACGAGGGGCGGAGCGATCACCGCGCCTGCCATCGGATATTTGTGGACCAGCGCGCCCGTCTGCGCGCTCACCGCATGGACGAAATTGTCCGCCGAGCCGACGTACACCACCGCGTTCGCCACGGCGGGCGTTGAGCGCACCTTCCCCGTGGTCTGGTACACCCACTTGGTATTCCCCGTTACGGCGTCGATCGCGTAGAGGTTCTTGTCATCCGAGCCGATGTAGAGCGTCCCATCCACCACCGTGGGCGACGAGCGCACAATCTGGCCCGTGGTGGCGTAGCTCCAGCGCCGTTCGC
Organism: uncultured Chloroflexia bacterium; assembly: GCA_963841205.1. Classification (GTDB taxonomy): domain Bacteria; phylum Chloroflexota; class Ktedonobacteria; order Ktedonobacterales; family JADMIN01; genus CAWAWP01. The sequence continues at coordinate 103,265 of CAWJCH010000015.1, read as the reverse complement.
CAGTCGCGGCATCGATCGCATACACCGACTGATCCTCGGAGCCCACGTAGACGACGCCGTTCGCGACGGTGGGAGCCCCGCTCACAACTAGTGGCTTTTGAAGCCGCTGGCTGTTCGAGGCGCCCACGTCGGCCTTCCACATTGGCGGAGACTCGTTGACACTGCAATCGAACGCATAGAGATAGCCGTCGTCGCCGCAGATGTAGACGAGTGTGCCTGAGATCCCCATCTGAGAGGCGGGAAGCACACTGCCACTCGGCCCCTCCGAGAAGAGCAGGTCGCCCGTCGCCGGGTCCACTGTGAAAACAAAGCCGAAGAAATCGCCGATCCCAGAAATAAACAGGCGACCGTCGACGAAAGCCACATCCGTGAATGTGTAAGTGTCGCCGTTTGCTTGCCACAACACGTCCCTCGTATTGGGGTTAAGTGCGCGAAAGCCACCGTTGCCGTGGGAACACACAAAAAGCGTGTCGTTCCCCATCACCGGAGCCGTGTAGAAGCCGTTCCCGAACACCTTCTGCCAGCGCACCGCGCCCGTGCTCGCGTCGACGGCGAAGAGGCTCCCGTCGAGCGCGCCGGTGTAAAGGATGCCGTTGGCCAGGGCGGGCGCCACACCAACGCCATCTTCATTGGCGCTAAGGGTGGGAGGCTGCACCACCCGCGCGTACCAGAGCAGCTTCGGGTCCGACGAGGGTGGCCCCGGCCTGGGCGTTGGCGTCGCCAAGGCGCTTCCACGGCCATGCGTCAGTGCGAGCACCCCCGCCGAGGCACCCGCCGCAACCACCAGTGCCCCGGTCGCCCCCAGCGCCAGCGCGCGTCGCCTGCTGATGCCACGCCGCACCACCACGGTCCGCCGCGAGAGCGCCGCGGCCTCCGCATCCACGAGCAGCGGCAGCCCCAATGCCGCGCGCAGCCCATTGACCCAGGCGAACTGCGCCGGATCGCTCGCCTCCAGTATGGGCGCGGTGCCGTCGAACGGCTCGCGCCGATACTCTGGGTCTAGGATAAGATTCACCACCGTACGGAGGCCATCCCGACCCGCCCGGTGATCGTCCGCCTGCATACTGAGGAAGGCGCCAGCGTCCAGGCTCATCGAGTACGAACGATTCGCCGCCCGTGTGCAGACGCGCAAAAGCACGTGACACTCGCTCAACGCCTTCTGTGCCCGCGCCGACAGCTGCCGGCCCCCGCCCTGCTGACGGTCGAACCAATAGTCCACGTGCCACGAGTCGAGCAGATCGAGCAGCGGCGCGCAGATCGCCTCGTCGTCCCCCGCATGACTGACGTAAACCTGCCCTGGCGTTGTTGGCATCGTCCCCTCCTCGTCGATCCCCACCACCGACTAGGCGGTCTTCAGGGCATAGATCCGCCCGTCGTCAGACGAGAAGTAGACCACTCCCGCGCCAACGATCGGCGCCACCGTGTTGTCGAACGACGTGGCGGCGTTGAAGCGCCACGCATAGGGCTGTGCGCCCGAGGTCGGCGAATAGGTCGCCGCCGCGTGCGCGCTAAAAGCGTAAAGATAGGTGCCGCTCGGCACGTAGATCGCGTCGCCGCTAACCGCCGCCCCCGCAGACACGCTGTCAAACGAGTCGACGGTGCCGCTGGCGTCCACACTTCCCACTGGCAGTGCCCAGACGGTAGCTCCCGAATCCGCGGAGAGCGCATGGAGGTTGCCTCCCACTCCGGTGTACACCACGCCACTCGCGACTGTCGGCGCGACGGTGACCTGGCTGTCGAGCGCCCTGCGCCATTTCAACGCCCCGGTGGCGATGTCCACCGCGTAGACCGCGGAGTCTTTCGAGCCGAAATAGACCGTGGCGCCGTCAGTGGCCGCTGTCGCCGTGATTTCCCCGCCTGTCTGGTAACGCCAGACCTGCGCGCCCGTCGCAGCGCTCAGGGCGTAGAAGTAGCCATCCGCCGCCCCGGTTAGCACCAAACCGCCGTCCACGACCGGATTGGGGCTGTTCAAGTCGGGCTTCGCCAGCACCGCGCTCTGCCAGCTCTTCGAGCCGTCCGATGTACTGAACGCCTTGACCGATCCGTCGCCCGCAGCCAAAAAGACCGACCCCGCGTCGACCGCAATACCGGCGAGATCGAAGCTTTCACCGGTATCCACGCTCCATCGTACGATGCCGTCGCTCACGCCGAACGCCGCCAGCGTACCGAGGCCCCCGAAAGCGTAGACCGTATCGCCTGCCACGACAGGTGCATGTGCCTCGTTGCCGTTCACTTTCGCATTGGTCCACACCACCGACCCGTCGATCGGAGCGAGCGCGAACAGCCCGTCGTCGGAGTTGACGAACACCGCGCTTGCCCCAAGCGCAATTGTCGGGGCGATCTTGTCCCCGCAGCGGAAACTCCACGCCATCCGCGGGTCGAGCGTCTGCGGATTCGGCACCGCGAACGGCACCTTTTTCGGCCTCGGCGCGGAGGCCGTCGCCACCGTCGTGGATTGCTCCTTCACCACCACCGCCGTCCCTGCCGCCGCTGCAGTCACCACAGCAGCGGCGCCGAGCCCAATCGCCGCTCTCCGGCTCACTCCTTTGCGCGCACTCTTGCTCGGCGCGATGCCCAGCGCGGCTCCCAACTGCGCGAGCCACACCGCTGGTGGGCTCCCTGTCGCATCAACGGTGGCATCCGCGCGCTCGTTGAGCGCATCGGCGGCACTCTTGTAGCTAACATCCAGAATGAGGTTGACGCTCACCCGCCGGTTGGTCCTCTTCCCCTGCCGCTGCTGCTCGCTGAGCTGCAAGCCGCGAAACGCGTTAAATTCGAGGGTCATCCAAAAGGATGCTCGCGTCGCCGCCGTGCAGATCCGCAGGAACATGTCCCGCTCGCCGATCGCGACCTGCAATCGATCGGTGAGCTGCGCGCCAGCGTCGAGCTGCTGCCGGTCGAACCAGTAGTCCACGCCCCACGCGTCCAGCGCCGCCAGCAATGGCTCACAGGCATCGTTGTCCGCGTGCGAGTGACTGATGAAAATCCTGCCGTTGCCCCACATCGGCCGAGTCCCTCCCGCTTGACGCGCTATCGTCCCGTGTTAGATGCCGAACGCATAGAGGTTGTTGTCGCCAGAGCCCAAAAGAATCAGCCCATTCGTGGCGATGGGATCGGCATTTTGAGTCTGGTCTGCCGATTTATACGACCAGCGCAGCGTGCCGTCCGACCGCTCGTAGCACCGCACGACATAGGCCTCCTTTACGAGCACGCAGACGGCCTCAGGCGTCGCCGCTGGCCAGCCGGTGATCGCGCCCCCGCCCTCGATGATCCCCGAGCTTGTGTCGAGATCTCCGCTGGGCGCACGCCAGTATGGGTCGCCCGTCTCGGCGTCAAGCGCGTAGAGATACTGATCGTCGGATCCGACGAACACCACGCCATCCAAAATCGCGGGCGACGAGCGCACCGCGTCCTGCGTCAAATACTTCCACTTGAGGCTGCCGTCGGACGCGTTCAGCGCATACATATACCCATCGTTCGAGCCGACGTAGATGACGCCGTTCTCGAATGCCGGCGTGCTCAATACCTTTCCGCGCGTCAGGAACTTCCACTCCAGCGACCCGTCGCCAGTTGCGAAGGCATAGACGTTGTGGTCCGCTGAGCCGATCACGACTGCGGAGCCTGCGATAACTGGCCCGGACGGATTATCGAAGCTGCTCGGTGGCGCCATTACGGCGTTGCTCCAGCGGAGCTGGCCGCTGCCCGTAGCGTAGGAGTACAGCTTGCCGCCGTTGGCGTAGATGTAGGTTCCATGCGCGTCCACCGCCGGGGAGGTCGCATATTCGCCACCGTTTTCCTCGGTCTGCGCCGTCCACTTCGCCTTGCCCGAGTCCGCCGAGGCCGCATAGAACTTATCGTCGATGGAGTAATAGATGGCGCCGTCGAGGACGACTGCCGACGTGAACTCGAAGAGCGGCGAATAGCTGTTGCTCCACAGCCGCTTCCTACCGTTCGCCAGGTCGTATGCCGCCACAGTGTTCCCCGTGGTGACATACAGCCGCTCGCCGTACACCGCGGGATCGGGGGGGATGTCTTTCTCGGTCGCGAGCTTGTCCATCTCCCAGATGTGCTTGCCAGGGCCATAGGTTGGCTGGGCGGGCGCGCTGGTCCGGCTCTTGTAGTCCAGCAGGAACGCAGCAGCAGCAGCCGTCGAGCTGACCGCCACCACCGCCGCCGCGCCGAAGCCGAGGGCCGCGCGCCGGCTGACGCCACGCGTAGTCGTGCTCGACGCGACGCCGAGCGCCCTCCGCAGTTCGCCCATCCACGCCGGCCGCGACATGTTCACGGCATCGATGTAGGTCGTGGCGCCGTCGAACGGCTCGCGCTGGTAGTCCCGATCGAGGATGACGTTGATCAGCAGGCGCCGATCGCCACGCCCCTTTTGCCGATCATCGGCTTGCAGGCCGCGAAACGCCGTCACTTCGAGATTCGACCAGAACGAGCGCTGCAGCGCGCCGGTGCAGACGCGCAGGAAGACGTCCCGCGTCGCCATCTCACGCTGGATGCGCTCGTCGAGGCGCTGCCCGGCGCTCAGGCCCTGCACATCGAACCAATAGTCTATGCCCCACGCGTCCAGCGCAGTGAGGAGCGGCATAACGGTCGCATTATCGTCATGAGAGTGGCTGATGAAAACCCTGCCGTTACCCACTGCGCCGTCCCTCCATCCATGCACCCACAGCCTGCATCCAACCGGGCTCAGAAGCCCCATGCGACAATAACCCAGCCAGGCGGTGCATGCAAGTTAAAAATATCCGTGTGCGGAACGGACGCCGCCATGGCGTACCAGACCCGAGACCATTGTCCCGCCGCCTCGGTACAGGGGCTGTCGCGCATAGCACTCCGAGCGGCGATGCAAACTTCAGGGGGCTTTCAGGATACGTCGCACAAAGATGCACGCGAAGATGCACATTGCCGACTCGCGATCGGGCACGGTCAACCTGCTGCCACCACCTTCCCCGCGCGCACCCGGTAGACGTGCGCGTACGCCTTCGCCTCGTCGGGAATGCTCGTCGCGTCCGTCGTCGTCAACAGCACCTGATCGAGCTTGCGCACCGCCGCCAGCAGGTCGGCACGCCGCCGCGCGTCCAGCTCGCTCAACACGTCGTCGAGCAGCAGGATCGGCTGATCGCCCGTCTCCTCCTCGATGTACGCCAGCTCCGCCAGCTTCAACGCCAGCGCCACGCTGCGCTGCTGCCCGCGCGATCCGTAGGTCGAGAGATCGACGCTATCCGCCAAGAACGCCAGGTCGTCGCGATGCGGCCCTACCACGTTCGCCCCTTGCGCGATCTCCCGCCGCCGTACACTCACCAGCTGCGCCTTGAACGCCGCCGCCACCTCGGCATCCTTCCCCGCCAGCGGCCCCGCGAACGACGGCTGATAGACCAGCCGCAGCGACGGCCCTCCGTCGTCCCCTTCGCCCCCGGCGACCTCGTCGTCCTCGCCCGCTGGTGCCTCATCCACCCGTGAGAGCGCGCGGTAGATGCGCGCCGCGTTCACCTCCGCGCGCCGCAGGAAGGCGTCGCGCTCGCGGAGGATCGGCGCCGCCAGCTGCGCCAACTGATCGTCCCAGTATCCCAGCGCGTGGGGGCTCTCCTCGCCGTCCTTGATGCGTCGCAGCAGCGCCGCACGTTGCGCCACCACCTTCTGATACTGGCTCAGCGTCCGCGTATAGGCCGGATGCACCTGGCAGAGCGTCATATCGAGGAAGCGCCGGCGCTGTGTCGGGCTCCCCGTCACCAGCTCGAGGTCCGTTGGGGCGAAGACGACAATCGTCACCTGCCCCAGCAGATCTATCGCGCGCCGCGGCGTCCCATTCACCTTGATGCGCTTACGGAATGTCGCCGGCGGCTGCGGGAGGCTCGGATCGGGCGCCGGTCGCGCGGGCGCGCCCTCCAGCGGCGCGCCGATATCCGCGATCACCACTTCCACGTGCAGCTCGTCCGAGCGGCGCTTCACCGTCGCGTCCACCCGCGCGAAAAGGTTGCCCGCGCCCCAACGTACCGCCTCACGCTCCGTGCTCGTGCGGAACGACCGGCTCGTCGCGATCAGCGAGACGGCCTCCAGCAGATTCGACTTCCCCTGCGCATTGTTGCCGGTGAAGACCACCAGCCCACGCGGCAATGTCAGGTCGAGCGCGGCGTAGTTGCGGAAGTCGGCTAGGCGCAGCCGCTCGACATACATGCCCGCCTCCTCCCCGCGCGCAACGCGATCACCCAGCGCATTCTATCCACGCGTAACCGCCCTCCGCCACTGCCTCCGATCCGCGCCTCAGCGCCCTCGTGAGCACACAAGACGCAAGACCCGCGCTAACTCAATACATTTCCGCGCCGGTGCCGCCAATCCGGCTCATATCGTCATGGTCGCGAACGCATGAACGAACTGTCACCCTTTGGAGCCGCATATCGCGACTTTGCCCGTCCAGATGAATAAATTGTCATTCAGCGGACCGCGATATTCATATAGGTGACACTCCGAGCGGTTACACTAACCTCAGCGATTGCGGAACGGTGAAGTGGTGCGGTGCGGTGGTGGTGGTCAGCGGCGGCCGGGGTGGTGGTGACGTCCTGGTGGGGTCGCTCGGGTGATCAGTTTCGCGGTCGCGCACGCGTAGGCCCCTCGCGGGAGAGCAGACATGGCTCCTCGGGGGGTCTCGTGCTTTTCCACACCGATTCGGTTGCGAAGCCGACTTCTATGGATCTCCTCGCTCGCGGCAGTGCTACTCGCGTCAAGAACGGTGCAGGCATGCGACACGCAGCTCGGAGGGGGACGACCGAAGTTGCCACAACAAGGAAGTGCGTTTCGCCCGTGTGCGAATCGTGACCTCGTACGCGGTGGAGTGACCGCCTTTTGACACTTCGCACGGGCTAAAGCCCGACGGATTCTCGGTTCGTCCCCGCAGCTACCGCCGCGAGTCCCCGAAGGGCCTGCCCGGCCCATTGAATGTTCCTGGCCGCGTTCGCATCGCGGTCCAGGACCAGCCCACAGGAGGTGCAGACGTGGGTGCGCACGCTCAAACTCTTGGGAATGCGCTCCCCACAGCCGCTACAGTCCTGCGAGGTAGAGGCAGGTGGCACGGCGACAACCCGACGCCCGGCGCATGCTGCCTTGGCTTCGAGGATGGCCCGGAACTGCGCCCAGCCCGCATCGCTGATGCTCTTGGCAAGGTAGCGGTTCCGTACCAGGTTGGCGACCCGCAAGTCTTCCAGGTAGACGGTGTCGTAGTCCCGGAGCAACGCCAGCGCGGTCTTGTGGTGGAAGTCCGCCCGCTGGCGTTTCACCGTCTGGTGTGCGCGTTGAAGCCGGTCCACCGCTTTGCCGCGTCGTTTGCTGCCCTTCGTGCGGCGGCTCACCCGGCGCTGCGCCTTCGCCAGCTTCTTCTCACCTCGGCGGTAGTGACGTGGATTCTCGACCACTTCACCCTCGGCGGTGATGAGGAATACCTTCAACCCCACATCAATGCCGGTCTCACGCCCGGCCGGCGGCAACGTCTGGGCGGGTACCTCGGCGCAGGAGATACTGGCGTACCAGCCGTCCGCTTCCCGCGAGATGGTGCCGGTCTTGGGCGTGCCTTCCAAGGGGCGGCTCCAGCGCACGGCCACGCGGCCAATTTTGCTCAGCACCAGGAAGCCATTCTCCAGCCGCACGCCGTTGCCGTACTGCTTGTAGGTGAAGGAGTGGTAGCGGTTGCGCCCCTGGAAGCGGGGAAATCCCGGCGTCTGTCCTGACTTTACGCGCTGAAAGAATGCTTGATACGTCTTGTCGAGCCGCGTCAACACGTCCTGCAAGACCTGGCTATGGATGGCCGCGTACTCCGGGAACGCCGCTTTCAGGTCAGGCAACTCGGCGTGCTGCTGATAGCCGGTGAGCGTGACGCCACAGCGGCGGTAGGCGGTGATGCGTTGCTCTAGCGCCGTATTGTAGAGCCTGCGACACAGCCGGAGCACGCGCTCAAGTTCCCGCTCCTGTTCGGTGGTGGGCTTGAGTTTGTACTTGTAGGCTTTGCGCAACCCCTCGTCACTCACGGCTGGCTCTCCGCGATCCTACTGGCGGCTCTGCGCCTCAATATAGCGTTGAATGGTCTCGCTACTGACGTTGCCAGCCGTGCTGGCAAAATACGAGCGCGTCCAGAGTGACGGCAGTTTCAGGAGTTCCGGGAACTCCTTGCGCAGCGTGAAAGCGGAAACCCCCTTGCACTCTTTGACCACCTCCGCCGCGCTCACTGAGGGCCAGACCCGCACAAAGAGATGGATGTGATCGGGCTGGACGGCAAGTTCCAGAATCGTCCAACCCTTCTCCTGACACTTCGAGCGAATCAGGTCTTCGCAGCGTCTGCCGATCTGGTTGACCAACACCGTTCTCCGGCGCTTGGGACACCAAATGAGGTGGTAGACGATCAGGTGGACCTGGTGTTCGTCGCGTTGGTAGTCGAGGCTGCCCATGTCGTTTCTCCTGTAGATATTCTACCACAGTATCTACAGAATGGCCATCACAACGGGCTTTCGGCTAAAGCCGACGCAAACCCTATCATCCGCATGGGCTGAAGCCCAGCGGCTTCACGGGTTCATTTTGTAATGTTCCCGGCGTACGTTTCCGGTGCGCCAAGCCCCCAAGCGATTCACGGTGCGCTAGGACGTTTCGCGCGCCCGAGACAGACTCCGCGGCGGTCACCAAATCTGTCGAGGAATCCCCGTGTGCCATGCCCTCGCCTGCCCGGTTGACGCGACACGAGTTGTTGTGACCTGGCACCATACGACAGGAAGGCTGCGATGAAAGCGTTCGTGATGAAGTCGATCGGCGAGGTCGGATTCATTGCGGATACGACACGAAGATCGTCTTGATCTCGCTGAACTCCTCCACCGCCTTCCAGCCGAGCTCGCGGTGGCCGTTGCCGCTCTGCTTCACCCCGCCAAACGGCAAATGCGGCTCCGCGCCGGTCGTCCCCGCATTGATGTAGAGCAGGCCGGACTCGATGTCGCGCATCGCGCGGAAGATCGTCCGCGCGTTCTCCGTGAAGATCGCGCACGAGAGCCCGTAAATCGTCGAGTTCGCCGCCGCGATCGCCTCCTCATAGTCCTTCACCGGCACGATCGCCACCGTCGGGCCGAAGATCTCCTCCTGCGCGATCCGCATCGTCGTCTTCACGCCGGCGAAGATCGTCGGCGCATAGTACGCCCCCCCGTCGAGTCCCTCGTCCGTCAACGGCGTCCCGCCCGTCACCAGCGTCGCGCCCTCCGCCTTGCCGATCTCCGTGTAGTCATGCACCGCGCGGACGCGCCCGACGTTCACCAGCGGCCCCATATCCGTCTCGGCCAGCAGCCCGTCGCCCACGCGCAGCTTCTCTGCCGTCGCCGCCAGCCGCTCCACGAAAGCCTCCGCCACGCGCTCGTGGACGATCACGCGGCTCGTCGCCGTGCAGCGCTGCCCAGTCGTCCCGAAGCCGGCCCAGGCCACCGCCGCCACCGCCTCGTCCAGATTGGCGTCGTCCAGCACGATCACGGCGTTCTTGCCGCCCAGCTCCAGGCTCGTGCGCCGCAGATCGCGCCCGCAGAGCTCCGCGACGTGCTTGCCCACCTCCGTCGAGCCGGTCAGCGAGATCATCGCCACGCGCGGGTCCGTCACCAGCGCATCGCCCAGCGTCCCACCGGGACCCGTCACGAAGTTCAGCACACCCGCCGGCACGCCCGCCTCGATCAGCGCCTCCACCAGGTGCGCCGAAGAGAGCGGCGTATCGCTCGCCGGCTTCAGCACCACCGTGTTCCCCGCCAGCAGCGCCGGGAACGTCTTCCACGCCGGGATCGCCAGCGGGAAGTTCCACGGCGTGATGATGCCCACCACCCCGAGCGGCTGCCGGATCGTCATGCAAATCTTGTCCGGCAGCGCCGAAGGCACGACCTCGCCCTCCGCGCGTCGCCCCTCGCCCGCCACGTACTTGGCCACGTCGATCGCCGTCTGCAGGTCGCCCTGCGTTTCCTTGACCGGCTTGCCCATCTCCATCGTCATCTCGCGGGCGATCTGGTCGCGGTCACGCTCCAAGATCAGCGCCGCGCGCAGGATGATCTCGCCTCGCGCCGGCGCCGGCATCGCGCGCCACGCCGGCAGCGCCCGTTGCGCCGCCGCGATCGCCGCCTCCACGTCCACGACCGTAGACTTCTGGAACCGCGCGACCACCTGCCCGCGATGCGCCGGGTTCGTGTCGTCGAACGTCTCGCCGGCAGTTGTGGGCCGCCACTCGCCATCGATATGGTTGAGGTAGGTCCGCGGCGTCGTCTGGGCCGGGGTCTGCGGTTCCGTCGCTGCCGTCGTCATACGTCCAAACTCCCCATTGAGCAAGCCGCAGAGGCGTGAAGCCGCGCGGAAAGAGCGCCTGTCGTCCGCGCCGGCATCGTTCGCCGCGCGGCCATGCGGCTCAGTATAGCACCGCCACTCTGCTCACCGGCCCGCCAGGGTCACGCCCACCTTGACGACACCCTCCGCGACGCCTACCAAAAATCCCGGCTGAGCGCCCCTGCCTTCAGGCATGGGGTGAAAGCCGCGTCGCCCGCGGGCGACGATAGTACCCGCATCTTGATAATCTCATATCCTAATTACATCCATTAGGATATGAGAACGTTTGAGTATCGTCTTTATCCCAATCGCGCACAGCGCCAGCAGTTGATGGCCTGTCTCATCGAGTCGCGGGGCATCTACAACGAGATGTTGGCGGCGTTGAAAGCGCAGTATGAAGCGGACGGCACGTCCCCCTCAAAGTACGATCTGACGGCGCGCTTCAAGGGGCGTGGTGGTGAGCACGTGCCTGCCACCACGGTGCAGACGCTGGCTGACCGGCACAGCAAGGCGCTCAAGCGCTACCTCCGGTGGACAGACCTCGGCTTGCCCGTGGGTTTCCCGCGGTTCAAGACGCCCAACCGCTGGCACTCGATTCAGTTGCGTCAGTATGCGGCCAGACGCGATGTCTGGCTGGACGAAGACGGTGCGCACCTGCACGTCCCTGCCAAGTTAGGGAAGCTGCTCAAAGTCAAGCTGCATCGTCCCTTGGAGGGGATGCCCGTCACAGCACATCTCGTGCTACGTGCCGATGGATACTGGTACGCGTTAATCGTCTGCGAGGCAGTGGCGCAAGACGAATACGGGCGCATCCATGAGCGCACTTCGGCGATGCCAGGACCTACCTGTGAACACCCCAGTGTCGGGTTGGACGTGGGGCTGAAGGTCTTTCTGGCGGACTCCGAGGGCGAGGTGCTTGAGAATCCGCGTCACTACCGACGTGGGCAGAAGCGGCTCGCCAAGTCCCAACGCATCAGCGACCGCCGCGCGAGGGGAAGCCATCGCCGCCGCAAAGCGAAGCGCGAGGTCGCGAAGAAACACCTCAAGATCGCTCGCCAGCGGCGCGACTTCCACTGCAAGACCGCCAAACATTATGCGGAACGGTATAGCCGTATCTGCATTGAAGACCTGAACATAGCAGGTATGGTGCGCAACCACCACCTGGCGAAGAGCATTCACGACGCGGGTTGGAGCACGTTCCTCAATATCCTCACGGACAAGGCTGAGAGAGCCTGCGCGCTTCACGACGCAGCGATGTAACCGATGCGGCGAGTACGTCCAGAAAAGCCTCAGCGTGCGTACGCATCTCTGTCCTTCCTGCGGACTGGTCGAAGACCGCGACGTGAACGCCGCCAAGAATATTTTACGGGCAGGGGCACTGCCTTCAGGGACGGGAGTCGATGGGCTGCCGATTGATCTGAGAAGCCCTCGCCTTTAGGCGTAGGGAGTTGTCACAACCATCCTCAGTGCGGCGCGCCCGATTCGGCCGGCGAAGCGCCAGCGTGACCGCACCGTGCGAATGCCCTCACGAAAGGCGCGCCATACGTGTCACTGCAACTCGTCGCGGGCATCAGCGGCCTGCTCGTCGTGCTCGCGGTCCCCGTGACCGTGGCGATCCCCTACGTCCTCCGCCGCAGCTCGGTGGACCGCAGTGCTTGGCCATCCGCCAAAGCCGGCGCGTCGTTCCTCCACCGCATGCGACCGCATTTCTGGATTGGCTACCTCATCGTCACCCTGAGCGCATTCCACGCCCTCATCGCCATGACCGGCGGCATTACTGGCCTCATCAACCCCGTGGGACTATCGCTCGCCTTCATAGGCCTATTCGTGGTCATCTTTCAACTGGCCTTGGGGTCCCTGCTCGCCCGCCCCGACCTGCCCGAGCGCCGCACCCTACGCAAGCTCCATTTCTGGACGATGCTCTCCCTCGTCCTCCTCGGCCTCGGCCACATCCTGCTCAACAGCCCAACCCTCGCACGCCTCATCAAATAGCGCCCGAACACGGCACGAAAAAGGCCCCGACTCATCGAGTCGAGGCCTCATCAGGGTTATCGCTACATAGGTCGCGCACCACGCGACTAGATCCGCGAGCCGCGTCCACCGATAAAGGTGGTCGGGCTGAAGTATGCCGCGACCATCAGGAAGACCCAGGCGATCACGCCGACAAACCATACGATACCATTGAGTAGCCAAAACAGCGCCCTGAAGATCCCGCCGATCAGCGGGATCCAGCCGAGCGCTCCCCCGAAGACGCCCAAGATGAAGAGGATGATACTTAGCGAGCCGAAGACGATCACTGACTGCAAGGCGTGCCGGCGCACCGTAGGGTTCCGCGAAAATACAAGAAAGAACAGCCCGCTGACCCAGATCAACGCGTAACAGAGCACGCGCTCGATACGCTCTTCCAGGCCGAAAACCGACTGACTGGAAGACGGCAGCCCGCGCTGGTTGTACATAGTAGATTGGCTCCTTGGATTTGCTAGGGAATGGTCGGCGGGTCACGCGGGCGCACCGTGAATGGCACGCCACTCATCCGTCTCTCCGAATGGTATTACGTAGTCCCGCCGCGCAAGTTGCGCCCTCAGAACGGTTTGTGATCGCCACCACCGTCCCCGTCGATCCTCTCACTCCAGCGCCACCGCGAGCTGCTGCTCCGTCGCCGGTTCGCGTCGCCGCACCGGCACGCGCAGCGCGGTCACCGCGATCCCATCCAGCAGCGCGAGCGCGACCATGAAGAGCCAGCCATGCTGGAATACCGCGAGCGGCGTGGAAGGCCCCGGCGTCCCGGCGATGGCGACGAAGACGGCGATGCCGAGCGCCGTGCCGATCTGTCGCGCCATGTTCACCACGCCGAGCCCCGCGGCCGCGCGCACCACCGGCAGCGACGCCGCGGCCAGCGAGGTGAGCGGCGCGAACGTCAGCCCAACGCCGACCCCGCTCAGCAGCATGCCCGGCAGCATCTCCGTCACGTAGCGTGGCTGATGCCCCATGAAGAGCGCCCACCACGCGGCCCCCGCGCCGAACGCCACCGCGCCGATCATCGTCAACAATCGTGGCGAGACGCGTCCGTTGAGCCTGCCGCTCAGGATCGCACAACTGCCCGCCATCATTGGCCCCGGCGTGATGCTCAGCCCGGCGCCGAGGACCGAGTAATGCCACTGCGTCGTCACGAACAGGATCTGGCTCAGCAGCATCGCCGCCAGCCCCGCGCCGATCATCGCCGTGCCGCAGCAGGCCAGCACGAACGAGCGGTTGCGCACCAGCGCGAAATCGACCACCGGTGCCGGGTGCCGTCGCGACCGCGCCGCAAATGCCCACAGCAGCAGCGCCACCGCCAGCGCGATCCCAACCGCGCGAGTGCTCAGCCAGCCCCAACCCGGCCCCTCGACGATGCCGAAGCTCAGCAGCGCGATCGCCAATGCCAGCATACTCGCCCCGAGCCAGTCCGGCTGCGGTCCCGGCTCCGCATCGTGCCGGCCCTGGACCAACCATACCGTGGCCAGCGCACAGACGAGGCCAACCGGCACATTCACGAAGAACACCAACCGCCAGCTCACCGGCGCCAACAGCCCGCCGATCGTCGGCCCCAGCGACGCGGCGAACGCCCCGATCGCCGCCCAGATGCCGACCGCCAGCCCGCGCTGGCTCGCCGGGAACACCGGCAGGATCAGCGCCAGCGAGGTGGGCGTGATCAGCGCCGCCCCCAGTGCCTGCACCACGCGCGCCGCGATGAGCATCCCCGGCGAGAGCGCCAGCCCGCACAGCGCCGAGCCCGCCGTGAAGACGATCAGCCCCGTCAAAAACGCGCGCCGGTGGCCGATGCGGTCCGCCAGCCGCCCGGCCGGCACGAGGAACGCCGCGAAGACGATGGCGTACCCGTTCAGCACCCACGAGAGCGCGGAAAGACCCGTACCCGGGAACTGCCGCTCTATCGACGGGAAAGCCACATTGACGATGAAGACGTCGAGGCTGCTCATGAAGGAGGCGAGCGAGACGATCAGCAGAATCTGCCATTTGCGGGGCATGTGTCGAGCCTTTGGTGGTCGCGTGCCCCGCGCTGCCGCCCTCCAAGAGGAGCCAATCGCCGAAGAGCATGCTATTTTAGATGACGTTCATAATATATAATACACCTCGTCAAATCCCACCCCGGCGCCGTCGCACCCTCGGCCCGCCCGCCGCCAATGTGCTATCATGGACGAAAAGGCCGTTGCCCAGAGCGGCGACGTGGCATGCCTGCACTCCCAGATCCACCCCTTCTTGCTCGCCTCGTAGCGCCGACAACGTCGTCGGACCCGCAGGTCAGGAGAAAATCGCCGTGATGGAGAGTCTTGTCGGTCGTGAGCTCCTCTCGCGCCGGGTGCGCGCCGTCAAGCCCTCCGGCATCCGCAAATACTTCGACATCGCCGCCACCATGGCCGACGTCATCTCGCTTGGCGTCGGCGAGCCAGACTTCGTCACCCCCGACCACATCCGCCAGGCTGGCATCGACTCCATTCGAGAAGGCGACACGCACTACACCTCGAACTGGGGCACGCTGCCCCTCCGCGAAGCCATCGCCGACCTGATCGACCGCCGGTACGGCGTCCGCTACGATCCCACGCACGAGATCATGGTCACGGTCGGCGTCAGCGAGGGCATCGATGCCGCCATGCGCGCCCTGGTCGATCCCGGCGACGAAGTGCTGGTTGCTGACCCCGGCTACGTCGCCTACGAGGCAGATGTCGTCTTCGCCGGTGGCGTCGTCGTCCCCGTCCCCACCTCCGTCGAGGATCACTTCGGCGTCACCGCCGCCGCCATCGAAGCCAAGCTGACGCCGCGCGCCAAGCTGCTGCTCCTCGGCAACCCCAACAACCCGACCGGCTCCGTCATCGAGCGCGCCGAGCTGGAGAAGATCGCCAGGCTTGCCGTCAAGCACGACCTGATCGTCCTCTCCGACGAGGTCTACAGTCGCCTCGTCTACGGCGATGAGCACGCCTGCATCGCCGCGATGCCCGGCATGCGCGAACGCACCGTCCTCGTTGACGGCTTCTCCAAGGCCTACGCCATGACCGGCTGGCGCGTCGGCTACGTCTGCGCCCCCGCCAACATCCTCGAAGCGATGCTCAAGATTCACCAGTACGCCATTATGTGCGCGCCGACGATGAGCCAAGCCGCCGCGCTCGAAGCCGTCCTCCACGGCGAGGACGACGTGCTCGCCATGGTCGCCAGCTACGATGAGCGCCGCCGGATGTTCGTCTCCGGCCTCAACGTCGCCGGGCTGGACTGCTACGAGCCGAAGGGCGCTTTCTACGCCTTCCCATCCATCACGGTCACCGGCCTCAGCTCAGACGACTTCGCCGAAAAGCTGCTCTACGAAGAGCGCGTCGCCGTCGTCCCTGGCGCGGCCTTCGGCTCCTGCGGCGAGGGCTACGTCCGCTGCACCTACTGCACCGCCAGCGACAAGCTCGAAGAGGCGCTCGTCCGCATCGGCCACTTCGTCGCCAACCACAGCTGAAAACTGAAAAAGCGGCAGAAACGGCAACGTCGCCGGCTCTACTCCCGAAATCGCGGCAAGAATGGCAATGTCGCTAGCTCACTTCGGCAGGGAGATTCGCCCACTCGCAATCTCCGGCCAAGATGGCATCGCCTCCCTGGGCGTCCTTTTCCCGCAGCGGCGGAAAGGCAGGGCCCCGGCCGCGGGCTTGGTAGGGGGTAGGTACCCAAAAGCGGCGAGAGCGACAACTCCCCTGTACGGGGCTGGGAAACCCAAAATCCGGCAGAAATGGCAATACATTGATAGGGGTTAGGTAGGGTATGGCAACCGTCTCCGCGAAGCCCGCAGTAGACTACGAGCTCGTCATCGGCCTTGAGGTCCACTCGCAGCTCCTCACCGCCAGCAAAATGTTCTGCCGCTGCGAGGCCAATTACGCCAACGCTGCGCCCAACACCCACGTCTGCCCCGTCTGCCTGGGTTACCCCGGCGTGCTGCCCGTCATCAACCAGCGCGCCCTCGACGCCACCATCATGACGGCGCTCGCCCTCAACTGCGAGATCCCAGATTACTCCAAGTTCGACCGCAAAAACTACGGCTACCCCGATCTGCCCAAGGGCTACCAGATCTCCCAATATGACCGCCCGCTCAGCCGCAACGGCTACCTCACCCTCCGCCTCGACGATGAGGAGCGCCGCATCGGCATCACCCGCGTCCACCTCGAAGAGGACACGGGCCGCCTCCTCCACAAGCGCGTCGGCGCCGAGACCTACACCCTCGTCGATTTCAACCGCGCCGGCGTCCCACTGATGGAAATCGTCAGCGAGCCGGATATGCGCACCCCCGAAGAGGCGCGGCTCTACATGGAGAACCTACGCCATGTCCTGGTCTACCTCGGCGTCAGCTCAGGCCGCATGGAAGAGGGCGCGCTGCGCTGCGACGCCAACGTGTCGGTGCGCCCGCGCGGCGAGCAGGAGCTCGGCGTCAAGACCGAGATCAAGAACATGAACTCCTTCCGCTCAGTCGAACGCGCCATCGCCTACGAGGCCCAGCGCCAGATCGACCTGCTCACCGGTGGCGGCGCCATCATTCAAGAGACCCGCGGCTGGGACGAGGAGCGCGGCGTCACCCTCGCGCAACGTACCAAGGAGGGCGCCTCCGACTACCGCTACTTCCCCGAGCCCGACCTGCCACCCCTGGTCGTCAGCCGCGAGTGGGTCGAGGGCGTCCGCGCGCAGACGCCTGAGCTGCCCGATGCCAAGCGCCGCCGCTTCGTCGACCAGTTCGGCCTCAGTGAGTATGACGCCGAGCAATTGACCGCCGACCGCGCCATCGCAGACTACTTCGAGGCAGCCATCGCCGCAAAAGCGGCAACCGACGCGCAGGCGCGCGCCAAATCCATCGCCAACTGGATTCTCGGCGACCTCCGCCGCCTGCTCAATGCCGAGAGCCTCGAAATCGCCGCGAGTCGCGTCACTCCGGCGAGCCTCGCCGAGCTGGTGGAGCTGATCGAGAAAGGCACGATCAGCAGCAAGCAAGCGAAAGACATCTTAGAGAAGGCGTTCGCCTCCGCCGAGCCGCCCGCCGCCATCGTCGCGCGTGAGGGCATCGCCCAGATCAGCGACACCGGCGAGCTCGACGGCATCATCGCCGAAGTGATCGCCGAGAACGCCAAAGCCGTCGAGGATTACAAGGCGGGCAAGACCGCATCGCTCCAATTCCTCGTCGGTCAGGTCATGAAGCGCACGAAGGGCCGCGCCAAGCCAGACGCCGTCACGCCCTTGCTGGTGGCGAAGCTCGACCAGCAGTAACCGTATCGGGTCGTAGCAGCGTAGGGGCGAGACGTGTCCCGCCCATCGATCCCGACCAGCGGACTTCAGTCCGCGTGAGACTCTGTGCGAGCAATTCAGTGCCACCATCGCAGGAGGACACACCACCATGCACGATGAAGTGCAGCGTTCCAACCCCTACCACGTCGCTGTGGCGCAGTTCGAGGCAGCCGCCGACCGCCTTCACCTGGACACCGCCATGCGCGCCATGCTGCGCGTGCCGAAGCGCGAGCTAACCGTCAACTTTCCCGTGCGCATGGATGACGATACCATCCGCATGTTCACCGGCTACCGCGTCCAGCACAATATCAATCGCGGCCCCGCCAAGGGCGGCATCCGCTATGACGCCGCCGTCACCCTCGACGAGGTGCGCGCGCTGGCGATGTGGATGACCTGGAAGTGCGCCGTGATGGACATCCCCTTCGGCGGCGCCAAAGGTGGCGTCATCGTCGATCCCAAGCCGCTTAGCCAACTCGAGCTCGAGCGGCTGACGCGCCGCTACGCCACCGAGATCTCCATCCTCATCGGGCCGCACAGCGACATCCCCGCGCCCGACGTGAACACCAACGCGCAGACCATGGCGTGGATCATGGACACCTACTCCATGCACATGGGCTACTCCGTCCCCGCCGTCGTCACTGGCAAGCCGCTCGCCATCGGCGGCAGCGAAGGGCGCAACGAGGCCACCGCCACCGGCGTCGTCGCCGTGATCAAGCTCGCCGCGCAGGACATGAAACTGCCCATCCGTGGCGCCCGCGTCGCCATCCAGGGCTTCGGCAACGCCGGTTCCATCGCCGCCGAGCTGCTGGCCGCGGAGGGCGCGCGCGTCGTCGCCGTCAGCGACCGCCAGGGCGCTGCTTACGACGAGCGTGGGCTCGACATCGCCGCCGTCCTCGCCCACAAGCGGCAGACCGGCACCGTCGTCGGCTTCCCCGGCTCACAGCGGCTCAGCGTCGCCGAGGTGCTTGAGGTGCCGTGCGACGTCCTCATTCCCGCCGCCACCGAGGGCCAGCTCACCGGGCAGAACGCCGAGCGCATCCAGGCGCGACTAATCGCCGAAGCCGCCAACGGCCCGACCACGCCCGAAGCTGACATCATCTTCACCCAGCGCGGCGTCACCGTCATCCCCGACATCCTCGCCAACGCCGCCGGCGTCACCGTCAGCTACTTCGAGTGGGTCCAAGACCTCCAGAGCTTCTTCTGGACCCCCGGCGAGATCGGCGATAAGCTTTCGCACGTCGTCGAGCGCGCCTATACCGAGGTCGCCCGCCTCGCCGCCGACCAGAAGTGCGACATGCGCACCGCCGCCCACATGGTCGCCATCAGGCGCGTCGCCGACGCCACCCAGCTCCGCGGCCTCTACCCATAGCCAGCCCACGCCTCTCTCACCTTCCCCATCCCGGCAAGGAAGATGGGGAAGGTGAGAGAGGATCGACCCCGGTGAGCCAGATCAAGGTCTATCTCAGCCACAGCTCGCACGATAACGCGTTTAGCCAGCGGCTCGCGTGGTTGCTGCGCGGCGCGGGTGCCGACGTGTGGTTCGATCCCCATGTGCGCGACGATGCGAAGCCATCAGGCGCGACCATCCATGAGATGCGGGACCGGATGGTCTTAGCTTGTGATTTAACCGCATGAGGAGGCGAGCGACGAGCCTGAGGAGGAGCCGCTGAGAGGAGGAGGACGGGAGGGAAGGTTGATGTATGCGGCTTGAGAGGCGCTAAGGAGGGCCTTCGTGCGAGCCGGCTAGCGGGTCGCGCGACCCGAGCGCTGGCCCGTGGGACGTCCCGGGGACCGTCCGCAGGGTGGTGGCGGGCAAGCCAGGACGGGCCGTCGTGGCACGAGCCGCGAAAACCCGCGCTGGACGCGCGCTGGACCCGCTCCGGACGCGCGCCGGCGTGCACTTCCCCGCTGGTTGGGGACGGGGCCAGGGCCATCGCTGGTCAACCACCAGCGGCCGAGCCAGACGCCCCTGCGGGTCAGCCAGCACCACGCGCCAGGTCCAGCGGTCGGCTTGCGCCGAGTGCCGTACCCGCGGGAGGGTCCAAGTGAGCGTCGGCGTGAAGCAGCGGCTAGGGGGCGCTCCCTCGAAGACCTCGCAGCGCCGCACGTAGGCGCGCCAGGCGCGCTCCAAGTCGGGGACCGCGGCATCTGGGGGACCAGGCCACCAGAGCCAGCGCGCCTGGGGCGCGCGGGTCCGCTGGGGCAGGCGGCTGACCTCGACGAGCCGCCGCGTGCCGCGCCCAATGGGGGGCGTCCCGGCGCAGCGCGTGTGGCGCGCTCGCCCTGGGGTTGGGGATGGCCGCTGCGCCCACGCCCGCACGCGCACCACGCCGTACGGCTCGTCCTCGACGGGTGCGATCGCCCTCTGGCGTGGGCCACGTTTCGGGCGCAGCCCCGGTGCACTGGTGACCATGACGCCGGGGACGTCCCGTGCGTGGCGGTGCGGTCGGGTCAGCGTAGCAACAGCGTCCCGCGCGCAACCGCCCCAAAAGGGCGGCGCGAGCCGCACCCAGCGCGTGGGCGAGCGGGACCGGATCGTCGCCGGCCATCGAAGAGGACCCACGGCAGCGGGCGCGCCGGTGGCCGGTCGGGGCGGAAGGCCGCGATCGGCTCGGCGGCCAGTACCTGCGCCTGCTCCTGCGCCTGCTCCCGCGGGCGCAACCGCCGCACGCGCAACGGCGCCGTCCCGCTCTCGCGGGCGCAACGGCGGTGGGCGATCCACGAAGAGGCCCAGCCGGGAAGAGGCCCAGCCGGCCACAACGGGTGGTCCCGCCGAAGGGCGCGCGGCCTGGTCGGAGCTGGCCCGTTCGGGGCTGGTCTCGGCGTCACGGCGCGGCCAGCTGCTGACAGCGACGGCATCGATGGGTTCGCCGCCGGCCACGGGGTAGCTGACGAGCAGCTGCTCCAGGCGGCTGGGGCTGAGTCCCCAACGGGGCTGAGTCCCCCAACCGCCAGGGCGTCGTAGCGGCTGCCCCAGCCGCGCCGATGCGGCAGCCGATGCGGCATGCGCACGCGCAGAAGCGGCCGCGAAGGGACGGGGCCGGTCGTCAGCAGGGGGTCGCACCGCGCGAAGAGGGCCTCCTGCCGCCGACTGCAGGCGGCATACACCGCGGCCCGGAAGCTGGCAAGAGGGGTACGGGTCTCCCTGTCGATCAGGTTGGCCCGTATCGACGCCGGACTGTAGGACGGATCCCTTACGGGGTTAAATCACAAGCTACTGACTTCGGCATCGTTTGCTAAACCGAGTAGCCACAGTGGACCGAACAGGCCTGGATGAGGTCGCGCTTGTAGCGCAAGCGCTCTTTGGCGCGGCGCAGCTCCAGGTTGAGTTCGGCCAGGTCGCGGCAGCAGCGGTTCTTGAGCTCGACGCGCTTGAGCAAGTTCCAGATCCCCTCGTCCGGATTGAGGTCGGGCGCGTAGCCGGGCAAGCGTTCCAGGTGGAGGCGCTTCGCCGCGCCGCGCGTGAGGAAATCCTTGATCGGCTGCCCCTTGTGGATCGGCGATCCGTCCCAGATGACCAGGACCTTGCCGCGCAGCTTGCGCGTGCCTCACGCGCAGGAAGCCCACGACCCCTTCGGCGTTGAAGGCGTCTTTCCGCGTCTGCAGGTCGAGGCGCCCGTCCAGCGTGATGCCACTGATCGCTGCCAGATGGTCATGGGGCAGGGGGACGTGTAGGATCGGCGTCTGCCCCCGCGGCGCCCACGTGCGCACCGCCAAGGGCAACAGGTAGAAACCGGCTTCGTCTCCCCAGACGATGGTGGAACCTTCCTCAGCTGCTTTTTTTGGAGCGCTGGCCAGCGCTCGGCATACCACTGCGCAATGGCCTGCTCGTCGCGCTGCGTGGCCCGCTCGATAGGCTGCTGGCGACTCCAGCCCGCCTGGCGCAACAAGCGGCTGACCTGATCGCGGTGATAGCGGACACCAAAGGTGCGCCAGATCACCACCGCGACGCGGCTGGCCGTCCACACGTCGCCGCGGAATCCATACGTCTCGGCCCCGCGCGCCAACAACGCCGGGATCTGGGCGCGCTGCTCGACCGTCAACTTGGCGGGGCCACCGGGGCGGGGCTGCGTGCGCAGCGCCTCCACGCCCTTCTCGTGCGCCCGCTTGATCCACTGGCAGACGGCGGCGCAACTGACGCCCAACGCTGCCGCGATGTCCTTCTGCCACCAACCTTGGTGGTGCAACTCCCAGGCGCGCTGACGCTGCCATTCCCAGGAGTCCGCGAGTCTCTTGGATGTACTCATACCCCCAGTGCTCGCAAGATTCATGCTCTCACGCCGAGGTCAGTAAGTAGTGGTCGTATCGCGAGCGGCACTCGCTTCCAATTGGGTGCATGGGGAACTGCTGGTCGCCCTCAAGCGCCGCGATGACTGGCTGAGCCGTAACACTCGCATCATCGAGCGGCTACGGGTGATGAACCCTCCATTCGCTAATTTCTACGAAGAGTATCGGAAATACTTCGAGTGGCAATTCGTCCCGGTCGTGCTCGAACCAATCGACGTGGATGAACTGCAAGGCGAGTGGTCGGTTCTGCGCGACACAATGCCCGCCACGCCGCTTGAGGCCCCGCTCGATGAGGCCGACATCCTCTCGCGGGCGATGAAAGCGGTCGCCGCGACCGTCTTCCCCGTCGAGAAGCGGATGACGCTCGTGAGCTTCGCGCTTGATGAGTATGAGCGTTTCAGGAGAGAGGGCCAACCGGCTGCCACGGCGGAAGACGCCTTGGCGTCGTTATCCGCGCCGCTCGCGTCAGAGGACCCTATCGAGGACCTGATACAGCGCGGCCAGGCACGATCCGGTGACGAAGCGATACCGCCAGAGCGCGCCGAGAGCGACTCTCCCGCCGTCTGGTGCGTCGTGGCGAACGTCGTTGATGAGCAACACTACGGCCCCCATGGCAGCCAGGTCCGCCACGGCAACAAGCACTTCGCGCCGGGTGCCAAGGTGTACTGCCTGCCCGCACAATGGGGCGACGGCTATGAGGCCATCGAAGTCATCGGCCACCACCGCAAGTCACACCGCTATATCAAAATCGTCATGCCCTCACGGCACCTCACCAACTGGCGCGCCGATCTCGTCTACAGCCCGCACGTCATCGGCGAGATCGACCTCTGGTGGGACGGCACGGCGGCATCGCGACAGCGGGCCGAGGAGATCGCGCAGATGTGCCGCGAGCGCGAAACCGCGCGAAATCAATCCGCCTGAATCGCCTCGTGCAGCCTGCTGAGGAAGTGCGCCCACCCTTCGAGGTGCCCGACGCGCATCTCCTGCCCGTCGGGCGACTCGTCGTAGGGACCGTGCGTCAGCGTGAGCCGCGTGCCGCCGCCTTCCATCGCATCGAAGGCCAGCGCCACCGCCGTCTCCGGCGCATCCGGCTCGTGCAACCAGCGCCAGGTGAACGCGAGACGGCGGCCCTGCTCGAACGCCCTGTAGCGCCCGACGAGACGCCAACCCGCCGCCGGCCACGAAAACGCATAGCTGCCGCCAGTGCGCGGCTCGACCTCCGCCACCTGCGGCCACCACCTCGTCAGCAGTGCTGGCTCCGTCCAATAGCGGAACAGCTTCTCCGGCGAGGCCGTGAGGAACTCGTCCCTCAGGATGAGGTTCGCCGTATCAGTCGAAAGGTCGGCAAGCGCCATAGGTGCTCCTCCTCGCGGACAACTCACCCGGTCATGCCTGCACCGTAAATCAACGGCGACCTCGTCGCAATCCGGTTCCTCTTGGCAGGACCTCTACATCGCCAAATGGCCTACACCGAATCTCCCGCTTTTTCCGTCCAATCCCACCGCTCGTTTACAATGGAGGTTATGCATGGCCGAGCCATGTCACCGCATCCGCACCCGTATACCACCGGCGAGACAGACGCCGTAAAAGGGAGTTACCCGATGAGTGCCCCGCGCCAGGATGAGCTAATGGCCCTCTTCACGCGCGTAACCATCGCCGCGCAGAACGATCCCGACTATGCCGATCAGGTGCGCGACCTCCTCGCACAGAGCGGCCTGCTCGAAGTCTTCGGCGCTGGCGCCACCGTCGACGTCGTCGATCTCCTCGACTCCGGGGGCGAGGACGCGGTCCGCGTGCGCCTGCACCAACTCACCCTCGCCGAGTTGCGCCAGGTCATCGCCAGCAACGAATACGACCCGGAGAAAGAGTCCGCCCGCTGGCGCAGCCCCACCAAGTTCATCGACCTCATCGTCCGCCGCGCCAAAGACCAACTCCAAGCCGAGCTCATCGCGCAGAGCAGCTCCAACTCTGCCGCCGGCTGGATGCTCTAGCCTCTCACCGCGCCGCGGCATATCCAGATCGCCTTCCCCCCGCTTCTGAGCGGGAAAGCGGCCCAGTGCACCGCAGGGGCGCGACACGCCGCGCCCACCCCCTCCCCATCTAATCCCGCAGCCTACACACTGGCGCTCCCTCATGCGCCCAGCGGACTGCAGTCCTCGCCCCGACCGTACGCCGGTCACTGCAGTGCCGCGATGCTCCTGCGACTCCCCTTCATCTCCCGCCGCCGCACACGAGTGCGACCCCGCCGCACGCGGGTGACAGAACCCGCGCGCCACAATGGTTGTTACCGCGGGCATCCCCAACTATAATCTCGTAATCAGCACGACCGAGTCGGCAGGGACGAACAGGGGACATCATCTGTCTCGCAGCGCAGCGATGTACTGTAGAAGAGAGATGGCGTCATGCGCGATCCGTCCGCCGGGTTGGCGGGGTGTTTGGCGGCGTAAGCTCTCTGCTGGCGACGAAGCCCGCGAACGGTACTCGACCGGCGAACGCATGCGACCATACCACCGTGGCGCCGTGGGCTTCAGAGGAGACATCAACGTGACACGCATTCTCGATACGATCGATCGCCCCGCCCAACTCAAGAAGCTCACCCCGGCCCAGCTCGATCACATCGCGCAGGAGATCCGCCAAGAGATCATCGAGACCGTCGCCCTCCGCGGCGGCCACCTCGCCCCCAACCTCGGCACCGTCGAGCTCACCCTCGCCCTGCATATCGCCTTCGACGCCCCGCAAGACAAGCTCGTCTGGGATATCGGCCACCAGGCGTATCCCCATAAGCTCCTCACCGGGCGCCGCGACCGCTTCCGCACCATCAAGCAGCTCGGCGGCATCTCCGGCTACCTGCGCCGCGCCGAAAGCGAGTACGACGCCTTCGGGGCCAGCCACGCCAGTACCTCCATCTCCGCCGCCCTCGGCATGGCGACCGCCCGCGATCTGAAGGGCGAGCGTCACAGCGTCGTCGCCATCATCGGCGACGGCGCGCTCACCGGTGGCATGGCGCTCGAAGCCATCAACAACGCCGGCGCGATGGGCAAAGACCTCATCGTCGTCCTCAACGACAACGACAAGAGCATCTCCGACAACGTCGGGGCCTTGCACGCCTACCTCGGCAAGGTGCGAACCGACAAGCACTACCGCCAGCTCCGCGAAACCGGCAAGCAGCTCCTCAATCACGTTCCCGGCGGCGGGCTCGCCAAAGAGGTCGCCGGTCGCACCATGCGCAGCGCGAAAGAGTTCGTGCTGCCCAGCAAGACCGGCGTCGTCTTCGAGGAGCTCGGCTTCACCTACCTCGGCCCCTTCGACGGCCACAACACACAGGAGATGATCGAGGTCTTCAACGGCGCCAAGCAGATGCACGGCCCGATCTTGATTCAGGTCATCACGCAGAAAGGCCGCGGCTGCGACTTCGCCGAGCGCGACGCCACCAAGTTCCACGGCCCTGGTGCCTATGATCCCGTCACCGGCGAGATGAAGAAGAAGCTCGGCGAGCCGCCCAAGTACCAGGATGTCTTCGGAGATGCCCTGGTCGAGCTGGCCCAGCGCGACACCTCCATCGTCGGCATCACCGCCGCGATGGCCGAGGGCACCTCGCTCTACAAGCTGCAAGATGCCCTGCCTGAGCGCTTCTTCGACGTCGGCATCGCCGAGCAGCACGCCGTCACCTTCGCCGCCGGCCTCGCCACCGAAGGCATGCGCCCCGTCGCCGCCATCTACTCCACCTTCATGCAGCGCGCCTTCGATCAGGTGATTCACGACGTCTGCGTGCAGAACCTGCACGTCGTCTTCCCGATGGACCGCGCCGGGCTCGTCGGCGAGGATGGCCACACGCAGCAGGGCGTCTTCGACATCGCCTTCATGCGCATGATCCCCAACATGCGCGTGATGGCGCCGAAGGACGAGAACGAGCTGCGCCACATGCTCTACACCGCGCTGTATATGGACGGTCCCGTCTCGCTGCGCTACCCCCGCGGCAGCGGCTTCGGCGTCGCGATGGATAGCGAGTATCGCGCGTTGCCGATCGGCAAGGCCGAGCTGCTCACCCCGCAAGAAGAGGTCGCCAGCGCCGAGTGCGCCATCCTCGGCTTCGGCAACATGGCGTATCCCGCCCTCGACGCCGCGCGCGAGCTCGGCGCCGAAGAGGGCATCCGCGTCGCCGCCGTCAACGCCCGCTGGGCCAAGCCCCTCGATGAGGACCTGATCCTGCACCTCGCCCGCACCACCCGCTGTCTCATCACGGTGGAGGATGGCGTCGTGGCCGGTGGCTTCGGCAGCGCCGTCGCCGAGTTGCTGCACGCGCACGACCTGCACGACGTCAGCCTCAAGATCATCGGCCTGCCGGACCTCTTCGTCGAGCACGGCGCCCCCGCCCTGCTGCGCGAGATCTACGGCCTCACCGCCAGCCACATCAAAGACGTCGTTCGCGCCGAGCTTCGCCCGGGCACGCACAGCCCGGTCAATCAGACCAACCGCGCCTCTGAGCGCGCCAACTGATCCCGCGCGACGAGAACCGTGCGCCTTCACGCACCCACAACGCGGGCTGCTACGTACAGATCGTGGCGCCCGCGTTCATGGTATCTGCGGTCATCACTACGCAATGGTTGCGTTGTGAGTGTCGTGAACGTGTGAAGCAGCGTGTACACATCGCGTTGGCGCGGGCCGCGCACTTGCAAAGAAGCTATCGAACTATGCCAGTTGGCGTGCCTCCTTGGCGCTGTCGTGATCGCACTCATCGCCGTCGCGTTTGCGCTAGACGTCATAGGTCGCGGCGTGCTGCAAAGTCGCACCTCCACAGTGATTTTCATTTTAAGTCTTCGGCGCGGATACCCCGAGCTTGAGCTATGGGGAGGAAGTGCCGTCTCCTTTGACGTGCTATACCGTTTGGGTACCGCAGGGCCTGCGGGAAATTACGCCTGTGGAGCGGTGACAATAACCACGTCACCAACGAACGTGTAAGACCAAACGGGCTTGCCTGTGCGGCAGTGTTCGGCCCAGGAATCCCCTAGCTTTAGCTATGGGGAGTGGTCAACACCTATCATCCCGGATACAAGGGCCGCGCGTGGACCGAGGTGGACCTCGACCGGGATTCGCAACCCGACACTGCGGGTAGTCAGCTACCCGGTGGACTTCTCGTCAGTCAGGTGCACGCGGGCGAACGCATTGATCTCTGGTATACGGATTCGGTCATCGGCGGCAGGGAGATCGTCGCCATACGGCTCTATGCCGATGCCCTCCCATCGCACGTCTACGGTGACATCTCGCAGCAAGATGCCAGCACTTCGCGTAACGTCGATCTCATCCTGGCGGGCTTCTTCCTCCTTATCGCCGCCGCATTCGCCGTGCTTTGCTTCAGGCTACCCCTCCTCGTCGTAGCGCCACCCGCGGCTAGAGCGATGGCTCGACCTGCCGCAGCCCAAACGCCATCACAAGCGCCGCTGACGGACCCTCCCCGCCGACGCCGCCAGCCCTCATACGCTACAATCACTATGGATGAGCCTGCGGCAACTCCCCTAGCCTTTCACGTGACGCGAGCGAAAGATGAGCACCGTGACGACGCCACCCGATCCCACGCCCGCTCCCGCGAGCGACACGAGCGATCCCTTCCTCAGCCTCAAATCCGGCAGTACCGAGATCTACCTGATCCGCCACGGCGACGCGCTGCCAGGCGCCGAAGAGGTCTCGCCGGGGGGCTACGACGATCAAGCGCTCAGCGAGGTGGGGCGTCGCCAGGCGCAGGCACTGGGCGAGCGCATGAAGCAGATCCCGCTCGCCGCCGTCTACAGCAGCCCGATCGGCCGCGCCCGCGAGACCGCTGGCTACGTCGCTGGCGCACAAGGGCTGTACGTGCAGATCGAGCCAGATCTTCGCGAAGTAGCGCTCGGCCCCATCGGCCTGCTGAAAGAAGAGTCACCCACCGCGGACGAGATCGCCGCCGCGCTCAGGGCGCGCCTCCGCGAGATCGCCATCGTCGCGATCACCTCTGGCTCGTGGTCGAGCATACCCGGCAGTGAGCCGTCCGCCGAGCTGCGTGCCCGCCTCATCGCCGTCATAGACCGCATCGTCGCCGCCCATCCCGGCCAGCGAGTCGCCGCCGTCTCCCACGCCGGTGCCATCAACGCCTACCTCGCCACCGTCCTCGGCATCGAGCGCGACTACTTCTTCCCCACCGCCAACACCGCCATCTCGGTCCTGCGCCTCAATGGCGCCCGCCGTATGCTCTTCAGCCTCAACGACATCGGCCACCTGCTCGCCGCCGGTCTCTTCAGCCACGAATCTGCCAACTGACTCTCGCTCGCGGCCCTCGCCGTATGCAAAGGGAGGCTTCAGTGCCGCGGTCCCTTACCCCATCCGCCGGAACTCCAGCGCCGCGATCCCCGTTCGTCGGCGTGCGTCACGCCGTCCACTGGACGGCGTGTCCTTTTCATGCTGGCCACCGATGTCTATTCGCGAGGTTTACTCGCCATCTGCGCCCACGCTCCCGCTTGCCTCAGCAGAGGCAAGCTCTCCCGCCAGAGCAAGATGAAACGGGTGAAATCCCTCTGCCTCCCCTCGCCCCGTGGGGAAAGGGGTAGCGGGCCAGGTCTCGTCCCACCGCTCCCTACGACGCCGCGGCAGCCAGCGATAGCACGGCCCAATACAGCGCCGCAGCCCCCCCGTCCGTCCCCGACGCGTCGATCACCACGCGCGCGCTCACCAGCAGATCCTGATCCGGCGCGTCGGAGAGCTCCGCCGGTCGATCCGACTCGAACTTGTCGTCGTCGTCATCATCGTCATCGGCGATGTACCACTCGCCGCGATGCTCAAGCGCCGCGCCGGCCGCCGCGAACGGCGCCAGCAGCGTCGAGGTCGCGTCCAGCGCGTCGGCGATGCCAAGGCGTCCCGAGCGATAGCGCAGCGCCACGTCCTCCACCCGCACCGCCTGAGGCTCCGGTCGCGCATTATGCTGCAGCGAGGGCAGCGTCCGTCCCAGCCACACCCCATCCGCCACGGTCAACCGCGGCAGGAACACGCTCGTGCGCACGCGGCGCTCCGCCTCGTCCTGCCGCGTCCCGTTCGCGAACGTCCTCGAATATCTCATCGTGCCACCTCGGTGTGTCGCCGAGCATGCGCGCGTCCCCGCGCGAACCCCCGACCTCTCGCCCGTATCCCCACCCGTCCTGGCCCAACCCCCACACCATCCCCGCACGTATGTTGCCACGCACGTAGTACTACGCTCTCCCGCGCCAAAAACTCGCTTGAACGTCGGAGTTTCTGGCACTCACGGCCCACCCTCGCCGCATCGTCACCGGATATGCTATAGCTCTCCGTACGCCCTTGTGTGACCAAGCATATGCTATCACGCCGGGACGCTCACCGCTAGCCCTCGCTAGAATTCCTCTATTATCCCTGCGACTACACGCAGCCGCTTGCGCTGGAAGGGGGCGCCATGTCCACGCGCCTGACCGTCGATATCGCCCTCACCCCCACGCTCGTGCCGCCCGCGCACCCGTCCGACGGAGCCGTCTACGTCGTCATCGACGTGATCCGCGCCACCACAACGCTCTGCGCCCTCTTCGAGCGTGGCGCACGGCGGGTGCTCATCGCGCCGGGGATCGCCGAGTCCCGTTCGGCGCGCAAGCGCCTCGGCGAAGGCCACCTGCTCGCCGGCGAGGTGGGCGGCGCGCGACCACCCGCCTTCGACCTCGGCAACGCCCCCTCGGAGTTGGCCGACGTGAACCTCCGCGATCACGAGATCATCTTCGCCACCACCAATGGCACCCGCGCCCTCCATGCCTGCCGCGCGGGCCGCACCGTCTTCACGGGTGCCTTCCGCAACGCCGCCGCCGTCGTCCGCGCAGCCCTCACCGCCTCCGCCGCCGAGGCGACCACCGCGTCCTCGCCCACTCCCTCAGCACATCTCGCCTCCGAAGCACATACCACAGACTCGCCGCCCCAGATCGTCTTCGTCTGCTCTGGGCGCGGCGGTCGCCCTGCCTTCGACGACACCCTCTGCGCCGGCTATCTCGTCACGACCTTTCTGGAGGCCGCCCGCCCCGCGGGACACAGCGTCAGCCTGGGCGAAAGCGCGCGGATCGCTCACTCCGCCTGGTCCGACGTGGCCCACCACGGCGACCTCCGCGCGGTCCTGGCCTCCTCCGACGCCGGTCGCGCCATCGAGTCGATCGGCCTCGGCGCCGACCTCGCCTGGTGCGCCGCCGTTGACGCCACCACCATCGTCCCCACGCTCACGGGCAGCCTCGCCGTGAACGGCCACGACCTCCTCGTCATCGAACCACTGTGACCGCCCTGGCCAACGTCGCCCATTTGCCCCACGAGTCTATCCGACCGGCCCCGCTCGTTATAGGCTTCAGCATGACACCGACGCACCTCGGCCACTCGGGTGCTCCGTCAAGTGCCAAAGATGTCTGGTTGACCACTCCCCACGGCTGAAGCCGGAGGATTCTTGGGCTGACCACCGCTCACCTAGCGAGCTAGGAGCGTCGTACACGGTCATGTCGTGGCCCGAAGCCACCTCCACACGCGTCGATTCCCGCAGGCCCTGCGGTAGGGGGGCGAGTATGGCACATCTGGTCGGTTGGTGTCCGGTTGTCGGGAGCGCCTGACGGCGCGCGGCGCTTCCTCCCCGTGGGTGCACCGCGGGGTCTTCGCGCCACATTCTTTGATCAGGCGCCGGCCGTTGTCCCTCTCTTCCTGCGGGAGGGGCGAGGCCAGCAGCGGGAAGTTGGCAGAGGGTGACGCTCCAGTCGCCCCTCACCCCGCGGGAGAGGGGGCGAGGGATGAGGTCCACCCCCGGTTGCCATGAGCCCGAGCCTTCACGCCGGGGAGTGCTCCCGCCGCCATCGTCCCGCGTCATCCTTAGCAGTTCGCGATCCAACCTGCAAAATGCCATTACGTACGATGAGTTGATGACTGTGGACGAGTGGGCGGACGTGACCGCGGTGTGTGGTCGAGGGGGAGAGGAAGCCTATGTTCACGCGAGATGAATTGATCGCCGCGGCAGGGACGAAGCCGACCGGCGGACTGCTGCCGATGCGTTTCGCGGGGGGTGCGGTGGATAGCCGCCAAATACAGCGGGGCGAGCTGTTTATTGCCCTCCCCGGCGAGCAGACCGACGGGCACCGCTTCATCGGCGCGGCGATCAAGGGTGGCGCGGCGGCGATCCTCTGCGCGCGATCCGACGCCGAAGCGCAGGCTCGTGGCGTGCCGCAGGTCATCGTCCCCAACCCCCTCGACGTCCTGCAGCGGCTCGCCCAGCGCCACCTCCAGCGCCAGCCGCAGACTCGCGTGATCGCCGTCACTGGCAGCAACGGCAAGACGGGCGTCAAGGAGGCCACCGCCTCGCTGCTGCGCCATCTCGGCCCCACGCTCAAGACCGAGGGCAACCTCAACACCGAAACGGGCGTCCCGCTGACCCTGCTCCGCCTCAACCCCGAACACCAGTTCGCCGTGGTAGAGATGGGCGCGCAGTGGGTCGGCGAGATCGCCGACCTCTGCCGCATCGCGCCGCCCTCCATCGCCGTCGTCACCGTCGTCGGCCCCGAGCACCTGGAGTTCTTCGGCAGCCTGGCGAACGTGGCCAAGGCCGAGAGCGAGGCCGTCGCCGCGCTCCCCTCCAACGGCATCGCCATCCTCAACGACGACGACCGCCTCGTGCGCAAGATGATCAAGCGCTCGCCCGCCCGCGTCGTCACCTATGGCCACCGCCCCAACGCGATGGTGCGCGCCCGCGATGTCATGGGCGATCCGCTGACCGGCCTGCGCTTCACCCTGGAGTACGGCGACCAGCACGAGCGCGTCGTCCTCAGCATCCCCGGCGAGCACGCCGTCACCACCGCCCTCGCCGCAAGCGCCGTCGCCATGAGCTGCGGCATGACCCTCCAGCTCGCCGCCGCCGGACTGAGCGAGATCCGCCCCGTCAAACGCCGCCTGGAGGTTAAGCCCGGGGTCAACGGCGCGACCCTGGTAGACGACACCTACAACGCCAACCGTCAATCCGCCGAGGCCGCACTGGCGCTGCTCCACGGCGCAAAACTGCCCAGCGGCGGGCGCCGCTGGTTCGTCTTCGGCGACATGCTCGAGCTCGGCAACTACGCCCGCGAGGAGCATGCCGCCGTCGGTCGCGCCGCCGCAGGCGACGCCGACGAACTGGTGCTAGTAGGCAGCGAGGTGCGCGCCACCGCCGAGGCCGCACTCAAAGCCGGCATGAAGCCGCACCACATCCATCTCTTCGCCGCCGACCTGAAAGACGCTGTCGCGCTCAGCGCCGCCCGCAAAGAGGCCGCCGCGCTGGTCCGCGAGTCGCTGCGCAAGGGCGATGTCGTCATCATCAAAGGCTCCTACGGCATCGGCATGGACGAGGTGGTCAAAGAGCTGCACGAGCGGCGCGGCGGCGATGGCTCCGGCTCCCAAACCGACCTCTCCGCCCGCATCCGCCTACTCCCCGATGCCAGCAAACCACTCTCCTAGTGCACCAGCTCCGGTACCCAGCCGTTTCGCGGCCGCGGATCGTCCGAGCATCGCGCCCGCTTCCCCCTCGTCCCTCGATCGAGGCATATGGTGCGCCGGGAACAAGAATACCCACGGCTTTCAGACCGGGAAGCGGTCTCAACCTCGGCTCCCCCACGTCGTACTGCACCAGTCCGATCGCAACCTGCGCCGGCACTCCCGCGCCGCGCCGCACACCTCCTTCGCGCGCTGCCTCCCCCGCGGAGAGAGGAGGCAAGGAGGCGAGGAACTCCAACCTACCGCTCCATCGGCAGCCGCGCCGCCTCCCACTCGTCCGTCCCGCCCTCCACGTTCAGCACCCGCTCCACGCCTTGCCCCTTGAGGAAGCGCGCTGCCGCCATGCTGCGCTGTCCCACGTGGCAGATCAGAAACACATCACGGTCGCGCGGCACCTCGGCGGCCCGCGCCTGCAACTCGCTGAGCGGCAGATTCACCGCCCCCGCGGCGTGCCCCTCAGCATACTCCCATGCTTCGCGCACGTCGATCAGCGCCGGCGCGGACTCGTCGCCAGCCGTGAGGCGTGCGCGCGTCTCGCGCACCGTTACGGACGGAATCGATGGACCGGGAACCCGAGGGTCGCGATTCGACAGAGTCATAGATGCTCCGGTGGTTCATAGCGTTACGGGGGAGATCGGCACAACGTGTCCACACTGCGCCGTTCGAAGACATGGAGGGGCGTCACGTGTGACGTCCGCACCGCCGTAGATCATACCGCAGCCAGCCACCCGCGCCGCCGCAATCGCCGCTCTCGAGAAGTGTCGCGAACTTCTCGCCTAATCCAGATACCCCGCCGGCGCCACCGCCACCTCGGCCGCCACCCGTTCGTCCTCCTCCTGCTCGCGTCGCTGGAGGATCAGCCGCGCAAGCAGAAACAACAGCCCGATAAACAGGGCACCGCCCCCGCCAATCACCAGCAGCGCGGAGGTATTGACACCCTCACCCACCACCTGAAAATCGATCGCGTCGCCGTTATGTGCCGTGTACGTCACCGCCGTGCCGTTGACGTTGCCGCCAGCCGTCTGTGAGGTGAGCCAGTTCGGCATCGTGATCGTGAATGAGCTGTACGCCTGCCGCAGCAACGCCGCCGTGTTCGGGTCCGGCGCCGTACTCGGCGGCGCCAGCGTAAAGCTCAGGTGGCCCGTTAGCACGTAGGTCGTCGTCACAAAATGCGAGTGCGCCACCACCGCGAACGTGTCGTCTGCCGTCGCGGTCGTCGGGATATTCGTGTTCGAGAGCGTGCAGAACGACGCGTTTGCCGAGAGCAGCGAATTGAGTTGGCTCAGCGACGTGAAGTGCCATGCGAAGGTCCACGTGCTATAGCCCCCGGCGTCGACCATCGAATACGATCCGCCCGACGTCTCCACCAACGCGCCGCAGGTTTTCATCTGCGAGGCAAACGTCGAGCCGGCTAGGTTGACCAATTGGTCAGAGAAGCCGAACGCGAAACGATACGTGCCGCTGCCGTCGTTATTGAGCGTCACGCTGCGCTGGAGGTGCACACACCCGCTGAGCACGCAGCTGAGCGCCAGCAGCAGCACCAACGCCGCGAGCGGATGGCGCCCCGGTCGTCCCATGCGAATCTTCATGCTCCCCGCCGCTCCCCAGCGCCGCCACCGTCGTGCCCGTGCGCACACCCGCGCCCTGCTGAATCGTCCGCATAGGTCGTCGGCCCGACATGGGACGGGCCGTAGCCTTCGCGCTCCGATCGGCCCCGACAACCGAGGCAGATGTGCCCCGCTGCGCAAGTCCAACGCGATCGTCACCGCACGCGTGGCGGACTTCACGGACTGCAAGTCCGCGCGAACGTGTGCCGGCATTTCAGCGTTGCGCCAAACCAACGTCGCGAACAGGCGATCCCCTCGCCACGCGGCCCCTTCCCTCATGGGGGAGGTGGGGGCCCACACCGGGGCTTGGTAAGGGGTTGGGTTCCCCTTCCCGTGCAACCCGAGGATACCAGTGCCCCGTCCGATCGTCAAGGGAGCGATTTATCGCGCGGCCCGCAAACCGCACTTGCGCTCCCCAGCGGACGTGTGGTACGCCCTCACCAGAACACAAATTCTACCAACCCCTCTCCCTCCCCACGTTGCCCCCTCACTCCCAGTTTCTCCTCGCCGCCCCTCCAGCCCCACTCCCACAAAGGATTCCGCCATGGTCGCCGCCATCGCTTCCGCCTCGACGTGTCGCTCCGTCCTCCCGAAATCCGCGCGAGGCCGCTCATTTCCCCGATCTGCCCCATCTTCCGCTTTCCGCTTTTTCGCCCCACGTACGCGCCCGCGCCCCATGAATTCGCCGCCGAACCCGCGATCAAAATGCAAAAGCGGAAGGAAACGGAAATGGATCGCCCACGATAGTGTCCTCTCCAGGGTTGCTATGCGCGCACGGAGCAGGATTCGCCCCGGCGTTCAGGCCGGGTTCTACCCAACAACATCCCATGCTAGCCGCTCCGTGCCGGTCGGTGATACCCTGAGCAAAGTTTGCCGCGACAGCAGCGGCCACGAGGAGGCGTCATGGGCAGCGTGTCACTCTGGCAGGATGACGGCGGCGTCTTTACCGACGCGCCACGTCCCGCGCTCGCGGGCGAATCGAGCGTAGACGTCGCCATCGTCGGCGGCGGGATCACCGGCGTCGCGGCAGCGCTCTGGCTGGCCCGCGCGGGCGCCGATGTCGCGCTACTCGAAGGCCGTCGCATCGCCGCGGGCGCCAGCGGCCGCAACGGCGGCTTCCTCCTCAGCGGCACTGCCGAATCCTACGCCGTCTCCATCGAGCGGTACGGGCGCGACGCCACCCGCCGCATCTACGCCTACAACGTCGC
The DNA here is from genome assembly GCA_963841205.1 of uncultured Chloroflexia bacterium. GTDB lineage: Bacteria > Chloroflexota > Ktedonobacteria > Ktedonobacterales > JADMIN01 > CAWAWP01. The sequence goes on along the minus strand of CAWJCH010000015.1, from coordinate 68,035 downwards.
CAACCGCCAGCGCGCCACCAACCTTGTCGCCGAATTAGAGTCCGAGGGCTGGCGCTGCGGCTATCAGCAGGCAGGGAGCCTCCTGATCTCCGCCAGCGAGCGCGAGCACGCCGAACACCAGGCCAGCTTCGCCCTCCTGCGCGAAGATGGTTGGGAGGCCGAGCTCGTCTCGCGCGACAACCTCCCCGCGCGGCTCCGCGAGACCTACCTCGGCGCGATCTACTACCCCCTCGACGGCGAAATCCAGCCCGCGCGCCTCGTCCGCGGCATCGCCACCCTGGCCCGCACCGCCGGCGCTCGCCTCCACGAGAACAGCCCCATCACCAGCCTGCGCCGCACCCCCGACGGCTTCGAGCTGCACACCGACTCCGCCACGCTGCACGCGCGCACCCTGCTGCTCGCCACCAATGCCTGGCTTCCCGAACTCGGCGCGGCGCTTGGCGCCGAATGGCTGGCGCAGGCGATCACCCCCACGCGCGGCCAGATGCTCTCCACCGCCCCCGTCGCCGAGCGCCTATTCGACTGCCCCTGCTACGCCGACGACGGCTTCCAATACTGGCGCCAGCTCGCGGACGGACGCCTCGCCATCGGTGGCTGGCGCAACCACTCCTTCGCCACCGAATATTCCAACGACGAGACGCCCGCCAGCGAGGTGCAATCCCGCCTCGAATCCTTCCTTCACGAGACCCTGCGCCTGCCCGACCTCGCGATAGAGCACCGCTGGGCTGGCATCATGGCCTTCTCGTCCGACGGTCTGCCCCTCATCGGCGCACTGCCCGGCGTCGAGGGCTGCTATCTTGCCGGCGCCTACACCGGCCACGGCAATGCCTACGCGCTCCAGGCCGCTTGGGTCCTCGCCGAGCTGATCGCCGGTCGCAGCCCCGCCGCCGCCGACCTCTTCGATCCGTCCCGCCTCGTCGCCTCAGGCTCGACGGAGATCGCCCCCGTCGCGACGAGCCAGCCATGAGCACCCCAAGCGTGGGACGCCTCATCCTCGTCCACAAGCTCAACCTCGCCGGCGACGTCACCGTCACCTACGAGGCGACCCTCGCGGAACTCCTTCCCGACGGCGTACGCCTCGTCGCCTGCTGGACCCGCCCGCCCCTCGCGCTAGACTACATCACCTTCGAGACCGGCGACCGATTCACCGAGTGGTACTTCGCTGACCGCTGGTACAACATCTTCCAGATCGCCTCGCCCGATGGCACACTGAAAGGCTGGTACTGCAACGTCGCCGAGCCCGCCGAGATCAGCCCCGGCGCCATCCGCTGCCGCGACCTCCTGCTCGACCTCTGGGTCTCCCCCACCGGCACCATGTTCGTCCTCGACGAAGACGAGTTCGCTGCTGAAGCTGCCCTCGCCGCCGATCTTCGCCAGCACGCATTGGGTGGCCTCGCCGAGCTTCAGCGCCTCGTGCACGACCGCATCCCACCCTTCGACGTCCTGCCCCGCCTCACAAAGAACCGTCCCACTTCCCGCACGTAATCTACGCTTGTCTGCTTTCGATTGACACCCTGGAGGCCGAATGCTACGATAGATTCGAGTGCGCGCCAGCTTCTACACCACCCATCACCGCTCCTCCTAAAAAGCAGTGATACCCGATGGGAGCATGTCGCCGTCGCGCCACCAGCGGACTTCAGTCCGCGCCTGGACTCTACGCCGGCACTTCAGTGCCGCGATCCGGCGCTAGCCCCATCGCTGGCATCTCCGTGCCGCGTCCTGTATCTCGCCTCACGCCAGCTACCCGCACAACGTCGTGCCGAAGCAGAGGAGCATACCTTCATGGCAACCCCCATCACCATGCCGCAGCTCGGCGAATCGGTCTCCGAGGGCACTATCGGCCGCTGGCTCAAGCGTGAAGGCGAGACGGTCAAGAAAGACGAGTCGCTGGTCGAGATCATCACCGACAAAGTGACTGCGGAGCTACCCTCGCCAGTCTCCGGTCGCGTGGTGAAGATCCTCGCCCAGGAGGATGAAACGGTCAAGGTCGGCGCTGAGATCGCCCAGATCGAAGAGTCCGGTGCCTCCGCCACCACCAGCGCGACGACCTCTACAGCCGCCACCGCCACCGCCATGCCCTCCGCGCGTGCCTCCAGTGCGCCCGCCAGCGCCTCCGCGTCCGGCTCCGATCGGGCGCCCGCGGCCTATGCGCCGCCCAGTGCGCTCGGCAACGGCTCCTATGCCTACGCCACCGCCACGCAAGAGAAGGTCTCTCCCCTCGCCCGCCGCATGGCCCAGGAGCACGGCGTCGATCTCGACCAGATCCAGGGCACAGGCGAGGGTGGCCGCGTACGCAAAGAAGATATCCAGGCCTACGTCGCCCAGCGCGGCCAGCAACCGTCGGCGCCTACCTTTGCCCCTATGCCCTCCGCGGCGCCCACCTTGCCCGCCGCCACCGTCGCCCCACTTGCGCCGTCAACTGGCGACGAATACATCACGCCCTCGCCCGCCCGCCGCGCCATCGCCGAGCATATGGTGCGCAGCAAGCACACCTCACCCCACGCCTGGACCGTCTTCGAACTCGACATGACCAACGCGGCCCGCTGGCTCGATGCCCACAAAGACGAGTTCAAGCGCCGCGAGGGCTTCGGCATCGGCTTCCAGACCTTCGTCATCAAGGCCGCCATCGAGGGCCTCAAAGAGTACCCCTACCTCAACGCCTCGTGGACCGACGACGGGCGCATCATCTTGCGCAAGCAGATCCACGTCGGCGTCTCCATCGCCCTCGACAACAATCTCATCGTTCCCGTCATCCGCAACGCCGACACCCTCAACATGGCCGGCATCGCCCGCGCCACCAGCGACCTCGTCACCCGCGCCCGCTCCAACAAACTCATGCCCGCCGATGTCCAGGGCGCCACCTTCACCGTCAACAACCCCGGCGTCTTCGGCACCGTCCTCAGCGCGGCGATCATCAATCAGCCCAACGCCGCCATCCTCACGATGGATACCGTCGTCAAGCGCCCGGTGGTGATCGACGACGCCATCGCCATCCGCCAGATGATGTTCCTCTCGCTCTCCTTCGACCACCGCATCCTCGACGGTGCCACCGCCGCCAACTTCCTCGCCTCGATCAAGCGCCGCGTCGAGTCCGTCAGCCCAGACGCCGACGTATATTAGCCCACTGGCCCCTGGCACGCAGTGACGGGCGCCAATCGGTGCCCGCTCGCGCGCCTAGTCTTCGCAGGTAGCTGAACTGGTTGCGTCACTTCCAGACGGATGACGATATTGACACTCCCCAGGCGTAAACGCCGGGGATGCTCAGGCTACGTGTGTGGTACCCCATGTGGTACCCTATGGGGTACCCCACTGCGTTAGCGCCTGACGGGCCTGCCCGGCCCGATGGTACGGGGTGGCGTCCGAAGAGGCCACGTTGCTCGGCCGGACAGGGCACTCGTCTACCGAACGGGTAGAGCAACGGCAATTGGACCGGACTGGCTTTCATCCCCCTGCCTCAAGGCAGGGGGCCTCAGCCAGGATTTTGCTAGGGGCGCGAATCGGCGATGGCCGCCTCGTGGTCGGCCACGAGCGCCGTCATCACCTCGACTTCGGGGGCGTAGATGTGGGCGGATTTGACGATCATCGTCAGCCGGCCCACCGGCGCGCCGAGCGCCGCGGCCACCCGTCGCTGAATCTGCGCCAGCTCAACCAGGTTGCCGTAGCCCTTCGTCCCGAAATCGATGCTGTGCGCGTAGGCCACCAGCGCCAGCGCTCCATCGGGCAGCCAGAAGTCCAGCAGGCTTACGCAGGGTATGTAGCTCGTGTCGGTCAGCGGCTGAAACGTGGTGATCGTCGCCGAGCGCGACGCCGGATCGCTCCGCAGCCGTTCGATTACCCACGCGATTTGGTCGCGCCCGCTGTGCCCGTAATCGTAGAGGCGCGTCGCGTAGCTCTCAGCTCCCCCGAGTTCTGAGACACGAGCATAGTCGGTGAAGTTCGCGTGCATCCAGGCCAACCGCTCCGGGTCGCCGTGCTCCGCGATGATGGCATCTGTAGGATCGGGCGAAGCGATATCCAGCGTCACATGCGACAGCTCCACGATCGGCAGACCGTCATACGTGGAGGCCGCACCTTCCTCAAGAATGCGCTTGGCGACCGCAATCCATGCGCTGCCGAGTGTCTCAGCTACCACCGCTTCGCGCACCTCTCGCATCGCGCTTCTCCCTCGCCATGCCACCATGCTACCAACACTCTCCGAGCCAGTGTACCCCATCCAGAGCGGCGTTTCCCTCGCTCTCGAAGTTCAGCACCCTAGCTGCGCGTCGATGGGCGACCGCGAGCAGGTCCAGAAATGCCCAGTCGGCGACACGCGCATCGCTTTTGGTCAACTTCAGGGCGACCTCACGCCGCCCTCCCAGTCATCGGTCCGCTCCGGTCGTCAGAGGTTGGGGATTCGAGAAGTCCGACCTGAGGTAAGACGCGCTGCAGATATGCAATCGGACAATGGTAGACACAAGAAGACCCTCTTCTCACTCCAGCGGGACGAGGGTCTATTGCTCAGATCAGCGCGCGATCTACTGCCCGTAGCGGACGGTGTTCGGACGGAAAGGCGGGGGATTTCCATCCGGAGCGACGGCGCGCGGCCCCGTGTGGGACGACCCGTTGGAGGCATTGGGGTCGCGACGGATGCCCCGGCCCTCGTCGAAGCCATTGGGGGGCTCGCCCTCGTTTTCGCGGAAAGGGCGCGGCATCGGCGGCTGGGCGGGCGGCGGCGTTGCGGGGAGGCCACCCTGGCCCTCGAGCAGTTCAGAGCGCACGATGACCACCTCCGGTGGCGCGCTAATGCCCAGCTTCACCCGCTCGCCCTCGACTGCCAGGACATGGATGGTAATGACGCCGTTCAACACGATGGCCTCGCCGGCCTTCCTCCGTAGCACGAGCATGGCTACCCCCTCCTCACTGGGACGCGTGGCAACGTGCCGCGACTCCCTGCCTGAAGCGCCACGAACCGCTGACTCCATCCAGAAGCGCGGCTCGCAGGCTTTTCTGCAACGACTCCCCCATCGCACGCTCCTCTAGTGAGGGAGGGAGGGACAGGTTGGCGGGAACAGCCCTTGTTCCTGTCTTCGTGCCTGGTCGTTCGCCGTGTGCAAACCCGTAAATGAGACCTGAATGATTCCCGGATATACGGCGCATGTCCTCACCTCGCGCCACCGTCTGGACCTGTGCGGGCATCGACTCGCTGAGGATCGCTCCCCTTCGAGCAAGCGATTCGTGCTCCGCGTTACCCATTACAACGAAGACGTGCCCTAGAAGTACCGGTGCTCTGCGAGCGCATCCGGCGAGGCGCACCCGCGAGCCGACCCACTGCACCCTGTAGCACCATCGCATACACCCTGCAGATGCCGAGCGCGATCCTTGCCGCACAGATCTAGCTCCAACTGTTGCATTCAGCGCACCACGACTTAGGCAAATCGGACAATGCATGGTGCGGAGCGCATATTCGCGATGGGAAGGGCGCGCCCGAGTTAGGTTGGTGGTGAAGCTCCTCGCTGTCCGTGCGAAACTGATGAAGGTCGGATGTGCGCGACATAATCGCCGACACGGTATCTTTGCCGTAACGTCATTGTACATACGTACGCCAAATGGTCCGGTTTCCCGTCACATACATCGCGCTTCCATACGACAATATCCCGACAAGCATACTTGCGACGGGAGTCGCTGTCAAGGCCATGCACGCGTGAATAGTGTTAGCGCCTGCGCGGTGCCCCGGCCCGCCCTTGGCCTCGATGATACGGCGGGGTCCGCGAGCGCACGGGGCGCGACACTGCCTCGTCGCGGCTGAGCTGCTCCTCGGTGGGCAGCTCAGCTGGCGCCACGGGGAGTGCGGGCGACGGCTCGAGACGTGGCGGGGAGGTGTAGCCCGCGTATGTGGCGCGAGTGGATGAGCCCGACCTCCCCGGCTCATCCTCCTTCTCGGCGACGGGCGGGGTGAGCGCAATGCTCCCGGCGGGGTGGTCGGTGGCGAGCTCGCCCGCGTCGCCACCGAGGCCGCCATGCGACGGCAGGGCAAGGCCGTCATCGGGTGTGGGTCCCATGCCCGGGTCGGTGCGATCGCCGGGCGCCGCGCGGACCACGCGAACTTTGGTGACGCGCCGGCCCTTGGTGCCGAGGACGGTGAAGGTGAGGTCTCCCTGCGTCACGGTGTCGCCGGCGGACGGGATCTTGTCGAGCTTGGCATAGATCAGGCCGCCGAGCGTGTCATACTCCTCGCTGGCTAGCTCCGCGTCGAGCAGCTCGTCCAGCTCGTCGAGGCTGATCTTGGCGTCGACGATGAACTCGTTGTCGCTGATACGCTCGAAGAGTTGTTCCTCGCGGTCGTACTCGTCCTGGATGTCGCCGATGATCTGCTCGACGAGGTCCTCGATGGTGACGAGGCCGGCGACCGAGCCGTACTCGTCCACGACGATCGCCATGTGGACGCGCTGCTGCTGCATCTCGCGGAGCAGATCGTCGAGGCGCTTGGATTCGGGGACGAAGTAGGCTTGGCGTACGAGGGAACGTACCGACGGCGGGCGTTCATTGAGCGTCAGCACGCGCAGGAGGTCCTTGGCGTAGAGCACCCCTATGATGTCGTCGATGGAGTCGGCGTAGACGGGGATGCGCGACTGGCCGCCCTCGACGATGATCTTCATGGCGTCATCCAAGGTAGCATCGGCCTCGACGGTGATCATGTCGGGGCGCGGCACCATTACCTCATGGACGGTGGTGTCGGCGAGCTCGAAGACGTTGTGGATCATCTCGCGCTCTTCTTCCTCGAGGACGCCCTCCTGCTCGCCGACCTCGACGAGCAGGCGCAGCTCGTCCTCGGTGACGAACGGGCCGCGCTTGACCGGCGCGCCACCGAACATACGCACGAGGCCGTTTGTGAGGAACATCAGCACGCGGACCAGCGGGCCGAGCACGCGACTGAGCACCTCGACGGGGCCGATGAAGAGGCGCGCGCGGCGTTCGGGCGCCTGCACCGCCCACGTTTTGGGGGTGATCTCGCAGAAGATCAGCACGATCAGGGAGAGGACGACCGTGGAGATGACGCCGCCGGTGTCGCCGAAGAGGTTGATGGCGAGGATGGTGGCGACGGTGGAGGCGGTGATGACGGCGACGTTGCTGGTGACGAGGATGGCGGAGAGGAACCGCTCCGGCTTCTCGATGAGGTGCAGGATTTTCTTGGCAGGCTGATCGCCCTCTTCGGCGTCGTTGCGGATGCGGAGCCGGTTGACGGAAGTGAGCGCGGTCTCGGCAGCGGCGGAGAACCCCGCGGCGAAGAGCGCGATCAGCAGCACGATCAGCAGGAGCCAGTCGCTGCCGCTGAACGGCTCCGCGGCGAGTCCAAGTATGAGACGATGCGACCAACCAGGATCGTCCATTGCGCTTTCTACCATCCTGGGGCTAGAGGGCCCCTGCCATTGGGCATGGGGATCAGTGGCCCCTTGCCGTACGGCACCCGCCGTGCTATGCTCCGATCGTTCGCGTGGGCGATGAACCCGCGTTTGGTGGGCTCCGGCCCGTGGTGCCTAGCACCTTCCCAACCACATGTTTGCGGCCTTCCGATGGGCAATCCGCCATCGGGTAAAACATGCGCGGTCATCTTGGATGCCTCCAAGTATCCTGGCTCTCGCCAGGTAGTTCCCGAGGACACCGGGCAAGTAGCTCGCTAGCCGGCTCGCCGGAGGCGAGAAACCCCTTGGCTTTAGTCATGGGGCGTGTCACTCCATCGTCTCCGGCGCGCCGCCGGGGCGTTCGCTCTGCTGGGCCGGTGAGGATGCGTGCTCCGGTGCTGTGTCGTTCGAGACGCCCTGCATACGTGACGTGGAGGCACCGCCCTCCGTCACGATTTCGGGCGGCGTGGTGGTCGATGCGGTTGAGGCGACGCGGCGGATCTGGCGCGCGGGCATGCCGACGACGAGCTTGCCCGGTGGCACGTCGCGCGTGACGACCGCGCCGCCGCCGGTCGCCGCACCGTCCCCGATGGTGACGGGGGCGCGGAGCAGCGTGTCGGAGCCGATGAAGGTACGCTCGCCGATCTCGGTGTGGTGCTTGTCGCGGCCGTCGTAGTTCATGGTGATCGTGCCGGCGCCGATGTTCGTCTCCGCGCCGACGGTGGCGTCGCCGATGTAGCTGAAGTGATGCACATGGACGCGCTCGCCGATGGTGGCGTTCTTGACCTCGGCGAAGTTGCCGAGTTGCGCGCCGGGACGCAGGTGCGCGCCGGGGCGGAGGTGGCTCATCGGGCCGATGCGGGAGCCGGATTCCATGTTCGCGCCCTCGACCCAGGAGGCGAGCACGCGGCACTCGTCGCCGATGCGGCTGTCGCGCACGAGGGTGTTGGGGCCGATCTCGCAGTTCTCGCCTACGACCGTGTCGCCGCGCAGGATGGTCCCTGGCCGCAGGATGGTGTCGGCGCCGACGCGGACGCCGGCGTCCACATAGGTTGTGGCGGGATCCTCGATGGAGACGCCTGAGCGCATCAGATCGTCCAGGGTGCGGCGGCGGAGGACGGCCTCGGCCTCGGCGAGCTGTACGCGGTCGTTGATGCCCATGGTCTCCTCATACCGCGCTTCGGCGCTGTCGACGTGGCGACCCTCATCGAGGGCGACGCCGACGAGGTCGGTGAGGTAGTATTCGCCGTTCTCGTGGGGCGCGAGGCCGTCGAGATGGGGCCAGAGCCAGGTGGCGTCGAAGCAGTAGACGCCAGAATTGATCTCGACGATTCGCAATTCCTCTGCCGAGGCGTGGCGGGCCTCGATGATCCCGCTAATTCGGTTCTGCTTATCACGAATGATGCGCCCGTAGCCAGCGGGGTCTGGCGCGAAGCCGGTGAGGATCGTGATGGCGGCCCCGGCCTCGTCGTGGCGGGCCAGGAGGGTGCGTAGCGTCTCGGGGCGCACGAGCGGGGTGTCGCCGTAGAGCACGAGGATGGTGTCGGGCCGCGGCTCAGTCTCGGTGAGGTCGGCCTGGGCGACGCGAACGGCGTGGCCGGTGCCGAGCTGCGGCTCTTGCGTGAGGTAGGTGAGGATGGCACTGGGCGGCGACCACTGGATGGCTGCGCGAACCTGCTCGCGCTCGTGCCCGACGACGACTGCGTACCGGGTGGCCGGCCAAGCGACCGACTGACGACTGTGATCCTCCGCGTCGGCGGCGGTGCCGGCGGACGGTTCGGGCGCAGCCTCTACCGCGCTGCCCGCCAACGCTCCGTGCGCGGCACGCAGCACATGCTCTAACATTGGCCGTCCGCCGAGCGCATGCGTGACTTTGGGGAAGCGGGAACGCATCCGCGTTCCTTTGCCGGCGGCCAGCACGACGACACCGATGCGACGCGTACTCAGGAAAAGCTGCTCCTCGATAAAGACGATACTAGTGGGGAGGTTGGCTCCGGCGCCAGGATTCGAACCTGGGATGGTGGATCCAAAGTCCACTGCCTTACCGCTTGGCCACGCCGGAAGAAAGAAGCCACTTCAGAACAACCGAACGGCTGTAGTCTTTTCCGCGAGTCTTGTGTCCTCCAGATGGGTCTTGTGTCCTCTGAAAGGGTCCACAGGTTCGCGGACCATCATGTGGCGGAGACATTTTACCACACCATCTTGACCTTTTGCTGACCTTTATTACAAAAGCCGCTAAGTAGGTAGCCAGAATCGCATGGAAGGCGACGTGGGTGCGCGATTTCCGCGCTTCGCAGGATGGCTCGCTCTGCGATGGTCGTGGTAGGATGGGCACGACGCGGCGAGCCCGCCGACTCCGCACGCGAAGGAGCAGCCGATGTCCCAAGGGCAATTCGACGTCGTGCAGATGCTCTTCTGGATGGGGTACTTTGCCTTGCAGGTCGTCCTCCGTCGCCGGGCGCGGCCCGGCGAGCCTCCCCGCCCGGGGACCCTGGGGCCCTCCTCGTGGCTCTTCTTCACAGGCTTCTTCATCCTCGTGTATGTCTACATCCTCGTCGACAACCGAGTCCGTGGCATAGACCAATACCCCATCGCCGGATTCGAGGTCGTCGTCTTGGTCGCCTTCCTGGGAATCGCAGGGGGTTCGGTCTTGCTCACGCGCAGGGAGAGGGCGCGCAGGCTCCGGGAGTGAGCATGCGTGGGCCTCTGTATGCGGAAGCGCACCGTGGCGTCGCCTCCTCCACGCCCAGCTGGCTACCTACTCAGGTTCAGACTCCGGGGTTCTCCCGGTGCACGTCGATGGACCGCCAGATAGCTTGCTTCCCGCACTCGGGACAGTGGGCCATCTCGTCTTCCGTGTCCACCTTCCGGCTGTAGCACCGCGTGAACTCGTGCCCGTTGCCGCACCTATACGTGACGATGGCCTCGTCGTCACGTATAGGTGCGGCAACGGGCACTGGTCGACGGCTGGGCACAAAATAGGGCGAGCATCGCTGCCCACCCCGCTGCGCTCGCCAGGACAGCCCGCCCCGGTCGACGGCCTAGACAACCAGGCTGCATTGACTGGTACGAACGAGGTACCAGTCGTGCTTCGGCCCTCGGGGTTTGGCTGCGCTAGGGGAGGTACTTGCCCCGAAAATTACACCTCCTGCGGGTATTTGCGGCCGGGTTTACGACCACTTTCCGACGACTTTCGCCCACTTTCGGCCACCATCTCCCCCTACCCAGCCCCAGCCGTCGACCTCTGTGTACGGGGACCAGTTGCCGGGCCTGGTAGCGACGTCCACCTCGGGGAACTACCGGTGATTTCGGAACCGTCTGACGGCCTGATGCGTCTACACGCTACAGGTCGCCCTTGTGCATGCTACACTGCCAGAGGCAACCAACCGACTGATGTGTGACGACGACCTGGAAGGGAGCCGTATATGGGGGTGCTGCGGTGGTTCGAGGCGGTCAGCGGCGTCCTCGCGGGCCTCGCCGGCGGGGCCGCTGTCGTGTACTTCCTCACGGCGCCAACCTACAGCACCGCGGGCTGCTCCATCGCCACTCCGGGAGAGCCGCCCATCTGCACCACCGGCACGGAGACCCTCATCCAGGTCAACGGCGCCCACGCCGTCGTACTCCTCAGCCTAGTCGCCGCCTTGTCGTTGGGCGTAGCAGTCTCGGCGGTGTGGCACAGCCGGACGAGCCGAAGCGGCGCACGGAGGATGTTGTGGTTCTGCGCCTTGGTGCTTACCCTCCTCGCCGTCGCGTCGCTCCCCAGCATCGGTGTCTTCCTGCTGCCGAGCGTGGTGCTCGCCCTCATCGCCTGCGCGTGCTCTTTTGGCCGCTGGCCCGCCGTCGCCTAGCGACGAGGTCCGTCCCCACGCAGCCCCAGTCGTCGACCTCTGTGTATGGGGACCAGTTCTATGCCGTCGCGCCATACTGTTGGAGTAGGGCTCTCTGGTCTTGTGGCGGCTCGCAGCGACAGTGTTTCAGGCATGGTGCTTTGCACCCCGCGAGCGGCTAGCACGTTTCGCGCTCAATCTTCTCGGCCGTGATGTCGAGGCTCCCGTCCTCGAAGGTCTGTGGCGCCTGGGGAGCGGGCGTAGCAGGAGCACGGCCAGCGGCGCGGATGGTGTAGCCCAGTGCCACCAGTGCAGGCGTGGCGGGGCCGAGTGCGGCGACGAGGAACTGGACGACGAAGGGCGCCGACGCGAGGCTGGCAGCGACGGAGCCGAGCGGCGCGCGGTGAAGTCGGACATCGAGACGGGGATCTATCCGTTCAGGGATGAGAACGGCGGCATTAAATTGACGCGGGCAGATATGGAGTGGCTGCTGGCGACACACGATGCACGGGAGCCGCGCGCGTCTTCGGATGGGCTTACACTGTTGAGCGCTTCCATGCCTGATGGCTCCGTCTGGATGCGGTACCGACCGGCTGTGCGCGGCACAGATTTAAGCGGGGGCAAACCTGGCATTTCTGCCGTTAGACTAAGCTCGCTTTGATGGCTCAACCTTGGTAGCTGCTCGACTTGATGAGGCGCAATTGAGGGGGGCGCATCTCGTCGGGGCAGTGTGTGCGGGAGTGACCATGCGGGAGGCTACCCTGGAAAGCGCCGCCTTGAGCAATTCACATTTGCGGAACGCCGACCTGCGGGGCGCCCGTCTATTCCAGGCAGTCTGAAGAACACGGATCTTCGGGAAGCCAATCTGGCTGGGGCTGACCTGCCGTGGGCAAACATGGTCAACACGAGCTTCGTAGGGGCCAACCTCACCGACGTTCGACTCGCCCAAACCACCGTGGCGGGTGGCAGGCTTGACGGCATTCAAGTCGATGCAGGCACCGCATCCGCCTTGCTAGGGGCCGTGGACGCGAGCGCGATGTATTCCGAGGGATCTCTGCCGCATGTGGAGTGGTCAGGTTTACCCCATGTGGAGTGGTCGGTTTCCCCCTTGACCGCTTAGAGTGGACAAGGTTGTTCAGTGAAGCAGAAGCCGGAATCCAATACTGGCAAGGTGTCATTTTCGGGAGCGGGGACACCGACGATGACTCTTCGACAAGCCCTGAGGCCAAATTGGTCACAATGTGCCTGCTGGTGGCAGCTAGCTATGAACGCCTGGCATTCGTCTGGCGAGAACAGGGGCTCGAAGGCTATGCCGACCGGCTGAGACTTCGCGCCGATAGGCTGCGGCAGGAAGTGGCACAGAGCGGCGAGAATCCGAGCACAGTGAATCGAATAGAGGATGCCAGCAACTAAGGAAGGACAACCTCGCGTTTTGGGACAGTCGCCTGAGCGCAATAGATGGCGGCTTCATTCGTCGAGGGTGGCGAAGAGGTTGTTGAGGGACTCGGCGAGGGTGGGGTGGGCGAAGATGGCCTCTTTGAGGACGGCGTAGTGGAGCTTGCCGAGCATGGCGATCTCCAGCATCGCCATCAGCTCGCCGCCTTCGAGGCCCAGGACCGCCGCGCCGAGAATCTGGCCGCTCTCGGCGTCTACGATGGCCTTCATGAAGCCGCGCGATTCGTCCACTTCGAGGGCGCGGGCGACCCAGTTCATGGGCATCTTGGCGACGCGGATGTTGCGGCCCTCGTGGCGGGCCTCTTGCTCGGTGAGGCCGACGCGGCCTAGCTGGGGATCGATGAAGACGGTGTAGGGGACGAGACGGCCCCTGGTGCTGGCGTCGCCGCCCTCGATGAGATTCGCGCGGAGGATGCGGTAGTCGTCGTAGGAGATATGCGTGAAGGCGGGGCCGCCATTGACGTCGCCGAGGGCGTAGATGCCAGGGACGCTGGTCTCCAGACGTTCGTTGACGGGGATGTAGCCGCGCTTGTCGAGCGAAAGGCCGGCTGCCTCGACGTGGAGGGCATCACTGTTCGGCTCGCGGCCCGCCGCGGCGAGGAGGCGCGTGCCGGTGAGCGAGCGCTCGCCGTCGGGCCCGCGCACGGTGAGGTTGATCGTGGAGTCGCCGGCCCGCTCGGCGCGCACTGCCGCGCTGTTGAGCAACACTTCAATGCCGTCTTCGCGGAGGATGTTGGCGACTTCTTCGGCGACGTCCTTATCCTCGTGGCCAAGGAGCTGCGGGCCGCGCTGGACGATGGTGACCTCGCTGCCAAGCCGTCGGAAGAGTTGGCCGAATTCGAGGCCGACGTAGCCGCCGCCGAGGACGAGCAGGTGGCCTGGCACGACGTCGAGCTCCATGATGGTGGTGGAGTTGAGGTATGGCACGTCATGAATGCCGGGAACGTCGGGCACCGAGGGGCGGCAGCCGGTGTTGATAACGATGGTGTCGGCGTGGAGCGCGCGGGACGCACCGTCGTTCAGCTTAATGGCGACGGTCTTGGGGCCGGTGAAGCTCGCCTCGCCCATGATCAGCTCGACGCCAGGGGTGGAGGTGATGCGGCGCTCGCTGCCGCCGCGAAACTCGTCGACGATGTCGCGCTTGCGCTTGCGCACGACGGTCTCGTCCACGCGGACGGGTCCGGTGAGGACGCCGTAGTCGGCGCCGCGCCTGGCGAGATAGGCGACGCGACCGCTGGCGATCATCGTTTTGGTGGGGGTGCAGCCCTCGTTGATGCAGGTGCCGCCGACGTGCTCCCGCTCGATGATGGCGGTCTTCTTGCCGGCCTTAGCGAAGGCGGTGGAGAGCGGACCGCCGGATTGGCCCGCGCCGATGACGATCACGTCGAAGTTCTCTACGGTCTCCGCCATTGGGCCTCGCTCCTTGCTCTCTCGGAAATCTCCACGATTGCGGGAGATGCGTGTTGGCGCTCGTCATAGCGGCAGTATGCCACGCGGCTGCTGCAATTGTCTTGCCTGGAGGAGGGTTCGTTACAGCAAGACGTATGCCTGCCTCTTTCCGCGATGGCAAGAGGAAGCAGGGCAGGGCGTAAGTAATTGGGATAGCTCACATCAGGAGGTGTAGCGGTGCAATTTGGGCTGGACGTGCCGACCTCTGGCGAATACGCTGATCCGCGGCTACTGGGGGACGGGCCGAAGTTGCCGGATGGGACGGCTTCTTCGTATGGGATATTCTGCTCGGCGGCAAGAGTGGTGTGCCGGTGGCAGACGCATGGGTGGCGCTTGCGGTGATCGCGCTGCGCACCGAGCGGATGCGGATCGGGACGATGGTGACGCCGCTTGCGCGGACACGCCCCTGGCTGGTGGCCCGAGCAGCGACGACGTTAGATCAGCTCTCTAGCGGACGGATGACGCTGACGGTGGGGTTGGGCGCGAGCGAACGTGACTTCATGCCGTTTGGTGACGATTTTGAGGCAAAGGCTCGCGCGGAACGATTGGACGAGGCGCTGGACATCATCAACATGGCGTGGTCGGGCGAGCCTTTCAGCTACGAGGGGACTCACTATCACCTACGTGAGGTGGAGATGCTGCCGAGAGGTGGAGATGCTGCCGAGACCGCTGCGGCAGCTGCGCGTGCCGGTGTGGGTCGCAGGAGGATGGCCGAATCGCGCGCCGTTTCGACGCACTGCCCGGTGGGGTGGCGCACTGCTCAAGCCGGTAAACGTGGAGACGGGCGAGGTGCTGACGCCAGACGAGTTGAACCAAGCGATTGCGTACATGCGCTCGAGGCGGTTGGGCGATGAGCCGTTCGAGGTGCTGATGAGCGAAGAAACGCCAGGAGATGCCTTGGCTGCCGCGGAGATCGTGCGCCCTTATCAGCTCGCGCGGCGTGAAGACCCCTGGCTTGAGCCATGGGGAGGAAACGCCGCGCGCCGTCAGGCGCTCCCGACCACCGGACACCAAACGACCAGGTGTGCGATACGTACGCTCTACCGCAGGGCCTGCGGGAAGGTACGCGTGGGAGGTGGCTTCGGGCCACGACATGACCGTGTACGACGCTCCTAGCTCGCTAGGTGAGCGGTGGTCAGCCCAAGAATCCCCCGGCTTCAGCCGTGGGGAGTGGTCAAGCAGAGGCAGGTGCGACGTGGTGGATCGAGCATCCCTACGGGCGCCGACACGTTGGTGGAGTATCGTGAGCGCATCCGGCAGGGGCCGCCGAAGCTCTAGGCGCCGGTGGCCTTGAGTCCGATGCGGCGGGCGAGATCGTCTGCGGCGGTATAGGGGTCGGTGCGGCGCTCGACGACGGCGGTGGTGATCGCCTGCCACTCCTCAGGGCTGATGGTGGCGGCGATGCGCTCCAGCAGGGCCTGGTGCAGCAGGGCGAGCATCTCGCTGCGCGCCTGTTCGCCGCCGCGCGTGGCGAGTTGGCCGGTCTCGATCAGGAAGGCGCGATGCGCGGCGAGCTTATCGGCCAGCTCGGGGACGCCCTCGCCGGTGGCGGCGCTGGTCTTGACGATGGGCACGCGCCAGGCATGCTCGCCACGCGCGGGATCGAGGCTAAGGAGCATGCGCAACTCGGCGGCGGTCTGATCCGCGCCGGGGCGGTCCGCTTTGTTGACGACGAAGACGTCGGCTATTTCGAGGATGCCGGCCTTGATCGCCTGAATGTCGTCGCCCATGCCGGGCACGGTGACGACGACGACGGTCTGCGCGGCGCGGACGATCTCGACCTCGGCTTGGCCAGCGCCCACCGTCTCGATGATGATGGTGTCGAATCCGGCGGCGTCGAGCGCGCGGACGGCGTCGCGGGTGGAGGCGGCGAGTCCGCCAAGGCTGCCGCGACTCGCCATGCTGCGGATGTAGACGTTGGGGTCGCCGGAAAGCTCCTGCATGCGGATGCGGTCGCCGAGGATGGCGCCGCCGGTATAGGGGCTGGTGGGATCGACGGCGATGACGCCGATGCGCTGGTCACGGCGGCGTAGCTCGCGGGCAAGCTGCATGACGAGCGTACTCTTCCCCGCGCCGGGCGAGCCGGTCAGGCCGACGACGTGGGCGTGGCCGCCGACGGCGTGGAGTTGCGCGAGGATGCGACGCACGTCGGGGGCGTTGTTCTCGATCAGCGTGACGACACGCGCCAGCGCGCGACGGTCGCCCGCACGGAGGCGCTCGACCAGCGCGGTTGCTTCTGGACTGGCCATGTCAGCGCGCCGCCGATTCTTGGGAGGGCGCTTGCAGCGGCGCAAGCGCGTGGCTCAGGCGCTCGGGGCGGACGTTGGCGCGCACGTAGTCGATGATGGCAGCCATGGGCGTGCCGGGGCCGAAGTTGCCCTTGATGCCCAGCGCCTCGATGGCGGGGATGTCTTCGTCGGGGAGGATGCCGCCGGCCATCACGAGGATGTCGTCGACGCCGTTGGACTTGAGGAGGTCCATCACCTTGGGGAAGATCGCCATATGCGCGCCGGAAAGGATACTCATCAGAATGGCGTCCACGTCTTCCTGGATCGCCGCCTCGACGATCATTTGGGCCGTCTGGCGGATGCCGGTGTAGATCACCTCCATGCCGGCGTCGCGCAGGGCGCGGGCGATCACCTTCGCGCCGCGGTCGTGTCCATCGAGGCCGGGCTTCGCCACCAAAACGCGGATTCGGCGCTGTTCGGCTGTGCTGCTCATCTATGCATGGGGAGCCCGACGGCTGGTGTCAGGCTCCGCCCCCTTTCGCTGCGCTCGCGCCCGACGCGCCATTGCGCGAGCGCCACGTCACCGGGATTGTACACGGCCAGCCGGGTGGTCGCAAGCGATGTGTCATGGCGCTACACAAGGCACCACGCGCAATTGTTGAGCTGGCGAGCGGCACTTGACTGTGAGCCAGTGATCAGTATACATGCTCGCACCGTCCATGCTTCGACGAGCGTCCCACCATGCGAGCCTCCCCAGGTTCTGATGCGTCGCCACTGTTCGCGTGCCCGCGAACCTGATGGACGGTGGCGATCCTGAGCACTATGACGAGCGCCACGGAGAGCTTCTGGGTGTACTTCGACACGCAGGAGACGGGCAGCACCTGCCACGACTACTTCTACGCGCGCATCCGTACCATCGGCGGCACGACGATCACGACGCCGCTGCAGCAGTGCAACGCCAACGCGCATGGGTGGACGCAGTACACCTACAACATCACCACGGCGCTGAGTAGCTACAAGGGCCAATCGGTGCAGGTCTACTTCCAGGGCACCACCGATTCGTCCCTGATCAGCGATGAGTTCGTGGACGACGTGACCCTCACGGTCAACTACTAGCCTTGTTCGCAGAGGCGATGGATAGGTAGCGCGAACCCGTAGCGCGATCTTCATCTACGGTCGGTCGCCGGCAATGGCGCTGGCGACCGACCTTTTTCGGCGTGGAGCGGCCGCCGGTTGCGAAAGCTCCTCCGTACCTCTACGCTATGCTCGTTATACCCAAGCTGGCGATGCGTTATGATTAGCGCGCGTGAGGCGCATCTGCAGCGGAGCGTAGGGCCGCGTGGGGCACTGGGAGCGGGTGACATGATGCTGCGCATAGGCTCAACCCTTGCGGCGATGGTCCTGTTCGCCGTGATGGGCACCGCGCTCGCTTTGTGGGGTGTCAATATCCTGCCGTCGGTGCCGCTACGCGGGGGGTTCATAGTGCTGGTGGTGATCACCTGCTTGATCGGCCTCCGCACCGTGGCGCGCGATCCGCGCATCTCGCATTCGACACACACTCGGGCGCGGCCCGCGCAGGTGCCGGAGCAGACGCTGGTGACGGTACCGGCGAGCTCGCCGGCCGGCATGTGCTGGCAGTGCGGCTTCACGGTGCGCGGGGAAAGTCTGGTCTGTTGGAAGTGCGGGGCCACCCAGCCGCAGCGGCACGATCTCCTGCCGTCGATGATGCCGGGGAAGGAGACCGACTGGGATCGCAACGAGACGGTGTACCATGTTCCAGAGCCGGATGTGCTGCCAGCCGGATCGTTGCCGATCTATCGGGTGGACGTCCCGGAGGGCTGGAGCAGGGCTGAGGCGGGCGCGTTCATTTTCCCGGTGTCGGGAAACGCTCAGTTGCGGCTGCCCGGGCAGACAGACCCATTCCAGTCGCCCGTGCTGGAGAACATCCTCGGGGCACCGCCAATGCAACCGGACGTGGAGTCGCAACACAGTAACCTAGCATCCACGGCAGATGGCGCGGGACCGGAAGAGGGCCCGGCCACGCCAAGCGAAGCTCGGTAGCGACGTCGGCGCTGCCAAACGTGGTCGGCAACTTGCGGTAGACCTCACGGACTGATCGCAGCACGTGCGACGTATCCGGCTTCCAAGGAAGTCTCGTCTAAGGTTTCGTAGACCGAGGCGCTGGGCGCGACTTCGGTTTGCTCGACCTAGTGCGACGTTTGGCAGACGACACGCGCCGTGGTGCGGCAGGAAATGAGCGGCCTCCAGCTCGACGGCTGGGCGAGCTACGTCGTGACGGCTCAACGCGGTGCGGGCTCCCCAGGCGCTCGCCGAGGTGCCCACCGTCGAGGAGGCGTCGTCGCAGATTCGCGCGCCCGACCGCTCCGGCTTCGACACCGAACGCGCGGAGTGGCAGGCGGCGACGAGCGCGTCGCCGGCAGACGCGGCCACGTGGTCCGATGAGGCAGGGTCGCGGGCGCTGCCGCAGACAGACGGTTGCGAACAGGCGGGGTCGCGAACCCATCGGGACGTGCCGTCCGAAGACGTACTCGATCCATTCTTGTAGCCGCGGATCAGCGCGGACCGCTTGGATCGTGCCGGTCCGCGATTACCGGTCGAACTGGGAAGGGACGGGGCACGTATGGCGGTTCTCGCGGAGGCGATTCGTGCGAGCGAGACGGAGACGGCCGCGGCGACGGCACCCGACGGCACGACGCTGGTGGTGCAGCGTGTGATCGGCAAGGAGGAGCCGGACAGCCAGGAAACCTACGTCGTGCGGGTGAGGCGCAAGGGGGCACCAGGGGAGCAGATCGAGGTGACGGATCTGCTGGAGGCCGTCTGGTACATGCGGGCCCTGCGGCTGGACGACTTCGATCCGGAATTCGACAGCTGGCAGCCCAGAGTCGGGCACCAGCCGGCGGTAGACACGACGCCGCATGTTCGTGCGCGGTAGGGAAGATTGGGCGACGAGTGATGCGCAAACCGGGGACACATCGCACGGAGTGTCCCCGACATGGAATTGCGCTCTTTCGTTGACGGCACGCTAGGCGTGCTGGGCGACGGCCTCACCGACGGCGGCGCGTAGGGTTGCTACTTTGTCGGTGCGCTCCCAGGGAGCATCGATGTCCGTGCGACCGAAGTGGCCGAACGCGGCGGTCGGTTGGTAGATCGGGCGGCGCAGGTCGAGCGACTGGATGATCCCTGCGGGGCGCAGGTCGAAGCTGCTCGCGGATGAGCTGCACGAGCTGCTGGTTGGAGACTTTGCTGGTGCCGAAGGTCTCGACGAACAGCGAGAGCGGACGCGCGACGCCGATGGCGTAGGCGATCTGGATCTCGCAGCGCTCGGCTAGGCCAGCGGCGACGATGTTCTTGGCGACGTAGCGAGCGGCGTATGCGCCGGAGCGATCGACCTTTGTCGGGTCTTTGCCGGAGAAGGCGCCGCCACCATGGCGCGCCATGCCGCCGTAGGTATCCACGATGATCTTGCGGCCGGTGAGGCCGGCGTCGCCCATCGGGCCGCCGATGACGAAACGCCCCGTCGGGTTGACGAAGTATTTGGTGTCGGCGTCGAGCAAGTTGGCGGGGATCACCGGCTTGATGATGTGCTCGATAACATCGTGGCGGATCTCGTCCTGGCCGACCTCTTCGGCGTGCTGGGTGGAGATTACGACGGTGTCGACGCGGACGGGCCTGCCGTTCTCGTACTGGATGGTGACCTGGCTCTTGCCGTCGGGCCGCAGATAGGGCATGTGGCCATGACCGTCCCACGAGGCGCGACGCACCTCGGAGAGCTTGCGCGTGAGCTTGTGGGCGTAGCTGATCGGTGCGGGCATCAGCTCGGGGGTCTCGTTGCAGGCGAAGCCGATCATCATACCTTGGTCGCCGGCGCCGATGGAGTCGAGCTCGGCGTCGGTGAGCGAGCCGGTGGCGACGCGATCACGATACTCCACGGAGGAGCTGACGCCGCGATCGATGTCGGGGCTCTGCTTGCCGATGGAGGTGGTGACGCCGCAGGTGCGGTAGTCGAAGCCGTAGCGGGCATCGACATAGCCAACGTGCTCGATGGTGCGGCGCACGATGTCGGGGATGTCGGCCCAAGCGGTAGTGGTGATCTCGCCAGCGACGAGGACCAGGCCGGTGGTGGTGGCCGTCTCGCAGGCAACGCGAGCAAGTGGGTCTTGCGCGAGCAGGGCGTCGAGGACGCCGTCGCTGATCTGGTCGCAGAGTTTGTCGGGGTGGCCCTCGGTCACGCTCTCGCTGGTGAAGAAAGCCTTCGGATCGTTCATGAAACTGTTCGACATCACTTCATTCCTCATACATGTTGCCAGCCGACGTCGCGTGGGCCGGGGACTGCCCCTCCGCCCCCGGTTGAGGACGGAGGGGGGATGCAACTACGTGACCACTGACTAGGTGCCGGACTCCCATGAGCCGAGATATTGCTCCTGGGCGGGGGTGAGCGTGTCGATGCCGATGCCCATCGCCTTGAGCTTGAGTCGCGCGATCTCGGAGTCGATGTCGGCGGGGATAGTATAGACCTTCGGTTCCAGGGTCTTAGCATTCGCCAGCATGTACTCCGCGCCGAGCGCCTGGTTGGCGAAGCTCATGTCCATCACGCTGGCGGGGTGGCCCTCCGCCGCCGAGAGGTTGACGAGGCGCCCGTCGGCCAGCAGGTAGACCTTGCGCCCGTCGGCGTAGGCATACTCGCGGACGAAGTCGCGCACGATCTGCGTGCCGCCGGTGGCGAGCTTCTCGAGCGCGGGGATGTTGATCTCGTCGTTGAAGTGGCCGGAGTTGGCGATCACCGCGCCGTCCTTCATGCGGGCGAGATGCGGCTCGTCGATCACGTTAAGGTTGCCGGTGACGGAGACGAAGATGTCGCCGACCTCGGCAGCTTCGAGCATCGGCATGACGCGGAAGCCGTCCATCACGGCCTCGATGGCGCGAACGGGGTTGACTTCGGTGACGATGACGTTGGAGCCCATGCCGCGCGCGCGCGAGGCGACGCCCTTGCCGCACCAGCCGTAGCCGAGCACGACGAAGTTGCGGCCCGCCAGCAGCAGGTTGGTCGAGCGCACGATGGCGTCCAGCGTGCTCTGGCCGGTGCCGTAGCGGTTGTCGAAGAGGTGCTTCGTGTCGGACTCGTTGACGGCGAGGACCGGGAAGCGCAGGACGCCGTTCTTCTCCATGCTGTGGAGGCGAATGACGCCGGTGGTAGTCTCTTCGGTGCCGGCGATGACGTCGGGGATCTGGTCTTGGCGCTCTTTATGGAGCGTGGAGACGAGGTCGCAGCCGTCATCCATCGTCATCTGTGGCTTGTGGTCGAGGGCGGCATTGATGTGCTTGTAATACGTCTCCTCGTCCTCGCCCTTGATGGCGTAGGTGGGGATGCCGTAGTCGACGATCAGCGACGCGGCCACGTCGTCCTGCGTGGAGAGCGGATTGCTCGCACAGAGCAGCAGGTCCGCGCCGCCGGCCTTCAGCGTGATGGCGAGGTTGGCCGTCTCGGTGGTGACGTGGAGGCAGGCCGAGATGCGGATGCCTTTGAGCGGCTGCTCGCGGGCGAAGCGCTCGCGGATCAACCGGAGGACGGGCATGTCCTTGGCGGCCCAGAGGATGCGCGCGTTACCGCGCGGGGCGAGCGAGAGGTCTTTGACGTCGCCGGCGACTGTGGCCGGCGTGTTGGTTGCTGTCACGAGAAGAAACTCCCTCCCCGGTGAGGGGAAGAACAGCCTGGCGACGATTCTGCACTCGCCGAGGCCAACATAATCAGTCGAAAGCTCAAGTGTGGCGAGACGGCGCCGCCGGTGGGCGCTGCCTCGTGGGCCAATGCGAGCGGATTGGCGTGCGCGGGTCGGCTTTCGACCGGCCTCGACAGACACCACCCAGTGTGGCCGGGTGCTCCGCGATGCGCTCCTCCAGGCGCGACGGCAAAGCGGAGGTCACGGCGACGGTGGTGACGCTGGCGAGCGGCGCTACACGCGTCCGGCGAAGAATGCTCTACCTTCCAATTCGGTATGACAAAAGACAACGTTCCGACCAAAGTCCAACAAGAATGGCCGGCGCGGCTGGTCGGCGCTAGGCAGGGTCTTCTTTCCAGGTGCCGTCGAAGTGGGTGAAGCCGACGAATTCGGCGTAGCGCTCGCTGACGGCATCGGGCGTCAACCCGCGGATACACTCGACGCCGAACTGCTCGCAGGCGTAGGAGCCCATGATGTTGCCGTGGATCAATGCCCGACGATAGTCCGTCGGGGAGAGTGAGCCCTTCTGGGTGAGACGGCTGGCGAGGTAGCCGAGGAAGCCACCCGCGAAGGCATCGCCCGCTCCGGTGGGATCGCGCACATCTTCGAGCGGGTAGGCCGGAGCGGCGAAGAAGCTGCCATCGGCGCCGAAGAGCAGTGCGCCGTAGGAGCCTTGTTTGATCACCAGCAGTTTCGGGCCGAGGCTGAAGATATGCCGCGCGGCGACGCGGAGGCTCGGCGTGTTGGCGTAGTCGCGCGCCTCGTCCTCGGCGATCAGCACGAGATCGACGCCTCGCATGACGCGGGTGAGGTCGTCACGTGCGGTGTCGATCCAGAGGTTCATCGTGTCGAGGGCGCGGAGCTTGACGCTGCCGGTCCCGTCCGTCTGGCGCAGCACGTCGAGCTGGAGCTGCGGCTGGATGTTGGCGAGGAAGACGACGTCGGCGCCGCAGTAGTCGGCTGGCAGCGCGGGAGAAAAATCCGCGAAGACACCAAGCTCGGTGAAGAGGGTGTCGCGGGTGTTCATATCGAGATGGTAGCGGCCACCCCAGCGGAAGGTGCCGCCCTCGACGGACTGCAGCCCACGCAGATCGACGTTGCGCGCCTGGAACCATTCGACGAAGTGGCCGGGGAAATCCGTGCCGACAACGCCGACCAGGTTGACGGCGTCGTAGAGCGAAGCCGCCAGCGCGAAGTACGACGCCGCGCCGCCGAGCGCATCTTGCGCCGTGCCGAAGGGCGTCTCAACCGTATCGAGCGCCACCGAACCCACCACCGTTATCGCCACGTCGCCTCCCGAGCTTGCCGCACTCACTTCAAACGCGATCCAGAGATGGCCGAATTGCCGTTTCTGCCGCTTTTACTGTTTCGAGGCAAGAACGGCCCGCGATGTTTCTGCCGTTTCTGCCGTTTCTGCCTGATTTTCACTTTTCGTGATTGGATTGCGCCGTATGAGATCATGCAGCGCGTCTCCGTAGGGTGGGCGCGCGATGCCGGCCTCGGTGACGATCGCCGCGATGTAGCGCGCGGGCGTGACGTCGAAGGCGGGATTGGCGACGGTGACGCCCTCAGGTGCGATGCGCACGCCACCCAGCATCGTCACCTCCTCGGGCGCGCGCTCCTCGATGGGGATCGCGTCTCCGTCGGGCAGGTTCAGATCGATGGTGGAGCGCGGCGCGACGACGATAGAGCGGGATGCCGTGCGCGTGCGCGAGCAGCGCCAGCCCGTAGGTGCCGATCTTGTTGGCGACGTCGCCGTTGGCGGCGATGCGATCCGCGCCGACGAAGACCGCCCGAATGCCTGCCCTGCGCATCATGTGCGCGGCCATGTTGTCGGTGATGAGCGTCAGCGGAACGCCGGCGCGCTGCAACTCCCAGGCGGTGAGGCGCGCGCCCTGCAGGACGGGGCGTGTCTCGTCGACGTACACGTGGATGCGCTTGCCGGATTGGTGGGCGACGAAGATCGGCGCGAGGGCGGTGCCCATGCCGGCGGTGGCGAGCGCGCCGGCGTTGCAGTGCGTGAGCACGGTGTCACCGTCAGCGATCAGCTCGGCGCCCAGCCGGCCCATTGCGCGACAGGCGGCGGCGTCCTCCCCGGCGACGGCGTGCGCCTCGGCGAGCAGGCGCGCGGGCAGATCGGCGGGCGCCCCACCCGATGCGAGATGCGCCTCGGCGACGACGAGCAGACGATCCAGTGCCCAGGCGAGATTGACGGCGGTGGGGCGCGTCGCGCGCAGGCTTGCGGCGGCGCTGGCGAGGGCGACCAACGCGGCGTCGGCATCCACGGTTGTGCTCGGCGGGAGGACCTCGCGGGCGGCGAGGGCGAGACCATAGGCGGCGGCAACACCAATGGCTGGCGCGCCCCGGACGCTGAGGCGGCGGATCGCGCCGGCGAGCTCCGCGGCGTCGGCGCACGCGATCACGTTGCAGCGAGACGGCAGCAACGTCTGGTCGATCATGCGCAGCACCTGGGCGCGATCATCCCACCAGAGGGTGCGCGGCACTCCGTCCGCGGTGAAGGGGGCGTTCTCGTCTTCAGTGACTCCCGAAGTCACGCTCTGTAGCTCCTTGCTTAACAAGGCTCATATATACTTGGCATCGCCGCCAAGGAGGAACTACCGCTCCATTCTGTGGAGACAGTTGAGTAAGAATACCCATCCGGACGTTGAATAATGCGGCAGTACCGAGCGTTTATGCCGTCAAATTTACCCATCCTAAAGGTACCAGAACTCCGCACAGCTAGTCGTCCTACACGGACTCCGCCGGACTTGAAGTGTGCAGGCACCTCAGCACGCACCAAGTCGCCTGTCTGAAAGCCCAGGGCGCGCTTGTGGCTTAAAAGATAGCCGCGAGGAAATCCTGATGCGTCTACGTTGGTTCTTTGGTAACTCCCTCGTCCGGTAGCCACTATCTGTAGCGTCAGCCCTTTGCCTACGTCAATGCCGCATATTTCACCAACGCAGAGTGCATCGAGGGTGTGCAGCTTGGGGATGGAGAAACGTCGCCGATTCCAGCGTGCGCGTCCACCACTCCATGCTGTAAGAGGGAGTCCGAGTGAGCGGAGAGAATCGCAGAGCAAGTAGCTTGTCGCGTTGACGGCTGCGGCATCACGCAACGGGACTTTTGCTTGGGCTTCTACTGCGGGATGTCCGTACTCGCTCGCCGTTTGGTTGGCTTTGCTCGCATTGCACTCGTGGCATACGAGTACGAGATTGGAGACGCGGTCCGAACCACCCCGACTACGTGGTTGTACGTGGTCGATCTCAAATGGCACATTCGATTTGCCACAGTAGACGAAACAACGTTGAAACTTCTCCAAAAGATACGCACGTATCTCCCATGCTACCAAGTCGCCGCGCTGATACATCACTCCCGCGATCTCGGGATTTTGCATCAGGGTTAAATCAAATTTGACCCGTTCAACATCGAGGCGCTCCAATGGCGCGAGGTAGTTGTATCGTCTGGCCCAGGACAAAATATTGCCAACACGCGATCGCAGGGAAGGTGGCAGCCACCCTTTCGGGCGAGTGCGATGCTGAAAGCGGGGAGAGCGATAGCGCAAAGTGGAACTGCGCCGTCGTCGACGGAATGCCGATCTCTGGCGCATATTATGATGTACTTGCTCGCCCCTGTGCTCCACAATCGCCAAATGCACTGCGTGATGGAGTGCACCATTTTCACGTCTCTCGATGCGTACCAGTGCCATGCCCGTGGTTCGGCTGCCTGGATCGAGTTTGAGCACCATCGATTGCACTTGACTACTCGTAGCAGAACGCTCAATGTGCCGTATGGTGAAAGGGACGATTCGATGGATGACAGCGCGTTTGCGATGAAGAAGTATACGCGCACGCTTCTCTGAGCAAGGCATGAGAGGTCTGTGTCCGCGATCTAGGACGAAGACGGCCATGTCATTCCTCAGCTCTGCCTCTCCTGAGTTGGTAGAGGCCCCCGTAAGGGGCTGGTGACAGCCCTGGGCCGACGTTCCCTGAGCGTTCCTCTCGCCAATGTTAATCGAGCTTGTTCGACCGATCCCACTGCCCGATACCCTGAACGAATGCTTTTGAAGGAGCGGCGACATGGCCAAGGACTGAGGAGGCATTCTTGGGTGTCATGACTCGACTAACGGAGTCCCTTCGCCCCGCTGCCGAAGCGGTCAGGGACCAAGGCTGGTCAGCGATGGAGAAAACTCCCACAGTAGAGTGAGGGTCGCTGACCCGTCTGGATGAGCCGGGCCGCGAACGACCCGTGGGAGCTATTGTACCACAAGACCTGTTACCAGTTGAGATGCGGCTCGCGAGCGCGGTTGTGGTAGGGATGAACAGCGGACGCCCGATAGTCCTGCCTCACTGACGATATCGAAGAAGCAATCGCGCGCCGCGAGCGGACGATCCCCCAGCCGACGAGCGCCGCGGCCACGACGGTGAGCACGAGACCCGCAATCATGACTGCCTCCTGGAACTCCGCGGTTTGGTGCGCGCTCCAGTTCGATGTGGCGATCTCGCCAGTGAACAGCGCCGCGAGGATGGTGCCGGTAACGGCGATGCGGACCCGGAGGTGACCTCGCTGGCGGTGTCGATGAGCGCCGCGCCGATCGTGGTGCGGTTCTTCGGCAGGCCACGGAGCACATTGAGCCCGGCGACAACGTCGACCACGCGCAACCCGGCGGCCACGAGCACGAGCGCTTCGGCAGCGGGGCTATCGTCGCGCCGATGCGTCGATCGATGTGAACCTCCAAGCTGAGCAGATCGAGCCGCCGGCATCGCTCCGCGACCGCCTCTTCAACTCGGCTCACCGTCGTGGCCGCGGCGCTCGTCGGCTGGGGGATCGTCCGCTCGCGGCGCGGCGCGAACGACCAGGCAACTACGTCCGTCGACGACGCAATTCCTGAGTACGCCTGACGCCTGCCACTGCACCCGCAGGATCTGTTGCAACACAAGACCTGCGAACTGTTGGGGCATGGACGAATGAGGTGCGGATTCGCAAGGATCGGCGGTCACCCGATAGTCCTGCTGGCGCCACGCCGTCTGGCAGCGCGTGACCATTCGGGGGAGTCGGTGGCGACGCGTGGACCAGGGTCGTGACGTGGGTGGTACGCGGCGTAGACCGTGGCGGGCGGGAGCAAGTGCGGGCGATTGAGGCTGCTTGGCGCAAAACGAATCACGTGCCCGGCGGAGCGTAGAGTAGGAAGTTTGGGCGCCTCTCCTTTGAGTCCTCACACGCACTCTGGTATCATGGCCGCATTCGCACTCATTGGCGAAAGGCAGCATGCCAGGCTATGTTACCGCCGTCTCGGGAAACCGTTCCACTCCACAGGGGAACTGACGAAGCGCTATCGCTTCAGCAGGAGCGGGACCAGGGTCGGCGCGGGGGAGCCGGAGGAATGAACCTGATCACCGGTACTGCGGTAGCTGGGCGCGGGCTCTTTGCCGAGGCTGCCGGTTGGCAGGCCGAAACGGCGAAGGGATACGCGCCGGTGGCAGAGGCGAGCGTAGCGGAGCAGTCGAGATCTTTCGAGCGGATCTACGACGACTACAAGACCCCGATTTACAACTACATCTATCATCTCGTCGGTAATCGCGAGCAGGCGGACGATCTCACGCAGGATACCTTCCTGAAGGCCTTCAAGGCGCTGCCCAAGATGGACGGCAGCCTGAAGCTTTCAGCCTGGTTGTACCGCATCGCCACCAACACGGCTTACGATGCGCTGCGCAGGCGCAAGCTTATCGCATGGCTCCCCTGGCAGGACCTGGATCACGAACCGGCGGATGTAGAGAGCGCCGATCCGCAAGAGACGATTGGCACGTCGGAACTGGTGCACGCGGCGCTGAAGCGGATGCCGAAACATTATCGTGCGGCGTTGCTGCTCTACACGCAGGAGGGCTACTCCTACGCCGAGATCGCCAAGACGTTGAATATCGCCGAAAGCGGCGTGAAGATGTACCTGTCCCGCGCGCGACACTCGTTTCGCGAGCACTATCGCGTGTTGGAGCAGGGGGGAGGCACCACGCGATGACCTGCGAGAAGGCCGAGGAACTCCTTAGCGCCTATCTCGACGATATGCTCACTCCGCAGCTCAGCCAGGAGGTCGCAGCGCACGTCGAGGGCTGCGCCTCATGCCGAGAAATCCTAGCTGACTATCGTCGCGCCGATGCGTCGATCGATGTGAACCTCCAAGCTGAGCAGATCGAGCCGCCGGCATCGCTCCGCGACCGCCTCTTCAACTCGGCCGAATACGCCGCGATCCTGCGCCACGCCAGCGAGGCTGAAGGGTCCAAGGAAGTGGCGCACATCCACTCGGCGGGCGAGGTGCCACGCCGGTCCGCGGCCCCTCCGGGATGGGCACGCGGAGCGCTCGCAGCCGCAGTCGCGCTGATCTTCTTCGGTTCGGCCCTGCTCATCAAGCAGGGTCTTCTCTATTCTGGAACACCAAGCGCGCGCACTACTACCGTGCTCAACGGCAACTCTGGCAAGCAGCCGCTGGCGGCCGGCGCGCGCGTCGTCTACGAGCGTGGCGGTGTGCTGTGGAGCGTGCTGGCGAGCGGCTCCGGGCAGGCGGACCAGCTGACGCCGAAGGGCATTCGCGTAGGCGCCTGGAGCGCCTCGCTCGACGGCATGCAGGTCGCCTATGTGGACCTGGCGACGGGACGCATCCATGTGATTCGCAGCGACGACCAGAACGATCTGGCGACGATGAGCGTCTCGATCACGACCGACAGCGCGGCGCTGGCCTGGTCGCCGGATGGGCTGCGCATCGCCTATCTCGCCCCGTCCGGCGGCTCAACGACGATGCACATCGTGAATGCAGACGGCAGCGGCGATCGCGCGGTCGACGGCTCGATCGCGGTCGACGGCGCCCCGGTCTGGAGCGGCGACGCGGCGTTCGTGGCGTATGTGCAGGGCGGCGCAGGCGAGCAGACGCTCTGGGTCTACAACGCGGCGACAAAGGTCAGCCGCGAGGTCTCGGTGCTGGATCCCTCGGGCGCATCGGCGCAGATAACGGTCAGCGGCGTGCGATGGCTCAACGATGCGGCGAATCCGCGCGTGACGTGGGCGACGACGAACGGCACGGCGATCACGGGTATCTACGCGGCCAGCGCTACTTCGAGTGGTGCGCTGCGAGAGACTGCCGCCGGGACGACGCTCGCCACGACCGACCTGAGCTGGTCGCCGGATGCATCGAGCGCGGCGTTCGTCACGAGCGCGGGACAACTCTATACGTGGACGCCCGCCGCCGGGGCACGGAGCGTGGCCGGATTGACGTCCGCCATCGGGACGCCGGTGTGGTCCGCTGACGGGCGGAGCATGGCGGTAGTCGCGGGAGGCGGCGTCATGGTCGTGAATGTGGCGACTGGCGTCTCGCAAACTGTGGCGGCGCAAGGCAACGTGATGAGCATCGCATTTGCGCCCGCGGGGACGGGGGTGGCGATCGCCTCGGCGTCCGGCGTGACGGTCTACACGGACGTGACGGGCACGGGCCACGCGGTGGCGGGCGCGGCGGAGCGCGGCGCGCTGGCCTGGACCATCGCGGGGTGAACCGCCGTAACGTCGTCGCGGCGTGCGAATTGTAAGGCTTTCTGTAAAGCGCCCTTCGTCCCCTAACAAATTGACGGACGGTGCGTTGTTCCTGTCAAGCCAGCCGAGTCGAGGACTCCTCCACCCTATTTGAGGATGCACTCCCTGCGGTCCCTGGCACGCCGGTTGTTCTCCCCATGATAACCGGATGCCCCCGGGTGGCTTCAATCGCCGGATGCTATGGCATCGCGGCGGGCGGAAGGGCAAGCTGGCATCCTGCCCTTCCGCTTTTTTGCGCCCTGCTGCTGAAGGGGAGGCGCGGGGATCGTGGCGCTGAAATGCCGGACTAGCGGGATGGCGATCGCGGCACTCATCGAGTTTATGCATGAGCGGCCGCGGGGGTTCCTCACTTCCTTGCCCTCTCCCTGCGGGGCGAGGGGGGAGCGCACGGGCGCGGGCACCTGGCATCAAGGGGTAAAGTCCATCAGTGCCGGCGTACCGCGACGCGGAGTTCAGTCGGCATCTTAACCTGGGCGGGACTTATCGATTGGCGTGCGTATCCATTCGGATGAGCCGTGTGGACACCAGGCATCCGCTTTTCGCTGCTACCTTTCGGTGTAGGCGCACGTACACTCTTCATGCACTTCGAAGGGAGTACGAATTGTGACCGATGCCGAACTGCTCGCGCTCCAGTTCTCGTTACAGCGGATCGGCGTGGATGCCGACGGCTGCCTCGTTCGCCTGCCGGGACCGAACCCCGACGGCGTGCCGCGCGTGTACTGCGCCACCCTCTCGGGCGTCTCAACGGTCTATTGCGGCGCGGGGGTGCCGCAGACGCTCCGTCAGCAGCTCGCCACATTGACGCTGGACCAGATCCGCGACGATGGGGCGGTGGTTTGCGCGATCTTGGCCCAACAAGCGCCATGCGCCAACGTTTGGCGCGGCAGCAGCGCCGTCGCGACGCGGGCAATTGGCGACGACGAGCATCCCGACGCACGCGCGCTGCACCCCGAAGTTGCCAAGGAGCGGGTGCTGCTTGAGTCAATCGATGCGGAGGTCGCGGGCTATGGCTGGCCGGTCTACGCGGTGATACGCGACGGACGCGTGGTCTCGGCATGCGTCTCGTCGCGTGAGGACGAGCGCGGCGGCGAGGCCTGGGTGCAGACGTTGCCGGAGGCGCGGGGACGGGGCTACGCCCGGCAAACGACGGCGGCGTGGGCGCATGCGCTGCAAGACGCCGGCAAGCTCCCCTTCTACAGTTTCAGCGATGACAATGTCGCTTCCGCCGGGGTGGCGCAGAGCCTGGCGCTGCGGGTCTATCTCCGCGATGTGGGGTATCTATAGACACTGGGTGAGCAGGCAAACGTAGAAAATTGGCCAAAAATTGAGGCGCGCCTGGTGGTCATTGCCGTGCTCTGGCTTTAAGCCAAAATAAGAGAGTACGTCGGAGAAGAGACTGAGCAATTTCCCGAATCGATCACGTTTTCAAAACGCCAGGACTTGCCTCACGGGTGGAACGACTACAGAATCCAGCTCGCCCACATCCCTGCCGCTATCACCAGCAATATGATGTCTGGCCGCACAAGAACCCTTCCCGTCGCCGCGCCGCGGGTTGATGGCTGAAGATGCGGAGGCCATTTGACCATCATTTAGAGGTGGGGGAAAGGCACCACACGAAACTGCCTTCCCCCATAGGCCCCGGCGCTAGCCGTCGGAGTTCTCGTATTGCTCCTTGATCTGTGCGACGATGGTCGGGTCGAGCAGGGTGGTGGTGTCGCCCAGCACGCGGCCTTCGGCGACATCGCGCAGCAGCCGGCGCATGATTTTGGCGCTGCGCGTCTTGGGCAGCTCAGCGGTGAAGTAGATCCGCTTGGGGCGAGCCAGCGCCCCGATGGCGCGCACGACGTGCTCCTTCAGCTCGGTAGCGAGCGCGTCGTTTGCCTGCTGGCCGGCGCGGGGAGTCACGAAGGCGACTATGGCTTGCCCGGTAATCGGGTCACTCGCGCCGATGACGGCGGCCTCGGCGACGGCGGGGTGGCTGACCAGCGCGCTCTCGATCTCCATCGTGCCCAGGCGGTGGCCCGAGACGTTGACCACGTCGTCCACGCGGCCCAGCAGCCAGTAATAGCCGTCGTCGTCGCGCCGCGCCCCGTCGCCCGTCAAGTAGATTCCGGGATATTTGTTCCAGTAGGTTGCCGCGTAGCGGTCGGGATCGCCCCAGATCGTGCGAGACATCGCCGGCCATGGGCGCTTGATCACCAGATTGCCGCCGGTGTTGATCGGGACCGAGTTGCCGCTGTCGTCGAGGATGTCGGCCTCGATGCCGGGGAAGGGGCGCGTGGCGGAGCCGGGCTTGGTGGGCACGACGCCGGGCAACGGTGAGATCATGATCATACCGGTCTCGGTCTGCCACCAGGTATCGACGATCGGGCACTTGCCGCTTCCGATGTGCTGCTGATACCAGATCCACGCCTCCGGGTTGATCGGCTCGCCCACCGTGCCCAATAGGCGCAGGCTGGTCAGGTCGTGCTTGGCGGGGTACTGGTC
The DNA here is from genome assembly GCA_963841205.1 of uncultured Chloroflexia bacterium. Lineage (GTDB taxonomy): Bacteria > Chloroflexota > Ktedonobacteria > Ktedonobacterales > JADMIN01 > CAWAWP01. The sequence goes on along the minus strand of CAWJCH010000015.1, from coordinate 35,900 downwards.
GCCCCAGCGCATGAAGGTGCGGATCGAGGTCGGCGCCGTATAGAAGATCGTGACGCCGTACTTCTCGACGAGATCCCAGAAGCGGTCTTTGTCGGGGTAATCGGGGGAGCCTTCGTACATCACGACGGTGGCCCCGTTGGCGAGCGGGCCGTAGACGATGTAGCTGTGGCCTGTCACCCAGCCGATGTCGGCGGTGCAGAAGTAGACGTCCTCTTCTTTGAGGTCGAAGATCCACTGGTGGCTCAGCGAGGTACCGGTCAGGTAGCCGCCGGTGGTGTGCAGCTGCCCTTTGGGCCTGCCCGTCGTGCCGGAGGTGTACATGATGTACAGCGGGTGCTCGCTGTCGAGCTGCTCGGGGGCCACCCGGCCGCGGGTGCTCGCGGCGAGCGCATCGTGATACCAGACATCGCGCCCCTCCTGCATCGTCACGGGGCGCACATCGGAACCGATGCGCTTGACCACGAGGACGTGCTCGATGGTCGGCGCTTCGGCCACGGCGGTGTCGGTGGTGTCTTTGAGGGGGACCACGCTGCCGCGCCGCCAGCCGCCGTCCGCGGTGACGACGAGCTTAGCCTGGGAGTCGTTGATGCGGTCACGCAGGGCCTCGGCGCTGAAGCCACCGAAGATGACGGTGTGCGGGGCGCCGATGCGGGCGCAGGCAAGCAGGCCGATGGCGAGCTCGGGGATCATGGGCATGTAGAAGGCGACGCGGTCGCCCTTCGTCACGCCGAGGTCCAGCAGCACGGCGGCGAAGCGATTGACTTCGCGGTACAGATCGCGGTAGGTGAGCACGCGGGTGTCTCCCGGCTCGCCCTCCCAGATGATCGCGGCCTTGTTGCGCCGCCACGTGCTCAGATGTCGGTCGACGCAGTTGTACGAGGCATTGAGCGTGCCGCCGACGAACCATTTGGCCCAGGGCGCGTCCCACTCAAGCACCTTGTCCCAGCGCGTATACCAGTCCAGCCGCTCGGCGGCCTCGGCCCAGAAACCCTCGGGATCGTCCACTGCACGCCGGTAGACCGATTCGTCGCGGACGTTGGCCTGCGCGGCGAATTCGGGCGGCGGCGGAAATCGTCGCCTCTCTTGCAGAAGTGCGTCAATGGTGGAGGGATTGCTATCTGCCGGCGTTTCTGGCATATCTGCTCCTCATAGTTCGCCTCTGCGCTCGCGTACACTCAGCGCCTCGCGCGACCGCACTGGGCTGCATCTCGGTCGAATTGCACTCATAATCATAACAGATTCGGCGCCTCCTCCTCATCGCGCTCGCCGGCGCGGGCGTGCAGTGTGAGGGCCACGGCCAGCAGCGCGAACAGCGGCAGCAAGACGAAGTAGCGCTCAGAGCTGCGCCACGCGAAGAAGAGCGGCACGAGCGGCAGGATCAGACCTGCGAAGGGCAGGCGCTCGCCCTCGCGCCAATACCAGATCAGTGCAGCGACCAGCGCGGCCAGCTCAAGCAATCCGTAGAGCCACGACGGCGCCAGCGGGAGCACGCCGGTGAGCGAGAGCCCGATCACGCCGCTGCCGTCGGGGAGCAGCGGCAGCGTCACCGGGAGGAAAATACTGGCGAGCCACTCGCGCGGGGAGCCGATGATCCACGGCGCGTTGATCGCCAGGAATGCGGCAGCGATGATGGCGGCGCGCCTGCCCGCCTCGCGCGGGCCATACGTGCGCCAGACCCAGATCAGGTAGAACGGCGCGGCCAGCCACGCGGTCTGTTTGATCGCGCAGGCGGCGCCGAGCGCCAGTGCTGATCCCCATCGTCGCTCGCGCAGCAGCCACGCGAGGGCGACACCGACCAGCGGCCAGATCTCGAAATCGCCGCCGCTCACCTGCCGCGCACCGTCCGCCGTCGCGAGCAGGAGCAGTGCAACGACGAGTCGCCAGCGCGCGGGCGTGGCGGCGACTATGGCAGCAATCAGCGCGAGGAAGAGCACGATCTGCGGCATGGCGATGCTGGCGAGTCCGGCCCAGACGAACGGCATGTCGACGAGGAAGGCGCCGACGGGGTAGCTGTGCGTCGTGCGCGGATCGATCTCGGGATGCGGCGCGGCGGGGTTGGCGAGGTACCCGCGCAGCACGGCGTCTAGCTCGGCCTGCGTGGGGTAGTGCAGCGGGTTGGTGAAGCGACCGCGCGCCAGGGGCGTGAAGGAGAGCACGCCGAAGTGGTCGACGATGGCAGTCAGGCGCTCGCCTACGTAAGGATTTTCGCCGCGCAGCACGAGCAACGCATTGTACTGGTTGTCGTAGAGATCGTCGCTGCCGTAGCGCGGCGGCGAGACGGTGATGGCCGCGTCCACTCCGCGAATGAGGATACCCGGCACCTGCGCGGCGGTGAAGAGGACCCAAAGTGCCACCGGGAAGGCCAGCAAGTGCAGGGTGGGCCACCTGCGCGCGAGCCTTTCCGGCAGCGGATGCCACAGCGCCAGGATGAAGCAAGCGAAGGCGATTGCCACCGCGAGGAACAGCGCGACGGCGGGGATGGGACCGCCGCGGCGAGGCGAATCGAACGTGTTGGCGACATCGCTGGAGGCGGCCAGGGCGGCGCAGCCGACTCCGGCGATCAGCAACGGCGGGGGCAAATGGAGGAGCGCGCGCCAGCCGTGGTTGACGGCATGCCGCAGGTGCGCGAGGCGCGCGCCGTGGAGGGAAGTCATCACCGCGCTGCGCCCTTTGCCCGCCCCGATTCATTACGCCAACTCGACGCCAACTCGCCGTCAGCGCGAAGTATAACAGGTGGCGCCGCGTCCCCGTCACGGAGCACGTGGCGGCTTGTCTGTCGCACATGGTTGGTTGGCGCTTCGCGCTGTGAGGATGCCTACTCTCGCGGCGACGGCAGCTCATTCCTGGTCAACAGCCAGATCACGCCGCAACGCGAGGCGGCCCAGGCGAGTTTTCGCGCGACCTTCGGGCAGCTTGCCGTCAGCATCGCGCATGTCAACATGAACGGCACGATCCGGCGAGCGAATCGGTTTCTCGCGGATCTGCTTGGAGGCCTTCGACACGAGTTGGCGGCGCTACGCACCTGCAATCTGTGGGCGATTGTGGAGGCGCACGACGGTCGATGCGAGGTCGCGGCGCCTCATGGGGAGTGGGGCGACGTTTCGCGTCATGTTGTCATTGATCCGAGGCGAAGGTGGGGGAAATTGTGCCGTCATCTGGTCGCGACGAGGGGCGCGAGCCGCTGCAAGAAGGTCGCCAACGCCTGCTGGGCCGCCGCCTGCGTTGGCAGGTCGCTCGCCGCCGCGACGATGGTGTAATCCTCGCCTCCCAGAACAGTGGCGACGCCGACCGCGCTCGTCGTCCACCCGCTCGCCTCCTGCTCTACGCTGACGAAGAGGGGTCCGTCGCCGTCGAGCGGGTTCGATCCGCCGACCGCCGCGACGATGGCGGAATCGCTGCCGTGCAGGAGGCCGAGTGCCAACACTCGATCTCCAGCGGTAAGGATGCGGCCCTCGCGGAGCGATTCGTAGAAGATGAGCAGCGACGTGACGTTGGCCTGGGCGCCCGACCAGTCGCTCGGGTTCAGCTGGATGCCGCTGATGCCGGCGTTCGACAAGAAGCTCGCGGTACTGGCGGCGCCGCCGAGTTGCTTGTAGGCGGCGGCGCAGGAAACGGGGTCGCCGGCGGCGATCTGCACGAGTTGCGAGACCGGCAGCGAAGTGGGGATGGTTGCCTGCTCTGCGCGGGATAGCGTCTCGATCAGCAGCGGTCCGCGCAGACCGTCGCCGAGCGCGAACGAGAGCGCGGCGTTCGACTGGAAGAGGTACCCCGTGCGGGGGAAGTAAAGCGAGACGGCGAGACGCGCGTCCTGGGCGTCTGCCGCGCTCGCCAGCGACGGCGAGAACGCACCGAGGTCGCCGATCGGCGTCGTGCCCGCGCCTGAGCTGGTGAACGCAGTGGCCGCTGCCCATCCCTCGCCGCCGGAGATTGCGGTCGGTCCGGGCCACTTCACCTGCACCCAGGCTGTGCCGCCGACGCTGCGCTGCGCGACGAGCGTGACGGGGTAGCCCGGCTGAAGCGTGGCAATGGGAGCGCCAGTGCCGGGCTGAGCCTGCATGCTGGCGGTGGTGGCGGTCCACGCAGGACGCGGCAGGGCGAGGTCTTTCTGCGACGTCGTGGGCACCGGCGTGGCGACGGAGCTGGCGATGAACGGCACGCGCCAGAGGCCGAAGTACGTGCCGGAGAGCGCGGCTGGCGCGGCGCCCAGGAGGGCGATGGCTAGCACCAACAGCGCCACGGTGCGGAGGGTCCGCAGCGCGTGGACGACTCCCCCCGCCGGCTTCGGCGGCGCGAGCGCGGGCCGCTCGGCGACGGCCACCGCCGTGGCGCCCTGTTCGCGCGGGGGTTGCCGCTCCGCCATGGTCGCCTCCCGCCGTGCTCCGCCGTCGCCCGTTTGCCGTGTTGACACATTGTAGCAGATGGCGGCAGGCGTCACGCTGAACAATGCGACACAAGCCCCTCGCGCGGCCGCGATTTCAGCGTCCACACCTCGGACACGCTGGTCGGCTGAGGCACAATCCCCGCGCCGTCGCTGGAGCATGTACGCGCGACGTGGCGCGCGGTTGCTTTGGGCCACGATGGCAATTCGGCGACTGGAGGCGGGCGCGAAACGTGTGCCCAAGCATGGCGCGGAGTCTGCGAGCCTGCCGGTGGAGATCGCCATCCCACGATCCCCAGCATCGAGCGGCACGCGTGGACACGGCGACAGCGGTGACCAGATGCTCGTGACGCGGAATGCGCGCCAGCGAGCAATATGCGCGCGAACATGGTACGCTAGCGGCACTATGATGAGGTGTCTGGACGTGATGGGTGGCATTGTGTGAGCAGCGAACGACCGCGCGGGGGGAAACGGCGCCGCGAGCGGCAGACCAGCGTGAGGGATGCGCGGGGTGCGCGCCAGCCATCTGAGTCGCGCCAGGCCGACAGTGGAACGCCTGCCAAACGTGAACCGAGTAGGCCCGCGCCGCGACTCGTCGCGCCGGGGCCAACGCGCGAGCCTCCCTCTTTCTCGTACGACGCCATCGCGACGGTGGAGCGCTTCGCCGCCATCGAGCCCTTTCCCGCTCGATCCCTTCCAGCTCGAAGGGGCCCGCCACCTGGCAGACGGACGCTCCGTGCTCGTCGCCGCTCCGACTGGCACGGGCAAGGCGCTTGATGTCACTACCCCAGTATTGACTCCTATGGGGTGGACGCCAATTGGCAGTCTCCGAGTAGGGGAATACGTTGTCGGGGCTAATGGCCGTGCTACCCGCGTAACTGGAATCTATCCGCAGGGTAAACGGCCCGCGTATCGCATGACCTTTTCCGATGGAGTGGCCGTAGTCTGCGACTTGGAGCACCTGTGGGCCGTCAACACGAAATCCCGCAGACACGAAAAACTACCTTGGAGAGTGCTGACGCTTCGTGAAATCATGGCGGAAGGACTCTTCGAAGGCGGCGGAAGACGACACTTCATTCCCCTCGTGCAACCTGTTGAGTTTCAGCGAGCAGATCATGTCGACGAGCCATTGTCCTTAGATGTGCTCCGGCAAAGGGCTGGGCTTGACGCAGCGTACGCTCGCTAAGCGATTAATGGTCTCGCAGTCGTTTGTTGCTTTTCGAGAGAATGGGCGCGTGCCAATAACTTCCGCCTACGAGAGCGCGGTCACCACTGCGCTGGTCGAAGTTGGACCACGTCCCCCAATCGACCCCTACCTTTTGGGCTTGCTGCTAGGTGACGGCAGCTTTGCCAATGGGATGGTCCGATTTACCTCTGCTGATCGGGAGATTGTTGAGGCAATGACGTCATTGCTCCCCTCAGACATCTCCATGATTCGCTCCTCCAGTCGAGCATATGATTGGATACTCGTCAGTAGCCAAACAAGGACACGAAACCTACTTGTTGCCTCCCTGCGAGAACTCGGACTCATGGAGCATCGGTCGTATGACAAGTTCGTCCCTAACGCTTACAAGTTCGCCTCTGTACAGGATCGTCTAGCCCTTCTCGAAGGTCTGCTCGACACAGATGGCAGCGTTGGAATCAAGGGAGACATTGAATACAGTACAACTTCGCTCAGTTTAGCGGAGGATGTTGCCTTCTTGGTCCGATCTCTGGGTGGTCGAACTCGCATTCGTCAGAAACCCACGAAGCGCCGGCTTGCATATCGTCTGCTCATCACGTTGCCGTCTGGCATCAAGCCGTTCCGCTTGCAACGTAAAGCCGAGCGATATCAAAGTGCGAAGCGGCATGCGCCGAACCGCTCTATCGTATCGGTTGAGCCAATCGGTGACGCCGAAATGGTATGCATCTCGGTTGATGCGCCCGACGGATTGTTTGTAGTTGATGGCTTCGTCGTGACGCACAACACCGTCGTGGCCGAATTCGCCATCTGGCAGGCGCGCGGCGCGGGGCGGAGGGCGATCTACACGGCGCCGCTGAAGGCGCTCTCCAACCAGAAGTTCCGCGATTTCCGCGTGCGCTATGGCGCGGAGGAGGTCGGCCTTCTCACCGGCGATATCGTCGAGAATCCGCGCGCGCCGATCGTGGTGATGACCACCGAGATCTACCGCAACATGCTGCTGGAGGGGCTGCGCGCCGCCGGCCGCGAGCCGCACGAAGAGGCCACGGAGTTGCTGCGGCCCCTTGTCGGGCGCGCGGCCAACCTCGCGGACGATGCCGCCCTCGCGGCGGACGACGTGGCCGAGCTGGCGCGCCGCGCCGCGCTGGACGAAGAGCTCTCCGATGTCGGCTGCGTGATCTTCGACGAGCTGCACTACCTCAGCGATCCGGGGCGCGGACCCGTCTGGGAGGAGGCGATCATCCACTCGCCGAAGCACGTCACGCTGATCGGCCTCTCGGCGACGGTGAGCAACGCCGACGAGTTGCGCCGCTGGATCGAGCACGTCCACGGTCCCACGTCGCTGGTCTTCCACACCGAGCGCTCTGTGCCACTCGACCACTACTTCTACCTCGACGGTGCGCTCCATCTGGTGCAGGACGCCGAGGGCAATCGCGTCGAGCGCTTTCCCAACGTCGGTGGTGAGATCAAGGCGGCGCGGATGCGGGCGCGGATGCGTCGCTACGGCGCGCGCGACGACGAGGACGAGCCGCCCACGCGTACGGTTTTCACCTCGCAAGGCACTCCCGCCACCTCGCCAGCAAGTGCACCCTCGGCGGGGGAGGCGGGATCGTCCCAGACAGCGAATGCGGCTCCGATCGAGCGGCAGGCGCCGGAGCCGGGCGAGGTGCTGACCGCACTCCGCGAAGCGGGATTCCTGCCGTGCATCTACTTCCTGCCGGGGCGCAAGGCGGTTGAGGTGGCGTCGGAGAGCGCCAAGAGCCACCTGCTCACCGATCCCGATCAGCGGGCGCGGTTGCAGGACGAGGTGCAGGAATGGGTGCGCCGCCTGCCGCCGGACGACCAGAAACTCGATCAGGTGCAGCGCCTCGCCGCGCTGCTGCCGCGCGGGCTGGCCTATCACCACGCCGGCCTGTTGCCCAGCCTGAAGGTCATGGTCGAGACGCTCTTCCAGCGCGGCGAGCTGCGCGCCGTCTTCGCCACCGACACCCTGGCGTTGGGCATCAACATGCCGGCGCGGAGCGTCGTGCTGGGCAGCATGAGTAAGTTCGACGGCACGCAGATGCGCCTGATGACGCCGAACGAGTATCAGCAACTCACCGGGCGCGCTGGTCGGCGCGGGATGGACGCCAAGGGCGCGGCGGTGCTGCTCTACTCGCCGTGGGACGCCTTCGAGCCGTCGTTCGCCGAGCTGACCGCGCCGCTGCTACCCGTCGACAGTGCCTTCACCGTGCGCTACAACACCGTGCTCAATCTCTGGCGTCCGCACGATCTGGCGCGGCTGCGCACGGCGATCGCGGCGAGCTTGCGCGAGTTCCAGCGGCGCGGTGGTGGCTATCAGGCGAATGAGAACGTCGAGTTCGACCTTGCGCCGACGGGGCCGACCAACCGCGCGCAGCGCCGCCAGCAGCAGCGCCGCGGCGCATTCCTCAGTCGCGCGGCAGTGGCCGAGCTTGAGGGAACCGTCGCGATCCTGCGGACGTTGCGCCACATCGATCAGGACGACGACCTCAGCGTGAAGGGACGGCTGCTCCGCGCGCTCTTCCATCCTGCGGGGATCGTGCTGGTCGAACTGCTGGTGAACGGCGCGTTCGATGGCCTCACCGCACCAGAGCTGGCCGAGGCGTTGAGCTGGTTCACCTTCGACGACGACCGCCCGCTCCGCAATCTCAACTTCCTCACGCAGCGCATGACGCAGTTGCGCCGCGAGATCGGCACCCACCGTAAGCGCATCGCGCAGCTCGAATACGACCAGGGCCTGCCGCTGAGTCCCGGCATCGTGGAGTCGTTCCACGGCGTCGCGCTCAACTGGCATCGCGGGTTCTCACTCGGCGGGCTGATGCGGCGCATCGATCTGGTGGAGGGCGATCTTCTGGTGGTGCTCAACCAGACCATCGATCTCCTGCAGCAGGTGCAGGGCGCGGTCGGCCAGGCCCTCGACGCGCCGAACCTGTGGGACGACGCGAACCCCGGCACGAGCTATGGTCGCTTCCTCATCGAAGCGCGCCAGCGCCTCACGAGGTTGCGTCCCGTGCTCGAAGGCGCATGGCGCGGAATGCTGCGCGGCAGCGTGGCGCAGAGCCGCATGATCCCCTCGATGGCGACACCGATCCCGCTCGGCGAGCCAGAGCTGGCGATGGCCGAGGACGAAGACGCGGCCGACGCCACGCAGGATCGCGTCGAGCTGCCGCCAGAAGACGCCCCGGATGCGCCGGTGGAGGAGCGCTGAGCTCGTCGGGGACTTCCCAGCCATGGGATACTCGACGGTATGACTCCTGCAACCTCCACCGACACCGCCGTCGGCTCGACCGCCGCTGCAGCACCGCGCCGCTGGCTCGGCCTGGTGATGATCCTCATCTCGGCTTGCTGTTTCGGGGCGACGCCGATCTTCGCACGCCTCGCCTTCGCCGCTGGCGCGGATGCGTACACCACCCTGGCGTTGCGGTTCGGAATCGCCGCGCTCGGCCTCGTCGGTTTCCAGGCGGCGCGCCGGGCGCCGCTGCCGCGCAGGTGGGTGGTGGTTCAGCTGGCGTTGCTCGGCGCCATCGGGCGCGCCGGCCAGGGGCTGACCTACTTCATCGCGCTGACGCTGATCCCCGCCGCGCTCGTCTCGCTGCTGCTCTACCTCTACCCCGCGATCGTCACTGTGCTGGCCGTGTTGATCCTGCGCGACCGGCTCACGCCGCTGAAGCTCGGCGCCCTTCTCGTCGCGCTGGTGGGCACGGCGCTGACCATTGGACCCGCCACCGGCGATAAACCGCTCGGAATCGCGCTCGGCGTGGCCACCGCCTGCATCTACGCCGTCTACATCCTGATCAGCAGCCGCGTGACGCCCCATGCTGGCGTGCTCTCCTCCTCCACGGTGATCACGTTGGCGGCGGCGCTGGTCTATTGTGTGCTGGCCGGATTGCATGGCTTCGCCCTCCCGCAGACGGCGCTGGGCTGGCTCTCGGTCCTCGGCCTTTCCCTCATCTCGACCGTGGTCGGTACGCTGACGTTCTTCGTCGGACTGACACTCGTCGGCCCAACCGATGCCTCGACGCTCTCGACCCTTGAGCCGGCGGTCACGGTGATCCTCGCGGCGCTGATCCTCAGCGAGACGATCCAGCCGCTGCAGCTCGCCGGTGGCGCGCTGATCCTCGCCGCCGTCGTCGTCCTCGCACGCGGCAAGCGCCGAGGCAAGTAGTGGGATCGCGGCCCTGGAGTGCTAGCGTACGGGGACGCGGACTGCAGTCCGCTCCGTGGGCGACGAGTACCTGTGCGAATTTGGTACGATTGGTACGATATGTCTGAACCGGGGACATGGCGCGGGACGGACCACGCATGCTGTCTACGCTCGCGTGAGGAGGCATTGGATGGAAGTCAGCGCACGCAATCAGCTTCGCGGGACGATCACGGAGATCAAGACGGATGGCTTGATGGCCGAGGTGACGGTGGACGTCGGCGGGCAGGAGATTGTTTCCGTGATCACGCGCGGCTCGGTGGAGCGATTGGGGCTCCACGAGGGCGACGCCGTCACGGCGGTGATCAAGTCCACCGAGGTGATGCTCGGCAAGTAGCGCGGCTGTGGACGGCTAGCTCGTCGCGCACTCTGGGTCGTCGAGAACGGCGATACTTGGCTGCGAAGAGCCGCCCGTTTGTCGCGCCGCCAATACCTCCCAGCGCGAGCGGTCGCCCTCGCGCCAAAAGCGCAGATCGAGGCTGCAGTCGCCGACCCGCAAACCTTCGAGCGTGATGTCGGGCAGCCAGTGTGGCAGCGATGGTGCGACGTAGAGATGCGCGTGCGGCGCGTCGGCGCGCAGACCGAATATCGTCTGCAACAACTGGAAGATCGCCCCAGATGCCCACGCCTGCGGCACGTTGGCGCCCGCAGGATAGATCGCGGGGAAGTCGGTCCGCTTGCCCATCGCGTACGAATCCCGCAAAGACCTCCGGTAACCGGTACGCCGTCGAAGCCTGCGCGCCGCGTCGAAGATCCCACGGATGACGTGTTGGCCTCGTTCGCTAGCCCATAGCGCTTGAGGCCGGCGGCAATGATGCCGTTATCGTGCGGCCAGACCGAGCCAAGGTGATACGAGAGTGGATTGTAAGCGGGGTTGCGGCTGGAGATCGTACGGATGCCCCAGCCACTCCACATGTCGTCGGCGAGCAGGCGGGTCGCCGTGCGCCGCGCCTTGTCGTTGTCGGCGATGCCGCTCCAGAGGCAGTGGCCCGCGTTCGAGGCGACCGAGCTGATCTGCCGCTTCTCGCGGTCCAGTCCGTAGGCGAAGCAGCCCTCATCCTGCATCCAGAACGCCTCATTGAAGGCGGTCTTCAGCGCCTGCGCCTGCTGAGGAGCATGGCTCCCTGCTCGGGATCGCCCATGATGGCGTAGAGCTCGGCCATGCGCAGCTTCGCGTCGTAGACGTAGCCTTGCAGCTCGCAGAGGCCCTTGGGCTGCTTGACCTGCGCTGCCGTCGGCATAGACGACCGCTTCGGGCGAGTCTTTCCAGCCGAGATTCTCGTAACCGAGCGACGAGAATGTCTTGTATTCCTGGAAGCCGTCGCCATCGAGGTCTCCATACTGGTCGATCCATTGCAGGCACAGCCTCCGCCAACTTCCACTCCCCTGCAATTGGTCGAGGTCGCCGGTCCAGTGATAGTGCTCGGAGAGCACGATCAGGTAGAGCAGCGTGGCGTCGGCGGTGCCGTAGTACGGCGTGAACGGGATGCTGTGGAAGTGCGCCAGCTCGCCGAAGCGGATCTCGTGGAGGATCTTGCCGGGCTGCGCGTCGCGCCAGTCGTCGCGCTTCGTCGCCTGATACTCCGCCAGCCGTACGAGCGCACCCGCGGCGAACCCCGGCGCGACCGACATATTCTGCAGCGAGACAATCAGGCTATCGCGCCCGAAGAGCGTCACGAACCAGGGCACGCCTGCGGCAGGCACCCACGCCTCATCTGAAACGTCGAGATCGTAGATGCGCAGCGCGCCCATGTCCTCGACCGCCTGGTGGTACATGCGATAGACATGCTCATTCGGCGTCAGCACCTCGGTGCAGCGCGCCAGCCATCGGGCCTGCCGCTCGTCGAAGTCGCTGACCGGCTCCTCGCGCGACCGGGCCGTGGCGCCAGTCGACGAGGAGGGCTGTGACGCTTGTCGGTGACCGTAGACGGACTCCTTGACGTACTGGCCATGCTCCAGCGCGATATCGCCGCAGGTGTGCCATTCCTGACCCGGCGAGCTGCACGTCGAGGAAGAGTTTTCCATTGGCGTAGCCCACGGGCGTCTCTTCGCAGTTTTGCAACCGGTACACCACGGCGCGGTGGAAGTCCTGGTCCGTGTACGCCGTGCGCAACTCGCGCCGCTCCTCGTTCCAGACCGTGCGCAGTTTGCCACGCTGCACCAGGCGCTTGGTGCGCACCTCGAAGATATCGGCGAAGTCCGAATGGAGCTCCAACTCGAGCACCACGAGGATCGGCTTGCCGCTGTAGTTGGTGAGGTCGAAGTCCTCATGGATGCCCTCGCCGACGGTGCGCTCGATGGTGAGGCTGAGCGTGTTGGCGGGGATGTCGGCCTCGACGGTGTGGATCGGCGGATTGGTGAGATGGATGCGCGCGGCGTAGAAGCTGATCTGGCCAGAGTTGACAAGCTGCCACGGCTCGCGATTGACGAAGACCCTGTACGTGCTGACGAAGCGCGTATCGATGGAGAAAATGCCGCCATCGGTGAACGGTTCGATCTCGCCGCGCTGGCCCGTCACCATGAAGGTGCGGCCCTGGCTGATCGTCAATCCCGGCGGGGATACCTTGATTTCGCTCGGCATCGTACACCTCCTCTTCATGGTCGGTCGCTCGAAATGGGCTGCTGGGCCCTACGGTCACGGCGGCTCACAAGCGCTACACGACCTACGAAATACGCCAACCGTGCTCTTGCAGCAACGTATCACGTGTTGGCGCGATCCATGCGGGCACATATGCACGGTGTACGCGCACTCGACACACATGCTAGCACGAGACGAAGGCGAGGCGAAACATGGGAAACCTCTCGGCGCTGTCGCCGCTGCGCGGTGAAGAGCGGCGCGCGGCGCCGATGACCCTGCATGGACGCACGATCCGGCCCATCGCGCGGGTCGTCCGCGTGCGCTGGCCCGGTGGCGCGTGGGAGTGGCATCGGCCCGTCGCGATGGAGGTGCGCGAGGGCGACGAGCTGCGCCGCGTGCCGATCCGCGACACCTCGCGCCTCGCGGTCGTCGCGATGGTGGCGGTCGGGTGCGCGTTCGCGGTGGCCGCATCGCGGCGCTCGCGGACACTGAGAACGAACGAGAGGTGAGGCATGACCAGCACTGACAGGCATCACGAACGCGGGAACGCAGGATCGCCGCACGGCATCACCCGCCGAGACGTTGGAGCGGACGCTGAATCAGGCGCTTGGCTCGTTGCGGTCGGACGCCGTCTTCGGGCGTCCGGTCGAGAAGGGCTCGACGACGGTAGTGCCGTGCGCGGAGGTGATGGTTGGGATGGGTCTCGGCGGCGGTCGCGGCACCAGTGCGCGAGCGAACGCGGAGCAATCGGATGATGGTGAAGGATTTGGCGGCGGCGGCGGCGGGCGCGGCCGGCCGGTGGCGGTGATCGTCATACGCGAGGACGGCGTGACGGTGCAACCGGTGCCCGACGCGACGCGGATCGCGCTCGCCGCGCTCACCACGGTCGGCTTCATGGCGTTCTGGGTCGCGCGATTGGCCGCCGGGGGGCGTGGGGCGAAGAAAGGCTCGGCGTCGTTCGGTACCCTGGCGCGGTCACTGCGCAGTTGACACTCCCCTCGGCTGAAGCCGGGGGATGCTCGGTTCACTGCCGCGGCCTACGCCACGACTCCCCGAAGGGCCTGCCCAGCCCATTGGATATTTCGCGCCGCGTTCTCATCTCGATCGAGGACGAGGCCACAGGACGTGCAGATATGGGTGCGCACGCTCAAACTCTTCGGCACACGCTCGCCACAGCCGCTACAGTCCTGCGAGGTGTAGGGTGGAGGGACCGTTTCCACTCGCTTGCCGGCCCATTCTGCCTTGCAGGCGAGGATGGACAGGAAGTGGCCCCATCCGGCGTCGTGCATGCTTTTGTTCAGACCCGCTTTGCGGCGGGCTCCGTTCTGAAGATAGCCGCCGTTCCCGCCGGGTACAGGCGCCGGGCGGCGACTAAGGTTGGCGGGTTGAATGGCCTCGTGATAGTTGGTGTCGTACTGGCGGACCAAGACTGACGCCGTCTTGTGGTGGAAGTCGGCGCGTTGCCGCTTCACCGTCTGATGCGCTCGCTGGAGCTGGCCCACCGCTTTCCTGCGGCGCTTGCTCCCCTTCTTGCGACGGCTCACCCGACGCTGCGCCTTCGCAAGCTTCTTCTCACCTCGTCGGTAATGACGCGGATTCTCAACGACACCCCCGTCGGCGGTGGTGAGAAACACCTTGAGGCCCACGTCAATGCCCGTCTCCCGCCCGGTAGGCGGGAGCGGCTGCATGGGCACCTCGGCGCAAGAGCAGCAGGCATACCATCCGTCCGCCTCGCGCGAGATGGTGACCGTCTTGGGGGTGCCCTCCAGCGGGCGACTCCAACGCACCGCCACGAGCCCGATTTTTGACAGGACCAGGAAGCCATTGTCCAGCCGCGCGCCGCCGTGCTCGCCCACCTGTGGATAGGTGAACGAGTTGTAGCGATTGCGTCCGTGAAACCGAGGATAGCCAGGCGTCTCACCCGCCCTGGCGCGCCGGAAGAAGGCTTGGAACGCGCGGTCTACCCGCTGCACCACGTCTTGCAAGACCTGACTGTTGACCTCGCTGTACTCTGGCAACCCGGCTTTGATGCCGGGCAACTCGGCCTTTTGCTGGTAGTAGCCAACAAATATACCGCACCTCTGCCAGGCTTCGCGGCGTTCCTCGATGGCGGCGTTGTAGACGTGGCGACAGAGCATGAGGGCACGATCAAGCGCCCGCTCTTGTTCGGTAGTGGGCTTCAGCTTGTACTTGTAGGCCTTGCGAATGCTCTGCGGTCCCATGTCGCTCTATTCTGCCTGGCTGATACAAAACCGGAAACCATGACCACTCGTCGTTCACGGGCGACAGGGTTTTCATCTCTATGCCTAAAGACAGGGGCCTCAGCCCTGTTTTTTGCCAGGGCGGCCAGCGACTCATCTCCGAGCGTCACCCGGCTCGGGGCCTGGCGTGCGGTCTGGCTCGTCGGAGAGCACACGATAGAGGTTGGCGGCCGCCACGGCGCCGATGACGGGGCCGACCAGGTATACCACGAGGTAATCGGCCCAACTGACGCGGACGCCCGAGAGCGCAGCGACGAGGTCGGGGCCGAAGGCGCGCGCGGGATTGACCGCGCCGCCGGTGACTGGCTCGATCAGGAGGACGATGGCGGCGAGCGCGAGGCCGATGGAGATCGCCGCCCAGCCGCTCGGCGCCCGCGGGTCCTCCGCGGTGGCCATGATGGTGAGGACGAGAAAGAAAGCGCCGAAGCCCTCCACCGCCGCGCCTTGCAGCATACTGGCGCTCGGCGAGAGGGCAACCGCCCCGACGTGATCGACGGAGGCGCTCGCCCCGCCGAAGACCAGCAGCACCCCCAACGCGCCTGCCACGGCCCCGAAGAGTTGCGCAACCAGATACGGCGCGATCTCCTCCCGCGGGAAGCGCCCGGCGGACGCCAGCCCCAGCGTCACGGCGGGATTGACCAACACGCCGGAGATTTTCCCCACGATCATGATGATGATGAAGAGGGAGAAGCCGTCGGCCAGCGCGAGAAACGCCACGTCGGGCGCCGTCTTCGGCAGGTGAGAGCTTGCCGCGAAGAGGCGGAGCGAGGCCGCCGCACCCGCGTGGAAGAGTACCAACAGAAAGGTGCCGAGGTACTCGCCGACGTAGCGCTGCATCGGTCGCAGATACGGCAGCCTGCTGGTCGGTTGGGCGCTGGCGCCATCCGTGGGCGGGGAACCATCCGCGGAGGTCAGTCGCCGATGAGCGGCCGGTCGCTTTGCCATCACGTGTCATACTCCTTGCTCGTCACTCGTTAAGAGTACGTTAAGCGAAGATTATGGAGCACGGCGTGTGCCAGCGATGTCGGCGTGGCAGCGAGCTAGCGGCGGCGGGTCGCCAACCGGCTCGTCGAGGAGGCGCGCGGCAGGCGGGCGATGAAGCCATAGAGGAAGGCAGCGGCGACGCCACCGATGAGCGGGCCGATGAGGTAGCTGAGGACGTATGTGCCCCAGTCCACCTTCACGCCGAAGAAGATGTTGATCAAGTCTGGGCCGAAGGCGCGCGCCGGGTTGACCGCCGCGCCGGTCGCCGGACCGATCACCATGATGATGGCGGCGAGCGCGAAGCCGATGGTGAGGCCGGCCCAGCCCGCCGGAGCTCGATTGTCCACCGCGGCGCCGACGACGGCGAGCACCAGGATGAAGGCGCCGATCGCCTCGATACACATACCTTGGAACGTACTCGTCCCGAAGGCGAGCGAGGGTGCGCCGAGCTTGCCGATGGTTGCGGCGTTCTTGCCGTAGACGACGAGGATGCCGAGCGCGGCGACCACGGCGCCGACAAACTGGCCGACGAGGTATGCCGGCGCGTCGGCCCAGGGCAGGCGCCCGATGCTGGCGAGGCCGACCGTGACGGCGGGATTGACATGCGCGCCGGAGATCTTGCCGACGATGATGACGGCGATGAAGAGCGCGAAGCCGTGCGCTAAGGCCACCAGCAGGAAGTTCGCGTCGGTAAAGGGCGAATTGGTGGCATGCAGCTGCTGGCCTAGCTCCGCGGCGGCCCCAGCGCCGATGAACGTCAGCAGGAAGGTGCCGAGGGCTTCGGCGAGGAAGCGTTCGACGAGTGTTGGCGATCGCTGCACGGCGGAGGACTCCTCTCCCGGCGCGCGCCGGGTCACTACTGCGCGCGGCGGTTTGGGCGCGCGCTACGGCTATCTCGACCTAGAGACGGATGAACGGGCCCGCGCGCAACACATCGCGCGGAACCGGCCCATCAGAGCGGGAGGGTGAAGTAGCCGTAGGCGGTGGTGACGGTGAATGCGAGGGCGCGGTAGAGCGCGTAGGCTGGGGCATTGTCTTGATCCACTTCGAGCCAGATGCGGGTGTGGCCCTCTGCGCTGAGCTCGGCCATGACGCGCAGCAGTATCTGTCGCCCGAAGCCGCGCCGGCGATGCCGCGGCGCGACGCCGAAGGCGTAGATGCCTGCGCGGCCCTCGGGGATATAGACCTTGAGGCTGCCTACCGGCTCGCCGCCCAGGCGGGCGATATAGAAGCGCTCGCCCGCGCCGGCAAGCCCGGCGAGCACCACGTCGCGCACCTCGTCGGCCGAGTCGTGGAAAGCACCCGCCTGCACGGTGACGATGTCTTCGACGTCGGCGGGACCGGCGCGCTCGATGCGCAGCGTGTCTGCGGCGGGCCACTGCTCGGCGAGCGGCGCGGAGGGCGCGTCGCGCTCCATGCGATACTCGCCGAAGGCGCGCGTGCCGGCATGCCGCGCGACGAAGGATTGACCGGAGGCGGAGGCGTCTTCGCAGATCAGCAGTGCGCGCGAGACGCCGATCAGCCGACACTCGTCCAGCGCGGCTGCGAGCAGGGCGGAACCGATGCCGCGACGGCGCTGTGTCGGCTGTACCATGCCGCAGATCTCGGTCTCATGGCCGAAATCGAGCGAGCAGTAACCGATGATCGCGCCGTCCTCCTGTCGGGCGAGGAGCTGGCTGCGGCCACGCAGCTGCTGCTGCTCGTCCACGCCCTCTTCGGGGATGGCGAGCTTGAGGTCGAGTCCCTCCGCCGCGTCGCAGACGGCGCGCAGCGCGAGCACGGCGCCCAGCTCGGCGTCGGTGAGGGTGCTGCCGCGCGTGATGGTGTACGGGATGGCGCGAGTCACTGCGCGAGCCTCCTTGGTGATGCGCTGCGGGCGCAGCGCTGGCGGATCTTGCGAGCAAGAGTTGCCATTTCTGCCGCGTTTCAACTTCTACGACGATTCCGGCGGGCTGGCGATTGAGACCGTGCACGGGTGGTGTGCCATCGCGAAGTCCACCCGTGTGGATTCGGAATAGGCGCGTTGCCGATCTTGCCGTTTCTGCCGATTTTTCACTTTGGTGCTGCTGCTCGTTGCCATTCTTGCCGGTTTTTCGCGTTGGACGCGAGGGCGATCTTGCCGTTTCTGCCGCTTTCGCAGAGGCATGGCGTGTTCGGCACTCGCACGGTATCACAAAGCGCTGCGGGTGGGTCGCGGCGCGAGAACGGGCGAAGAGTCGGAGGGTGGATGGGGATGCAGTTGGTGGCTCACGCGGGTGCGCGCCGAAGGGGTAGGCGCAGTATACCACGTCCGAGTGGGGAAGAAGGGGCCCCCACCAGGAAGGGTGAGGGCTGGCGAGGAGCAGCGGTCGGGGCGTTAGGCGCGCTGCGGCAGTTGCTGCACCGACCATTGGTTGCCGTCTGGATCGCTGAAGTAGATGAACGATCCCCAGTCCAGCATCTGCACGTCGCCGGTCTTGACGCCGCGACCCATCAGTTCCTCGCGCAGTGCGGCAACGTCGGAGACGACGACCTGAAGGCCCTTGACGGAACCGGGCACCGCGTCGGTGAGACCTTCGCCAAAGGCGATGGAGCAGGCGGACCCAGGGGGCGTCAGCTGCACGAAGCGAACGGTATCGCTCACGCGCTGATCGTAGTCCGCGTGAAAGCCGATTTGGTCGACGTAGAATGCCTTCGCGCGGTCCACGTCCGACACGGGGATGACCACCAATTCGAGCTTGATGTCCATGATGCGATCGTCTCCTGTTCACGAGCGAACTTCGTAACGAGTGTGCTGCGAGGCGGGTTGCGGCCCGAAGACTACGAGTAATCGCCAGTCGGCACGGCTGAGGAGCGCCAACGATCAGCCCATGCCTCGCTTTGCTCGCACTGCAGAACACCGCTTCGCCCGCGATGGTTGCGTCGTGCCGCCGGGTTGCACCTAGGAAAGCCAGGGTCGCGGCACGGGAACATACGTACCAAGCAGAGCGTTCGCCGCGCCGGTGTGTCGTACAATATTCAGACTGGCGGGGTCGTGTTTAGCCGTTTTTCGATGTCCCTCGCAACGCACCGCGCCAGCCTCCGATCGACGCCTCAGCACGACGAATACTCCGCAAGAGCAAAGGATAGATGCCGCATGACTCAGCCGCCCACGCCCTCAGCCGATGAACTTGTGCGAGGGCTGAATGAGCCGCAGCGCGTCGCCGTGACCACGACGGAGGGGCCCCTGCTGGTGCTGGCTGGTCCCGGCAGCGGCAAGACGCGCGTGATCACGCACCGCATCGCCTTCATCCTCGCCGAGCGAGGCGTTGCGCCGTGGAACGTGCTGGCGGTGACATTCACCAACAAGGCAGCGCGCGAGATGAAGGAGCGGCTCGAGACACTGGTAGGTCCGGCGGCGAAGGACCTCGGCGTCGGCACGTTCCATTCGATCTGTTCGCGCATTTTGCGGCGCGAGGGCGAGCGCGCGGGGCTGGGCATCTCCGACAACTTCGCAATCTACGACGACGGCGATCAGCAGACGCTGGTGAAGCAGGTGCTGCGCGAGATGAACCTCGACGAGAAGCAGTACAAGCCGAGCACGATCCACGCGATCATCTCGCGGGCGAAGAACGATCTGCTCAGCCCGGTGCAGTTCGCCGAGCGCGCCAACAAGTACATCGAGGAGGTGGCAGCGCGGGTCTACAAGCGCTACGAAGAGCTGCTGCGCGAGAACAACGCCGCCGACTTCGACGATCTGATCCTGCTGACGTATCAGCTCTGGCGGCGCAATCCCGAGGTGCTGCGACAATATCAGAATCGCTATCGCTACCTCCACGTGGACGAGTTCCAGGACACCAACACGGCGCAGTATGAGCTGGTGCGCCTGCTCGCCGGCGGCACGCCTGAGACGCCGGGACACAGGAATATCTGCGCCGTCGCGGACGATGATCAGTGTCTGGTGGAAGGCACGCTGATCACGATGGCGGACTTCACGCTGCGGCCAATTGAAGAGATCCGTGAGGGCGACCGCGTTCTTTCGGCTTACGGCAGCGGTGACTTCCGTCCAGCGACGGTGCAAGCGACGGCCAAACGTGACGAACGCGACCAGGGCATTCGGATCACGACGCGCACTGGGCGAACACTCGTCAGCACGCCGGAGCATGTGCATTTCGCGGGTTATCGACTCGGCGTTACGCCGCAACTCTACCACACCTACCTCATGCACAAGCGCGGTGTCGGCTTCCGTCTGGGTACGTCGCAGGTCTACACCAACGGGCAGATCAAGCCCGTCGTGGGTTTCATGCAGCGGACACGCCATGAGCACGCGGATGCGTCATGGGTCGTCTCAACTCACGAAAACGAGAACGAGGCGCGAGTTCACGAGTACATCTTGTCGTTGCGCTACAACATCCCGACGCTGCCGTTTACGCCACGAAAGGGCGGCTCCGTCAATGGCCTGGTGCATGATGCGACCTACATCCGCCGTGTCTTCGAGGCATTTGATACCGAGACAAATGGCAAGCGGCTCCTCGCTGACCTTGGCCTCTCGCTGGAGCATCCGCATTTCCGCCCACACTCGCGCAGCTCCAATCGGCACCATGTCGTGATCACCTTGTGTGCCGATCGGCGGGGCAGCGCACCAATGCATCGGCTCGCGTTGGTCGGAAACGATCTCGGAGCACGAGAAGTGTTGGAATCGCTGGGGCTGCGGGTGCGCGACGAGAAGCCAGCAGCGGGAACGTCGAGTTGGCGCTGTCAGGCGATGAGCACCGACATCTCCGTCGTACTCGAAATGGCCGAGCGCATCTGCAAGGCGATCAACGCGGACAAGATATTTGTCGCCTGTCTCGGCAAAAACGGCGGTACCGATGTGATCGAGAACAAGGCGCTGCCGTTCCTGCCAGCCGCATCAGTGCGTCCCGGTATGGTGATGTTTGACGCCCAGGGCGGCTACGACCTCGTTGAGGCTGTGGAAACCGTGCCTTTGACAATGCCGGTCTACGATCTCGATATCAAGAGGACCCATAACTTCATCGCCAACGGCATCGTCACGCACAACTCGATCTACAGCTGGCGTGGGGCGAATCCGAAGGTCTTGCTCCAGCTGGAGCAGGACTTCCCGGCGACGCAGATCGTCATGCTCGAGCAGAACTATCGCTCGACGCAGGTGATCCTCGACGCGGCGCATGGTGTGGTGCGGCAGAACCGCACGCGCAAGGACAAGAAGCTCTGGACGCAGACGGCGGGCGGCGAGAAGATCGGGCTGCACGAGGCGTATAACGAAGAAGCCGAGGCCGAATACGTCGCCAACGAGATCAACCGCCTGGCGCGCAACGAGGGATTCAAGCTGCGCGACGTGGCCGTGATGTACCGGACCAACGCGCAGTCGCGCGCCTTCGAGGAGCAGTTCTTCCGCTCGCGCACGCCGTATGTGGTCATCGGCAGCAAGAAGTTTTATGACCGCAAAGAGATCAAGGACGTGCTGGGCTACCTGCGCCTGATCGCCAACCCCCAGGATGCCGTCTCGCTGGAGCGCGTGATCAACGTGCCGAACCGCAAGATTGGCCCGAAGACCTTCGGCGAGCTGCGCTCGTGGGCGCGGGCGAAGCAGATCTCGATGGTGGATGCGCTGGCGCAGGTCGAGGAGCATCCGACGCTGGCGACGGCGGGCAAGCGCGCCCTGGCGGGCTTCTCCACGCTGCTGACCGATCTGCGCACCTTCGCCCAGGAGGAGCCGTTGCCCCGTCTCGTCGATCGCCTGCTGGAGCGCAGCGGCTACGCCGCCGAGCTGCGTGACGGCACGGACGAGGGCGAAGAGCGCTGGGCCAACGTCCTCGAGCTGCGTCGCGTCGCCGAGGACTTTTCGGAGATCGAGCCGGACGTGGCGCTGGCGCTCTTCCTCGAGAACGTCGCGCTGGTCGGCGGGGCGGACACGACGCAGTCTGGCGAGAACGGCACGTTGGTCACCGACGAGAAGGATGCCGTGACGCTGATCACGCTGCACGCGGCGAAGGGGCTGGAGTATCCGGTGGTCTTCATCGTCGGGCTGGAGGAGGGCGTGCTGCCGCACTCGCGCTCGCTCGAAAACCAGGCCGAGCTCGAGGAGGAGCGGCGGCTGGCCTACGTCGGCATCACCCGCGCGATGAAGCGGCTCTACCTGACGCGCGCCTTCCGACGCTCGTTCTACGGTGGCAATAGCAGCTTCCAGGAGGCGTCGCGCTTCCTGGACGAGATTCCCGCGGCGCTGATCGTTGCTACCCGACAGCGGTCGCAGCACGCGGCGATCCCCGCCGGTGGCTCGGCGACGGGGCGCGCGGCGGGCTTGGGCGGCTGGGGCAGCGCGCCGACCGGTCAGCGCGGCGGCAGCTCGGGTGGCTACACGTCGCGCCCGCCCGCGTATGTGCCGCCGATGGACACCACCTTCGACGAGCCGTCAGCGCCCGCCGTGGCCGACGCGGAACCGGTGACGCTCCAGCCGGGCGACCGCGTGATGCACCGCCTCTTCGGCGAGGGCATCGTGCTGAAGGTGAGCGAGAACGCCGGCTCAACAACGGTGGTGGTGACGTTCAACCGCGCTGGCAAGAAGGAGCTCGATGCCGCCTTCGCCAAGCTCCAGAAGATCTCGTGAGCACCCCCCACTCGCAGGGAACGGCGCTGGAGATCGTCGCGTATCGTGCAAGCTGGCCTAGCGAGTTCGCGGAGATCGCGGCGCCGCTGCAGCTGGCGCTCGGCAACCTCGCTACCCGCATTGACCACATCGGCTCGACCTCCGTGCCGTGGCTGGCGGCGAAGGATATCATCGACGTGCAGGTCGCGGTGCGGGCGCTCGACGGGCGCATCGCCGCCGTGCTGGCGTCGCTGGGCTACACGCTGCGGGCGGATATCACGCGCGATCACGTGCCGCCGGGGGCGAGCGAAGCACCGGACGAGTGGGCGAAGCAGTATTTCGCGCCGCCGGAGGGCCAGCGCTCCACGCACCTGCACGTCCGCGTGGAAGGGCGGGCGAATCAGCGCTATCCGCTGCTCTTCCGCGACTACCTCCGTGCCCACCCGGATTCCGCCGCGGCCTACGCCCGGCTGAAGATGCAGCTCGCCGATCTGCTGCGCGACGACCGCTACACCTACACGGACATCAAAGATTCGGCATGCGATCTGATCGCCTTCGCCGCCGAGGAGTGGGCCACGTCCACCGCGTGGCAGCCGGGCCACTCCGACGCCTGAGCGGCGCCCATCGTCGGCGGCGCGCTACTCCTGCGTTCCGGCGAGCACCCTTTCCACGGCGGCGAGGTCGTCCGCGGTGAGCTTCCAGCTGGCGGCGCGCACGTTCGCTTCCACCTGCTCGGGGTGGGTCGTGCCCGCGATGACGGTGGAGACGGCGGGCTGCGCCGCCAGCCAGGCCAGCGCCAGCTCGCCGACGGTGTGGTCCCGCTCGCGCGCCCAGGTGTCGAGCCGCTGCACCGTCTCCAACGCGGCGGGTTGCAGGCGGCGCTCGAAGTTGGGATTGTTGTAGCCGCGCGTGCCCTCCGGCACCGGCTCGCCCGGCTTGTACTTGCCCGTGAGGATGCCCGCGCCCAGCGGGAAGTAGGGGATCACGCCGAGGCCAAGCTCCTGGCAGGCGGGTAGCAGCTCACGCTCGGCCTCGCGAGCGAGCAGGTTGTACTCGGGCTGCACGGAGACGTAGGACGCGAAGTGCTCGCGGTCGCTGATCCAGAGCGAGTGCACGACCTGCCATGCCGTGTAGTTCGAGCAGCCAATGTAGCGCACCTTGCCGGAGCGCACGAGAGCGTCCAGCGCGGAGAGCGTCTCTTCGAGCGGCGTCTCGGGATCGAACTGGTGGATCTGGTACAGGTCGATGTGGTCGGTCCGCAGGCGACGCAGGCTGGCCTCGCAGCTGGCGATGACGTGCGCGCGCGAGGAGCCGGTCTCGTTCGGCCCCTCGCCGAACTTCATGCCGACCTTGGTGGCGAGGTAGATCTCGTCGCGGTGACCGGCTAGCGCCTTGCCGATCAGTTCCTCCGAGGCGCCGGCGCCGTAGATGTCCGCTGTGTCGACCAGGTTGACGCCGAGGTCGATGGCGCGGCGCAAGATGCTCGCCGTGCGCTCGGCGTCGGCATAGCGGCCGAAAGTATTGCCGCCCAGGCCGATCACCGAGACGCGTAATCCCGCGCGCCCGAGCCGTCGATAGTCCATGGTGCGATCTCCCGCTGCTGGGTTGGTGTGTGTTGCGTGCTCTCGGGGGGAGATTGTAGCGGCGCCGATCGTCATGCGGCTCGCCTGATACTCTTAACACTGTCCCGTTCTTTTTGGCACGACGGTTGCTGAATATAGAGGGGTCCTATGCTCGCGCGCAAACGGCGCACTTGCCAGTGTTTGACAGGACCTGTAGCATGCAGACGGGCGCTCATGTGTTGAGCGCCACGCCGCATTCATCCTGGCATCGCGCGGCGGGGCAACGCGGAGTCTTCATCCCGGGCCGGCATGGCCCAACTGTGCAGCGGGCGAGTGCCCGCGGAGGAGACGAAACATGTTCGCGCTCGGAGACATCGGCAGCTACAACTTCCCCATCACGCCCGGCAGCATCTTCGATTTGATTTTCCATCAGACGAGCGTGACCATCCAGCTGTTTGGCGCGCTGAATCCGCCGTTTTTCATCAACCTGATCCAACTCATCATCTTCATCGTCCTGGCGATCGCCGTGAACGGCGTCACCGAGCGGTTGACGTCGAAGAAACTTGGGAGTTTGCTCGCCGCCGTGATCGTCACCATCATTGGCGCGGCGATATTCTCCGCGTACGTGCACCTGCCCTTCGAGTTCATCCTTGAGGGCGTGCGCATCTTCGCGGCGCTCTTCGGCGCGATCATCATCGCCGTCTTCTGGGTGCTCATCGCTGGGCAGGTCAAGGGCGGCAAGTAGCGAACGACACGCGGCGCGCGGTGGCTTGACGCTTGGCTCTGGCGTATGGTATCGTCTGGGCACGCCGGGGCGTAGCGCAGCCTGGTAGCGCACCACAATGGGGTTGTGGGGGTCGGAGGTTCAAATCCTCTCGCCCCGACCGGTTCGGGCGATTCCTCTTCGCGGAGGGGTCGCCTTTTTGTTTGGCGGAGGCGGAGCATGGCCGAGACGGCGGACTACGAGGGACTGCTGGCGCGGTTGCTGCGACAGGAAGAGCTGTTGCAGCTCGACGAGTTTACCAATGATACGGCCATCGCGATCGGCAGCCGGCTGGTCGAGGCGGCGCGCGCAGAGGGCAAGTCCCTCACGGTGGATATTTGCCGCAACGGGCAGCAGCTTTTCCACTGCGCGCTGCCGGGCACCACCGCCGACAACGACGCCTGGATTCAGCGCAAGAACCGCGTCGTCAACCGCTTCGGCCACAGCTCGTACTACATCGGGCAGTTCTACGCCAGCACGGGGACGACGCTGGAGGCGCGGGCGCTGGTCGATCCGCGTGAGTATGCCGCGCATGGCGGCGCCTTCCCGGCGATCGTCAAGAATGTCGGCGGCGTCGGAACGATCACCGTGTCGGGTCTGCCGCAGGCGGAGGATCACGCGCTGGTGGTGCGCGTCCTCGCTGACTTCCTCGGTGTGACGTTGGAGGATTAGCGCGGCGGAAGCGCGCGGAGGCGGCGACGTGGACGAACGCGAACGCGATCTGGTCGCCGCCCTCCAGGCGACGCTGGACCACGAGATCCCAGTCAGCACCGCGATCGGCATCACGGTGCTGCGCTATGACGCGGCGGGGCTGGTGCTGGGCGCGCCGCTCGCCCCGAACACCAACCACAAAGCGACGGCCTTCGCCGGCAGCCTCAACGCGGTGGCGACGCTGGCCGGCTGGGGGTTGGCTTGGCTGCTGCTCCGCGAGCGCCACCTCGCCGCGACGATCGTAATCCAAGAGAACGAGACGCATTACCACCTGCCCGTGCGTGGCGACTTCACGGCGACTTGCGCGCTGCCGCCCGCCATGGATATCGAGCTGCTGACGGAGGGTCTGAGGCGCAAGGGCAAGGCGCGCGTGAAGCTGGCCGTCGAGATTCACGATGGCCTGCGCGCGGCGGTGCGTTTCACCGGACGCTACGTCGCGATCCGAAACGAATAGACGACGCTGCCTGCGCGAGAAGAGCGCTCACATGCGAACTGCGTTGCATGTGAGCTGCGGCCACGTATCTCACCATAGAGCGCAGAACGAGTCGGGAGCGGCTGACCTCATTCTCCGCGTCGCGCGATGAACCAGACCGCGAAGGCGAGCAGCCCCAGGGCAAGGAGCCCGAAAAAAGGGCGGTCTCGACCCCCTGGATCATCCAGATTTCGCTCGCGGGGATGACTTTCAAAAAATCCATCCAGCCGAGCGCCTGGGTGCAGTTCGCGAAGTTATCGCGGGCGGCGCAGGCCGCGTTGACCACATCGCTCGCGACGACGGTGCCGTGCTCTAGAGCTAGAGCCTGTTGTGGACTAGCAGTACAGGGGTCAGCCGATGGAGCATGAGGCAGGCGAAGGCGAGGAAATGCAGGCCCGCCAGGACTTGGGGCCGGCGTTCGTAGTCGCGGGCCAGGCGGCGGAAGCGGGCGGCCCAGGCGAAGCCGCGCTCGACGACCCAGCGCTTGGGCCAGGAGGACGAAGCCATGCTTGGCCTCGGGCAGCTTGACGACCTCGAGGCGGATGCCGTGGGTCGCCGCGGCATCCGCCGGCTCGTCGCCGGTGTAGCCCTGGTCGACGTCGGCCAGCTCGACGGTCTCACCGGTGGCCTCCTGGACCGCCGCGGCCAGCACGTCGACCTGGGCCCGGTCGTGGGCGTCGGCCGGCGTGACCTGCAGCGCCAGCAGATGGCCGAGCGTGTCGACCGCGGCGTGCAGCTTCGAGCCCTTGCGCCGCTTGTGCCCGTCGTCGCCGGCCCGGCCACCGCTCTCGGGCGTGCTCTGCAGGGTCGTGCTGTCCCGGATGGCCGCCGTGGGCGGGCCGGTGCGCCCCGCCTCCAGGCGCAGCAGGGTGCGCAGGTCGTGCACGATCGCCTCGAAGACGCCGGCGTCGAGCCAGCGGCGCGTCTGCTGGTAGACGGCGTCCCAACGCGGGAAGTCGTGCGGCAGCATGCGCCACTCGCGCGCCGGTGCGCACCAACCAGCGCAGGCCGTTGAAGACCTCGCGCAGGTCGTGGCGCCGCTGCGGCGCGTCCTCGCGTACCAGCGCTCACGTAGGCAGCGACGAAGGCCCATTCCTCGTCGCTGACGTCACTCGGATAGGGCTTGCGTGTCAGGGGAGGAGTAGACATGCCCCATGCTACCACCCCTCGACCTCGAGTCCACAACAGGCTCTAGTTGAATAGCATAATAGCCCATTGACCACTCCCCATAGCTAAAGCTAGGGGATTCCTGGGCCGAGCACTGCCGTCCAGATGCCCTGGGGCGGTCTCACACGCTCGTTGGGACCATGGTTCTCGGCCCCGCTCCACAGGCGTAAATTCCCGCAGGCCCTGCGGTACACAAAACAGGATACCATGTGAAAGGAGACGGCGCTTCCTCCCTGCAGCTAAAGCCGGGGGTATCCGCGCCGAAGATTTGAGATGAACCTATCAATACCTGCGGCGCATGTTGCTGAGCTCGGCCCAAGATACGCATAATACGCCGTCGCACCGTACAGTTGGAGAATGGCTCCGATGCCCCCCGTGGTGGGCCCAGAACTTGGCGCGGCGACAAACGACAACGGCATGCCGCGACCTGGTATAACGGAACACCAAACCATTCTCCGAACGGGAAATAGTTGTCGCTTTGAAATTGGTTTGACAAATCGAAACAATTGCTGTAATATATTTCTATCACGAACGAAAGGAGGCCGCAATGGACGACCTCTCCCGCTACTCCAATGATGTACGCGCGGTGCTTGAGGCCCAGAACGCCGTTTCTCATTGCATGAAAGGGCCCGACTGGAAGGTCTGGACGGCGCTCGATCTCTCGATCGGGCAACTGCGAACGCTGATGCTGCTCGCCGCCGACGGCGACACCACCATCTCCGACATCGCCGCATGTCTAGACATCGGCAAGCCGGCTTCCAGCATCCTGGTAGATCGATTGGTGCAACTCGGCCTCGCCCGGCGCACGGAGGACGCGACCGACCGACGCCGCACGCTGGTGACGCGCACCGAGGCCGGCGAAGAGCTCGTCACCCGGCTGCGCCAGGGCAACCTCGACCGGTTCGCCCAGTGGCTCGAGGCGATGTCGCCGGACGATCTGACCGCACTTCGTCAGGGGATGCAGTCGCTCCGTGCGATCGCGGAACGAACCGCGCCGCACTCGCAGGCTGAGACAACGCACAAGCACAACCAGCCAGCAGACACAGTAGGAGTAACCAGTGGCACAGTCTCTCGCGACGAATGACCCAAGTCTGGTAGCGGGCTCGAACGGCGCGGCTAGGGCCGACGAGACCCCGCATTTCGACATCAAGCAAATTATCCCGATAATCGTATCGCTGATGCTCGGCATGCTGCTCGCGGCGCTCGACCAGACCGTCGTCGGTACGGCGCTGCCGCAGGTCATCGGTGCACCTGGGCGGCGGCAGCCGAACTACACCTGGGTTGTCACCTCCTACCTGCTCGCCTCGACGGTTACCGTGCCGATCTATCGGCAAGCTCTCCGACATCTACGGTCGCCGTATCTTCTTCCTCGGCGGCATGGTCGATCTTCCTGATCGGCTCGGCGCTCTCGGGCACCAGCCAGAACATGGCGCAGCTGGTCGCTCTATCGCGGCATCCAGGGACTGGGCGCCGGCGCGCTGATGCCGATTGCGCTGGCGATCATCGGCGACATCTTCCCGCCGGCCGAGCGCGGCAAGTGGCAGGGACTCTTCATCGCCGTCTTCGGACTCGCCACGATCGTCGGGCCGCTGCTCGGCGGCGCGATCACCGATAACTGGGGCTGGCGCTGGGTCTTCTACATCAACATGCCGGTCGGCGCCTTAGCGCTCGTCACCGCCGGCCTCGCGTGCCCAGACTGCTCGTCCGACGCGCAGCATCGCGATCGACTACCTTGGCGCCGGCGCTCCTGATCGTCTGGGCGGTGCCGCTGCTGCTGGCGCTCTCTGGGCGGTCAACGTGACGGCACCGAGCTCGCCTGGAACTCGTGGCAGATCACTCGGCCTCTTCGTCCTCGCGGCGTTGGTGCTGGCCGCCTTCATCTACATCGAGCTGCGCCAGCCGCCGAGCCGATCATCAGCCCGCGGCTCTTCAAGACCGACATCTTCGCCATCTCGATCGTTCACGATGTTCCTCGCTCAGCGCGGGGATGTTTGGCGCGATCGCCTATCCTGACCGCTCTTCGTGCAGGAGCGTCTCGGCCAGATCGGCGACGAATTCCGGTCTGGTCATCACGCCGATGATGATCGGCTTCATCATCAGCAGCATCGTCGGCGGCCAGCTGCTCTCGCGCACCGGTCGCTACAAGATGCTGGCGATGGTCGGCTTCGTCGTCGGCGCGCTTCGGCATGTTCCTGCTCTCGCGCATGACGTCCGACCACGACCAACGGCGAGCTGGTGCGCAACATGGTGATCACCGGTCTGGGCATCGGCGCTGCTGATGAGCCTCTTCACCATCATCGTGCAGAACGCCTTCACCCGCGACAAGATCGGACAGGTGACCTCGTCGCTGACCTTCTTCCGCTCGCTGGGCAGCCTCGATCGGCGTCGCGGTGCTGGGCGCGATTGTGACCAACACCTTCACCAGCAAGACGTCGAGTGCATGCCTGCCGCGCTCGCGCCATACGTCGACACGAGCAAGCTGAGCAACCCTGGAACGCTGAACGCCGCCTCACATGCCGTCACTCCGCGCACCAACACTCGGTCCACAGCAGTTCCAGCCTTGCGGCGCAGTTTGCCACGAACGTCAAGGACAGCTTCTCCACGTCGGTGACGCTGGCCTTCGCTATCGGCATGGTGATGATGCTGCTCGGCGTTGGGCGCCTCTTCCTGCGCGAGATCCCGCTGCGTGGCCGCCAGCCTGCGGAGCGCCTGACCAGCGAGATCGGCGATGTGGCCCCCGAGCCACTCTTCGAGCCGGCCCTCTAAGAGGCCGACGTTCGCCGAGAACCATCTCGTGCCATCCCCCGCCTCCAGCATACGGAGCAGCGGGGGATGTGCGTTTTCCCGGCGTGCACCTACAAGCCAGTTCGAAACGCCGAGTAGATGCCTTAGCGTGGCCGCATGGCCGCCATGCATTTTTTTCTAGGACGGTAAAGCCGGCTTGAGCAGTTGTTCCTCTAAGGTTGCTAGGTAGGTGGCGGGATCGCGGCGGAAGCGGGCCTGGGCGCGCCGTGTGTGGTGGCGGGCGTCAGTGCGCTGGCGCAGCGCCTTCCAGGCGGCGATGTCGCGCGGGCGCAGCTCATCAGCCGCGAAGGCCTGCTGCCGCATCGCCAGCAGCGCCACCACCCGCACCGCTCCGCGCACGACCAGCGCCGGCGAAGCGCCCTTGCGTCCGGTCGCGCGCCGCTCCAGGTGGCGTGCGGCGCCGAAGTACTGCTCTAAATCGTTGTTGGTACGCGGCAGGCCCGCCACGTCGTAGCAGTGAAACAGCCCGGGCCAGTAGCTGGCCGTTACCTTGGCGAAGTGGGTAGTGGCGAGGGCCAGCGGATCCCCTGGCGCTTGGTGGGCGCGCAGGGGGGTCAGCACCTGCTCCCGGTAGGTCTGGCTCAGCGCCGCCCCGTCCAGGTCGTCGTGGTTGGCGAGCAGATGGGCCGCCTGGTGGACCAGGGCATAGGCGGTCTGGATCGGTGGCCACAGGGGCGCGGTCGCCGCCAATCCGTGCCGCAGCAGTCCCAGTAACCGGGCGAGCGGCTTGATCAGCCCCCCTGCCCCGGTGCTCCGTTGGCTGGCGCCGCTCGGACGTGCTGCACCCGCTCGAGCGAGTCGGCAATCGCCTCGAGCCGCCCCTTGAGCTTGAGGCCCGAGGCGGCCAGCGGCGGGCGCCCGTCGTCGGTGAGGGCGCTGCGCACCGCCAAGCAATCGCCCCGCGCCGCTTGGGCCTCCGCCTCGCTCTGGCTGTCTTCAACTTCGAGACTGCGCTCAATCGGGCGCACGCCGCGCACGCGCTTCTTGAGTTCCTTCTTGGCGTGCCGGTCCGCTTCGAAGATCGGCCGCGCCGCTTCGCGCAGGTAATGAAATTGGCAGAGCTGGTGGGGCACCCCGGGCAGCACACGGGCCACCGCGTGGCGGATGGAGACCTGCCCATCGGAGATCACGCCGCGAATGGGGATGGCGTCCTCGGCTCGCTCGCCCGTGAGGACCGTGTGCACGTCTTCGAGCAATGGCGCGAGATCGTCCGCGGTCGCCCCCAAGAGGCTGCGCGCCAGCAGCGGCTCGCCCGAGATCACGTCGCGCAGCACCCACAAGACCTCGTGTCCCACATCCGGCTGCAAGCCATCGAGCGCCAAGATGACCCCACCTTGTCCTGCCAGGCGCTGCCGCAGTCGCGCCGGATCGGCCAGGCGCAGCGCCACCAACTCCTCGTAGCGGTGCAGCAACACGGTCACGCTGCGCTCGGCGATCGCTACCCCCCGCTCGCGGAGCAGGTGATGGATCTGGGGCACACTGCGCTGCTCGCGCGATCGCAGCTGCCCAATGAGCGCGATGACGTCGAGACCAAACTCGCCTTGGGGCAGCGCCCAAGCGCCCGCTTCTTCGGGCACATAGGCGCGATGATACTGCGAGCAGAGGGCGTTCACGCAGTGCCGGACACGGATGGTCAGGTGCCACAACCCGTCGAGGCGCACGACCGTGCGATGGTGATGATAGGCCATCCACAAGCGGTGCCCACACACACTGCACTCGTCGTGGAGCGGACTGAGTACCTGCTCGTGGCCGGCAGCTGACCGACTCCCGCGTCGTCCCATCCCCCACCCCCTCTTCCGACCCAGCGCCTCCTGCCTGTCCCCAGCGTACTTCTCTCGGTCAAGAGGGCTTTACCGTCCTAGTTTTTACTGACGGGCAGTGGGCATCCATCCGGCCACTGCCTCCGCCTCCGGCCCGTACCGGCCGACCACGCGCCGATGACTGGCGCACGCTCGTGATTGTAGGTACGCACCCTGCCTTTCCGTCTGTCGATGGCGCGGTTACTCGCGGGGCGCTTGCGCCTCAGCCTCATCAAGAGTAGGCTGTTGATGTGGAATGCCAAGGGAGGACCCGCGGCGCTGCTTTGAGCGCGACCGCGGACACGCTGGGGGTCAGGGGCCCGAGCCCACTCAGCCCGCTCCCGAACCGGGGCGAGATATTCCCGCGTCGATACCATCGGCCTCGGCGGTAGGACGGAGCGCGAGTGCATCGACCGTGCGAGGTGAACGCTTTATGAGCATGGCGCAGGTAGCGGCAACAGCGGGGAAGCTGAGTGGTCCAGCGCTCTCTGCTCACAATCTGACCAAGCGCTTCGGTGACCGGGTCGCATTCCAAGATGTCTCGTTCGAGATCGGCTTCGGCGAGGTCTTCGGCTTTCTCGGGCCAAACGGCGCCGGCAAGACGACGACCGTGCGGACGCTCGGCACGCTCATCGCCCCGACCTCCGGCTCGGCGACGGTCGCTGGCCTCCCGCTCACGTCGGAGAACGGCGCGGCGATCCGCCAACGCATCGCAATCATGCCGGAGGCGCCGGGGCTCTACCTCCGCCTGAGCGTCGTCGAGAACCTCGAGTGCTTCGCCGGGCTCTATGCCCTGCCCGATGCCCGAGAGCGCATCGAGCGCGCGCTCCGCGCGGTCAACCTGGCCGGGCGGGCCAACGACCTGTGCGGCAAGCTCTCAAAGGGCCTGCGCCAGCGCGTCAGTCTGGCCAGGGCGTTGCTCAACGATGCGGACGTGCTCTTCCTCGACGAGCCGACCTCGGGCCTCGACCCGGTCGCCGCGCGCGAGGTCCACGACTTGATCGCCGGGCTGCGCCAGCAGGGCGTGACGATCTTTCTCACGACCCACCGCCTGGAGGAGGCGGAGCGCCTCTGCGACCGGGTCGCGCTCCTGAACTCCACCCTGCGCGCGATCGGCCGCCCCGCCGAGCTGCGCCAGCGGTTGTTTGCCCAGACCCTCGCGGTCAGAACGCTCGAGCCGCTCCGCGATCCTGGCCAGGTCTTTAGCGGCCTCCCGGCGGTCACGACCTGGCAGCAAGAAGCTTCCAGCGCCTATCTCCTCACCGTCGCCGATCCCACCGTGGCCGCGCCCGCGGTCACGCGCGCCCTCGTCGCGGCGGGCGCCGATGTGCTTTCGATCGCCGAGTCGCAACATACCCTCGAAGATGTCTATCTGGAGCTGATCGGTGAGGACGTGGAGGCAGGTAAGCAATGAGCGCAAGCACGACCCGTGTGGGAGCCCTCGCCCGCAAGGAGATCCGCGAATACCGGCGCACGGGCACGATCGTGGCCACGATGGCCTTCCTTCCCCTCGGCATCGTCGGTTTCCCGTTGATCGAGGTCATCGCCCTGCCCGCGTCGGACGCCAACGTGCTCCTCAACGGCGATCCGCTGGTGATCCTGCTCGGCATCCCGGCGATCCTGCCGGCGGTTCTTGCCGGCTACGCGGTGGTTGGCGAGCGCGAGCAGGGTACGCTCGAGCCGGTGCTCACGACGCCCATTCGGCGCGAGGAGCTGCTGCTGGCCAAGGCCCTGGCGGCCCTCGTCCCGACGCTCGATAGTCGCGTACGCGGTGTACGCGCTCTTCCTCACTGCTACAAAGCTCCTCGCCCAGCCGGCCGTGGCAGCGGCGGTCCTCCAGGTGCCGGACGTGCTCGTTCAGGTCCTGTTCACGCCGCTCCTCGCCATGTTCTCGATCTGGGTCGCCCTCGCGATTTCCACGCGCCTGAATGATGTCCGTGCCGCCCAGCAGCTTGCCGCCATCACGGGGCTGCCCACCCTCGTGGTGGCGTACCTCATCGCCTTCGGCGTGATCCCCGCGTCGCTCGGCTTGGCCCTCTGGATCGCGGCAGCGCTCCTGATCCTTGATGTGCTGGGCTGGCGGCTCGTGTCCGCGTTGTTCGACCGCGAACGCCTGATCGCCGGTACGAGGTGATGCCGCCACGGAGGTGGTGGCAGAGGAGGCTGGATAGCACCCCGGTGCGCCTCCGCTAGCTGCATCCCATTCCTGCTGCCATCGCGTGCGAACCGCTTCATTTCGAGACCGGCTCTACTGGCGAGTTCGTGCAGATCTCGCCCTACACGGCCTCACGGCCCTGGGTCATCCCGCTGGTGACGCGCACCACTCTGATCGACGTGCTTGATCGTGAGGGCTATATCACGGGCAGCAGCATCGCCGAGGGGTGCGCCACGTCGTGATAGATCGTCTGGTCGGCGGCGATCAGCTTCGTCGCGGTGGCGAGCGGCTCGCCGCTGCCGGTGTTGCGGGAGAAGCGTGGGAACGCGCCGCTGGCGACCTGCACGCGGATGCGGTGTCCGCGCAGGAAACGGTGCGCCGTGGGCCAGAACTGAACGACGGGCGCGCAACGGACCCCGTCCGTATCAGCGGCGGGCGCGCCGGGGGTGAGGCGCAGAATGCCGTCGCAGATGTTGAGCGACTTGCCGTCGGGGGCGACGTCGCAGAGGCGCACGAAGACGTCCGTGTGCTCGTTGCTAGAGCGCAGGTAGATCTCGGCGCTAACGGGGCCGATCACTTCGAGGTCTTCGGCGAGGGGCGCACTGGAATAGACGAGCACATCGGCGCGGGCCTCAAGTGCGCGGTTGTCTTTCGCGCCAGCGGTCGCGCCGAGTATCGGACCACCGACCGCCGGCGTCGGGTCGGCTGGATCATAGCGGTAGCGATCAGGCTCGGAGTCCGCAGGGACGGTGGGGGCCAGTCCGCCGCCCGGCTGGAGATGCCAGCGTTCGGTGCGGCGCGGCGTGGGCGGCCACGCGTCGAGATCGCGCCACTCTTTCGCGCCCATCACATAGATGCGCACAGGTGGACGGCGATTGGCGTCGCGCTTGCCGGAGGACTCCGCCCCAAAGAGGCGGAGCGCCTCGCGAAGCATCGGCCCGACGCTCGCTGGTTGCCCGTGCGTCCAGGGACCGATCAGCAGCGAGGGATCGCGCCCCGCCTCGCGGAGCAGGCGATAGTCGTCAAGCTGCCAGGGGAGGAAGATGTCGTACCAGCCGCCGACGAGGCGATAGGCCCGGTGATGTCGCCGATGTGGGCGCTGTTCTCGGCGGGCTGCCACCACTCATCGCCTGGCGTGTGCTCCAGAAACGGTCCGTAGAAGGGGATACGCTTGCCGAGTGCGGCGAGATCGGCGTCTTCGATCGGCAGGGTGGAGTAGGCGGCCTCGAGGCGTTTCGCGGGTCGCGAGAGGATGGTGGCGAGGCGGAAGCGGCGCTCCTGGATGCTCATCATGTGCGACCAGCTGAGGATGTCTTGGTACGAGAAGGCGCCGCCAGGGTGCTGTGGGCGCGAGAAGTCGGAGGCGGTGATCTGCGGCGCGATGGCCCTGAGGCGTCGCTGTAGGGCGCAACGGACCACTGGGTGAGGCCGAGGTAGCTCGCGCCGATGCTGAAGAGGCGCCGGTGAACCAGGGCTGCTGGCGGATCCACGCGACCGTATCGAGGCCGTCATCATGCTCCTGGCGGAAGGGATCGAAGGTGCCGCCGGAGCCGAAGGTGCCGCGCACGCTCTGGATGAAGACCTGGAAACCGCGCTCGGCGAAGATTCGACCGTAGAGCACGCCCAGAGCCGGCGCGCCCGTACGGCGAGCGGACGAGCACCGTCGGGCGGGGTGGATGGTCGCGCGGGGTGTAGTGGTCGCCCAGCAGCACCGCGCCGTCGCGCATCGGCGTCCGCAGGTCGCGCGTGATCGAACTCGATACGTCTCGGCGGGCGGCAGCTTTCCAACGCGGGCCAGCAGGCGGCTAACGGCGCTCATCGTGGCGTCTCCTCCGAGTGGGCAAGGGGCCGTTCCGCGACGCCGGTCGCACTCACTTGGCACCCCGCCAACGTTCTTACCTCAATCCGAAGGGGCTCTGACACTCCGCACGCCCTAAAGCGTGGCGGATTCTCGGTTCGTCCCCGCGGGCAGCCCCGCGAGTCCCCGAAGGGCCTGCCCGGCCCATGGGATGTTCCGGGCCGCGTCCTCGTCGCGGTCCAGGACCAGCCCGCAGGTGGGGCAGACGTGGGTGCGCACGCTGAGGCTTTTCGGCGCGCGTGCCCCGCAGCCTGAACAATCCTGCGAGGTATGCGCCGGTGGCACCGCGACGACTCGACGGCCGGCGCATGCTGCCCTGCCTTCGCGGATGCTCCGGGACTGCGCCCAGCCGGCGTCCGCGATGGACTCCGCGATGGACGTGGCCAGGTGACGGTTGCGGACCAGGTTGGCCACGCGCACGTCTTCCACGCGCACGT